>JBGAHL010000005.1:0-224854 GCA_044226205.1 Saprospiraceae bacterium
GAGCGCAAGCGCCAGTACATGATTATTGGCAATAAGGAAGGGTTTACCGGCGATACGACCTATGTGCAGGCGGGCGAACTGAGCAGCGCCAAGCCGGGAGAGATCATCTTGAAAAAGCTGCGTCTGACGCCGGCTACGATGGAAATGTACCTTCCGCTCACGATCTATTTTGACAACGACAAACCCGCCTGGACGGTAAAACCTGAGGAAACGTTTACCAGCTACGACCAGGCTTACAAATCCTACATGGAGCGCAGGACGTTTTTCCTTGAAAAGGCAACCCGCAACCTCCAGGGCGCAGACAAGCAGGCTGCCGAGGCCAAAATGAATGCCTTTTTCGACATGAATGTCCACGGTGGCTACATGCGCCTCGATTCGTTTGCCAGTAATCTTACGATCTTCCTTGAAAGCGGATCGAGTATCGAGATTATGGTAAAAGCCTATGCCAGTCCGCTGGCTACGACCGAATACAACCTGGCACTGACCAAGCGCCGGATTGTCTGCGTACTCAACTTCCTCCGCAAGTACAACAACGGCATTTTCGAAGGCTACATCCAGAACGGACAGTTGAAAGTCTCGACCGTGCCGTATGGAGAAACGACTTCCGCCAACAACATCAGCGACAATCCCAAAGACCTGCGGCGTTCGGTGTACAGCGTAGAGGCCTCGCTGGAACGAAGAGCGGAAATACTTGAAGTACGACTAACCAATGGCAATTGATCTTTATAAAACTAATTGATTCTCAGACAGATAATCTTCCCCCCTTCAAAGAATCGAAATTACCTTGAACGAACAATCGCGATGAATACTGGATACTTATCTATGCGTCATGTGACAAAAGGCATCTGGATGGCTCTCCTGATGGTGCAGGTTTTTGGACTTTCGGCAGCCAATCCGCCTATTCAATTGACCTTTACTTTCAGCCAGCCGACCTGTTTTGGGTATACCAATGGTACGGCAACCGTAACGCCCTCCAACGGAACTGCTCCATACTCCTATGCATGGAGCAATGCGCAAGGCGGGCAAACAACCTACGGCATTGGAAGCGGCACCTATTTTGTCACGGTAACGGATGCTAACGGCGAGGTAGCGACAGGCAGCGTTTTTGTGACGCAGCCCGATCAGCTGGTTGCTGCGATTACGGCCACGGATGTCGATTGCGACGGCCCTCCGGTGACGCTTACGGCTTCCGGCACTGGCGGTACGGGCTCGTACACCTATTCCTGGACCAATGGCGCCAACACCTCTTCGATCATTGCCAATACGCAAGGTAATTACGGCGTCACCCTGACGGACGCCAACGGATGTATCGACAACGAGGTAATCCAGGTTTACCCAGGTTCGGAGTTTTTTGTTGGCTATCAATATGTTACACCTGATTGTAGCGGAATTCCGAACGGCAGCATCACTGCAGTGACGTTTGGCAACTTCCCGCCCTTCACCTACCATTGGAGCAACGGCGTCACGACGGCAACCAATGCCAATATTCCTTCGGGAATGTATGACCTGACCATTACCAATGCTCAAAACTGTACGTTTACGGATCATGTGACGCTGGAAGGCCCCAATCAGTTTTCAGTAGATGTCGTGGCAACGGATATTCCCTGCGCGATTTTTACCAATGGCGGGGCTGTGGTGGCCAATGCTACCGGCGGCTTCCCCCCTTACACCTATACCTGGAATAACAATGCCGGCAACGTGTCCGGGCAAATGAATATTCCCGCAGGTTATTACGCTGTCACGGTGACTGACCAAAACGGCTGTACAACGATCGACGGCGATACCGTAAATGTTCCGCCCCTCCTTACCGTAGAACTGGTTTCGGTGTCACCTTCCTGCGGCGACAGTACAGGATGCGCCACTGTCCAGGGCGTGGGCGGCGTACCTCCTTACACTTATACCTGGCCGGTGCTGGGTGTTACGGGGCAGACCGTTTGCGGTCTGGCGCCCGGCTCCTATTATGTGTGCGTATTCGATGCGCTTCACTGTCAGCACGATTTTACGGTCAATATCGACTCCATCTCCAATTTAAACGTCACCCTGATCACAACCAAGGCGGAATGTCAGGGTGTCGACGACGGTACAGCGACCGCCATCGTCAACCCGCCGGGTGGCAACTATACCTATCAGTGGAATATCCAGAACAGTCCGCCGGTAGCCCAGTTGAACGGTATTCCGGCCGGGACGGTGGTTTGCGTGACGGTGACGGATATGGTCACCGGCTGCTCCGATACTGCTTGTGCGGTAATTGGCACACATACCATTGTTAATGTGCAAGTTACGGACACTACCGATGTCGTGTGTGTTGGCGACAGCACAGGCATGGCTTCGGCCCTGGCTTCGGGTGGCACTGCGCCCTACAACTATGTCTGGACTTTCCCTGACAGCAGTCAGGTGTCTGGAAATACCATTTCCAACCTGCCTGCCGGCGCGTATAGCGTCTGGGTAACCGACAGCAATGGCTGTACGGCGTTGAGCGTCGCAGACATCGGCGCCTTGTCCAACCCGGTTGCCGATTTTACCTTGAATACACTGGCCTGCGTGGATAATCAGGTGACGGTTCAGTTTGTCGACGCATCGACCGACAACCTGAGTCCTATCGTTTCCTGGCATTGGGAGTTTGTGTGGAGCAATGGTTCTTCGCAGTCTGATTTGCAAAATCCGCCGCCTTTGCAGTTTACCCAGAACGAGAATGGCACGGCCACACTCGTTATTACATCGGCTGCCGGCTGTCAGGATTCCGTTCAGTTGCCTTTCAATGTGACCGGCATCCCGACATTTACCATTAATGCGCCCAACCCGACGGTTGACTGCCAAAACGGCCCGATCCCGATCACGGTGACAGGCACACCGGGGCAGACTTACGAATGGTCGCCTATGACCGACCTGGTTTTTGTAAATGGCGATCCGACCAATGTGATTGCTGATCCGGACCAAACGACGACGTACACACTGACCGTCAATGGCGGAGGTTGTACGGGCACAGCACAGGTAACGGTTATCCGCGTTACGCCGCTCGACCTGAGCTTGCAGGATGCTTCCATCGTTACTTGCGACAGTCTTGCTACGCTCCAGGCCAGCATCAATACCACGGCTACGGTCAATTGGTACAACCAGCAAGGGCAATTGCTGGGCACGGGTTTGTCCCTGACGGTCCCTGCCGGGCCGCTGGCAACTTATTTTGCCGTAGCTACTGATGCTTACGGTTGTGCCGACACAGCCGCTGCGACCGTTCAGGGCGGCGGTATCGACGTACAAATAGCCGTTTTGGGACAGGATTCCCTCTGCGAAAACACTCCGTTTGTTTTGCAGGCGATTAACCTCAACCCCGGCCAGATCCTGACATATCAGTGGACTGCCCAGCCGCCGACGATTACGTTTTCGCCCAATGCGAACGTAGCCAACCCCGTTGCGACGGCGCCGGCAGGCAATTATGTCGTCAGTTTGCACCTGACCAACCAATACGATTGCGTGGCGGATATTTCCATACCGCTCGAAGTACAGCCCGGCGCTTCTATTGACGGGCAAATCGATGCCGACTTGTGCCATGGCTTGACGGTCAACTTTACCAATTCAAGTAATGTTTTGGGCACCTGGCATTTTGGTACCGGCGATACGAGCACGGACCCAAACCCGACTTATACCTATCCGCAGGCCGGCGATTATATCGTACAGTTTGTGCCGACACAAGGCTGCGTACAAACCTTCACCGACACGATTACCGTATCCGACTCAAACACGTTGAATGCTGCGATCGGCGCTGCTCAATTGAGCTGCCTTCATGATGCTGTGGTGCAGTTTACGGATCAATCGACGGGCAATCCCGTGTCGTGGCAATGGAATTTCCAACCCGGCAATCAAAATTCTTCCGAGCAAAATCCGCTGATCACTTTTGCCAATCAGGGCGCGGTTACGGCTACTTTGATTGTTGAAAATGCCATCGGTTGCACAGATACCGCTTCGCTGTCTCTCGACGTCGTCGTGATTGATGATGAAGTATCGAACCCGGGTAATTTCTGTCCCGGTGAGTCGGTCGAACTGAATCCGGACGGCAATGCTGTTTATACGTATCAGTGGTCGTCCAATCCTGTGGATCCGACACTTGTCTCCAACAGCCCCAATCCTGTGGTAACGCCCACCGTGACCACCATGTATTATGTGACGATCACCAATGGCGACTGCTCGGTGGTGGATTCGGCGCTTGCCATCGTTGAACCGGCTCCAAACGCTGCATTTTCGTTTAGCCAAATCAACTGCTCGGGGAATGCAACTTTTCAATTTACAGACCAGTCGACGGGCAATCCCACCAACTGGCACTGGACTTTCCCGGGCGGCAACCCCGCCGTTTCAACGCAGGCCAATCCTACCATTACGTTCAATCAGGAGGGCACGGTAACCGTGACCTTGGTCGTAACCAGCGGTGGCGGTTGTGCGGATACGACCACTCAAACCCTTGATATTGGCTTTATTGATGATGAAATAGGTGATTTGGTTGGTGTTTGTGAAGGCGGCGCACTGCCGCTGAATACCGACGGCAACCCGAACTACACCTACGTCTGGACCTCGGTGCCGGTTGACCCGAACCTGTCGGGCAACAGTCCGAACCCGGTGGTATCGCCTACGGGCACAACGACCTACTACGTGACGATCACCAACGGCGCTTGCGTGGTGACGGATTCGGCGGTGGTGACGGTGCTTCCGCAGCCCAACGCGGCCTTCATCGCTATTTTGCAAAACTGCGTGGGTGAAGCCACGGTGCAGTTCACGGACCAATCGACGGGCAATCCGACGAGTTGGAACTGGACCTTCCCCGGTGGCACGCCTGCGACATCCACGGAACAAAATCCGACGGTGACCTTCAATCAGGACGGCACGGTAACGGTGACGCTGGTGGTCGGCAACGGCGTTTGCTCGGACACGACGACGCTGGATGTTCAAATCAATATTCTGGACGACGACGTCAGCGACCCGGCGGCAATCTGCGCCGGCACTTCCGTTCCGCTGAACCCGGACGGCAACCCGAACTACACCTACGTGTGGACCTCGGTGCCGGTTGACCCGAACCTGTCGGGCAGCAGCCCGAACCCGGTGGTATCGCCCACGGGCACGACCACGTACTACGTGACGATTACCAACGGCGCTTGCGTGGTGACGGATTCGGCGGTGGTGACGGTGCTTCCGCAGCCCAACGCGGCCTTCATCGCTATTTTGCAAAACTGCGTGGGCGAAGCCACGGTGCAGTTCACGGACCAATCGACGGGCAATCCGACGAGTTGGAACTGGACCTTCCCCGGCGGCACGCCTGCGACATCCACGGAACAAAACCCGACGGTGACCTTCAATCAGGACGGCACGGTAACGGTGACCCTGGTGGTCGGCAACGGCGTTTGCTCGGACACGACGACGCTGGACGTCCAAATCAATATTCTAGACGACGATATTAGCGACCCGGCTGCGATCTGCGCCGGCACTTCGGTTCCGCTGAACCCGGACGGCAACCCGAACTACACCTACGTGTGGACCTCGGTGCCGGTTGACCCGAACCTGTCGGGCAGCAGCCCGAACCCGGTGGTATCGCCCTCGGGCACGACGACGTACTACGTGACGATCACGAACGGCGCTTGTGTGGTGACGGATTCGGCGGTAGTGACGGTGCTTTCTACGCCTACTGCTATTGCAGGCGTTGCGCAAACCAATTGCCTCGGAGCAGCCACGATCCAATTCACCGGCAATCAAAGCCTCGGCAATCCGACTTCATGGCATTGGACTTTCACGCCCGGCAACCAAACCTCCAATGAGCAGAATCCTGAGTTGACGTTCAACCAGGATGGGTCCGTCACGGGCACCCTGATTGTGACGAATGCCAGCGGCTGCTCGGACACCACCGAGGTTTCCATCGTTTACTACCTGATCGACGACACGGAAATCAATTCCGGCAACTACTGCCCGGGTGATTCGGTCCAGTTGAACCCGGTATTTAACAACAATTATAATTATACGTGGAGCGCCAACCCGGCCGATCCGGACCTGGTTGCCAACCTTCCCAACCCGGTTGTGTCGCCGGATGTTCAGACCTCGTATTTCGTAACAATCGTGAACGGCACCTGTATTTTCAAGGATACCGCACTGGTTGTCCCGGTTCCCGGCGCGAATATTGAACTGCCCAACGACATCTTTACCTGCAATGCCGACCCGTTGAACCTGACGGTCGTCAACAGCAATGCAACTCAGTTCCAATGGTCGACATCACCGGATTTCAACCCGGTATTGTCCAACAACGATACCATCGTGGTGGTCCCGGGCCCGGGGCAGTATTATTACGCGCAGGCCATTAACGAGTTCAATTGCACTGCAGTAGACTCCGTATGGGTACAAAATGCAGACGTAGCCATCGATTATGAACCGGCTCAACGCGACGTCTGTCTGGGCTCGTCGGCAGAGCTGACCATCACGAACCTTAACCCCGACGACAACCTGACCTACCACTGGACGCCCAATTTGCCGGGTACGCCCAATCCGACCGTAACTCCCACGGATACAACCACTTACATGGCAATTGTGACCAACCAGGCGGGATGTGTCGATACGGCTGTTTTCCAGGTGAATGTTATTCAGGTTGCTGCCGAAGCCCAGATCACGGGCAAGGCCTCGATTTGCCCCGGCGATTCCACCTTGTTGGTGGTGATTCCTTCCGGTGGAACGGATTACTCCTACGAATGGGAGCCGGCGGGTTCGCTTTCCAATCCCTTCGATTCGACCACTTACGCATTCCCGGTCGAAACGACGACGTACATCGTCACCGTAACCGCAACAAATACCAATTGCACGGCAACTTCGGAAGTGACCGTCGCGGTCATGTCGGGTGAATGTGTGGAGCCCTACATTTTTGTGCCCAAAGCTTTCACGCCCAACAACGACGGCAACAACGATTTCTTCCGCGTCAGGGGCGTAAACATCAAGGAGATTTACTTCGTGGTGTTCGACCGTTGGGGTGAAAAAGTGTACGAAACCAACGATCCCGCCCACACTGGCTGGGACGGCACATTCAACGGCAGGGAACTGACGCCCGACGCCTATGGCTGGTACCTCAGGGCAACCTGCGGCAACGGAGCGGTTTACGAGAGCAAAGGCAATGTCACCTTGCTGAAATAAACAGGCAGCCACCAACGCCAAACAAAAAAGCCGCCGGACGTTCGTCCGGCGGCTTTTTTTATGAAGAAAAGAGAAAAGAGTTACTCGATCAGCCCGCGGCCTTCTTTTACGATCTTGTCTTCCTTTACGAGTTTTTTCATCAGCCGGTCAAGGATACCGTTGATGAAGTCCTTGCTTTTGTCGGTGGAATAAATTTTCGAGATCTCGACAAACTCGTTGAGCGTCACCTTGGTCGGGATGGTGGGGAAGTGCAAGAGTTCGCAGAGCGCCATTTTCAACATGATCATGTCGAGGATGGCTACGCGGTCTGAATCCCAGTTTTTGAGCATCGGTTCGATCTGGGTGAGCAAAGCCTGGTCTTCCTGACAGGTTTTGCGCAGCAGTTGTTCGCCAAAATCGCGAACCGTCTCGTCGGAAGGCTCGAATTCCTTGTAAAAATCACCTTGCAAGGGCATTGCCTTGATGGTCTTTTTCATGGCGCCCACGACGAGCGACTCGTCGTCTTGCCAGTTGTTGTAGCGGTCTTCCGTCAATTCCGTAAACAGGTCGTTGTTGACGAGAAAACGATACAGTTCAAGCAGAATCTTGTTGTGGTCCTGATCCGTCGGCTCGGGAATTTCGAGGTACGCCTTGTATTCGGGCGTATCCGCAAACGACTGGTAAATACGGCGCAACATGTCGTCGTCCAGGTTTTCGTTGGACTTGAACCGGGTGACGATGTTCAGAAAATCGGTGTGATTCGCCAGACTTTTTACAAGCGGATTGTTGTACAGACGAGGGGTAAAAGTTTTGTCTTCTTCGCTTGGAAGCAACTTCGCGGCGCGGGTTTCGGCGTCTTTTTCTGCCTGCTGGGTGATGCGCAGCAGCAAATACAATTGATAGACGTAAATCTCGAAGGCCTTCCAGATGCCGTCGTTGTATTCTTTTAAGAGGTCGGGAAAGGAGAGCTGCTCATCCCTGTTGAGCATATACAGCAGCTGCATTACTTTAATGCGGACGCTACGACGGCTAAGCATAAGACTGTCAAAAAACTTTTGTGTTGGTAATAGATACTTCTGCCGCAAAGAAACGGAATTTCTTTTCGATTTCAGTCGAGTTATAGGCCTACTTCCAAATTATTTTTTTTAAAAAATTGAGAATCAAATTTTTACGAATCGCCTTGTCGATTGCCCCTGTGTCGTTTTCAACTGCAAAAAATACACACCGGAATACAGATTGCCGAGATCGAGCCGGGCGTCATCCTCTGCGGTCTGTTTTTCAGACAGTACGGCGCCTGAACTATTCATCAGTGTAATCCGCACCGTTTCGGGGGCGTCGAGTTCCCAGTTTATCTGGATATGGTCGGTCGCCGGGTTCGGACTGAGGTCGAAAGTGCGCACGCCAGGGTGGGTTTCAGTGACGCTGAGCGCCTCTTTCACCACGGCGATATCGTCGATCTGGAGGATGTAATCATCGCGGGAATCGTGCAAAAAGGCGATGTAGACCGACTGACCCACATACTGAGCCAGGTTAATGCTGTGGGGTTCGAGGCGTCCGTGAAAATAGGGCGCCAGCGTGCCGTCGGACAGTTCGGTGCTGTCAATATAATAGTAGTTCGTGTCAGTAAATGAATTGGCGTGGATATAGCCCGGCGAAAATTCATACTGCGACAAATCCAGCGAACCGGCGGAATCGGTAGAAACCATTTGCGCCGCGACAAAAACGGTGTCGTACTCATTGTCGAGCGGCGAGTTGGAGCCGTTGGAAATCAGTACTTTATAACCGTCCATGTAAAGCGGTCCCTGCAAGGCCAGCGACTTCCACGACAGATGGCAACTTTCGTCGGAGATATAAACCGGCGGGGTAATCAGCCAATTCCTGTTTTGCAGGTAGATGCCGTTGCGGAAGGAGCAACTGGTGAAGCAACTGTTGTTGGTCGGCTCATTGGTGCCCAGATCGCTTTCATAATACCAGTCGCCGGGCGTCAGGCCGAAATTTTGGGCACAGGTCGTAATGCCGCCATCCTGGTTAAAATTGACCCATACATCGTCTTCGCCGGAAGGGAAAGAAAGCATTTCATCGGACGGGTCGACTTCAAAATGTTGGGAAAAAATGGTGTCGGGGGCGTAGAAGGACTGGCTCCAAACCTGCACAAGGCCGGAGAGGATCAATACGGAGGTAAAAAAGGCTTTCATATGTTATTCAATTTGATGCAGCCAGCGATCCAGTTCTTTTTCAAGAATGTTTCGATTTACAGGCACAACTCCCGGGAATTCGCAGACCTGGCCGCCTGCCAGATTGGACAGGGCGGCGATAATTCGGCCTTCCAGTTGCGCAGCAAGCGCGAGCGTTGCGATACTGATCACGGTATCGCCTGCGCCACTGACGTCGGCAACGTTCCGCGGTACGGTGGGGAAAATTTGCCCGGTCGTTTGTCCGCCATCCAAATATAAGCCTTTTTCAGAAAGGGTGATCATCGTGAGCCGATTATTCAGGCGATTGCGAAGCATAGCGGCTGCTTCCCCGAGCGATTCGAGCGTGGAATGCACGGGAAACGGCGCGCTGTCGCGGATTTCTTTCAAATTGGGCTTGAACAAATCGACGCCCGTGTAAGCGAAAAAGTTGGCGCGTTTGGGGTCCACAGTGGTCAGAACTCCCTTGCGCTGCGCCATTTGGGTTACGGTCTGTATGAGCGATTCGGTGAGTACGCCCTTGTTGTAATCCTGAAAAATCAGGGCTTGTATCGGCATTCGGTCCATCAGTTCGCCAATTCGGCGGATCAAGGCGTCGCGTTCCGCGTCTGAAATATCATGCGTGTCTTCCTGATCGATGCGCAACATCTGCTGATTGTTGCCCAGAATTCGCGTTTTGACCGTCGTGCGGCGGTCGCGGGAGGCAATCAGGCCTTCGTCGCCGATCCCGAAACCCGGCAGCAGCCGACGAAAAATTTCTCCGTCGTGATCTTCGCCAATCACGCTGCACAGGATTGGTCTGGAACCCAGGGCGCGAATGTTCAAGGCCACATTGGCAGCACCGCCCAGGCGGTCCTCCGTATTGCGATGCAACACCACAGGCACTGGCGCTTCCGGTGAAATACGACTGACCGAGCCGGTCAGGTACCGATCGAGCATGACGTCGCCTACAACCAGAATGTTCTGATTTTCAAGTTGTTGTAATATATCTTTTGCCTCCAAGGTCAAATTGTTTTTAACTGCTGAAAATACCCGCCTGGCTTCACTGCGCCATTTTTTTTCGCCAGTACCGTAACAGGCCTGCTACGGACATGAAGGCCGGGTTGGCAGCCTCGTACCGCCTCCGAATCGATTCGTCGGCATTGCCCGCTTCCAGGCGACCGGCTACGAAAGCCTTGAAATCGTCCACCAGGCCGGCGGGTTGCTCAGGCATTTGCGCAAAGGGTTTCATCCATTCCGCCCAGCTGAGCAGTTCGGCTTCGAGGGTATCGAGGTGACTGTTCTTGTCTTCCACTACGCCGTAATGCGTCAGAAAAAGCCGCTGAGAGGGCAGATCGCGCAACAACTGGATGGAATGGCGCCAGGCTTCCACATCGATATCGGGCGGCGGGCAAGGCGGCTGAACAGGACCTGTTTCAATCCTCACACCCGCCACATCGCCGGTGAACACCACCGAATCGGCTCCCTCGCCGAGTTGCCAGGCAATATGATGCACCGCGTGCCCGGGGGTGTAGTGCGCGGTAAAATAGAGCCCTGCAGCGGCGATGGTTTGCCCATGCTCGGGCGCATGCAGCCGTTCAGCGGCGATGGGATGCATGGCGCCCCAGAGGCGGTCCATATCCTCCCCGTAAATCTGCCGGGCAGAGTTGTAGAGGCGTTCAGGAGCGGCCAGGTGCGGCAATCCTTTCGGATGAACGTAGATGTCGGCGCCGCGTTCGGCCCAGGCCCAGGCAGCCCCGGCATGGTCAAAATGAATGTGGCTCAGGAATACCTGCCGGATATCTTTCATCGGCAGGCCTTTTTGGGCCAGCGCCGCATCGAGGTGGGGCAGGGTAGCGTGAGGGCCGCATTCTACAAGGACCAGTCCTTGCGGGCCTTCCACCACGAATACCGCGATGGCGTGTTCGAGGCCGAGAAATTCCAGATCGAGGGTATGTATCGTCATTGGAAATTGAAAAATAGCGGCGCAAATGTCCGAAGCGGGGCGGGGAATAGGAAATAAAATTGCCCTTGCCGGGAGACGGCAAGGGCAGCAAAACAAAACAAAATAAAGTATGGGAAAGTATTTTGGATCAGGATCGTATCACCTCGCGTGAGATGACCAGTTTCTGGATTTCGGAAGTGCCTTCTCCGATGGTGCAAAGCTTGGAATCGCGGTAGAATTTTTCGACAGGAAAATCCTTGGTGTAGCCATAGCCGCCGTGGATTTGCACCGCTTCCGTGCTTACTTTCACCGCCACCTCCGAGGCATAATATTTGGCCATGGCGGCTTCAAGTGTGTGGGATTTCTTGTGGTTTTTCAAATCGGCTGCGTTGCGGGTAAGCAGTTCCGCCGCTTCGATAGTGGTCGCCATATCGGCCAGTTTGAAACTGATGGCCTGAAAATTGGCGATGGGCTGCCCAAACTGGTGCCGCTCTTTGGCGTATCGAACGGATGCTTCGTAGGCGCCTTTGGCGATACCCAGCGACAAGGCAGCGATGGAAATGCGACCGCCGTCGAGGATCTTCATGGACTGAATGAAACCTTCACCTTCATTGCCCAACATTTGGCTTTTGTGCAGACGGCAATTGTCGAAGATCATTTCGGCGGTTTCGCTGGCGCGCATGCCGAGTTTGTTTTCTTTTTTTCCCGCGAAAAAGCCGGGCGTCCCTCTTTCGACCACAAAAGCCGTCATGCCCCGGCTGTCGAGCAAGGCGCCTGTACGGACGATCACCACGGCGACGTCGCCGCTTTTGCCGTGCGTGATCCAGTTTTTGGCCCCGTTGAGCACGTAGTAATCGCCGTCGCGCTCGGCCACGCATTGCATCCGGCCGGCGTCGGAGCCGGTGTTGGCTTCGGTGAGTCCCCAGGCGCCTATCCATTCGCCGGTGGCCAGTTTAGGCAGGTATTTCTGTTTTTGCTCTTCGTTGCCGAAGGTGAGTATGTGATTGGTACACAAAGAGTTGTGGGCCGCGACGCTCAGTCCGATCGAGCCGCAAACCTTTGCGATTTCCTCGATAACCGTGATGTATTCCTGATAACCCAGCCCTGCGCCGTGGTATTCGTGGGGTACCAGTACACCCAGGAAGCCGTGTTGCCCCATGGCATGGAAAAGTTCGACGGGAAAATGTTGCGCTTCGTCCCATTCCATTACGAAAGGGCGGATGTGGGTTTCGGCAAAGTCGCGTGCGCTTTCGCGAATGAGTTGAAGATTGTCCGTGTGGGCGGCCGTGCTCAACATAGATGGATTTATTTGAGTCAGGTAATCAGAACGGCGACAATATTGTGGTGTGTCGCACCGGCCGGTAAAGGTAAGGTAAAAGTCTTGCCTGAGCCGATGATTCGCCAAACACTGAAAATTGCCGAGGGTTCACCTTTTTTGAATAAAAAAGGCGCCGCACAGAGCGCACCCAGGAGTGCGTGGCGGCGCCTTGAAAGGGCAGAGGTGTTTTAGAGCATGTTGAGCTTTTCCTTGCCGGGCTGCAAACGGAAAATTGTATTTTCTGCTGCGTTAAATTTCTCGCCGGATTGCCCGCATCCGACTGCGAAATTTGCCTTGCCGAAAATAAAATTTCCCCGTTTTCGCCTCGGCAGGAAAAGCTCAACATGCTCTAAAATAGATTGGTTGGAGGCGGCTATATTTTGGAGCAGGCAATAAGGTGTCGAGTCTCAGGGCAGGAAGAGGTTTTCGGAACGTGCCGCCACATCGTCAGTGCTGTATGGTTATGGTATGGAATTGTTCCAGTTGCGTGCCATGATTGTCCACGGCCCACAAACGAAATTCGATGGCGTCGCCGGGCTCGATAGGAGTCTGGCCGGGGCCTTGCAGGAACCTCGGGGTTACGTCGAGTTGCGCCGTAATGCTGTTGGCATTGGTGCGTTCGTCGCCAAGCAGCACACCGCCGAAACTTCCGTTTACGAAATAGGCAAATTCCCACTGCGTGATAAACTGTTCGTCGCTTTCAGGATCGGTAATATTCACGAGCACGTCGAAATGAATGCGATCGTCGAGTGTCTGATTGCCGGATTGATCAACATCGAACCAGCTGACATCGAAACGGGTGAGTTCGAGCGGAAAAGGATCAGGCTCGCAGGAGGACAGCAGCAGCGCCATGGCGCCAAATAACATCAGTTGCTTCATATGGATTCTTTTTTCAGCAAACGTACCGGCTGCCCCAATCGCTGGCAAGGGGCGGAACCGTGTTTAGCATGGATTTAACCCTTATGAAGGCTTTAACGCTGATAAATATAAATATTAACACACATAATTAACAATGATAATTAAGGAGTTAATATTTGTACTTGCCTGTCCAGTCGGAACGGAGTTTTTGCCTTGTTTTTTCTTCGGAAGGATTGGCGCCCGGCTCGTAAAGGATTTTCCCGTCAACGTCGGCGGGCAGATTGTCTTGCTGCACGAAGTTTCCCGCGAAATCGTGGGCATATTGATACCCCGAACCGTAGTTCAATTCCTTCATCAATTTGGTGGGCGCGTTGCGCAAATGGAGCGGGACGGGCAAGCTGCCCGTCTGCCGGACCAGGGCAAGGGCGTTGTCGATGGCCATGTAGGCCGAATTGCTTTTGGGAGAAGTCGCCAGGTAAATGGCGCATTCGGAGAGGATGATTCGGGCCTCGGGCATGCCGATCATCCGAATGGCGTCCATCGTGGTGGTGGCCAGCAGCAAGGCGTTCGGATTGGCCAGACCCACGTCTTCGGCCGCCAGGATGACCATGCGGCGGGCGATGAACTCGATGTCTTCGCCGCCGTCGAGCATTCGGGCGAGCCAGTAGACGGCGGCGTTGGGGTCGGAGCCGCGCATGCTTTTGATAAAAGCGGAGATGATGTCGTAGTGCTGCTCGCCCGTTTTGTCGTACAGGGCCGCGTTTTGTTGAATCAGTTCGCGCACCAGCTCATTGGTGATGCGAAACGGCTCGCCGGGTTTGCGGTAGTTGACGATCAGTTCGAGGGCATTGAGCAGTCGCCTTGCATCGCCCCCTGAATAGAGCAACAAGGCCTCGTATTCGGCGATGTCGATGTCGAGGTTTTTGAGTTGTTCGTCGTCGTGCAGGGCGCGTTGCACCAGTCCGATCAGTTCATCTTTTCCCAAATGCTGCAGCACATACACCTGACAGCGGGACAAAAGGGCTGGAATGACCTCGAAGGAAGGATTTTCGGTGGTGGCGCCGATCAGGGTCACAACGCCTTTTTCCACAGCCCCGAGCAGGGCATCCTGCTGGCTTTTTGAAAAACGGTGAATCTCGTCGATGAACAGGATGGCGCCTTTTTGCTGAAAAAGCGTCTGTTTCTCAGCGCTTTCGATGGCGTCCCGAATGTCTTTCACGCCTGCATTGATGGCCGATAATTGGTAAAACGGCTTGTTCAGCAGTTTGGCGATCATCTGCGCGAGCGTCGTTTTGCCCACGCCCGGCGGCCCCCAAAGAATAAAGGACGGGATTCGGCCGTTCTCGATGGCTTGCCTCAACACGGCGCCTTCGCCTACGAGGTGTTGCTGGCCGACGTATTCGGACAGGTTTTGTGGGCGCATTCGTTCGGCAAGCGGTGTCATAGCAGCGGTGAAATTGTTTTTCAGGCCCGTAAAATTACGGCTTTCCCCGCCTCGGCGTCTTTTGCCGGCACTTGTTTTTAGTGCAGGAATGGTCGCTTCCGACTACATTTGCCCTACAATTTTACCAACATGAAATTTCTTTCCCGAATCAGCCTGATGATGGCCATGAGCCTGCTTTCCTTTTGTAAAACTGCAAAGTATGCCGACGCCCCGAAGCCGCCCGAGCAGTATGCCTACACGCCGGAAGCGCCCCTGATCTCGACGATCGCCATTCCGGTCACCATTTCCATCAACGACCTTACCGCCAGCCTCAACAAACGTCTTAACGGGGTGCTTTACGAAGATAACTCCTTCTACGACAACAACAACGACGGGCTGATGTTTCGCGCCACCAAGACTCAACCCATCAGCCTGTACCTCAGCGGCCAGACCATAAAATACAAGGTGCCCCTGAAAATCTGGCTGCGCAAAAGCCTTTTCATCGGTTCCGCCGAGGCCGAGGGCGAATTGGCGCTCAATCTGAAAACAACATTCAGCCTCAATCCCGACTGGTCGATCGCCACCGTGACCGACCTCGAATACTACGAATGGATCAGCAAGCCGGTGCTCAAAACGGGGATCGGGGATATCAGCATCGAAACGATCTCCAATATCGCCATCAACCAGAGCCGCAAAACCCTCACCCAAACGCTCGACCGCGTGGTGGGGCAACAATTCAGCCTCCGCCCTTACGTACAGGAGGCCTGGACGGCCCTGCAAGAGCCTGTTTTGCTGTCCGAGGAATACAAAACATGGGTCAAAACCACCCCGCTCAGCATCGGGATCACGCCGTTGCGGACCGACTGGAACTCCATCTACGCCACCATCGCCGTGGAATGCCAGAACGACGTCAGCATTGGAGAAAAACCTTATTTCCGCGAAAATTCGACCTTGCCCAACCTCCATTATATCAATGACGACACCCCCGGCGACTATCAGGTGCGTATCGCAACGGACATTCCTTTTCCCGAAGCCGAACGAATGGCCCGCACCATGATGGTCGGTCAGGTTTTCGAGTCGGGGCGGCGCAAGGTCAGGGTGGAAGACATTCAACTTTGGGGCAACAACGACAAACTGGTCGTCAATTCAAGGCTTTCCGGCTCTTTCAACGGCAATATCTATTTTATTGGCCGGCCGGTTTTTAACCCCCAGAAAAATCAGGTCGAGGTGACTGATCTCGATTTTCACGTGGATACCCGCAATTTTTTGCATAAAACGGCCGCCTGGATGTTCAAGGGCACCATTAAAAAACAAATGGCTGCCGCCATGGTATTCCCGCTGGAAGAAAACATCCGCGAGATGCGCGGCGAAGTACAAAACTCGCTGAACCACTACGAGTTGCAGCCCGGCATTGTGCTGACCGGCACGGTCGACAGCGTTGTGGTGGAAAATACCTACCTGACGCCCTCCAGCATTCGGGTCAACCTTTTTTCGAAAGGGAAACTGAGCCTCGACGTGAAAGGGCTTTGAGTCCCTTCCAGACTTCGAACCAGCCCACCGAAACCAGCGCTGCGAGCAGGCAAAGCCCGGTTTCTTCCAGGGTTATGGGCGCCAGTTTGAACAAACTGTTGACCCAGGGAATAAAAAGTACGGCTGCCAGCAAGGCCAGCGTCACGGCGCCAATGATCGGGATATTGGTATTTTTGTAAAACAAGGTGCGCGCAATGGTGTGTTCGAACGAGCGGTTGGCAAAAGTCAGAAACAGGTTGCCGGCCAGCATGGTCGTGAAAACAAAGGTGCGGGTGGTCGCTTCGTCGGCGCCCTTGTGCAGGGCGTACTGGTACATGCCCAGGATGCCCGCGGTCAGTAGCAAACCCTGCAATACACTGAACCACAATTCTTTACTCGAAAACAGCGGGCTGTTGGCAGCCCTTGGCGCTTTTTTCATCATGCCCGGCTCGGTCGGCTCGTTTTCAAAGGCGACGGCGCAGGTGGGGTCCATGATCAGTTCGAGGAAAATCACGTGGATCGGGGTGAGCATGTGCAGGTATTTCCAGCCGAACACGAGGGGCAACACGACCGTCAAAACGATCGGAATGTGAATGGAAATGATGTAACGAATGGCTTTGCGCAGGTTGGCGTAAATGCGCCGCCCGTTTTCTATGGCGACGACCATGCCGCCCAGATCGTCGTTCATCAGGACCATCGAGGCGGCGCCTTTGGCTACTTCGGTGCCCCGGCGGCCCATAGCCACCCCGATTTGGGCGGCTTTCAATGCGGGGCCGTCGTTGACGCCGTCGCCGGTCATGGCAACCACCTCGCCGTTGGCTTTCAGGGCCTGCACCACGCGGAGTTTTGCCTCCGGAAACATTCGGGCAAACACCACCGTTTCGCCGACCAAACGGCGCAGGGCTTCCTTCGGCAGGTTCATCACGGCGTCGCCCGTGAGTGGCGCCGCATCGCCCGTGCGAAGGCCACTTTCTTTGGCGATATTGAGGGCCGTACCCGCATGGTCGCCCGTGATCATTTTAACCTGAATACCCGCCTGGTAAAACTGTCGGAAGACTTCGTGGATGTTGCGTTTGGGCGGATCGAAAAGGGCCACCAGGCCTTGAAACAGCCAGGGAAAATTATCCTGATCGGCGGGAAATTCCTCCCCCGGCCATTCGGCGCGCGCCACGCCCAGCACACGATACCCGGCTGTGGAAAGCGCATTGACCCGCTCCATTACGTCCGATTTAGCGGCATCGGGCAGTTTGCAAACGCGCAAAATCCGCTCCACAGCGCCTTTCGTGGCGACCACGCGTTCCCCCGTTTTATTTTGGTGAATGTGGGTCATCATCGGCGGCTGTCCGCCCAGCGGATATTCATGGTATAGTTTGAAACCGACGCGTCGATCGACAAGCGCCTGTTCGGCGTACGCAGCGTGAATGGCTTTCTCCATCGCATCGAAAGGCTCTGGTTCGCTGGCCCACATGGCGTATTCCAGCACCTTGCCTTCTCCTGCAAAGTCGACCACTTCGGCGACCGTCATTTGATTTTCGGTGATCGTCCCTGTTTTGTCGAGGCAAATCACGGTGGCAGAACCGAGGCTTTCCACGGTTTTGGGCTGCTTGACCAGGACGTTTTTTCGCGTCATGCGGTAAGCGCCCAGCGCCATGAACGTCGTAAATGCGACGGGAATTTCTTCGGGGATCAAGGCAAGACCAAAGGACAGCGAAAACAACAATGCGGCCACTATTGAATCGACATAGTAGTAATTGACGGCAAATACGAGCATAAATGCGACCAACCCGATCAGCATCATCAATTTGACAAAACGGTTGATCTGCTTCTGGAGCGGAGTGGGCTCCGACTCGATCGATTCGATGGATTTGCCCAGTTTGCCGAATGCCGTTTGCTGCCCGACGGCCGTCACCACGCCGACCCCGAGGCCTGTAGCGACGACCGTGCCCTGATACAACAGGTTCTCGCCCTCGGCCTGTGATTTGCCGACCGGCAGCGATTCGCCGGTCAGAATGGATTCATCGATGCTCAAATCGTTGTGCTGGATCACCCGGGCATCGGCGGCAAGCCGCTCTCCCTCGGCAAAGGCGATCAGATCGCCGACGACCACTTCGGAAGAAGGAATTTCAATTCTGAACCCGTTGCGGATGACGGTCACCCTGGGCTGCGCAAAATCACGCAGCGCACGAAGCGCTTTTTCCGAACGAAGTTCCTGTACAATTTCAATGGCAATGACGAATATGATGGAGGCCGCCATCAGCCAGGCCTCGGTTTTGTCTCCCAGAAAAAAATACAACACACAACCCAGCACCAGCAGGAAAAACATCGGCTCTCCGGCCACTTCAAACAGCAGTTTTCCCATGTGGCGCTTCGGGTGCAGGTAAAGCGTGTTGCTGCCCCAGTTGGCCCGGTTGCGGACCACTTCCTCGTCATTGAGGCCCGTCAGCACGGTATGGTGGTGTTGCTGGTTGTTTTTCATGGCAATTCAGTTTATACCCAGACAGCAGTGCTTCCGCCTTCCTGTAAGGATTTGACTTCCAGGATATTGGGGAAATAATCCCGCAAACTTTCGATGTGAGAAACGATGTAAATCTGCCGAAACTGTTCCTGCAGGAAGTTGAGCGCCAGCATGATTTCCATGCGGCGTTCTTCATCCTGGCTGCCAAAAATTTCATCGAAGGCCAGAAACTCGATCCCCTGAGCGGAGCCGCTGAGTTCCACGATCGCCTTGGTAATGGCGATGCGGAGACAGAAGTTGGCCAGGTCGATCTCGCCGCCGGAAAAGCGCCGGATAGGGTAGTAGGCCCCCCCGTCGGCAATCTGGAAGTCGAAGTTTTCATCAACCAGGATGTTCTCGTACTTGCCTCTGGTGATTCGGTTGAAAAGAAAACTAGCTTCGCGCGAGATGGAGGGGCTCACTTTATCGAGGATTTCGTTGCGGAAGCCGTCGAGCGAGAGCGACAGTTTGTCGAGCAGTTCGGTTTCTGCCTGCTTGTCGCCGATCAGGTTTCGGATGTGAGCGTTCGCATTGATCTTTTCCCTGCGCCGCCCGATTTCGTTGTCCAGTTCCTGCGAGCGGCGCACCAATTCGGCCACCACGGCCGACTGGCGTGCGTAGGCTTCGTCAAAACCGGCCAGCTGTGCCCGCGACTGTTCGTAGGCTGTCTGATCAAAACCCACAGCATCGAGGGCCTTTAATTTTTCTTGATAATCAAGTAGTTCTGTGTCAAAAGCAGTCTTGTTTCCGGCAAGGGCGGTTTGGACGGAGGGCATTTCCCTGCTCAGGTACGCCTCCGTTTTTACAAATTCCAGGTACGGGTTTTCCTGCTCCTCGACTTTCTTTTTCAGCGACAGATATTCCTTTTCGTCAAAGTTTACTTCGCCGATCTGCTGCAGGACTTGCCGGTAGCGCGTCGCCTGGGCTTCCAGTTTCTGGCGTTGCTCGGCAAACATTTTCTGCTGTCGCAGTTGCTCTTCATAGCGATTTTGCGCTTTGCGGAGTTCTTCGATCCGGCTGCGAATGCCCGTTTCCTGTGTCCGCAAGGTGCTTCCCGCCTCCCGTACCTGTTCCTTCTTTTGTTCCAGCCGGGCGAGGTGATCGTGCTGAATATCAGTGATTTCTGTGTTGAGTTGTTGCAAAACCTGCTCGTAAGCATCGCGAACCGGCTGAAAACAGGTGGGGCAGGCGCCGTCTTTTCCGATGGCTTTCAGGTTGTCGATTTTCGACTCGCGTTCTCTGACCCGTTCATGCAAAGCGCTGACCTCCTTTTCAAGGTTGCGAAATTGCTCGATCTGCGCTTCAATCTGTGCGACGGTGTCAGCCAGGGCGCGGTTTTGCGCCTCGATTTCCTGCTCGATACCCGTGCCATCCAAAGCATCCGATACCGCGGCTACTTCCTTGTCCAACGCATCGATTTGCTCCTGCACTTCGGCCAGCGTTCGGGCGTTGATTTCCTGGTTGGTTTTGCGCTGTCGCGACTCTTCCAGTTGTGCAAGTTGTTGTTTTTCAGCAAGATGTCCGGTAAATTCACTTCGCCTTGCTTCCAGAATTTTTTGAGCCGTTTGTAGTTGCTCAAGCCGGTTTTCCAGTTCCGTTCGTTGTTGTTGCAGACTATTCTGCCGCTCCTGACTGCGGTCGATTTCGCGTCGGAGTTCGTTAAAAGTTCGGAACACCTGTTCCTGTGCCTCAAAGGCGGAATGCGCCTGGCGTTGCCTGCCGGCGGTCTCGTCCAGCCCTTTTTGTTCTTTCTCCAGATCGGTCGCCACCCGCTTTTTTTCAGCGGACAGGTCTTTGATCTCCGTTTCAAGAGTGGCTATAACTTCCTCGTTTAAAAGCAATTGCTCCTGTCCGCTGATCTGTTGGCGCAAAGCGCGCGTGTCGTCGTTGATCCGTTTTTTGATCTCGTCGAGGTTGTCCAGCCCGAGCATTTTGCGCACCATGCGCTGGCGCTCTGAGCCGGTGACTTCCGACAGTTCGGCCAGTTCTTTTTGCCCCGAAAAAACGGAGCGGCGAAACCCGTCGCGCTCCATATTGAGCAGCCGGGTGATCTCCTCGTTGACGGCTGTCACGCCCTTGGCGATCAATTCGTCATTTTTGTACAATTCTGCCCCTGCCGTGAGGATTTTGCCCCGAAACTCCCGTTTGACGAGGTATTGTTCGAGTCCGAGCATAAAACTCAGGCTGAGTTGCACCGTCGCTTTGGGGTCGGCGAACACCGAACGCACCATTTCCTTTTCAATCCCCTGCCCGAAAAGACAATACATGATGGCTTCGAACAGGGTGGATTTGCCCGAGCCATTGCGCCCCACAATGCCGACCAGCCCTTCCCTCAACTCGAGGTCGAGCAAGCCGTATTGCTTAAAATTTTCAAGATGCAAATGATTGATTATCATGGTTTTCAGGAGTGGTAAGGCTGGAAATAATGCCGCGCTTTTTCTACCAGGCTATCGGCCAGCGCGGGGTCGTCGGGGTATCGGCTTTTGATGTATTCGGCAAAAACCGAGTCGAGCCGATCGAACTGACCTGCCTCGATGCGGTGGGCGAAGCTGCGTTCGGCAACGATGCGGCGTTTGGGCAAAATCTGGAAACTGTCGGGAAAGATCTGGCGCAGATGCAGGTTTGACAATTCCAGCGCCTGTTCGGCCTTGATATCGAGAAAATTGAGGCTCAGGATGGCGTCTTGGGTGTCGTTGGCGGCCCTGAAACGGAGCAATTCCTCACGTATTTCGGCAATGATTTTTTGCTGGCAGTTTTGCAGGTCGAGTTTGAGCCAGGGACGGGTTTTGATGGCTTCAAACTGAAGATCGAAGGGTCCGTCGGGCCGGGTTTCCAAAATAATAAACCCTTTTTCGGCGCCGATTTCCGTTTCGCTCATTCGTTCGGTAGAGCCTGAGTACCAAGCATTTGCCGCAACGGAGGTTTGTTGAAAATTGTGCCAGTGGCCGAGCGCCACGTATTGAAAACCACCGAGTTTCTGAATGAACTCGGGCGGGTAAATTTGCTCCCCGTATTCCTCCATCAGATAGGTTTTGCCCAGCGAGGTATGCAACATGAGCAGGTTCCAGCGCCCGGGCAAGGGGGTCAGCCGGGTCAGTTCCTGCTGCAGAATGCGGTCGTCGTTGATGTGCGGCACGCCGTGGATGGCGAGCTCGCCGAATTCATGCACTTCGTATTGTTCGTTGAACACCGGCACGACACAGTCCAGACTACGTAAAGCCCTGAGAATCGGGCTGGTATAAATGGTTTTGGGTGTTTCGTGGTTGCCTGCGATGAGCACGATAGGGATGCGGGCGTCGCAGAGCCGCCGCAGTTGTTCGAGTCCCAGGGTGAGGGCGCGATTACTTGGGCTGGGGCGGTGAAAAAAATCGCCGGTATGCACCACAAGTTCGGGGCGTATCTCGAGAATTCGGTTGATGACCGACTCGAAGGCGTCGTACATGTCCTGCTCGCGGGCATTGATGCCGCGCTGATTGACGACGTCGAATGCCTGGTAGCCGAGGTGGGTATCGGAGAAATGGATAATTTTCATACGTCCGGAGCCTGAAAAAGTGCCCGGTCAAAAGTACGAAGCCGAAATGGTGCAAAAGAAAAGCCGGGCAGTTTCTTGCTGCCGGTGGGGGTCAGTTTACCGGTCCCGATTTGATGCGCACGTAGGCGATGTAATCGGTCTGGGGCGGCTCGGTAAAGCCCAGTATGCGGCCCATGGTCACGATCTGGCCGCGGTGATAGGCGCTGTGTTGCAGCACCTGCAGGATCATTTCCGCGGCGAGGTTGGTAAATTCCTTGCCCGCCACATTTTTATACACCACCGAGCCGGCAAAAAAATCGTCGGGCAGGTCGATGAGCAGTTGGGTCAATTTTTCTGACGAACGCAGCAAGCCTTCGTACACGTCCTGAATCAGGCCATCGTATTGTTTTGACGGAAAAAACGCCGGGGAAGTGCCCTGCAGGCGCTCGTACCAAAGGTATTGCGCGTCCCAAATGTGCAAAAACGTGTGGCGAAGGGTAGGAAAACTGGACGGCAGTTCGCGGTCCATCATCTCGGGTTCGTAGCCCGACACCCAATCGATCATTCGTTGGTTGGCCCAGTGGTTGCAGGCGGCGTAATCGCGGAGCAGTTCAGGAAGCGTCATGGTTTTTGATAATTTTTCTCAAGCACCAAGTTAATGCCTATGCTTCATCGACACTTGTTTCTTCGCGTTTTTTCTGAAGCAAGGCCATGTAAAAGCCGTCGAAACCTTCGTCTTGCGGCAGAATTTTCAAGTCTTTGACCAGGCTGAAATCGCGCCCGGCTTCGCTGGCCAGGAAGGTGGCGACCTGTTGTTCGTTCTCCGAAGGAAGAATGCTGCAGGTGGCGTACACCATTCGGCCGCCGCTTTTAAGCATGAGGCTGTAGGTTTGCAGGATCTCCTGTTGCGTTGCCCTGAGTTTGGCGATGGTCTCGGGCGTCATTTTCCATTTGGAGTCGGGGTTGCGGCGCAGAACACCCAGGCCGCTGCACGGCACGTCGAGCAAGAGGCGATCGGCCGAGTCGTGCAGCCTTTTGATCGTCTTGTTGTTTTCGATCACGCGGGTTTCGATGTTGGCCACTCCTGCACGACGGGCTCTGGTGCGCAGCTCTTCGAGCTTCCAGCCCAGGGTGTCGAGTGCGATCAAGGTGCCGCGATTTTGCATCAAGGCTGCCAGGTGGAGCGATTTGCCGCCGCCGCCGGCGCAGGCATCGATCACGCGTTGGCCGGGCCAGGGCAAAAGAATAGGCGCTACTTGCTGGCTGCTGTAGTCCTGCACTTCGAACCAGCCGTCCTGAAATGCTTTTGTTTGAAACACGTTTTGCCGCCGTTGAAGCACCAGGGCATCCGTGTCTTCGCCGTGAGGATCGGTCTCGATGCCTTCGGCGCGAAGCGCCAGGCGGAGCGCCATACGGTCGGTTTTCAGTCGGTTGGCGCGCAGTACGACGGATGCCGGGCGGTTGAGCCAGGCGGCGGTTTCGTCCCACTTTTCACCCAGTTCGGCCTGGCCGAGTTCGTCGAGCCAGTCGGGGATACTTTCCCTGAATTTGCGGATAACACGCAATTCAGCCGCTTTTTTGAGGATAAATGGCGGATTGAGCGATTTGAACTCGATCCAGTTGGGCAAGGGCACGGGGTTTTCCTTGACCAAAAAATGGACGCCGCACAGCAGCCAGAAGTCAGCTTCTATTTTTGGCGTAATGCCCAGGATTTCGGTATAAAGCCGGTAGTATCGAACGATTTCGTAAGTCGTTTCGGCGATAAACGCCCGGTCGCGGCTACCCGCTTTGGGGTTTTGCCGGAGGGCGTTTTCGATAACTTTGTCGGCGTGGCGGTTGTCGCGGAAAATGGCTTGCAGCGCCTGGGCTACAGAGCGTACCAGCAGCGGATGTAGACGTTCGGAAGAAGATTTCACAGCATTGTCAAAAAGCCGGGCAAAGGTAGTTTTTCAGTACAGTTTTCATAGCGCCGCGCTACTTTCCTTGCCGCCTGTCATTCCTATTGTCGTCGAACGACAAATGCGCACTAACTTGCCCGCCTAAATAATCCAGTCGCGCCATGTTGCACCTGCGCCAGGCAATCCTCGAAATCGACGGCAATACTTACCGGATTCAACCCGAAAAAAGCAACTCCTTCCCGGAGTTGTATCTTGATTTTCAACAAAATACGGAAAAATACGGCGAACGTTACACGGTGTTTATCCACCCCAAGCAAGACGTGACGCTGCGTCGCCTGGAGTTGCAGTTTTCCCTCCAGCCGGGCCCGACTGCCCGATTTCTGGCCAATGGATTTCAGTCGTGGAGCGAAACGCGCAGTTTTCACCCCGATGAAAAAATCCCGCGACTGCGTGGTTTGGCCCGAAAAAGGCTGGGTTTTTACGGCGATGAATATATCGAAGGAATTCCGCGCGGACGGGGTTATCTGCATTCCTGGACCTACTGTACCGTGTCGGAGGCCGGACAATGCCGGCTGATGGGCTCGCTCAACGAACACACGGGCTTTACCCTTTGGATGTACGACCACCACAACGCCGTGCTTACGGTGCGAAAGGATCTGGCGGGGCTACATTTGACTCATTCCTTCCCTGGGCTTGACGTCTGGATAGGAGAGGGGAGTGAGAAGGAATTGTACGATCGGTATTTTACCATGTTTATGGAAAATGCCCCCTACCACGCCATTACGCCGCCGAAACAGCGCGGAATACTGGGCTGGACGAGTTGGTATCGGCATTTTACCAATATTTCCGAGCAGACAATTTCATCGGACCTGAATGCCGTGGCTGCCTCGGGACTGCCTTTCCATTATTTCCAGATCGACGATGGCTGGCAAAAAGCGGTGGGCGACTGGCTTTCGACAAGTGCAGGGTTTCCGGGCGGGATGTACCGCCTGGCTTCCGAAATCAAAAACAAGGACTTGACGCCCGGGCTCTGGCTGGCCCCGTTTGTCGCATCGAGGCATTCGGAACTGGTCGCGCGGCACCCCGACTGGCTGCTCCAGGATCGCAAGGGCCGCCCGCTGCGCGCAGGCTGGAATCCCCTTTGGGGCGGCTGGTATTACGCGCTCGACGTCTATCACCCCAAGGTGCAGGAATACCTCAGCGGGGTGTTTCACATGGCGCGGGAAAAATGGGGCTTCCAGTTGTTCAAACTGGACTTCCTTTTCGCGGCCTGCCTGGCGCCGCCAAGGGGCAAAACCCGGGGGCAGGTTATGGCCGATGCGATGGAATTTTTGCGGCATCAACTTGGCAGCGCCGCCATGCTGGCCTGCGGAGCGCCGCTGGGTACGACGTTCGGTATTGCGGAGTATTGTCGCATTGGCGGCGACGTTCACATGTCCTGGGAACACCGGCTGTTGGCCTGGTTGCGGCACCGCGAAAGGGTGAGCACATTGGCTTCGCTGCGCTCCACCCTCCATCGCTGGCGACTGCAGGGCAAGGCATTCGGCAACGACCCCGACGTTTTTGTCCTGCGCAAAGATCAGCAGCAACTGAGCGCTGCGCAGCAACATACGCTATTGACTGTCAATGCCTTGCTTGGCGCGCTTCTTTTTACCTCCGACGACCTTGCCGCGTATTCGGAGGAGCAAAAAAATGCCCTCCGTGAAGCCTTGTTGTTGGCCGAAGCACGCGTCAAACAGGTATCGGAAATATTGCACGACGCCTTTCAAATCACATTTGAACAGGAAGGCAATATCAGGTTTGCAGGGGTGAATCTCAATGCAAAAGCCGTTACCATGCCTATGAAAAACGGCCGGATAACGCTCCGGCCGTTTGAAACCCGTGTTGTACATCCGCAGGATGCGGATGAATAGAAGTCGTTAATTCCAGCTCATGTGTTCGGGCAGATCTGCAATTACTTCGTACAGATTTCCCTTGTTGTACATCACCTGGCTCCACAGCCGGTCCGGCTGAATTTTGAAAATATAATTGGCGTCCATATTGGCTTGCACCCAGGAGCCGTAGCCCAGTTCATCGGCCAGTTGGCCCGACGACCAGCCCGAGTAGCCCACAAAAAATCGGATGTTGTTCGGCTCGATAAGCCCGGAAGTGATGAGGAATTTCAGTTTTTCAAAATCGCCGCCCCACCAGACGCCATCCGCCACCTTGACGCTATCGTCCAGCAAATCGCCGATATTGTGCACGTAGTGCAGGGTATCGGTTTGCACCGGGCCGCCGTAAAAGACCTCCGCTTCGAATTTGGGAAATTCCGACATCAGGTCGTTCAGGGGCATGTCGATGCTTTTATTCAAAATAAAACCGATGCTGCCTTCGTCATGATGTTCGCAAAGCAATACGACCGACCGCCTGAAGTAGGGGTCCTGCATGAAAGGCTCGGAAAGCAATACCTGTCCGCTTTTAACTTCTTCCTGGGCTGCCATGGTAGTACGGGATTATGGTAAATGACACGATAAAGGGTAAAAAAAGAGGGTTGCTCCGGACCGGCAGATCCTGGTGCAATCATAACGCATCGGTTGCAATTTCCTTGTTGATTTTGCGAATCATCCCTCGCAAAACAGCGCCCGAACCGCCCACTTCGATAAATTCGGCAATTCCGTCGGCAATCATGTTTTCCACGGTTTGCGTCCAGCGCACCGGCGAGGTCAGTTGCGCAACCAGATTCTGCCGGATTTCTTCCGGGTCGGTGACGGCTTTGGCATGCACGTTCTGGTACACGGGACACGTGGGGCGATTGAATACGGTCGCGTTAATCGCGGCCGCCAGTTCGTCCTGCGCAGGCTGCATCAGCGGCGAATGGAAGGCGCCGCCGACAGCCAGTACCACGACGCGCCGCGCGCCGGCTTCCTGCAATTTGGCAACCGCCATTTCGATGCCTTTGCGGCTGCCGGAGATGACCAGCTGACCGGGGGAATTGTAATTGGCAGGCACGACGACTTCTTCCGTGATGCCTGCGCAGATTTCCTCGACGACCGCGTCGTCCATACCCAGGACGGCGGCCATCGTGCTATCGACCAGTTCGCAAGCCTTTTGCATGGCAAAAGCCCGCTGGCTGACCAGGCGGAGCGCGTCTTCGAACGCCAGGGAACCTGCCGCTGCCAGTGCGGTAAATTCGCCCAGCGAGTGCCCGGCCACGGCATCGGGCCGGAAAGAATCGCCGGCAATACGGGCGCGCACGATACTTTCGAGAAATACAGCAGGCTGGGTGACTTTGGTCTGGGTCAGGTCTTCCTTGGTGCCTTCAAACATGACGTCGGTGATGCGCCAGCCCAGCATATCGTTGGCTTGTTCAAATAATTCACGCGCCTGGGCATTGGATTCGTATAATTCCTTGCCCATACCTTCAAATTGAGATCCTTGTCCGGGGAATACGTAAGCTTTCATACAAAAATGCGAATCGAACGTTATATTGGTCAGAGAAACATGGTTTGCAGTGCTCGCCAGAGCTGGCCTTTTCGAACCTTGTCGGGTTCGAGTGCCGAGAGATTTTCGGCAAATAAAAAGGTTGTATGGTAAAAAAGGAAAGGTTGGTACCAGTTTGCCTGAATTGTCAAACCGAGGGTTTTGGGTTCAAGGCCAAAAACAAGTACGTGCGTGGGCTGTTTGGTTTTAAGAGCAGGCAAAATTGAAACGGCAGTAGCCGACTCCGGCAGATCGACCAGCAGGGTGTCCTGCAAGAGATTGAGGTTGGCAGCAGCGAGCACCTTGGTCAAAAACTGCCGCTCTTCCACCGGATTGTCAGATGCCGCCAAAACGACCAATATACGTCGGGCGAAATTGCCCTCCGCATGGTCGAGCAAGGGAAACTCGGGCGCCAGAAAAATCAAATCATCGTTTGAAAACATGACTATAAAGATAAGTCGCCGTTTTGGCTATACAACTAAGTAATAACTAATTTTTTGTACGCAAAGCTAAGGTCTGTAAAATTAAGTTCTGCGGGATTGAAAAATAAATTTGCCGCGAAGAATTTTATTTTCTACCTTTGTATCGCGAAACTAATAGGTTTTCACCGCATAACCACCCTCTCTCCATCCATGGCTGTCAAGTATTCGATTACAGTCACCCCGACAACCCAGACCAGATTGCACGATGTTGACTTCACCAACATCCCGTTTGGCAAGGTGATTTCCGACCACATGTTTATCGTTGATTTCGACGGCAAACAGTGGGTTAACCCCCGCATTGAAGCTTTCCACCGTTTCGAAATTTCGCCCGCGAACCTGGCCCTCCATTATGGTCAGAGCATCTTTGAAGGCATGAAGGCCTCCAAACGCAACGGCGAACCTGTGTTGTTCCGTCCCGAACTGCATGCACGCCGTTTGAACGTCTCCGCCGAACGCATGTGTATGCCCCATCTGCCCGAAGAACTGTTTATGCAGGGTCTGCAGATGCTCGTCGACCTCGACCGCGACTGGATTCCCGAGAAAGAAGACCACGCCCTGTACATTCGTCCGCTCATGTTCGCTACCGACGAGTACTTCGGCGTACACGCATCCGAGAAATATCGTTTCCTCATATTTACCGGCCCTGTAGGCCCTTATTATCCAAAGCCCGTTAAACTGTGGGTCGAGGAAGTCTTTACCCGTGCAGCCCAGGGCGGCGTAGGTGAAGCCAAATGCGCCGGCAACTACGGCGCATCCCTCCTCCCGGCCATGCGCGCCAAAAAAGCCGGCTACGATCAGGTCATGTGGATGGACGCAACGGAAAAGAAATACGTGCAGGAAGTCGGCACCATGAATCTTTTCTTCGTCATCGACGACAAAGTCGTGACGCCCGCCACCACAGGAACCATCCTCCGCGGCGTGACCCGCGACTCATTCCTCACCTTGTTGAAAGACTGGGGCTACACCGTTGAGGACCGCCTCCTGAGCATTGCCGAAATCGCCGACGCCTACTGGCGCGGCACCTTGCAGGAATGCTTTGGCGCCGGCACCGCAGCCGTTGTAAGCCACGTGAGCGAGATCACCTGGCGCGACCGCAAACTCGAACTGCCCCCCGTCGATGCCCAGCACCGCCCGGTGGCAACCCGACTGAAAGAGCACATCAACCGCTTGCGGATGGGCCTTGAAGAAGACCAGTACGGCTGGCTGACCACCTGCGACAATTCCGGCGTTTGGGAACTGGTGCAAGGAGGCGAAGAAGTCGGCATCCCCGCTTGATTTTTTAGTGAAGCGAAATAATAAAAGGGTTGGATCGTGATCGGTCCAACCCTTTGTATTTCAAGGCGTTAAAAGCACCTTTTAAAACGCCGGCGCAACAGGTTTGTTGCCGAGGATGGCTTCGATCCGCTCGATCACCGCGTCGCTTAAAAGCGGCAGGACGTCGAGCGAGTCGAGCGTTTCTCGGAGTTGTTCCGTTTTGGAAGCGCCAAGGATGACGGTGCTCACGTTGGGGTTGTGCGCGCACCAGGCAATGGCCAGTTTGGCCAGGCTGGTACCGAGTTCGCCAGCCAGTTGGCTCAGCGCCCGTACTTTTTCTATGTGCTGCGGAGTCAGGTTGCGCTCTTTGAGCCACTCCATGCCTTCGATACTGAAGCGCGTATCCGCAGGAAATTTGTCGAGGTATTTTTCCGTCAGGACACCTGAAAACAGGGGCGACCAGATGGTCGTGCCCAGTCCGACGGTCTTGTAAATTTGTGAAAATTCGACCTCGACCTTGTCGCGGACAAACATGTTGTACTGCGGCTGCTCCATCACCGGCCCGATCAGGTTGTTGTCGCGCGCCACCATGTGGGCAGCCATGATTTCCTGCGCGCTCCATTCGGAGGTGCCCCAGTACAGGATTTTGCCCTGTGCGATGAGGTGATTCATGGCCCAGACCGTTTCTTCCATCGGGGTGTTCTTGTCGGGCCGGTGGCAAAAGTACAGGTCGATGTAATCGACTTGCAATCGTTTAAGACTGGCGTGGCAGGCTTCGAAAATATGTTTTCTGCTGAGGCCCGTCTGGTTGGGCAGTTTGCCGCCGTCGCCCCAAAACACCTTCGACGACACCACCCAGCTGCTGCGTGTCCAGTTCAGTTTTTTCAAAATATTACCCATCACGATCTCGCTTTGACCGCGGGCGTAGATCTCGGCATTGTCAAAAAAATTGACGCCGTTTTCGTAAGCCAAAACCATGAGTTTTTCGGCCACATCGTCGCCGATCTGTTTGCCGAAGGTAAGCCAGGAACCCAGCGACAACACGCTGACTTGCAGACCGGATTTACCCAAACGTCGATATTCCATGTTGTAAAAATTGACTTTTATGATTGTGATATTGAACTTACAAACCCCTGAGCGGCGTTTGGATGGTTAAAAGACCAAACATGCACATTGCTCAAACACCTCTGCCGCCGTATTACGCCGTAATCTTCACCTCCATTCGCACGGAGGTCGATCAGGGCTACGCTGACATGGCCGATAAAATGGTACAAATGGCCACGGAACAGCCCGGTTTTCTGGGCGTCGAATCGGCCCGGGATGAATTGGGAATTACGGTATCCTACTGGGACAGCCTCGAAAACATCCGAAACTGGAAGCAAGTTGCAGAACATCGCATTGCGCAGGAAAAGGGGCGTTCCGACTGGTACAGTGCCTACAAAACCCGTATTTGCCGTGTGGAGCGCGACTACGGTTTTGAGGCCGAGTGAGCCTTAAAGCAAAAGCATGGCGAATTTGATAACCCAAATGATGGCCAGTACGCCGGTTGCAATAACCACGCCCCGCATACTTAGATCCCAGCGCCGGCGCCGGAAAATATTGAGCGGGATCAGGTTAAAAGCGATGGCGACGATGGCCAGGGTGCGCTCCCTGAAATTGGGAGAAAAGCCCGCACTGCTGGCGGCTCCTTTCATTTCGAGAATGGAAAAAACCTGGTAAAGCAGTGCAAAAGTCATGATGGGAAGCAGAAAGCCGAAGATCAGTCCGGCCCGGATATCATTGCGGTTTAGCATGTTCAGCGGGAATATTTAAGGTTTCCAAAGATTTAAGTCCGGATATGGCTTTGTAATTGGTCAGATCATGCATTGAAGGTACGATGGAAATAAAACCTTCATCGAGTGCGAGTACGTCGGAATCATCGGCTGTATCGTCATTTACAAATTTTCCACTTAGCCAGTAGTAAGGCTGGCCGTTGGGGTCGCGTCCTTCCACAAATTCCTCGATCCAGCGCGCTTCTGCCTGTCGGCAGATACGCACTCCTTTGATCTGGGTATTGGGAATGTTGACGTTGAGCAGGTTGCCGTGCGGGAACGGCTGCGCCAGTGCGAAACGCATGATTTCGCGCACCCAGGGTTTGGCCGGCTCGAAATTGGCGTCAAAACTGAAATCGAGCAGCGAAAATCCGATGCTGCGGATGCCTTCCAGCGAAGCCTCCATGGCAGCCGACAAGGTGCCGGAATAGATGATGTTGATCGAGGCGTTGCTGCCGTGGTTGATGCCGGAGACGCAGAGGTCGATTTTGCGGGTTTTCAGGACCACGTGTTTGGCCAGTTTGACGCAATCGACCGGCGTGCCGGAGCATTCCCAGGCTTCGATTCCCGGGAAAGGACGAACTTTTTTGAGTCGCAAAGGATCGTGAATGGTGATGGCGTGCCCCTTTCCACTTTGCGGAGAGTCGGGTGCGACGACCACGACTTCCCCCAGTTCCGAGGCGATTTCAACAAGGGCTTTGATACCCGGGGCGACGATACCGTCGTCGTTAGTGACAAGAATGAGCGGTCTGGACATGCCGCAAATTAACGGCTTTGGCCAAGGATTTTCGTGTAGATAAATACGGATTTAATACAATTTGCGTTAAGAAAAAGGGTTGTAGTAATCGTATTCTGATCCGTTTTAGCTTCATTGTCAGGATATTTTGCCAGAATCTGCTGTTTTTAAAACGGTTTTATAAATTTTTGCCCTAACCTTGCACATAAATTGTTGGCCCTCAACCCTTAAATGAAGTTCAAACTCGCACTTCTACTGAAAAGACCCTTACTGCTCACCAAACCTTCTATCATGAAACGAATTCTTCTTGTTTGTGCTGCGTTGTTTTCCCTGGCTCATGCCAACGCCCAACAAGGCCCTTTTTACCTGATGTTCAACCTGGCTTGCATGGATCAACTTGAGTATCGCGCTGCGTACTCGGGCACCAGTTCGCTCAGTTTCCTGTTTCGCCCCAATGCCAACGAATATTACATCCTGACCGGCGGAACAGGCGGCATCACCGCAGGTACACTCCCGCGCAATACCAAAGACTGCCGCGATGTCGTACTCGATGATGCATTGGTTGAATCGGTGAACAACGTGACCAAGCAGATGTATGTCGTGCAGCAAACCCAGCAGGGGTATGTGCTGACGCCCATTATCGGGATTACGCATATTTCGCGCAGCGGCACCTATTATATTTTCCGGGCGAACACCTACAGTTTTGCCCTCGATACGACCCGTTTGATGTACGGCGCCAACCTGGCCAGCATCGGGTCGCCCTCGGCGGTGTATTTTACCGGCCTGAAAGACATCTACAACTGCCGTTTCCAGTATTCTTTCCGCCGTGAGCCGACGCGCCCCAACATGGAAAAATCGGATTTCGATTTTATCCCCGGGGTCGGTATCGTGCTGGACAAGCCCGGCATGACTGCTACCGAAGCGGAAACTAACCAGAACAAACTCTGGGCCGTGAACGGTCGCCCGCTCGACGATTATCTGGCAGCGATCTGCGGCCGACAGCCGGGCAGTACGACATCTGGTGTGCCGCAGTTTTCAGGTTATCCGGCAGGTACGGTGACCGACAAGGAGGAGGCCTCTATCCGCTATGGCAATCAGGGCGCCATTCAGCCGCAGCCGCAACCGCAGCCACAGACTCCGGGCATCAACCCTCAAACGGGTTTTGCCAATTGCCCCGAACCTTTTGGCAAGGGCTACCATATCGTACAACCCGGGGAGAGCCTGTTGGCAATTTCGCGCACATACAATGTGTCGGTGCAGAACCTCATGACCTGGAACAAGATCAAAAACCCGGATAAAATCGAGGTTTGTCAAAAAATCTGGCTGCAAAAGCCGCCGGCCAACGCGGGTGTTACACCCAAGGGTACAGGAACCCCGGCCAAACCGAAAACCCAAACGGGCCGTACGGTGGTCGACCAATCCGTCTACTGGGGTCAGACGGACAACACCGCCCCGAATTTGCAACCTACGACGCCTGCGGGCACGCCCGGACAGTCGGACTACTGGGGGCAAATTTCAGGCAGCTCACGTCCCGTCATGATTCACGTCGTGCAAAAGGGCGAAACCCTGAGCGGACTGGCCAAACAATACGGCTATACCGACGACCGCTTTCGCCGCATGAATGGCCTGCCTACTGTCGGCGACTACCGCTTGCAGGAAGGCCAACAGGTGATCGTGTCCGATTGCGAATACGATATCAATTCGCCTACGCCCACGACCATTATTTCGACGCCTCCCGGCAGCACGATGACGCCTCCGCAAATTCTGACGCCTAACACAGATCAGAAAAAGCAGAAAATGAGCGGTGGAAATACGACGCCCTCGACCGTGGTGCCGATCACACACTCGAACAATACGCCATGGTCCAACCCGACGCCGACGCCGATCAGTTCGCCTTCGGCCGCCGGTACTACGCCTACGCCATCCTCTTCCGTTCCGAATAACCAGTTTCTCGAAAATTCGGTGATCGACACGGGCAAAGAAGGCGGTTATGTGCCGCCGGGCGCGCGTACGGTAACATCCCCCAATCGCACGTCCCCCATTGCTACTTCGCAACCCTCAACGACGCCCGCTTCGGGCACCGCACCGTTGCAGGAGTATGTCGTCAAGCAAGGCGATACGCTGCGCTCCATCGCGATCAAATACAAGGTAAACGAATCCGAACTGGCGGTGACCAACGGACTTGACCCGAACGAATCCCTGATTCCCGGCAAGCGCCTGCTTATTCCGCGCCAGTAAAAACAGCTTATTGGTTTCGAAACAATGCAAACGCCCTGCCGAATTAATCCGGCAGGGCGTTTGTTTTGCGACAGTGATCGATCGTTTAGAAGCCCAGGTTCATGCCCAGCATCCAGTTGCGTCCAGCCTGGGGAAAATAGCCCGTCTGGTTGTACACGTCGCCTTTTTCCAGACGGGTGTATGGGTCATAGGGGCGGTTGTCGAAAGCAGAGGTGTATCGGTAAATCCAGCCATTCGAACTGTATCGGGCATTGGCCAGGTTGTAAACACTCAGGATAAAACCCATTGTATTGCCGGATTTCAACGTAAGGTCGTAATTAATTCGAAGGTCGGTGAAAAAATAGGACGGAAGGGCTGCGCTTTCACTGGAAGTATTATCGAGGTATTGCTTGCTTACATATTTGCCTGACAACGAGAGATTTAACGCATTTCGGTCTTCGTTTGAAAACAGGTGAAAAACTGCCTCGCCGCGTGCAACGATGGAAGGGGAAAAAGCCAGAGAGGTATTTTGATAAAAAAACTGATCCTGCAAGCCGGAATCCCAGTTGTCGCGATACTCCACGAAGTCTTTGATTTTGTTGGTGCTTAACGCAAGGTTCGCATTCAAATTGAGTAGCCGCACTGGCCGAAGTGCGCCTTCGATTTCGATACCTGCCCGATAACTCGATTTGACGTTGGTGCGTATGTAAGCGCCTACGTCGTTGATCTGCCCATCGAGCACCAACTGGTTGTAATACAACATGTAAAACAGGTTGACGGCAATGGACTGCCTGGCGGAATTACGCGATTTGACGCCCAGCTCCCAGTCATACAATCGCTCAGGTCTGGGGCGACTGGCGGGAGTGGATTGCGTATAGTCGTCGCGGTTGGGTTCGCGATTGCCCACACCAAAAAAGCCATAAGCGGTCCAGTTTCGATTGACTTTCCAGTTAATACCTGCTTTGGGATTGAAAAAATGCAACATGGCCTGTTGCTCGACATTGTTCTGCCCGGCGTCGAATCCGAGAAAGCGATAGGACACTGCCCGATATTGCAGATCGAGGAAGACCCCCCATCCGTTGCTCAGGTTGACTTCCGATTTCAGAAATACGTTGCCGTCGGTTTTGTGCGCATCGTTGTCGTAGTACCTCGTGTTGGGCGCTGTGGCCAGTTGCGCCCAGATTACCTCCCCATAATGTTGTCCGTCGTATCGGCTTAATGCGCCACCCAACATAACAGTCGGCGGGCCCGCAAGGCCGGGAGGATTGACGGGCGGCGTCCAACGCAGGACGAACGTGCTGCCGTAAAAATGGTTGTCGAGCCAGCGCCTGCGCACCAGATCGCTGACATCCAGGGTCGTATCGGCCAGAATTAGCGGCGACATTTTATACTCAGACAAAATTTCCCCGCTCCGGTATTGTTCATAAAAACCAAAACCCCGCGTGTAATGTGCATTCCATTGTAAATCAAGGCCGTGGCCCATGATTTTTTTATAATGAAAGAACAAATGGCGTTGGGTGTAATCGTCCACTTCGTCGGGGTAGGGCGTGCCAGGCTGTTCAATTCCAGCAGTGTTGAAAGTTCGCAGCGAGTCAATATCGACGTATTGGGCAGGTACTCCGTTCCAGGCCTGATACGTCACTTCGTGCCCGGAGAGAAAATGCACCTGAACGGACTGACGGTCATCGAGGTAGGAGCCAGTCAGGTGAATCGAGTTCAAATTGGCGCTCGCCCGGTCGATAAAGCCGTCGGATTTCAGGTGCGACACCCTTCCATTGAAGGCGAAGCGGCCGTTCAACAGTCCTGTGCCTGCCATTGCGGAAATTTTCCGGGTATTGAAGGAGCCCAGGGCCGTATTGACCTGAGCGAAAGGATCAGCCTCCACCCGCGACAAATCGATATTGACCGTAGCGCCAAAAGCGCCCGCGCCATTGGTGCTGGTGCCTACGCCGCGCTGGATCTGAATTTCGCTGGCCGATGTCGCAATGTCGGGCAAATCGACCCAAAAAAGCCCCTGACTTTCAGCGTCGTTCAGCGGGATTCCGTTGAGTGTTACGTTGATTCTGGTCGGGTCGCTTCCCCTGATCCGCAAACCGGTGTACCCGACGCCGTTGCCCGCGTCTGAACTTTCCACGAGCGAAGGAGCGCCCGACAACAAAAACGGAACGTCCTGCGCCAGGTTGTTCTGCCTGATTTTTGCCGCTGAAAAATTGGTATGCGGCACAGGCGCGTCGCTTCCTGCGCGGGTGCTTTGTATCACAACCGTGCGCAACATGATCGAATCGGGAACGCCGGATTGCGCCGCAATCGGCCCAACGCAAGCCATCAGAACAGCAAACAGGGTGGGGTAGGCCAGGCCGTAGCGCCAAACCCCTTGTTTACGGGAAATGAAAAAAAACATGGTGAAAGAATGATGAGTGAAACATCCACCTGTGAAGGGGCTTCGCAAGTGTAGTGATGCCACTACCCGTCTCAATTCCCTTCCCGGCATGACCCGGGCAGGTTCGATGGGTGTATTCTCAGTCTGCGGGTAAAATGCAGACACCCCAATGAGTGTTATTGCCGCAAAGTTCGGGAAATATTCTCAATCGCTGCCAATGCAGTTTCGAGGCGTTGCGACGGACTTTTTTCAACGATGACATAATTCGCGCCGATTCCTCGCAAGAGTTGCAGGTACAAATCAAAAAGTTGCTCGCGTTCGAAAGGATTTTCCCTTAAAGGATCGGGCGCCCAGGGAAAATCGGGTTTGCACAGCAAATAAAGATCGGCGGAAGGTGCAAGGCCGTAGCCTTCCCGCCAGTAACGGTCGCTTCCGAAACGAAAAGTCTCCCAAATATGCAGTACGGTCCAGTCGGTATCCAGCATAAGAAACCGATCATTGCGTTGCGCATGCCAGTTTTCCCAGGCTTTTTGTCCTGCGCCGATCGTACGCAGGTCTTCGACGCCGTAGGGACGACCCAGATTGCCGAGGTAATAGCGCGCAAACTCCGGGACACAAGGCGTGCCCAACGCTTCACCCAAGGCGCTGGCGATGGCGGTTTTGCCCGATGATTCGGGTCCGGTCGCAACAATTTTGAGCAAAGTTTCTTTCACAATCGCAAAGATGCAAAGCCTTATTTTTGCGCTTCAATTATGCACAACATCGAACCTTTTTTTCGCTGGCGAGACTTTTATACGGCCGAAGAGGACGAGCGTTCGCCTTTTTTCGGGCGCATGTACAGCGAATTCGAATTTACGCACCGTTTGTACAATTATTTCCTGCACCCGCAATGGGATGAGTTCGGGTCGTCCACCTTGTATGGGAAAATACTGTTTGTCGATTACGACGAACAGTTTGCACTAATTGAACTGATCGGGGAGTGGAATGACACTTTGCACGACGATGTCATGTACTTAAAGCGCAATCTAGCCGATCATTTGATGAAACAAGGCATTGTCAAGTTTATCTTCTTTGGGGAAAATATCCTCAATTTTCACGCCGGTGAAGATGATTATTACGCCGAATGGGCAGAGGAAGTACACGAAGAAGGCGGCTGGATCGCTTTGCTGAATATTCGCCAACACGTGGAAGAAGAAATGGCCGGCGCCCGTTTGCAACAATACATTCATTTTGGCGAGCAATACAACAACATCATCTGGCACCCGCAACAGCCGGCAGTTGTTTACATGCTCGTTCAGGCACTTGTCGACGGACGTGTTCGGCAGATTTCAGACTAAACTTGCTCATCATCGTGGAAAATTCACCGCAACCGCCATTTCGCAGCGGCTATATCAATATCGTCGGCAAGCCCAATGCCGGAAAATCAACGCTGATGAACGCCCTGGTGGGGGAGCGCATGAGCATCATTACACCCAAGCCGCAAACCACCCGCCATCGTATTCTGGGCATTCTGGGCGGCGAGCATTTCCAGATTGTTTTTTCCGATACCCCGGGTTTTGTCAAAAATCCCGGGTATGCCATGCACCGGGCGATGAATTCAGCTGTCGAAGGCACCCTGGAAGACGCCGATGTCCTGCTTTGCGTGATTGATCTGACCGAAGAACTGGACAATGCAGACCCGCTGCTTGCCATCCTGCAAAAAGCGGAAGCCCCCGTCGTACTGGTCTTGAACAAACTGGACAAAGTCGATCCGCAGCGCGCTCAGGACGTGGGCAACTGGTGGACCAAAAGAGCCAAAATCGCCGATTCCATCGCCATCTCAGCCCTGAAAGGCCTCGGAACCCAGGACTTGCTCGACAAACTCCTGCACTATTTGCCGGAAGGCCCCGCCTATTTCCCTCCCGATCAGCTCACCGACCGCGCCGAGCGCTTTTTTGTCAGCGAGATCATTCGGGAAAAGATATTTCTGCTGTACAGCGACGAAGTTCCTTATTCCTGTGAGGTGGCTATCGAAGAATTCAAGGAAACAACAACAAAAACCGGCGAACCGCTGGCCCGAATCCGCGCCTCCATTTTCGTGCTGAGAGAAAGCCAGAAAGCAATCATTCTAGGCAGGAATGGCTTATCCATCAAAAAACTGGGCACGCTCGCCCGCACCGACATCGAACGTTTTATCGATTCGAAAGCATATCTGGAACTGACCGTCAAAGTCAAGGGCAACTGGCGAGACGACGAGCGTTTGCTTCAGCAGTTCGGCTATCTCTGAAAATTTTCTCTTTGCACCCGCAGGCGCATACTGATTCCCTCAAAAGCGGGAACCAGCCCTTCCGATTCGAATCCGCATTTTTCAAGCACCCGTCGGGAGGCATGGTTGTCAGGGTCGATGAAGGCAATCAGCGAATCAACGGGAAAGCGTTCAAAAGCGTACTTGCAAAGCCCCAGTGCTATTTCGGTCGCCAGGCCTTTGCCCCAGTAGTTTTTTTGAAGCACATAGCCAATTTCCAGGTCATTGCCGGCTTTCCATTCCGCCTCGCGCAACACGCAATGGCCTGCCAGGTCGCCATTCTCTTTCCATACGACCATCCATACGCCCAGGCCGGGGCGTTGAATCTGGTAGTCTGTCCACAATTTCAGGCGTTCAATTACAGGCTGCATCTCCGTTTCAGGGGCGCGAATGAAGCGCATGACGTCGGGATCGCTCTGCATCGAATAAATCTGCATCAAATCGGCTTGCGGATCAATGCGTCTGTATTGAAGGCGGGAAGTGTCTGGCAAACTCATAAGGACAAAAAAAAGACGGCAACGTTCGAAAACGTTACCGTCAGAAATATAACCCCAAAAAACCTAAGACAAAGTTAGGTTATGATATCAGCCTGTGCAAGTTCTTTGTCAAAAAAAAATAACAATAAAAAAAAGTCCCTCCCCATACGTTTATGGAGAAGGACGTCATCAAAACACGCTTCATTTTAAACCTTTATCTTAAATGCCACAGAGGGCATAAGTCTCTTATATCAAACACTTTCCCTAAGGAAAGGACATCAGCAAAGATAGGAAACTCGCTCCAGAAATCGAGTCAATTATGCAAAAAACTCGAGACGTAAGTAAACCTGACTATCCCGGTAATTAAAATCAGAAGGAATCGAATCTGGATTATGGGGTGAGGAAGGGAAGACTGTTTAGCCCCATGAAAGAAGGGCGCCATTGTTTGGCGTAATGTTCACCGGATTACGCCGCAAAGATAGGCACAGGCTTTTTGTATTTGCAATACTATAAAGATATGTCATTATAAATATTTTAAAATACAATTTAAAAACAACTGTAAATCAATATTTAAATAAATGATTCTTTTGCAAAAGGCTCCGGCCCTTGGTTACGACGGCAGACAATAAACAAGGGATTATTTTTGGCGGAATGTACCTTTGCAGAGAAACTAAAAAAGTATGAAATCGATCATTATACGCCAGGGCCGATTGATAAATCGTGGAAGGAGCCAAACCGCAGATATTTTGATTAGAAACGGGCGAATTGATAAAATTTCGGCGGCGATTGATATGAATGCCGACGAGGAAATCGATGCCGCCGGAAATCTGGTCCTTCCGGGCATCATCGACGATCAGGTCCATTTTCGGGAGCCTGGACTTACACACAAGGCCTCTATTTATTCGGAAAGCAGGGCCGCCGTCGCAGGAGGGGTTACGGCTTTTATGGAAATGCCGAACGTGCAACCGCCGTCCGTAACCCAGGAATTACTGGAAGAAAAATACGAGATAGCGAAGAGGACCTCCCTGGCCAATTATTCCTTTTACATAGGAACGACCAATGACAACTATGAAGAAGTCATGCGAACCGACCCTGTCAAGGTTTGCGGGATAAAAATCTTCATGGGCAGCAGTACTGGCAACATGCTGGTTGATAATCCCAATACGCTCGACAGGCTTTTTGCCAATGCGCCGGTCCTGATTGCCACCCATTGCGAGGATGAAGCCACCGTTCGGGCCAACCTCGCCCGCTATCAGGGCAAATATGGCAATGAGATGACGGCTTCTTTTCACCCCAAAATCCGCGATGCAAAAGCCTGCTATCTGTCTTCGTCCATGGCCGTTGCATTGGCCAAACAGCACGGCACGCGCCTGCACATCCTGCATTTGACCACAGAGCGCGAACTGGCATTATTTGACAACAGGATCCCGCTGGAAAAAAAGAAAATTACGTCCGAAGTGTGTGTGCACCACCTTTGGTTTCACAGCGACGATTACAAACGTTTGGGCAATCAAATCAAATGCAATCCTGCGATTAAAGGCAAAAAAGAACAGGATGCACTGTTCCCGGCCCTGCTCGACGACCGGCTCGACGTGATTGCTACCGACCACGCTCCGCATACCTGGGAGGAAAAATCACAACCCTATTTGCAGGCGCCGTCGGGGCTGCCACTCGTGCAACACAGTCTGAATGTCATGCTGGAATTTTATCATCAGGGACGCATCAGCCTCGAAAAAATCGTGGAAAAGATGTGCCATGCCCCTGCCATCGCTTTTCAGGTCAGTGAACGAGGTTTCCTGGATGAAGGCTATTGGGCTGATTTGAGCATTGTCGATCCCGAAGAACGCTGGACGGTGGCGCCCGACAATATTTATTACAAATGCCACTGGTCGCCGTTTGATGGAAAAACGTTCAGGGGCAAGGTGAAAACCACGATCGTCAGCGGGCATTTGGCCTGGCACAAGGAGCGTTTTGATGAAAGCCGAACGGGCGAAAGGCTGCTATTCGACCGTAAATGACCTGCACGACAACGACAAATCGTCGAAAATCCCCGCATTATTCCCTCCATTTCTACCTTTGCAGCCCGCTTTTGGCGGCAAACAAAATCAAATAGATCATGAAAGAACTGAAGTCTTATTTTGAAGCCAATAAGGAGCGATTTCTTCAGGAATTGCTCGAACTGTTGAAAATACCTTCGATCAGTGCCGATCCGAAATATGCCGGCGACGTGCGCCGAATGGCGGAAGCCACCGCAGATCACCTCAAAAAAGTGGGCGCCGACGCGGTGGAAATATTTAATACTGCCGGCCATCCGATCGTTTACGGTGAAAAGATCGTAAACCCCAAGGCGCCAACGGTGCTCGTATATGGCCACTACGATGTTCAGCCGCCGGACCCGCTCAACCTGTGGGACAGCCCGCCGTTCGAGCCGGTCGTGAAAAAGACCAAACTGCACCCCCAGGGCGCTATTTTCGCCCGTGGCGCCTGCGACGACAAAGGACAGTTTTTTATGCACGTCAAGGCCTTCGAAATGATGATGAAGCAAAATATTCTTCCTTGCAACGTCAAGTTCATGATCGAAGGAGAAGAAGAAGTAGGTTCCAAAAACCTTGAAAAATTTTGCCGCGACAACAAAAAGAAACTGGCTTGCGACGTCGTCCTGATCTCCGACACCAGCGTGATCGACAACGAAACCCCCAGCCTGACGGTCGGCCTGCGCGGCCTTTGCTACATGGAAGTGGAAGTGACCGGGCCCAATAAGGACCTGCACTCCGGCGTTTACGGTGGCGCAGTCGCCAATCCGATCAACGTCCTTTGCCAGATGATCGCTTCGCTGCACAACGCCAAACGCCGTATCACGGTCGAAGGCTTCTACGACGACGTGGAAAAAGTCAGCAACAAGGAACGCAAAGCCATGAACGAAGCGCCCTACGACGAAAAACAATACATGAAAAGCCTGGGCGTGGCTGATTTGATGGGTGAAAAAGGCTTCACTACAATTGAAAGAACGGGTATTCGTCCTACCCTCGACGTCAATGGCATCTGGGGCGGCTACATCGGCGAGGGCGCCAAAACCGTACTCCCTTCGAAAGCCTTTGCCAAAATTTCCATGCGCCTCGTCCCCAACCAGGACCCGAAGAAGATCGAGAAACTGTTTGCCAAACACTTTGAAAAACTCGCCCCGAAATCGGTCAAGGTAAAAGTAACCGCTCACCACGGCGGCTACCCGGTTGTTGTACCGACCAACTCGGTGGAATACAAAGCAGCCGAAAAAGCCATGGAAACCGCGTTTGGCAAAAAGCCCCTGCCGCAGCGCGGCGGCGGCAGTATTCCGATCGTGGCCATGTTCGACCAGGTGCTCGACGCCCGCTCGGTGCTCATGGGCTTTGGCCTCGATTCGGACGACATTCACTCGCCCAACGAGCATTACGGGTTGTTCAATTATTACAAAGGCATTGAAACCATCCCGTACTTCTACCAGTACTATGCCGCCATGAAAAAGAAATAATTCACTGTAAACTACTGCATAAACAACACTAAAACATGAGAAAAGTACTCTTGTTGCTCTTGCTGGCCTCGGTTGCAATCAGTGCCCAGGCTCAGAAAAAAAACGATAAAAAAGCCGCCGAGGCATCCGCCAAGCCGATGTTAAAGACCGCTGCCGACAGCGCCAGCTATGCCTACGGCATTGTTTTGGCCAGCAGCGTTCGCCGGCAAATGAGCGCCGAACTCAACACCGAAGCCCTGCTCGCGGGCCTTCGCGCTTCACTCAACAACGATTCAACCCTCATCAAATCGGAAGACGCCAACCGCATTTTCAGCGACTACAACCGCCAGGCGCAGGCAAAAGCATCCGAAGCAAGCAAAATAGCAGGTATGAAATTTCTAGAAGAAAACAAAAAACGCCCCGGGGTGATGACCACCGCCAGCGGCCTTCAGTACGAAATCCTCAAAAAAGGCACGGGCGCCGAATCGCCAAAAGCCACCGACAAGGTGAAAGTGCATTACCACGGCACCAATATCGACGGCTCCGTCTTCGATAGCAGCGTCGAACGCGGCCAACCCATCACCTTCGGCCTCAATCAGGTGATCAAAGGCTGGACCGAAGGCGTGCAACTGATGCATGTCGGCGACAAGTTTAAGTTCTTCATTCCCAGCGACCTGGCTTACGGCGACCGTTCGCCCAGCCCGAAAATCAAGCCGAACTCGACCTTGATTTTCGAAGTCGAACTGCTGGAAATCAACCCGGCCAACTAATCCGGGTTGAACCTGAAAACAGGAAAGGCGCCGTGTCTCACGGCGCCTTTCCTGTTTTTATCGTCCGGTTTTTTACAAATTCTGTACATAACCCATTTGCATGGGCATGCCGAAGGCATTCAGCCCCCAAATGGCGCCGGCATGATCGATGCTGTAATAAAACCCGTTGGGGAACATGTAGAACCAGGCAAAAGCGGGATTCATCGACGGGGTGCGAACGGCTACCACGGTCGAAAAATTGGTCAGCGGATTGACCATGACGATCTGATTACCCGGCGTCACGTAATAGGCATTCATGTCCCCATTGAAATAGCAACGCGCGACATATTGAACCGGCGGCGGCGGGGGAGGAGGGGGAGGCTCGGGTTTGCGCAGGTTCCCGGTTTCTTCGGGGCGGTTGTCGATTGCCCGCGCAATGTCGAATAAGGCGAGTTTGATGGCATTGAACTCTTTTTCCTCGGCAACACCGGCCAATTGCCGGCGCTTGTATTCCGCCCAGTTGCCTTTCTGCAGATACACCTGATCGAGCAAATCGCGATACAATGTATTATTGCATTGTTCAAGAAGCCATTGAAAGGCTTTTTCGACATCGTTTTCACCGATAAATTCGCGAACGCGCTGGGTGTCGGGTTTCATATCACGGTTTTGTGACGGCAAAAATTTGTATTTCCGTCCGAATATCCTTCTTTTTACCCCACTATTACTTTCACATGCAACAAGTTCATTATCGCGCCCTTGTCATGGTGGTCATTTACCTGATCCTTCGGTTTCTGGGCGGCTCTTTCGGTCAACTGGTTCTGTACCCGGTTACGCTTCTGGTCACTTTTCTGCACGAATTCGGGCACGCACTCGGCGCCTTGCTGACGGGCGGCACCGTGGAAGGCCTGCAAATCGCACCCGACGGGAGCGGGTACACCACCACACGCGGCGGCAATGCCGCGATCATTCTGATGGGCGGCTACCTGGGCAGCGCCATTTTGGGCAATGTGCTGTTTTACATCGGCGTACGCAAAAAATCGATGACCGATCTTGCCCTGAAAACCCTTGCCGGCCTGATGGCATTCAGCGGAATCGTGTGGTTCGAATCTTTCACCAGCACCGGCTTGCTGTTCGTGTTTGCCGTGGCGCTCTGGCTGATCGCCAGCCGAACCAACTGGGACCAGGACGTGCTCATGTTTCTGGGGCTGGCTGCTGTGCTCTACATCATCCAGGATTTCAGGGTGGGCCCGCAAAGCGATCTGGCGAAATACGAACAAGTCGTGGGTGTTTTCCCTGCGCAAATTTGGACCTATGTATGGCTCGGACTGGCCGCCGTGTTGTTCTATTTCAACTTGCGGCAAATCTTTGGCCGACGCCTGTTTAAAGCTTGATCGATATGTTTAAAAATCTTTCCCTTCAAGCCTTGTCGCGCTTCGTCGTGGGCTATATGCTGCTGGCGTTTTTCTGGTGGGCCGTGCATTTGTGGCGCCAAAACGACCTGCTGCTGGAAAAGCAAACGGAACTGCTGGAATGTCGTTTTACCAAAAACGACGCACGGGGGGTAAACCTGACGGAATTGCATCAAACGACTGAATTTCAGACGATTGTCCGGAAATGGAATGCCCGTCGGCGTATGATCCTGGGAGAAGGCATATTTTTTACCGCCTGCCTGGTCATGGGCCTGTGGATCGTCAACCGCTCCGCCAACCGGGAACTTGCCCTGGCGCGGCAACGCCGCAACTTCCTGTTGAGTATCACGCACGAACTGAAATCTCCGCTTGCAGCCCTGAAACTGACCATGGAAACGTTCAGCCGGCGCGAGCTGCCCCGCGAACAGGTGGAAAAACTCGCATCCAACGGCTTGCGCGAAACCAGCCGGCTGTCCAGCCTGGTCGAAGACATGCTCCTGGCCGCCCGCCTCGAATCAAACTGGCAGCCGCTGATTGAGCCCCTGGATCTGGCCGCCCTGGTAAAAGAAGTGGTGGCCAACCTTAAAATTCGTTTTTCGCATGCCAATATTACTGTGCACATTCCCGACAATTTCGCGCCGGTCTCGGCCGACCGCTCGGGCCTGTTGTCTGTCGTGCAAAACTTGCTGGAAAACGCCCTGAAATATTCTCCCGAGGGTTCGCCTGTTGAATTTTCAGCAGAACGAAGTTCCTCCAATCGCTTGTTTTTCAAGGTGAAAGACCAGGGCGTTGGGGTTCCGGACACTGAAAAAGCCGCTATTTTTGAAAAATTCTACCGCCTCGGCAACGAGGAAACCCGCAGCACAAAAGGGACGGGACTGGGGCTCTACATCGTTCAGCAAGTGGTGAAAGCGCACGGCGGTCATATTCAGGTTCTTGACAATCAACCCTGCGGCACCGTCATGGCCGTAGAGATATGAGGACATGAAAGCATTGCATAAAAACGGCCCAGCCAACAGCGCATTTACGCAATTGATCGTCGATTTGACCCCGCGTTATGGCGAAGGCGAAGCGCGCAGCATCGCCAGAATCGTCTTTGAAGACGCTTTTCACACCCGCCAACCAGAGGTTTTTTTCTTTCAAACGCCACAAGAAGAAGCGCTTTTTCAGGCAATTCGCCAGCGCCTGCTAAATGGCGAGCCCATACAGTACGTGCTGGGTGAGGCCGATTTTTTCGGGTATAAATTCAAGGTTTCACCAGCAGTGCTGATCCCCCGCCAGGAGACGGAAGAATTGGTCGACTGGGCTGTTCGCCTCGTTGGCGACAAGGCCGCGCGGGTGCTCGATATTGGAACGGGAAGCGGCTGCATTGCCGTGTCCGTTGCCGCGAAATGCAGGAACGCCGAGCTTTGGGCCGTCGATGTCAGCCCGGCAGCGCTGGACATTGCGCGGGAAAACGCGGCCCGAAATGGGGTCCGGGTCAATTTTCATCAAATCGACATTTTGGACGAGCACGCGTGGACGCAACTTCCGGCTTTCGATGTCGTGCTCAGCAATCCGCCCTACATTCCCGAACGGGAGATCGCCGTGATGCCCGAGCACGTCTGGAAGCACGAGCCGCATCTTGCCTTGTTCGTTTCCAACCAGGACCCGTTGCTTTTTTACCGAAAAATAGCCGGATTTACCTTGAAAAACGGCGTGCCGGGCGCCCGGCTATTGTTTGAATGCAATGAGTTTAATGCCCGGGAGGTCGTGCAATTATTGCGTGAATACGGCTTCGTTGAGCCGGTTCTTCGGCAGGATTTGGCCGGCGCAGACCGCATGGTCGCCGCGAGCGTTCCTTCCTGAATTTCGTACGCGTGAATTTGACGGCCGAATCGTTTTGTCCGGCGGCATGGCCTACCTTTGCGGCCATGTTCGATACCACACAAAAAATCGGGATTCTGGGCGGCGGCCAACTGGGCAAAATGCTGTGCCTTGCCGCGGCCAACTGGGATTTCAAAACCTGCGTGCTCGATGCCGCCGCCGATTACCCGGCCGGCGCAGTTGCTGCCGAATTTACCGCTGGCAACTTCAATAACTACGATGACGTGCTCGCTTTCGGGCAAGACAAATCCGTGCTGACGATCGAAATCGAGCATGTCAATACCGATGCTTTGCGCGTACTGGAGCGCCAGGGAAAGGCGGTACATCCGCGACCAGATGCCCTCGATTTGATCAAAGACAAAGGGCTTCAAAAGACATTTTTTCAGGAAAACAATATTCCTACCGCGGAATTCGAACTTTTTGACCACGAATTGGCGCTGCGCCAGGCAGTCGAATCCGGTCGCTGGCAGTTGCCGCTGGTACAGAAAACCCGTACGGCTGGTTACGACGGCCGGGGCGTTGCTATCCTGCGCACTACGGACGATCTGGAAAGCAAACTTTTGAAAGGGCCCTGCCTGGCAGAGCGCCTGGTGCCGGTCCAAACGGAGATTGCCGTCATTGCTGCCCGCAGCACACAGGGCGAGGTCCGGGTGTTCCCGGCCGTGGAAATGGATTTTCACCCCGAAGCCAATCTGGTGGAATGGCTGATTTGTCCCGCAAGAATTCCCGCACTGGTTGCCGCGCAGGCGGAAGCCCTGGCCGAAGACGTCATCAGCGCATTCGATATTTGCGGCTTGCTGGCCGTGGAAATGTTTTTGAACGAAGAAGGCCAACTGTTGGTCAACGAAGTTGCCCCAAGACCGCACAACAGCGGTCACCATACGATCGACAGTGCGCCGACCAGTCAATTCGAACAGCATTTGCGCGCCATTTGCGGGCTGCCGTTGGGCCCTACCGAGCAACTTTTCCCTGCCGTCATGCTCAACCTGCTGGGCGAACCCGATTACAAAGGCCCGGTTCGTTACGATGGGGTAGAGGACTGCCTGGCAATGGAAGGCGTACATATTCACCTGTATGGCAAGGCGCTCACCTCGCCGTTTCGGAAAATGGGCCACGTCACCGTTACCGGAAAAACCATCGACGAAGCCTTGGCCAAAGCGCGCCTTGTAAAAGAAAAATTGAAGGTAATTTCTTGATAAACAAGTAATTGACCCAAACAAAACCCGATTTGACTATGGTAGCCATCATCATGGGATCCGACTCCGACCTCCCCGTCATGCAAAAAGCGGCAGACATTCTGACCGAGTTGCAGGTGCCTTTTGAAATGACGATCGTATCGGCCCACCGCACGCCCGAAAGGATGTTTCATTTTGCCCAAACGGCCTACGACCGTGGTTTGCGCGTTATCATTGCGGGAGCGGGCGGGGCGGCTCATTTGCCGGGCATGGTGGCGGCGATAACGCCCTTGCCGGTGATTGGCGTGCCGGTGAAATCGTCCAACTCCATCGACGGATGGGACAGTATTTTGTCTATTTTGCAAATGCCGGAGGGCGTTCCCGTGGCCACCGTCGCCCTGAACGCGGCGCGCAACGCGGGCATCCTGGCGGCGCAGATGTTGTCGACCAGCGACCCTGCCTTGTTTCAGCGGGTGGCGGATTATAAAAAAGGGCTGGAAGCAACGGTGTTGGAAAAAGCGACCCGGCTGTTTGGCAAATAAACGCGGCCGGTCAATTGAGCACTTTTCTGATTTCCGTAACGATGTCGGTGAAGGCCTGGTCTGCGTTTGAAAAATCCCGCACCGTGCGTTTTTGGGTGGGCAGCGACCGCAGTTTGACCAGTTCGAATTCTTCATAACCCAGCACCGGCTCCAGCATCACAGGAATGATTTTCTTCTGCACGCTACGCGCTTCTTCGATCAAATCGAACCACTCAGTTCCAAATAAGTTGTTGGAAATCAGGGCGATAACGTAGGGCGCCGAGGAAATGGCCCGTCGCGCTTCGGCAAGATATTCTGCTTGAAAACGACTATCGTGCACATCGTAAATAGCCAGTTTTTTGGCAATAACCAGCACGCGCAAATGCCGGCTCAGTTGTTTGAATTGCTCCGTATCGGCCGCGTCGTACACGATGACAAAGAGGGGCGTCAAAGATTCCTGTTTTTCGGAAGGGCTGTTTTCAAGTTGGTCAAGCAAGTTCAGCAAACCTATCCTCAGCTCGGAAACCGTATGAGGATTATTGGCGACTCCCATCGCAACATCTCTCTCATGATCGGCCAGCCGGCCTTGCATGGCCAGCACCTGATTGCGAATCTGAGCCGGTCCGGCGATCAGGTGCTGGTAAAGCAATTGAAGTGTCTGGGACAGGCCGTCCTGAACAATCATCTCGCGTAAAGCATTGAAATCCAGGGGCATGGTATCAAATCGGCAGGGGCTTTTTGAGGCTCGTCAAGTGCTCGAAAATGTCTTTGAACAAAATCCCGCGGTTGGCGCCCCTGCGATTGCCCTGGGCGTCGATCACCGTGTCTTCAAAACCGGCATGGTGAAGGGCCACCACTTTCCAGGCCTGATTGAACACCGGGGAACCGCTGCTGCCGCCGAGGGTAGGAGTGTCGTAAAAAAGATATTGTTCCCAAACACTCAGCACCTTGTTGGCGTCGAGCGCGATTTGCAATTCCTTGCCGCCGGCATGTTGAATGATCGTCATGGCGTCGCCCTTGGAAATGGCCGCCTCGGTATCGAATTCCACCGCGCCCCAGTCGTCGAGCGGGGCGTCCGCGCGATCCTTGATGCGCACGTAGGCAAAATCCAGGTCTTCGCTGGCATAAAACGTGCTGGCATCCATGTCGTAGGATTTTATGTCCAGCGCTTTGCCGTTCATATCGGTGCGGAAATTGAATTCCACCTTGGTCTGAGCTGCGGTGGCTGCATCGGCGATCACGTGGTGATTGGTAAACAGATAGCCGTTGCTGCACAGGAAGCCGGACCCTTTATCGTCGGGCGTTACCACGCGGCACACCGATTTTGCATATTTCAATGCCTGCTCGACCCAACTGATTTTGTAAAGGTTATCGCTGCCCGGCAGGACCCTTTCCAGCGGGTTGGCCTTTGTCATTTTGAATGAAAAGGCGCCCGTATTAAGCCCCCCGGTTCGGGCGCGGAGTTCCAGTTTTTTGGGCAATTCATCCAGAATCTGGAGCAGGCCGGCGCGCGAGCGAGCCAGTGTCATGTTGAACTCCTGGGTTGTGATAAAGCTCTGATTCCTGTCCCTCAAGGCGCCCCGGTAGTTGGCCGTGTATTGAATAATTTGATTGTCGTAGCCGGCCTGGGTACGTTTGTTAAGGTCATTGATGCTTTTGAGGGCGTCTTCCCAGTCGTCGGAACCAAACTGCTCACGGATGGCGGCGATGTAAAAATTCAGGGGATTGGCCGATTCGTCGATCGTAGCGTTGGTTACGTTTTGCGAGTCAGGCAGGGGAAGTGGTTGAATGGCCATTGTTCATTAAATTTATTGGGTTGAAAAGCAGGTATTTCAAGAGAGGGAAAACAGCCGGCGATGCCAGCTTTGTTCCAGCGGGGTCGCCCATTTATGCGCCAAATCACTTTTGGTGGCTACCAGGGTGTTGGCCACCAGGGTTTGTGGCGTGATGCGCCCCTCCTGCAAAAATTGTGCAAATTCCTGCCGGCTGCTGACCTTCCACTGCTCGTTGTCGAGCCATGCGAAGCGCATTTTTTCCAAAAAATCCACGCCCGTCTGGGCGCCGAGGGTTTCCAGAAAATGCACGGACTTGTCGATGGAACAACCGCTGGCATCTGCCTGCGATTCATCCACGGCAAGGAAGATGATCTGGTTTTGGAACACTTCGCCGCGGGCGAGCAAGGCCTGGTTGTGGGCAGTCCACTGGCGGGTAAATACGTCGAGGGCAGCCTGCACTTCTGCTGTTTCGGTCGCATCGAGCGGCCGTTCCGCCAAAAAGATCCACAAACGGGAGTCGGGCCCGAGCGCAGGATCGAACGCAATTCGGGGGAGCAGGTTTTGGGCAATATCTGTCGCGGTAGTCATAATCAGGCCAGGTTGTTGAGAATCAATTCGGAAAGGTCATACACGGGGATTTGCTCGTTTTTTTCCCGGGCTTTCAGGCCATCCTGCAACATAGTGATGCAGAAAGGGCAATTGGCGGCCACGGCGCCGGGGTTGGTGGCGATCACCTCGTCGGTCCGTTCGATGTTGATGCGTTGGTTGCCGGGCTCGTCTTCTTTCCACATTTGAGCGCCGCCGGCGCCGCAGCAGAGGCCGTTTTGCCGCGAACGCTTCATTTCCACAAGATCGATATCGAGGGCTTCCAGCAGGGCGCGCGGGGCCTCGTACACGTCGTTGGCGCGCCCCAGATAACAGGAGTCGTGGTAGGTGATGCGGCGGCCTTTGAAATCGCCCCCTTCTTTCATTTTTAATTTTCCGGAGGAAATAAGTTCGTTGAGCAACTGCGTGTGGTGCACCACCTCGTAATTGCCGCCAAGCGCCGGGTATTCATTTTTCAAAATATTGAAGCAGTGCGGGCAGGCGGTCACGATTTTTTTGACGCCGTACATATTGAGTGTTTCAATATTCATGGCGGCCGTCATCTGGAACAAAAACTCGTTACCGGCCCGACGGGCGGGATCGCCCGTGCAGCGTTCTTCGTGGCCCAGAATGGCGAATTGAATACCTGCATGATGCAGGATTTCGCACAAGGCGCGGGTTACTTTCTGCGCCCGGGCATCGAACGAGCCCGCGCAACCCACCCAGAAAAGGATTTCGGGTTGCTGGCCTTCGGCCTGATATTCGGCTATGGTTTTAGCAAGCATGTGTGTTGGTCTGATTTTGGAAAAAGGGCGGATTATTCATAACGCCAGCCGTCGCGGGCCTCGCTCATGGCCCAGGCGGCTCCGTTGTTTTCAATGGCATTGAACATCGGCAGCCACTCGTTGGGGCCAGCGCTCAGCGTCAGGATTTCATAACGGCGCATTTTAAGAATGATATCGAGCGGATTGATGAGCACAGGGCAGGCTTCCACGCAGGCGTTGCAGGTCGTGCAGGCGTGCAGTTCCTCGGGCGTGATGCGATCGAAAAGTGTTTTGCCGTCGTTGTATTCAGCAGGTGGCGCAGGCTTTTTTTCCAGCGCGAGCGACACCTCTTCGGCGCGGTCACGCACGTCCATCATGACTTTCCGGGGAGAGAGTTTTTTGCCCGTAAGATTGGCCGGACAGGCGGCGGTGCAGCGACCGCATTCGGTGCAGGAATAGGCGTCGAGCAGGTTTTTCCAGCTGAGGGAAAACACGTCGTTGGCGCCGAATTCCGGCAACTCGCCACTGGCGTCGGCATCCGGCTCGTCGAGGCCCATCATTTGCCTGACCGCGCGCTGCACGTCGGGCATATTGCTCATTTCGCCCTTGGGCGTTTGTCGGGCAAACCAGGTATTGGGAAATGCCAGCAGGATGTGCAGGTGTTTGGAGTAGGGGAGGTAGCAAAGGAATCCGAAAACCGTCAGGATGTGCAGCCACCAGCCGAAGCGTTCGACCACGACAAGGGCAGCATTGCCCATCGAACCGAACAAAGCCGGACCCAGCCAACTGCTTACGGCAAATGCGCCGGTAGGGTGGTAGTGTTCGAGCCCGCGGGTTTGCAGGACTTTATCGGCGCCGTTCATGCTGAAAATGCCGACAATGAGGATGATTTCACCGAGCAGGATGAGGTTGGCATCGCGGAAGGGCCAGCCCTTCATTTCGGGCTTCCAAAAACGCGGCACGCGAAGCAAATTGCGCCGTGCAAGGAAAGACAGGGTGGCGACAAACGCCAGCACCGAAAGAACCTCTATAAAACTGATAATAAACGTGTAAAAGCCGCCGAGATGAGGCGCGAAGAAACGGTGCGAGCCGCTCAGCCCGTCCACCATGATTTCGATCAATTCGATCTGGGTGATGACAAAGGCGACGTAAATGAACAGGTGCAGAACAGCCGGCAGCATGTTTTTGAACATCTTCTTTTGCCCGAACGCTACCAGAAGCATATTGCGCCATCGCGCTGCCCGGTCGCCTGCAATGACTTCGGATTTGCCAAGATGAATCCCCCGGGCGACCCGGCGAAAACCTCGCCATGCCAGCCAACCCGAACCGGCCAAAACCAAAACAAATAAAAGAGATTGAAGCATCCGTCTTTTTTTTCGATTCGGGGCGAAAATACGGCGTGTGCAATGGAATTTTGCGCTCAAATCATTTTCACATGAAAATCCTGGACGACCGGCAAATTCGCCGGAAAATCAAGCGGCTGGCCATTCAAATTCTGGAAAACAACTTCGGAGAAGAGGAAATCATTCTGGCCGGCCTCAACAACAATGGCGTCGGTTTTGCCGAACTGCTGATGAACGAACTGCTTGCATTCGCCCCGGAAGGGCTTTCACTTACCCTGACGCGCATTCGCCTCAACCCGGCCAACCCGGTCGAATACGACCCATACATCGAAATGCCGGCCGAATCGCTGCGCAACAAGGTCATCATCATCGTCGACGACGTGGCCAATACCGGCCGCACGATCTTTTATGCCGTACAACCCTTGCTGAAAGTGATCCCAAGAAAAGTGGAAGTTGCCGTTCTGGTCGATCGGAAGCACAAATCTTTCCCCATCAAGGCTGATTACGTGGGACTTTCGCTGTTTACCACCCTGAAAGATGATATTGATGTAAGAATCAAAGCGGCCGACGAGATGTCGGTACACCTCAACTGACCTTTTCTTCCACCCTTTTTCGCAATTCTTCGAGGGCCTGACGCAAGACCTCGTCGAGTCCCTTGTACCAATCGAGGTGCGGCGACCAACGCATGCAGCCGCCAACTTCCGGACCGTGGCATTGGGTATCTTCCCATTGGCGGTGGCAGTTGGGGCAGCGCCCGCCCGTGTCGAAGGTGTGCCACATGTGGCCACAGGAGCAGCCCCAGAGTGCGTCGGGGCCGGGTTCCCAGCCGCATTTCGGGCATTCGATTTTGAATGAGTTGTCCATGACAATCAGGCTTGGCGTGCAGCCGCTTCCCGGGCCTTGCGGGCCCGTTTTTGGTCGGCATTGCTTTCGTACAGGCAATATTGCTCGTATTTCACCGGGTCGCGCTCGACCCAGATGTCTTTGCCGATATCGCACAGCACAACGAGTTGTTGGTAGATTTTGTTCCCCTGATCGACGCGGCGTTCTACAGCGATATCGCGGTCGTGCAGTTTGTCCTGCTGAATATTCATAGCCGTTTCAAACTCCGCGCAGGCATCCAGCACCCGCTGGATAATATTTTCATTGACGCCCACATCGGCCAGAAAATCGATTTGTTGCCGCGCCACACGCGCCACACGGCGACCGCAAAACAGCAGTTGAGGATCGCTCATGTCGCCCAGTTTGGCCGTCCCGAACTTGCGATAGCGCCCCGTGCGGTCATGGTATTTCATCGCGACGCGGGTCATCAGGGAGCGAATGGCGGTTTTCAGTTTTTCTGCGGCCTGGTTTTTCTTTTCCGTGCCGATCATTTGCTCGCCGACCATTTCATCGTCGTCGGGCAGGTCGTGGAATTGCTGGCAAAGGCTCATAAACGCTTTCAGGCGGTCGGGGCCGTAGCCGTATTGCGTGAAAAAGTCGAGGTCGCGCTGGGCATTGCGGATGGCTGCGATACACTGAACGTACAGGTCGGCGTCCGAAACGTTGTGCTGGCGATGGCCGGGTTGTTTTTTCATAACACGATTATTTGAATCGGGCAATCAATTGTCTTAGAATGACTTAACGCACGACAAAAATAAAACGTTTTAAAATGGTTCAAAAATTTTAAAACAATAATTTATAAAATTGATCCTCAGTTAAAATTTCCATTACAAGAAAAATTTTATAAAAACTCAGAAGGGGCAGCGCCCCGAAAAATTTGTAGTAGTAGCAAATGGTGGAGAAAACAGGTCAGGAGGGGCAGCGCCCCGAGACATCTTTCGGGGCGCTGCCCCTCCTGAATGGATTTTGGCGCTAAAAGGCTACAAATATCATGGGGCGCTGCCCCCTGCCTAAGTTTTTAAAAAAAACAATAGATACACTACTGCTTCTCCTGTTTGAGGGTCTCGATCGTTTCGGGAGGCAGGTCTTTCATGTCCAGCAGCATGAGCCCGTCGAGGCAGTCTGAAAAGTTCGGATCGACATTGAAGGCGATAAAACGGGCATTTTGCCGCAGGTACTGCCGGAGCAACACCGGCACGGAGGCGTGAGCCGGCTCGGCGTCTTCTACAAAGTGCTCCAGCGCCTCGAAGGCTTCGAGGTTGCCAGCAAGCAGGCGGGTATTGACCGCTTTTGTTTTGGGTCGAAAAGGTTTTCGAGGCGCTACGTACTGGGCCAGGTGCTCGTCGAAGCAGTGTTGTTTCAAAAACTCCACGATAACGCCTTTCGACACCTCCGTGTAATACTTGCTGATGCTGACCGGGCCGATGAGGTAGCGATACTGCGGATTGTCGAGCAAAAAATGAAGGATGCCTTTCCACAAAAGAAAAAGGGACAGGCGGTGCCGCTGGTAGTCGGGCACGACGTAGGTTCGGCCCAGTTCGACGGCATGTTGCAAGACCGGGTAGAGCCCGGGGGCCATTTTAAACAGCGAATTGGTGTAGAACCCGTTGATTCCGAAACGTTTGAAAATCTGATCGCCCAGGCCCAGCCGGTAGCCGCCCACAATGCGATGCGCTTCGCGGTCCCAAATGACCAGTTGCAAATAATAGATATCGTGCTCGTCGAGGTCGCGACTTTTGCCCGTGCCCTCGCCGACAGCCCTGAACGTCTGTTCCCGCAAACGACCGATTTCGAACATGGCATTGGGCAATGCCCCGAAGGGCGCGACAAAAACGTCGAAGGGGCCGCGGCTGGCGATTTTCGCGTTGTCCGGCAAAGCTTCCATGTCGGCAGTCACCAGATGTTCGGGCACGGCATCCGCGAGCGGCTCTTCCTTGCGGGGAGCGGAGGGGGCGAAATGTTCGGGCTTGATGTCGAAGGGCGAGCCGAGTGAAAAGATTCTGGCCTGTAAAAACTTGCCCCAAAGCCGGTTTTTAGGCAGGCGGCCAATGTCGTCAGGAGCGATGGGACTGCCCAGTCGCACGTGGATTTTCACGGGTTCGCTGGTAAAATGGTAGGGGAGGCCTGGCAAGGCCTTGCGCAGCAAACCGCCGGGAAGCCGATCGGCGCTGAGGTGCACAGGCACGATGTTTTGCCTGCTTTTGCGCAGCTGTTTGAGTATCTGTGGCCGCAGCAGGTTTTTCCCGAAATCGCCGAAAGGGTGGTCGGAAAAATCGATGACAAGCCCGATTGTGCTGCCTTTTTGAACCGTTTTTGACACCTTTTTGGCAAAATTGATGCGCAGAAAGCGGTCCTCCAGACTTTTTCTGGCCGGGCGAATAAGCGAGGGCCGCAAGGACCTGGGCAGGGAGGTAGGGTAGGGATGCAGGATTTTGACCTGGTCGGTCTTTTCTGCCATCAGGCTGAGCAATATCCATTCATCCAGCCCGGGCAGCAAGCGGTTGCACACGAATATCGCAGCGGGACTTTTCATCAGCAACCGACGATCGTAATCGTCGAGCACCAGCGTGACTTTGGCCAGCGCGAGTTTCGATTGGGCAAGCGTTTGCAGTTCGTTCATGGTGTTTTCAGCGGCGTAGCGGGGGCAAGATGTTCATTTTGACGTTGACAAACGAAGATTTTACCCAAATTTCACCAAAACTTAGCGTTACATCTCCTTCACCAGTTGCACGAGTCCGCTCACGATAAATTGTACGCCGATAGCAACGACGATAAAACCCATGATCCTGGCTACGGCATTCAAGCCGCCTGTGCCGAATACGCGAAACAAAAAAGGCGCTACCCGAAGAGAAGCCCATACCAGCACGGTGACTGCCACGATTGCGGCGATAATACTCATCCTTTCTACCCAAAGCTGGTGCTGATTGAACTGGGTAATCAGGTACGAAATAGCGCCTGGGCCGGAAAGCATGGGCATGGCCATGGGAGAAAATGCGATGTCCTTGCGGGTTTCAGCTTGTTTTTCGGCTTGTTTGTCGTAGCCGCGCTGTCGGGCAAAATTGCCGGACATAAGACTGAAACCGCTCATCAGCAGTGCCATGCCGCCGGCGATTCGAAGTGCATGCACCGTCAGGCCGAAAAAACTGAGGATGTAGGAGCCGGCGAGAAAAAAACTGACCAGAATGAGTAAAAAATACAAACTGGTGTGCAGGGCGATCTTGTCGCGTTCGGGCTTGGGACGATCGCGGGTAAGCGCCACGTAAACGGGAATGGCGCCAGGCGGATCGACGATAGAAAACAGCGAAAACAGGGTAGCGAGAAAAAATTCCATAAGCATCTCTGGTCGGGGTGTCGGCAAAAATAGGCATTTCCGCGAAACAGGGAAGCGGGCTGTTGGCACGATGTTGGCGCAGGATTTTAACACAATTTGCCCCTGTTCTATATTTTCGCCGGCGCTTTGCACGTTCTTGTGCCAGCAAATTTCCGGCAGTTAAAATTCTGCTAAACCTTGTACGCCCGGGTATGCCTGCCGGAAAGCCCGGCGTTCGTCATTTGCATTTGTCGAATCAACTTTGCACTCCCGAACTAAAATCCAATTTATCATGAACCTTCGGAAAGGCATTTTTTCCTTCCTGCTTTGCTGCCTGTTTGCCGCCGGCCTGTCAGCCCAGCAAACCACCGTGTACACCGAGGCGACGGCCTCCTACAAACGCGGCGTGGATTTATTCAACCAGGGCGTTTACGGCCTGGCGCAACTGGAATTTGAAAACGCGATCAAACTGCTGCGCCCCGTCAACGAACCCGAATGGCGCCCGCTCAAGACGGATGCCGAATTGTATTTTGCCAAATGCGCCGTCAGACTCGACCAACCCGAGGCGGAAAAACTGACGCTCGATATCCTGCGCAACCACGCCCCTTCACCCGTGGCCAGCCAGGCCGCACTCGAGATCGGCAACTACTACTTCAACGCCAAGGAGTACGACAAGGCCCTGACCTATTACGACATGGCCCCCGAAAGCTCGGGCCCCACTGCGGATGAAATGCGTTTCAAAAGAGGCTACGCCTACTTTGTAACCAAAAAATTCTCGCAGGCCAAAACCGAATTTGCTCCCTTGAAGGAAAGCCCGCGCAACGAGTGGTTTTACCCTGCCAATTACTACTACGGCTGCTGCGCTTTTTATGAAAAAAAGTACGACGAAGCGCTGAAAGCCTTCCAGAAGTGCGAAAATTCGGACAAATACAAAGCCTACATCCCGTATTACGTCACCCAGATCTACGCCGCCAAAAAGCAGTACGATCAGGTGATCGCCTACGGCGAACCCAAAGCGAAAGTCGAAGGCTATCGCAACCGGCCTGAAATGAACCAGTTGGTCGGGCAGGCTTACTTCGAACGCGGCGACTACACCAGCGCGCTTCCATTCCTCGAATATGCCGCCCAGAACGGCGCTCCCATGCGCGCGACCGACTACTACCAGATGGGCTACGCGCAATACCAGACCGGCCGGTACAAATCGGCTATCGAAAATTTCGAACAACTGAACAAACAGGACAGCCTTCTGGGACAAAACGGGCTGTACCACCTCGGCGACTGCTACCTGAAAACAGGCAACAAATTTGCCGCCCGCAATGCCTTCGGCCAGGCTGCCAACCTGAATTTTGATAAAAGCGTAAAAGAAGACGCGCTCTTCAACTACGCCAAACTCAGCTACGAACTCAAATACGACCGCGATGCCCTCGACGCCCTCCAGCGCATCCAGCCAGGTTCGGCCTATTACAACGACGCGCAATTGCTGATGAGTGATATCTTCCTGAATACCAGGGACTACGATCGCGCGATCACCACCCTGGAAGGCATGAAAAACCGTCCCGCCCAGCTCAATGAAACCTACCAGCAAGTGTGCTACCTCCGCGGCCTGCAACTTTACCAAAATGGCCAGAAAAACGAAGCCCGCCAGTATTTCAACCGCGCGATGGACTACCCGATCGACAAGCGCACGAGTACACTTTGCTCCTACTGGCTTGGCGCCATTTCCAACGAGGAAGGCGAATACACGATTTCCAAACAGCACATGGCTTCCTTTATTGGCAATGCCAAAAATTACAACGACCTCCCCGATGAAAGCAGCCTGTGGATGGGCCATTACGTGCAGGGCTACAACCACCTGAAATTGAAGGATTACAACCTCGCGCAGGCCAATTTCAAAGCTTCCGTTGACGGCATCAAGAAAAACTTCAATCGCATCCAGTCCGACCAGGTCAAATCCGGCGTACTGGGCGACGCCGTGCTGCGTCTGGGCGACTGCTATTTTAAAAAGAACCAGTACAACGACGCCCTGACTTATTACAACGAGGCCGTCAACAAAAAATACGAAGGCTTTGAGTATGCATTGTACCAGAAAGCCATCATTCGTGGCTTGCAGGGCAGTCCGCTCGACAAAATCATCGACCTCGAAACGCTTGTAGACAAATACCCGAACGGCCGCTATGCCGACGAGGCGTTGTTCCAGATCGGCGATACTTACCAGGAAATGGGCAAGTTCAACGAGGCCATTCCGCCGCTCAAGCGCCTGGTCGCCGACTATCGCGGCAAGTCGAACCTCGTCAACCCGGCTTTGCTCAAACTCGGCCTGATTTCCTACAATCAGGGCAATACCAGCGCTGCTATTAATTACTACAAACAGGTATTTGCCAACAACCCCGAGAATGAGGAAGCCAAGGATGCCCTGGCAGCCCTGGAAGAAATTTACGTCAAGGATCTCAACCGTCCGGACGAGTATTTCGCGTTCCTCGAAACCGTGCCCGGCTACAAAGTCGACAACTCGGAGAAGGAGCAAAAAACCTATCAGGCTGCCGAGGCGCAGTTTTCGAACGCCCGCTACCAGCAGGCCATCGAAGGTTTTTCGAACTACATCAGCAAATACCCGAACGGCCCGAATGCCACGGCCGCCTATTTCTACCGCGGCGAATCCTACGCGTCCGACCCTGTGAAAAAATACTCGGAGGCGCTGAACGACTACGCCACGGTGGTCAACAAAGGGCCGGGTAAATTTTTCTCAAAAGCCGCTGAAAAGGCCACGTTGCTGGCTTATTACACCGAGAAAAACTACCCCCGCGCCCTCGAACTGGGCCGCAAATGGGAAGAGGGCGCCACCACCGACGCTTCGCGCACCGACGCGCAAGTGCTGGTGATCCGCTCGGCTTATCAAACGAACAACACGGCGACCGTGACGGAGTACGCCGCCAAGATCAACAGTTCCAACGCCGCCTCCGCCGAGCAAATCGCCACCGGCAACTTTTTCCTTGGCAAAATGGCCTACGACCGCAACGACTACGCCAGGGCTATGCCCGCCCTGCAAAAAGTGACGCAGACCTCGCAATCGGAACTGAGCGCCGAAGCCTGGCACCTCATCGCTCAAATGCAGTACAAACAAAAGCGCTACGCCGAGGCTGAAGAAACCATCGGCAATGCCAACCAGGCCAGCGCCGGGTACGACGACTGGATCGCCCGCAACCTGATCCTGCTTTCCGATGTGTACTACGATCAGGGCGACAAAAACAGCGCTTCGGCGGCCCTGGAAGTCGTTATTGAAAATTATTCTGGCGAAGACCAGTCGATCAAAAAACTGGCCCAGGACAAATATGCCCGCCTTGGCGGCTCGAATACGCCGCGCCCGGCCGACAGCGGTTCCAAGGGCGTTGAATTGATCGACGACGGCAACTAGACAAGCCTTTTGAAACCAGATTTTTCAACATTAAAAAATTGAAAACCAATGTGTTTGAATCATAAATTGTCGCTTGCCCTCGCTTTTGCACTGTGTTCGGCCAGCGCGCTTGTTGCACAGGACCTGCAGGGTGAAAGCGTCAACATTGTCAAAGACTTCGATGCCCGACTGCTCGAATCCAACAAACTGAACGTCACCCCTTCGCTTCCGCCGCTCGATACGGCTACACAGCGCCAGAACTACGTCATTCCGCCCCGCCCGCTCAACGTCACGTACGAATCGCCCAAACTTCGCCCCATCGGCATGAAATCGACGGGCAAGGAAGAATCGTACAACGGCTACCTGAAACTCGGCGCCGGCATCCCGACTTCTTTCCTTGGCGAGGGCGGTTATTATTTCGGCAAAAGCGACAAATTCGACGGTCGCCTCTGGGTGCGGCACCACAGCGCCAACTTCAAAGACCTTGAAAATCAGCGCTTTTTTAACAATGACGCCCGTGTAAATGCCAATTATTACCTGGAAAACAACCTCGCCGTGGAAGGCAACCTGGGGTACAGCTTCGATCGGGTACATTACTACGGCTACGACCATGATTCGCTTTCTTTCGACGCTCAGGGCGTCCAGCAGGACTTTAAAGTGCTGGATTTCAGCGGCCGTTTGTACAACACCGAGCGGACGGAGTCCGATTTCAGTTTTTCAGTGGCGCCGTCGTTTTATCTGCTCAACGACTACTTTTCCAACAAGGAATCGGGTTTCGACCTGCGTTTGGGCGCGACCAAGTGGTTCAATGAAAAACACCCGCTGAAAATGGTGATCAGGACTGATTTTACCACCCTGAACACCAACGACAAGCAGACGCTCAACAACATTTACCTGCAACCCTCTTTCACCTACCACGCAGATGTGCTTCGGCTGAAAATCGGAGGCAATTTTGCCAGCAACCGCGACATTTTCTACGTCTTTCCCGACGTGGAACTCAACCTGCGCATCTTCGGCGACGGCCTCCAGATTTACGGCGGCCTCGATGGCGACCTGCGCAAAAATGCCTACCGCAACTCGGCAGAATACAACCCCTGGCTCCAGATTCGTGACTCAAAAATCCGCAACACCGTGTGGCGCAATTACTTCGGTGGTATTCGCGGCGACCTCGGCTTCCTGAGCTACACGGCGCAGGCAGGTTACAGCTCCGCCGACAATCTCGCCCTGTACCAGGCCACTTTTACTTCCACCGAACTGACGCAGTTCAAACTGGTGTACGACACCGCCCAGATTTTCAACGTGCAGGGGACGATCAAGATCCAGCCCATGAAAGAACTGACCATTCTGGGTACGCTGAGCCAGAATTTCTACACCCTCGAACGCGAAACCAGCCACTGGGGCCTGCCCGAACTGGAAGGCAATTTCAGCGCCGTTTACACCGCTCTGGGGGGCAAGGCCAGCTTCCGTGCCAATGCCTACATCGCCGACCAGATCGCCTTCCGCAATACCGAGGGCAAGGTGGTCAGCGGACAGGCTTTGTTTGATATCGGCATTGGAGGGTCGTATTACTTTACCGACAATATCGGCGTCTTCCTCGACATCAATAACCTCTTGAACAACAAGCGCGAACGCTGGCTGAACTACCCGATTTACGGGCTGAACGTGCTCGGCGGAATTACGGCGCGCTTCTAAAAAAGGCGTTTTGACCAAGTTGTAAAAAAGCCCCGCGGTTGGTGACCGCGGGGCTTTTTATTAAAATTCGGGCAGGTCATATTTCAACCGACCTTAACCAAATACTTGTTCTTTTTCCCGTTTTCGATCATGATGTAGGCGCCGTGCAGCAAATCCTGTTGGGAAACCTGGGCATCCAAAGCGCTGATTTTGTGCTTGTTGACCGAAATGGCGTTGCCCTGGATCGCTTTTTTGGCTTCGCTGCGGCTGCTCAAAATGCCCGTGTGTTCGGACAGCAAATCGAGCAGGGCAACGCCGCCATCGAGCAACGACGCGGCGACGGCGGGCGAGGGAATTTCCTCGGCTACCTGCGCCAGGGTGTCCGCATCGAGGCGCGCCAGGGTCTCGGGGCCCGCTTTGGGGTCGAACAGCAGTTCAGACACCGCCAATACCGATTCGAAGGCCTCGTCGCCGTGGATGCGGCGGGTGATTTCTTCGGCGAAGATCCGTTTCAGGTTTGTCGGGCTCTCGTTCGCTTCCAGCGTTTCGATTTCTTCCCGGGTTTTCAGGGAGAAATAGCGCATAAATTTGGGCAGGTCGCGGTCGTCGGCATTGATCCAGAACTGGTAAAAACGGTAGGGCGTGGTGAGTTTGGCGTCGAGCCAGATGTTGCCGGTCGTGCTTTTGCCAAATTTGGTGCCGTCCGCTTTGGTGAGCAGCGGCGTGGTGACGGCATACACCTTGGCATCGTCGATCTTGCGCGCCAGCTCCACGCCGGCGGTGATATTGCCAAACTGGTCGCTGCCGCCCATCTGGAGGGTCACGCCGTGGTTGCGGTTGAGCAACACGAAATCGTATCCTTGCAGCAACTGGTAGCTGAACTCGGTGAAAGAAATGCCCGACTCCGATTCGATGCGGCGTTTGACGCTTTCTTTCGACATCATGTAATTGACGGTCAGGTATTTACCCACGTCGCGCAGGAAAGCCAGCACGTTCATGTTTTGGTAAAAATCCAGGTTGTTGACCATCGTGGCGTGGTTGGGCGTGGCCGGGTCGAAATTGAGCAGGGTTTTCGCCTGTTCCACCTGGTGGGCGGTGTTGCGGTCGAGTTCGTCGTAACTTTTCAACTCGCGTTCCGCGTCTTTCCCGGAGGGGTCGCCAATGCGACCCGTCGCACCGCCCATAAGCACAACAGGCTGATGACCAGCGCGTTGCAGGAAGGTGAGCAGCATGATCTGTACGTAATTGCCGATGGTCAGGGAAGGGGCGGTCGGGTCGAAACCGATGTAGCCTTTGACGGGAGCATTGGCATTCAGATGCTCTTCCAGACCGGGGGTCATATCGTGGATCAGGCCGCGCCAGCGGAGTTCTTCGAGAAAATTATTCATGAGCAGGGTAGCAGCAGAGGCGTTTGAATTGTCCGGGTAAAATTTTATTCGGCGGAAAAAAGTTTCTTCGCCGGGCCGCAAAATTAAGTGCGTATTCTTTCCCGTCAAAATGCCCATTACCTTTGTCCCGATCCGTTTGACCCACGATTAGCACAGTCGTCTTGAACCTTCCATTGTTTTTGGCCCGTCGCATTGCTTTTGCCAGCGGCCGCAACTTTTCCCGTCTGATCATCCGAATTGCCATCGTGGCGGTAGCGCTCAGCGTGGCTGTCATGATCGTGGCGACGGCTCTGATCGCGGGTTTCAAGCACGAGATCAGCCGTAAAATATTCGAATTCTGGGGCCATATCCATATTTCCGACACGGGCTATTCACTTTCTTTCGAACCCCGTGCGATTTCCAAAAACCAGGATTTTTATCCCGCGCTGGACACTATCGACGGTATCCCTTCCGAGTTGTTGCGCACGCTGAAAGCGGATGAAGTATGCCCCGATCTGCGTCGGACAAAGACGTACGGCGGGGTGCGGCACATTCAGGTTTTTGCCCACAAACCCGGCATCATCCGCACCAAAACCGACATGGAGGGCATTCTGCTCAAAGGCGTGGGTGCGGATTTTGACTGGGAAAACCTCCGCCCCTACCTGCTCGAAGGTCAGCCCATCGCCTGGAACGACTCGACGCCCTCCCGCGATATTCTGATCAGCCGCCAGACCGCCGACCGCCTGCAGGTCGGGGTGGGCGACAAGTTCATCGTCTATTTTGTCAAGGAAGGGGAGCAATTGAAAAGGTTATTTCAGGTTTGCGGCATTTACAAAACCGGCCTGGAAGAGTACGACCGCAAATTTGCCCTTTGCGACCTGCGTCACGTGCAAAACCTGCTCGGCTGGAAGGACGATGAAGTAGCCGGTTTCGAAGTCTGGCTCGACGACATTCGCGACATCGACGCTTATAACTGCTACATTTACAGCGAAGTATTGCCCGACGACCTGCTCAGCGTGAGCATTCGCGACAAGTTTCCGGCCATCTTCGAATGGCTGCAATTGCAGGATTACAACGAGGTCGTCATCCTCACCCTGATGCTTGCCGTGGCGATTATCAACATGATCACGGCCTTGCTGGTGCTGGTGCTCGAACGCACGACCATGATCGGCATCCTGAAAGCCCTGGGCGAAACCAACGGCCGCATTCGGCAGATCTTCCTTTACCACGCTGCCGTAATCACCCTGACGGGTATGTTTTGGGGCAATCTGATCGGTCTGGGCTTTTGTTTTCTGCAGGACCATTTTCATTTGATCAGACTCAATGAAGCGGATTATTATCTGTCGTACGCGCCAGTGGAGGTGCAATGGTGGTCGGTTGTCGGCGTCAACGCGGGCACCCTTCTGATCACCCTGGTTTTCCTGCTTATCCCCTCGCTGGTCGTCTCGCGAATCGCGCCTGTGCGCGCTATCCAGTTCAAATGATCGCTCGCTGGCCTCGTGTGCTGCGCAAAAATCCGAGGCACGGGATATATACCAGTCACCCTTTATGGCTTTTGCTGGAGCGGCTCCTGTTGGTCGCCGAAGGCTTCGGCATACCCGATCTGCTGGTTGGGCTCAACGGGGTGGTCAAGCGCAATACGCGATCCTTGACGGATGAAGAAACGCGCCTCGCCCAAACGATCTTCGGGAATACCATCGATTACAAACGGGTTCGGCTGGACGAAAGGGCTGTGATTGGATGCCGTCGGGGGAATTTTGCCTATGTCGGATTTCAGGTGATCAACAGTTGGGGGCCGTTGTCAGCGGCGCATTTTATCCATGAAATGGTGCATATCTGGCAATTTCAGCACTACGGGGCCGGCTACATCGCCTGCGCATTGTGGGCGCAGAGAACGCCCCAGGGTTACGATTATGGCGGCATAAAGGCGCTCAGCGCTGCTGCGGAAAATGATCAGGGGCTCGAAGCATTCAATTACGAGCAACAGGGAGACGTGGTGGCCGACTATTTCCGGCTGTTAAACGGCGCCGCGCCGCGATGGTGCGAAAAGCAGCCTGAATACCTGCCTTTTTTTGAAAAAGTAATCCGCAGAAGCATCCCGACAAAATAAAAAACGGCGCGCCGGAGACAGAAAGATTGTCCCGACGCGCCGCTAAACTGCTGCTGAGTATATTTTTTACCGCCAAGTAAGGGTTCGCGAATTTCTTAGCGTCTTGGCGACTTGGCGGTAAAAACGAATGTTTTAAGCGGTATAATTCACCGGCAACCCTTCGCTTTCCCAGGCAGAAAAACCGCCATCGATGAGTGCAACGTGCTCATAGCCGTGTTCGGCAAGGTAGCAGGCGGCATCGCGGCCGGAGTTGCCGTAGCGGGAAACCAGAATAATTGTGCGATTGGACGGGATTTCAGCGAGTCTTTCGCCAAGTTCGTTCATGGGCACAGTGTACAATTGTTTGATACCCAGCGTTTTGGCGGCAGATTCTTCGCGATTGCGCACATCGACAAGCACACCCCCGAGGATGTATTCGGCATAGGCTTCGCGAGGGGAGAGGCGTTGAATGGCGGTAGACATGATGTTATGCTATTTTGTAGAAAATTAAAATAAAAATCTGATTTACAATAGCAAAGGTATTTATCATACCGCCTTTTAACCAAAATATAAAATCATTATTATTTGTCAAAATGAAATTCAATATAAAAAAAGGGGACGGCGATGATCAGCCGAAACCCCTTTGTTCAAACGGATTATCCCGAAATATTTGTCTGAATTTAAAAACGACAGTTGCGGCCCCCGCCGGCTATTGCTGCTGGAACATTTGGTTGAAAAGCGTCCAGAAAATAACCACTATGCCGATAAAGATGATGTAGAGCATATAGCCGATACCATATACCAGCAAGGATTTGAGGGCGCGCACCCAGGGTCGCCCGCTGCTGAAAAATTGCGTATACCCCCATCCAAAGAAAACAAGATATGGCAGTGCGCCTAAAAAACTGATAACAGGGTTGGGTTGTGTCGATCCGCGCAGGTCAACAAGGATTAACAGGGGAATGCTGAGCAGTATGCAGCCCGCCATGAGATAGACGTTGAACACCAGATGTTCGGCGTAATTGATGTCGTCGCGGCGGAAAAAAAGTTTGGAGCAAAGCGCCAGAAAAGGAATCAGTCCGAGCATCACCAGCGACATGTGTGAAAAGAGCCATTTGGTCAGCCCCATGACCTGCTGGTTGCCTTGAATATCCTGGCCGGTGTTGACCTCCATACTGCGCATGAACAGGTCCTGGTTGAAGGCAAACAGCACGATGGCCGTGACGAGAAACAAAAAACTCAAAGGCTTGGAATGATCCACCCGATGCCCGTCGAGGTAATCTCGCACCATCCTGCCCGGCGACGTCATAAGGCGGCGGAGGGTGAACAGAAAACCTTTGTCCCACGGAATAAGTTTTTTAATCAGATCTGTAAAAAGATCGCGGGTTACGATGCGCCGGGTACTCGCTTTTTGCCCACAGCGCGGGCAATATTTGCCCTCAAATTCAGTCCCGCAGTTTTTGCAAGTTGTCATGGCACGGGTTGGGTTTTAAACGTCCTACCTTTGTGCCAAAGATATTTCACCACCACAACTCTTTTCATGAAAGAAGTATTCATCGTTGCCGCTGTACGCACGCCGATCGGAAGTTTCGGCGGGAGCTTGTCGGGCGTTGGCGCCACCCAACTGGGCGCTGCCGCCATCAAAGGCGCTCTTGCGCAGGCAGGCATTCAGCCCGACCAGGTTAATGAAGTTTTGATGGGCAATGTCGTCAGTGCCAACCTCGGCCAGGCGCCCGCCCGACAGGCCGCCCGCTTCGCCGGCCTGCCCGACCACGTGCCCTGCACGACGATCAACAAAGTATGCGCCTCCGGCATGAAAGCCATCACCTTCGGCGCGCAATCCATCATGCTGGGCCTCAACGACATCGTCGTCGCAGGCGGCATGGAAAACATGTCTCAAATCCCGTACTACCTCCCCAATGCACGCTGGGGCTACAAATACGGCAATGCCGAACTGGTTGACGGCCTGGCCAAGGACGGCCTCACCGACGTCTACAATCAAAAGGCGATGGGCGTGTGCGCCGACGCGACTGCCGTCAAGTACGGTATCAGTCGCGAAGCGCAGGATGCTTTTGCCATCGATTCCTACCAGCGCGCAGCAGCGGCTACCGACGCAGGCATGTTCCGGACGGAAATCGTCGCGGTGGAAATTCCGCAGAAAAAAGGCGATCCCCTGCAAATCACAGTCGACGAGGAGTACAAAAAAGTGATGTTCGATAAAATCCCGGGACTGCGTCCGGCCTTTACGCCCGACGGCACGGTGACCGCCGCCAATGCCAGCACCATCAACGACGGCGCCGCGGCGCTCATTCTGGCCAGTGCCGAGGCCGTTCAGCGCTACGGCCTGAAACCAGTGGCCAAAATTCGCGGCTTCGCCGATGCCGAACAGGCGCCCGAATGGTTTACGACCTCGCCCACAATTGCCGCTCCCAAAGCGCTCAAAATGGCGGGCCTTCAAACCAGCGACATCGATTTCTTCGAGGTAAACGAAGCCTTCTCGGTGGTCACCATGGCTTTCGAGCAGGAAATGGGCATTCGCCACGACCAGACCAACGTGTTCGGCGGCGCCGTGTCGTTGGGCCACCCGCTGGGCGCTTCCGGCGCGCGCATCGTCACGACGCTCAACAACGTCCTGCACCGCAAAGACGGCTCCCTCGGGCTGGCTGCCATCTGCAACGGCGGCGGCGGCGCTACGGCGCTGGTGATCGAACGCGTCTGACAATTACGGAACCATATTGCCAGTTAGAGCCGGGGCGACTTACAGCCGCCCCGGCTTTTTGTTGACAGCGCATTTGCAAACCTTTGGTTAAACGCGGCAAAAACCAACCGACGGCTGCTTTTTTGTTGAAAGTTTGTAGCAAGACTGCTCCTTTCTTTCACCGCCAGACCGTTCGCACATGAAAAACAATCGCCTGTTCCTGTTTGCCTTTTGGGCCGCCGCAGGTTTTCTGCTCTTGCCTGCCTTCTCCGCTCCTTCCCGACAAGATTGCCCTTATATTTTTTACTGGGGTCTCGTGCAAAGCCGCTTTACATTCGACGAAGCCAGCGGTCGTTACCAGGGCGAGATCCATACTTCTCTCAATGAATTTTCCAACGCCATCAAACGGGAACCCCGCATCTGGGATGGCCAGGCCTTGCGCCCGGAGTGTTCGTTCCTGCTTGGCGATCTGCGGGTGGAGAGCAAATATTACGCTCCCGGGGTTTACGATTCCATTCGCCCGAAAATACTGGAATTGTCCCAATCCTGGAATGATTCCACGGTGGTCCTGATCGATCAAATCACTTTGCCAGACAACCGAATGGGTGTGATAAAAGTGATTTTTTCCGTCAAGGAAGAATTCATCAAGGCCGATGCCATGCGTATTCCCGTGCCGGGTGACGGGGGGGCTTCACGAGCCAATCCCGGCTACATGCAATGGGGAACCGAACGTTTTGACGAGAAAAGTCGTGAGTTTTTTACCCCCGACGAATTTTGGAACATCGTCGATGCCGAACCGCTCTGGTTTTCCTCAAACGGTCGGGTGCTTCGCCCGGAGCAATGGGAATTTGCGGTTAACAACCTCAAAGGTTTTCATGTGTACAGGAAAAACAGCGGAGACAGACTGGATCAATTTTCGCTTTCCGAGCTACGCAGTCAACTGCGCAATATGGAAAATGACCTACAACCAGGCACAGCCATCGACATTTATGCCTGGGACACTGCCAGCGCAACAATTCGTCAGCCGGTAACCGATACGTTGTTTTTACTCAATTCACCCGTTGCCACCACCAGCGCGATGATAAGGCTGGCGGACGGTACGATGGTCAGCATGGAAGAATTGGGGCGTATCCGTGTGGCCTCTTTCACACTGGTGGACGACGGCGACCCCAGGGTTTCGCTGCACCGTTCGGATCGCAAGAGTTTTACCTTTTTATGGGGGGCTTACGAATTCAATTTTTTGAGCGTTCATGACCAGACTTTTTTAAAAATAGATGGTTCCCCTTTGCGCGGCCAACGGCAAATGGCCACCACCAAAAGTTTGTCGAGGAGCGAAATACTCGACATGTTCCACAAACAGGCCGTATTGCTGGACGCCAACAAGCAAACTGTGGAACCGCTGAGTTTTAATCTGCGCTATCACGACCATACCATTCGGATCGAAAACGGCAAATGCCCGCCAGAGGCAGCCGAACAGATGGAAAAAGAACTCAAAAAGTACGAAACCCTCACAATCAGCGACATGCGTGCCGGCAAATCAGACCTGGGCTTCGCAGAATTCATTCTCGATGTGCGCGCCGACGACAACAAAACGCTCCTGTACCCGTCCTACGCCCCGCTCAACAATCCGCCAGACAAACAATTGCGATTGTTGTCGACCGCGTTTGACCATTCCACGTCCGCGATCAAAGTCGAATTTTACCTGCCCGAGGCAGGGGAGGTTGCCATTTCAATGCGTAATATCGACGGGACCGTGGTCGCTTCCGACTCAAAAACTTTCCCGAAAGGCAACAACAAGACGGAGCTCCCGATGGTGTCCGGCGCGAATGATTCGAGGATTATCACGCTGGCCGCTCATGGTCTGACGGTCCAGCAACAGTATTTCCCCGAGCGATAAACGATTCAAAATCAGCCTTTTTTACCAGATTCCCCGATCTTGCCCATCAGGGTGACTGCCAGCAAGGCGACGACCAGCACGCAACCGGCGCCGATCAGGGCCATGACATAGTAACCGAAAGTCCAGACCAGCGCATTGAGCAATATGCTGAGCACTGGGATGGCCGGCGCTGCCGCGTTTTCGAGGAGCGTGAAACGAACGGTGCAAAATTCATTTTCCGCCGAAAAATTGCCCAGTTCGACGCCCAACTCCTGCATCTGACGTTCGATGTCGAGAATTTTGTCGTGCAGGCCCACCAGATCGCTGATGGTGCCGGCATGACTTTTCAATTCGTTGAGGCTGGCCAGCGCTTTTTCGAGGCTGGCTTTTTTGGCGTTGAGCTCACGGAATTCGGTCGTTTTGTCCACTTTCACCACCGAATTGACAAAAATCCGCCCAACGCTCTGGGCTGCCACGTAAAACGAGTCGAACAGCTCGGGGCGCACGCCGATCATGAGTTGCAGGTTGCGGTCGCCCGGGTTCCCGTTTTTGTTTTCGTACTGGATGATGGCGTTGAAATCGCGCGTCATGTTGCGCAAATGGGCCTCTTCCTGATCAAAATGCTCTGTCCGCGCGTTCAGCGTAGCCGTTTTTTCGTACTTCTGGGAAGGAGATGTTGCCGACGAAGGGGCGTCGACGATCGGATTTTTCTCACTGGCGTAGTTTTTCCTCAAAGGAGATTGCTCGCTTGCCCAGCCGCCCAAATTGTTGGCGGTGGGTGATACGAAGTGCTCCTCAGCGGGATTGTCGCTGGAAAGAACGTAGGCGACTCTGAGCAAAAAGGTCAAAAAAAAGCATCCGATCAACAGGAGTGCCATCGATCGGATGCCGGGTTTGCGCAGTTTTAAAGCAGTCATAGCAAGGTGTTTTCAGGCAAGATGCATCAAAACGCAATTTTGGCGGGTCACTTTTTGCCCAGCAAGGCAAACATGTTCTTCTTGTACGCTTCCACGCCGGGTTGGTCGAACGGATTGACGCCCAGCATGTAACCGCTGACGGCGCAGGTTTTTTCAAAAAAATAAAACAGCCAGCCCAGGTGGTAGGGCGTAGCCTCCGGCAAATGAATGGTCAGATTGGGCACGCCGCCGTCGATATGCGCCTGTCGGGTGCCTTCGGCAGCCTTGGAATTGACGTAATCAAGGGTTTTGCCGGCCAGGTAGTTGAGTCCGTCGAGGTCGTCGGATGTTTTTTCGAGCACGATATCGTGTTCGGGCGAGCCGATTTCTAGGACGGTTTCGAAGAGCATCCGGCTCCCGTCCTGCACATATTGGCCGAGCGAGTGGAGGTCGCAGGTAAAGTCGGCGGCAGCGGGGAAAATGCCCTTCCCGTCCTTGCCTTCGCTTTCGCCGAACAGTTGTTTCCACCATTCCGCGATGTAGTGGCAGCGAGGTTCGTAGTTGACGAGCAGTTCAACACGTTTGCCTTTGCGCAGCAAAATATTGCGCACGGCGGCGTAGCGAAGTACGTCGTTGTTGCCAAAATCGGTCGAACGGTAAGCCGTGCGGGCATCGGCCGCGCCGCGCATCAGGGCCTCGATGTCGATGCCGGCCGCAGCGATGGGCAGCAAGCCCACGGCGGTCAGCACCGAGAAACGCCCGCCCACGTCGTCGGGCACGGTAAACGTCTCGTAGCCCTCCTGATCGGACAGGTGTTTGAGCGCGCCGCGTTGCGCATCGGTCGTGGCGTAAATGCGGCTGCGGGCGCCGTCTTTGCCGTATTTTTCTTCCAGTTTTTGTTTAAAAATACGGAACGCAATTGCCGGTTCGGTGGTGGTGCCGGATTTGGAAATAACATTGACAGAAAAATCGCGGTCGCCTACAACATCCAGTAAATGAGTAAGATAGGTGCCGGAAATATTGGTGCCTGCAAAGTACACCTCGGGTGTTTTGCGCTTCTTTTTGGGCAGGTTGTTGTAAAATCCGTGGCCGCAAAATTCGATGGCAGCCTTGGCACCCAGGTAAGAACCGCCGATGCCGATCACGATCAGCACCTCGGATTGTTTCTGGATTCTTTTGGCGGCTGCCTTGATGCGGCGGAACTCGGTGCGGTCGTATTTCACCGGCAGGTCGAGCCAGCCCAGGAAATCGTTGCCCGGGCCGCGCCGGCTTTCGAGCAATTTGGCGGCAGCAAGCGCCTGCGGTTCGATGGCAGCCAATTCATGCTCGCCAATAAACCGGCCTGCGGGTCGGAGATCAAATTGTAATGTGTTCATTGTGAGGTATTTTGCAAACCCGTTCAGAGTTTGGAGAGTTCGGATTTTAGGAAATCGATGACGCGGATTTCGACGGGATCGACCTGGCGGGCTTCGGCCAGGTAAACCGACATCCAGTCGCCCAGGTGCACGAAATAGAGCATTTTTTCGGCCAGAGATTTGCCTTTGGAATACATCTCGATGGAGGCCCCGGCGTAGTGTTCGACGATGTCCTTGTTGATGTCGGTTCGCACGGCGGTGCGCTGAAAATCGTCGCGGTTGCGCAGCCAGATCACGGCCAGGTCGGGGCGCTGGTCGCGCCAGCCCACGAGCTCGTTGTGGTTCATTTCCGGCACGACGTGGTGCCAGCAAAGTTGTTTGGCGTTTTCGTTGATCTGCTGGCGCCAGCGTACGGCTACCGACTCGATATGGTCGGGCGCGTAGATCACCGGCGTTTTGCCGACCAGAAAACCGGCCAGTTTATGGGCGCGTTTGCGAATGTCGGCTTCGTCCTTGACGAGCAGTTTTCGGGCGTTTTCAATCTGCTTGAAAATTTTGCCGGAAATGAGTTTTGCGCCGCGCAAAACAGCCAGTTGAGCGACAATGGAATAGCCGAGGCAGGCCCGCGGGCTGCTCCATCCGCCGGTAAGTTGCACATAATCGAGGCCGTGCTGTTTGGCCAGTTCGATCAATTTGCCGCCGGACGAGACCACGACGATTTTCGCGCCGGTGCCCAGGAGCTGCTCGAAAGTGCTGATTGTTTCCTCGGTGTTGCCGCTGTACGAGGAGCAAATGGCCAGCGTATGTTTGTTCACCCAGTTGGGGGCGTGGTAGCCCTTGCTGACCGCGATGGGCGCCTTGCACTCGGCGCGCACCAGTTCCTGCACAAAATTGCCGCCGATGCCGCTGCCGCCGAGCCCCGAGATGAGGACGCTCCGAATCGGCGAGCTGTGTTTTTTGATCACGACATTTTGGGATTGAGCGAGCGCTTCCTCCAGTTGCGCGGGGAAGCGGGCAATCATCTTATCCATAGTAGAGGGAAAATGAGTTTATTGTTCGAAAGGGGGCGAGGGCGCCGCAAAAATACGAGAATACGATTACTCACCTGCACGAAGATTGACGCGAATTCCATTGGCGGCCGGGTCGTCGAAGAACTTCCGGCGCTCCTGCAAGGCCAGCAGATCGCGTTCATCGAGGCATTTGAAGTTACGGGCAATTATCTGATCCATTTCCCCGCAGATTTTATCAGCGGGAAACCAGTAGGTGTTGTCTTGATCAAGTATGTCGTTCATTATCAAATTTTTACAAGAAATCAACTCTTGTGAAAAAAGCGGGCTTTCCGCCATGCCGGCATCGATCAGTTGCAACATTTCGAGGTGAATCCCCGCGCCGAGACGGCTGCTGCCTTCATTTTCGGCCGTCTGGATGGTCCAGGAAGGGTAGGGGGATTCAATGCTGTCGCGAGGGAATTCTTTCAGGCAAAAATTAAAAAAAACATCATCCCGAGGGTCGGGTGTCGAGGCGGCGATCGATTGCCAGAGGCGGTAGTCGATGTAGCAGAACACCTCGTTTTTGCCGCTGCCGCGTTGGGTGACCAGTCCGGGCAAAGCCCGATTCAGCCAGAAAAAATCCGGGTTTACATCGGCTTCATTGGGCTCCGAACGCCCCGACAGTCGCGCCATGCAGGCGTCGCGCAGGGCGAGGGTCTCGCGGTAGAAAAGGGCGACTTCCTCCGCCGTTTTGAAGTCCGTTCGGGCGGCGAGCCACCGGTTCCTGCGTTCGGTGAGCGCGGAGCCGAGGAAACACTGCATTTGTTGTTGCAAAAACCACTCGTCAAAATCCCGCCCCTGCGGTCTGACAGCCGCCGCGAAGATCCAGCCCGAAGGCATTCCCTTGCCTGCCACCTCGATCCAGGGTGCTTGCAGGAGGGTGTCGCCCAGCCGGATTGCGCTGATAAAATTGCTCACGCTGCCGAGCGCAACGAGTTTTTCGCCGGCCGATACCGTGCGCAATTCGCGGCTTTTTTCGCCCGCTTGCTCCCTGACGGCAATTTTTACGGCGCTGACAGCAAGTTGTTGTCCATCTTTTTTTTCATCGGCGCAGGACGAGGCGCACAGCAACAAGATCAAAATCAGGCAAGATCGCATGGGACAAAAATGAAGCAAACCTTCGGCTTGCCGTAACTTGCCGGGACAAAAAAAGGTCCGTCTATGCACCCTGTTCTCCGGCTCTTCATGCCCGTTCTCTTTGTTTTGGGCATTTTTCAGTGCGCTTTGGCTCAAATCGTCGACGATTTTTCCGACGGTGATTTCACACAAAACCCGGTTTGGACGGGCGATGTCGCCAATTTTATCGTGAATACAAGCGGCGAGTTGCAACTCAACGCCCCGGATGCCGGCGTTTCCGTGCTGAGCGTTCAGGGCAACATTGCCGACAGCGCCGTGTGGCTCCTCGATGTCCGCCTCGAATTTGCGCCTTCCGCCGCCAATTTGCTGCGGATTTATCTCCTTGCCGATCAGGCAGATCTGAGCCAGGCCAACGGCTATTTTCTTGAAATTGGAGAAAACGGTTCCAGCGACGCCATTCGTTTTTACCGGCAGGACGGCCCCGCCAAAACGCTGCTCGCAACGGGCACCCCGGGCCTCGTCGCCAATGAGCCGGTCGTCGGCGCCTTGCGCATGCGTCGCTCGACAAGCGGCCTGTGGTCGCTGGAAGTAGCCCCGGGGCCCAATCCTTTTCAACCCGAACTTTCCGTCACGGACGCCACGTACGCAGGCGGGCCTGACCGTTGGTTCGGCGTGCAATGCGTGTATTCCGCTACGCGGAAAGACAAATTTTACTTCGACAAGCTCTCCATTCAACCCGACGCGCCGGACACCACGCCGCCCGTACTGCTCGCCGCCAGTCTTTTAAACGATTCCACGCTGGAAGCGACTTTTGACGAAGTGCTGGACCCCGTGTCTGCCGAAAATCCGGCCAACTACCTTGTGCAAGGCGTCGGTCAGGCAACGGCTGCTGTTTTGGCGCCGGGCAACGCGGCAAAGGTGATCGTGAGTTTGCCCGCGCCGTTGAGTCAGTCCGGCATTTATCAATTGCAAAGCAATCTGGTCGCCGATGTTGCGGGCAACGCGAGCGCCCTTCAAACGACTGATTTCCAATTTATTCTAGTGGAACCGGCCTTGCAATACGATATTTTGATCAATGAAATCATGGCCGATCCGACTCCTTCTGTTGTTTTGCCGGAGGTGGAGTGGGTCGAGTTGTTCAACCGTTCGGGCAAGTATATCGATTTGCAACAATTGCGGTTTTACGATTTTGGCGGTACGCCCGCTGCCTTGCCGGCCTACGTGCTGGCGCCCGATTCATTCATCGTTTTGTGCGCGCCTTCCTCGGCACTCAGCTTGAAAAATTTTGCGCCCAATACCCTGGGAATCAGCGGTTTTCCTTCCCTGAACAACGACGGCGACCTGTTGAGCCTTGCTGACGCAAACGGGCAAATCATCAACCAGGTATCCTACCAACTGGACTGGCACACCGATCCGGACAAAAAAGACGGGGGCTGGACGCTCGAACGCATCAACCCCAACCGGCCCTGTCTGGGCAGCGACAACTGGCAATCGAGCGCCGCCCCCATTGGCGGTACCCCCGGACAACCGAATGCCGGCTTGCAAACTGCACCCGACACGCAACGCCCGGCTCTGCTCAATGTAGTTACCGACAATGCCCTTTCCCTGAAACTGTATTTCTCGGAGGGTCTCGATGCAGCGGAAGCCCTGGATGCCAGTCGATACCACCTCACGCCGAACCGCCAGGTGCAGGCTGTCGCATTCCCCACCGACGACCGGAGCGTGCTACAATTGAGTCTCGCCGAGCCGCTGGAGTCGGGCGTACGGTACGGCATGGCAATCGACTCCCTCGTGCGCGATTGCAGCGGCAACGGCGCTGATCTGGCGAACGTCGTGTTTTTTGGCCTGGCAGAAGCCCCGCATCATCAGGACCTGATTTTTAATGAAATCATGTGCAAACCCGCCCCTTCACAGGGTTTGCCGGAGGTGGAATGGGTGGAAATCATCAACCGTTCGGGCAAGTTTCTGCAACTGAACGGTTTGCTTTTTTCGGATGCCGGCGTCACGCAATACGCGCTTGGCAACTATGTGCTTGCCCCCGATTCAACCCTCGTTTTGTGTTCCGCAGCAAGCCTCGCCACACTCCTTCCATACACCGGCAATCTGTTGGCGCCCGTGGGATTTCCCAGTCTCAACGACGATCAGGACGCACTCAACCTGCGCAGCGCTTCCGGCGAACTGATCGACCGAGTCGTTTATTCGGCGGCATGGCACACCGATGCCAACAAACGCGACGGCGGCTGGTCGATCGAAAGGATCAACCCATCTTTGCCCTGTATTGGCAAGGAAAACTGGCAAAGCTGCCCGGCATCGACGGGCGGCACGCCCGGACGGCGCAATGCCTCCTACAACCTTGCGCCGGACCTCACAGCGCCTTCGATCGTTCGCGCCTACACGGTGGATGCAACCAGCATTCTGCTGATTTTTTCCGAAGGCCTCGACGAAAATGCCATTCAGGATCCCTCGGCATTTCGCCTTTTTCCTTCGATTGTCGTCAATTCGGCCGATTTCCAGGATGGCGATAACAGCCGTGTTGAAATCACAACAAGCAGCCCCCTGCAAACCCGGACCCTGTATGCCCTCACGTTCGGGGCTTCGGTGACCGATTGCAGCGGAAATGCTATTTCCGCCACAGATACCGCGTTTATCGGTCTGCCGGAGCAGCCTGCGCCCGCCGACGTCGTGATCAACGAGATCCTGTTCAATCCCGTTTCGGGCGGTTCCCGCTACGTTGAGTTGTTCAATCGCAGCGACAAGATTTTTGACCTTTCCCTGTTCCTCTTCGACGACGCGCGCACGCCCGGCGTTCAGCTGCCGGTCACCCTGGGACGCCTGTTTTTACCCGGAGAATACCTGGTTTTCACCGAAGAGCCGCTTTATCTGGCGCAACATTATGCCGACATACGTCCGAATTGGCTGCTGTATCAGGACCTGCCCACTCTGGACGACCGCGACGGCAATTTTACCGTGCTGTGGAACAACGGACAAAGCCGTGTGACCCTCGACTCCCTCGATTATTCAGACGAATGGCACAACGCCTTGCTCAGTGTGAGCGAGCGCGAGGGCATCCCGCTGGAACGTATTCAAATCGACGGGCCGACCAACAGCGGCAGCAACTGGACTTCGGCTGTGCAAAAAGCCGGCAGCGATGCGGGCACGCCCACGCAACCCAACTCCCAACGCCTGATCGTGCACCGCGACCCTGTCGACGACATTATTCAACTGCCGCAAGACCGCCTGTCGCCCGACGACGATGGCTACGAGGACTATTTGCCGATCTTTTACAATCTGCCGGCGCCAGGCTACTTTGCCTCCTTCACCCTGTACGATTCGGAAGGCATCCCGATCAAACAGCTTGTCCGCCAAGAGCTGATCGGCACCGAAGGACAAATCCGATGGGATGGCGACAGCGACGACGGCGCTCGCGTTCGGCCTGGTATTTACGTGTTGTACGCCGAAATATTCGAGCCTGGGGGCACAGTAAAAAGGGAGAAAAAAGCCGTGTCCGTGGTCGCCAGATTTTAAAGGCCCGGCAAATTATTCACGGCTTCGATGGCCTGGCGTGTTCGCTGTTCATAATCGCCGCGGATGACGATATGCGGCAAGTTTCGCGTTTGCAACTCCTGTTTCAAGCGTTCAAACATCCATTCGCGTTGCGCCTCGTACTCCCGCAGTCCGTCGTTGATCCACGGAATATCGGGCGCCAGCAAGAGGAAAAGGGCATACCTGCGCTCGTGATCGGCCTGCATGATCCAGGGTTGGCAACGGCCCTTGAAATAAATTTCGCTCCACACCTGGGTGACGATCAGGTCGGTGTCGCAGAACAACACGCCCGTGGCTTGCTCCGCCATCTCGTCTTCGCGGAACAGCTGACCGCCGGCGATGTGCGCAAAATCGAGTTCCGTCAGGTCCATGCCGAATTTTTCACAGTAGGTCCTGCCGTATTCTTCCACGAAAACCGTCCCGAAATGAGCGGCAAGCAACTCGGCGAGATAACTTTTGCCACAGGATTCGGGGCCAATCAGGGCCACACGACGGACAAAAGCGGCGCGCACCTTCGGCGAAAGCGCCTGCCGGAAGTCATCCGGATTTCTCAGGATGTTGGAGGATAAATAAGGGGATTCAGGCGGCCACATGGGCACACAAACGCCCGGCGTTTCTGAATGAGCCGACCAATATTCCGATTGATTTTGGCCGTAAAAAACCGTGTAAGGCTCCTGAGGGCCAAATTTATTCAACAAAGCAAACCAGTCCGGCGACTGTTCGGAAGAAGGGAGGACGACATGCCTGACATCGAGTTCGGGCCAGGTGTTTTTGACCCAATTGTAGCGCTGCCAGCCGGGGATTGCGTCGTTTTCCGCGCTGACTACCAGCAGGACAAGCCGTTCGCAGGAGGTCCGTGCGACATTGATCAATTGCTCATGGCCCTTGTGCAGCGGCTGAAAGCGGCCGATAACGACTCCGTTTGTCATGTTTTAAAATGCTTCGCCAACGGTGAGGTAAAAGCCCGAATTGTCGGCGCCAATGCCGTAATCGAGGCGTAAATGAATGTGCTGGCGCGTGTCGAACTCAAAACGAATTCCGCCGCCGGCATTGTATCGCCAGCGCAAACGCTCGCCCGGTGTGCCGAACACGCTGCCCGTGCCTGCGAACATTGCTCCTTTGAACCGCCAAAACAGCGGAAACCGCCATTCCGTCTGGAATAGCAGCAGGTGTTTGTCGCGAAATTTGCCGGCCGGGTAGCCACGCAACCAACGCATGCCGCCCATTTGCGCCATGCTGAAAAAAGGCGGGTCGCCGATGGTCGCTTGCCCGAGGAAATGCAGCACCAACACATTTTTTTTCCAAAAACTCATGTAACGGCTGGCTTCCGTGAAAAAACGCAGGTATCGAAAATCACTGCCCCACAACGGCAATTCTGCGTAGGCCGTCGATTCGATCAAGGCTCCCGAGCGCGGATAAAACTGGTTGTCTCTGGAGTCGAACAACCAAACCGGGCCGAAGGCCGAAGACACGCCGCCACCGGTTCCCGTGATTTTCCCGGAAGCCAACTCTCCGCCTTCCTGAATGGACAGGATGCGAAAAACATCGAGTCCGTAGCGCAAACCGGCCAGTCCATGTTTGTGCAGCCGATGCAGCATGTTGACCCGAACACGTGGATATTTGGCGACGTAGGTTTCCTTGAACTCGTTGGGGTAGGTGTTTCCAATGCCAAAATACTGGTACAAATAGCGATACCACGCAACTTCGCCGTAGGCGCGCCAATGGCCTTTCGGGCTGAACCACTGGTACGGCAGGCTGACCAGAATCTGCTTGCGCTGCGTGTAGGCTCCACTGAACGAGATGCTCGACCGCTGCGGGCGACCCCGAAACGTCAGGATGCCGGCGCCGCCGAAGGCCCAATAGGTATCAGGACTGAAATAGACCAGCGGAACCGCAAAAACCCGAACCGAGGAATCGGGCGCCGGGGACGATTCTTTGCTCTGCGCGGACGCTACTAACGAAACGACCGATAAGGCGCTGACAATTAAATACTTGGCTATCGGATTCGGGTTTGTATTCGGCATGGCGTCGTATTTCTGCCGAAAAGTACGACAAAAAGAGGCGCCCCCGCAAAACGGAAGGCGCCGCTCAAAAACCGTCAGTCGCGACCGTTAATCGCGTTTATTGTCGTGAAGTGCCAGCAACGGCACCGTAATGCGGTGCGCAAGTTTGCGGGTCAGGCTTTCATTGAAAATTTTGTACAAAAGGCTGTGTTCGTGCGCCACGGCAATGAGCAAGCCGGCGTCGGTTGTTTCGATAAAGTTGGAGATAGCCTGTGCCGCATCGCGGTCGTGCAGGTAATGCAAATCAAAAGCAATGTCGCCGAGTTTGCGCACGAGCGCCGCTTCCTTCTCCTTGTCCTGATGATCGCCTGGCTTGTCGAGGATATGCACAACCCTGAGCGGGCTTTTGTGCAATGCGAGCAGTTCATGGAGCGTTTTCAGGCCCATTGCTTCGATGCGGAAGTGGAAATCGGTGGCGAATACCGCCGAGCTGCCCGGGTAAAACTGCGCTTTTTTGGGCACGACCAACACCGGCACGTGTGTGCGGCCGATCATTCCAGCGGCGACGCTGCCCAGCAGGACGCCGCGAAGGCCCGTAGCGCCCGTCGTACCCATGATGATGAGGTCGGCGTGAAATTTATCGGCCGTTTCGACGATAGAGGGGATGGGAAAGCCGACGAGACACTCGCAGCGCGTGGCGATTTCCTTGCCGGACTGCCCGCGGCGCTGGCGTTTGACCCAGTCTTTCAGGTCTTTTTCCCGCTGCGTGAGGTAGTCGTCGGTCCAGAATGCGGCGTAAACATTATTATCCACGCCTTCGTTGGGGAAAACCACGTGCAACACGACGAGTTCTGCCCCGGTTTGTGCTGCAACGGCGCCCGCAAAGCGCAAGGCATTGGCGGAAGCATTGGAAAAATCAGTTGGAACAAGAATGGTTTTCATGATCACAATTGTTTGAAAACGTGAATAATACGTTCAAATCTGTTTTAATCCTGCTCGCGATAATCCAGGGGCTGTTCGTTATCGAAGGTGGTTGGGTGTTCGGACGATTTGCCCCTTCGGTTTTGTTCGAAAAGCGTCAGGTTGTCAGTAGCGCTGGAAGCCAGCCAGAGGTCGTGCGAGAGGCGAAAAACCTGTACGTACAGGCCAAACTGGCGTTCCATATTTTCTTCAAAAATGCGCACCGTCTGGTCGGCGTTGCAATCCAGATCGCCTGACGCAAGATCCGAATTGAGGGCAGACAGGCGAGTGTTGTGATCTTTGATCATGTACTGCACCAAACTGCCCTGAAAAGCGCGGTGCGAAACGGTGAAAAACTCCAGTTTCAGATAAGGATAGGCGGAATGAAACGAATCACATACTTCCGCAACAGTCATTTCCGGTTGAATACGAATTGTCACGACACTTGCTTTTATTTGATTATCAATTTTTTACGTTACAAATCTGCCCTTTTGACAAGAGGGTGGGCAATGACAAGGCTTAACTGATACAGTGATATTGGTTGCTCATTTGCTACTTTTGCGGCCAGATTCAAACAATCGTTCACTTACCATTCGCAGCCTGCTTAAATGGCCACAGCCGAGCCTTTACCCACTCCCGAAACCGCCCAGAGTCTGGGCCTGACGCCCGATGAATTTGACAAAATTAAAGAAATTCTGGGCAGAATTCCCAATTTTACCGAACTCTCCGTGTACTCCGTGATGTGGAGCGAACACTGTTCGTACAAAAACTCCATCATCCAGTTGAAAACTTTGCCCAGAACCGGCCAACGCCTGCTGGTCGGGGCAGGGGAGGAGAACGCGGGACTGGTGGACATCGGCGACGGGCTTGGTTGCGCGTTCAAAATTGAAAGCCACAACCACCCCTCCGCTATCGAGCCCTACCAGGGCGCCGCGACGGGTGTCGGCGGTATTCACCGCGATATTTTCACCATGGGCGCCCGCCCCATCGCATCGCTCAACTCGCTTCGCTTCGGTCGCCCCGACGATCCGCGCATGAAGCGGCTGATTGCTGGTGTGGTTAAAGGCATCGGCGACTACGGCAATTGCTTCGGCGTGCCGACGGTCGGCGGCGAAGTGTATTTCTACGATTGTTACAACCACGATATTCTGGTCAATGCGATGTCGGTCGGCATCGTGAAGGTTGGCGAAACGGTGAGCGCCACGGCCGGCGAGCCTGGCAACCCGGTTTTTATCGTCGGTTCCGCCACGGGCAAGGACGGTATTCACGGCGCTACTTTTGCCTCGGCCGATTTGACCGAGGATTCGCACGAGGACCTGCCTGCCGTGCAGGTTGGCGACCCTTTTCAGGAAAAATTGCTGCTGGAAGCCTCACTGGAGGCCATCAAAACGGGCGCCGTGATCGGTATGCAAGACATGGGCGCAGCGGGGATTACCTGCTCCACTTCCGAAATGAGCGCCAAATCGGGCGTCGGCATGCGTATCGATCTCGATAAAGTACCCACCCGCCAGCAAAACATGAAAGCCTGGGAAATCCTGCTTTCCGAAAGTCAGGAACGTATGCTGATCGTGTGCGCCCCCGGCCGCGAACAGGAAATCCTGGCGGTTTTTGACAAATGGGACCTGCCCTGCGAGCAAATCGGCGTCACGACCGACACGGGAATGCTGGAATATTACCACCACGGAAGCCTTGTGGCCACGGTACCCGCCGAATCGCTGGTACTGGGCGGAGGCGCTCCCGTGTACGTTCGCGAGCAAAAAACACCCGCCTACCTCGCCGAAATCGCAAAATTCGATCTCGCGATGATCAAACAACCCGCCGACCTGAAAGTCGCGGCCAAAAAACTCTGGAATTCCCCCAACCTGGCCGCCAAAAACTGGATCACTCGCCAGTACGACTCTATGGTCCGCACAGGTACCATGACGACCAACCGCCCCTCCGACGCGGCCGTCGTGTACGTAAAAGGCACACGAAAAGCCCTCGCCGTAACGACGGATTGCAACTCGGCCTACGTGTACGCCGATCCGTATCGCGGCGCCATGATCGCCGTGGCGGAAGCAGCGCGCAATATCGTTTGCGCAGGCGGCGAAGCCGTGGCCATCACCAACTGCCTCAATTTCGGCAACCCCTACAACCCGGAAGTTTATTACCAGTTTGCCGAGGCTATCCGCGGTATGGGCGACGCCTGCCGCCGATTCGGTACGCCGGTCACGGGCGGCAATGTCAGTTTTTACAACCAGTACGCCAAAGACGGCCAGGTCATCCCGGTTTATCCGACACCTACCATCGGCATGCTGGGCATTCTCGATGATTACGAGCAAATGATGACCCTTCATTTCAAAAATGAAGGCGATAAAATTTACCTGCTCGGAACCAGCCGCGAAGACCTCGGCAGCAGCGAATACCTGCGGGTGGTGCATGGAACGGAACACAGTCCGTGCCCCCATTTTGACCTGGAAGAAGAATTTGCCCTGCAACAGACCTTGAAAAAGGCGATTCAGGACGGCCTTTTGCAGTCGGCGCACGATGTCAGCGATGGCGGGTTGTTTACCGCCCTGCTCGAAAGCGCCATGCACGCGGGCATGGGTTTCCATCTCAATACTCCCGCCGATTTGCGGGCCGACGCCTGGCTGTTCGGCGAGTCGCAGAGCCGCGCAATCGTCAGCGTTCGCTCCGAACAAGCAGCCGTGTTCGAACGTTTTCTGATTGATGAAAATCAGGCTTTTGAACGCCTCGGCGAAGTGGTGGGCGATGTCGTCGTAGTGAACGGCGCCGATTGGGGCAACATTGCCGAATGGAAACGCACTTACGACACACTTTTGGCAGGTATTATGCAATAATTTTGTTTATTAACTTGACAATTAATTAATTATGAAATTAATAAAATCACTTTTACTGCTTTTGCTTCCGGTTCTTGCGCTGCTTTCCTCCTGCCAGGGCGAAGATGGTTACATCCTGAAAGGGAGCGTTAAAAATGCCGGCGACCTCCAGGCCAAACTGGAACAATCCTTTTTCGATCGTACCACGATTCCGCTCGGTTCGGCCAAATGCGATGCCGATGGCAACTTTTCGATCAAGTCCGAAAAAGCGTTTGACCGCGGCTTGTACGTCCTGACGGTCGGCGATAAAAAAATGTACTTCATGCTCGACGGGCAGGAGCACGTTGTGTCGTTCACCGGCGATCTTGCCACCATCGACAAACTCCAGATCGAGGTAAAGGGCTCTGAAACAATGAGTTGCTATGCCACTTTCGTTCAGGGCTTGTTCAATTCGGCGCCCAAAACGCCCGAGGAATCCAAACAGGTGATCGCTGAAAAAGGCTGCAATCCTCTGCTTCGCGCATTTTTCACCTCTCAATTGCTCGGCCGCGTAGCCGACCAGCACCTGGCTGAATTCAAAACCGCCAGCACTGAACTGAACGATTACATGCCTGGTTCCAAATACGCCACGGTGTACACCAACATGGTCAGCCAGCTCGAAAAACAAATCGCCAGCGGTGCGACCGAGCAGCAGCAACCCGCAACCGGAAACGGCACCATCCGCGTAGGGCAGCAGGCCCCCGATATTTCTCTTCCCGACCCGGACGGCAAAGTCCGCAACCTGTCGAGCCTCAAAGGCAAAGTGGTGCTGCTCGACTTCTGGGCCAGCTGGTGCGGCCCGTGCCGTCGCGAAAACCCGCATGTCGTGGATGTGTACAACAAGTACAACAAAAAGGGCTTCGAGGTATTCAGCGTATCGCTCGATCGCCCCGACGGCAAGGAAAACTGGAAAAAGGCAATCAAGGACGATGGTCTGGTGTGGGCCAACCACGTCAGCGACCTGCAATTCTGGAACAGCGCCCCGGCAGCCACCTATGGCGTTCGGGCCATCCCGCAAACTTTCCTGATCGGCCGCGACGGCAAGGTTGTAGCCGTCAACCCGCGCAACAACCTGGAAGCGGAACTGCTCAAGGTTTTGTAAAAACCTGATTATCAGCCTAAAAAAAGATCAGCCGGGAGGATGTCCTCCCGGCCGATCTTTTTTTAACCCCCCCCTTAAAGATTTAATCGCCGGCAGGCACGGGGGCATTGGCCATGCTAAGCACGTTGTTGTTCTGCATATCCGATTCGATCAGCCCGTCGCGCAGACGAACGATTCTGTGTGCGTACAGGGCGATATCCTGCTCGTGCGTCACAAGAATAACGGTGTTGCCGTTTTGGTGAATTTGCTCGAAAAGGGACATGATTTCGTACGAAGTTTTGGTGTCGAGGTTGCCGGTAGGTTCGTCGGCAAGGATGATGGCCGGGTCGTTGACGAGGGCACGGGCAATGGCAACCCGCTGGCGCTGACCGCCGGAAAGTTCATTGGGTTTGTGCATCACACGATCGCCAAGACCCACCGAGGTCAGCACTTTTCTGGCTTTTTCGAGGCGCTCTTCTTTCGGCACGCCAGAATAGACCAGGGGAAGAGCAACATTTTCAAGGGCCGAGAGCCGTGGCAGCAGGTTGAAGGTCTGGAAAACAAAGCCGATCTGGCGGTTGCGTACCTCGGCCAGCTCGCCGTCGTCCATCGTGCTGACTTCGATATCGTTGAGGTAGTATTTGCCGCTGGTGGGGGAGTCGAGACAGCCCAGGAGGTTCATCAGCGTCGATTTGCCACTGCCGGAAGGGCCCATCAGGGCGACATATTCGTTGCGGTTGATGTTGAGCGAAACGTCTTTAAGGGCCTCCACTTTTTCGGCGCCCATGATGTACGTTTTGTTGAGGTGTTCGATGGAAATCAGCATAGTTATTGTTCCGGTAATGAGCAAAAATCGCCCTGGTTCATTCAATGACTTTGGGCACTCTGAAAAACTGGTCGTCGTGCGAAGGCGCATTTTTCAAAGCCGCTTCGGTGGTCACCTGGCCGACAACTTCGTCCGCTCTGGCGGTGGTTTGGCCGTCGCTCAGGTAAACCAGCGGCTCGACGCCGTCTGTGTTTAACTGCCTAAGCCGGTCCACCATGTCGAGAATCTTTTGCAAGTCGCCAGCGAGGGCGGTTCGTTCCTCGTCATCCAGTTGCAGGCGGGCCAGTTTTTCAAGGTTCGAAATAAGTTGATCGTCCATGATTTGAGAAAAAGCTTAGATGATTGGAAGGCCTTGCTCGTTGAACGTTTGAAGTTATCCGTTGAGCGGTCTGGAAAAATCGTCGTCAAGGGATGCACGAACGCCGAACGAACGCCTATTTTCGCAGCGCACAAAAGTAAAGGAATGAACTCTAGTTTACCGTCTGACAAACCCCTTATCCGTCACGTCGCGATCGCCGGTAATATCGGCGCCGGCAAAACAACCCTGACAGAGATGCTCAGCCATCACTTCGGCTGGGAAGTCCACTACGAGAATACGGAAAGCAACCCCTATCTGGCCGACTTTTACGTCGACATGAAACGCTGGTCGTTCAACTTGCAGGTTTTCTTCCTGTCGAGCCGCTACCAACAGGTGTTGCGCATCCAGCAGGGGAACCGGACCGTCATCCAGGACCGGACCATCTACGAAGACGCCTTCATTTTCGCTCCCAACCTCGCCGATATGGGCTTGATGGAACGGCGCGATTTTGAAAACTATACCACGCTTTTTCAATCGATTGTCTCGCAAATCAAACCGCCGGATCTTTTGATCTACCTGAAAGCCAGCATCCCGACGCTTGTCGATCATATCCAGATGCGCGGCCGCGATTACGAGGGCAGTATCAGCCTCGATTACCTCAAACACCTCAACGAACGCTACGACAACTGGATCAATGGCTACCGCGAAGGCCGCCTGCTGGTCATCAACGTCGATAACCTCGATTTTCAAAACAGCCCCGAAGATTCGGGCAAGGTGCTTGAAATGGTTCAGGCAGAATTGCACGGTTTGTTTTAACTCCCACAGTACAAGAATATTCCTGTTATGGAAAAACCCGTCACGCTGATTTCCGGCGCGTCCCGCGGCATTGGCCGTGCGGTAGCCACTCGCCTGGCCCGCGAAAATCATTTTGTCATGCTGATCGCGCGCAACGCCGAAGAACTGACCGAACTCGAGTTTGAAATCGATCAATCGGGCGGAAAATCGCTTTCGTTTCCCATCGATATCTCGGACGAAGCCCAGGTAAATCAGACTGTTGCGCAAATTCTGCGTGATTTCGGCCGCATCGATAACGTGATCAACAACGCGGGTATCGGTATTTTTAAAAACGTGGAAGAACTGTCTGCGGATGACTGGGATCGGGTGATGGACGTCAATGTAAAAGGCTCTTTCCTGCTGACCAAAGCGACGCTGCCCGCATTGAAAACGGCTGGCAAAGGGCATATCGTCGGCATTGCTTCCGATGTGTCGAAACGAACTTTTGCCAGCGGCGGGCTTTACACGGCCAGCAAATACGCACAACACGCTTTTTTTGAGTCTCTGAGGCGCGAGGTACGTTCTCTTGGCATTAAAGTCAGCGTTATTTACCCGGGACTGGTGGATACTTTTTTCCACGATGGCTCGCCTGGCCAGCCGCATCGCGCCGCGTATTTGCAGCCTGTCGATATTGCCGATGCTGTCGCTTACATCCTGAATGCGCCGCCGCACGTCATCATCGATGAACTGATGTTGCACCCTATGGTGCAGGAATGGTAAATCCGAACACGATGGATATTGAACAGTTTCGCGAATACTGCCTGGCAAAAAAGGGCACTTCGGAAGATTTTCCTTTCGACGAGGTAACGCTTTGCATGCGGGTCATGGGCAAGATATTTGCCATCACAGGACTTGATTCCGAGCGTTTTACCGTGAATTTGAAGTGCGAGCCGGATTACGGCACGGAGTTGCGCGAACGGTACAGCGAAATACAGGCAGGCTGGCACATGAATAAAATTCACTGGAACACCGTCGATTTCGAGGGCTCGCTCGATGAAAGCCTGCTCCGCCATCTGATCGATCACTCCTATGAGCGGGTGGTTTTAAGCCTTAAAAAGTCGGAAAGAGAAGCCCTGGCGCAGATGTAGGTCAATGCCAGAGTATCATTGCCAGGCCGGACAGAATGAGGGTAATGCCCGTAATTAGCCCCGCATTGTGCTCCCACGCATGCCAATCCAGCCTTTTCAATCCCGCAAGGGCCAAGCGCACCCAGACGAGCATGCCCGTAATACTGACAATCGCGTAGGTAAAGGCCAGAAGCCCGACGAACGACCACCCATACTGGCCGGCAGCCAGAAAAAAGCCCTCGATTTCCAGACAAGGAGACAAAAACATCGCCACCATCAGCGAGGTGAGAACTCCCCATTTGAAGTGCTCTCCCGTCAGATGAAAATGGTGATGGTAATAGTGTCGGTAGAGAAAATAAATACCCAAAAGCACCAACAACCCGGGCGCAATCCAGTGTGTAAAAGACTCCACCTGCAACGAAAGCCCCTGGCCCGCATACGCAAGTCCAAGACCCAGCAAAACCGTACTCAATACATGCGCAAACCCTGCCCAAAAAGTCACGAGCAAGGTGCGCCCGACACCCCAGCCCGCCTGCCGGCTTACCGCGAGCACCGGCAACCAGTGACTAGGGATCAAAGCGTGAAAAACACTTAAAATAATACTGCCAGCCAACAGGCTATACATGAGAAAATGATTTTAAACGGCTCATCGGGGCATTAAAGGGCTGCAAATAACGGACAAGCAGCCATTTGATTGCGTATTTCAGTGCGGCTTTTCAAAGGCCGGATTGGTCAGGAGCCCTGGATCATCGAGTGTTTTTAAAAACGCAATGATATCCGCCTTGTCCTGTGCATTCAGCCGTCCTTTGAGGGCGTGTTTCAGGTTGGGGTCGAGGGTGGGGGAGTCCTTGAACCCTGTGTTGTAGAACTCCAGTACTTCTTCAAGGGTTTGAAAACGGCCGTCGTGCATGTAGGGCGCAGTCAACCCGATGTTGCGCAAACTGGGCGTTTTGAATTTTCCCCGATCGCTTTCCAGCAGGGTAATTCGGTACCTACCGGGGTCGGCGCCCACGTTGTCGAGTCCGTTGTTGCGGAAAATAAAATCGGAGAATGTACTGCCGGTGACATGGCAGTGGTTACAATCTCCTTTTTCGGGGTTTTCAAACAAGGCCAGACCGCGCAATTCCTGATCGTTCAGGCTTCCCTCTCCGCGTTTCCAACGGTCGTAGCGGCTGTCGGCACTGATGATCGTGCGCTCGAATTGCGCAATGGCCCGCATCATCAAAGGGATGGTGACCAATGCTGTGTCATTCAGGTGAAAGGCCGATCGGAACAGGGAGGGGTATTCGGGATGTCGGTTGAGTTTGATCGCGACATTGCTCAACAACTCATTCATTTCCAAGGGATTGGTAATGGGTCCAAGCACCTGACTTTCCAAATCAGCTGCGCCGCCATCCCAGAAAAACTTGTCCTGCCATCCCAGGTTGAACAGCGGCATGGCATTGCGGGCGCCCACTGCGCCTGTAATACCGATACTGAACTGGCGACTGGAGTCCACGAATGCCCAGTTTTGACGATGGCAATCGGCGCAGGCCTGCGTACTGTCTGCGCTGAGTATAGGGTCGTAAAACAGTTTTCGCCCGAGAGCGATCCCCTCGACCGTCAGCGGATTGCCGGCCGGGATATCCATCACAGGCATGCCCGGAGGAATTTGCAAATGATAGGGTGTCGGCGATAGCGGCTCGTCCGGCAGCGCGTCGTCCTTGCATTGTGCCAAAATGGCTGCGAGTACGAGCAGACAAAGCGGAACTGAAAATTTGAAAAACATCTTAAAAACGAGGTTGCACGAGTTGAAGCAAGGGTCGCTTTGACCGGGATACGCCATTCAATCTTGCAGAAAGCAGTATCTTCGCGGCGAAATACGATAAAAATGGTCAGAATAGGTCCGGTTGAATTGGGAGATTTTCCGCTGCTGCTCGCACCCATGGAAGATGTGAGCGATCCGCCATTCCGCAAGTTGTGCAAGGAACAGGGGGCGGACATGGTTTACACGGAATTCATCAGTGCCGACGGTCTCGTCCATGAGGCCAAAAACACCTTTCAAAAACTGGACATTTTCGACTACGAGCGCCCCATTGGGATCCAGTATTTCGGCGGTCAGCTGGAAAACATGATCGAGGCCGCGGAAATCATCGAGGCAAAAAATCCCGACGTGATCGACATCAACTTCGGTTGCCCGGTAGCCAAGGTTGCCTGCCGACTGGCCGGCGCCGGTTTGCTGCGCGACGTGCCCCACATGGTGCGTCTCACAGAAGCCGTTGTCAAAAGTACCAAAAGGCCGGTCACCGTCAAAACCCGCCTGGGTTGGGACACCGGCAGCATCAATATTCTGGAAGTGGCCGAGCGCTTGCAGGATGTTGGCATTCAGGCGCTTACGATCCATGCCCGTACCCGCCAGCAGATGTACAAAGGCGAGGCCGACTGGTCGTGGATTGCCAAAGTAAAAGACAACCCGAGGATCACGATTCCCATATTTGGCAATGGAGACGTCGACAACCCGGCCAAGGCGCTCGAGTACCGGCGCAAGTACGGGGTCGACGGAATCATGATCGGCCGGGCCAGCATCGGTTATCCCTGGGTTTTTCGTGAGATCAAACACTATTTCGCGACCGGCGAGCTGCTCGATCCGCCCACCGTAAGCGAGCGGGTAGAAGCGGCAAGGCGCCACCTGCGGGACAGTCTGGTCTGGAAAGGCCCCAAACTCGGGGTGTTGGAAATGCGCAGACATTACGCGCCTTATTTCCGTGATTTGCCACACATCAAAACCTTCCGCGCGCGTCTGGTGACGGAAATGGACCCTGACGTTTTATTCGGTATTCTCGATGAAATCGAGGAAACCTACACCCATGCGGATTTTTCACTCGAGCCTGTCGGCTAGCCTTGCCCCGAACGATTTACAGCCATGATTTTCAATATTTTTCCGGAAGAACGCAGGCTTTTCGAACTGATCGGCCAGGCAGCGCGCAAAATGGGCGTGCCCGCTTTTGTCGTGGGCGGCTATGTGCGTGATCGGCTGCTCGGACGCCCCTGCAAAGACATTGATATTGTGTGCGTAGGCGATGGCATCAGGCTTGCTGAAAACGTGGCTTCCTACCTGTATCCCCGCCCGAAAGTTGCCGTTTACTCCCGTTTCGGGACGGCCATGCTTCGGTATGAAGATTTTGAAATCGAGTTTGTAGGCGCCCGCAAGGAAAGTTATCGCCACGACAGCCGCAAGCCCGACGTGGAAAGCGGCTCCCTGGAAGACGACCAGAATCGCCGCGATTTCACCATCAATGCACTGGCAGTCAGTCTGGCGGAAGAAGATTTCGGGCTGATTCTCGATCCGTTTGAAGGGCTGCAACACCTTGAACAGAAACTCATCAAAACACCTCTTGAGCCCGGAAAAACCTTTTCGGATGACCCGCTCAGGATGCTTCGCGCCATACGATTTTCCACCCAACTTGGGTTTGATATCGATCCGAACACCCTTGAAGGTATTGCTCAAAACCGCTCCCGCATCCATATTATTTCCAAAGAACGTATTGCCGGCGAACTGGAAAAAATACTGCTGGCGCCCAAACCCTCGATCGGCTTCAACTTACTGTTCGATACGGGTTTGCTGCAACTGATCATGCCCGAACTGGCCGCCCTGCAAGGCGTCGAAGACCGCGACGGACGCGGGCACAAGGACAATTTTTACCACACCCTGGAAGTGCTGGACAACCTTTGCAAGCGCAGCCCCAAACTCTGGCTGCGCTGGTCGGCACTGCTGCACGATATTGCCAAACCGCCCACTAAAAAATACGACCCGGAATCGGGCTGGACTTTCCACGGCCACGAATGGCTCGGCGCCAATATGGCCGTCAAAATTTTCAGAAACCTGCGCCTTCCACTGGGCGCCGAACTGGAATACGTGCAGAAGATGATTCGTATGCACCTGCGCCCCATTAGCCTGACCAAGGAACAGGTCACCGACAGCGCCGTGCGTCGATTGCTTTTCGATGCGGGCCCCGACATTGAAGACCTGATGCTCCTGTGCGAATCGGATATTACGACCAAAAACCCGCGCAAAATGGTTCGTTTTCTCGAAGGATACGAATTGTTGAAACAACGCATGGGAGAGGTCAATGAGGCCGACCGGCTACGGCTTTGGCAACCGCCGATTACCGGAGAATTGATCATGGCAACCTTCGGGATAGGGCCGTCCCGCTCCGTCGGGGTGATCAAAACGGCGATTCGGGAAGCCATTCTGGATGGCGAAATACCCAATGAATTCGAGTCGGCATTCGCACGAATGGTGGAAGAAGGGAAAAAAATGGGGCTGGTTCCTCGTCCTGTGCAAGGATAATTGAGTGTTTTAAGCAATTTCTAAGGAGGTCTGTACCGGGTAAAAAGTAGTTTTACCCCTTCATCCACACCCGACAGGACGATGGCGGGTGTACAATCTGCTGCATATGAAAAGACTATTACCTGTCCTGACCTTTGTTTTTCTCTCTGCTGCTACCACCAATTTGTGGTCCCAGTCGGTCGCAAGGCTTTGGAACGAAGCCTTGATACAATCCATCCGCGAAGATTTTGCCCGCCCGCCCGTTCATGCCCGCAACTTGTTTCACGTCTCCCTCGCCTTGTACGATGCCTGGGCTGCCTACGACACCGTTGCGGAAACTTATTTGCTGGGCAAAACCGTGGCTGGATACACCTGCGAATTTAACGGCGTGCCGGTCCCTGCCGACATAGAAGCCGCGCGGGAAATGGCGATGAGCTACGCAGCGTACCGCGTGTTGCGCAACCGGTTTATCGGCTCTCCCAATGCCGTAAATGCCCTCACCCGATATGATAACCTGATGATTTCGCTGGGTTACAATATCAATTACAACGGCACCAATTACGCCTCGGGCAATCCGGCCGATCTGGGCAATTATCTGGGCGCCTGCATTATCCTGATGGGGTATCAGGACGGCTCCAATCAACAATACAATTATTCGAGTCAGTATTACTACCCCGTAAACCCGCCGCTCGTCATGGATTCGCCCGGCGACCCGAATATCCTCGACCCGAATCGCTGGCAACCGCTCCAGCTGAGTACGGCTATCGATCAAAACGGCAACCCTATCCCTTCCGTTCAGGTTGCCCAAAGCCCCGAATGGGGCAATGTGGCGCCTTTTGCCATGACCGAAGCCGACCGAACAAGCTACGAGCGCAATGGCAACACCTACTATGTTTACCACGACCCGGGGCCTTTCCCCACGCTGGATACTGCCGACGGCGGTGGCATGTCGGATGAGTATCGCTGGAATTTCGAACTGGTGTCGGCCTGGGGCGCTCACCTTACGCCCGACGACAGTGTGATGTGGGATATTTCCCCGCGAGGATTTGGCAACAACCAAAGTTACCCGCAAACGCTGGCGGAACTCCACGATTTTTATGATTTTGAAAATGGCGGCGACCACAGTCCCGGCCGTGTAATGAACCCCATAACCGGCCAGCCTTACGAACCGCAAATCGTGCCGCGCGGCGACTACACTCGCGTACTGGCCCAGTTTTGGGCCGATGGCCCCAATTCGGAAACACCGCCCGGGCACTGGTTTGCCATCCTGAATTATGTGATGGACCAACCGGGTTTTGAAAAAAGATTCAATGGCAAAGGGCCAATTTTGCCCGATCTGGAATGGGATGTAAAAGCCTATTTCGCACTTGGCGGCGCTGTTCACGATGCCGCCATCAGCGCTTGGGGGGTAAAAGGCTGGTACGACGGCGTACGGCCTGTTTCGGCGCTGCGTTACATGGCCGGCAAAGGCCAAAGCAGCGACCCCGAACTGCCGTCTTTCGATCCTGCCGGCATCACCCTGCGGCCCGGACTGATCGAATTGATCCAACCCGGCGACCCGCTGGCGGGTTTTGCCAATTTTAATGTCGGCAAGATCAAAGTTTACACCTGGCGCGGCCCTCAAACCATCACTGATCCAACCACCGAAACCGCCGGCGTGGGCTGGATTTTGGCCGACAACTGGTGGCCTTTCCAGCGCAAAACCTTCGTAACGCCTCCGTTCCCGGGCTACATTTCCGGGCACTCGACCTACTCGCGCGCTGCCGCCGAAGTGATGACCCTGATTACTGGCAGCGAATACTTCCCGGGAGGACTCGGAGAATTTCATGTCACGGCCAACAGCAATTTCCTGGGCCTTGAAAAAGGCCCGAGCGTCGATGTGACCCTGCAATGGGCCACCTATCGCGATGCTTCGGACCAAACCAGCTTGTCGCGTATTTGGGGCGGTATTCACCCGCCTATGGACGATATCCCCGGCCGTCTGGTCGGCATGGAAGTAGGCCAGGATGCTTTTCATCATGCCCGGGAAATTTATTATCCCGATGCCGACGGCGACGGATTTTACAGCTACGAAGATTGCGACGACCACAACCCGCTGCTCAATCCCGGCGCCACGGAAGTTTGCGACGGCATCGACAACAACTGCGATGGCCTGGTAGACGACCTGACGATATTTTCCTATTACGTCGATGCCGACGGCGACGGCTTCGGCGATGCCGCTGCCGCAAGCCTCGATACCTGCCTGAGCGCCGCCCCGACTGGTTATGTAAACAATAATGTCGATTGCGACGACAACAACGCGCAACTCAACCCCGACGCGGTAGAAACGTGCGACGGCATCGATAACGACTGCAACGGCCTGGTGGATGATCTGACGATGTATTCCTACTACCTTGATCAGGATGGCGACGGCTTCGGCGATGCCAACCTGGAACTGGACACCTGTCTGAGCGTTGCGCCGGGCGGTTATGTAGAAAACAATCAGGATTGCGACGACAACAATGCGCAACTCAACCCCGGCGCCGCGGAAATGTGCGACGGCATCGATAACGACTGCAATGGCCTGGTGGATGACCTGCCGATATTTGCCTACTTCCAGGATGCCGACGGCGACGGTTTTGGCAATGCAAGTCTGGAACTGGACACCTGTTTGAGTGTTGCACCAGGCGGCTATGTGGACAACAATCAGGATTGCGACGATTCGGACCCGGAACTTAATCCGGGGGCCGGCGAAATTTGTGACGGTTTGGACAACAACTGTAACGGCATGGCCGACGAAGACCTGGCCGTATTCACGTATTTTGCCGACACAGACGGTGATTCCTTTGGTAATGAATCAGTTACGCTGTCGTCTTGCGAAGTAAACCCGCCCGCCGGCTATGCCGTGGAAGGGCAGGACTGCGACGACAACAATGCGTTCGTTTACCCCGGCGCACCCGAACTGATCGACAACCTGGATAACGATTGCGATGGCCTCATCGACGAAACCATTGGCACCAATGAGCCGGGCAATGCACTGTTCAAAGTATATCCCAATCCTTTCGGCGACCTTCTCTACATTGAAAATCAGGGCCAGAAAGGCGACTTTATCGTAAGTGTGTTCTCGGCAGACGGTGTATTGGTGGTTGGAAGCGAATGGGACGATGGCAAAACCGTCCAAACCCTCGATTTTTCAGCGCAGGCGCCGGGGCTCTACTTCATTCAGTTGCTCAATGTGGCAACGGGCCAGAAGGCAGTCATGAAAGTGGCTCACTTGCATTGAAATAAGGGTATTGTACCTGTTTTAACCGCCAAGGCGCGAAGACGCAAAGAAATTCGCAGACCCTTTGCGTCTTCGCGCCTTGGCGGTTAAAACTTTCAAGCGGGTGTCATTTTCGATTGCACAAAATCGAGCACACCCGACCAGTCGCCAGGATGAAATACTTGCCATTGTCCGTATTTTCTGAACCAGGTGCCCTGACGTTTGGCGTAGTTGCGGGTGTGTTGTTTTATCTTGACAATGGCTTCTTCACGGGTTGTTTTTTGGTCAAAAAAGTCGAAAAACTCCTCGTAGCCAACCGTGTGCAGGGCAGGTCGATCGCGATTGGGGAGCAGCCGCCGGGCTTCTTCTTCCAGACCCTGTTCAATCATTTTATCAACGCGTTGCTCGATACGAGCATACAATTCGGCCCGCGGGAGATCGAGTTGAATGAAAACGGGGGTAAAATTCCGGGTCGTTTTTCCTTTCGATAAAAAATAGGAATAGGGCTTGTCCGAGGCAAGGCAAACTTCCAATGCTCTGCGAAGCCGGGCCGGGTTGTTGCGGTCCACGTTTTCAAAATAGTCGGGGTCGAGCCGTTGCAGTTCCTGTTGGAGCCAGCCGATTCCGAACTTTTTTTCTCCGGATTCCACCTCGCCGCGCACGCGATCCGGCACCTCGGGAAAAGTATCCAGCCCTTCGCAAATTGCTCGGATAAACAGTCCGGAGCCGCCGGCCATCACCACTACCCTGTGTTTTTGAAAAAGCTGATCCAGTAATTCAATGGCCTGGCGCTCAAAATCGCCGACACTATAATCATCCGCAACGCTCAGAGAATCAATAAAGTAGTGCTTTATTTCTCCTTGCTCTTCCAGGCTCGGCTTGGCGGTTCCGATACTCATTTCGCGGTAAAACTGCCGGCTGTCGGCCGAAAGCACCACCGTATCTAAATGTCTGGCCAGCCTGACGGCCAGATCGGACTTTCCGGTAGCCGTGGCGCCGCCTATGACGATCAGGTAGTTCATGTTCGTTCTGGCTGTAATTGTTGCAGAGTTAAAAAAGGCTGCTTTTCTTCGCCGCGCAAAGAAACGACGAAGGCATCATCAACAAGTTGTCCTTGTGAAACTAAGTCTCAGACATCAATCGACCGGAAAATTATACCCGCCCCTCGCTGTGTTCGGGTATGCCATGCACTGGATTGCATTCCGGAAAATCCATATCAACAACCGGCATGGCGTACCGGGCGATCAGCCGGTTCTTCTGGCTGCCAATCACCCCAGCGCCGCCATGGAGCCCTTTTTGCTGACGATCTACCTCGACCCTCCGATTTACAATATGACAAGGGGCGATATTTTCAGCAAACCGCTGCTGCGCAAGTTTCTCGAGAGCATCAACATGTTTCCAGTATTTCGCAAACGCGACGGGTATGTTGAAAAAGATAGAAATGACGGGGTGTTTGAATTTTGTATCGACAAACTCGGGCAGGGCAGGGTAGTGACCATCTATGTGGAAGGGGAGCATAAACTCGTCAAACGGGTTCGCACGGTACAAAAAGGCATTGCCCGTATCGCCTTTGCGGCCTACGAACGGCAGCGCAATGAGCAACTCCAGATCATTCCGGCAGGCTGCAATTACGCTTTTGGCGACCGGCTGCGCGACGAGGTTTTTGTCAACATCGGAAAGCCGCTGCTGATTCGGGATTACTGGGAAGATTTTCAGCGCGAACCCAACGGCGCCCTGCTCAGACTTTGCAGGGATATCGAGGGGGCTCTTAAAAAGGTTTGTTACCATGTCGAAGACCCGGCAGATGATCTTTTGGCGGAGCGTTTGCTGACTATGTTTCGAAGCGATTATCCGCAACCGATCTGGCCCATTACCGTCTATGACGGGAATCGTTTTGACATGGAAAAGGCGGTACTCGACAGGCTGAACGCTTTGCCTGCCGGACCGAAAGAACGACTGGCAAAGGATGCCGAACACTACTTTGGCGCGCTTGAAAAAGCAGGGATTGAAGACGGAGGGCTTAAAAACCCGCAATGGGCATCGGCCTGGTGGCTGCGTTTTTTGATCGCCGGGGCCATTCCTGCGTTCCTGGGCTGGCTGGGCAATTTGCCGATTTCATGGCCTGTCGATCGGGTCGTGAAAACCAAGGTGAAGAAAACCGAATTCAAAATCACGGTGAAAATCGGGTTGGGGTACATCATCGGCTGGCTTTATTATCCGCTTTTACTGCTGGTTGCATTGATCTCCATGAAAGCCTGGTTGATAGCAGGAGTGTTGCTGTTGCCCTTGTTGGGGTGGTTTTCCTGGTTTTACCGCGACATTTGGAAGCGCTGGAAGACGGCATCGAAGGCTCGTCAGGCAGAAGGCAAAGCAGAATTATTTCAGTTAAGGGACCGTGTCGTTGAACAATTCTTTCCAAAAGATCAAGCCTGACCAAATCAAGCACTTGTCAGCCAGCCGACATCGAGGAAAAATTTTTTTGGACAATTGATGCGCTACATTGGCCCAATTTGCCACATTTGCTAGTACTTTTTCAGAAACACCGCTTTGTCTCTCTCCCGCGGCTTTAATACCCCAACACTAACGCTTTTGTAGCTTGCGCTAAAAGCGCCAGGTGATCATCCTGCCAGCCTCTTTCCTGTGTACCTCACTATTCTGAAGTCTATCCAAACTCCAGGAGGGCTTTTCATATCTAACCAATTTTATTGCGACATGATGAAAAATGTACCATTTTTCAACAAAACCGGGGTCAGAATACTGGCGTTAATGCTGGTATCCAGTCTGGCCTGGTTCAACCTGCGGGCACAAACCTGCCCCGCCAACCTCGGCACTACCGTCAATATCGCCTCGCTGCCCTATACCGGCACGGCCTTGACGACCTGTGGCGCCGGCAACGACATCACGTCATCCAACGCCACCATCTGCGGCAGCAGCAGCTATTACGGCGGCGAAGACCTGGTGTTTACATTCACCCCGACCACGAGCGGTTCGATCACCTTGTCCATCAGCAGTTCCAGTTCCTGGATCGGCATGATGCTGTACAACGGTTGCCCGTTCATTGGCCAGGGCGGCGCTTGTGTAAACAACGTACAGTCCAGCTCAGGCAGCCCCTCTATGACTGCCGCAGTGACCGCCGGCGTTACGTACTACCTCGTGGTAGATACCTGGCCTACGCCGACCTGTATTCCGAGCTTCAACCTGACGATTACCGCACCGTCGGCGCCGCCGACTTGCCCGGGCGGCCTCGGTACTTACGTCAACATTTCGCTGCCGTACAACGGAGTTGGCCTGACCAACTGCGGCTCCGGCAACGACCTGACGAGCTCGAATACCACGGTCTGCGGCAGTTCGTCGTACTACGGTGGCGAAGATCAGGTGTACATCTTTACGCCTACGACCACCGGGGTTTACACGATTGCGTTTACCAGCACGAGTAGCTATGTGGGTCTTATGCTCTACAACGGCTGCCCGCTTGCCGGGGCAGGCGGCACCTGCGTTTCCTTTGCGCAGTCGAGTGCAGGCAACCAGACCCTGTCTCCGACATTGACTGCCGGGGTTACTTACTACCTGATTGTCGACTCCTGGCCGTCTCCGACTTGTCACCCAAGTTACAATTTGTCGATTACCTCATCTTCGGCTTTCGATCCTTGTGCGAGCATTACCTCCCTGACTTGCGGTACGGCAGTAAGCACGACGCAAAGCGGCACGGGCGTATGGAGCCCCACGACCAGCTGCGGCTTTTCCACGCCCGGTACAGAGAAAATTTACTCCTTTACGCCGGCTGCTTCGGGTACAGCGACCCTTCAAGTCAACTCGACCAGCTCGACCGGCTACATTGATTATTTCTTCAAGCCGGCTTCCGGCGGTTGCAGCTCCACGGGCTGGACCTGTATCGGGGATGTATTTTCGCCCGGTACCCGGACCTTTACAGTAACGGGCGGCACGACTTACTACCTCTTGCTCGATCCGGAAACGACTACTTCCGTGACGCAGAACTTCCAGATCGTTTGCCCGGTTGCCTTTGACCCCTGCGCAAGCATTACGTCTCTGGCTTGCGCAACTTCGGTGACGGCAACGCAAAGCGGCAGTGGCGTATGGAGCCCGAACAGTTGCGGCTTTTCCACACCCGGTCAGGAGAAGATCTACTCCTTCACGCCCGCTATTTCGGGTACCGCAACCCTGCAGGTCACCTCAACCAGCTCGACCGGCTACATTGATTATTTCTTCAAGCCGGCGTCCGGTGGTTGCAACGCTACGGGTTGGACCTGTGTCGGGGACGTATTCTCGCCAGAAACCAATTTATTTACGGTAACGGGCGGCGTTACTTACTACCTCCTGCTCGACCCGGAAACGACAAGTTCCGTGACCCAGACCTTCCAGGTCATTTGCCCGACGGCTGCGCCGCCCTGCGTGGCCAGCCCGGGCTTCCCGACCAACGGACAGACCGTTTGCCCGACTGCCACCCTAACGCTGAGCTGGCCTGCTTCCCCGGGCGCCACGAGCTACGACGTTTACTTCGGCACGAGCACCACTCCGCCGTTCCTATTAAATTCGGCTACTAACAGTGTTTTGGTCAATACACCGACCAATGGCACTTACTACTGGCAAATCCGCCCGAGAAACGCCTCTGATGTGGCATCGGGCTGCAACGTATGGAGCTTTGTCAGACAAGACATCACTCCGCCATCGATCACCTGTCCGCCCAGCGTAACCGCAAATAACAGCCCATCCACTGCCTGCAGCGCAACGGTAATCTACGGATCTATCACGGCCACCGACAACTGCGCTGCCCCGACCATCACGCTTGTAAGCGGTCAGGCCAGCAACACGGTATTCCCGGTTGGCATCAATACGGTGGTGTATCGCGCTACGGACCCGTCGGGTAACTCATCGACCTGCAGTTTCACGGTAACGGTCAAGGATGTTACGCCTCCGACGATTACCTGCCCGGCCAACCAAATTGCCGGCACAGACCCCGGCGAGTGCGGCGCAGTTAGAACGTATGCTACGCCTTCCGCTGCTGACAACTGCTCGATTCAAAGCATCACACTGCTGAGCGGCAAAGCAAGCGGCGCATTCTATCCGGTTGGTACGACGACCAACGTTTGGCGCGCAACCGACCCTGCCAACAATTCGGCAAGCTGTTCGTTTACCATTACGATCCAGGATACCGAAAAGCCGGTGGTGACTTGCCCGCCCGCCATCACCAAGCCCAACGATGCCAATCAATGCGGCCGCCAGATCGATTATCTGGGCAATGCCCTGATTACAGACAACTGCATCGGACTTGACTTTACCAACAATTCGCCGGGCTACTTCCCGATCGGTACGACAATCGTTACCTACACGGGTTCGGACAATGCAGGAAACTCCAGCACCTGTTCGCAATCGGTTACGGTCGTCGATTATCAATACCCGAACATCAGCTGCCCGTCGCTGATCACCACCCAGACTGACGAGTTCAACTGCTCGGCCACGGTCGATTATACCGCCACGGCCAGCGACAACTGCCCGGGTTATACGGTGGATTACAGCGTTGCACCCAACTCTTCCTTTGAACTGGGCTTCACCAACGTCACGGCTACCGTGACTGACGCTTCCGGCAACTCTTCCAACTGCACCTTCCAGATCAAGGTGACGCCGCGTGCAGAGATCTGCAACGGCTACGACGACGACTGCGACGGCTACGCCGACGAAGCAGAAGACTGGCAGCGCGTGGCCAAACGCACAGCCAAAGACGGCAATGCTTTTGATCTTTACGGCATTTCGGTTGACATCGATGGCGAATGGGCTGTCGTAGGTTCGAACAAGAAAAACTCGAACGGCCAGTCGGTCGGCAGTGCATACATTTTGCACCGCACCAATGGCATCTGGCTTGGCGTCCTGCGCATCCAGCCCGACCAATTGCCCTCGGGCACGCAATTCGGCTCCAGCGTCGCTATCGATGGCAATACGGTGGCTATCGGCGCTCCTTCCGACGACGAAATGGCAGGCAATGCCGGCGCGGTGTACGTGTACCAGCAAAGCCCGGACAACCCGAACAACTGGACGCAGGTGAAAAAACTCTTCGCCGACACGCCCGAGCAAGGCGACAACTTCGGTACTGATGTCGATCTCGATGGCGACTGGCTGATCGCTGGCGCTCCGCTCAACGACGGCGCAGGCATCGATGCAGGCGCCGCGTATGTCATGGGCCGCAACACCGGCGGCGCCGACAACTGGGGCCAGGCCGCAAAACTTACTGGCAACGGCATTGAATCGAACGACCACTTCGGCCAAAGCGTGGCGATCAGCGGCAACAATGCCGTTGTGGGCGCTCCCGGCGACGACGACAAAGGCGCGGAAGCAGGCGCAGCTTATCGCTTCAACCGCAACCAGGGCGGCGCTGACAACTGGGGCCAGACCGCTAAACTCCTCGGCACACAAACCCAGGCTGGCGACGAATTCGGTCACAGCGTGGCAGCCAGCGGCCAGTACGCTGTTGTAGGCGCTCCCTACAACGATCTGGGCGAAGAAGACGCAGGCGCTGTGTTCCTCTTCAATTCGATCGGCCAGACCAGCTTCGCAGTCAATTATAACGGCGAAAACGGCGACCACTTCGGCTCTTCCGTATCGATCGACGGCGACTACGTGGCCGTAGGCGCCCCCGGCGACGATCCGTTTGGCGACAATTCGGGCAAAGTTTATGTTTACCTGATCGTGGATCAGGGCCTTGCACAGGTCGGCCAACTGACCGACGGCGGCGGCCAGGCCAACGACGAACTTGGTTTCAGCGTGGCCATCAGCAACCGCATCGTGCTGACCGGTATTCCGAACGACGACAGCGGCTCCGAAATCAACAAAGGCTCCGTTTACTTCTACGAAGGCCTCTGCGCAGATGCCGATGCATCCCGCCCGCGTACCGACAACGACGATGTCGTTCAGGTGAAAGGCCTCGACGTACAGTGCTTCCCCGTGCCGTTCAGCGATAACCTGACTGTCACGGTCAACACGTCTGCTGCCGACGTGCAAATCTCCATCCTGAACGCACTGGGCCAGGAAGTGACCCAACTCAACCAGGGCAACCTCGTGGCTCCGGGTCAGTATCAATGGCAGGCAGGCAAAGCCCAGCCGGGCCTGTACTTCGTGAAAGTTACCGCCGGTGATCTGGTACAAACCAAATCGGTAGTACTGGCTCGCAACTAAGACGGGTTAACTGCATTTGAATAACAGGGGAGCCTGGCGGATATACAGGATTGTCAAGTTTGAATATCGACTTGTTAATTCTGTATTTTCGGCCAGGCTCCCCGTTTTTTACCTCCTCCGAGCGATCAGTCCGCGTCTTCAAGTATCACCACACCCTTGTCGAAGGGTTCCAGATTGGCGACCAGCATATCAAGGAAGGCTTCGCCATATTTGAGTTGATAGGGAATAAAATTGTCGTACCGCTCCTGCAAGCCCCCTCCGGGAAACAGTTTTTCTTTCCCCGCACGAATCTGGTTGAGCGCCACTTCGTGTTTCTGTTTTTCCGCCCTGACCAGCCGGCTTTGCCATTGTTCAAAATTGCCCACGGCTTTTACCCCATCTGCCCGCACAGCATTGTCCAGCGTAGGATCAATGGCGGCGGCTTTCTGCGCCAGGCGTTCGTAAAGGGACTTCAAGTCTTCGATTTCTGGTTCCAGGCTGACTTCCGCGGCTGCATGGCGGGCAATGTATTCGCGCACCAGGGTTTCGGAATCGGCAAAAAACGCTTCGGCAGTAAATCCGAGTTTGTTCATCTTTTTTACCGCGTCGCGGTCGAACCACTGCACCGAATTGCGGCGCACCAGCATGGGGAAATTTACGCCCAAATGCTCGTACAGGCTTTTGCGTTCGAGCCAGTAGGCCAGTTCGCCGCCGCCGCCCACATAAGCCAGGTTGGGCAAAATCATCTCCTGGTACAAAGGCCGTAATACCACGTTGGGCGAAAAGCATTCGGGATGCCGCTCCAGTTCGTCCAGTATTTCTTTTTCTGAAAATACCAGATTGGTATTCAATACTTTATACAGGTTTCCTTCCCGAACGATCCGCTCGCGGGAGCCAGGCGTCAGGTAAAACAGGTTGATTTCTCTCGGCGCTGCCTGCGTTTTGAATCCGAGATGATTGAGTTGTTCAATGGTTTCATTGACCAGCCGAAACGCCGTATTGTCGAGCAATTCGGCGCGCATGACCGGGATAAAATGCCGTTTGAGCGCCGGATGGCTCATATTTAAAACGACCAGTCCGAGGCGTCCCATGAATTCGTGCAACAAAGCCTGTGTGGCCGCGGCAAAAGTGAGGCGGGTAGTATAGGCGTTTTCGATACGCTGGAAAAGTGCCTGCGCGGCTTCGCTGCCGCCCAATATTTCTTTCAGGGCATCGAGAACGGAAGAAAGACTGCCTGTTTGCATATTTCCCACCGCTCCGTGCTCACCGGGCTGCCATTCGAGCCGTTTGCCGAACAGGTTGATGTGATTCAATTCTTCCAGGTCATGGTCCTCGCTGCCCAATACGAAAACCGGCACGATTCGTTTGCCGGTACTTGCCTGAACGGCCTTTGCCAGATTGATCGTCGTGATGGCTTTGTAAACAAAGTACAGGGGCCCCAGCAACAAGGTCGGCTGGTGTGCCGTGACTATTGTGAAGGTGTCAGGATCGGCCAGCGCTTCGATTTGAGCGTACACCGGATGTGTTTCAGATAACCCGGGGTACTGCTCGTGCAATACCTCAACGAGGTCCTTACGCGGAAACTGCCCTTTGCTTTTATCCGCAATAACTGCCTTAAAAGATTGACTACCAGGCTCATATTGATAGAAAGGGCGAAGCAGGGCATCACCGGTGGCGTATGCGAGATCGGTTTTGGCGAGTTGGGGGACCAGAGGGTAGGGTAGCAGGGTTTTGCGCATGGTAGGAAAATTGAAGGCAAGGTAACAGCACAAGCCTCTGATTGTTCCATGCACACCCTGGCTCCAGTGGGCTTTTTTCAATATACAAAAAAATTGGGCCAACCGAGGCGCCCCCGGCTGACCCAATAAAACCTGCGCTGAGCGGTCACCACTGCAACCGCGGGTCAGGATAACTTACTTTCATTCACGCTAGGTTAAAGCGGAAGTTCGGAATATCAGAAGTTGCAATCCCAGGACAGCACTTTTTGAACGTTGGCGCCATTGGCCGCTTTGGTAATCGTACTGCCTGTGGAACACGACGTAACGGTGCCGCCGCCAGTGCCGAAGATGCCGACGTACCCGCCCGCAGCACACACGTAGATCGAGCCGGGTGCGAGCAGCGCGCGCGAGGTTGCATTGCCCGTGGCGGGATTGGTAAAGTAGAAACCGACGGAACCGCTGGTGCAGGTCAGTTTCAGACAACAGTCGTTGCAGTTTTCAGCGCAGTCGTCGCAGTCGGCATAATCAGCCCGCTCCGTTGCGGTGACACTGGTCGGGGTCGTTTTCGTGACTTGATCGACGGAATCTTTTTGGCAGGAATAAACACCGAACGAAACGAGACCTACGGCCAGAAGAAGAAAGATTGTGTTTTTCATGTTGAAACATGTTGAAGGTGAGCAAAAATGGAGAGCAAAGACGGCAGACTACTCGTCTTTTTTGCAGGGCTTTTCACAAGGGAAGTAAGTGTCCGGACAACTTGTTTTCCTTCTTGTTACGAACCATGGCACAAACCTCCGGTCGCAGGGTCTCATTCACTGAGACTTGTCAGAATTTTTTCAAAAAAGTAATCAATTCCCGCGCTGAAACCCTTGAATATCTGGTAAATATGACCGCAATCCCTGAGGCAAAAAACAGTCCAGGCCAGCCGAACATGCCGGCTGGCCTGGACAAAATCAAAGATGAATATGGACTATTGGAGGATATCGCAGTCCCAGGTCAGTTGTTTTTGAAGGCTGATCGGGCCGACTGGTTTGGTCATCGTTTCGCCGGTAGAGCATACCGTGATAGAGCCCGAGCTGCTGGCGCCATTGATACCCATCCAGCCGCCGGCGGCGCATACATAGATAGAGCCGGGGGACGTCAGTGCGCGGGTCGTTACGTTGCCTGTGGCGGCGTCGGTAAAGTAGAAGCCGACCACGCCGCTGTTGCAGGTCAGTTTCAGACAACAATCGTTGCAGTTTTCAGCGCAGTCGTCGCAGTCGGTGTAATTAACCCGTTCGGTTGCCGTGGCGCTGGTCGGGGTTGTTTTCGTGATCTGATCGACGGAATCTTTTTGGCAGGAATAAACACCGAATGAAACGAGGCCTACGGCCAGAAGAAGAAAGATTGCCTTTTTCATGTTGTAACAAGTTGGAGGTGAGCAAAAATGGAGAACAGAGACGGCAGATTACTCGTCTCTTTTGCATGGCCTTTTACACAGGAAGAAAGTGTCCGGACAACTGTCTTCCTTCTTGTTATAAACCATAATACAAACCTCCGGCCGCGGGGTCTCATTCATTGAGACTTGTCAGTATTTTTTTCAATTCACTGAAATCTGGGGGTTGCTTATAAAAATAAGACGGCTTTTCCTTGTCGTAATCGATATCCGCGCTCAGGTCGCGGAGCTCGTCGAGATAACGGAAAAGCGTGGCACGGGAAACGCCCATGCGGTCTGCAAATGCCTGGGGATCGCCCGTGGATTTGCGCTTAATAAGCTCGTGCAAGCGCACGAATCGTCTGATCAGTTCGAGGGAGAAGTTCATAATGAAGCGTATTAAATGAATAAAGACCCCGGCTGCCGGAACGCACCCACAAGGAGTGCCGAAGCGGCCGCCAGCATTTCAGGATACAGCAAGATTGGAAGAGAAAATTATTGTCGCAATTCAGAGGTCTTGACAATAAAACATGGTGGTTCGGAAGGGGGACGGGACAGAGGAAGGAAAACGGCAGACATCAGGTTAAGTTGAATAAGTTTTGAATAGATAGGTAGTGGTCCAGCAATAACAAACCCCGACAAATACTACGCAAGAAAGCGGCATTTTTTCACATACGCAACATTGAATGCTGATTTTGTTTAATTTAGTATAGAAGGGCCGGTTTGTATTTCGAAAAAATGAATTTTAAGTGTTACTTGGCGGGAATAGACTATCAATTGCCGGCAACCAGCCGACGAATTCAAAACGTAAATGGCCCCTCCTGATTCGACACTGCCAATTTCAAAAGTGCGGCCTACGAAGGAAAATCCCAAACATGCACTAATCCCCATGCGCACAAGTCCAATCCTTCCGCCTACCTTTGCGCCCGCTCACAGCAGCACATTTGCACATCAGCATAACTGAAATAATGTCCGAAAAAATTATCTTCTCCATGTCGGGGGTGTCCAAAACCTTCCCCCCGCAAAAACAGGTGCTCAAAAACATCTGGTTGTCTTTTTTCTACGGCGCCAAAATCGGCGTGCTCGGCCTCAACGGCTCGGGTAAATCCACCCTGCTGAAAATCATCGCCGGCCTCGACCAGAACTACGAGGGCAAAATTGAATTTGAAAAACAATACAAAATCGGCTACCTGGCCCAGGAACCCGAACTGGACGACTCGAAAACCGTGCGCCAGATCGTCGAAGAAGCCGTGCAGCACATCGTTGACCTCCTGCAGGAAAACGAAGACATCGGCATGAAACTCGGCGAAGTAACCGACGACGACGAGATGATGAAACTCATCGAACGCCAGGGCGAAGTGCTCGAACAAATCGAACACCTCGGCGGCTGGGAACTCGACTACCGCCTCGGCGTCTTCCTCGATGCCCTGCGCTGCCCGCCCGACGAAACCCCCATCAAAATCTGCTCGGGGGGCGAACGCCGCCGCGTGGCCCTGGCCCGCCTGCTGCTCAGCCAGCCCGACATCCTGCTGCTCGACGAGCCTACCAACCACCTCGACGCCGAGTCGGTGCAGTGGCTCGAACAATACCTGCAAAACTTCCCCGGCACCGTCATCGCCGTCACCCACGACCGCTACTTCCTCGACAACGTGGCCGGCTGGATCCTCGAACTCGACCGCGGCGAAGGCATTCCCTGGCAGGGCAACTACTCCTCCTGGCTCGACCAGAAAGCCAAACGCCTCGCCCAGGAAGAACGCCAGGAGGACAAGCGCCGCAAACAACTCGAACGAGAACTCGAATGGGTGCGCATGGGCGCCAAAGGCCGTCAGGCCAAAGGCAAGGCCCGTCTGAACGCCTACGAAAAAATGGCCGGCGAAGAAGCCCGCGAAAAAGAAGCCAAACTCGAACTCTGGATTCCCAACGGTCCGCGTCTCGGCGATCAGGTGATCGACGTACGCAACCTGACCAAATCGTTCGGCGACCGCATCCTGTTTGAAAACCTGTCGTTCAGCGTCCCGCCCAACGCCATCGTGGGCATCATCGGACCCAACGGCGTGGGCAAATCCACCCTTTTCAAGATGCTCATGGGCAAGGAAAAGCCCGACAGCGGCGAGGTTGTAATCGGCAACACGGTGAAATTAAGCTACGTGGACCAAAGCCACGAAGCCCTGCTCCCCGAAAAATCGATCTACGAAATCATCTCCGAAGGCAACGACCTCATTCAGGTGGGCAATACCTCCGTGAACGCCCGCGCCTACATTTCCCGCTTCAATTTTACCGGCGCCGACCAGCAGAAAAAACTGGCGGTGTGCTCCGGCGGTGAGCGCAACCGCGTACACCTGGCCATGACGCTCAAAGAAGGCGGCAACGTGCTCCTGCTCGACGAGCCGACCAACGACATCGACGTGAACACCCTGCGCGCACTCGAAGACGCTCTCGACGACTTCGCCGGCTGCGTACTCATCATCAGCCACGACCGCTGGTTCCTCGACCGCCTGGCCACACATATTCTGGCCTTCGAAGACAACGCGGAAGTGGTGTTCTTCGAGGGCAACTTCACCGACTACGAAGAAGCCAAAAAGGCTCGACTGGGCGACATCACGCCGCACCGACCGAAGGTGAAGCACATCATGTAAGGATTGAAAATATCCCTGTGTTGAATAAAAAAGGGGTGATGAAGTCTGACTTCATCACCCCTTTATGTTTTTTGGTGCGCTTAAAAGACCTTCTGCATGGTCGGCCCGAGCATCGAACCTTTGGCTTTGGCCTGTTCAGGCCTGGCGGATGCTGTGGCGTGCACGTACAGCGTGAATTCGTATTTCGGCAGTGCGGGCGTCCGCACCTCGCCTTTGACGCAGTACACGGGAATCAACGCCGTCTGAATTTTGTCAGGGCTGGCGGCGTAGTAACCCAGTTGAATGGAGGAATAATGCACCTGGCAGCCATCCTTGAGTCGTGCAAAGCGCGCGTTGCGGCTCAGGATATCGAGCGCCCGTTCGGGTGAAATGATGCGCGTTTCACCGGCCATTTCCGCGTTGCGCCAGAAGTAGTACAGGTCGCTGAGTTGCTTGCCATTTGCATACGACACCTTGACTTTTGCGCCGGGTCCGAAAACGGGCAACTTTTCGAGTTCGAACACGAAGTTGTTGTGCAGCTCCGTCCGGTATTCTTCCGGTTTTTCCCGGGGCGAGCGAGCGACGGCCAGCGTCGTGTAGCTGATCGAATGGGTCCGCAATGCCGAATGGGCCAGCCCGAGTTCTTCCAGTTGCCGGACTGCCATGGCGGCAGCCGTCCTTTCGTCGAGCAGGTTTTTGGACAATTCCGGATTTTCATTGTTGGCCAGCTTGCGATCGGTGAACCACAGCGAATCGCTCGCATGATACACTTCCAAGGCATGTTTGGGATTGATCATGATCATACGGGGACCCTGCTCGACGGGTTCGCCTTCGACATTGAGCAGCCTGCCAAAGGAGCGGATGATCTCCGTTTTATGCTGAATATAGGCCCTTTTGCGAAAATAATCGGCCGTGTAGGCTGTCCGAAAAACAGGAACGGAACGAGCCGCGCCCGGCAGGGTTTTCGGAAGTTGAAAAATGCTGTTTTTCATGTTTTTATCTGGTTAAAAGGAGTTAGCAGGTTGTGCGGAGGTGGAAAAGGATATTGGGATTGACCGGGTCGGCGCTGACCGAGCCCTGGCCCCACCAATGGTCGTTGAAGGTGTCGGTCCCGATGCTCGTATTGTCGGCGCGCAGGTAAGCCAGTTCTGTCGAGGAGCCTTCCGTTTCCTGGCAGGCGCGAATCCACGCGTCGCGGACGCTCCAGCCGTTGTTGAGGCGATCGGCAAATTTTTCCCCGCGGTCGCCGACATCCAGGCAAGTGGTGTGGAAGCCGAGGATGTAATGAAGCCCGCGGAAAACCGGCCAGCCCCAGCGATCGAATACGCCTGAAAATTCGAGTACCTGGCAGGCGTCGAAGACGATCCATTCGAGATCGAAATCGCCCAGCGTCATTTCAGTGTTTTTGGCAGCGCCGTCGTCGAGGGTGTCGCGGCCAAACAGAATGCCGCCCGGGCTTCCGTGCCCTGAAAAAAAAGCGATATCGACCGTGTCGATCCAGGAGGTATCGGTTCCTGTGGAAGGGGAGCCTACGCCCAGGGCTTCGAAATCCTGATCCCAGGCCAGGTCGTCGCCCCAGTTGAATTTTTTTACGCCGGAGAGTTTGTTGTAAAACCCTTCGGCGTTGTTGTCATTGTTCGACAGGTCGCCAGCTCTTCCGTGATACTGGTTGACCCATTCGATTCCAATAGTTGCCATTTTGAGGTTAATTTTTGTGATTGATAAAATTATCGCCACAAAAATGCCTCGAATGGACCGTGCGTTTTGGAAATCAGGTGGAATTAGGCTGGAATTAAGACCCCAACAACTCGGTGTACACCGTCTGCGTCAGCGTGGAGATTACCCGCGGAAGTTCGTCGCGTTTTTTCCCACGTGTCATGATGGTCAGCAAAATGGGACCGTTTTTGATGTAAATAATGCCCGATTCATGCAGTTCGAAGGTTTGGGTGTTATCCCATTCGCCGAATTTGTGCACCACTTTACTATTGCTCGGCAGTCCGCGCAGAAAACCGTTTTCAAAATTGCTCTGGCTGAGGAGGTTCAGGGCAAATTCCGACAATTGCGGATTGAGGTAGGACGAGTTGTAAAGGGCTTTCATAAAGACCGAGTAATCATTTGCGGAAATACGCATAAGACCATCCGACTCGTCGGGCTGGGGAACGCCGATGCCAAGGTCGATAAAAACCCGTTCAAGCACCTGGTTGTCAAGGTGTTGAGTGAGGACATAGTGGGCTTTGTTGTCTGAATATGCGATGGAATATTTCAACAACTCTCTCACCGTGTAGGACCTGCCTTCCTGCAGGGTCGGGCCGAGGTAATTCTGGACCGGCCATTCTTTTCCTTTAGGCGACTCGAACACGTAAGCCCGGTCGAGGACGCCGGGGTCGGACTGCGCCATACGCAGATAGGCAATGAGAATCGGGAGTTTGAACAGGGAGCCCGGGTGATAAAGAGCGTTGATATTGACACCAGTCCAGATTGCGTGCTCAAAAACGCGGACGTACACCGAACAATCGTCGACAGCGCCCTCGGATTTGAGCGAGTTGATTTTATCAACCAGGGTGTGTTTCAGGGAAGCCAGTTGCGCAGACTCGCAGCCGGGGTCGACAAACAGCAGGGGGCGAACAAATTCATACCCGGAAAGGCGTCGGCTGGTCAGGTCGCAAGGGGTGTTTTGAAGGGACTGTGGAGTAGTTTTAACACTGGCAGGAGCCGCAAATTGTTTCAGGAGTAAAAATGTGATTAAAGAACCGGCACCAAAAAAAATGACTGCCTTGACTACGGAAGTTCGTTTGTCCGACATGGGATATGATTATTAAGATTTACTCAGGCGGAACGCGGGAGAAAAGATCCGGCCACAAAGTCAACACTTGAATTACTTTGAGATCAAAAATTCGATTGCAATGCCGCCCATTGGCGAAAAATTAATTTGTCATTCAAAACGAAGACCAGAGAGCGGGGGGGGGCTTGGGCTTTTTATATCTATTAAAATTTCAAAGCAACGCTACATTTGAAATGACTTCTCACCAATAAAAATTCAATCAAATGCGATTTCCACTGTTTGCCGCGGGCATTGTCGGTCTTTTAGCCGTTCTGATCGGCCTGACGGTCCAGATACCCCTTAAACCCTATCGCTACGAGGTACCCCCACATTACCCCCAAAAAATGCTCGGACTGGAGTTTTTGCCCGATTCGACAGCCGGGGAAACCTTCTTCGGAAACGAAGCGTCGGAGCGCTCGCTCAAATTCAACGCCATGAAAAGCGCGCTGATGCGCGACAACCTGTTTGCCGGCTCCTACACCTTGTTCATGCTGGTGTTCGCGGCTTCCTGTCTGGCCATCACCAGGAAAAAAATCTATTGGCTGATGATCCCGCTGGCCTTGCTCACCGGCTTATCAGACCTGATGGAAAATACCCGAACCTTGCTTTTTCTGGATCATTTACGAACGCCCGACTGGCAACCCTTCATGGCGCGAATGCATTTTTGGGTCATGTCAAAAGGCCTGGGCCTCCTGGGGCTGCTGGCCGCTGCTGCTGCCTTTCTGTGGTCGGCCGGCAAGATGGGCAAAATACTGTCGCTGCTGGCGATGGGGGCCGTTTTGACAGGCTTGTTGTCCTTTGTCTGGATCGGCTTTGTCGACTGGTCGGGGCTGCTGGGGCTGAAACTATTTTTTCCCCTGCTTGTCGTATTTTGCTTCTACTTTCGCCGGTAACAATTTGAAAGTAGCGGGTATTTAACCCATTATTTCATTTTCTTAACCGCCGGCCAGGGGTCGGCAAAATGGGCAAAACTGTGCCCGGCTTTTTTACCCGATGGAAAACTACCGCACCATTCTCGACGAACAACAAGCCCAGCGCGAAACCGCCGCTTTTATGTCCCGCGTGTACGCCTGGATGTGTTTGGCCCTGGTTATCACCGCACTGGTTTCTTTGGTAACCGCGTCAACGCCTGCCATTTTTCAGGCCATTTTCGGCAATCGCTTGATCTTTTACGGATTGCTGATCGGCGAACTCGCGCTCGTCGTCTGGCTCTCCGCGGCCGTGCAACGCATGTCGGCCAGTCAGGCAACCCTGATTTATCTGGGTTATTCCGCGCTGAACGGGCTCACCATCTCGGTCATATTCCTGATGTACACAGCCGGATCGATCTTTTCCACTTTCCTGATCACGGCGGGTACGTTTGGCGTGATGAGTATTTATGGCTATTTTACCAAAAAAGACCTCACGTCCCTGGGCAACCTGCTGTTTATGGGCCTGATAGGCCTGATCATCGCCTCCGTAGTCAATATTTTTTGGCAAAACAGCACGTTTTACTGGATCACGACGTACGCCGGGGTGCTCATTTTTACCGGACTTGTCGCGTACGATACCCAGAAGATCAAAAGCATGAACGTACTGGGCAACGAGGGCACAGAAGAGGATCGCAAAGAAGCGATTATGGGCGCCCTGGCGCTGTACCTGGATTTTATCAATCTTTTCCTCTACCTGCTACGCCTGTTTGGAAGCCGTCGTGATTGAACCAGACATGTTTGATATCGTTCCAATCGAGTTTGGCACGCCCGAGTTCGACGCGGCGGTGCGACTGCGATACGAGGTGTTGCGCCGCCCGCTGGAGCTGGACTACACGGCGGAACAACTGGCCGAAGAATTCGACCAGTTGCATCTGGCTGCTTTCGACCGCCGCGGCGAACTGATCGCCTACCTGAATCTTACTCCTAAAAATCAACAGGAAGTCAAAATGCGTCAGGTCGCGGTGGCGCCCGGCTGGCAGGGCAGGGGAGTGGGGCAAGCCCTGGTGGAATATTCCGAAATGATGGCGCGCGATCACGGCTTCACCCAAATGATCCTTCATGCCCGCGAAACGGCCGTGCCTTTTTATGAAAAACTGAATTACCAAAAGAAAGGAGAACGTTTTGAGGAAGTAACCATCCCTCATTTTTACATGGAAAAAACGCTGTGACACATGAAAATTCGCTGCGAACACAACAGCATACGCTTGCGGATTCGCAAGTCGGAACTGATACAATTGCGCAATGAAGGCTGGCTGCGCACCAGCGTCCACTTTCCCGACGGCAACGAATTGGCCTGGGAACTGGCGATCTCCGAACACTCGCCCAACTTGCAAGCCGAATTCAGCGGCAACATCATCCGGATTACCTTGCCGGATGAGGCGGCCCGTCACTGGATAGAATCCGATCAGGTAGGGCTGGAAATGCACCTGGCATCGGCCCAGGGCAGCCAACTGCATCTTTTGGTGGAGAAAGATTTTCCCTGCAAGGACCGCCCCGAGGAAGACAAGTCCGATTTTTTCAGAGAACTTGCCGAAACCACGCCTCCTGCCTGTTGAAATCGGCAGTTTTTGCGCTTTATTAAAACCTGCTCGTGTACTTTTGCCGATGTTAAAATTACGCGTATCGGTCTGATTCAGACTGCACCGGCGTTACCCCCCTTTCAATTACAGTTTCAATTCTAAAACTCGCACTCCCTAGTTATGAATGAAAATTCGAATTCCCGGCTATACGGCATCATCGTGACCGTGTTACTGCTTCTTTCGGCTGTGTTGGGCTGGTTTTTCTGGAACCGCTCCCAAAACGTCATGCGCGAACGCAAAGCCGAGCAGGAACAGTACGCCGAGTTGCTGAAACAAAAAACGCAAATCGAGCACGATCTGGACAGTCTGTCGGTTTCGTATTCCGACCTGCGCACGGAAAATGAAACCCTGCAGGGCAAAGTCACCAGCACGGCAGCCATCGTCGAGCAAAAAGAAATCGTCATTCAGCAAATCAAATCCTCGAATGCAAAGGACCTCGCCGCGCTGAAAGCCCAGGTTGAAAACCTGCAAAAAGCCAAAACGGAGTATGAAACCGTGATCATGGTGCTCAAAGGCGAAAACGAGACCCTCCGCAACGAAAACCAGCGGCTCACTGGCGAAAACGAAACCCTGCGGGGCGAAAAAATGGAGCTTGCCGATAAAGTATCCGGCCTGGCCCAACAACTCGAAGATCAGATCCGAAAAACGCAGTCGGCTACGTTCAAAGCAACCTCGTTCCGCGTTGAAATCGAACGCCGCAACGACAAGCTGACCACCCGCGCCCGCAAAGCCCGTGAACTGATGGTCAGCTTCGACCTTGCCGACGTGCCCCAGCAATACCAGGGACCGCAAAAACTTTACATGGTCATCACCGACGAAAAAGGCAACCCGATCCCTACGGACAACCCCGTGAAGGCAACGGTGTACGCACCTACCGGCCCGGTGGAAATCATGGCTCAACAGGTCAAGGCAGTCGTGCTGGAAGGCACGCAGCGGCTTTCCTTCGTGCATAAATTTGACGACCGCCTGAAAGCAGGCAACTACGTGGTCGCTATTTACTGCGACAAGGGTTTGCTGGGCGCATCCAGCTTCCGACTTTCTTGATCGGTCTTCGATCCTGTTGAACCCTCCGGGGTATTTTATCCGACATGCGGAAAGAGGTCCGTAAAGGTTGAAGCCCTCAACTTTTACAGGCCTCTTTCCGGTTTATCCGGCCTTTGTTAAGCCTTTCAAAAACAACGCCTGAACGACCAAACCTTTTCGCTGCGAAGCGTTTTATACCTACATGAACAAACAAACACAGCCTGCTTCCAACTTCCGCTGGCGACGCCCTGTGCTACGAATGATGTCGTACACCCGGCGTTTCTGGAGGCGTGTTGAGAACTTTGTGTTCAGCGTAGCGCTTTTCCTGGTTGTTCTGTATTTCATTCTTCAATTGCCGGTTGTTCAAAACTGGATCATCGGTAAAATAACCGGCTATCTGTCGGACGAACTTCAAACCAAAGTCGAAATCCGACACGTCGATATTTCGCTGTTCGACAACCTCGTACTGGAAGGTTTTTACGTCGAGGATCTGAACGGCGATACGCTGCTGTACGCGGGGCAATTGACCGCAGGATTGAATTCCAATATTTTTACCCTTTTCCGCAACAAACTGGAATTCAACGAAATATCGCTGGATAAAGCGCGCTTCAACATCCGACGCCCAGAAGGACAGGCCGACAACAACCTTCAATTTATCCTCGATTACTTCTCCGGGTCGCAACCCCAAAAAAAGAAGAACCAGGCGCCGTTTCAAATCCGCATTCAAAACCTGAGGCTGACCGACGTCGAATTCCTGCAGGATGATCGGGTGCGCGGGCAATTGATGTTTTTCAGGGTGCCGTCGGGCTCGGCGCGCATCAACAATTTCGATGCGCCATCCAAGATCGCCGACATTCAATACGTCAACCTGGAAGGCTTGCAGGTGAGGATTGAAGAGTACGAGTCCAAACCGCTGCCCGGCATTAAAAAAAGCAATGCCCAGCCGGTTTCCCTTGCCGTCGCGGACTCCGCCGCGCGCAAAAGAGAGCCTTTCAGGTTTAAAATCGGGCGGTTTTCACTCGACAACGGTCGCTTCAGCCTCGACAAATTCCAGGACTCGCCGAGCCGGACAACACCGCCCTCTGTCATGGATTACGAGCACATGGCGGTGCGCGACATCAGTTTTCAGGCCGAAAACATTTCCTTCGACGACGACCTGGCTTTTCGCGGGCATTTGCAGCACCTCGCTGCAAGAGAACAATGTGGCTTCCAGCTAACTCATGGCGAAGCCAACGAAGTATTTGTCTGCGATACCCTCGCCGCCCTTTACGGCGTAAAAATCCAGACTGCCGGCAGCTCGCTCGGCGACACCATCGCCTTTCACTACAACACCTACCGCGACTTCAACCGCTTTAACAGCAAGGTGCGGATGGAAGGGCATTTTGCCGAAGGCTCGACCCTGACGCTGGGCGATATCATGTATTTCAGTTCCAATCTGGAAGAAAACAAGTTTTTTATCCGCAACCGTCAATTGCAGGCCAAAGTGGCCGGACAGGTGGAAGGCAAGGTGAGCCGCATCAAAGGCCGAAACCTGCACATCCAGCTGGGAGAAGACACCTATATGCGCGGCGATTTTACCGGCGAAAACCTCAACGACGGGCAGGATCAGCTGGTGCTGGATTTTGATTTCCAGCCTCTGCAATCTAATATGCGCACGATCTCGGAGATCATCCCCGGGTTTTCGGCGCCCAGGCAGTTTGGCAAACTCGGCAACATTCTGTTCAACGGCAAGTACCAGTTGATCTTTGGCTACAACCACGTCGTGTACGGCGATGTTTACACGGATATCGGGCATGGCAACATGGACATGTCCCTCGACCTGACCAAAGGGCTCGACAAAGCCAAATATTCAGGTTTCCTGAACATGCAGGCCTTCAATCTGGCCGCCTGGACGGGCGACAGGGATTTCGGAAACACCACCTTCCATGTCCGGATCGCCAACGGCACGGGCCTCACCCTGCCGACCGTCAACACCACACTTTCCGGCGTGATCGATACGATGTACTACAGAGGGTACAACTATCGCAACATCGACATGAACGGCACCTTCGAGCAGTTTGTGTTCAATGGCAAACTCGGTATTCAGGACCCCAATATCGACTTCAATTTTGACGGCTCGGTCAATTTCAGGGACTCCATCCCGATCTACATGTTCAGTGCCAACCTGAACCTGCTCGATATGAAAGCATTGAACCTGACGGAAAAAGACTGGATACTTTCCGGCCAGGTTGAACGGATACGCATGCGCGCCAAAACGCTCGACGACCTTGCGGGGCAGGTCACCCTGCGCAAATTGCGGCTGGTGGAAGACCAAACCACCGTGTACAAAATGGACTCCCTGCACCTGGCCTCCCTCTTCCGCCCGAACGGTGACCGCTACATGCTGCTTCGATCCGACGCTGCCGATGCCTACATCGAAGGCCGTTTTAATTTCGCCACGGCGCCTTCCAATTTGCTCGCCTTGCTGAGCAAACAATATCCGCAACTAGCCAGCCAGATCGGACTGCCGGCGTACGATTCCACCCTGTTGCTCAACGACAGCTACGAACTGACCGTGCGCATTAAAAACACCCGAAATCTGACGCACCTCTTCGCTCCCGACCTCGATACGCTGCAAAACATCAACATCGACGGCGAGGTGCGCGCCGCTACGGGGCGTACGCACCTGCGCATGAAAGCGCCCTGGATACGTTACGACGGCACCCAAATCGACAGCCTTTCGTTCGTGTGGGACGGTCGTAAAAACGAATCCAGCTATTCGCTGGTCGCGCCGCGCATTACGCTGTCCAACAAGCAGCAACTCGACACCATCAGTCTGTCCGGCAAGGTCCTGCCCAATGCCTTGAATTTCACCCTCGAATCGCGCAGCAATAGCCAGATGGTGAACCACATGAACCTGAACGGCACTCTTTCCACTACCGAAGATTCACTGTGGCAGGTGCAGTTCGACCCCTCCAACCTGACCTTGTTCAATCAGGTGTGGGCAATAGAGGAAAACAACTTCGTGCGTTTCGGCCAGGGCAAAATCATCACCCGCGATTTTCAATTGTTCAACAACCTGAACCAGCGTGTTTTGCTCGACAGCGAAAACGACGGCAAGGGCCTGGTTTTCAGTTTGACCAATTTTGACCTCGCCGAACTGAACAGGTTTTACTCGCTCAACGACATTTCCTACCGCGCCAAACTGTACGACTTCGAAGTCCACATACAGGACATTTACAACCTGAAAGGATTTGAAATGTACGTCACCAGCGACACCTTGTTTCTGGACGAAGCGCCCTTCGGCGAGATCACGGGCAACTTTGAAATGGCCGATCTCCACTCGCCGCTGACGGGCAAGATTTTTTTACAAGGGAAAAAACACCAGCTGCGTGTGGTCGGCGCCTGGCTTCCCGACGGGGGAACGACGCAAACCATCGACGAACTCGACCCGCTGAAACCCGGCGAAATACAACTGAACGTCAGCGCCGCACGCTTCCCGGCCAATATTCTCGAACGCTTTATCCCGAATATTTCAAAAACCACGGGAGTATTCAGCGCGGAAGTGCGACTGGGCGGTCCGCCATCGCGAATCGGCATGAAAGGTTACGTGGAAGTGCATGAGGCGCAATTCCAGATCGATTACCTGAAAACCTTGTACCACATTCACCAGCAGCGAATTACGCTGAATAACTACCAGGTGTGGACGGATACGGTGACGATTTGGGATGGCAGCGACAAGCACCGCGCATTTGTGACCGGCGGCTTGCGGCACAACTTTTTCCGCGACTGGCGTCTCGACTGCACCATCGAAACCGAGGGCAACAACTTCATGGTGCTCAATACGTACAAGGAAGACAACAACCTGTATTACGGGCAGGGGATCGGCTATTTCAAAGCGCGTTTTACCGGCTCTTTTGCCAAAACCAATATCGATATCGTGGCCGTGACGGGGCCGCAAACCCGGCTTTACATCCCCCTGAGTACCACGGCCGACGCGGAGGAAATTTCATTTATCAAATTTAAAAGCAAGACGGATGCCGACTCCACCGACGCCGAAGACGATGGCTCTTTCAAAATCAAGGACCTGAAAGGCCTGAACTTCGAAATGAATATTACGGTGAATGACGATGCAGAAATCCAGCTCATTTTCGACGAGCAGGCCGGCGACATCATTCGCGGCAATGGCGAAGGGGATATTACCCTGACCATCAACAGAGAAGGCGAATTCAAGATGTACGGCGGCTACACCATCCGGCGGGGCGCCTACCTGTTCACCTTGCTCAACCTTGTGAACAAACCGTTTACCGTGGCCAATGGCGGCACCGTGCACTGGTCGGGCGACCCCTACGGCGCCCAGATCAATCTCGACGCTACCTACGACGAAAACACCTCGGTGTACAACTTTATCAGCAGCGAACTGGCCCTGATCACCTCCGATCCCAACCTGTTGCGGGAGGCGACCAAAGCGACCCGCGTGCTCGTCACCATGCACCTGAAAGGCAGCCTGCTGCAACCTACCATCACGTTCGATCTGGACTTCCCCAATTTGACCGGTCAGGTTAAAACACTGGTGGACAACAAGTTGAGACAGATGCAACAGGACCAGAACGAGTTAAACCGGCAGGTGTTCGGCCTGGTCGTGGTCGGCTCTTTCCTGCCTTCCAGTTCAGCCAATACCCAAACCCTGATCCAAACCTCGGCGTTCAATACCTTGACCCAGGTGCTGAGCAACCAGTTTTCCAATTACCTGACCGGCCTGGCGGCCGAATGGTTTGGCGGCACCGTGTCGAGCATCGACCTGGATGTGGCATACAATGAATACCAAAACTCCCTGAGCGATCCCAATCTCAGCCAGATCGGGCGGGAGTTGCAGGTTCGCCTGACCAGCGGCTTTGCCAAAGACCGCATTACCGTGCAATTCGGCTCACAGTTCGGGCTGAGCCGGCCGGGTACGGCCGTGCAGGACGGCTTTCTGGGAGAAGATGTCACCGTCGAAATCCAGTTGACTGAAAATCGCCAATGGCGGGCCAAAATTTACCAGCGAACCGAACCCGACATCGCGATCGGGCAGTTGCGGTCGCGCTACGGATTCGGTCTGAGTTTCCGCAAGGACTTCGATTCATTCGAAGACATGATGAACGGCATTTCAGGCTGGTTCAGAAAGAAAAATTGAGGCTAGAACCCGGCCTTGATGTACGACCAGCCTTTTTCCTGTTTCATCACAATTTCCAGCACGCCAGCGGGCACCGTACGGCATTCTTTTACCAGGCTTTCCTTTTTGATTTTCCGCTCTCGCAAAGTGTTTTCGCAGGCCACAAAATCGACGCCCAGGGCTTTGAGTTCGCGAATTTTGTCGCCTTGTTTCGTGACGTCCTGTTGCAAAAACGTGATGCCGTTGTTGTGGCAAACCACTTCCAGTTTGGCGTTGGGCGCAGCCGTCAGAAAATTGTGCAATTGTTTGACCAGGGACTTGTGCACCAGGGTGTCGCTGCTGGTCAATTGAAAAACCACCTTGTGTTTTTTCATGCTTACGACCACGGGGGCGTCCGATTGGGCCTGCATGGAAGCGGCAAAAAGCAGGAACAGGGCAAGAGAGAGCAATTGTTTCATGTTATTCGACCGTTGAAAGTTTTATTTATCGGGTAATCACCAGATGGAGGGTTTGGATGAACTGATCGGTAAAAATGGTCACGGGATAAATGCCGTTCGGAAAATTGTCCAGCCTGAATTCAAGCCGATGATCCCCGGCGGCCAAGGTACCCAAATCTTCCAGGTGGATGGTTTGTGCATTGGGGGTTTGAAGCACTACGCTGGTCTGGGCGGGCCTGTCGAGCGAAAACTGAAGCACCGAGAGGTTGCGGGCCGGGTTGGGCGTGAGTTCCGGCTTGCGAAGCGGCGAAGCGAGCGCCGGCACCCGTATGCCGGAAGAGCCCGTGCCGGGTTTCAGCCAGATTTTGTAAAAAGCCGTGTGCGCCCGGCTTTGGTCTTCCGGCGCGTCGAAAAAGACATTGGGCAGGTCGCTCTCGATGCCTCCAAGCACGTAGCCGATCAAAACGCTGTCGCCCGTCAACAGGTCGAGCCGGATAATGTCAGTTCCTTCAACCAGGGGCAGGGTAGCCAGCGGCACAAACTCGGCCCCGGCGCCAAGCAGGCCCGGCATATCACCGATTTTTTCTTCCACAGCAGAGCCGTCGGCCTGGCGGGTGATCCGCCCGATCGTCCGCACAAAAGGCACATTGTCATCCTGTTGCAGCGTGCCGTTGCTGTTGACAAAAAACTGGGCTATTCCCCCGAAAAAGACGGCGTACATCCGGTTGGACGAGGCATCGTAAAACGCGGCTTTTGCACAATGGTATTGATTCAGTCGTTGCTGGAACGTGTTATTGACCGCGTAGCCGCTGCTGTCGAAATCGACCGAATTGAGGTAGGGCAACTCGCTGATGGGCGTGAAAACCCCTGAAAAAAGCGTAAAACCAATTTTTCCGCTCTGCGGAAATACCTGGGGAAGCAGGTTGTAATCCCTGCGCTGCAGGTTGACCTCGTCGGTCCAGTCCGGCAAATGACTGATCGTCCATTGACCGCCTGTATGGGTCGCCGTAAACCGGCGGATCGAATTGGTGTAGGTCTGAACAAAAGTCGGGTGGTTCATGGGATTGTAGCGCCCCTCGAAGCGGTGGCCGCCAGCCAGATAAAACACATCGCCTTGTTTGACCAACTGGCCGCCTGTCACCGCCATTTGTTCGTCGGCGATCGACTGAAACCAGGGCGCGATGGGGGCGCCGGTTTCCACGGCGTGAACCAGACTGTCGAGCCGCACGATGGTCAGCAAGGGATGGGTGATATGGTCATCGACAGTCGGGCTGTACCCGTAGCCGCCGGCCAAAAACCACCACGGCCCTTCCTGATAAAACTGAATATTGGTGGCCAGCATCTGCTCTTTTTGTGCCGCGGGCAACCCGTCGACAGGGGCCGAGACGAACGTACCTGCAACAGGATCGAGGACAAGAAGCAATGTATTGCTGCCATCCGCCGCAAACGAAGCGAAGGGCTGTCGCCGGTGGAGGCCGTCGGTCCGGCCGCCCAGCACTACGATTTTTCCATCCAACCGGGCAACTGCCGAGGACTGGAAGCCGGGCATTCCGGCGATTTCCACTTTTTCAAGGGAAAAACTGAAATCATTGGTCTGAGCTTTTACAAGGGTCAAAAAAGCCCCTGAAAAGAGGACGAAAAGGAGCAAAAAATGTTTGGCGGGCTTCATAAAAGTACAATTTGAATCGCCCTTCCAGTCGTTTACTCAGGCCGTATTTTCCTCAAAAGGAACAAAAACAAAAGTCTGAGCAACAACACCCATGGCGTGCCGTGCATGGCCAGGTCAAACCAGTCGATCGGCTGCATTCCAATGGCTCCTCCGGCCACCCAGCGCAGTTTTCCCAAAACGTGCGGCTCGGGCACAAAAGGCGCCAAGCCCAGGGTAAGGCAAGCCATCAGAACAAATTTCCAGTCGTTCCAGGGTTTCATTTTCGACGGAAGGGTTTTAGTAATTGATTGATAAATCCGTGCGGATAGCGGTCCACCTCATCAAAGCCGAGCTTGATGTCGCGCCCGCTGCCGGGCATCCACACCGTGCCGAACAGGTAATCCCAGAGGGAAAGCGTAATGCCGTAATTGATTCCGTAGCTGCCTTCCGGCAAATCCTTGGCGTGGTGCCAGATGTGCATCTGCGGCGTATTGAACACGTATTTCAGCGGGCCGAGCGGCAGATAGATGTTGGCGTGGTTGAGGTGGCCGATCAGGATGGTAAAAAGATGGACCAGTATAAAGTCCTGAATACCAAAGCCGATCATGGCCAAAGGCAGGTATTCGATGCTGCGATACACCAGCGTTTCCATAAAATGGTAGCGCATGTGGGCCGCAAAACCCATTTGACGGACGGAGTGGTGCACCTTGTGCACCTCCCAAAGCCAGGGGACGCGATGCAGCAGGCGATGCGTGTTCCATTGCACGAAATCGCGCACCAAAAACAGGATCAGCAACTGAATCCAGTGGGGCAGGGTAGCGATGTTGATCGCCACGAGATTGCGGATACCGAAAGCCGAGGCCAGAAAATTGTTGAACGCCTTGACCACGACGTCCGAAAGCGCGGCGTAACCAATCAGCCCGAACAGGAAAAAATTGAAGAACATGTAAAAAATGTCCAGCCAGAAATCTTCCCGTATGGCTGCCTGGTTTTTTCGCCAGGGAAACAGCAACTCAAGGGCGTAAACAAATACCGACAAGGCAATCAGCCAATAGAAGTAATTGCCCCAATGCGGGTGAAATACCTCGTGCCACAACCAGGCGGCATAGCCGGTGAAACTTTGTTGAAATAATGACCAATACGTTTCCATACTTATGCTGCAAAGTTTCACCGGCCGGGTCTGAAAATGCTGTGACTAAAATCACAGGTGTGAATTTCGCTGACTACCGAAACACATAATCGACGCCTGAAACCTGGCTCAGCAGTGTTTGCGGGGCATCCAGCACCTTGGCTGCGCCGGTCGGCACGGGCGACACGGGTGAATGCTCGCCCAGGTATTCCGTCAAAACGCTGTGCATGGTGTAGGGCGTGTTTTTCCCTTCCTTGACGTTGGTGATGCGGCAAAGCATGGTTTCCGGGTCGCCGTCGCGTTCGCAGGCGACCAGCGAGTACGTGCGGGCGGGATCGAGCGGCTGACCGCCAATCGTGACGCTTTTCACCCGCTTTCCTTGTTCGCCAAACGCATAAAAACTGACTTCCATGCCCCGGAATTTGACCACCCAGCCGCCAAAACGTTTGGACGCATCTTTTGCAAACACGTTGTTCAGTTCTTTTTCCAGCCAGCCCAGCAATTGTTCGCCGCTCGCTTTTGCCGTCCGTATGGTGGCATCCACCGGCAGCATGTCAAAAATATAGCCCTGGGTTATGGGAATCAGGCCCTCGGCATTCGGCGTGCTTCGCGGCGGACAAAAACGGAAGCCGTTCGACAACACGACGTCGGCTTTCACCTTCCAGTTCAGGGCGTCGAGAATTAGCGTATCTATGGTATTTTCCACAACAAAATAGCGGTACAAAGGCACTTTGCTGTACCCGACGACCTTGTTGATGTCATCGACAAATGGCGCTTCCAGTCCCTGAATAAGTTGTGCAATCTCCTTTTTAGGCTTGTGTTTGCGCACGTCCACCTCGACGAGTTCGTAATGATCGGACGTTATTTTGCCGTTTTCCACCTGCAAATCCAGTCGACCGACGAAGGAACCGAACGCGCCCGGCTCTACCACTTTGGCGTATTTGCATTGAATCGGGGTGCGTACCCGCTCATGGGTATCGCCGCCAAAAATGTAGTCGACTCCTTCGCATTCAGGCAGATTGGCCAGGGCGATTTGCTGCGACAGGCCCAGGTGCGACAACAGGATGACGAAATCGCATTGCTCCTGCTCGCGCAGCACCTTGACGTAATACGCGAGGTTTTCCTCGGGTTTGGTGTACACGATGCCTTTCGACATGTTGGGCGACTGGCGGATGGGCACCAGGTGGTCTGTGTAGCCTAAAAAGCCGATTTTGACGCCCAGCCTCGACCAGGTATAGTAGGGCGGGAAGATCAACTCTCCTTTTTTGCCATCGTCGGCATCATGGTACATATTGGCGCAAACCTTCGGGGCATACAAGCCGCCGAGGAGGGTTTGCATGTTGTGTTTGTAATAAATAACCTCCCAGTTACCGGGCAGGTAGAGGTCGTAGCCGAGGCTGTTCAGGATGGGCGAAATCGCCTGCCCGGTCGTTTTGACAGACAATTCACTACCCTGAAACATATCGCCGGTGTCGACAATAAAGGTGTTCGGGTTTTTCTTGCGAACCTTGTCGAACAGTGTGGCCAAATGGGCGTAGCCGGCTGTTTGGCGAAATACCGCGGCGTTATTTTCCCAAAACAACTCGTCGTGGGGGTGAATTTGACAATGAACATCCGTGGTTTGTAACAGCGTGATCGTCCCGCTGCCGGCAGATGCAGGGTCGTCTGCCGTGCCGGCCGTGTTGTTCAGGATGGACGGCAAGCCGTTTTGGGCGGACAATGGGGTTAGTCCGGCGCCCACGCCTCCGATGAGGGCGTTGCGCAGGAATTTTCGGCGACTGACAGGCATAGTTTTATTTCCGGTTTTGTTTTTGAAAAGCCACGATGGGCCCGAAGGGACCGTATTTGTGCATAATTTCAGGAAAAGTATCCTTGTATGGACCAAAAGGGTGGTCGAAAGGTTTTTTACCGATATCCGGCCAGTCGGTGGACAGGAACGGGTGGGGCGGTCGGGCCTGGCTGTTGATAAAAGCCGCCACGTCCCAGGCTTCCTCGTCGCTCAGTTGGGGATTGTCAAAACTGGCGCCGAAAGGCATGTTGGCTTTGACATAGCCCGCGAGCCGCGACAGGCGGAAGAGCCCCGCGGCTTCATTGTAGCTTTTTTCGCCCCAAAGCGGCGGATACTCCCGAGGGCTGTCAGGCATGGGGCCGCCCTGTCCATTGGGGCCGTGGCAGCTGGCGCATTTGCTTTGGTACACGTATTTGCCCCGTTCGGGATCGGCAGCGCGATCGAGCATAGGCACTTCCACGAGGCCTGTGCCCTTGGGTTTTTCGCCTTTGGGCACGCCCGTGCCCAGCCACTTGATGTAGGCAAGAATGGCGCGCATTTCGCGGCCGGTCGTATCGATGGCCTGGCCGTTCAGGCTGCGCTGGAAGCAATCGTTGACCCGTTTGGACATGGTTTCGAGCGAGCCGGAGCGGGCGCGCATTTGCGGGTAGGTGCTGGCCACGGCAAAATAATTGTTTCCGAAAGGCTTGGAGCCGGCGTCCAGGTGGCAACTTTGACAGTTGAGGTTATTGATACTTCCGGGCTGTACGATGCCTTCTTCCCCGAAATAATCCTGCGTGTGCGCGATCAGGTCGCGGCCGTAAGCAATCAACTCGCGGTGCTCATCCGTTTCCGCCAGGTAGGGGTCGGGGGCATGCCACAAGGTCGAGGCGTCGTAGGCGGGTATCAGGCGGGCGCGCTGATCGGCGCGCGCGCGGCTTTCGGCCCTGTGGTTGGCCCACCACAGCACGCTGCCAAAAATGACGAGCAGGGCTGCCAGCGCCCGGATTCCGTTGCGCAGAAAATTCAGGACGTGCAATTGTCGTTGCACCGCCCAGCCGTGAAGCGGGTCGAGCAGGATTTTTTGCTTATAAAAGGCCATGCCGGTTGAAACAACCATCAGGCCTATCACCAAAACCGCGATCAAAAGCCAGAAGACAGGAAAATAAAAAGCACTGATATCCATGAAAACGAAAGGGCAGATCAGAAAAAAGTGAAATTCTGATACAAAGTTTGGCGCAATGCCGCCAATCCAGCGTGACATTTCTCACATGCAAAAGAAAAACGCCTGTCGTACAAACAGGCGTTTCCTTGCTGATATTTTCAAAAGGCTCAGGCCAGGCCTTTCAAAATTGCCGACCAGTACATTCTGGGCAGCACCTGCTTTTTGAGTTGATACATCGACCAGCGTTCTTTCGACTGATCGAAGGGGAAGGTTTCCATGGGTGTGTTGTTGTAGTCGAATTCTGCCAGCACCAGTTTGCCGTAGCCCGTCACGAGCGGGCAGGAGGTGTACCCCAGGTAAGTTGCCGAGGGCTTTTGGCCGCTCATGACGTCGTGGAGGTTCTGAACCACCACGGGGGCTTGTTTGCGGATCGCGGCGCCCGTTTTGGAAATCGGCAGGCCGGCGGCATCGCCCAGCGAAAAGATGTTGGCAAAACGCGTATGCTGCAAGCTGCCTTTATCGACCTCCACCCAGCCGGCAGCATTGGCCAGCGGGCTGTTGCGAATAAAATCGGGCGCGCTTTGCGGCGGCGTGACGTGGATCATGTCGAATTCCACTTCGTACACCTGATCCTTGTTGTTTTCGCCAAAACCGACAAAGGTCGCCTTGTGGTTAGGGCCGTCGATTTCCGTCAGATTGACGTTGAAATTCAGTTTGATATTGCCGCGTTTGCACACGTCGAGCAGGGTCGATTCGTAGCGCGGGACGGCGAAAAGTTTGCCTGCGCCACTCCAGTATTGCACGTCGGCCTTGGGCAACACCCCGTGTTTGCGGAAGTAGTCGGTCGCCAGGTACATGATTTTGTGCGGGGCGCCGCCGCATTTCACGGGCGTGGAAGGATTGTGAAAAATCGCCTTGCCGCCTTTGAAATTTTTGACGCACTCGAAGGTGTACGGCGCCGTTTCAAAGGAATAATTGCTGCAAACATTGTTTTTGCCCAGGGTTTCGGGCAAACCCTTGATCGCGCTCCAGTTCAACTGGATGCCCGGGCAAACAATGAGGTAGTCATAGGTAAGCGCGCCGCTTTCGAGCAGCACCTTGTTTTCCTCGGGCACAAAGCTGTTCGCTTTTTCCTTGATCCAGGTCACGTTGCTCGGCATGACCTCCGCTTCATCGCGCACGGTATCATTGATATTAAAAGCGCCGCCACCTACCAGCGTCCAGGCCGGCTGGTAATAGTGTTTGTCGGCCGGATCTACGATCGCGATATCCAGTTTTTTGTTTTTGCGGAGCAATTGCGCTGAAACGGAAATGCCGGCGTTGCCGCCTCCGATAACTACAATTTGATGGTGATTCTTCATTTTTGTACGTCAGGTTAGTTAATACGGCAGCAAAAATCCCTTTTCCCGGCGGCGCGGCACTGGTACTTTTCAGGTGCAAAACAGGACTAATCACTTGTTTTGAAATTTTATTGCGGCTCTGACACTGCTCCGGAAATATTCACCTGATTTTTTACCCCTCCTGCGTATACTATTTACCTATTGTTGTTCCGGGCAAAAAAAAGCGCCGCCCCTTGTGAGGGCGGCGCACAAAACAACATTGAAGAAGTATATCAATTGAGGTCGCGTTTGGCCAGGTAAAAGTCAACCATCTCGTAGTTGCTTTTCAGGCGCGTGTCCAGTTCGTCGAGCGTTTTGGGCGGCGGCACGATGGCTTTGTCACCCGGTTTCCAGTTGAGCGGGAGGGCGCATTTGTGTTCGTCGGCAGTTTGCAGTGCGACAAGCACCCGTTTGATTTCCTCCATGTTGCGGCCCACGTTGAGCGGGTAGTACATGATCAGGCGGATTTTGAAGTTCGGATCGATGAAAAAGACAGCGCGCACGGCGGCCGTTTCACTTTCGCCGGGCTGCAGCATGCCGTAAAGTTTGGCTACCGACATGTCGAGGTCGGCGATGATGGGGAATTCAAACAACACGCCGGTCTTTTCGCGTACGTTCTGCACCCATGCGATGTGCGCGTGAATGCTGTCGATACTCAGTCCGATCAGTTTGGCGCCGCGGGCAGCAAAGAAATCTTTTTCAAGGGCGAAGCCGGACATCTCGGTCGTGCACACGGGCGTAAAATCTGCCGGGTGAGAAAAGAGAATCGTCCAGGAGCTTTTGGCATATTCGGAAAAACGAAGTTTGCCGGTGGTGGTCATTACTTCGAAATCGGGGGCGATATCGCCGATGCGGGGCATGGTTGTCAAAGCAGTGGTTTCCATATATATGATAAAAATAAGTGGAAGGCAAAGGTCAGGGGAAATCCGGGTCGGGCCATTGACCATTTGGCGGATCGTGTGGCACTTTTCGGCGATAAATCGCCATGGTTGTACTTTTCAAATACTATTTGGTACTTTTTATTTCTCTATACAAAATCTATCATAAATATTCAATGACGCAGATTTTTTTATTGCCAGACTTTGGTCATTGCCCAGCCTCCGCCGGCCGCCTGACTTTTGCTCTCGTTCCGGATGTATGCCATCCTGGTAAAGGAACCAAAACGTTTTTTCATCACCAATTACACTTCTCTCATTTTATGAAAGTTGAACAACTTTATACCGGTTGCCTGGCAGAAGCTGCGTACTATATCGAATCAGATGGCGAGGCCGCAATCATCGACCCGCTTCGCGAAACCAAGCCGTACGTCGATCGTGCCCTGGCCGACGGCGCCAAGATCAAGTACGTGCTGGAAACACACTTCCACGCCGATTTTGTCAGCGGCCACCTCGATCTGGCGAAAAAAACAGGCGCCACCATCGTATTCGGCCCCACGGCGAAGCCCAATTTTGAAGCGCACGTAGCCGGCGACGGCGAAGTGCTGAAAATCGGTAAAGTCAGCCTGGTTGTATTGCACACCCCGGGCCATACCATGGAGTCGTCCAGCTTCCTGCTCCGCGACGAAAATGGCAAGGATGTCGCCGTATTTACGGGCGATACGCTCTTCATCGGCGATGTGGGCCGCCCCGACCTGGCTGTGAAAAGCGACCTTTCCCGCGAAGACCTGGCCGGTCTGCTCTTCGACTCGCTCCGCAATAAAATCATGACCCTGCCCGACGATGTAGTGGTTTATCCGGGCCACGGCGCTGGTTCCGCCTGCGGCAAAAAAATGGCCAAGGAAACGGAAAGCACCATCGGGCTGCAAAAACAATTCAACTACGCCCTGCGCGCCGACATGAGCCGCGATGAATTCGTCAAGGAAGTCACCGACGGCCTCGTCGATCCGCCGCAATACTTCCCCAAAAATGCCGTGATGAACCGCATGGGCTACGATAGCATCGACAACGTCATGCAACAGGGCAGCACCGCGCTTAATGTGCGCGAATTCGTTACGGTTGCAGAATCGACCGGCGCTCTGATCCTCGATACGCGCAAAAAGGCAGACTTTATCAAAGGCTTCATCCCCGGCGCAATCTTCATCGGCCTCGACGGTCAGTTTGCCTCCTGGGTAGGTACGCTGGTCACCGATCTGCAACAACCGCTGCTGCTCGTGTGCGACGAAGGCACGGAAGAAGAAGCCGTTACCCGCCTTGCCCGCGTTGGTTACGACAATTGCCAGGGCTACCTGAAAGGAGGCATGGATGCCTGGAAAGCCGAAAACCGCGACGTTGATACGCTCGAATCCATCACGGTGGAAGAATTCCTCAACCGCCACGGTAAAGGCAATGAAATCACCCTCGACGCCCGCCGCAAAAGCGAGTACGACGCCGAACACCTCGTGGGCGCCCGCAACTTCCCGCTCGACTTTATCAACCGCAATATGGCCGAGATTAACCACGATCAGACCTATCTGATCCACTGTGCGGGGGGCTATCGATCCGCTATTGCCGCCAGCATCCTCAAAAGCCGCGGCTTCGACAATGTTGTCGACGTGGATGGCGGATTTTCCTCCATCAAAGCTTCGGGTAAAGCCGAGCTGACCCAGTTCGTTGAGCAGATCACCGAACTGTAAGAAATGTGTACTTGACAGAGTAGTCTTCCATAGACGACCCGCCCAGCCGGAATTGGTAGGGCGGGTTTTTCCTTTTTTGACCAATTCAGGCGCCTAATTTTGCCTTCTCAAACTGCTTTATCGTCCATGAAAAACAAGCGGCTGTCAGCTATTTCAATTCCTTTTTTCATCCTCCTGGGAATGTGGGCTGCGCAATGCCAAACGACCGCCCCTGTGTCGATACATGGGAAAATTGTGCGCACATCCGACTGGAAACCAGTTGTTTACCTCATCCAACCCGCATCTTTTGAAGAAATAGCCGCGAGCTACGCTGGAAAAATAATCGACTCGGCAGTCATCGCTGCCGACGGGTCCTTTCGGTTCGAACATCTGCCGCAGATCGAACGACCGGTTTTGCTGGAGATCTGCGTCCAGCGCTCAGGCAGCCGTTTTGCCAACAAACTGGAGGATGAAGACCCGACGCTGTCCAACTATTGCCCGCTGGTGCTGCACCCCGACGAATCGATGCTTATTGAGGCGGAAGCCGGCCAGTTTCAGTCGAGCATGCTGATTTCAAATGCATCATCCGAGCAGCAAACCATGCTGCGGCTGCAATCCATCCGACTGGCGGCCTGGCAGCAACGACAACTGCGCGAAAAGGAGATAGGGGAGCACGATGAAAATGCGATTCTGGAACACGAACAAGCCCTCATGGCCTATCGCGCGTCTCTGATGGCCTTTGCCGATACCACGGAGGCGCTGTTTCCGGCGCTGGTGGCCATTCGCTGGGCCAGCCCGGAAGGCGACTACGAACGAATCCCGGAGTTCGTAACCCGCCAGTGCAACCGCTGGCGCCAAAAAGCCTCTGAACATCCTTTTGTAAGAGATCTGTGCAGCCTTGCCGATCCCGGCCAACTGCCGGTACAGACCGGCGACACTATGCCCGATTTCGATCTGCCCATGCTGGCGGGCGACACAGTCGGTTTGTACAAATTATTGGGTAAAAAATTGACAATCATCGACTTATGGGCGTCTTGGTGCGCCCCTTGCCGCAAGGAAAATCGTGAATTTCTGGCGCCGTTGTATCCAAAGTACAAGGAACAGGGGCTTCAAATTGTCGGCTACTCGCTCGACAGCAACCGGCCGGCCTGGGCCGCGGCAATTGCAAAAGACGGCGCCAACTGGCCCCAGGCTTCCCATTTGCAAGGCGATGTGAGCCCCTTCCTCGACCGCCTTCGGATCACGACCATCCCGGCCAACTTCCTTGTCGATGAAAAAGGCGTGGTAGTTGCCAAAAACCTTCACGGCACCGAACTGGCAACTTTTGTTGAACAGTTTTTTCAAAAAAAATAATAGAGACTGCCGCGGCCAACTGACGGGGTGACTCTAGAGTCACCCCGTCAGTAAAAGGTTATTTTTTGCTATCGGTCGGGCAGGTAGAAAGCCCGACAATGGCGTATAAGGGGCAAAAACTGATCACGCTGGTCAGGGTAAAAATAGCGGCAACAACGAGGGCCACGATGCCCAGGGTGCCGGTCAGTGTGCCGTTGAAATACAGAAAAGCGGCGATGGCGGCAATTACAAGCCGAACGATGCGGTCAACATTTCCCATGTTCTTTTTCATGGCGGATCAAAAGTTGGTTTGTTTAACGAATGAGTTGAATGACGCCAACGATGACGGCAACAAGCCCCGCACACAGGATACACACCAGGAGTAGTTTGAGCGCTGTGGATCTTTTTTTCATCATTTTGGCGATTGATGATTCAAAGTTCGTCTATTCATCCGCCCGGAAATGTGATCTCGGTCACATTGGGAAAAATTCGTAAAAACTTAGGCAGGGGCAGCGCCCCGTGATATTTGTAGTCTTTTTGTACCAAAATCCATCCCGGAGGGGCAGCGCCCCGAAAGATGTTTCGGGGCGCTGCCCCTCCGTACCTGTTTTCTCCACGATTTGATACAAATCTTTCGGGGCGCTGCCCCTGCCTAAGTTTTTACAAAAATTCATAAAAAAACAGGCTAAAATGTTCCCAGTCAACTATTTAGCACGATTACGCCGCGGGCGTGTTTCAGCGCGCCGCGCGCTTCCAGTTGGCGGATCAGTCGCGAAACGGCCTCCCTCGAACTGTTCAGGTCATCGGCAATTTGTTGCTGGGAAATACGGATTTCACGGGTTTGCAAAGCGGCGGCTTTTTCCCGCAAATAGCTGAGCATCCGTTCGTCGAGGCGTTGAAAAACCACACTTTCGAGGGTCTGCAGCAGTTCATCGTAACGGCGGCCAAAACTATCGAATGCAAAACGCTGCCAGGAAGGGTAGCGTCGCGCAGCTTCGTACACTTCCGTCGCGGGCAGCAAAAGCACCCGTGTCGTTTCCTGGGTCAGCGCGTTGATGCGGCTGCCTTCGTTTTTGTAGCAGGTGTTGAGGGTGATGGCGCAGGTCTCGCCGGGCAGGATGTAGTACAGGAAAATTTCCCTGCCATCGGCATCCTCGGTGGATACCTTGATAGAGCCCGAGAGGACCAGGGGCACAAACCGGACGGGACCACCGACTTGCATAATCTGCTGATTTCCAGCAATTTCTTTATAAGCCGACTTGTCCAGCAACCATTCGATCAGGTCGTGCTGGTCAAAACCGGGGAAAATAGTCCGCAAGGCGGACGGGTCGATGGAGGGTTGGCCGGTTTGCATCATTGCCCAAAGATAACAAACCGGCCGGGTAGGGGAGTGTCAGGGCTTTTCGGCCCTGACTTCTTCCACCACTAATTCATCTTTTCGAATTTCATTGCCGGTCTGACTGTACGGTACGCCGCAGCCGGCACTGCCGCAACAGCCGATGTCGAATATGGCTTGCATGGCGAACAAGCTGCCGGGCATAATCAGGAGCCACTCGCCGGTGCGAAAAGCCTCAAAAAATGCCCATCCGGCGATGAGGGCGCGCAGGATGCGCATGAAATGCCAGTTTCTGAAAATTGCGGTCATGGCTTCGATCAGTTTGGAACAGTTTTTTGATTGGCGCGCAACCAGCCGCTGATGCCGGGCGCGAGGTCGTAAATGGTTTTAAAACCTTCTTTTTCCAGCATAGCGGAGGCTTGCGCACTGCGGCTTCCGGTAGCGCAATACAGCAGCACGGGTTTGTTTTTGTCGAGACTGGAAACTTTGGACATAAAATCGGGGGCGACCAGATTCATGGGTCGGGCGTTTGGCAAAGTGCCGGTTGCATGGAGTTCCCCGGGCGTCCGAACGTCGACGATCTGGAGGTTTTTTTCCGTATCGATGAGTTTGACGGCGGTCTGCACGTCGATGTGTTCGACCTTCCCGGGTTGCGAACAGGCCGCCAGGCCGAGAAGGACAAAAAGCGCAAGAATGCTGCTGAATTTCATGGTTAAACCAGGTGATTTGTCATGCTTTTGAATAATCTATTGACCGACAACGCAGTCAATGGGGAAGTTTTTCCCGGAAATAGCCGTACACCCAGGTGCCGGCAATGGCGCTTAGCAAGGTGACGGAAATAGCCAGGGCGCCCGTGCCGATCTGGGCAAACAGCGGCCCGGGGCAAGCGCCCGTCATGGCCCATCCCAGCCCGAACAACAAGCCGCCGAAAATTTGCCCCTTGTTGAATTTTTTGGGGTGAAAAAGGATTTCCTCCCCGTAAATACTTTTGATACGCAGTTTTTTGATCAAAAAAACCGAGATGGCGCCGATCACGACTGCCGTGCCGATCACGCCGTACATGTGGAAGGATTCCAGGCGGAACATTTCCTGAATGCGGTACCAGGACACGATCTCGGCTTTCACAAAAGCCAGCCCGAAAAAAGCGCCGACGACCGAATATTTCAGGTTGTACCACCAGGGGTGTTTCAACTGCGACTCGTTGACGCACATGGTGTCGAGCGAGCGGACTTCAAGGTCGGTATTGATCGCCTCGGCAGGCGCAGGTATCTGATAATCAATATTATTGGACATCGTTTTCGCAGTTTACAAGCTCAGGATAAAAGGCAGAATCAGGTTGGCCATCAGGAAGCCGCCGACCATGAATGAAATGGTGGCGATCAGAGAGGGCACTTGCAAATCGGAAAGTCCCATGATAGCATGGCCCGAGGTGCAGCCACCCGCGTAGCGGGTGCCGAAGCCGACCAGAAAACCGCCGAGGACCATCAGAATAAAGCCCCTCAACGTAAAAAGGCTTTTCCAGCTGAACAGGTCCTCGGGGACCAGTCCTTCGATTTTGGTAATCCCGTGTTCGTTGAGGTCGGCGGCCAGTTGAGGATGAATCTGAACGGCGTCTGGGTTTTGAAACCACAACGTCGCAGCCACCGCGCCAAAAAGAATCCCGCCGACGAAAAAGAAATTCCAGATCTCCTTTTTCCAGTCGTACTGAAAAAACTTGATGTTGGCCGGCAAACAGGCCGCACAGACGTGTCTGAGGTTGGCCGAAATACCGAAGTGTTTGTTGCCCAGAACAAGCAGGGCCGGTACGGTTAGACCGATAATGATGCCCGCCGCCCACCAGGGCCACGGCTGGGAGAGTAGTTCCATTGGACAGTATCAGTTAGTTCTATGCAAAATTGAACCCGGCGAAGCATCCAGGAGTGTGACAATTGTCACAAGCGATAAAATCAGTACGAATAGTTCAGGATCAGGTTGAAATGCGACAGGTCAACGCGGTTGATAACCAGTTTGTCATTGCCGTAAGTATCGCCGACCTTGCCTTTGTACACGTAGAGCGCCTGCACCCGAAGGCCTTCCAACTGGCCACGAAAACTGTATCGCAGGTCGGCATTGATCTGATAAAAACTGGGGAATGCATACTTGTTCAGGCTTACCTCCCTGACGTCGGGCAGGGAAAAATAGCCGCCGGCCAACCCGAGGTTCCATCGTTTGGCCGGGCTCGTCCAGTTGGTACGCAGGGTGAGAGCATCCAGGCGCCCGCTGCCTTCCACGCGTTCGCGTGACATGAAGGTGTAGAAGGGTTCGCGGCCCCATTCGCGGGGCGATAGGAAACGCCCTTCATCCGTGATGTGCGTGTAAGCGCCCAATACCTGCCAGCCGCCTTTTTGCCAGCCGATTTGGGTGGAAATGGCGCTGGATTTGCCGTTTTTTTGAAAATATGATTTGCTGGCATCCGGGTTGCCGCCGTCGGAAACGGCGTTTTGATGCAGCGCCTGCGCCCCGGCAAGAAACGTATGACCATTGCCGAGCGCTTGTTTAAAATCAAGCTGAATGAAAGCCGTGTTGAAGATGTTTTCAACAAATTGGTCCCACACCTGCACACGGGTTTTGTTGTTGATTTTTTGGGTGATCCCAAGTATTGCAATGCCCTTGCTTTGCAGGTTTTCGGCATAGCCGCTGGCGGTGCCGTCGGGATTGAGGCCGCGCGGGTAAAGGCCGATCGAAGTGCCGATATCGTACCAGCGAACCGTGCTGCGCGGTGATATTTTCCAGATCCAGCCGCCTTCCAGTCGGGCATTGCGCCAAGGCCCCGATTCCAGCCAGCATGCCGCTTCGGTCGTGGGACGCATGCGACCGTCCTGGGCGTTGATAAACGGTGTTTGCAGGGTTTGTTTGCCGACGGTGAGCCGTGTTTTTTGCCAGCGATAGCGTAGCCAGAACTCGTCCATGCGGTCCAGATCGTTTTTATTGGCCGGGTCTTCCACGTCGAAAAGACCAATTTCGTAGCGATTGACCGCCCCTGTGGCTGCGTCTTTTTTACTCAGATCGGAGGAGGCCAGGTTGAAATTGAACATGCCGCCGATCCCCATTTGAAAGCCGTGAAAGGTCGCCGTTTGAAAGCGCAAGGAGCCGCCCGCAGCCCAGGCGTAGTAGTCGCTCAGGCCGCTTTTATTATCGGTGCTCATGAAAAAAGAACGGAACGTGCCGCCATATTCCCCTTTGGTAAAGGCCTGACGGAGGTTCGGAACAGACAAAGTGTCGGCCGGCATTTCGCCAGACGATGTTTGCGCGGCTGCAAGAACGGGGAGCAACAAAAAAGCAAGCCGGGCAATATCAATAATTTTACGCATAAACAATTGAATATCAACTATTAATGTGCAAAATTATCATCCTTCAACGGACAAATGGCGTGACATTTATCACAACCCTGAAATACGGATGAACAGGGTAGGGGAGTAGCAACAAAAATGGCTGCCGGGGTAGTTCACCCGGCAGCCAGCATCATAAAATCAACTCCTTATCCTGTTATTTAGAGCAACGTGCTGGGGCACACATATTCGGTCAACTCGAATCGCCCGCTTTCTTTTATCGCTTTGAAGCCGCCCCTGACATCGACCAGGTTGTCGAACCCTCTGGCCCTCAATGCGCTGGCGAAGATCATGGAGCGGTAACCGCCTGCACAGTGGATGTACACGGTTTTGTCTTTGGGGATGTGAGCCATCGATTCGTTGAGGTAATCCAGCGGGGCATTTTCCACATTGACGAGGTGCTCGCTGACGTATTCGCTTTCCTTGCGAACATCCACGATGACAGCGTCCTTGACCTCGGCCAGTTCTTCGACGGATACACGCTTGATGCTGTCCGTTTCGAGGCCGGCCGCTTTCCAGGCATCAAAACCGCCTTCAAGGTAGCCGAGACAGAAATCGTAGCCGACGCGAGCCAGGCGCGTCACCACTTCTTCTTCACGACCGGGCTCGGCGATGATCAGCAGTTCCTGCTTGACGTCGGGAATCAGGGCGCCGACCCACGGAGCGAACTGGCCATCGATGCCGATATTGATGGAATTGGGCACAAAACCCCGGGCAAAAACTTCGGCATCGCGGGTGTCGAGCAGCAAAGCGCCGGTTTCGTTGGCAGCTGCTTCGAAAGCGCGGGGCGACAATGCTCGTGTGCCGCGTTCCATCACGACATCGATGCTGTCGTAGCCTTGTTTGTTGAGGGCAACATTGAGCGGGAAGTAGGCCGGGGGAGGCATCAGTCCGGAGGTTACTTCCTTGACGAATTCCGCCTTGGTCATGTTGGCGCGCAGGGCGTAGTTGGTCGCCTTTTGATTGCCGAGCGTATCGAAAGTTTCTTTCGACATTTTTTTGCCGCAGGCAGAGCCAGCGCCGTGTGCGGGGTACACGATCACGTCGTCGGGCAGGGTCATTACTTTTTCGCGAAGCGAATCGTAAAGCGTCTCGGCGAGCTGCTCCTGAGTCATGTGCGCGGCTTTTTGGGCAAGGTCGGGGCGGCCGACGTCGCCGATAAACAGCGTATCGCCGGAGAAGAGTGCGACCTCCTTGCCGTTTTCGTCGAGCAGCAGGTAGCAGGTGCTTTCCATGGTGTGGCCGGGCGTATGCAGTACGCGGAATCTCACTTTGCCTACTTTGAATTCCTCGCCGTCGCGGGCGATGTGCGCATCGAATGCAGGTGTGGCGGTAGGTCCGTACACAATGGGCGCGCCGGTTTTTTGAGACAGGTCGAGGTGACCGCTGACAAAATCGGCGTGAAAGTGTGTTTCAAAAACATATTTGATTGCGGCGCCATCTTTTTGGGCCTTGTCAAGGTAGGACGCTACTTCGCGCAACGGGTCGATCACAACGGCTTCTCCCTCGCTTTCAACGTAATACGCACCTTGTGCCAGGCAACCCGTATAAATTTGTTCGATCTTCATAAGACAGGCAGTTTTCTTTTAACAACAAATGAAACGTTTATTTACGATGCAAAATTGAGGCACTCAGGGGGCGTCAATGCGTGACATGAGTCACAAGACGCCGGTGTTTTTCCGGGTTTTAATAGGACAAATCAATGGGTAGCAGCCACGGCAGGGGCGGCAAACACCAGTTCTTTTGCTAAAATATAGATCCCCATGACGAGCACAAACCATCCAAAGGCTTTTTTCAATTTGTTGCCGTCGATATTTCTGCTGAGGCGGTTGCCGACAAAAATACCTGCGACAGCCAGGGCAGTCACGGTGCCCAGCAACTTCCAGTCCATGACATAATGCCCGAGATCGCCGGTAAAGCCGAACAGCGATTTGGCGGCAATGATCAGCAGGGAAGTGCCGACCGCTTGCTTCATGGGCAATTTACTAAACAATACAAGCGCAGGAATGATCAAAAAACCGCCGCCCGCGCCGACCAGGCCGGTCAATACGCCAACCACAGCGCCTTCGAGCAAAATCATCGGGTAATTGAATTGTTGCGGGCCATTGTTGTCGGTCGCTGCGCTGCTTTTTTTGTCGCGGATCATCGACACCGAAGCGAACACCATCAACACGGCAAAAAGACCCATCATCAGCATCGCTTTCGTGACCGTAAAACTCCCGATCGTCATGACCGGATTGGGGATGAGCGGCACCAGCCAGGCACGGGTGGCGTACACCGCGGCAATGGAAGGAATACCGAAAATGACGGCGGTTTTCAGGTTGACCTGATCGTCACGGTATTTTGGAATGGTGCCTACCAGACTGGTAGATCCGACAATAAACAAGGAATAAGCGGTAGCCATAACTGGTTCAACGCCAAATAGATATACCAATACTGGTACAGTCAAGATGCTGCCGCCACCGCCGATCAGCCCCAAAGAAATTCCTATGAGCGCGGAAGCAAAATAACCTATAATAGCCATTACAAGAGTTTGGATAGTTAAATGATGGGCAAAGGTGGGGTAGGGGACGGCTATTTTTTGTGACTTTTATCACGACGCTCAGGCCGCTTTTTAAAGCTTTAAAATTTCGATTCCGCTTTTTAACAGGCGCACTTTACCCGCTTCAGACAATTTTTTCATCAGTCTGGAAATAACCTCGCGGGAAGAATTCAACTCCTGCGCGATCTCGGTGTTTGTGATGTTTAAAATATTGGTTTTCAAGGAATCACGATGCCTTCTTAAATAAAATTCGAGGCGCTCGTCCATGTTACGGAAAGCGATGTGATCGATGGTTTCCAACAGTTCTTCGTAGCGTTTGCGGTACGTACCGACCACAAAATGATACCAGGTGCGATACTGGCGCATCCAGTGCTCGGTTTGTTCGATCGGGACCACGAGCAGGGTAGCGTTGCTTACTGCGCGGGCCGTGACGGCGCTGGCGCGGAATGTCCGGTCGCAGACCAGCGACAAGGCACAGGTGTCGCCCGGGTGCAGGTGGTACATGAAAAACTCGCTGCCTTCGTCGTTCTCGCGATACAGCTTGACGAGACCTTCCAGGACGATGATGGTGTTGCGAATATTTTGTCCGGCTTTCAGGAGCGTAGTGCCGGCTTCGATTTGAACAATCCTGCCTTTATCCAGTAATTCCTCAACAAGTGCTTCTTCCAGTTCGGGAAATAAATGACGATATGTGTTCATAACAGAGCATTTCAAGGCCAAGGTCGGATTTTCCTGATCGTTTGAAGTCCCTGAAACAAGGGAATTTTGGATAAGTTTTGTTTTATAATTTATATTATGTTAAATAACGTAAAAAATTACCCCGAATCCAGTTTAAATCCCGCTAATTTTACCCGCCCATTTATTCGAACTCTTTTTTGATCTGATTGATGAAAAACGCGTACTACGATCTCGTTACACAAACTTTTGATTTTCCCCAGGACGGTTTCAGCCTTCGCAACAATCAACTGTTATTCAATGAAATCGATCTCCTTGAACTGATCAAAAAATACGGTACTCCGCTAAAACTCACCTACCTCCCCAAAATCGGCGAAAAAATCCAGACCGCCCGCAAACTGTTTCGCGACGCCATACAGCGCTACGACTACAACGGCAAATACATTTACTGCTACTGTACAAAAAGCTCGCATTTCGCTTTCGTGCTCAACGAAGTCCTGGAAAACGGCACCCAACTCGAAACCTCATCCGCATTCGATATCGATCTGGTTTGGCGTCTGTACAAACTCGGAAAAATCAACAAAAGCACCACGATCGTCAACAATGGCTACAAACCCAAAGCCTATGTGCAACGCGTCGCCGATCTGATCAACGAAGGCTTTTTGAACGTCATTCCGGTGTGCGACAACGTGGACGAACTCGATCAGTACGCCTCGCTCGTGCACGCGCCTAAATGCAATATCGGCTTGCGGATGGCCACTGAAGAAGAACCCAATTTTGAGTTTTACACGTCTCGCCTGGGCATTCGGCAGTCGGAAGTGCTGACTTTCTACAAGGAAAAAATTGCCCAGAACCCCAAGTTTGAACTAAAAATGCTGCACTTTTTTGTCGATACGGGCATAAAAGACACCATTTACTACTGGAGCGAACTCAAAAAGGGCATTAAGACCTACTGCGAACTTCGCAAGATCTGCCCTACCCTATCCGCGCTCAATATCGGCGGCGGAATGCCCATTCGCAATTCGCTGAGTTTCGAGTACGATTACCCCTACATGGTGGCTGAAATCGTGCGATTGATCAAGGAATCCTGCGACAGCGAAGGCGTCCCGGAGCCAGACATCTACTCCGAGTTCGGCAAATACACCGTCGGTGAAAGCGGCGCCACCATATTTTCCGTCATTGGCAAAAAACAGCAAAACGACGCGGAACAATGGTACATGCTCGACAATTCTCTAATTAACACATTACCAGATAGTTGGGGTATTAAAGAACGCTTTATTCTCCTGCCCATCAACCATTGGGAAAAGGAGTACCAACGGGTGAATATCGGCGGGATCAGCTGCGACAACGCCGATTATTACAACTCGGAAGCGCATATCAATCAGGTGTACCTGCCGGTTTACGACGAAAAAAAGGAGGAGCCGCTGTATATCGGCTTCTTCCATACGGGCGCTTACCAGGAATCGCTCAGCGGTTACGGCGGCCTCAAACACTGCCTTTTGCCGGCACCCAAGCACATTCTGATCGACCGGAATTACTACGGAGAATTTACCGATTGGGAAGTTTTTCAGGAACAGGATGCCAACTCCATGCTGCGCATTCTGGGGTACGACTCCCCTTACGCATCCTGATCAAAGACTCCAGCTGCCCATATATTTCAGGAAGAGTTTCACGAGGTTTTCCGCGTCTGAAATGCCACGATGGTGCATTCCTGTGAACAGGATGCCTTCTTTTTCGACCGCCTTGCGCAGCCCGATGCCTGTCCGCATGCGTTTACTGAGGCGGTATTGTTCTTTCAGGTTGACGTGGTGCTCGGCCCAGTCGGCGTCCAGCCGGTGCAGGCGACAATCGCTGATAAACATTTTTTTATCAAAAGAACCCCAGGAGCAAAGCAGGTAATCCTCTTCCTCGATACGCGCCCAATCCTGAAACTCCTCAATCACATCCGGAAATGTTTTGGCGCGATTGACGTCTTCCTGGGTAATACTGGTCAGTTGCCTGCAAAAGGGCGACAGCGTCGGGTGAACGACCGGCTTGATAAATCGATTGAATTTGCCGCGCACCTCACCGTAAGCATTTACCCGGAACGCCCCGATCTCAATGGTTTCCTGCACGTAACCGATGGGCATGTTTTCCCAACAGGTCGCTTCAAGGTCATAAACAATGTAATTCATTCATTATGAGGATTATATGGGCGCTCAACGCAGTCCCAATCGGTGAAGCAGATACCACAGCCAAAGTCGTGCCTGCCGCTTTTGTGTTGCGAAGAAAAATCTTTGTTCCAGTTTGGCGTCAATTTTTTTATCAACTGGATGTACGAGCGGGAATGTAAGCGCCCCGGCAGCCAGTCGGGCAGCCTCGTTGCGGCCGCGGGTATTGGTAGCGCCCTCCTCCCCTACCCCTGTGTTTTGTACAAGATTGTTTTTTGGCACAATACACATGCCATTATTTTTAATAATACTATAAAACCAGGCATAGGCCCATGAGTTGTTGCGACCGGCTTTTGTAACCCTGAATTTATCGTCCATATAGGTCCGCGACATCGTTCCGGGCAAATATTGCCGCGAGTCGAAATCGTCAAGCCCGTCGAGGTTGAGCGACATTTTAGCCCAGGCCCTGCGCCAGCCTGCCCAGCCCCAAACGAAGGAAAAGCGGGAAAAAACATAACTCTCCCGCAAATTTTCCGTCGAGGCGGCGATCAGGTTGGACCCACCGATGTGCATGATCTGTTCGTCGTGGCTGTAACGGTCGAGCAATTCGGCGCAGAAAGCAAAAAACGAGGGGTCGGGCACGCAATCGTCCTCCAGTATGATACCCTTTTCTTCGGCTTCAAAAAACCAGGAAATAGCGCCGAATACACCCTTACGCAGGCCCGCATTTTCGTCCCTGAACAAGGTAAACACTTCGCACGGCCAGTCGATTTCCTGCTCGATCAGCATTCGAACGGATTGCACTTTTTCCAGGTCCTGCGCATTGCCGGGGCGGGGCCCGTCGCAGTGAACGTACAATCTGGAAGGTTGCACGTCGCGCAGGCGGGCAAGCGTGGCCCTGGCGTGGGCTGGCCGGTTAAAGACCAAAAACAAAACGGGTACGGTACAACGATGGTATTCCATGCCAATCAACCAAAAAAAAGTCCGAGCTTTGGGCCGAAATAACGGCAATTTTTGGATGCAAGAACTGATGCGGCGCGTGCGCGCAAAATTTTACAAGTGGACGGAGCGCAAAGTGCGTATTCCGATTGAACCTTTGGTCAAAACAGAACGCCTCGGTTCCCTTTATGGCGGCTGGATAATTCCCGAAAACTGGTTTGACCAACACTCGGTTTGCTACCTGGTCGGCGCAGGGGAAGATATCTCGTTCGACCTTGCACTGGTAGCCCGCTACCGCTCGAAAGCCTGGATCATCGACCCGACGCCTCGCGCCCACGATCATTTCAAGCGCTGGAAAAAACAAACGGAAGCCGGCCAGCCAACCGAATGCGGCACTTGTCAGGACGGCCACTACCCTGCTTTCCCTGCCGATCTGATCGGTCAAATCACATTTTGTCCGGTTGGTTTGTGGAATGAAGATACCACGCTTCGTTTTTTCGCTCCACGCAATGAAGCCTACGTTTCACATTCGCTGGTCAATCTTCAACGCTCGGAAAAGCACATCGAAGTGCCGGTAAAAAAGCTGGGCACGCTGATGAACGAACTGGGTCACAAACGTATTGATTTACTCAAAATAGACGTAGAAGGCGCTGAATATCAAGTACTTGAAGCAATGTTGGCCGACAATATCGAAGTGGATGTGTTGTGCATCGAATACGACGAAACCGCGACCAATCACCTCGATAAAGGCTACATTGACCGAATCGAGAATTCTTTGAAAGCCCTGGTTCAGGTGGGCTACCGTGTGATCGCCCGGGAAAGTAATTGTCACAACTACACGCTGGTGCACCGGCGGCGACTGTCTTCATGAATGTCCTCTTGCTCAATACCTATGCGCATGGCGGCGCTGGAATTGCGTGCCGGCGACTGTTGACGGCGTTGCAGGGGGCGGGAGCAAAAGCAGATCTGCTCACCGCAACAGACCTCGGTCGACGCTGGCCTTTTTATGCCGAACGACTCTCTTTTTTGCCCTATGAACGCGACAAGTCGGTGCGTTTTGCCTTCTCGCTCGCCAATTTCGGGCACGACCTGCGCCGACACCCTTTGGTCAAAAAAGCGGACGTAATTCACCTGCACTGGATCAATCAGGGCTTTTTGTCGCTGGACAATATTCACCGCCTCGCCAGTCTCGGGAAACCAATCGTATGGACGCTGCACGATATGTGGACATTTACCGGAGGTTGTCATTACAGCCGGGGTTGCGATCATTATCGACAACAATGCGGCAATTGTTTGTACTTGCAACGCCCGGGGCCAACGGACTTGTCGCATCGCCTGTGGGCAAACAAACAGCGACTTTATCCGCCTCAAATTCAATTTGTTACGTGCAGCGAATGGCTTGCCGATGTGGCGCTCGGCAGCGGACTTTTACAAAACAGGCCGGTCGAGGCAATCCCCAACCCCATCGACACGAATCTTTTCAAACCTCTGGGGGATGCGGAATGGCGGCAGGCCCGGCAATCGCTGGGGATCAAGGAAAATGAACGGGTCCTGCTTTTTGCAGCTATGAAAGTTTCGGACGAGCGAAAGGGCTTCTCCTACCTGCAAGGCGCCCTGCAAATGCTGAAACAAAGCCGACCCGATTTTCCCCTGAAAATTTTGGTCCTGGGGCAAACAGATCCCGCGTTCCTTGCACAGCTGCCTTTCGAGTCTGTGGCCCCCGGCCTGATCTCGGCGCCCGAACGGCTGGCAACGCTCTACGCCGCATCCGATTTGTTTGTCATTCCTTCGCTGGAAGACAACCTGCCCAACACGGTGATGGAATCGCTGGCCTGCGGTACGCCTGTCGCAGGTTTTCGAACGGGCGGCATCCCTGAAATGGCAGGGCACTTGCAGGAAGGTTTTATAGCCGATCAAAAGGATATTTCAGGGTTGTCGAAAGGCATAGAATGGGTGCTGGACCTGCCGGTTGGCGAATATGAAAATTTACGCCGTCGGGCAAGAGAGAAAGTCGAGCGGGAATACCAAAATTCGGTGGTTGCAAGCCGATATTTGAACCTTTACAAGCGTTTGGTTCAATCCGTATGAGAGCCAATTTTTTCGACATTGCCTTGTTATTCTTGCGTATCGCCAAACAAGGCCATGACAGACACAGTCGATTTTATCGCATTCACCAGGTCGTTCGCAGGCTGCGGACCGCATTCCTGCTGGTGGTATTTTCCATCGCAGTCGGCATGGTCGGGTATGTGGTTATTGAGGATTATCCCTGGTTCGACGCCTACTACATGTCGGTCATCACCCTGGCGTCGGTGGGCTTCGGCGAGATACACCCCCTGAGCATGGAAGGTCGGTTGTTTACCACCTTGCTGATCATCTTCAATATTGGCTTGTTTGCTTACGCTATTTCTACCATCACCGACGTGTTTGCCGGCGGGGGCTTTTCAAAACTTCTGATCGATTTTCACATGAACAAGCGGATAAACGAACTGAACCACCACACCATCATTTGCGGGTTCGGGCGCCATGCCACCGAGGTTTCGCAAGAATTGGCCAAACAGGAAATGCCTTTCGTGATCATCGAGAAAAACCCCGACAAGATCGCCAAACTGCGCTACGAAACCCCCTATTTGTACGTGGAAGGCGATGCCACGCATGATGAAATACTGGCGGAAGCCGGCATCGAGCGCGCTTCTGTGGTCGTGATCACGCTGCCCGACGACACGGGCAATCTGTTTATCACCATGTCGGCCCGTCAAATCAATCCCTCGTTGAGGATCATTTGCCGGGCCAACAATGAAGCCGACGAGATCAAAATCCGGCGGGCGGGCGCCGATCACACGGTCATTCCCGAGCGCATCGGCGGTTTTTACATGGCTACGCTCATCAACAAGCCCCATTTGGTGGAATTTTTCAGTCTGCTTGCCAATATGGGGTCCTCGGGCGTTGTTTTTGAAGAAGTGCCGGTGAGTCAGCTGCGCGCCGAGTTCCAGCACCGATCGATCGCCGAAGCAAAGTTCATTGAACAATCTCAGGTCACGCTCGTGGCCGTTCGGGAAGCAGGCGGGCATTACGAACTCAATCCGCCGGGCTCTACCCTGCTCCTGCCGGACCACGATATCGTCGTGCTGGGCAGCCCGGTCCAGATGGAGCGATTCCGCGCGCAGATGCTGATTCATTGATGCAACACTTCGTTTGCTCGCAGAATGCTACCGCATTCTAAATCAGGCTTTTTTAACACCCAAAGACTGCTACTTTCACTCAAAAAATAAAGAGTGAGATCAATTCTGCTTTTCCTCGGGCTCCTCGCCTTTTCAGGCGCGCTGCTTGCCCAATGCCCCCAAATCCAGTTGAATGACCTGCAATTCCTGCAAAAGACCGAACCCGCCTTCAAGGAAGCCAAAATTCAGGCCCTTGGATTCGATGCACACAACGAATTCGTGCGCAACGGCGCTACATTCAAGGGCTACAACAAATGCTGGCAAACGACCATCAACGGGCAGGCTATTTTTGAGCAAAAACTGATTTGGAACGTCACGCAAAACACGGTGATGTTTCTGACGCTCAATGAGGCGCATTACCAATCCTTGCGCGAAGCCGTGGGCGACCGCCACCCCGAAGCGGGCGGCCAGACGGTTGTCATCGGCAAGATGTTTCGCTACGAATTCAGCATCCAGCGACTGGATGGCCTGGACTATTTCGCCCTCGCCGTTGCGTTGCGTTGAGTTCATCATTTCTTCACGACAACTTAGCTGGCAACCTGATGGCCGTCGCGTCATTTCCCGTTTCCTTTGTTGAACAAGTCAACCCTCTGTTCATCAATTTAAACTTTCAGCCATGACGATCTTCAACGAAGAAAACGAACTCCTGCAAACCGAAGAAATCCTCGAATCCGCGGCCGAAGAAATCGATCCGCAAGACGGCGAACCCGAAGAAAACGAAGAAGAACTGGAAGAAATTCTCGAAGAAGAAGAGTCGGAAGAAGAAGTCGAATCCGAAGAAGAAAATACGGAAGCATAAAACCGGCTCTTGCCTCTTGCCGACAGGGAGATTGTGTATTTCAAATGCGCAATCTCCCTTTTTATTCCTTGTTCTTTGGGTTTTCAATCCTCAAAATCAAACCCGAATGAAGGCACTGGTGCACTTCTACCAGCTCGCCCGGCATTACCTGTTTGAATTTTTTCAACAGAGGCGATAACTCCTTCAACGAGAAGCGGTATGGCCCGATATCGTAGGTAATGGTGGCTACCCCGTCGGGGCGTTCCACGTAGGCTGATTGTTCGATTTTGCCCTGAATCACCCTTTTTTTACCCAAATACCAATCGCGCGCCAGGCTGACGAGCAGTTTGGGGGAGCCGTCCTGAAAAAAATGCAACACCAGCAACGCCACATACAAAAGGACCGAGGCGCCTAGCAAAAATCGAAACGTGTTTTCAACGTGAAAAAAAACGAGAACCTCAACCAGCAACATGATGGCTGCCAGTTGGACGCCGTGCTTCAGGACCTGCTTGAACAACGCCTTCCTGATGTAGCGGCGGTCTTTGTTTGAAAAAGGAATAATTCGTTCTCCTGTCATCCGAGCCTCAAACTTAGGCGCGCGAATGAATCCGTACAGCCCCGAGGCGTGAACTTTACCAAAACTTAACCTGATGAATTATTCGGTGACGGGCACTGCCGGCAAAGACGGGTGGATCAACACGATGGTGCGGCGGTTGGCTACTCGCCCTTCGGGTGTGGCATTGGAAGCGACCGGATAAAATTCGCCGCGCCCGATGGGCGTCAGCTGGTTGGCGTTGGTGTTGAAATCGCGGATCAGCAAACGAACGACGTTGGTGGCGCGCAACAAACTCCAGTCCCAGGTATCCTTGATGGTTTTGTCTTTGGGCAATGAATTATCGGTATAGGCGATGATTTCGACATCGTATTCGGGGTGCTCGCCCAGCAAATCAGCCAGGGGTTTGAGCATGGTTTTACCTGTTGCGCTCACGGTGGTCGCGTCGGCGTTGAAAAGGGTTTTGTCGGGCAGCGATACGCTGACCGCTTCGTCCTGTGTCACTTCAATCGTGACGCCGGCCGTGCTGGCAAATGCCTTGGTCAGATTGGTTTTCAGGTCATTGAGAATTCTTCTCCGCTCTTTTTGCGCCGATTGAACTTTTTGCAGGGCGGCTGTCCGCTGGTCGAGCAAGCTGTTTTTGGCGGCCAGTTCGTTCTCCATTTGGGTGAGCTGGCTGCCGAGTTTGGAGGAAGATTCGCCCATTTGGCGGGTACGGGCATTCAATTCGTTGCGAAGGTCGTTGAGTTCTTCATTCTGGCTGCCGATGGTTTGATTCAACTCGCCAACCTGTTTGATCAGGTTGGTCGATTCATTGCGGCGTTCCAGCAGTTCCTGCAAAAGCACTTTTTCCCTGGCCTCCGCCTGGTTGCGGGCTGCGAATTCTGCGCGATAAACACGTGGTTTTACGCAGGCTGAAACAAGAAACAACACGCCTGCGGCGCTGAGAAGAGCGATACGATTCATGTTTTTGTGTCGGTGTGGGCAAGTTTGTTAGCCGTGGTTGAACAAGGTCGCAAATATTTTAAAAAATTGTGTCACAGTGAAATAGAAGAGTTTTTCTATTCTTGCGCTTCTACTTATGAGATACCTCCTTTTTGCTGCAATCCTGTTTATTGCTTCCTGCTCCCTCGATGTGGGCCTGCTGTTCGGTCACTGGCAAGCCAGTGCATTTTATGAAAACGGCCAAACGGCCAGGGCGCAAACCGAAGTCGTCAGCCTTGAATTTTCTGCCGACGGGCGCTACCAGTTTCGGTCTTCCGCCCATTACAGCGAGGCAGGAACATTCCGAGAGTCTGGAAATTTTCTTTACCTGACCGACACGACGGCCACGCCTTCCAAGATTCGGAAAATCAAGGTTTTGTACCTCTCAAACGACACGCTGAAAATAAAAATGGGAAAGGACGGCAAGGAGCAAGTCCTGTTTTTATACCGCCAGTCAGGCCAGTAAATCGGCCAAGGCCCCTACCCTGTCCAGTACGATCCGCCCTTTATCGTCGCGGCGCACGGTGCCGCCGTCGGCAAGCGGATCGTGCTCGAAGAACAGTATGTCGCCCTTGTCGGCCGCTTCCGTCAATAGACGGGTTTTCTCTTCCAGCGTGACCAGCGGACGAATATCGTACGCCATTACGTAGGGCATACCGATATGCCATTGGGAGGGCATCAGGTCGGCGCAGTACACCAGTCGTTTATTGCCCAGGTGGACAACCGGCACCATCATGGCTTCTGTATGGCCGTAATAAAACTGGATATCAAAGCCGGGCAGGAAGCTTATATTTTGTTGTACGTCAACAAATTGCACCTTGTTTTGATCGAGCAGCGGCTGAAAGTTTTCCGTTAAAAAAGAGGCTTTTTCACGGGCATTCGGGTGTGTAGCCCACTCCCAGTGTACGCGGTTGGACCAATAGATTGCATTGGGGAAAGCCAGCTCGATGTCGCCGGTTTGGTCGTTTTTCCAGAGTGCCCCGCCGCAATGATCGAAATGCAGGTGCGTCAAAAACACGTCGGTGATTTCTTCTCTTTTTACCCCTGCCTTTTGCAAAGAACCAAACAGGGTTTCCGCTCCGAACGGCATAAAATGCGAGCGGAACTTCTCGTCCTGCTTGTTGCCTATACCTGTGTCGATCAGGATTTTACGGTCAGCGGTTTCCACCAGCAAGGCGCGCATCGCCCAGGTGCACATATTGTCCCCGTCGGGCGGGTTCATCTTTTCCCACATCCTTTTAGGCACTACGCCGAACATGGCGCCGCCGTCGAGTTTGAAATAGCCGGTATGGATGACGCTGATCTTCATGGTTTAGAGTATGTTGAAAGTTGTATTATCTGCTAATATGAAAAGGATTTTTTAGCCAGACAAGGCGCTTTTTGTAAACGTAATGGGACTAATTACGGTGAAAAAAAGGAACGAAGTATGGCTGAAAAAGACTTTCATATTAGCGATAAATACAACTTTCAACATACTTTTAGAACCCGATGGTTTTTTTGCTGCTTTTAGCCTCCGATTTCAGGGCTGCCATGCGGATAGCGGTCACGGCCGCCTCCACGCCTTTGTTGCCGTGTACGCCACCTGCGCGATCGAGGGCCTGTTGCTCGTCGTTGGGCGTCAGCACCCCGAAAATGAAGGGCCTTCCCGTAGCGATCCCCAGATTAACCAGGCCATTCGCCACGGCATGATTGATGTACTCATTGTGGCTGGTGTCGCCTTTGATCACACAACCGAGGCAGATCACCGCGTCGGGGTTGTGCTTCGACGCGATGAGTCGGGCGCCCGACGGGAGTTCGAAAGCGCCCGGCACCTGGATGGTGTGGATGTTTTCGGGCTTTGCGCCGTGTTTGACCAGCGTTTCGAAACAGCCTTCGTAAAGCGCATGCGTGATGTGGGCATTGTACTCGGCAACGACAATGCCGAACGTCATCTCACTGGCGTTCGGCATATTGTCGTCCCGGTAATCCGAAAGATTTTTAAGCGCTGAGGCCATTTCGGAAGGAGGGTTTTTGTCGTGTAAAAATGAATTTACTGCGGTTTTTTGCGGAGAAACTGATAGGCTACGCCGCCTACCGTGTAAGCGCCTTTTTCATCAGGTTTCTGGTTAATGAGGTTGTAGATGGTCAGGGTATCGTTGTCGCCGCCGTAGCGGTAGCCAAAGAAATCACGGTTGTCGGGTTGTTTGGAATTGTACAATTCCATGACATCGATTTCATCGCCGGTAACAAAACAATCGCCCGCCGTACAAAGTTCGTAGCGGTCGTAGTTGGGCAGATTTTGCAAGGCGCCGGTCGGAGCGAATACCACGGGGCCCTTGATGTTGCTTTTGCGCAGGGACGTAAACTGGCCGGAGAACAGGTTGTGGTTGAGCGCCAGAAGGAAAGCCAGGTACCCGTCGCGAACCGTCGAGTTGGAGCGAATAAAACGGTCGACCTGCGTTCTTTTGCCCGACGTGCCGTCGAACATCGTGATGTCTTTCTGACCCTGGGCCTGGGAGTCATAAACGAGGAAAACGGATTTCCCCGGACGGGCGCCTTTCAGCTCGATCGTATCGACACGAATGACGTACGGCAGTTTGTAATTTTCAATGCCGTTGTAGCACATCACGCTGTCGCCGAAGGCCGGATCGAAGGTCACGGTGAAGGCATACGGGGCATGTGCGTTGTTCATGGCGCCCAGCACCGAGCCGTATTGATTGGCGCGCGACACAAAATCCATGGCAATCCAGTGGCCCGTCAGGTGGGTAATGTCGGCGGTGGGCAGTGCGCTGCTTTGTTGCGCGCCGCCGGTTTTGTCCTGTTTGCAGGCGGCAAAAGAGATGCTGATGATGAGAGCGACGAAAAGCAGGTATTTTGTGTACATCGAAAGAAATATTTATGACTATTTTCAAAAAAGAGGCGCAAAATTAGCGTTTGCCGGGTTCAAAAAGGAAAATGCAGCGCTATTTCAAAAACTTGACTTTTACAAAAAACCTGGGATCGCGCGCACCGAGGTAACGCGCCGCCGCCGGCGACAGAATGACCTCGATATTGGGCTCATAACCAGCGGGTATCCGGCCGATGACCTTGACATACACCGTCCGGCGACTCATTGGATTGGTGACAGCCATGACGGTGCCGATGTCGGCTTCACGGTGCAGGGCGTAAAAGGCGCCCTCTTCCTTGCTGTCGCGCTGCCAGAAGCAAACGCCCTGGCCAAGTTGCTCCTTTCGGCCGCTTTTCTGTTGTTCGTACCGCTCCGCCATGGCATTGGCCGGCGCAGCGCTCTGTGCAGGGCGCCATTCGGCAGGTATTCCCTCGATGCTGAGCCAGCCCATGTGGATCAGTTGCCCGGGTTTTATATTGTTGTTTTTCAGGTGGTTGCGTTTGATGATCGTATCAACGGGCATGTCGAAATACCGTTTACAAATGGTAAACAGGTTGTCGCCGTCCTGCACGACATAGCAGATGGGGGCAAATTTGCGGGAGGAGAAATCCTTACCTTTGTAGCGCTTGATCGCCCTGTTGGGAACCGGAATTTTGACCCGTTTTCCCACCTGCAAGGTCGGGTCGGTCTGGAATTGCGGGTTGTGCTCGTATAGTTCTTCCAGGCTCAATCCGTAAAAGCGGGCCAGCGAGAACATGGTTTGTTTGGGCTTTACGAGGTGGTGGATAAATTTTTTGCCGTTACTCACCGTGAGCCACACCGTGTCCTTGTAGGTCAGATAGGCCGGCAACTTTTCGGCCGGTGCAGCGGCGGCTGGCGATTTGCCGGCAGTTTGCGCTGACGCAGACGTAAAATGCGCCAGCAGCAGGCATAAAAGGGTTATTCGAAGCATAGTTTTCTCTGTTTACCGCAAAAGTACGACGCTTTTGCAGTACGGTTCAAAGCCTCATAAACGAACGATTTGTTATGATTCTTGCAGTTATCCCGGCTCGCTACGGTTCCACACGTTTTCCCGGCAAACCATTGGCCGATATTCGGGGAAAAAGTATGATCCGCCGGACCTGGGAGCAGGTCAGCGCAGCCAAACTGGTTGACCGCGTCGTGGTGGCGACCGACGACCAGCGTATTTTCCAGCACGTGCAGGATTTTGGCGGCGAAGTGATGATGACGCGCGCCGACCATGCCAGCGGAACGGATCGTTGTGCGGAGGTCGCCAGGCGCTACAAAGACGCCGATCTCATCCTGAACGTACAGGGCGACGAGCCGTTCATTCAACCTGAACAAATTGATTTTCTTTGTGTTACGCTGCTTTCCCAACCGAAGTTCGGCATTGCGACCTTGTTGAAAAAAATTGAAGACCCCGCGCTGCTGCACAACCCCAACGTCGTGAAGGGCGTTCACGGCCCGGGCAACGGCGCCTTGTATTTCAGCCGCCATCCGATTCCCTATTTTCGCGATGCGCCGGCCGAAGAATGGATCAGGCGCCATCCGTACTACAAGCACATCGGCATGTACGCTTTCAAACGCGCCACCCTGCTAAAAATCGCCCGCCTCTCCCCTGCCCCGCTGGAGAAGGCCGAGTCGCTGGAGCAACTCCGATGGCTGGAAAACGGCTTGCGCATAGCGGTCGGAATCACGGACATGGAGACGGTCGGGATCGATACGCCCGAGGACCTGGCCAGATTTTAATCCAATTGCTCTACGCGCTCAAATGCCCCGATTTGGCGGGTGAGCATGTGGGGCAACCCATTCGAGGTGCGCCCGAGAACGGGTTTGAACCGCGCATTCCAGACAATTTCCTCCACCGAATACGAACGCCGGGCATAGGTCAACTGATGATTGGCCTCGTCGACGCCTTTGACCAAAACCAGGATTTCCACATTTGCCTCAATGAAATCCTGCTCTGAAAAACCTGCCAGAGGACTGTCTTCATTGAGCGAATGAACCACTGTCCAGGACAGGGAGAAAAAGGATACTTTGCTGATTTCCAGCGATAAATTGTAGAATTTCCGAGTGACATTTCCCGTGTCGTCGCGCTGATTGGCCAGAAGAATCATTTGCACTTCGGTCTCAACCAGTTCACTTTTGCGGGCATTGCCCATGCGGATCATGAGGCCACGGCCACCGCGGTAGGGCGCCACCAGCATGTTTTCACTGAATGCCACCCGCGCTTTGGGCCTCGAAAAACGACCGTACAGCAAGCCGGAGACGAGCGCAAAAGTCAGCAAGCCCAGAAAGGACTCGAAGGACGCAACAATGTTGGTGGGCAGATTGCCCGGCGACACATGGCCGTATCCTACCGTCGTGAGCGTTTGGCTGCTGAAAAAGTACGCCCACATAAAATTATGCCCCCATCCGCCCGGCGGAACGCCATTGAGGTGCTCGATACCGAGGGCTAAATACAGCGAGGCGAAAATCAAATTGATCAGCACGAAGCAACACACGACAACCCCCAAAAACGCCCAGCCGGGCATAGAAATCAGGTAGTAATAAGTGTTGTCCCAGCGGCTCAGGTTCTGGCGGACGACGTTGAATGAGCCGTCGGGATTCATGGCTCGAATGCCTGTTGTAGCGTTGTTGCCGAACCCGAGTTCCTGTTGGCGGGCATTACCGGCTATTTTTCGAAGAATGGACATATCAAAAGCAGTAAAAGGAAAATTGTGTTCCTTCGTGCGGCTAAATGGCAAAAAAGATGCGATTTCGGCAAACAAAAGCCCGGGTGCAAAGTTTAGGGTGTATCTGACAAATCCTAGTTGAACCACAAGATTTCAATTTGAAGAGTGTATGAAACGACGTGCAATAGTCTGGTTCCGTCAGGATCTTCGAGTACACGATAATGAGGCGCTCACCAATGCGCTTCGTATGGCGGATGAGGTCATTCCCGTATTCATCTTTGATCCTCGCATGTTCAAGGGCCAAACGCGCTTTGGCTTTCCCAAAATCGGCAAGTTTCGCGCAAAATTCATCCTGGAAAGCGTTGCTGACCTCCGCCAGAACCTTCGTTCGCTCGGCAGCGAATTGATTGTCCGAATCGGATTGCCCGAGGCCATTCTTCCCGAACTGGCCGAACAACACAAAGTCTCCTGGGTGCTTTGCAATCGCGAACGCACGCAGGAGGAAGTAAACGTGCAGGATGCTCTGGAACAAAAACTGTGGTGTATCGGGGCCGAACTGCTCTATTCGCGGGGAAAAATGCTCTTCCACACCCAGGATTTACCCATGCCGGTGCAACATACGCCGGACGTTTTTTCCCAGTTCAGGAAGGAAAACGAGCAGATCACGCCCGTCCGTCCGCCACTCCCCTCGCCTATCGCCCTGCCTGCCTTGCCGTCGGGCATCGAACCCGGCAAACTGCCCGAACTTACAGACTGGGGACACGAACCGTTTGAAACGGATTACAGGACGACCCTGCCGTTCAAAGGTGGTGAAACGGAAGGTCTGCGGCGACTAAGATATTATTTCTGGGAAAAAGACCTGGCTGCCAGCTACAAGGAAACGCGCAACGGCATGATCGGGGGCGATTATTCCACCAAATTCTCCCCCTGGCTGGCGCAGGGCTGCCTGTCGCCCAAAATGATCTACCACGAACTCAAACGTTACGAACGCGAGCGCGTGAGCAACAACAGCACCTACTGGATCTATTTTGAGTTGCTCTGGCGCGATTTTTTCCGCCTGATGGGCAAAAAACACGTCAATCGTATTTTTCTGAAAGGCGGACCGCGCAACAAACCCGATACGGGCCTGACGAACAATCGCGCCGCTTTTGACAAATGGGCCTCGGGAAATACAGGCATCCCGTTCATCGATGCCAATATGCGCGAACTGGCTGCAACGGGCTTCATGAGCAACCGCGGCCGACAAAACACTGCTTGCTTCCTCGTCAAAGACCTCAAAGTGAACTGGCAAATGGGCGCCGAATGGTTCGAATCACTGCTGATCGATTACGACCCAACAAGCAACTGGGGCAACTGGAATTACGTGGCGGGCGTAGGCTCCGACCCTCGCGAAGACCGCTATTTCAATACGCTGACCCAGGCCAAACATTACGATCCGAAAGGCGATTATGTCAGACTCTGGTGCCCCGAACTGGAGCATGTGCCGGCCGAGCTGATTCATCGCCCCGATCTGATCACCCACGCCGATCGCAAACAATTCGGCCTCAACGGCTATCCGCAACCCGTCGTAGAGGTGGATAAATGGCTCTAGACAAGCCCTGGTCCCTTGTTATCCGACGATTCTTCTTTCTTTTTTCTGTAAGGACAATGCCTGCACCCGCTGCCGCAGCACCTGCCGCGCCGCAGCAGATAGGCTTCGGTAAAAACCATGTAGCCCCTTTCCAGGTAGTAATCTCTGCCCTCTACCAAAGGCAAAACAGGCGGGTCTGACGGGTTTGATTTGGACATAGATTTTCAAAACGATCTTCTCGAAAAAAAGTTGAGTCCTGGCGGGTCAACGGATTAAAACCATTTTGCCAATGCCGTTTTTAAAATACCCGTCCACGGCTGTGTTGTCAAACAATTCGAAATCGCTGCCATCGGCTTTTTTTGCAATGATCTGGTAGAAATACACCCCGTTGGCCAGCTGGTCGCCGTATGTATCCCTGCCGTCCCAGCAGAAGCTGCTCTGGTGCGTTCCTGCCCACATGGGGCCAAATTCCGCGCCCGAAATTTCCCTCACCACCTTGCCGCTTACCGTCATGATCCGCAGATTGAAATAGGCCGGCGGCTCCGCCCCGGTCATGGTGTACACGAAACAGGTCGAGTTCGAAAAGGGGTTGGGGTAATTCAGAATGTTGGACAGCGATGATTTCGTAATGACCTTAAAATTGACCGTGTATTGAAGGTTTCCCGCCTTGTTTCCGCTGGCATCTCTGCCGTTTACGCGCAACTGATACTGGCCATCAACGGTAAAAACAGGGCTCCATTCCAGCCTGGCCAGGTTTTTTTGTGGCAAATTGGCGGTGCCTGCCGGGAAAAACAGGAACCCCGGCCCGCCGGGATCGAGTGCGGTCGTCGTACCGTCGGGATACAACAGCGACAATTGAAACGCCGCGGTATCCTGCAAGGCCAGGAACGGATTTTCGTCTTTCAGGGTCATGACAATCCTCGGCTCCGGCGAAACCAGATCGCCGTCGAGGATATGAATCCCGTCAAAAGTGACGTCCAGAAACGGATTGCGCTGATCGCGTTCAACGTAGAACTGCTGCACCGCGACGTTGTTGAAATGAAACAGTTCGGCTTGTCCGGGCGTTGGGTTGACGTCGATCAACAACCTTTGGGCGCCGCTCAGCCCTCTCGTATCGTAGGATAAATCGAGATCCAATGTGTCGCCCGCTGCCAGTGGCGGGTATTTTTGAGTCAATACGGGCCCGCTACCTTGTTCATTTTCAAAGCGATAACGCACCAGCAAACTGTCAAACGGACTGTCGGAAGCGTTTTTGAATGCCGTTTTCAGGCGCAGCAAATCGCCCTCCTGCAAGGTGTCGCGGTAAAAAGTGTACACGGACGCGGGGTCGAGCCCGCCTTCGGGCACGGCGACAAACTGAATTCTGAGGTATTGTAGTTGCGTTGCAGTTCGCAAAAGCGTGTCGGAGGCATCGTACCGCAGGCGAATTTGCGAAAATTTCAGGGCGGAAATGCCCGACAGGTCGGCGTCTTGCCCAAAAGCCAGTTTAGCCAGCAAGGTGTCCGGAAGTTCCGGCCGTACGCCCAGCACCGACAAGGTAGCCTGGTCGGAAGCGTCGTCGGCCGCGGCTGTATTCCAGTACAAAGAGTCCCATTGGAGGGCAGGGCCGAGCGGCGGGCTTTCAAAATAACCCTGGGCCCATTTTGCCGTAAAATTGCGGCGGATCAGGGCCGCTGAATCCGGGTTGTACACGATCGTATCGATCGGAGTGAAAGCAGGGTCGTTTTTGCGGAAAATAAATCCGTAAGCAGGCGGCGCGGCGGCATATTGCGTCAGTTGTCTCGCTTTTTTAGCGCCCTGATTTTCAAACACCTGAAAAAGATTTTTCCCTGCGATGAGCGAATCGGCTGCCCAAAACCGCGGCGCATAGCCGATCGTATCCGTCGGTCGGTTGAATGCCAGCAGCCCCACGTAATACCCGTTGGGGATCTCGTTGTCGACAAACTGGATGAGTGCCAGCCGTTCAAGGGTGTCGGCCGTATTGAACCAGTAATAAAATCTGGACGCGGTGCTGTCCGGGTTGTGCGGGCCGCCAGCCGGGTTGGGCGCCACGTGCCCCCCGTTGGGCTCCTGCAGCATGAGCAACACACCGCGCTGAATCCCTTCCTGATTCCAGCCAAAATCGCCTGTACTTCCCTCGTAATGAATATTTTGCAAGCCAGGGTATCGATTCATGCCCCGCCAGGCGACATTGACGCTGACGAAGCCCGCATTGTCGGGAAACTCGAATCGACCGCTCAGGGAATCGACCGAAAGATTGACCAGCCGATTGCTTTGCCACTGCCCTTTGTGCTGCTGGTTCCAGCCCGGACTGCTACCCGCCAGAACGGTAAACGAACGCGTGTGCCACACCACCGCGCCGTTTACGAGGCTGTCACGGGCAATGCGCCAGTAGTACACCGTGCTGTCATTCAGGCTGCCCTGTGGCTGCCACTGCAACAGGCCGCCGCACTGTTCCAGGGTATAAAATTGCCTGCCCGGGCTGTCAAAACCCGCCGATGTATCCAGTTCGAAAAGGTAGCGCCGCACGGCAGGACTGCTGTTGAGCGTGGAAGCCAACAACTTGATTTGTTGGGTGCTGGCAATGCCGTAATCGAGTGGCCACAACGGCTGTACATCATCTGCGTAGAAATAAACCTCCGTTCCCGGCGCCCCTGATGCATCGGTGAGCGCGTTGTTCAGCTCGGCGCTGAAAGGCTGTTCTGCCACTGCATTTTCGGGGTCGAGCGTGAGAAAAAAACGGTTGATGCCTGCCTTGTCGGTCGCCGTGGAGAAATCATAGGCAAACGTTTGCCGCCATGCCGGGCCGGCCAGGGTGTCGGTCAGGCGATCCGTCAGGGTGTTGTCGGGGCGTCGTTGTTCGATTTTCAGGCCAAGCGGGGCGTCGGTATTTTCCCCAAGGTTGAGCACATCGAATTTCATGGTAAAAGCGCCAGATTCCAGGCTTACCGGGTTGGGCTCGATGCTGAACGAGGCCGGGTCGAACGTAAAATCAGGCCCTTCCGGCGTGTTGAGCCGCACGGCCGGGTCGCCCTGCAAGAGGTTTTGGTGCAACATGGCGGTCAGCGCGTTGCTGTTGTTGGCGCCCAGCAACGAGCCGATGGTGTGTTGCATGATCCGGCCGGTGCCCGAATGGTAGTCGGGGCCGCCCAGCAATTCGTAGTACCGGCTGCCGTACTGGTGCAAGGCGTCGATTTCACTGAAATTGACCGAGGCAAACCACGCAATCGCGCCTTTTTCGGGCGCCAGCACGAATTGCTCGCCAAGTCCCTGCTGCGTGTTTGAACATTGCCCCGAAAAACAGCCCATGACCATCATCACCGGGTAGCGGCCTGCATTCTGGTACACGTCGGGGGTGCCAATGTCGAAATCGATGGCGTTGGACGAGGAGTGCCCGAAGATCATCCACAAAGCGACGCCGTCGTTTACAGTGCCCAGTATTTTTTCGTAGGCAGACTGCTGCACCGGGTCGGTGGAGGTTTTGTAAAAGGTGGTTACCTCGGCGCCGAGCCGCCCGTTGGCCAGCGTGCCGGCCATTTGTTGCGTAAAATCCTTGATCGTCGCCGATTCGCTGAGCAAGCCGCCGCTCAGGTGAAGCGCTTTTTTAAAGCGTTGTTTACCGGCGATGGTTTGCGGTGCTGTCTGTAATTGTTGCTCGTGCTCGATCACCTTGTCGAGGTAATGGCGGATTTCCACCGGACGCGTCACGGCGATACGCCCGACCGGAAAAATCGGTTCCGAAACCTCCGAACCCTGCATGACGAACAACATATCCGCCCCCGGCGCGCCGAAAGTGGGCACGAAAAACAGCGAATCCGCCAGCGCCGTTTGCACGGCGGGGTCGCGGAAAAGGCTGTAATCCAGCCCTTTGCCAATGATGAACAGGTATTCTGGATTGCTCCAGTGTTTTTTGATGTAATGGCAAAAATTGCGCACGGCAATCGGATGGTAGCGCACGCCGTAGCCGAACTGCTCGTACAACTGGCTGACGTCCACCACCGTCGTTTTAAAATTTCCGCCGGCCGGGCTCTCCCGATACGCCGCGTATTCGGCAACGTGGTTGGCGCCGCCGGACACAGGGTCGGCGTACAATGCGGGATTGCTCAAAATGACAAACTCCGCATCATCGGGCCGGAAGTCGTGAAACTGAACGCTCTCGATTTCCGACACGGTTTTTACCCCGTCCACGGGATTGACCAAAAGAAAACGCCGCGCAGGGTGACTGTCGGCCGGCAGTTTGGCTTTTGCGAGATTGCCCGCGGTCGTGGTCACGAGGCGGGTCGAATTGGTGAGATCGTACAGGACGGGCGCGCCGGCATTCAGGTTAAATGCCTGAATTTCAAGGTATTTCGAGTTGCTCGACGAGTCCAGTTCAAAAAAGGCGGATGCTGCGTTTTCGAAGGCGAACTGGCGGGAATAACGAATACTGCCGCCGCTCACCACATGTCGGTCGGAGCCGCCCAGGGCTGTTTCCACCTCGATACGCGAGGTGCCGGTGAGCAGGCTGTTGGGCGCCTTGAAAGTGTGTTCCACTACCTTCCAGCCTGTAAATTGATCGGTGAAAAACAGGGAGTCGTTGACCGAAACCTTTTGTTCGTGATCGCCCAGATCGCAGGCGTAACGAATCCTGACCCGTGCAGGCGGGCCGGCCGCGTACAGTTTTTTGATCGGGAGCGGCACGGTGGTTTTCAGGTTCAAGGCGCGCCCGAACCCTTCTCCGTTAAACCATGAAAAAGTGATTTCTTCCGTGATCCTGCGTTTCAGGTGGCGCTGGAAGTAGGCGATCTGCGCCTCCGACCAGCACCAGGGTTCTTTGGGCGGCAGGTTGGTCAGGTCGTTGTTTAAAACGGAAAAACGCAAGGGCGGCACACTGGCATCCCAGCCGAGGTAATACGTGCAGGTGTCGTTAAACAGACTGATTTGTGGACTCAGGTTCTGCTCTTCGGGTTGTTCGAAAAGAAAACGATCGACCTCGTCGCGGTTTTTTTCTCCGTAAAATTCAAAAAAATCCCCCGGGGCAAAAAGGCCGTCCGTACTCGAAAAAATAGCGACCTGAAGGCCATAGGCATACAGGCGGAACTGATCCCCCGGCACCTGATCCAGCGGGAAGCCTGCATCTGCAAGTGTTTGATAATTAACACGATAAATACCGTCCTCTGCTACTTTTATTTTAAAATAGTTTTTTGAAAAATCGATCCATTCGTTGCCGTAAAGCGTATCCTGACCGTTCCACATCTGTGCGGAAACGGAGGCTGGCAAAACACAAAATAGAAGCAGAAAACAGGACAGAGACCGCATGGTGGAACGAGCCAATTTTTGGACAAAAATATCAAATCCGCGCTGCGTATTTTTCGCCCATGCTGTCGCGACAGGAATGGATGCACCGTTGCAATGCCGCGCTCGACTGGCTGATTCGCAGTATCGAAGCGACGGGGGATCGAGGCTCGGCCCATCATTTCTCCCCTTTTTGGGGTTGGGCGCCGGCCTACCCCGAGACCAGCGGTTACCTGATCGAAACCCTGCTGCGCTTCGACGCGGTTTTTCCCGAAAAACAACTCCGCGAGCATGCTTTGCGGCTGGCTCGTTGGCTGCCCGAGATTCAACTGAAAAACGGCGCATTCCCCGGCGGCAAACTGGGGCGCCCCTCCCCTGCTCCCAGCGTTTTCAATACCAGTCAGATTTTATTCGGGTTAAGCGCCTGTTTGCCCCTTGAAATGCATCCCGAGGTCCTCGAATCATCCATCCGACGCGCGCTGGTTTGGTTGCTCGAACAGCTCGACGCGGATGGCGCCTGGCGAAAAGCCGCTTATGTCGAGGGCTTTACGCCGAGTTATTACACCCGGGCAGTCTGGGCTGTTTTGTTAGCCGGTAATTCTATTCAAGACCTTGAAATAAAAGGTTTTATGCGCGAGGCGCTTGGATTTTACGCCCGGCGTTTTTTGCCCAACGGCGCCGTACAGGCTTGGGGTTTTCGCCCCGGCGAGCCGGCATTTACCCACACCATCGCTTACACGCTGGAAGGATTTTTGGAAAGCGCCCTGATTTTGCAGGATTCGCAGGTGAGCGAGCAGGTGCTGCACTCGGCGAAGACCTTGTACCGTCAAGTTCAGCATGAGGGCGGACGTGTGGCGGGGCGCTACGACGAGCAGTGGCGGGGCGATTATTCCTTCGTCTGCGTCACCGGCCTTGCCCAGTTGTCGGTGTTGTACACCCGTCTGGCACAGGAAGCGCAAGTGCCTGAATTCGAGCAATTTGCAAACGATTTATTGCAAAAAGCCCTCGATGCGCAATATCTGGGTGGAATAAAAGGCGCGTATGGCGCTTTGCCGGGGTCGCGGCCTTTTTGGGGGCCGTACCTGAGGTTTCGTTATCCCAACTGGGCCGCCAAATTTTTTCTGGATGCTATGTGGATGCGCCGTCCAGCGCTTTTTTGAACACTTCGAGGCAACGAACGCGGGCAAAAGCATGATCAACAACGGGCTTCGGGTAAGCCGGGGTGCCAAATTCGGGTACCCAGCGCCTGATGTAACGCCCTTCGGGATCGAATTTTTTGGCCTGTTCCAGCGGGTTGAACACCCGGAAATACGGCGCTGCATCGGTGCCGCAGCCGGCGGCCCATTGCCAGCCGCCGGAATTGCTGGCCAGGTCGAAATCTAGGAGTTTTTGGGCAAAATAGGCCTCGCCCATTTGCCAGTTGATGAGCAGGTGTTTGGTCAGAAAACTCGCCACCACCATACGCACGCGGTTGTGCATGTAACCCGTCGCGTTCAGCTGGCGCATGCCCGCATCGACGAGCGGATAGCCGGTGCGCCCTTCGCACCATTTTTGGAAATCATCGGGCGCATTGCGCCAGGGAATCCGCGCATACTGCGCCTTGAAAGGCCCGTCGACGACGTGCGGAAAATGCGCCAGAATCTGGCTGTAAAAGTCGCGCCAGATGAGTTCGTTCAGGTAAGTGTCGTTGAGCGCGCGCGCCGCACGTGCTTTTTCACGGATGCTGATCGTACCGAAGCGGAAGTGGATGCCGAGTTTCGAGGTGCCGTTGTCCAGCGCAGGCAGGTCGCGCGTTTTGTCGTACTGGCGAATCACCCCGCGTGGCACGGAATCGGGCGGAAATGGCGTTGCAGACGCGACAAAACCCATTTCTTCAAGCGTCGGAACGGGCAAAGGGGGGCTTTTGAAAAAAGCGGAAAAGTATGGTTCGGTCGGCCAGGATTTCAGGTAAAAAGACAAGGGGCCCTCATCTGTTTGCTCAACCCTGCTGTCGAGTTTGGCCAGCCATTTGCGGCTGTACGGCGTGAAAACCGTGTAGGGTTTGCCGTCGTCTTTCAGCACCTCGCCGGCTTCGAAAATTACGTGGTCTTTGAAGGTGTGAAACGGCGCCTTGCGTTCGGCCAGCAAGGCAGCGACGGCCTGATCGCGCTTCAAGGCGTAGGGTTCGTAGTCGCGGTTGGTGAATACGGCGGCGATTTCGAATTCATTCAGCAGTTGTTGCCAGATTTCCGCGGGCCGGCCATAGCGCACGAGCATCGAGGCGCCCATATCGGCCAGTTTTTTTTGCAAGCCATTGATTTGCTGATGAATAAAAGTCACCCTGGCATCATCGCGGTCGCTCAGATCGTCGAGTATTTCCCGGTCAAAAATAAACAGGGGCAAAACCGGGTACGGCGACCGAAGGGCGTGATACAAAGCGGCGTTGTCGTGCAAACGCAGGTCGCGGCGCAACCAGCAAACGGCGATTTTCTGTTTCATCGTGCGGTAAAAAGCCTCAAAACAAGGAGAAACAGATTTGGTTGCAGACTAGCGGATCACCACATCCTTGACGTACTCTTCCCCCATTTCTTCGTTGAGCAGGTGTTTAATTCTGTCGCGGGCGAAAAGCAATTCCTGTTTGAGCGGCGCGGAAAGAATGGTCAGGTAAAGGACGTTTTTTCGCACGGTGATACTGGACGTGTAGGTCGAAATGGTTTTGCCCATGACCTTTTCCCAGGCAGATTTCAGCCGGGTTTCGTCGAGCCCGGACTTCAACTGCATTTCCCGCAGCATGTCCTGCAAAGCCTCTTTCAGGGTGATGTCGTTCTTCTTGCGCATGACGTGGCGTCAGGTCCTTTTTCTCAGGGAAAGGTACACGATCCAGCCCAAAACAAGGGTAAAACCCGAGGTCAGAATAGGCAGAGAACCATTAATACTGTTGAGGTAACCGGCGATGACCGGCGGAATCATTTGCCCGACGGAAACCATACTTTGGTTGATCCCCAAAACTTCTCCCTGTTCCTGTTTTTGCGCAAAGCTGCTCACCACGGTGGTCAGATTTGGGGAAGAAAGGCCTTGAAAAAGCGCTATAAACGGGTTGATCAGCAAAATTTGCCAAAGATTTTGCGCCAAAAGAATGGAAGGCATGGTAATGGCCAGCAAAATCAGGGAATAGCGCAAAACAGTCGTCGATGCTACTTTTTGTGAAAGCTTGCGCACCACAATAGCCTGGGTAATGACCAGCCAAATGCCGATCCAGCCGAAAATCAAGCCGATCTCCTTTTCTTTCATGCCAAAGCGCTGCAACAAATACACCGAGAAAAACTGCGTGAAAAATGAAAAACCCAGCGAAAAAAGCAGCGAAACCGTAAAAATGCCTTTAAGATTGGGCGATGTGAAAGCGCGCCGGACATTCAAAAGGCCTGTGAAAAAACTCACGCTGGACTGACGGGGATGCAGGTTGGTTTCAGGGAAATTTTTGAGCAACAAAAGGATGTTCAAAGCCGTAAGACCGGCCGTGAACCAAAACGGCGTCGCATGATTGAACCACGACGAGATATTGCTGTCGGCAAGAATACCGCCGATTGCCGGGCCCAGAATAAAACCCAGCCCGAAAGCCATGCCGATAAAGCCGAAATAACGCGGCCGCAACTCCTGCTTGTCACTGGTGATATCCGAGATGGCCGAGTAAATGATGCTCACATTACCGCCGGTAAAACCCGGCAAAGCGCGACTGATGAACAACAAAAGCAGGTCTTTTCGCAAAATAGCCAACCCGAACAGCAAATAACCGACCAGCGTGCCGATCAGGGAAATCAGCAGCATGGGTCGGCGCCCGTAGCGGTCCGACAAGGCGCCGAGCGCCGGCGCGCCGAAAAACTGCATGAACGGGTAAATGGCAATAAGATAGCCGTACAAAATGGAGCGCTGCGCCTGACTGGTATCCGCAGCCAAAATGCTGGTTTCTGGCGATAAAAACAGCGCGGGTAAAACAGGAATGATAATCCCGATACCCAACATATCCAGAAAAATGGTCAGGAAAATGGGCAGCAGCGGGGTCTTGGAAGATTCGGACATGATGGCACTCCGTTTGCAGACGAGCAATTGTAGGCCCGAAAGATAGGTTGGGTATATTTGCGCAAGGCAAGTATCTGTGGTGATTCACTTTTTGTTTGAAACAATCCTGAAAGGGTAATTTTGGCTGAGTATGACACAAATAAAACAATCTGAATTGATTATAAATCCTGACGGCAGTATTTACCACCTCGCATTGCGTCCGGAAGACATCGCTCCGATCATCATCACCGTGGGCGACCAGAATCGGGTGGAAAAAATCAGCCGGCGTTTCGATGCGGTAGAGCACCGCGCTGCGCATCGGGAATTTGTCACGCACACCGGCCGCCTGGGCAAAACGCGCATCAGCGTACTGTCGACCGGCATCGGCCCCGACAACATCGATATTGTGCTCAACGAACTGGACGCACTCGTCAACATCGATTTTGCGACACGAATGCCGCACGAGCGCCACAGCAGTCTGGCCCTGATCCGCGTGGGCACCACGGGCGGCTTGCAGGCCGATATTCCGGTGGATAGTCTGGTAGCCAGCGACGGGGCGGTCGGTTTCGATGGCCTGCTCCATTTTTACGATGCGCCCCTGCTGCACAACCATCCCTTGCTGGATGCGCTGCGCGCGCACGGCCGCGAACGGTTCAACTGGAATTTCCCCGTCGCCCCCTATTTCGCGGAGAGCGACCCTGCGTTGATGAACTTTTTTGCCGATGATTTTGCCTTGGGAATCACCGCGACCAATCCCGGCTTTTACGGTCCGCAAGGCCGCCAGCTGCGGGCGCCGTTGAAGGTCCCGGACTACATTCGGATGTTGCAAAGCTTTGATTATGAAGGCAGAAAGTTTGTCAATCTGGAAATGGAAACCTCGGCATTGTTCGGCCTCTCCGCGCTGCTGGGGCATCGCGCCGCTTCGTTGAGCGTGGTACTGGCCAACCGGGCAGACGGCACGTTCAGCGCCGACCCCGACCGCGCCGTCGAGCGACTGATAGACCGTTTGCTGGAAAAAATTTCTGCCGGATTGCCCGTCAGCGCCTAACTTCACAACGGATTTCAAGCCCCCTCTTTTTCATTGTTTTGAAATGAATTTCAGGGCTGGAGATACCTTTTATTCACCATCAAATTGACCAGGTTTATGAACACAATGAGTATGCCCGGCCTGCGCGGCTGGTTGTTTTCCCTGAGTTTCCTCTTGCTCGGATTTGGCTTGATGCTGCAATCCTGCTCGCCCAAATGCGACGTGCTCAACATCAATACGGCCACCAATCTCGCCACCGAACTGCCGGCGATGATGTCGAAGGCTTCCACTAAAAAATTCAGCCAGGAAGATGCCGACAAGGTGTTGAAACCCCTGGCCGAAGCCGTGGAACGCGCCAAAAACACGCCGCGCAACAAGGATTCCGCCGAGCAATGGCGCCTTTTGCAGGACGATATCGTCAAGCCTTTCTTCGACCTTTGGAAAGACAAAGGCAAACTCGACGCCGACTATGTCAAGGTCTCGCAAGGTCAGGTTCAGCGCAGTCTTGAATCCATTGCCCGCGCTGAAAAATCGAAGCGGGGCGATTGCAAGTCTATGCCCGACAGCAGCAACTAATCCCTTCCACCTTAAACACATCAACCAGTCATGGCAAAAAGAAAATACAGCGACGACGACGTCAAAAAAGCATTGCAGGACGTCGACGATCAAATTGTCGGCATGGTCGACGAGTTTGTCAACCGCCGTAAAAAAGCATACGTGAAGGCAGCCCAGGCGTTGCGCAACCGTATGGAAAAACAGGCTATCGAGTTCAGCGAGTTGCTGGCCGAGGGCAAAATCACGGTCGATCTTTTCCAAATGCTCATCAAACAAAGCGCGGCAGAAGCGAAAATCGAGGTTCTGGAACAGTCCGTGGTATCGCGCGCCAAATTTGACGAACTGGTGGAAAAAGTGGCAATTAAAGTAGCCAAGACCTTGATCCCCATCGTATTAGGCGCCTTGTAATTTCCGGCAGGTCAATCACTTCACCAACTCATACTTCCGGCCCGCTGCACAGCGGGCCATTTTTTTAAACATCGAACCGCCATGAAAATTTTTACCGCTTTTGCACTTTTCCTGCTATCGTTCAGCCTTTCTGCCCAGCACACCTTTTCCATCGTCGCCATCGATACGATCACCGGCGAGGTAGGCAGCGCCGGCGCTTCCTGCCTCGATGACATTACGTTTCCGGGCAGCGGCGGCGCCATCATTATCAGCGATTTGCTTCCGGGCAAGGGCGCGATTCATACCCAGTCTTTTTGGCTGGAAGCCAATCAGAACAACGCCCGGCTGAAAATGCAGGAAGGCCTGGCGCCCGATGAAATTTTGCTCTGGCTCAAACAAAACGACCCCGAAGGACTGTTCGGCGCTCAAAAAAGGCAGTACGGCATCGTCGATTTCGATCCGCAGGGGCACCCGCGCTCCGCAGCCTTTACGGGCAACAGCTGCTTCGACTGGAAAGGGCATCGTGTCGGCGCCAACTACTCGATTCAGGGCAATATTCTACTAGGCCCGGAAGTCGTAGACAGCATGGAAGCGCGTTTTCTGGCCGCCGAAGGTTCTTTGTCCGATAAACTGATGGCTGCCTTGCAGGGCGCAAACATGGTGGGCGCCGATACCCGCTGCACCGATAATGGAACTTCTTCGCTTTCCGCTTTTCTCCGGGTAGCACAGCCGGGCGACGACGATAACCTGTACTGGCTCGATCTCAATGTGCCATCCTTGCCGACCGGCATGGAGCCGATCGATTCGCTTCAAAACCTGTACAACGAATGGAAAGCGCTGGCAAGCACCGAGCCTGTTCCGCTGGAATTTCAACTTTGCCCCAATCCCGCCAAATCACAGATCACCCTGAATGTAAATGCGGCCGACAGCCGGGTGGAAATATACGATACCATGGGCAGGCCCGTGTTTTCATCCGCGCTGATAGCCGGGGAAAACCGCCTCTCCCCTGCCCTCCTGCCCGGGATTTATTGGGTGCAGGTGACTGCACCGTCGAGGTATCGCCAAAGCCGTGTGCTGGTGTGGCTTGATTAAGGCCGCTCTCAGGGTGTGCCATGCAAACCCGACACGACTTTTATTTGTTATGCTCCCTTCACGTCTGACAATTTGTCATTTTGTCGGACAAATTTACCTACCTTTGCGGCGCAAAATCGCAATAAACAACCGTTATGTACGACAGCAATCCAACGATTGAGGGCGTTAAGACCATCGACGAGGCCAAGCAGGGCAGCGTATTTTTTCAACAACAACCGACGGGACAGCCGGAAGGAGCAAGGAAATATTACATCGAAAGCTACGGCTGCCAGATGAATTTCAGCGATTCGGAAATCGTGGCCAGCATCCTGAGCGATATGGGCTACGCTTCCACACGCAACATGGAGGAAAGCGACCTGATCCTGATCAACACCTGCTCCATTCGCGAAAAAGCGGAAGAAACGGTGCGCAAACGGCTGCGGGTTTTCGAAACGGTCAAACAACAACGGCCTGGCGCCCTGGTGGGTATTTTGGGCTGCATGGCCGAACGTTTGAAAAAGAAACTGCTCGAGGAAGAAAAACTCGTCGACCTGGTCGTGGGCCCCGACGCCTATCGCGACCTGCCTTCGCTGATTGGCGGCGCCGAAGAGGGCGACCGTATGGTCAACGTATTGCTCAGCCGGGAGGAGACCTATGCCGACATCAGCCCCGTTCGCCTCGAATCGAACGGCGTGACGGCTTTTATCTCCATCATGCGGGGCTGCGACAACATGTGCTCCTTTTGCGTCGTGCCTTTTACAAGGGGCCGAGAGCGCTCCCGCGACGCATTCAGCATCGTCGCGGAGGCAAGCGATTTGTTTAACAAAGGCTACCGCGAAGTGACCCTGCTGGGCCAAAACGTGGACTCTTACAAGTGGGAAAACCCCGAGACTGGCCTGGTGGTCAACTTCGCCAACTTGCTCGACATGACGGCCGGCATCCACCCCGACCTTCGGGTGCGGTTCAGCACCAGTCACCCCAAAGACATGACAGACGAGGTGCTGCACGTGATGGCCCGCCACGAAAACATCTGCAAATACATCCATTTGCCAGTGCAGTCCGGCAACTCGCGCATCCTCGAACTGATGAACCGCACGTACGACCGCACGTGGTATGAAGACCGCATTCGCGCGATTCGCAGCATCCTGCCCGACGCGGCGGTGTCGAGCGACATCATCACGGGCTTTTGCTCCGAAACCGAGGAAGAACATCAGGACACCCTTTCCATCGTGGAATGGGCCGGTTTTTCCATGTCCTACATGTTCTTTTATTCCGAACGCCCGGGCACGCTGGCGGCGCGCAAATACCCCGACGATATTCCCGAGGACGTCAAAAAACGCCGGTTGAACGAGGTAATCCGTTTACAAACGGCTGTTTCGCTGCAACACAACCGCAAGGACATCGGCAAGACTTTTAAAGTGCTGATCGAAGGCGACTCGCGAAAATCGGCCGCCGACTTCTGCGGACGGAACACTCAAAACAAAATGGTCGTCTTTCCCAAAAAAGACGGCTTGAAACCCGGCGATTACGTGATGGTCAAAATTCGCGAAGCGACCAGCGCAACCCTGCTCGGCGATATCGTTTAAACCCTTCATTACACCCGATTATGCGACCAGTCTTGTTCCTCCTTTTCCTGTGGCTCGGCAGCGCCAACATGGCAACGGCACAGTCAAAAATGCCGGAAGACATCATTGCCGATATTTACAAAATACTCAACAGCGAGTCGCCGGAAACCGTGACGAGCAAGTACCTCTCCGAAATTGCCGACGACAAAGAGTCGCAAAACATGTTCAATTCCCAGTTCCGATCGCTGCACGACAATTTGGAAAAAGGCGAAGGGTTCGATATCATCGAAAAGACCCGTTATTCGGACAATTTGATCGCTTACAACTGCATTTTCAGGTACCGAATACCCATTTACTTCCGCTTTTTGTTCTACAAATACGAAGGGCAATGGAAGATTACGTACTTCTACTTTTCGGATAAAGTGGCCAAAAACCTGGGTTTAGATACCGATTAAACACATGGCAATCAATCTTCAATCCATAAAAGCGCGTTTCGGCATTGTCGGCAATTCTCCGATGCTCGATGCAGCGCTCGAAACGGCTGTACGCGTGGCGCCGACCGACCTTACGGTGCTCATCAACGGAGAGAGCGGCGTCGGCAAGGAAGTTTTTTCAAAAGTTATTCACGCCCTTAGCGCCCGAAAACACAGCGATTTTATCGCGATCAACTGCGGCGCCATTCCCGAAGGGACGATCAATTCGGAATTGTTCGGGCACGAAAAAGGCGCGTTCACCGGCGCCGTTAGTGACCGCAAGGGGTACTTTGAAACCGTCAATGGCGGCACCATCTTTCTCGACGAGATCGGCGAAATGCCGTCCGATACCCAGGCATACCTGCTGCGCGTTTTGGAAACCGGCGAGTTTATCCGCGTGGGCGCCTCCAGAGTAGAACGCACCGACGTGCGCGTCATCGCGGCAACCAATGTGGATTTGCAGGAACGGGTGCGCAAGGGCAAGTTTCGGGAAGACCTCTACTACCGCCTCAACACGGTGCCGATACGCGTCCCGGCCCTTTACGAACGCCGCGAAGATATCCCCGTCTTGTTTCGCAAATTCGCCACGGACTTTGCCGAGCGCTACCGTATGCAGCCGGTTCGCCTCGATGAACGCGCCGAACTCGTTTTCGAAAACTATCGCTGGCCCGGCAACATCCGCGAACTCAAAAACGTAGCGGAGCAATTGTCCGTCCTGTCGGAAGAACGCCTGATCACGGCCGAAGCCTTGCAACAGATTATGCCCCAGGTTTTTACCCGCAACCTGCCCATGCGAGTCGATCACGGCGCCGGCAATTACGGACAGGGAGGGCATGAATTTCAGGAGCGTGAAATCCTGTACAAGGTGCTTTTTGAAATGAAAAGCGACCTGAACGACCTCAAATCCCTGATTTACGAACTGGTTCGCAGCAACAATCTGCACATGCCCGAACTTGGCAATTTCCGCCAGATTCAGCCTTCCTTCCCCTCGGGACTGGCTACTTCCCGCGACAATTTTGACGTCGTAACGGAAAAGCCGTCATTTTTCGCCGAGGAAGAACCTGCCGGACGGGTGACGCCGATTATCATCGATCAAACGCGTAACGGAACGGGTTATGACAAATCCGAAGTGGAAGACGCCCCGCTGGCGATGGACGAAATTGAAAAAGAAGCCATCCGGAAAGCCTTGAAAAAATACAACGGCCGCCGCAAGGAGGCCGCCGAAGAATTGAAAATCTCGGAACGCACCCTTTATCGCAAAATCAAGGAATACAACCTGCAATAAAGGCCGTAATGACTTTATATTTTCCTTAACAACGGGTCGGCAGCGCCAGCATTCGGATTGGCGTCTTGGCCTCGGGTGTTAACGAATGACAAACCCCGGTACAGAATATGTTCCCTTTGGGATATTTGTCCGTCTCTTTTACCAACTTTTGTTCTAAAACCTGTCACGAATGAAACGCACATTCGCCACGCTGCTTTTCTCAACCTGCCTCTCCCTTCTGGCCTTCGCCACACCGCCCGGTTACAAAATCAGGGTAAAACTGGACAACTACAACCAGCAGGAACTCATCCTCGGCTGGCACTACGGTGAAAAACAATACGTAAAAGACACCGTGACTGTCGGCGCCGACGGGTGGTTTACCTTCCAGGCCGACACTCTGCTGCCCTGCGGTGTGTACCTTTTGGTACTCAAACCCGACAACAATTTTATCCAGGTGCTCATCAACGACACCGAACAAAACATCACGGTGACCGGTGATGCAAAAGACGCCGTCAGTACCCTGAAATTCAAAGGCTCTGCCGATAATGACCTGTTTTACAATTATTTGCGCTACCTGAACGCGCAACGGCCCGAATCCGACACGCTGCGCGCCCAACTGGCGCGGGCCAAAGGCAACAAAGCCGATTCGACCAGGATCGCTCAGCAAATAATGGGGATCGACAAAAAGGTCAGGAAGTACCAGACCGACCTGATCGCCAAACACCCCGGCACCGTTTCCGCCAAAATCATCAAAGGCTCCCTCGAGCCGGAGATTCCTGAATATACGGGCGACGAAAAGACCGTGCAGCGCAACAAATATTATTGGGCGCGCGGGCACTATTTCGACAATATCGACTTGGCCGACCCTTGCCTGTTGCATAGCCCCATCCTGTTCAGCAAGGTGGATTATTATATCAACAAAATGATCCCGCAACACCCGGACAGCATCAATGTCGCGCTGGATTACATTTTGGGAAAAATGAAGTCCTCCCCGGAGAACTATAAATACTTCCTGATCCACTTCCTCAACTACTACGCGAAGTCGACGTTCGTCGGCATGGATGCCTGCTATGTGCACCTGGCCAAAAACTACTACTGCACGAATCAGGCGCCGTGGATGCAGACGGAAGATCTGGAAAAGATCTGCGACAATGCCGCCCGTCTTGAACCCATTCTGATCGGTAAAATTGCGCCCAACATCACCGTCAAGGATCGCAACAACCAGCCTATGTCCCTCTGGGATGTCGATGCCGACTACACCGTGTTGTTTTTCTGGGACCCCGAATGCAGCCACTGCAAAAAGGCGGCGCCATTTATGGTCGAATTTGCCAACAAGTTCAAGGATCGCGGGGTGAAAATCTTCGCCGTTTGCACCGCCGTTTCGGACAAAGGCCCCGAATGCTGGAAAAGCGCCGAAGAAAAAGGCTTCTCGGATATCCTTTTCCTCAATACCTATGACCCCTACATCCAAAGCCGTTACAAAACGCTTTACGATGTCAAAAGCACGCCGCAGATCTTCATTCTCGACCGCAAGCACGAAATTCTCATGAAACGTATCGGCGCCGAGCAACTGCCCGAAGTGATGGAGGAAGTCATGCGATTCCAGGAAGAAAAGAAGAAGCAGGGACGTTGATCGGGCCGAGAGGCTTCTTCATTGTCAAGACCAGGCAGCGGGCGGAAATCGCTCGCTGCCTGTTTTTTTACCTGCCGCCGTCGATCCTGACTCTCGGGTCGAGCCAGGCGTACAGCAGGTCGGCCAAAAGGTTGATCACGATAAAAACGATCGAAGTAAACAACACGCAACCCAGCACCACCGGCAGGTCGAAGTTGAGCAAGGCCGTCACCGTCACGTCGCCCAAACCTTTGAAATTGAAGACATTTTCAACAAAAAAAGCCCCGGTCAACAATGCCGCGAACCAGCCGGACACCGCCGACGCGACCGGGTTGAGCGCGTTGCGCAATGCATGGCGCACGACGACCACTGCCGCGGGCAAACCTTTCGCGCGGGCGGTGCGGACATAGTCTTGGGACAATACGTCGAGCATGGCGCCCCTGGTCAGTTGCGCGATCAGCGCTACCGGGCGCAGACCCAGGGCGATGGCCGGTAAAACGAGGTTTCGCCAGCGCAATTCCCAGTCCCCAAAATCATCCAGGGCGTACAAGCTGCCCTGTACTTCGAGCCCCGTCCAGTTTTCGAGCCAGTAGCCGAATACCAGCGCCAGTAAAATCGCGGCGACATACGAAGGCAGGGAATAGCCCAGTACGGCCAGTACGGCAATCAGGTTGTCGACCCAGGTGTGTACTTTGAGTGCCGATAAAATACCCAGAAAAAGCCCGAACAACAGCGCAATCAGCAGCGCGGCAACCGCGAGCAGGGCCGTGGAAGGAATGGCTTCCGCCAAAATCTCGGATACCTGACGCCCGCTCTGGAACGACTCGCGCAGGTAAGGCCATTTTGCAACGACAACCTTGTTGCCTGCGTAATGCCAGAGCACGGCGTAGTGGTATTTTCGTTGGTTGTCTGTCGAGTTTTCGAGCGTAGAGATCGGGGAAAGGTCGAGTAAATAACGCCCCAGTTGAACGTACAAGGGCTGATCGAGGCCCAGTTCAGCCGTTTTTGCTTTTACCGTCGAAACATCACTGCGTTGGCCGAAAGTGAGTCTTGTCGGATCGACCGGCGCGAGGAAAATGATGCCCGCAATGGTTGTCACCACTACCAGCATGACCAGAATGCCGTAAGCCAGGCGCCGAAGGATAAAAGCGATCACAAGGCAAAAATAGACCGTAAAATCAAACGACCGTTATGACTACGGCTTGTTGTTCGATCATAAATCCCAGAGGCTTCAAATGCAGACCGATCCCGGCGGCAACGGCCTCGAACTCCGCTTCGTGCCCTGGCGCCACGGCAACCAGCAGGCCGCCGCTGGTTTGAGGGTCGGCCAGCAAATGGCGTTTTTTGCCCTCGGCGCCCGCTACTTTTTCGCCGTAGCTGTCCCAATTGCGGTTGGTTCCGCCGGGGACGCACTTGTTTTCGAGATAAAAATCGAGCACTTCGGGGTTGAGAACCGGCGTTTTGTCAAATTCGACGATAGCGCTGGTTTGACTTGCTTCGCACATTTCTGCCAAATGCCCCAGCAGACCGAACCCCGTCACGTCGGTCATAGCCTGCACATAAGACAGCTGGCCGAAGCGTTCGCCGGCCTTGTTGAGCCGTTTCATGCTGTCGGGCGCCAGGTCGGCGTGCTCGGGCTTCAAAAGACCTTTTTTCTGAGCAGTGGTCAGAATGCCCACGCCCAGCGGCTTGGTCAGGTACAGTTTGGCGCCGGGAGTTGCGCCGCCATTTTTTTTCAGGTTTTCAAGTCTGACGCGGCCCGTAACGGCAAGGCCGAAGATCGGCTCCGGGCTGTCGATACTGTGCCCGCCTGCCAGCGGAATGCCCGCTTCCGCGCAGGCCTGACGGCCGCCCTCGATCACCTTGTTGGCCACCTCGGGCGGCAGGGTATTGATGGGCCAACCCAGGATGGCGATGGCCAAAAGTGGCGTGCCGCCCATGGCATAGATATCGCTGATGGCATTCACTGAAGCGATACGGCCAAAATCGGCGGGATCGTCCACGATCGGCATAAAAAAATCGGTGGTGCTAACCACGGCCGTTCCGTCGCCAAGATCCATGACGGCGGCATCGTCGCGTTCTTCATTGCCCACCAGTAGCCCGGGGAAAGGCTCGTGCGTTGTAGCGCTTTTCAGAATATGATCCAGCACCCGCGGCGCGATTTTGCAGCCGCAACCTGCCCCGTGAGAGTATTGCGTGAGTTTGTAGTCTGAAATTTCTTCGTTTACCATTGTACAGTAAAACTGAGGCTGGGCAGAATGGGCAACTGGTTGATGCGGGTGTACCGCACGCGGTCGAAGTAGAAAATGTTGGGGCGGTCATACACGTTGGTGCAGGATGCCGTGATCTCCGCTTTGCCATGTTTGCCGAACTCGAACGTGCGTTTCAGCGAGATGTCGAGGCGATGGTAGTACGGCAAGCGGCCGCCGTTGCGGGTCGAATCGTACACGATTCCGTAGTCGGGGTTGCCGCCGTAAACATCGGTGTTGAGAATGTCGCCAAAGTTGTAGTTGGAATAAAAACCCTGTGTCAGGGTGAAAGGAAAACCGGAACCAAAGTTGAAACGCGCGCCGAATTCCCACTCGTCTTTTTTACCCATCTGGTACGTACCAACGAGGTTGACATTGTGACGGCGGTCGAATACCGGCGGATAGGTCTGTTCGCCATCATTGCGGTTGACGAAGCCCAGCGAATAGGCGCCCCACAGATAAGCTTTGCGCCATTCTATTTTGCCGGAAATATCGAAACCGTATGCTTCGCCCGTCTCGGCAACGTAGTTGGGGTCGTTTGCCTCGGTCTTGTTGCGATTCAAAGCCACCAACTGCGTAAAATCCTTGTAGTAGCCTTCCAGGTTCAGGTCGAAGTTGTCGGTCAGGTCCACCTCGAAGCCACCTACTGCGTGCCATGCCTTTTGCAGGCGGTCTTTTTTAGGCAGCAAAGTTTCAGGATCGTACACTTGCTCGTCGGGGGTTGAGAGAAAGCCGACAAAAAGGTTGACGATGTCGCGTTCGTTGACCGTGGAGAGCAGGTTTTGGGAATAAAGGCCGCCGGCTGCCTTGATACGAAGGAAATCGGTGATGTTGTATTTAAGGCCCAGACGAGGCTCGGGGGAAAAGTCGGGCAGCGAAGCGTAATACTGAACGCGGAAACCCGGCTCGATGACAAGCGGTCCGATTTTGCGTTTCCAGCGGACAAAACCCGTGATTTCTGTATTGTCGTCCTTGCGGCTGAAATCGTAATTGCGGAAGTTAACGTATTCGAACACCGTACGCATACCGTTCAGTTCGAGGCCGTAGCGCACTTCGTTGTCGCGGCCGAAATTGGTAAAATTCAGCACGGCATTGTAGCCCGAAATCGAACTGCTGCGCGGTTTGCGATCCGCTTCCACGATGTTCGATTTATAATTGGTAAAGGTCAGCACCCCGCTGACGATCGTGTTCGAGTTGCTGGGGATCAGGGTAAAATCCATGCCGCCGCCGCCGCTCTGCCATCCGTATTCGGTGATCGGGTATTTTACACCGTCGTCGTATTTGAAGCCGAAAAAGTTCAGCTTGCTGCCGTTTCCGGTCAGCAGGGAAAGTTTGCCGTACACGTCCTGATAGTCGAAAGGAATGCCGATCGAATCGTTGACGTAAGAGTAGAAGGTTTTATCCGTCTGATTGATCAAAGCCTTTTTCCCCGTGAGCACAAAAGAGATGCTGCCGCCGCCTTCCGTTTTAAGCGGCACGATGGGGCCTTCGATCAGCGCCTTGGCCTGGAAAGGACTGGCCGAAACGAGTCCTGAAAGCCGTTTTCTGTTGCCTTCGCGGGTTTTTACGTCCACGATAGCCGAAATACGGCCGCCGTAATCGGCATTGAAGCCGCCGGTGAGCACGTCCACGTTGCGGATCAGTTCGGTTTCAAACACGGAGAAAAAGCCGATGCTGTGGAAGGGGTTGAAAATGGTCATCCCGTCGAGCAGGATGCGGTTTTGAACGGGAGAGCCGCCGCGGATGTACAACTGACCGCCCTGGTCGCCCGTAAAAATAACGCCGGGAAGTACGGTGAGGTACTGGGCAATATCGGCCTGACCACCTGTGGAGGGCAGGGCGCGGATTTGTTTGGGCGTGACGGAAAGTTTCGAAATCTGAACGTCGTTGCGCGCCTGCTCCCGCCGACCGCTGATGACTACTTCTCCCAGTTTGCTGCCGGACTCCGAGATCGTGACATTTTGGTACACAATTTCGCCGCCGCGAACCGTGACGGCCGTGCGGGTCGAATCGTAACCGACGTAAGTGACCAGCAATTGATAGTTCCCGGCAGGGACATTGGCAATGGTAAAAAAGCCGTTGATATCAGTCGTGACGCCCAGTGCGGCGCCTTCCAGTTGCACCGTGGCAAAGGATACGGGTTGTGTGGTTTCCTGGTCGTACACGGTACCGCGAACGATACCTTTTTGTGCCAGCAAAGTCGTGGTGGAAAACAGGCCCAGAATTAGCAGTAGAAACAGATTGCGCATCGTGAAAATTTGTTTTGGCGGCGGCAAAGATAGATTCAGCCTGCAACTTCGTCCCCCTGTGAAAAGAAATAGGCCGACAAATACCACAGTTTCACGCATTTCGGCCGCCAGCCTGTAAAGGATGAACGGATTTGTGGAATTTTGCCCCATGCTCGTTGTCGAAACTGCGCCCGTTTATTTGCCCGAAAAAGAATACGCCCTGGGTGTTTTGCTCAGGGAACGCCTGGGCATTCCGTTCCGGCTGTCGGCAGTCGACAACGGTCGGGATTACACCTTCAAGACACCTGACGGGAACATCCTGGTCGTGGAGGATCATTTTTTTGGACAAATAAAAACCGAAACCTACCTCGAAGCGGGCAATGTCCCGGATTCGGCAACACAGATCCCCCACCCGTTTATCGCCGGCGAAACGCTTGGACTGTTGTACGGACGCCCGTTTTTCGACGACAATCGCTGCGGGGTCGACCTCGTGGCGTCGACATTTTTCATGCTCACCCGCTGGGAAGAATATGTAAAACCCGACCGCGACCGGCATGGCCGTTTTCCTGCGGTGGCTTCGCTGGCAGTCAGGAGCGGATTTCTGGAACATCCCGTGGTGGATGAATACGCGGCCCTGCTGGGCGCCTGGCTGCATTGGCTGGGCTACCGCCTGCCGATGCCCGACCGGCAGTTTTCCCTGCATCTCTCGCACGACGTGGATCACCCCCTGCTTTGGTGGCGGGCCTCGGATCGTTTCAAAACCCTGAGCGGCAGCCTTTTGAAAAGAGGAAGTCTGCGGGAGTTTGCCTTCTGGCTTCGCCGTCCCGCGCGCGATCCTTTCGATACCTTCGACTGGTTGATGGATGTTTCCGAACGGCGCGGATTGGTCAGCCAGTTTAATTTTTTGGGAAAAAGGCCGAAAGGCTCCGATTGCTGGTACCCGTTTTCACACCCTTTTGTGCAAAATTTGATCAAAAAAATTGCGCAAAGGGGGCATGAAATCGGCTTTCACCCCTCCTACGAGGCTTTCGACGACGAACAAAAATTTCGGCAGGAACTCGATTCCGTGCGACAAGCGGCAGCACCCGCCGTCGTCCGCTCCGGCCGCCAGCATTATCTGCGTTTTGCGGCGCCGCATACCTGGCAAGTGTGGGCCGACGCCGGGCTGCAAACCGACAGCACCCTGGGGTACGCAGAGGCGCCGGGGTTTCGCTGCGGCACTTGTCTACCCTTTCCGGTCTTCAATTTCCTGACCCGCCAGACGCTGCCGCTGCGCGAAGTACCCCTGATCGCCATGGATGTCAGTTTTAAAAACTATCGCGACGACACGCCCGAACAAGCCTTGCGCACACTCAACCGACTGTGCGAGCAGGTGCGCAAACACCAGGGTGTCTTTACCTTGTTGTGGCACAATTCATCGCTCGACGATTACTACTGGCGCCACTGGAAGCCCGTTTATGAAACCTTTGTCCATGCTTGATCTCCATCCGGTTATGAAACGCCTGTTGTTTACGCTTCTGTTTTTTCCCTGTTTGCTGGCGGCTCAAGACAGCGCAGTTCCGCTGCAAGCCGACGCCTATCACCTCGTCGAGCGGCTGGATATTTTGGGCATCGCGCCCAATCCGCTGCACCCGGAATTGAAGCCGTATTCGCGCCGCGACGTCGCGCAGCTCGCCATGGTCTGCGATTCCTTGTGGCAAAATGCGGGAAAAGCCGACCGGCGCGACCTCCGATATTTGTTCGACGACAACAACGAATGGGTGAAGGGCAATTCTCCTGCAACCCTGACGCAACGCGTTCCGGTTTACACCGACAGCAGTCGCACATTTTACAAACTGTCAGACCCCTACGCGCCGCCCCTGTCGCGCACCACCCGCAACGAACACCCCTTGTTTGGCATTTTTTACCAGACGCCCGGGTATTTATTCGAACTGGACAAACCCTGGTTTCGCCTGAAAATCAATCCTTTGCTTTATTTCAGTGCAGGCAGGGACCTCGATAGCAATCAGACCCTTTTTACCAACCAGCGCGGGCTCGAACTACGCGGCGATGTGGACGGCAAGGTCTATTTTTACACCAGCGTACTGGAAACCCAGGCCCGATTCCCGTCCTACGTCAATGCCCGGATCGACGAGCACGACGCCGTGCCCGGCGCCTTGCGCTACAAGGATTACAACAGCAAACTCTTTGGAGCCAAGCAGGGTTACGATTTCAATGTCGCGCAGGCTTACATCGGCTTTTATGCTACCCGCCGTATCGGCATACAACTGGGCCATGGAAAACATTTCATCGGCAACGGCTATCGCTCCGTCTTTTTGTCCGACTTCGGCGCCCCGGCATTTTTTCTGCAAATCAGCACACGGGTCTGGCGTTTTCATTATCAAAATCTTTTTCTCGAACTCAGCCCGACCTCTGCCGATGCCGCGCGGCCCAATCGCCTGCTGCCCAAAAAGTACGCGGCCGTGCACTACCTCAATTTCAAAGCCACGCCGAACCTGGCGTTCGGTTTTTTCGAAGCAACGGTGTTCAATCGCAGCGAGCAGTTCGAGTTGCAATACCTCAACCCGATCATTCTTTACCGCACGGTAGAGGCCGCTTTGGGCAGCCCGGACAATGTGCTGATCGGGTTGGATGCCCGCTGGAATTTATTCGGCCGCTGTCAGCTGTACGGTCAGTTTTTGTTCGATGAATTTCGCTTCGATGCCCTGTACAAACCCCGTGAGAAAGGCTGGTGGGGCAATAAATTTGCCGGGCAAATCGGCTTGAAATACCTGAATGCGTTCGGCATCGATCACCTCGACTGTCAGCTGGAATGGAACGCCGCGCGCCCCTACACCTGGTCGCACCGCGATTCCCTGAACAGCTGGACGCACTACAACCAGCCGCTTGGGCATCCGTTGGGGGCTAATTTTCGGGAAGGCGTTGTACTGCTCCGCTATTGCCCCCTGCCTCGTCTTGCCCTCAATCTGCGCTATTTGCGCGCCTGGTCGGGCGAAGACACCGACACGCAAAACTGGGGCGCCGACCCCTTGCGCGCCAACCGCGACCGGGTGCAGGATTACGGCAATTTCATCGGCCAGGGTGTCAAAAACGACTTGCAACTCGCCGGGCTGGATGCTTCATGGGAACTTTACCACAACCTTTTTATCGACTTTAACCTGCTCTGGCGGCAGAAAAACAGTCGGGACGACCTGCGCGACCAAAGCACCCTCGCAATCGGTGGCGGAATTCGGCTCAATATTTGGAGACAGTCCCTTGATTTTTAAAAGCATGTCCTAACATTTTCAACGTGGGTAAGTACAAAATAATACACGGCACCTTTCACGTAAAAGGCTACGCCCCCGACGGCGACTCTATTCGTTTTCAGGCCGATAACGATGCGCACTGGGACTTTTTTCATTGGGAAAAAGCCTCGGCCCGCAAGGCCAAACGCAAACAGCTGCGTGTGGAAGCCATCGATTCGCTCGAAACGCATTACGAGGAACTCCGCCAGCCGCCGTCTTTTGCCGTGGCCGCGCTGGAACGCATCCTTGAACTCGTCGGCATCACCGATGTGGAGTACAACCTGCTGGTCACCCTGATCACGTCGGCCAAGGACGGGACGCCCGGCTACATCGCCGCCAACGCCGTCGACCCTTTCAACCGCCCCGTTTCGTTTGTGTTCCCGGAATCCGCCAATCTGACCGACGGCGCCGAATTCTCCGATGCCGACCTGCCGCTTGAAAAATCGATCAACTACTTCCTGCTGAAAGAAGCCATCGTTTACCCCACTTTTTACGACACCCTGGAAACCAGTATCGTCGAGCGCTTGCGGGAAGTCGCCAAAACGGCGCGCGCCAATTCGCGGGGTTTGTGGGCCATCGATCGAACGCACGGTTTCCGCATGTGGAACCCCGATACCATCCAGCAGGAAGCGATTATTTTGCCCAAATTGTTCCGTCGCTTCGTCCAGTTTTTCAAAACCAGTTCGACAATGGAGGGATTCGTCGATTATTTGAAAAAACACCGCGACCCGATCCTCGTCGACGGGCAAAAACACAACCTGCACGACTTTTTGGAGAACAAAGGGAATTTTTACCGGTTAACCATTTTTCCGGAAGATATGATCTTTGCACCGAAAGGTTGACCGTTATGAATACCGACTATTATGCACACCCCAGCGCCATTCTGGACGAAGGCTGCACCATCGGCGCCGGCTCCCGAATCTGGCATTTTTGCCACCTCATGCCGGGTGCGCGGCTGGGCGCCCGTTGCATTCTCGGGCAAAATGTTTTTATAGCCGACGGCGTGGTGCTCGGCAATGGCGTCAAAGTGCAAAACAACGTCTCCTTGTACACTGGCGTCACCTGCGAAGACCATGTTTTTATCGGTCCTTCGGCAGTTTTTACCAATGTGCGCAATCCGCGAGCGTTCATCGAGCGAAAAACCGAGTATCGCCCCACCCTGCTTCGCCGGGGCTGCACCATCGGCGCCAACGCCACCATCGTCTGCGGCATCACCGTCGGCGAATATGCGTTTATCGGCGCCGGGGCGGTTGTCACGCGCGATGTGCTGCCGTACGCACTCGTGCTGGGCAACCCGGCCGATCAGGTGGGCTGGGTCAGCGAACGCGGGTTGAGGCTTCATTTCGACGAGGCCGGCTTTGCTGTGTGCCCGGAAAGCGGTGAACAATACGCCCTCGACAACGGCGTGGTGAGCAAACTGGAGCCCTGAAAACATGGCTATCAACCACCTCCACGACACCGAGTTGCGCTGGTTTGCCCTGCGGACCCGCGCGCGTTGTGAAAAAGCGGTCAGGCAACACCTGGAGCGGCAAGGTTTGATCGCGTACGTCCCATTGCAGTCGTTTGTTCGCCGTTATGAAAGAAAAACCCGGACGGTCGCGCTTCCGCTCATTCCGGGTTTCGTTTTTGTACAGATCAATAAAGGGCAATACCTGGCCGTGCTTTCGGCGCCCAACGTGGCCGGTTTTGTCAAAAGCGGGCCCGATCTGCTGTCGATCCCCGACGCGGAAATATCGGTTTTGCGCCGTGTCACGCTGGAAGAAGGGCTCGAACTGGAAGCGGTGCAAGGCGTGCTTACGGAAGGCGATCAGGTAGAAATTTCGGCCGGCACCCTGGCCGGTTTGCAAGGCCGGTTGTTGCGTTTTTCCGACAAAAAACGCGTTCAGATTGCCCTTGAAAGGCTCGGGTACAGCCTGCTCATCACCGTCGATTCCATTCTGCTGCGAAAATTTTCCCCGCATTGAGCCCTCGAAGCATGGCCCTTGTCAGAGCATGTTGCCTACCTTTGCGCAGCAAATTGTTTTGACTTTGACAAATCCCTCTGATATCGTTTTGGCCCAACTGACGCGGGCCGCTTTGGAGCGCATTCTGGTTATCGACGGCGCCATGGGCACCATGATCCAGCAGTACCGCCTGGAAGAATCTGATTTTCGCGGAGAACGTTTTGCCCACCACCATCGTGACCTGAAGGGCAACAACGACCTGCTTTGCCTGACCCGCCCCGACGTTATCGAAGCCATCCATCGGGCCTACCTCGAAGCAGGCGCGGATATCATCGAAACCAACACGTTCAACGCGACCAGTATTTCACAGGCCGATTACGACACGAGCGACCTGGCCTACGAGATCAATCTCAGGGCCGCGCAGATCGCCCGCCGCGCCACGGACGCCTACAATCAGGAAGCGACCGCGGCCGGCTATAAAGCGCCCGACAAGCCGCGTTTCGTGGCCGGCGCTATCGGCCCGCTCAACAAAACCCTCAGCCTCTCGCCTGATGTCAACAACCCGGGCTTCCGGGCCGTCAGTTTCGACGAGGTCAAAAATGCGTATGCCGAACAGGTCCGCGGCCTGCTTGACGGCGGCGCGCACATCCTCCTGATCGAAACGATATTCGACACCCTCAATGCGAAAGCAGCTATTTTCGCCATTGAAGAAGTATTTGAAAATCAGGGTGTTCGGGTGCCGATCATGATATCCGGCACGATCACCGACGCCTCCGGGCGCACCCTGAGCGGGCAGACGGTCGAAGCGTTCTGGATCAGTGTACGGCATGCGCGCCCGTTTGCCATCGGGCTCAATTGCGCACTCGGCGCCCGCGAAATGCGCCCGCACCTCGAAACCCTGGCGGCTATTTCCGACTGTTTTGTCAGCGCCTACCCCAACGCGGGACTGCCCAACGAATTCGGAGAATACGACCAGACGCCGCACCAGATGTGTGGTTTTATCGAAGACTTTGCCCGCTCGGGGCTGGTCAATATCGTAGGTGGGTGCTGCGGCACGACCCCCGACCATATTCGCCATATCGCCAGCCATGTTAAAAACATCGCTCCACGCAAACCCTTTGAATTTGCCCAAAAGGTCGGCGAGGACGCCAGCGAACCCGTACAGCCGAATCGCGCGGTCGAATTTTCCCGAATGACGACGCTTTCGGGTCTTGAACCGCTCGTTTTCAGGCCCGATCTGAATTTCGTCAATGTCGGCGAACGTACCAATGTGACCGGCTCCTCCAAATTTGCAGGCTACATCCGCAGCGGTGCGTATTCCGAGGCGCTTTCGGTCGCGCGACAGCAGGTGGAAGGCGGCGCGCAAATACTGGACGTCAACATGGACGAAGGACTGCTCGACTCCGAGCGGGTCATGGTGGATTTCCTCAACTTGATGGCCGCCGAGCCCGACATTGCCCGCTTGCCGGTGATGGTAGACTCCTCTAAATTCGCCGTGATCGAGGCCGGTTTGAAGTGTTTGCAGGGCAAAAGTGTGGTCAATTCCATTTCCCTGAAAGAAGGCGAAACCGAGTTTTTGCGGCAAGCCAAACTTTGCCGCCGCTACGGCGCCGCCGTGGTGGTCATGGCCTTCGACGAGCAGGGGCAAGCCGATACGACCGTTCGAAAGGTCGAAATCTGCCAGCGCGCCTATCGTCTGTTGACCGAACAGGCGGGTTTTGATCCGACCGATATCATTTTCGACCCCAATATTTTTGCCGTTGCAACGGGCATCGAGGAGCACAACGATTACGCCATGGCTTTCATCGAGGCCACGAGGCTGATCAAACAGACCTGCCCGGGTGCGAAGATCAGCGGGGGCGTAAGCAACCTTTCTTTTTCTTTTCGGGGCAATAACACCATGCGGGAAGCCATGCACGCGGCTTTTTTGTACCACGCCATTCAGGCTGGCATGGACATGGGTATTGTCAATGCCGGCATGATCGAAGTGTACGAAGCCATACCGGCCGCTTTGTTGCAAAAGATTGAAGATGTGTTGTTTAATCGGCATCCCAATGCGACGGAGGAACTGGTGAAATACGCAGAATCCGTCAAGGGAAGCGGCAGTAAAACACAAGGCGAAGACCTCGAATGGCGCAAGGGAACCGTGGAGGAACGTATTGCCCACGCCTTGGTCAAAGGCATCGACAAATACATAGAAGAAGACACGGAGGCCGCCCGGCAACTATATCCCGCCCCGCTCCAGGTCATCGAAGGCCCCTTGATGGCAGGAATGAATATTGTCGGCGACCTGTTCGGCGCCGGGAAAATGTTTCTTCCGCAGGTGGTCAAGTCGGCCCGCGTGATGAAAAAAGCCGTGGCCTGGCTAGAACCGTACATTCAGGCGGAAAAATCGGACGCAGCCCGCGCAAAAGGCAAAATCGTCATGGCAACCGTCAAGGGCGACGTGCACGACATCGGCAAAAACATCGTAGGCGTGGTGCTGGGTTGCAACAACTACGAGGTCGTCGACCTGGGCGTCATGGTTCCGGCCGACCGCATCCTGCAAACTGCCGAAGAAGTCGGCGCCGACGCCATCGGCCTTTCGGGACTCATCACCCCTTCGCTCGATGAAATGGTGTACGTGGCCCGGGAAATGGAACGGCGCGGTCTGACGATTCCGCTGCTCATCGGCGGCGCCACCACCTCGCGCACCCACACGGCCGTCAAAATCGAACCGCAATACCGGCGCGCGCCCGTTGTTCACGTGCTCGACGCCAGTCGGGCGGTAGCCGTGGTAAGTGCATTGCTCACCGAAAACGAAGCGGATAAAAATGCTTTTACCGGCCAGATTCGGGACGAATACCAAAAGATCAGAACCGACCGCGCAGGAAGGCAGGCGGCCAAAAACTGGCTCGATCTGAATGCCGCGCGGGCCAATAAATTCCACGCAGATTTTAAACAACACCCGCCAGTCGCACCCAAATTTACCGGGGTAAAAACGTTTGAAAACTATGACCTGGCGGAAATTGCGCGATACATCGACTGGACGCCTTTTTTCCAAAGCTGGCAACTTTACGGCAAATACCCTTTGATTTTCGACGACCCGACCATCGGCGCCGAAGCCAAAAAACTGTACCAGGATGCCGAACAAATGCTGGAGCGCATCATCGCGGAACAATGGCTTTCCGCCAGCGCGGTGATCGGCATTTTCCCGGCGCGGAGCGCGGGTGACGACATCGAAATTTTTGACCCCGAAAACGGCAAAACGCTCGCCTGGTCGCGGCATTTGAGGCAACAAAACCAAAAGGCTGCCAGTCAACCCAATTATTGCCTCGCAGATTTCGTTTCTGACCAATCTGCCGACTGGATCGGTGCATTTGCCGTAACGGCAGGTCTGGGGCTCGAAAAATGGGTCGCTCATTTCGAAAGCCTTCACGACGATTACTCCGCCATCCTGCTCAAGGCCTTGGCCGACCGCCTGGCAGAAGCACTGGCAGAGCGAATGCACGAACGAATCAGGACCGAGTTCTGGGCTTACACTCCAGAAGAAAGTCTTCATAATCAGGACCTTATTGATGAAAAATACGCCGGCATCCGGCCAGCGCCCGGCTACCCAGCCTGCCCCGACCATACGGAAAAGCGCGCCATCTGGTCGCTCCTGCAACCCGATCGGCTTGGCATTACCCTGACGGAAAGTTTTGCCATGTCGCCGGCCGCCGCGGTCAGCGGATGGTATTTCGCCCATCCCGAAGCGCGGTATTTCGGCCTGGGACAAATCGGAAAAGACCAGGTGGAAGACTACGCACAACGCAAAGCCATGATTGTCAAGGAAATAGAACGCTGGCTAGCGCCTGTGCTGAACTACGAAACGAGTGCGGAATGACAGCCCAAACGACAAACCGATATGCGCAACGATACACCCGACAACAACACTTCGAGCACTGACGATTCGCTCAGTTTCCGGGAGATTGTCCTGCTCCTGCGCAGTCATTTTGCCGAATACCGGCGCAAATGGCTGTGGGTGGCAGGCGGCGGCCTGTTTTTGGGCCTCGCTCTTGGGCTGTACGCCTGGCTCAGCCCTCCGCAATTCACCGGCACCCTGAGCTACATGCTCAACGACAATCAGGCCGGGCGAAGCGGCAGTTTTTTGTCGCAATTTTCCAGCCTGCTGGGTGTGTCCGCGCCGGGCGGCCAGACCTTTGCCCAACTCACCGAAATCTCAAAATCCTTCAAGGTTGTTTCAGGTGTTTTGCTGCAAAAAACCACGATTGGCGGGCAGGAAGACTTCCTGGCGAATCACCTGATCCGTTCGGAAAACCTGCACGAAACGCTTTGGGCCCCGTCGGACAAAGACGAGGACCGCGGGTTCACGCTCAGCGACTTTTATTTCACCCGCGCAAGCATCGATTCTTTTACACGGCAGGAACAGGTGGCAATCAAGAGCCTTTACAATGCTCTTTTAGGGCTGCCGGCAGGCCGCGAGCAGTTGCTGGTGTGCGATTACAACGACGAGACAGGCATCATGAGCATCGCGTTCACGGCGCACAAAGAGCCCGTGGCCGCGACATTTCCCGTCGCCCTGTTCGCTGCGCTCAACGATTCCTACCTCCGCAGCAGCACCGAAGCCCAGGCGCGTACCCTCGAACTGGTCACGATTAAAACCGATTCCCTGCGGCGGGTGCTGGAAGGCAAGGAGCATTCCCTGGCCCGTTTTCAGGATCAGGACAAGGCCCTTTTATTTCAGGAAGACCGCCTGCCCGGCGTGCGCTACGAACGCGACCGCCAAATGGTGGGCCTGATGTATGGCGAAGCGGTAAAAAACCGGGAAATCGCGGATTTTGCGCTGCAAAATGCCACGCCCATCCTGCAAATCATCGACAAACCATTCTCTCCACTTTCCCCGAGTCAAAAAAGTCCGCTGCAATTCGCTGTCCTTGGCAGCGTTTTGGGCGGTTTTTTGGTTTGCTTAATGCTGACCTTGCGTTTGCTCTGGCGAGAGGCCATGCAGGCGCCGGCAGCCGGCTGATCGCGCCCAAATGGAACAGAACTGATGGAAAGAATTATCGACATGGACCCAACTTTAACCACGCTTCCGACCCACGGCATCAGAACCGACCTGTACGAAGCATTGCTCAAAAAGGAAAAAACCATCGCAGTCGTCGGGCTGGGTTACGTCGGTTTGCCCCTCGCGCTCGAATTCGCCGGGCGAATGCGCGTCATTGGTTTTGATGTAAAAAAATCGCGGGTTGACCAGCTGAATCAGCATTTCGACGCGGCAAGTCAGATCAATACGGATGGTTTTTTGGACAAGGACATTCAGTTCAGTTCCGACCCCGAAATTTTGCGCGCGGCCCATCTTTTTATCGTCGCCGTACCGACCGCCGTCGACGATCACAAGGTACCCGACCTGAAACCGCTTTTCAGCGCTTCCGAAACCATCGCTCGCTACCTGAAACCTGGCGATTACGTGGTTTTTGAAAGCACCACCTACCCGGGTTGCACAGAGGAAGAATGTATTCCGCGCCTCGAAGCAGGCTCCGGACTGCAATTGAATGCCGATTTCAAAGTGGGCTACTCCCCGGAACGCATCGATCCCGGCAACCGGGAAAAAGGCGTGGCCGACATCCTGAAAATCGTATCCGGCAGCGACCCCGAAGCGCTTGAAACCCTCGCAAAAGTGTACGGCGACATCATCAAGGCCGGCATCTACAAAGCGCCGTCTATCCGGGTAGCGGAGGCGGCAAAAGTGATTGAAAACACGCAGCGCGACCTCAATATTTCGCTGATGAACGAGCTGTCCATCCTGTTCGACCGGCTCGGCATCGATACGCAGGAAGTGCTGCGGGCGGCCGGTACCAAATGGAACTTTGCCCGATTCACCCCCGGCCTCGTCGGCGGGCATTGTATCGCGGTGGACCCCTACTACCTCCTGCACAAAGCCCGACAATCCGGCTACGACCCGCAGGTGATTCTCAGCGGACGGCGGGTCAATGACAGCATGCCCGGCCACATTGCCAAAAAACTGGTGCAAACCCTGATCCGTCGCGGCAAAACTCCGCAACACAGCCGGGTACTCGTGATGGGCGTGGCATTCAAGGAAAACGTGCCCGACATCCGCAATTCACGGGTTGTCGATCTCGTGCAGGAACTGCGCGATTTCAAGGTCAGCGTCGATATCATCGACCCGCTGGCCGACCCTGCGGACGTCAGGAAGGAATACGGGCTGGAATTGCACGCCCGGCCTCAGGGCCCCTACGACGCCATCGTGGTCGCTGTGGGGCACCAGCAATTTCGCGACCTGGATCATGGATATTTCCGCGCCCTGTCGGCCTCCGAACCCATTCTTTTCGACCTCAAAGCCTTGTACCCACGCGACAGATTCGAACCCGAATTCGAATATTGGCGCCTGTAGCGCTATTCTTGCGCTCCTTTTACCCGACCATTGAAAACCCGCCTTTTGAACCTGATTTTTCACCAGGACTTGAGACCTGTACTATTCGCTCGGAATCAATGTTTTGCGATAAGTCCCCTGCGACATATCGACGGCGAAGCCTTTTAATTTTTGATGTTGAAAATCTTCGCCCTGGTCGGCGCGCGGCCCAATTTTATCAAAGCCGCGGCCCTCGAAAATGCATTCCGGCAGCATGAAAAAGTCAATTTTAAAATCGTCCACACCGGCCAGCATTCCGGCCAGGAGATGTACAGTCGCTTTTTCGAACAGTTGCAACTGCCCAGGCCGTACCGGGAAATCGCCTTGCACAGCAAAGTTCCGCATCGCATGACCGCACAAATTATTCACGAATTCGGCGACCTGCTTCAAAGCGAGCAGCCGGATGCCGTGGTGCTGGTGGGCGACGTCAACTCCACCCTTGCCGGCGCCCTGGCTGCGCTAAAAACAGGGGTGCCCGTGGCACACGTGGAGGCCGGACTGCGCTGCGGCGACCCAAAAATGCCGGAGGAATCGAATCGGATTCTGACAGACCGGATTGCGCGCTGGCTGTTTGCCACCGAAGCCTCGGCGGTCGACAACCTGCGCAGGGAAAATGTACCCGAGGACAAGATTCATTTTACCGGCAATGTCATGATTGATTCCCTGCTTCGGTATTTGCCGCTCAGCAGGGCGCAAAATGTGTTGCAAACGCTTGAATTGCAAGCAGGTAAATACGTTTTGTGCACCATTCACCGCGATTTCAACATCGGCAAACGCGAGGCTTTGGCTAAAATTTGCGAGATCCTCTGCGACTTGTCCGAAGCGCACCCCGTCGTGTTTCCGGTTCATCCGAACACAGCATTCTGGTTGCAAAAATTTGGCTTGATGGAATCCTTGCAGCAGTCGCCCGGCGTTCGGATGCTGCCGCCGCAAGGCTATCTGGAATTTCTGAATTTGCAGGAACACGCGGCATTGGTCATCACCGATTCGGGCGGCGTACAGGAGGAAAGCGCATTTTTGCAAGTGCCTTGCCTGACGTATCGACCTGCCACGGAGCGCCCCGTGACGCTTGCCGTGGGCGGCAATCAACTGGTTTATCACCAATCGGCGCAGGAAATCGCACAAATTGCCCGCGCCATCATCGCTCAACCTGAACACAAGGTTTCTCCTGAAAACATACCCCCGATGTGGGACGGTATGGCCGCTTTCAGGGTAGCCGACATATTGATCCAAGAATTATCCAACTCATGACGACTACTTCTCCCCTCCAAATGGTGGACCTCAAAACGCAATACCACCACATCAAAACGGAACTCGACGCCGCGCTGATCGAAGTGCTCGAATCCACGCGTTTCATCGGCGGTCCGAAGGTGGATGCCTTCGCCCGCAACCTGGCCGAGTACCTCGGCGCAAAACACGTCATCCCCTGTGCCAACGGCACCGACGCGCTCCAGATCGCCATGATGGCCCTCGGCCTGAAACCCGGCGACGAGGTGATTGTCCCTTCTTTCACCTATGTGGCCACGGCGGAAGTCATCGCCTTGCTGGGCCTGACGCCGGTGATGGTGGACGTCGATCCGCAAACTTTCAACATCCGGCCCGACCTGATCGAGCCGGCCATCACGGCCCGCACAAAAGCCATCGTGCCCGTGCATCTTTTTGGTCAATGCGCGGACATGGCTGCCATCATGGATTTGGCTGAACGGCACGGCCTGTTTGTCATTGAAGACAATGCGCAGGCCATCGGCGCCAGCTACACGTTCCCCGACGGAACGAAGAAAAAAGTCGGCGCCATCGGGCACATCGGCTGCACCTCTTTTTTCCCCTCCAAAAACCTGGGCTGCTACGGCGACGGCGGCGCCATGATGACCAATGACGACGACATCGCCGCCCGCCTGCGAATGGTGGCCAACCACGGCCAATCCCGACAGTACTACCACGATGTGATCGGCGTCAACAGCCGGCTCGATGCCCTCCAGGCTGTGATACTCGATATCAAATTGCGCCACCTCGATGCGTACAACACCGCCCGCGCCCAGGCTGCCGATCGATACGATGCCGCTTTCGCGGAAGTGCCGCAACTCGACACGCCGTATCGCGATCCGCGTTCGACCCATGTTTTTCACCAGTACACCTTGCAGGTGCTGGAGGGCGACCGCGGCGAATTGCAGCAATACCTGGCCGGAAAAGGGGTGCCCTCGATGATTTATTACCCCGTGCCTTTGTACAAGCAGGGGGCGTTCGAACACTTCTGGCCCGGCGGCGCCCTGCCTGTGACCGAAACCTTGTGCAGCAGGGTCATTTCCCTGCCCATGCACACGGAACTGGATGCTGATACTCAGGCATTTATTATCGAAACGGTAAAATCATTTTTCAAGTAAAATGAAATCCTTTGCGCTGATTGGCGCCGGCGGATACGTGGCGCCAAGGCACATGCAGGCGATCCGTGCAACGGGCAACCGGCTGGTTGCCGCCGTGGACAAATCGGATTCCGTCGGGGTGCTGGACAGTTATTTTCCGGACGCCGCTTTTTTTACCGAATTCGAGCGCTTCGACCGGCACCTGGAAAAACTGAAACGCCGACAGGAAGCCGTCGATTGGCTTTCCATTTGTTCGCCCAATTATCTGCACGACGCACATGCCCGCTACGGGCTGCGTTATGGCGCCGACGTGATTTGTGAAAAGCCGCTGGCGCTGAATCCCTGGAACGTGGAAGGCCTGGCTGAAATAGAGGCGGAGACGGGAAAGCGGGTGTTCACCATCTTGCAACTTCGTCACCACCCCAGCGTGATTCAATTGAAAGAAAAGGTCGATAACAGTCCGAAAACGCATGTTTTTGATGTTGACCTGACCTACATCACCTCGCGAGGTCCCTGGTATTACGCCAGCTGGAAAGGCGACGCCGCGAAGAGCGGCGGCATTGCCACCAATATCGGCATCCATTTTTTCGACATGCTGCTGTGGGTGTTTGGAGGTGTGAAAAGCCTCGAAATGCATCAGCGCAGTCACGACCGGGAAGCGGGGGTATTGCACCTCGAAAGGGCGCGCGTACGGTGGTTTTTGAGCATTTCATCTGATACTTTGCCTGCCTCCGTGCAGGAAAAAGGCGGAAGGACCTTCCGCGCGGTCAGCATCGACGGAGAGGCCTTTGAATTCTCGGAAGGCTTCACCGATCTGCATACTGAAAGTTACCGACACATTCTTTCCGGCTCCGGCTGGGGGCTTTCCGATGCCCTGCCCGGCGTAGCGCTGGCGCACGACATCAGAAATACGGCGCCCCTGCAACAACCCGACGCCCCACACCCCTTTGTACAGTTGCCCGCATCGGGCCACCCTTTCAATCCCTGATATGCCACAGACGAATATTCACCCCGTTTTTGACAAAATGCTGTCGCGCAGTGAGCGGGAGCAGTATTTGGGTCAGCGAGGGAAAGTGTTGTGGTTTACCGGTCTCTCGGGGTCGGGGAAAAGTACGGTGGCTGTTCAACTGGAGCGGGAACTTTTCGCCAGGGGGTATTTTGCCCAGGTGCTCGACGGCGACAACATCCGGTCGGGACTGAATCACGACCTTGGGTTTTCGGAAGTGGCCCGGCGGGAAAATATTCGGCGGATCGCCGAAGTGTCCAAACTGTTTTGCGAGGCAGGCATCGTCACGATCTGCGCTTTTGTGAGCCCGACGGAGGAATTGCGGAAACTTGCACAAGACATCATCGGCGTCGATGATTTTCTGGAAATTTACGTCAGTACGCCCCTTGAAATTTGTGAACAACGCGACGTAAAAGGCTTGTATAAAAAAGCACGGGAGGGCGCGCTGCCCGAATTTACCGGAATCAGCGCGCCCTATGAAATCCCTCGGAACCCGTGGTTAGAAATCCCGACGCACCAATTAAACGTCGGAGAAAGCGTGGCTCTTGTCCTTGATGTCTTGTTGAGCCACATTGAAAGCGTGAAATGGGGTAGGAAGCAGGATTAATCTTTCACTACACTTGTTTATGACACAAAAATCCAGGGTTTGACGAACAGGAATAATGATCTGCCTCAACGATTGTCATGACTTTTATTCAACAAGGAAATGCCGTACACGCTTGATTATTTAAAAGAACTGGAAAGCGAATCCATTTTCGTGCTTCGGGAACTGACTGCGCAATTTGAACGCCCCTGCCTGCTTTTTTCCGGCGGGAAGGACTCCATTCTAGTCGCCTGGCTGGCGCAAAAAGCCTTTTTCCCTGCCCGCATCCCCTTCCCGCTGGTGCACATCGACACGGGACACAACTTTGAAGAAACCCTGGAATACCGCGACTGGCTGGTGGAAAAACTGGGCGCGCGGCTCCTCGTCGGCTCCGTACAGCAATGGATCGACGAGGGCAGGTTGCGGGACGAAACCGGCTATTACGCCAGCCGAAACACCTTGCAAACGCCGGTTTTGCTCGATATTCTGGAAAAAAACGGGTTCGACTGCGCAATCGGCGGCGCACGACGCGACGAGGAAAAAGCGCGGGCAAAAGAGCGCTTTTTCAGTCACCGCGACGAGTTCGGGCAATGGGACCCCAAAAACCAGCGGCCTGAATTGTGGAACCTTTTCAACGGCCGTAAAGCGCCCGGCGAACATTTCCGGGTCTTCCCTATTTCCAACTGGACGGAGCTGGACGTATGGCAATACCTGGCAGCGGAAAATGTCCCCCTGCCCAGCCTGTATTTCTCGCACCGCAGAAGCATCATTGAGCGCGATGGCATGTTGCTCGCCGACAGTCCAGTCATCCCTAAAAAACCCGGTGAAACGCCGCGGGAAATGAGCGTTCGCTGCCGCACGATCGGCGACCTGACCTGTACGGGGCTTTGGCCCTCGCAGGCTGCATCGGTGGATGAAATCATCGCCGAAATCGCGGCCAGCCGGCTGACCGAGCGCGGCAGTCGGGCCGACGACAAACGCTCCGAAACCGCTATGGAAGACCGAAAAAGGGAAGGTTATTTTTAAAAAACAGTCAGACAGACCAGTGGAATTACTGCGATTTACAACGGCCGGCTCGGTCGACGACGGCAAAAGCACCCTGATCGGGCGGCTTTTATACGATTCCAAAAGCATCTATCAGGATCAATACGAGGCCCTGGAAGTCAGCAGTTTACGTCGTGGAGAAAGCGGCGTCAACCTGGCCTTGCTCACCGACGGTCTGCGCGCCGAAAGAGAACAGGGCATCACGATCGACGTGGCCTACCGCTATTTTTCAACGCCGCGGCGCAAGTTTATCGTAGCCGACACGCCCGGGCACATTCAGTACGTCCGCAACATGGTCACGGGCGCCAGCACGGCCAATGTGGCCCTGATCCTGGTGGACGCCCGACAGGGCGTAGTGGAGCAAACCCGCCGGCACGCCATCATCGCATCGTTGCTGCGCATTCCGCACCTGGTTTTGTGCGTCAACAAAATGGACCTGGTGGGGCATTCCGAGCAGGTTTTTCAGGATATCCGGCATGAGTTTGAGTCGTTTGCCGCCAAGCTCGACGTGCATGATCTGTTTTTCATCCCGATCTCTGCCCTGCACGGCGACAACGTGGTGGACCGTTCCGCTTCGATGTCGTGGTACCAGGGACCAACCCTTTTATATTACCTTGAAAATGTGCACATTGCAAGCGATCACAACCTGATCGACGCCCGTTTCCCCGTCCAAAATGTGCTTCGGCCCAATACCGATGAATTTCACGACTACCGGGGCTACGCGGGTCGTATCGCCGGCGGCGTATTCAAGCCCGGCGACGAAGTATTGTTGTTGCCCAGCGGTTTTACCACGCGCATCGAACGCATCGACACCTTCGACGGGCCGGTGCAGGAGGCTTTTCCGCCCATGTCGGTGACGATCCTGCTCGAAGGCGACCACGACCTCGGTCGCGGCGATATGATCGTGCGACCCAACAACCAACCCCATACAGGGCAGGATATCGAGGCCACCATCTGCTGGTTCGATGCCCGCCGCGCGCTCCAGACCGGAGGCAAATACCTGCTCCGACACACAACCCGGGAGGTAAGGGCGCTGGTGAAAGAAGTACGTTACAAACTGGATGTCAATACCTTACATCGCAACCTCGAAGACACGAACCTGGCCATGAACGACATCGGCCGGATCGTGCTGCGGACTACACAGCCCCTGTTTTTCGACGAGTACCGGCAAAACCGGACGACCGGCAGTTTTATCCTGATCGACGAACAAAGCAACAATACTGTTGCCGCCGGCATGATCCTATGACCATCGACCTGGCCATCGTGGGGGTGCAAAAAGCCGGGACGACTTCTTTGTTGCGCTGGCTGGGGCAACACCCGGCTATCGCGGCGCAACAAAGCATGGAACTGACGTATTTCATTGATCGTGAACAGATTGACGCAACGGAGCTCGATACGATCCTGCGCCGTGAATTTCCCGCAGGCGCGCCGAACGGCGGATTTACCTTGATGAAACACGTCGGGCTGTTTGAAAACGCAGACGCCCTTCGGCTGCTGAAAGCGCACAATCCCGACGTGAAATTGATCGTCGTGCTTCGGGAGCCGACGGCCCGTGCCTGGTCGGCATTCTGGTACGCGCGAAGCCGGGGGTACGAGCCGGAAAACGATTTTGAAAAAGCGGCCTTCGACAGGCCCGCGGATTTTTTTGAAAGCGCTTTTCAGCGCAGGAGCACCGATTATGTCGGGCGGGGGTTTTACCACCGTTATTTGCGGCAAATGGAAGGGATTTTTTCGCCGCAACAATGCTGTGTCCTCACTTTCGAAGCCTTAAAAACTTCGCCGCAGGCGGTCTGCGACACCGTGTTCGAGTTTTTGCAACTCCCCTCCCACCCCATTGTCCTGAGGGCTGAAAACCCCACGCGTTTGCCCCGTTTTGCCTGGTTGGCGAGCTTGCAGTTTTGGGCAAAACCCTTGATCAAAATGTTACCCCGGCCTTTACACAAGTATTTGAAAATGAAGGTAAAAAGCTGGAATACTTCGGACCGTGCCACCCCCGAAATACCTTCCCGCCTGCGCGAACGGCTGCGCGAGCAATACCGGGAAGCCAACCGCCTGTTATTTGAAGATTATGGCATCGACTACCGTTGACCGGCCCGGCGAACCATCGCCCGAAGCCCCTCCCCTGCTTTTGCCAAACGTCGTGATTGCCGGCGCGCCCAAATCGGGCACGTCCTCGGTGTTTTACTGGTTGCAGCAGCATCCACAGGTGCTGGGATCGGTCAAAAAAGAAACCCAGTTTCTGATGGACCGCGATTCGTCCACCTTTCGGCCTGCGTTGAATTACCACGATCACGGGCTCGTGGCCTATGCCCGGCATTTTGAGGTCAGGGAGGGCGAGGCGCTGCCGCCCGTTGTGCTGGAAGCCACGCCCGGCTATTTGTATCAGGAGACCGCGCTGCGTGTTTTTGCCCGCGAAATGCCCGGCACGCGACTGGTTTTTATCCTGCGAGAGCCCGCCCGCAGATTGTTGTCGGCTTATCAATATTTTTCTCAAAACCGTCGCGATCTGGACCGGCGCCTGGGGTTCGCGGAGTTTCTCGATCGGGTGCATTCGGGCGATCCCGAACTGGCGCGGCACGAGTATCTGCGCGACGCGATCCAGCACGGCGCCTACGTCAATTATTTGCGGCGCTGGGCAGCTGAATGCGGCCGGGAGCGCATGTTGGTGTATGTTTTTGAAGACTTGCAGCGCGATCCGCGCGCTTTTATGCAGCGACTCAGCGCGGATTTGGGCATCGATCCGGGCTTTTTTGGTGAAAATTTCCGTTTTGTCAAGGAAAATTATTCCTACAAAGTGCGTTGGCAGGGCCTCCATTCGGGCGTGGTGCGCCTCCGGCACCTGATCCCGAAAGGCGCATTTCGTCAAAAACTAAAATCCCTCTACCACCGGCTGAATACCGACAAGGGTAAAAATGCCGCCCCGGGGCAATCCGAGCAGGCTGCCCTCGAAGCCATGAAATCAATCTACCGCGCTGAAAACGAGGCGCTTGCACGGGAATTTCAACTTGATCTGCGCAGCTGGGAATGAGCAAACCCGAAGCATATCGCCGGCGAAAAATTTTGTTTCACAACTCCTATCCGGGTATTCACGGTTCGCAAAAAATGGCCCTGTTGCTCCTGTCGGGCTTGCCCGAAAAGGAATGGGAAGTGTGGGCCGGCGCCCCGTTCGATACCGCTTTTTTGCAGGAATCCGTGGCTGCCGAATTCCGCCTCGACGGCAAATTGCCCGAAGGACTGCGGGTGTTTCGCGGAAAACTGTTGCGCCGGAACCCGCTTTCGGTGCTGTTCCTCATCCTGCCCTACTGGTGGCGAACCTGGCGAACCTTGAAGCGTAAAAAGTTCGATCTGCTGTACGCCTCCAACGAACGTTGCCTTTTTCTGATCGGCATTCCAGCGCGACTGGCCGGTATTCCCGTGTTGTGGCACATCCAGTCGGGTTTTCGCATGGGGAAGCCCTGGGTGCACCGGCTGGCCGGGCGAATCGCTACCCGCGCGGTGGCGGTATCGGAGGCCGTGCGCAGCGATGCGGGGCTTGTATTGCCCAAAAGAATATCCAGCAATATAGTATTGATTTACAATGGATTGGAAGATGTGGCGCCTAAAAGTCAGTTGATAAGTCAACAGAAGACCCGGCTGTTTTACGCGGGCGCCATTACCCCTGAAAAAGGCTTGCACGTGCTGCTGGATGCGCTGCATTTGTTGCCGCCGTCGTTGCTGGCAACGATCAGTTTGCAGGTGGCCGGGGAGAGCAAGGAGCAATGGTTCGACGACCTTGTTCGCGAAAAAGCGCGGGATTTGCCCGTCCAATTTTTGGGCTACCGCGACGACGTGCCCGATTTGCTCGCGCAAAGCGACATCGCGATTGTGCCGTCCATTGAATCCGCCGTATTTGACCAAAATGCGGGCAGCCCCAAGCTCATCCATTGGAAGGAAGGTTTCAATCTGGTGGCTTTGGAAGGAATGCGGGCGGGCGTAGCCGTGCTGGCAGCGGCGACGTACGGTTTAAAAGAGGTGGTGGAGGATGGCCAAAGCGGCTTGCATTTTGAAACCGGCAACGCGGAAGACCTGGCTCGAAAACTAGCCCTCTTGCTCGCGCAACCCCAACTGCGTCAGACACTTGCAAAAGGCGGCCGGGAGCGTTTTGCGCAACATTTCTCCGCTGCTGCCATGCGCAGCCGGTTCTACGCTTTGTTCGAAACAATGGTCGAAACGCATGGGTGAAAAAGGAGAAAACAGCGGCGGCTGGCTGGGCAAACTGAGCCGTTTTTCCAGTCACGAGCTGGTGCGCGGCAGCGGGCAGACGCTGTTCATTCGCGTAGCCGGCATCGCTTTCACCTACGCGTTCAGCCTTATGGTGACCAACCTGCTGGGGCCGGCGGCGTTTGGCGACTATTCATTTTTGGTATTGTTAATCAATGTGTTGTCGGTTTTTTCAGCCCTTGGTTTTGACGGGCTGGTCGTCCGGCATGTCGCCGCGAAGCAAGCGCTGAACGACTGGCAGGGCCTGATCCGTTTTCACCGTTTGGCCCTGCGGCTGCAAATCGCGGCTTCTCTCCTGCTCGGAGGCGTGCTGCTGCTGGCCCAATACCTGGGCTGGCTGACGGCTTACGGCAACGCATTTGTTTTTTTGATGATCGCGGTGGGCATTTTGCCGCAAACCCTGCTGAAATACCATTCGCAAGCATTCAAAGCGTTTCGGCAAATACGCTGGTACGCCATTTTGAACTACGTAGCCTCGCCGTTTTTTGCCCTTATTTTGCTGCTGGCGCTGTTTTACGCCGATCCTGAGCGGGCGGCAGGCTGGGCGCAGGTCGGGTCCTTGTGGCTCGCCATCGGGCTTGCCCTCGTTATTTGGAAAAAAACGGTGCATTCCGACCGGCCCTACGTTCACCAGACAGCCGCCTGGACGGAATACAAAGACATGGTGCGGCACTCGTGGCCTTTTCTGTTGACCGGCTCGGTTATGTTTTTCAATCACTGGATCGATCAGTTGGTGCTGAAAAGCGCTCGCGGCAGTTACGATCTGGGCATCTACGCGGCCGGCAACCGCGTCGTCAACCTCGTCACCATCCCGCTGATGGCCGTCAATTCGATCGTGGCGCCCAAACTGGCGCGCTGCTGGGCGCAGCAGGATCAGGAAGGTCTGCAAAAGGCGGCACGGCAAGCCACCCGTTTGATCATTTGGTCTTCGGCGCCGATTTTCCTCGTGGTGCTGGCGCTGGCTGGGCCTTTGTTGCATCTTTTCGGTCGCGATTTCCCGGAGGGGGCGCTGGCCATGCGGATTTTGATCATCGGGCAGTTTTGCAACGTGCTGGTGGGGCCAACGGGGGCCGTGCTCAACATGACCCGTTACGACCGCCTGATGAATAAACTGGCCATGATCAGCGTCGTCGTGAATTTTGTCGTTTCTGCCTGGCTGGCGCCTTCCTGGGGAGCCGCCGGCGCGGCGACGGGCAGTTCGGCCGGGCTGGTTGTGTTGAACGGACTTGCCTGGTATTTCGTTCGCCGCAAACTCGGTTTTTCCACCATCCGTTTATGAACATCACCGACCGGCTTCGAATCAGCGCATTGAGCTTCTACGGGCTTTGTCTGTTCTTTTTGCCGTACACACAGTTGGGCATACCGCTCGGGTTGTTCAAATTTATTCTCTCCGATTTCTTTCTCCTACTGGCTGTTGCGCTGGTCGGCGTCAGTCGGTTGAGAAAAGGCGAATGGCGGGTGCCCAAACGTTTTGCAGGCATCGGTCTGTTGTTTTTGCTGCTGTTCGTCATCCTGCTGAGCACCTTTTTCGTGGCGGTGGATCAGTTCAGGTTTTTCGTATCGTTGTTGCCCTGGCTGTACATCGGCTTGTTTCTGGTGTTGTCGGCCTTGTTGTTTGAAAAACACAGGATGGCTTTCATTCGCACGGTTTTCGTGTATTCGGCGAGTTCGCTGATCCTCTCGACCCTGCCCTTGTACCTGAATTTTCTCGCCGGCATTCGTTTTCCGGGCATGTTCGACTGGATACGCTACACCTTTCTGACCGGCAATCCGAACCAGTACGCGGCGTATGTGCTGACCACCACGTTTACCCTGCTGCTGATCATCGAAAGGTTTTACCCGGGCAAACGCTGGTGGGCTTACGCCTTGCTGGCGCTGGTCACGCTGCCCGCTTTCGGTACGGGTTCGCAAACGGCGTTCGTGATCATGGTAGCGCTCATCGGCAACTACCTGTTCTACCGTTTTTTGTTTTTGCGGTGGTGGAAAAAAGCCATGCTGGTGCTGCCCGCACTGGCCCTGCTGGGCTATCTGGCGGCCAATTACAAGCAGATTCTGTTGTCGATGGAAGACATCGGCGGGGTGCGGCGGGCCGCCAAGATCGTCAGCCTGATCGTGGAAGGCGACCCTTCTCAATCGGAGAGCAACATCGATGTGCGCGTTTCGCAACTGGAAGAGGCGGCGGATTTGTTTCCCGAGCACCCGATTCTCGGCGTCGGTCTGGCCAATTTCAAAGCCTACCACAAACGTCACGAACTGCACAACACCTTCGGGGCCATCCTCATCGAAGCGGGCATTATCGGCTTCATCGCCCTGATGTTGTTTTTCGGGGCTGTATTCTGGCAAATCGTATCGGCCGGCGCGCCCTGGCAACTTCGCCTGTTTGTTGTGGGCAACTACCTGTTATTCATGGTGATGAACCTGACCCACCTCTACCTCCGCGAGCGCTGGTCGTGGGTGTTTTTGTTGGTGACTTTGTTTTGTTTTTACCAAAAAAAGCGGTGAATCAAGGATTTACATCGGGTGTTTTCGTGGCCGGGTTTCGCAAATGCGGCACTACGAGCGTGTACGATTTTTTGGCGCAAACCGGGCTTTTTCGGGTGGCGCGGTACAAGGAACCCCAGTTTTTCTGCCTGCCCGCCCCGCTTGTCGCGCAGCATATCGACTGGTACGATCAGCTTTTTGAAGGGAATCGACAAAGGCCCCTGCTCGACGGCTCCACCCTGTACGTAACCGACATGGGCCTTCGGGAAAAAGTCAGACAATACGTTGAAAACCCGCGTTTTATCGTGTGCCTGCGCGACCCCGCCCGGCGTTTTTTTTCAGCCTACTGGCATCAGCGCGCCAAACCGGGCGGTATTGAAACGCGCAGTTTCGATGACATACTGAAAGGGCTGCATTCGGGCAACGGCGATCTTTGGCAGCAGGAACAAAAAATGCTCGAACAGGCGGCTCAACATGGCCAAATCAACCTGCGCGACCTGGCGGACCAATACCACCGCCGGCACTACGGTGCGCCTTTCGCGACCGAGGGGATCGACCCTTTTGCATTTTTTCGCTATGCCGGCGAGTCGATGTACAGCCGCTTCATGGCGCCCTGGCTGAATGCCGCCGACACGCACGTCATCATTTTTGAAAACCTCGTGGCCCGGCCGGAAGAGGAACTGAACCGCCTGACCAACTTCCTGCAACTTCCGCCCGATACTCCCCTGTCCATGCCGCCCAACCGCAATAAAAATTACAACGCCTCGAAGTCCATTCTGCTGAATCGCCTGGCCCGGACCGGTTTGTACGATTGGGCCAAGCGGCTGGCGCCCGATTTTTTGAAAAGCAGAATCAGGGAAAAATGGTTCTCGGCCTCGGATAAAATGACTTCTTTACAATTAAAAACAGTAAGGGAAATTTTGGCTGAGGAATATTTATTTTGGAGAAACGAGATGCCATCGGCAAGCCAGGCATGGTCGGAACAAGCAACAGGGCATGAAGGGCGATAAAAAACTAGCCCTCGTTTCAAACACGACCTGGAGTGTCTGGAATTTTCGAAAAGGCCTGATTGTCAGTTTATTAAATGCGGGGTGGCAAGTCGATGTAATTGCCCCGCCGGGCATTTTTGTCGAGCAGATCGAACGAATAGGTTGCCGCTTTTTGCCCTTGCAGCAACTGGCGCCAAAGGGGAAAAGGGCCTTTCAGGATCTGTTGCTCGTCAGGGAGTTACGCAACTATTTCCGCCAGGGCAACTATCGCTGGATTCTCTCCTACACGATCAAACCCAACCTGTACACCGGTTTTGCATTGGGAAAAAAAGGCGCCCGCTGGCTGCCCACGGTGAACGGGCTCGGGGTCGTATTTTTACAAAAAAACGGGCTGTTCCGCCTGGCCGCCTTGTTGTATCGTTTGTCGTTTCGCAGGGCGCATCGGGTTGTTTTTCAAAACGAAGACGACCGCCTTTTTTTTGAAAAAAACGGTATGGTCGCCGCCGCCAAAACCGTTCAGGTGGCAGGCTCGGGCATCGATTTGACGGCATTTCAGCCCTTGCCCGGCAAACAATTCGAGCGGGCGCCCGTTTTTCTATTTGCGGGACGGCTCATTGCCGAGAAAGGCGTCAGGGAGTACATCGACGCGGCGCGGCAATTGCAATCCGCTTGTCCCGCCGCCCGCTGCCTGATTTCAGGGCTGCCAGCCGAAAACCCCCGCGCGCTGGCCAGGGCTGCGCTGGAAACGCATCTGGAAGGGAGTGGCGTAGCGTTGCTCTCGCCGACCGACGACATGGCAAGCCTGCTCGATCAGGTGGATTGCGTCGTCTTGCCCTCCTACTACGGCGAGGGCGTGCCCCGCATCCTTCTCGAAGCGCTCGCCAAAGGGCTGCCGGTGATTACCAGCGACATGCCCGGCTGCCGGGATACCGTCGAGCAGGGGCGCAACGGCTGGCTCGTGCCGGCTCGCGATACGGAAGCCTTATTCCGGGCAATGTTTGCGTTTTGTCAAATGTCGCCGCAACTTCGCGCCGAATTGGGCCGGGAGGGGCGTTTAAAAGCAGAAAGTAAGTTCGACGAACAATTGATCATCCAAAAATACCTGGCCATTCTCGATTCATGAAAACCGCTTTAATAACCGGCGTAACAGGGCAGGACGGCGCCTATCTGGCTGAAATTCTGTTGAAAAAAGGCTATCAGGTGCACGGCATCAAACGGCGCAGCTCCTTGTTCAATACCGACCGCATCGACCACCTGTATCAGGACCCGCACGAACTGGGGCGCAATTTTATCCTGCATTACGGCGACCTGACCGACTCTACCAATCTCATCCGAATCGTACAGCAGGTGCAGCCCGACGAAATCTACAACCTCGGCGCGCAAAGCCACGTGCAGGTGAGTTTCGAGACGCCCGAGTACACCGCCAATGCCGATGCAATCGGCGCCTTGCGGCTGCTGGAAGCCATTCGTTTGCTCGGTTTATCGGGCAAAACGCGTTTTTACCAGGCCTCCACGTCTGAAATGTACGGCCTGGTGCAAGAGACTCCGCAAACGGAAAAGACGCCGTTTTACCCCCGTTCTCCTTATGGCGTGGCAAAATTGTACGCCTACTGGATTACCGTCAACTACCGCGAGGCCTACGACCTGTACGCCTGCAACGGCATCCTGTTCAACCACGAAAGCCCGATTCGAGGCGAGACCTTCGTGACCCGGAAAATTACCCGCGCTGCAGCCAAGATCGCCCTGGGCCTGCAAGACAAACTCTGGCTGGGCAACCTGGATGCCAAACGCGACTGGGGCCATGCCCGCGATTACGCGGAGGCCATGTGGCTGATCCTGCAACAAGACCAACCGGAGGATTTTGTGGTTGCGACCGGCATCACCACCTCCGTCCGCGACTTCTGCCGAATGGCTTTCCGCGAACTCGGGGTGGAACTCGAATTTAAAGGGGCCGGGGCCGACGAAAAAGGCTACGTGGCCGACATAAAAGCCAGCGGTTTTCATTTCAAACCCGGGCAGGAGGTCATCAGCATCGACCCGCGCTACTTCCGGCCGGCCGAGGTCGATCTGCTGGTCGGCGACGCCAGCAAAGCCAATCGGCAACTCGGCTGGAAGCCGCAGCATACTTTGGCCGATCTGGTGCATGAAATGGTGCAAAACGACCTGACCCTGTTTCACCGCGAACGATTTTTGAAAGAGGGCGGATTCGATATCAGAAACCAGTTTGAGTAAGGGTTTTATGGAAAAAAATGCCAAAATATACGTGGCCGGGCATCGCGGCATGGTCGGTTCGGCCATTTTGAGAAAACTTCGGGCAGAGGGCTACACCAACTTCGTCCTTCGGGATTCGGCCCAACTCGATCTGCGCAGTCAGGTGGAAGTCGATGAGTTTTTTCGCAGGGAAAAGCCCGATTACGTATTTCTGGCGGCGGCCAAGGTGGGCGGCATTCTGGCCAACAACACCTATAGGGCTGAATTTTTGTACGACAACCTCATGATCGAAGCCAATGTCATTCATTCGGCTTACCGGTACGGCGTCAAAAAACTCATGTTTCTGGGGTCCTCCTGCATTTATCCCAAAATGGCGCCGCAGCCTTTGCAGGAAGACAGTCTGCTCACCGGGCTGCTCGAACCCACCAACGAGCCGTACGCCATCGCCAAAATCGCGGGAATCAAACTTTGCGACGCCTACCGCGACCAGTACGGTTGTAATTTTGTTTCGGTCATGCCGACCAATCTGTACGGCCCCAACGACAACTACCACCCTCAAAACAGCCACGTCCTGCCCGCCATGCTCCGCCGTTTTCACGAAGCGGTCAAAAATGGCGAGCCTGCCGTCACGATTTGGGGGACCGGCACGCCGCGCAGGGAATTCCTCCATGTCGATGATCTGGCCGACGCCTGCTACTACCTCATGGAGCACTACAATGAGCCCGGCCTGGTCAATATCGGCGTGGGGGCCGACATCTCCATCCTCGAACTGGCTCAAATGGTTGCGCGCATCACAGGGTTTGGCGGCGAGATACGCCACGACCTGTCGAAGCCCGACGGCACACCTCGTAAATTGATGGATGTGAGCAAGTTACACGCCATGGGCTGGAAAGCGCGCATCGAACTGGAGGCCGGAATAAGGGAAGTTTATCAGGAAGTCAAACATCTATTTTGAAAATATGAACAACGAACATACTTACGTAGCGATCATGGCCGGCGGGGTTGGCAGCCGTTTCTGGCCGGGAAGCCGGGAGGCGCACCCCAAGCAATTCCTCGACATGCTCGGGGTCGGAAAGAGCCTTTTGCGGCTCACTTTCGAGCGCTTTTTGCCGATCTGCAGCCCTGATCACTTTTTTATCGTGACCAATGCCGCGTACAAAGACCTGGTAAAAGAACAATTGCCCGAACTCGGCGATCACCAGATCCTCTGCGAACCCAGCCGCAACAACACCGCGCCCTGCGTTGCCTATGCCTCGTTCAAGATCAGCGCCCTCGATCCGCAGGCCAACATCGTGATTGCCCCCAGCGATCACGTCGTGCTGAAAGAGCAGGCATTTTTGGATAAAATCAATCGCGGGTTGGCGTTTGCTTCTTCGCACGAAGCGCTGGTCACTTTGGGTATTCAGCCCTCGCGCCCGGATACAGGCTACGGTTATATTCAGTTTCAGTCGGAATCGGACGGTGGCGTACACAAAGTGCTGCGTTTTACCGAAAAACCCGATCTCGCCACGGCCATGGAGTTCGTCACTTCCGGAGAATATCTTTGGAATGCCGGCATTTTCATCTGGAACGTCGGCGCGATTTTAAAGGCATTCAAAGACCTTGCGCCCGATATTTTCGATATTTTAGAAAAAGGTTCCGGCAAGTATAATACCGCTGAGGAACAGGCATTTATCGACGAACACTACCCTACTACGCCCAATATTTCCGTCGATTTTGCTATTCTGGAAAAAGCCGACAATGTGTACACCATCCCGAGTGAATTCGGGTGGTCCGATTTGGGTACCTGGGCCAGTTTGCACGCCGAGCGCCCGAAAGACGAAAATGACAATTTGCTGCAAGGCGATACGATTCTGGCCATCGATTCGGACAACTGCCTCGTCCGGGCCCCTTCCGGCAAGCTGGTGGTCGTGAAAGATCTCAGTGATTTTATCGTGGTGGACACCGGGGATGTCCTGCTCATTCACCCCCGATCAAAGGAGCAGGAGATCAAACAACTGACGGCACAAGTGAAAGCCTTGTTTGGTGAAAAATTCCTTTAAAATCAGGCACTTAAAAAAATTTTGACAAAAAAACTTGGCTATTAATGCCTGCTGCCTACATTAGCGCCTGTAATACTTTTGTTTAATCCTCCCTGAATTTGTATAGTCCCGGTTCACTTTGTCGTACAAACAGCACCGGATTATGCGCACCCTTTCTTCAATCAGTGTTCACCCCGAGATCCAGGATGGAGCGCCCGTGTTTAGCGGGACGCGTATCAGAGTCGAAACCTTTTTAGACTTCATGCGCATTGGCGTCAGCGTCAATGAGTTTTTGGATGAATTTCCGTCCATTACGCGCGATCAGGCGCTTGAAGTACACGATTTGGTGGCTCGACAATACACTCTGGAACAGATGAGACTGCTTGCCGACTGTGGTCCGGGTTATTTAGATAACGGTCGCGGTCTGCATTCATAACTCATTTCCTCCTCCCCCCCCCCCCTGACGGCATCAACCTTTCGGTTGATGCCGTTTTTTTTGGTCAATAGTCGGGGGCGATTTTTCACACATCTCTTGCACCCAAAGCAGGCTCCTGTCAGGACCTACAAGTCCATCGGCACTTCCATCAGCAACACCTCTGCAGCCGAGTCCGCTTTCAGATCAAACTGCTCCGTATTCCAGATCCCGAAGCCGTCACGGGCATGCAAGGCCTGACCGTTCACCGTCACGTCGCCATTCAGTACAAAAATGTAAACGCCATTGCCATTGCCGCCTTTCAGCGTGTAAGTCGTTTCAAAACCTTCGTCGAGCGTGCCGATGTGGAACCAGGCGTTCTGGTGTATCCAGACTCCTTCATCGTCGGGGTTGGGCGACAGAATTTGCTGGAGTTTGTTTTTACGATCGGCCAGGTTGAGGGTGATCTGGTCGTAACGGGGCGTGACGTTGCGTTTGTTTGGAAACACCCAGATTTGCAAAAATTTGACCGTTTTATCGCTGTTTTTGTTGTATTCCGAGTGGTAAATGCCGGTTCCTGCACTCATCACCTGTACGTCGCCGTTGCGAATCACGGCTACATTACCCATGCTGTCTTTGTGCTCCAGGTCGCCTTCGAGGGGGATGGAGATGATTTCCATATTGTCGTGCGGGTGAGTGCCGAAGCCGCGGCCCGCCTGTACGGTGTCGTCGTTCAGGACGCGTAGCACGCCGAAGTTCATCCGCTCGGGGTTGTAGTAGTTGGCAAATGAAAAAGTGTGGAAGGACTGGAGCCAACCGTGGTTGGCCTGACCGCGCGAGTCGGCACGGTGCAAAACGCTATTGCTCATAATGCTCGAATTTGTGTTTGGTAAATGATTGAAACCCAGTACTTCAAGAGGCTTCAATTCGTCGATGTTGTTGGTGATCACCGCACTGCCGATGCCGGTAGTTGCCAGCGCGCCTGCGCCCAAAACACTTTTTTTGAGAAATTCTTTTCTGTTCATGACCGAGGGTGTTTTGCTTTTTGATGACACAAAATTGCATACCCCGGAGCAGGTCCGCCAATAAACTAGATTAAGAAAAAAGAGGGTTAGCAGGCGATCACCAGTTTGCCCGCATTTTGCTCAAAAACTCGGGCGTGACGCCGATGTAGGCGGCAATTTGTTTCTGAGGAAGGCAATTGATCAGGGTGGGATAACGCGTGCAAAACGCTTCGTATCGCTGTCGCGCGGTCAGGCTGAGGTTGTCGAGCACTCTTTGCCGGCTGCTGACCAGTGAATTTTCAGTGATGATGCGGAAAAAACGCTCGAATTTTGGAATGTCCAGATAGAGTTGCTCCTGGTCTTTTTTGGCCAGCAGCAATACTTCTGTGTCTTCCAGCGCGTCGATCAACAAATTGCCAGGCTGGCCCGACAAAAGGCTGTACATGTCGGCGATCCACCAGTCGGGCGGCGCGAACTGGAGGATGTGCTCGAAGCCGTTTTCATCCACCGTATACCCTCTGAGACAGCCTTTTATGACAAACGCGGAATGGCGACACACTTCGTTTTCGCGAAGCAAAAACGCCTTTTTTTTCAACACCTTTGTTGTCAGCAAGGAGGCAAACCGGGCTTCCTCGGCAGCATCGAGCCGTATGTGTCGGGCAATGTTGTTGCGCAATAGTTCGTGCAGCATAAGCGGGTCAGTCAGCGGATTGTAACGCCCGAAGATAGGCCGTACCGATCGAATCGATCAAATAGGGGTCGATATCCCTGACAAAATGCGGGCGCTCCTGCCCGACGTATTCCAGCCAGTCCAGCCAGGTATTCGTGTCGGGCGTTTCGTCTCCGTTTACACGAACGACCGTCAGCCCCTCGGCATTCCCCCAAAAACTTTCGAAAGGATCGGCGGCAACATAGGACAGGTGGAAAACCGGTTTTTGAGCGGCCAGGTATTCCACGATTTTGCTGGGTAACTGAAAATCGGTGGTGTTGCCGATATGGATCAATCCGTCCATTTGCAGCATGGCAGCTCTGGATTCCTCCCGACTGCGCAGGCCGTGCAGCCTGATTTCAGGGAAACCGGACAGACGGGACAGCATTTCCGGAAAAATTTCACCGTAAAAATGAATGACCAGCCGCTGCCGCCATTCGGGCCGCAATCGAAAGCCCGCCTCTAAAAGCCGCAAAAACGCATCGGGGGTGCGCACAGGGCTGTAAAATGTGCCAAAATACCCCAAATGTAGCGGCAGATCGGCGTGTTCCCGTTGTTCAGGATTGCCGGGGCGCGGATGCAAAAGCGGCGGAATGACGATCATGTGCGCCACGGCTTCGGCGCCATAATATTTTCGGAAAACATGAAGGGCCGCCTCCGTCGTGACCACAGACCGATCGGCTGACAGCAGTACCTGTTTTTCCAGCCGTTTTGCCCACGGCGTGTACAGGTTGCCCCGCCCGGCTGCGAAGCGCGGCTGAAAAGCGAAGGGGTCGCCCGTATCGGCCAGCCATTTCAAAGCGGGATGTTGCTTTTTGACTACCAGGCCGACCAGGTGCGCCGTGAAAGGCAAGGCAACCGTCACCATTGCGTCAAAATGTTGTTTTTCAAGCAATTGCAAAGCTTTGAGTAGCGCAGCCCGGCGCCAGAGCAGCGCATCGTCGGGGAAATATATTTTTTTCCAGACCTGCTCATACAGCCAGTTGCCCACCCTTGTCGTCCAGCCCGGCTGTGCGGGGCGCTCTCCTACCCTGCCCCTGCCTGCTCCGGAAGCCAGCCATCTGTAAGCCAGTTCTTTCAAGGAATCAAGGCCGACGCGGTGAAGATGCACGCCCTTCAACCGACATTCCGGCGAGGTATCGACGTATTTCGGGCAAATGACATGCACCTCATGACCCGCACTCGCCCAGTATTCCGCCACGGCGGTCCAGCGGTGCGCACGCGGACCGATAAATGGCGCATATCGGGCCGTGATGATCAGGATTCGGCTCATGGGCAGATTTTCTCGTACACCCGCAACAACAGTTCGGCGCTTTTCGCCACGTCGAAATGGCGCGCCACGTGTTGTCGGGCGTTTTGACTAATAATTTGATAATCAGTCGCTTCCATCCTCCACATTTGCTCCATCGATCGGGCAAGTCCCGCCGTATCTTTTTCATCGGACAAGAGGCCGGTCTGTCCGTCGAGCACCATATCGGGCAAATCGAAATGCCGGGTGGCCAGCACGGGCAGGCCGGTGGCCATGGCTTCCAGCAGCGCCACGGGCGTCGCTTCGTGGTCGCCATCGGGCGTCGTTTGGCTGGGCTGAACGAAAGCATCGAATCCGGCCAAAAAGGACGGCATGTCGGCATGCGGCACGAAATCGAGCCAGTCGATACGGTCGCTCAGATCGTGTTGCCGGATCAGGCGTTCCACAGCCAAAACGGTTGCCGGATCGTAGCGCTCGCCCGCCAGCGTGAGGTGCAGGCCCGGACAGTGCCGAGTGGCCATCGCGAAGGCCTCGATCGTGGTCAGGTGGCCTTTTTTGGGGGTAAAAGTGGCCACCTGCACCAGCCGAAGTTGCCCGGATGGCTTGGAGCGCGCCACAAAGGGGAAACGTTGAAGATCGGGGCTGGGTGGCACAATCGCAATTTTATGCCCGGGGCAACCCATGTTTTCCAGAGCAGCAGCCCCCGTGGGACTGGCGCAAACGACTTTTTCCGCTGCTATGAACAGGCGCTGGTATTTTTCTTTAAAAACAGGGCGCTTGTGCAGAATCTTTTGATAATCAAACCCGTAGAACGTGACCACAAGCGGGCGGGCAAGTTTTTGGGCCAAAGGCAGATACAGGCAACCCGTCGGCCCGAAGTGGGCATGCAAAATATCCGGCGGGTCGTGAACGAGGCGATTGTACAGCCAGTGCGGATAAGTCGGAATGAATCGCTGGCTCCGTGCAAATACACGTTGCCAGAACGGATGTTCCCACTCCGTTTTTACGGTCGGAAAAAACCATTTTTGCGGTGGAAACAGGTATTGTGGGATATCGGGATGCGCAAAGGGCCCGTCGACCATCCAGGGCGCGGCGATGGCGGGCTCGACGCGGTTTTTCAGTTGATCGAGCAGACGGCTCGTCCAGCTCAGTGTGGACGGCAGGTACCAATCGAACAGGTGCAAGACCTTCATGACCGGCTTTTTCCGGGTTTGCGGGCGGTAGCGACGAGTGTCTGGTAAATCGCCTCCGAGGCGGCGTCCCAGTCAAAACGCTCGCGTTGTTCTCGACCTTTTTCTACCAAACGAGCGCGGAGCGCTGGATTGTCGGACACTTGCGCCATGGCCGCGGCAATTTCGTCTTCGGAAGCGGGATCGACCAAAATCGCGGCCTCGCCGGCAACCTCAGGGAGCGCCGTCGCGCGGGACGTGATGACGGGCGTCTCGGCGTGAAACGCTTCCAGCACTGGCAGGCCGAATCCTTCCGACTGGGAGACGTACACCAAAGCCAGCGCGGCGCCCAAAAGCAGCGGAAGGGTCTGGTCGTCCACGTAGCCGAGCAGCACAATGTCGTTGCGATATTCGGCAGATTCGTACGCGGACTTTACATCGCCCGTTTGCCAGGCAAAACGGCCGGCCAAAAGCAGTTTCAGGGGCGATTTCGAGCGCTTTTTAAACTGGTCAAAAGCACGGATCAGGCGAGGAATATTTTTTCTGGGATGAATGGCGCCGGCGTAAAAAAAGTAGGGTGCACCATCTGCGTATTTGTCCCTAACTTCTTGTTTTACAAATTCATTTACAGGCTGAAAGCCTTCTCTGCATCCATTGTGCACCGCCGTGATGCGCCCGGATTCGATATTGCAGGTCTGTTCAATATCACGGCGAACGTACTCGGAAACCGTGATGATATGCCCTGCTTTTTTTAAAAATTTGGGAAGGAAAAAACGGTAGTACGTTCGGGGCGCAAAAGGCACCTGTTCGGGCTGATGCAGCGGCACAAGGTCGTGGCAGGTCATGACCGTTGGCGCGGAGGCGCGGAGGCTGAGGTAGCTGTCGGGTGAAAAAAAGACATCGGGTTTCAGTTGCCGCAGCGCGCGGGTCACCGACCATTCAAACCAGCAGTACCACAACAAAGGATGCCGGGCAGGAGGGAACAGAACCCTTGGCACGACATTGGGCCCGTAGATAAAAGCAGGGTCGTACGGGCGGTCGAAAAGAAAGAAAAATTCATCCTCGGGGTGCTTCAATACCATACGCCGCATGATCTCATGCGTGTACCAGCCCAGCCCTTCCAGTCGGCCGGACAATAAAAAACGGGTATTGACTGCGATTCGGATAGCCTGAAAAAATTAAAGGTCAAGGCATGGCGGCAAACGCTCGTGGTTGGCATTCACCGCTTATTTTTGCGGGCCAAAATTCATCATTTCCTTTATCAACATAACTCCTTTCCTGTGCTAGATTTTTCAGCCGCCAACCTGCGCCGCCTGGCCATCACCTGGGTGGGCAATAAAAACCGCAACGAAGGCATCTCGGTGCCCAAACATACCCTTGTTCCGCCCGACGCTTACGCGGAAGAATTACTGACCGCCGCTTTTCTGCGGCCTTTCGAAAAATCGGAAGAGTTTTTCTACTTCTTTCACGAGGAAGACGTGAGCAACCACGCGGTTTTTCAGTCCTGCCTGACCATTTTTCAAAACCCCGAGCAAATCCACGAAGAGGCGGGCAAACTGACCCAGTTGCTGTATTTGCACAGCGAATTGCCCAAAATCAGCGGCGGCGAATTCTTTGTCGCCTATTTTGAAAACCTGATGTTGCAGGACGAGCCCGTCAGCGCCCTCGCCTTGGTAAAAATCCAGACCAAAGACCCCTACCTCCGCACCGAACGGAGCCCCGAAACGTTCACGCTCAACGTTGCCGAGGGCATCACGCTCGACAAACTGGAAGTCGCCGCACTCGTGTTCAACCTCGACGAGACGGAAGGTTTCCGCATTTGCGCCATCGACTCGGTGAGCAAACGCGACGAACATTCCTTCTGGAAAGACGGCTTTTTGCGCCTCCGCCCCATCGAGGACAATTATTTCAACACCCGGCACTACATCAACCTGTCGAGCGAATTTATTACCCAAAAAATGCCCTACAAATTCGGACTTGACCGCACCGACCAGATCGACCTGCTCAATCGTACGGCCTTGTATTTCAAGGAGAACGAAGCATTCGAACTCGAAGACTATTCCGACACCCTGTTCCCCGAGCAGGAGCAACAGGAGGCCTTCCGCGAGTTCCGCGACGAGTACGCCAAAGCCTACGCCATTCCGCTGGAATCGCAATTTGACATCAGCAATCAGGCTTTTAAAAAGGAGTTCAAAGTGCTGAAAAGCGTGATCAAACTGGACAAAAACTTCCACATTTACGTGCATGGCCGCCGCGACCTGATCGAGCGTGGCTTCGACGAGGAAAAGGGCAAAAAATACTACAAGGTCTGGTTCGACGACGAGGAATGACCTGCTCCGAATTGTCCTTAATTTAACAAAAAATCGCGCTAAAAGCAGGCGGCTTGGCCGACATTTGCCCGGAAGTCACACGAACCAAACGGGCTAAATTCTCATGTCACGTCTGTTTTTCCTCCTGCTCGCTGTCGCCGCGGCCAACTGTCTGCGAGCCCAGGCTTTTGCGCCGCGCCGCGACCCCTCGGCGCCCCAGGCCGCACCGCGCGATCTGAGCTTCGATCCGCTGCTAAAACCGTTTTACCACGGCGTCGCGTCCGGCGACCCAACTGCCGAAAGCGTCATTATCTGGACGCGGGTCACCCCCGAGCAGGCCGGGGCCGTGAATGTGGATTACCGGGTTGCGACCGATCCGGGGTTTCAAAATATCGTGACTTCCGGTCAAATTGCGACAGACGAGTCCCTGGATTACACCGTAAAAATCGATGTCAGCGGCTTGCAGTCGGGCAGCACTTATTATTACTATTTCTCAGCGCTTGGCGCCAATTCGCTGATCGGCCGCGCAAAAACCACGCCCGCGGGTCCGGTCGATCACCTGCGTTTCGGGGTGATGTCCTGTTCGAACTACGAGGGCGGATATTTCAACGCCTACGGCATGCTGGCTCAGCGCAACGACCTCGACGCCGTCATCCACCTCGGCGACTACATTTATGAATACGGCACGGGCGTGTACAGCGTGAACTTGCCGGGTCGCACCAACGAACCGCCCGGTGAAATCCTGAGCCTGGCGGATTATCGCACCCGCTACTCGCTCTACCACCTCGACCCCGATCTGATCCGCCTGCACCAGCAGCACACGATGATCAGCGTGTGGGACGACCACGAGTTTGCCAACGACGCCTACAAGGACGGCGCGCAAAACCATCAGCCCGACGAGGGCGAATGGTCGGTGCGCAAAGCCATTTCCAAACAGGTTTATTTCGAGTGGATGCCCGTGCGCAACTCGCCGGTTCAGGAGGTCTATCGCGCCATTTCCTATGGAGATTTGTGCGATCTGGTCATGCTCGACACCCGGGTGGAAGGCCGCGACGAGCCGCCGATTCATTTCGATACGCCCGACGACCCCGTCCGCAACATGATCAGCCCGGAACAGTTCAGTTGGCTGATCGGGCATTTGAAAAACAGCCCGGCTCGCTGGCAACTCATTGGCAATCAGGTGCTCTTCACCGATTTCAATGTGGGTTTCGCAGGTGGAGCATTCGACGGATCGCCGGACCCGACCAACCTGGACTCCATCCGTATTGCGGAAGATATTTTTATCGACAACTGGGAGTCGTACCCGACACAACGCAATGCCCTGATCGACACCCTGCGCGACGAAAACATTGACAATGTGGTCATTGTATCGGGCGACTCCCATTCCAGCTGGGCTTTTGAGGTGACCAAAAAACCGGTCATTTACCCCGCCACGAGTTTTTTCAACCTCGTGCAGCCCAACCCTTTCAACCCCGCCACGCTGGAAGGCTACAACCCCCTCACGGCGGAAGGCAGCTGGGCCGTGGAGTTTGGGACGCCGTCCATTTCTTCGCCCAACTTCGACGAGGTGATCGGAGCCTCGCTGACGGCGCAATTCGAGCAATACATCAATCATCCGCTCCCCGGCCTGAACCTGGAATACAACCCGCACCTGAAATACGTCGACCTCGACAGGCACGGCTACATCCTGCTCGACATGAAGCCGGACACCGTGCAAGCGAATTACTACTACATCCCGAGCCAGTACCTGGACACGCTGGCTGAAAATTTCGGTCAGGGCGTGTACGTCTTGCACGGCAGCGCCCAATTGCACCTCAATGATCAGGCATCTGAACCAAAGGCGACGCAGGATCAACCAGCGCCCGTACTGCCGTACGGGTTGTCCGGCATCCCGACTGTGCCGCCGCATCCGTTACTGGTGCTTGGCGTGAGCCCCAATCCCGCCCCCGGCCGGTTTTATGTTCAAATCGCCCTGAACAAACCGCTTGATCTCGTAATCTCCCTGACCGACCAATCGGGCAAGCAATGGTGGTCAAGTGGCGCAACATCATTTCCCAAAGGCATCAGTCGTGTAGAAGTTGCGCCGGGCGGTTACCCCAAGGGGGTGCATTTTTTATGCATTGAAGCGGGAGGAAAGCGGGTCTGCCGGCAAATTGTACTGTTTTAAATCATTGATTTTTAGGCACTCCTGTCATTGTAATTTTAAAATCCCCGAGCCTAAATTACAGACAGAAAAGCGATACTGCCATGAAGGAGCAATCCCGTTTTTTGCAACAAAATCTGCGACGCATTTATAAAAAAATGCAGGAGGCGGAAATGTTGCACAACGTCGACATTCAGCGCGTTCACCCTGCCCAGCGGTCCAGCGCCGCCAACCTGATCCATTATCTTTCGCTGCGCCAGGAGGATTTGCGGGAAGTGCAGGACGGGTTGCACAATGCCGGATTGTCGTCGCTGGCCAGTTCGGAAAGCCACGTCTTGCGGCAGGTTCAGATGGTGCTGCGGCATTTGGGGGACTCCATTGCCGACCATGAGTTGTCGCCCTGCGACTACCCCCATGCCACGCAGGTGCAGCGGCGGCAAACGACAGCCCTTTTCGGGCACGGCAATCTGCCGGAAAGCCCGCACCTGATGATCACTTTCGACTCGAAAATGGCCGATGATTTTCTGGCCGTAAAGGCTCTTGTGCAAGCCGGCATGACGGTCGCGCGGATCAATTGCGCCCATGATGACCCCAAAACATGGCATCGGATGGTCCGGAATATTCGGAAAGCCGTAGAGGTGACCGGGCAGCCTTGCAAAATTTATATGGATCTGGCAGGCCCTAAAATCAGGACGGTTTTATTTGGAAAGGCGCGCAAAAAAGGCCGTTTGAAAATAGCGCCGAACGAATGTATTTACTTGATCGAGCGCCCGGTAGATCAGGAGAAATATGAAAAAGTAATCGGATGCACGATGGAAGGGATCATCGGCGATCTGTCGAAAGGCGATAGGATTTTGTTCGACGACGGGGTCGTGGAAGCCGTCGTGGAAAGAAAATTCGTGCACGCTGCGTTGTTGCGTATCACTCGCATTTCTGCGTCCAAACCGCGCATCAAGGCGGAAAAGGGCATGAATTTCCCCGACACGGAACTCAGCGCGCGCTCACTCACCGATTTCGACAAATCCGTTTTGCCCTTTGCCCTGGAACATGCCGACCTGATCGGTTTTTCATTCGTTCGGCAGGCCAGCGAAGTCGCGGAATTGCAGCAATTGCTCGACCAACGGACGGCGCGCCCCGTGCATCTTGTCCTCAAAATCGAAACCCTTGAAGCCGTACAAAACCTGCCGGCACTGCTGTTGCAAGGCATGCAGGAATCTGCTTTCGGCGTCATGATTGCCCGGGGCGACCTGGCGGTCGAGATCGGGTTCGAGCGGCTGAGTGAGATACAGGAGGAAATTCTGTGGATTTGCGAAGCGGGGCACGTGCCTGTGATCTGGGCGACGCAAGTGCTTGAAACACTGAACAAAAGTGGTCTTGCCACTCGTTCGGAAGTAACCGATGCCGCTCGCGCTGCCCAGGCGGAGTGCGTCATGGTGAATAAAGGCAAACACATGTTGCTCGTACTCGCCACCTTGCGCGACATACTCCGCCGCAGCGGCGGGCACCATGTCAAAAAACGCTACGTGTTCCGGCCGCTTCATATTGCCGAACGGTTTTTGCAGGGCGTAAAATCCAGAAAAAGGCGTCGAAATCAGGTACGCCCTAACTCGAGCGCGACAACCCACCAATCTTCGCCGTTTTCGGGATCGAAATAACGGTGCAATAGATGAAATCCGACCCGCTCATGCGCGCTCAGGGAACGGGTATTGCGCACGGCAATCTCCGTCACCACGAGGTCGAAGTCGGGCGCACAGCATTCCTTCAACTTGTCATACAAGCCGTCAAAAACGCCCTGCCCGCGGTATACCTCCGCAACGCAGACCTGGCCCATAACAAACCATCTCCACTCGTGTATCGGGCGCCCCTTCCATTCCAGTTTGCCCAATAATTCGAACATCGGTGCGAGAATGGGCAAGTCGTCGGCAAAAGATGGCGGCATGACGAGGCAATATCCCGCCAGAGCATCGCCTTCTTTCGCGATGACGCTGGGGTACGCCGCATTCATTTTGCGCAACACCAGCGGGTCGTGCCGGACCGTAAGAAAACCCTGCTCCGCGGCAACCGCGGCATCCACTGCCGACAGGTGATTGATCGACTGCAAAGCCAGAATCTGATCAATTTCAGCATCGCAGCTTACCTGTGTAAAAACCACATTGCGCATCTGGTTTTATTTTAAATGAATGGAACGTTCGAATACCTCTTCGGACGTCAGCCCGAATAATGGCGGCGTACTGACGCCCAACATATTGAGATACAGATAGATCTGTCCGCGATGGTGTATTTCATGCTCGGTCAGCGCCCGCAACCATTTCCAGCAGGTGATTGGCGTGCCCGCAGGTGTCATGACTTTTTTCTCCAAATCCTCTGGGCTCAGGCTGCTGAAAATCTCCATCGACTGGCGGTGCAATTCATCCATAAAAGCCAGCGTAGCGTCAAAGCCCGGGGCCAGTTCCGCGCCAGCGCCAGGGTAAGCCGGCGGGCGGCCCTGAACGGTTTCTGCATAGAGCCAACGTTCGATCGTAGCCAGATGGCGCACCAGATCGCCCAGGGTAAATTTACCTTCGCGATAGGTCCATTCGAGTTGGTCGGGCGGGATGCATAAAACCACCCGTCGAGTGCGGGCGCGCAATTTGCCGTAGTAGTCCAGAAAATCCATAAAAAGACTGGCGGGTGATGAATTTAATCGTTCGATAAAGATACTTTTTCCTTCATTGCGCAGCAATTCGATCCAGTTATCAACAAAAATTGACCATGCCGCTTGTCACACCCTTGCCTTCCGATCATAACGCGGAAGTCGCCGAATTGGCCACTTTTTTTAATGAAACCCTCGGTTTTTGCCCCAACAGCGTGCTCACTATGCAGCGCCGCCCTGCTATTGCGAAGGCATTTATCGAGTTGAACAAGGCGGTGATGGACAACCGCGGGCGGGTCACCAGCGACCTGAAACGGCTGATCGGCTACCTCGCCAGTCTGACGGCCGGCTGCCGCTACTGTCAGGCGCACACCATCCGTGCCGCCGAACGTTACGGCGCGGAAGTGGACAAGATGGCGCATATCTGGGAGTTCAGAACGCATCCCGCTTTCAGTGAAGCCGAACGTGCGGCGCTCGATTTTGCCATTGCAGCCAGTTCGGTGCCCAACGCCGTCGACGACGCGATTTCCGAACGCTTGCACACCCATTGGGACGAGGGGGAAATTGTGGAAATACTGGGCGTCATTGCCCTTTTTGGCTACCTCAACCGCTGGAACGACAGCATGGCTACACAACTGGAGGCCCCTGCTGCCGAAAGCGGCCGGCACTGGCTCGACCAGCAGGGCTGGACGCCGGGCAAGCACCAGTGATCAAGTTTTTTGATAACACAATACCCAGTTTCCTTCCGTATCGAATGCTTCGGCGCTCGGGAATACCGCTTTAAACGTGTGTTCGAAAAATCGCTTGGTCGCGCTGCGTTCGTGCGAGCGGTTGTACAGACAGTTGAACAGCAAAACTCCGCCATTTCGCAAGCGTTCGTCGCAGCATTCCAGAAATTCGCGGGTAAGAAACTGGGGCGGCGTCAGGTCGTCTTCAAAAATATCGACGATCAACATATCATATTGATCCTCATTGACTTCTATAAAAACAGCAGCATCGGCGACTACGATTTCCACCGAACTTTCGAGTCGGGAAAGGGTGTAACGAGTGGCCAGTTCGGCCACGGTTTCGTCCCATTCGACAGCGGTGTAATGGTATTTGCGGCCGTATATTTTTTCGAGGATAAAGGGCACGCTTCCCAGGCCCAGACCGAGTAGCAGCACATCTTCATAAGCCCGTTGTTGCAGATCGAGCCGTGCAAATGCGCGGTTGAAGTTGCGGTACAGATCATCCCAGGAGTACACGGCGTTTCCGCTGAGCAATTGCAGGCGCCCACGGTAAACAAGCACGGTCAGTTCAGGATTTTGGTCCGAACCGGTCATCTCCAGCACCTGGGGCTGGAGGTAGGACAGCCATTTTTTCCAAAAAGGTATCGTCACGTTTTGAAACTTGCCGGGCCGAAAAAACTTGCGGCCGCCTGGTACACAAGCGGCCGCAAGATGCGCTTAATCTTTCTTTTTCTTCTTGAAAGGATCCCAATTATTGAGTTTGTCCTTCACGTCGTCGACTTTTTTCTGGCCCTCATCGCCCAGTACTTTTTTGGCTTCTTCCTCGGCCTTTTTCTTCGCCTCTTCCGTTTTCTGGTTGGCAATGTTGCGCAGGCTGTCTGCCGCTTTTTCAGCAGCAGCCCTGGCTTTTTCCTTGGCCTCCTCCACTTTCTGGTTCACCACGTTGGTGACCGAATCTTTGGCCTGTTGCAGAGCCGCGCCGGCGGTTGCAGAAGCCTGATCTTTGATCGTGGCCTGGCCGTCGCTGCCCAGCACTTTCATGGCAAGTTTCGGGTTGGCATACGAGCCGGTGATATCGAAACGAACGTTGATAAATTCGCCCTGGGCAATATTGACGCCGAGTTTGGACGCCTCCGAGGAGAGCAGGTTCAGGCCGGAATTGGCGGCGCTGCCGACCCCGCTTTTTTCAAGGGCCGAACGGGGAACTTTGGTCAGGATCTGGTAACTCATATCGCTCGCAAGGCCGTGAGAACCGCCGATTTGCATGGCTACGTCCTGCATCTGGACATTAAAGGGCTTGACGATCACCATGCCGTTTTTGATTTCAAACCAGTTGCGGGTATTTTTCAACTCCAGTTTGTTCATGTAGTTGAGGTTCAACTTGGTCCCCATTTCATTGAGCGGCTTGAAGTTGTTGACGATGGCGTTGATCGTTTCGAGAAAACCGGCGGCTGAAAGCGTGGTAAAATCCGGCGTCATGTCGCGGCCAAGTATGCCGGAGAGCGCCAGGGTGGTATTGAAACGGCCGTCGATGCTTTGCGCAATGGGCGCGAAGGTTTTGACCGTCGCAAAACTTTGGTAGGCGTCCCGGAAACCGATGTTTTGCATGGCCATATCCATGTTAAACGCGGGTTTGGCCAGGTCTTTCGTATCATAAGAGCCATTGAGCCCCACCTGACCGCCGAGCAGATCGGCCGTGCAATTGTTGAGTTTGGCCGCGCTGTTTTTGACCACGACCTGCCCGTCGAGGTTGTTGAGGGTCAGGTTGGTGTATTTGACCTGGGCAAAATTGGCGTTGAGGGTCATATCCATGTTTTCGGGCACGGGAATCACCTCGGCGGCGGCGGGAGCGGCAGGCGTAGAAGATGAAGCGGCTGCGGCAGGCGCGGCCGTTTCGTCGGTCATAAACTGGTTGAGGTCGAAGTAATTCGAACGCAGGTTCACCACACCCGAAACAGTCTGATTATCAAACAGATAATTCCAGGCATTCAGAATCTGGCCGCTGCCGGACAGGTCGCTCTCGCCGAGTTTCAAACCGAAATTGTCCACCGACATTTTGTTGGGCATAAAGTGGCCCTTCATGTTCAGGTCGGACAGGTCGTAGGTGTCGTATTTGAGGCGACCGATATGGCCATCCATGGTAAAATCCCAGCGGTCGAATACTTTTTCGGAGGCGGGCGGCGGCACGTCGGTGGGCACTTTGCCGCCGGAGGCGTCGGCGGGTTCCTCGGTCATCCACTCATTGGCATCGAAATAAGCCGAGTTGAAATTGAGGGCGCCCGTCATGGTTTTCGTAGTGGAGAAATAAGCCAGCAGGTTGTCGATGCTGCCCGAGGCTTTCAGGTCGCTTTTGCCCAGTTTGGCATCGAAGTTCTGGATATTAACCCTTTGCGGGGTCAGGCTGGTCGAGAGGTTGTTGATTTTTACCGCGGGCATGTCGGTCGCCTTGTAGGAGATGCCCTGCATACCGAAATCGCCCGCCATTTGTACCTGATCGTACTGCTGGCGGTCGATCTGACTCATAGAGGCCTTGATCATCATATTGGCCCGAATGATACCGGCCAGTTCCTGCACGCCATCGACGGGGAAAGCTTTGGACAGTTCTCCCAGGTTGAGCGTGCCGTTGATCTTGGTGTCGACGGTCGGGTCGGTTACCGGATTTTTCAGGTTAAAATAGCCTTCCAGCGGGTTGGAGCCGACGCGCAGGGAGAATTTGGGAATATTGACGGAAAGGCCGTTGAGCGTGGCGTCGGGGTTGTTGATCGACATGTCCACGTTGATATTGCTCACCCCAAGCGGCAGCGAGGGGTATTTAAAATCGGCATTCGCCACCTTGAAATCCAGTTTGAATGCCGGGTAGATTTTTTCGTTGTATTTTCCTTTGGCCATACCGCCGAACTGGACCGATCCATTGGCCTGCACGTCGCCGAAATCCTTGGTATATGCACCTGGAATGATGGACAGCAGGCTTTTAAACGTGTTCTCAGGGGTGCCGAATTTGAGGTCCATGAGAATGTCCTCGGTGTTTTCCGGCATCTGGACCCAGCCGTCCAGCAGAAGACGCAAATCGTTGACTTTCAGGTCATTGTTTTGCAGGGTAAACTTCATATTCTTCATGTCGGCCGAAAGGGTCGTCGTCCAGTCGGTGCGGGCATTGCGCAGGTACTGGATGCCGCCGTAGTTGACGGAGAGCGCACTGGCGTGCGTTTCCATGGCCAGATCGTACAGGTCGGAATACAATTCGCCGCTGCCTTCGTGGTTCAGCCCGTCGATCTCCACTTCCATGCCCAGCGAGCGGTCGTCGTAGTAAAGCGAGCCATCGTTGATGGCGTAATGGTCGAGTTTGATTTTGCCGCTGCTTTCGGTAGTTGTGGCTGTTTTGGGGCTGTCGTCGGGTTTGGTGATATCGTAATTGGCTTTGCCATTCGACAGCACGTACACTTTCAAAATCGGCCGCTGGAGGTACAGGCCGTTGATTTCTACGGCATCGCCGAAGATGGCGGACCAAAGGTTGACGGCCACGTCGAGGCGCTCGCATTGCACAAGTTTTACGCCTTCAAATTCGGCCATGCCGGTCACTTCAAGGCCTTCGAGACCTACCGACAAACGCGGAAAATGGCGGAAGAAGGACACATCGACGTCCTTGAAATCCACGGTTGCGTTAAGATTTTCGTTGGCGGCGGTTTTTACCTGCGCTACAATTTCGTCCTTGAACAGGTAGGGAAGAATCAGCAAGGACCCGAGAAGTAACACGAGCAGGATCGCAATACTGAACAATACTTTTTTCATGGCTTATGTATTTTCCGTTGGGACAAGTTTTAATACTGCAATAACGATGTTCAACAGGATTCGCTTTTCACATCTGACGGGAAAATTTTTCGGAGTTACCTTTGGGGCATGAATTACCAAGTACATTTCCTCGACCGGCAGGATGATTTTGACCGGCAGATGGATGCGATTGCGCGTTTACCCTGGGTTGGTTTCGACACAGAATTTGTCGGAGAAAAAACTTTCGTACCCGTTTTGTGCCTTATCCAGATCGTAACAGAACAAGAGATTTTCCTGATCGATACGGTAAAAATCAAGGATCTGAGCCGCTTTTTGTCGATCGTCAGCGACCCGGACGTGCTCAAAATTACGCACGCAGGCGATAATGACTACCGCCTTTTGTTTACCCTTTACGGCACCGTCCCGCAAAACACTTTCGACACCCAGATTGCCGCGGGTTTCGTGGGCTACAACTACCCCGCCGGCTTTGGCAAGATCGTGGAACGCGAACTGCGCGTCACCCTGGCGAAAAGCCACACCGTGGCCGACTGGGAGGCGCGGCCTCTCGACCCCAAGGCGGTGGAGTATGCCATCGAGGACGTCAAATACCTGCCGACCCTGCACCACCGCCTCTCAGGCAAACTACGCCGCGAACAACGCGATTCGTGGGCGCGGGAAGAAAACCGCAAGTGGGAAAACGCTGCTTTTTACATCATCGATCCCTACAAGGAGGCCCTGGCCAACGATCACATCCATCAACTGAATTTCAGGGAAAAAGTCTTTTTGCTGCGTATTTACGCCTGGCGGCGTGAAAAAGCGGCTGAACTGAACATCCCGAAAGAAAGCGTTTTGCAAAGCCGCCATATCTCCACCGTTCTGCGGTCTACCAAAGACGGCCCCAACGGGTTCCGCTCCAACCGGACGTTGGCGGAAGGCATCTGGCGCAAGTTTTTGCCCGAATGGCAGGAGTTGTGGAAAATACCGGCCACCGAAGCAGAAAGCGCTTTTATCAACAGCCTGCCCGCCCCGGCTCCCGATGACCCAGAGTTGGAATGGGCTATGGAACTGCTCTATCAGTTTGTCAAAAAACAGTGCCTCGAGCACGAGATCAGCGCGGCTTTGCTGCTGCCCAAAGGCGATTTCAACCGTTTGAAAGAAGGCAACAACTTCGATGAAACCCTGCTCGGCGGATGGCGCGCCACCCTGCTGGGCGAAAACCTGGTCAACTGGCTGCTCAAACGACACCCGATCAAAATGTCGTGGAAAGACGGCGCATGCGAGCTTACAATGCCCTGATCCATGAATAAGTTGCTGGAAATCAAAGACCTGCGAATTGATTTTGAAGGCGAAAAAGGCTGGACCCAGGCCGTGTCGGGCATCTCGCTCGATCTGACCAAAGGCGAAACGCTGGGTATCGTCGGCGAGTCGGGCTCGGGCAAATCCGTGACCGCGCTGTCCGTCATGCGTTTGTTGCCCACCCCGCCTGCGCGGTATTCGGGTGGTCAAATTTTGTTTCAAAACGGCGAAAACAACCAGCCGGTCGACCTGCTGGCCATGCCGGAAGAAGATCTTCGGCAAATCAGAGGCGCTCAAATTGCGATGATTTTTCAGGAGCCCATGACTTCTTTGAACCCCGTTTTTCGCTGCGGGCATCAGGTGACGGAAGCCATTCAATTGCACCAAAAGGTATCGTTTGCCGCAGCACGCGACCGTGCGCTGGCCTTGTTCGAACGCGTCAAATTGCCCGACCCCGCGCGCATTTTTCAGGCTTACCCCCATCAGATCAGTGGCGGCCAAAAACAAAGGGTGATGATCGCCATGGCCATGTCGTGCCAGCCCTCGCTCCTGATCGCCGACGAACCCACCACAGCGCTTGATGTGACGGTCCAGAAGGCAATTCTTGACCTCATGCGCGAGCTGCGCGAGGAACGCGACCTCTCGATGATTTTTATTAGCCACGACCTGGGTGTGATCGGCGAAATTGCCGACCGCGCCGTCGTGATGCACAAGGGAAATATCGTGGAAAGCGGGCCCGTCGAGCAAATATTGAAACATCCGCAACATCCTTATACACAAGGACTTGTCGCTTGCAGGCCCTCTCTCAATCGAAAACTCTACCGCATGCCTACCGTGCCGGATTTTTTGGAAAAAGGCGGGTTTGAAGCGCGGGTAATCACTGCCGGCGAGACCCAAAACCGGCAGACGCAATTGCAGTCCAATGCCCCGATTCTAAGGGTGGATCAACTTGGCGTCCGATATCCCGCCCGTAAAAACTGGCTCGGCAGGACGCAGGAATGGACGCACGCCGTGGACAATGTGAGTTTCGAGGTTTTTCCCGGGGAAACTTTTGGTCTGGCGGGCGAATCGGGTTGCGGTAAAACCACGCTCGGGCGCACCCTCGCCAAACTCGCAGAGCCGCATCAGGGAACAATTCTTTACCAGGATACCGTCATTTCCGGGCTTGGCAATAAAGAATTCAGGCCATTCCGGAAACACATACAGATGGTGTTCCAAGACCCCTTCTCTTCGCTCAACCCGCGCATGACAATTGGCGAGGCTATTCTGGAACCCATGAAAGTGCACGAGTTGCACACCAACGATGCCATCCGCCGGCAGAAGGTCGCCGATTTGCTGGAAACGGTGGGACTGGAGGCCGGCCATGCCGGGCGCTACCCGCACGAATTTTCCGGTGGTCAGCGGCAGCGTATTTGTATCGCCAGAGCCCTGGCGCTGGAACCCCGACTGTTGATTTGTGATGAAATTGTGTCGGCCCTCGACGTGTCCGTTCAGGCCACCGTGCTGAATCTGCTGATGGATTTGCAGGAAAAATACGGGCTGACCTATTTGTTTATCTCGCACGATTTGAGTGTCATCAAACAAATGTGCGACCGCCTGATGATCATGAATCGAGGCAAAATCGAACAAATCGGCTATCCAGATCAGGTGTTCGCCCAACCCGAAACGGAGTACGTTCGCAGGTTGATCGACGCAATTCCGGGGACATAAAAAAACATGAGTCATCCCGAATTTTGAGCCAAGCAATGTGCGAGGCAATTAGAGATGGCCTGACGGAATCTGTAAATCGGCATCGAAGCTTTTCGGTGCCGATTTCCTGTTCTATGGCACCAATTGTTGATGAATTGGGC
>JBGAHL010000048.1:0-25468 GCA_044226205.1 Saprospiraceae bacterium
GCCGGCGGAAAGTTTGGTCGCATTGGCCGTCGCTTCGCCGTTATCCCAGGCGTAGTTGTATTTGCCTGTGCCGCCTTTGGCTTTGACCGTCATTTTGCCATCGCTGCCGCCCGTGCTGGCCGGAGCGACAACTTCGCCGACGGCTACCAGCAAATCCGGCTCTTTGAGAACGTATTCGGCCGTGGCAGTGCCGCCGGCCGCGTCGGTAACGGTAAGTTTGTAGGCGCCCGCCGAAACGCCTGCGGGCTGATCGCCGCTCAACGCTGGGTTGCTCCAGTTGTATTTGAACGGTGCTTTGCCGCCATTGACGGAGGCTTTCAGACTGGTTTTTTCACTCTGGCATTTAATTTTTTCCGTTTCGGCAATGCTGACGCTGAGCGGAAGGATGTTTTCCGTGACTTTAAAAACAAAGCCGGCATTGCAGCCATTGGCATCGGTCACTTTGAGGGAATGATCGCCGGGGCCGAGTGCGGCGGCGGCGGGGCCGTTTTCGCCCGTGTCCCACAGGTAGGTATAGGGCGGGGTGCCGCCGCGTACCTGGGCGCCTGCCTTGCCGTCGGATTTGCCGGTGGAAGCCGGGGCCTGCACGGTCACCTGCACGACGAGCAATTCGGGATCGGTGATTTTAACCAGCGCCATCGCCGTGACGCCCGTGGCATCGGTAACGGTGAGCTGGTACTCGCCGCGCGGCACGTTGGCGGGTTGTTCGCCAGTAAAGGAGGGGTTGCTCCAGGCATACTTGTACGGCGGTTTGCCGCCGCTGACGGAGGCTTTCAGGCTGGTGGTGGCGTTGTTGCACTTGATTTTTTCCGTCTCAGCCACTTTGACTTCCAGGGTGGCCAGCTTCTGGCTGATCGTGACCGAGGCGGTGGCCGTGCAGCCCCGGGAATCGGTGACGGTCACGTGGTGCACGCCTTCGCCGAGTTTTTTGGCGCTTGCGCCGGTCTCGCCGCTGTCCCATTTGTAGGTGTAACTGCCGCTGCCGCCGCTGGCTTTTACCTCGGCCTGGCCGTCGTTTTTGCCCGGCCCGCTTTCCGGCTGGCGTGTCTCGGGGCTCAGACTGATGACCGGGTCGGCGAGAGTGGTTTTGGCCGATTTGGTTTTGCCGGAAGCGTCGGTCACGGTGACGGTGTAGGCGCCGGCCGCGAGGTTTTGAGGCGCTTCGCCGCTCAGTCCGGCAGCCGACCATTCGTAGGTGAACGGCGCTTTGCCGCCGCTGACTTTTACCCGCAGGGCGCCGTCTTTGCCATTGCCGCCGCAGCTGAGTTCTTTTTCTGTTAAAACATTGACCGTCAGGGAAGAAGCCTTGTCGATGACATACAATCCCTTGTCGTCGGTGCCGATCCAGATGGCGCCGTCCTGATCGGCGGCAATGCAGCGTCCGAACTGGCTGGTATAGTCTTCCGGGCCGCTGAAAGTTTCAAATTCATCGGTCAGCAAGCTGAGGCGGGTGACGATGGCCGAAAGCATCCACAGATTGCCCTGGGGATCGATGTCGAAGTCGATCGGGTCACTTTCCACGGCATTGTCGGGGATGGGGATGGCTTTTATTTTTTCACCGCGCTCGACGATCCAGAACTCGCCGTCGGCGAGCACGTACAGATCGGCGCCGTATTCGCGCACACGCGACACGTCGTAGCCCTGCAATTCGCCGCGCCATTTGCCGGGCGTGCCGACCATCATGCCGTCGCGGGAGGCTACCCACAGGCGGCCAGTTTTGTCCTGGTAAACGTTGTTGATTTCGTTGCTGCGCAGTTTGGAATTGGCGGTGTTGAACTGTGCCACCTTGCTGAGCGCGGGTTTGGTTTTGAGTTGCAAAAGGCCGGCTTCCTTGGTGCCCAGCCAGAGAAAATCATTGGCAGCATCGTAGTAGGCAGCCGTGACAGTGGCAGGGCTGCTGAGCACGAGGTTGAGCGTCTCGTCGGTCCAGCGCACGTCGGCATTGCCGCCGGGGTAGAGCAGGGCCGAGCGTTCGCCGGCGCCGAGCGTCACGGCCGTGCCCAGGTCGCAGGCGCGTACCTGCGACAGTGCGCGGGCGGAGCCGACCCATTTGGAATTATCGGCATCGACATGGATGTTGCGGACGGCGCGGGATTTGTCCACTGAGGAACAGCGGTTGACTTGCAGGCCGGCTTTTTGAGCGAACAGGTTTTGGGAAAAAACAAAGGCCAACAGCAGGATGGCTGTCGGGCGGAAAGTGAAAAATTTCATGGTGGGAAATTCCTGCTGGTAATTTTTACAGGTAAAATAAACGGTTTTTGCACGGGGGAATTATGTCACGGAGCGTTTTGACGCTATTTCTTCACAAAGGTACAGTCCGCCGTCTGTTAAAAGAAAATCATTGAAGCTCCCCCCGAAAGTACCTTCGGGGCGGCGCGTTTTTTTATGTATTTTCACCGCAAAGACGCTAAGACGCTGAGAAATTCGCGAGTCCTTTGGCGTCTTGGCGCCTCCGCGGTGAAAATCTACAAGTCGCCAAAAAAGATCAGAAGAGCATCTGGTAAGCGAGCGCTCCGCAAACTCCGCCGAGCAAGGGCGCCACGACGGGTATCCAGGCATAGCCCCAGTCCGAATTGCCTTTGCCTGCTATGGGCAGCAGGAAGTGCGCCAGCCGGGGGCCGAGGTCGCGGGCGGGATTGATGGCGTAGCCTGTGGTACCGCCGAGCGAATGGCCGATGGCCAGCACCAGCGCGCCGACGGCAAGGGGTTTCAAGCCCTGGCTGAACTCATTGGCGCCCAGGGCCGAAATGCCGAACAGCAGCACAAACGTGCCCAGAAATTCGCTGAAAAAATTGCCGAAAGTATGCCGTATGGCCGGGCCGGTACAAAAAACGGCGAGTTTGGCGCCCTGATCGGTCGTGCGGCTCCAGTGCGGGAGATAGTGCAGCCAGACGAGCGCAGCGCCCAGAAAAGCGCCGATGGTTTGTGCGCAGACGTACGCCGGAACATCGGCCCAGGAAAACTGCCCGGTCGAAGCCAGGGCCACCGTGACGGCAGGATTGAGGTGAGCGCCGCTGACGCGGCCAACTGCGTACACGGCGAAAGTAACGGCCAGCGCCCAGCCGATCGTAATGACGATCCAGCCCGAGTTTTCATTTTTGGTGCCGCGCAACACGACACCCGCCACCACACCGTCGCCCAGAAGGATCAACAACGCGGTGCCCAGCAGTTCGGCGAGGAAATTGGACATAAGGATACACGACGGGGAATACCCCCTCTTATAATGGGTTAGAAAAGATAATTAGCTTGCTCTTCTCTTTCTGGGCATGGCAGAATTGCATGGATCATACAATTACAGGCATGCGCTCGGCGCATCGTATCCCCGGAAAGTTTGCCGGAGGATATTTCGAATCATCCGGCAAACTTAAATCCACGTCAGCTCCGCTGAATTACATCCATTTCACCGCGAAGCGGTTGAATTCATGCTTCATTTCCTGATACAGTTCGCGGAAACGTTCGAACTGCTCGCGTATGTCGGCATGGTCGGTGAAATGTACATGATCGACGGCGATAGGATGCTCCTTGGCGTAGCCGGCCAGAAAATGTTCGTGTTTTTTGATACGGTGCTTGATGTCGCTCACGTGTTCACGCTGCAGTTCAAAGCGGTTTTGAAAAGATTCCACGCCGCGTTCAGCCTCGTCGCCGGTGTTTCTTGCAACGATTTCGCCCAATCGGTGCTCCAGAATGTTCAGTTCTTCTTTGTAAAAATTGAGCTCATTGCGCCACAGCAGGTGTTCGTAGTGCAAGTCGGAAGCGTAGGCGAAGTTTTTATCGGAAGCCATATGTGCTGTGTTTAGGTAAAAAATATGCTTGTATTGGCCGGCAAGATGGCATTTGGCGGCAATACTTCCAAGTGAAAAAAAACATTTTATGCGATGATTTTTTTCACCGTAAAATTCATTTCAACCAGCAGTGCCCTGCTCACGCGAACAGGGTGGCGCGAAACGACTGCAACAGGGCGCGGTAACGGCTTGTTTCCTCCCGGCGATGCGCTTCATCCCAGCCCAACTCATGCGCCAGCAATTTCGAAACCGGCTCGATGACCGCTTCGACAGCCTGCCAGTCGGCTATTTCGAGGCGCACGCGGCGCGCGAGCACGTCGCGCAGCGTGCAGGCCATTTCGTTGCGGGCTGCCCACACTGCCTCCGCGCCGATAAAAGGCCATCCCGGGTGGAGCGCTTGCGCCAGCGCGGGGTCTTCGACGGCGAGATTGACGACGTCCATCGCCCGGTCGCCATACCGCCATTCGAGGTGGCGGCAAATTTGTTCGTCCAGCCCGGTCACCAGCTGGATTTCCCGCCAGATGCCGGGCAGATACCGCGCGGCGCCTGCCAGTTTGTAATCGGCGGTACGACATTCGCCCGCATGTTGCAACTGTCTGCAAACGGCATCCACGGCATCGCGGGCCATGAGGCGGTAAGTGGTCCATTTGCCGCCCATCAGACTGAACAAACCCGACACTGGGTCGTGCTCCACTTCGTGGTCGCGCAGCATCCGTTTGGTGGCATGGCTGCCGCCGGCTTTGATCAGGGGGCGCAGCCCGGCAAATGCCGCGCTGACTGCCGATTGCGGCAGCGGGCGGGCGAGATAGGGTTGCAGGGTATTGAGTAAAAACCGCAGATCGTCGCGGTCGGCCACGGGTTCTTCGTCTTGCGCGGGAAAGGGCTCGTCGGTGGTGCCCACGAGCACCCGGCCGTCGAAGGGTACGGCGAAAACGACGCGTCCGTCGGCGGTTTTCGGGATCAGCAGGGCGTCGCTGCCGGGCAACAGATCGGCCGGCAACACGATGTGCGCACCTTTGGAGGCTTGAATCCGCTTGTCGAGTCGCGGATTCGCCATTAAACGAAGGTGGTCGGCAGCCGGTCCGGCACAGTTGAGAAAAGCGCCCGCCTCGACCCGGAAAGTGGCGTTTTCGCCATCAGCGGCCAGTTCATCGATGATTTCCGCTGCCTCCAGTTCGCCCGTTTCGCTGTGGATGAATCGATTGACGAGGGCGTGGTTGACCACCACGGCGCCAGCCTCGGCAGCGCTTTGGATCAGCGCCAGGCAATAACGGGCATCGTCAAGTTGACCGTCGTAGTAGCACACGGCGCCCCGCAGCTGGGTGCTCAGGCCCGGGCTGCGCTGGAGGGTTTCTGCGCGGGTGAGGTAACGGCTTTTGGGCAATTGATCTTTGTGCGCTGCAAACTTGTCGTACAGCCAGAGCCCGATTCGATAATACCAGGCTTCCCACCAGTGGAACACCGGCGTCAGCAGCGGCAACGGGTGGGCGAGATGCGGAGCATTGGCCAGCAGAATGTGGCGCTCTTCCAGCCCGTGGCGCACCTGCCGGAGTTGGGCAAAATCCAGTTTTTTAAAAGCCTGTTCGAGATAACGAACCCCGCCGTGGATCAGTTTGGTGCTTCTCGACGAGGTTTCAGCGGCAAAATCGGTTTTTTCAACCAGGCATACTTTCAAGCCGCGCAACGCAGCGTCGAGCGCGCAACCCGCGCCGGAGGCGCCCCCGCCGATGATGCAGAGGTCGAAGGATTCGGAGCGCAGCCGGTGTAAGTGTTCGTTGCGATTCATTCGGGCGGGTGGTCAATGGGTGTCGTGCGAACTGCCGGGCGCCCCGAGCGCCATTTGCCAGCGCCAGGCGTCGGTCAGGGCGTCGTGCAGGGAGCGGCGGGCTGCCCAGCCCAGTTCGCGGTTGGCTTTTTGCACATCGGCGAATACCGCTTCCACATCGCCCGGGCGCCTCGGCGCGATGTGGAAGTTCAGATTTTGGCCGCTGGCCGCTTCGAAGGTGCGGATCACTTCCATCACGCTTGCGCCCGCGCCCGTGCCTGCATTGAAGGTGTCGTACAGCGACTTTTCAGGCCGCCCCGACAGGTATTGAAATGCCATGACATGGGCTTCCGCGAGGTCCATCACGTGGATATAATCGCGGACAGCCGTGCCGTCGGGGGTGTTGTAGTCGTTGCCGAAAATGCTCAGTTGAGGGCGCAGGCCGGCGGCTGTCTGGGTGATGAAAGGCACGAGATTGTTGGGCACGCCGCGCGGCAATTCACCGATCAGGCCCGAAGGGTGCGCGCCGATCGGGTTGAAATATCGCAGTGAAATGATCTTGAACGGCTTGCCGGCCGCGGCTACGTCGCGCAGAATTTCCTCGCCGATACGTTTGGTGTTGCCGTACACCGACATGGCCGGCTGGGGCGGACTGTCTTCGCCCACGGGCAAATCTTCGGGCTGCCCATACACGGTAGCCGAGGAGGAAAAAATGAGGTCGGTGGCGCCCGATTCCTGCATCACTTCCAGCAGTGTGATCAGTGAGCCGAGGTTGTTGTGGTAATATTTCAGCGGCTCCGCCATGCTTTCGCCAACGGCCTTGAAGGCCGCGAAGTGAATGACGCCCGCCGGTTTTTCGCGCCGAAAAATGTCGCGCATGGCTGCGCGGTCGTTGCAATCGGCTTCATGGCAGGTGACCGGGCGCCCCAGGATTTTTTCCAGTCCGTCGAGTACCAGCCGTTCCGAGTTGGAAAAATCATCGACGAGTATCGGGTTGTAGCCCGTTTCTGCGAGTGCCACGGCCGTATGAGAACCGATAAATCCGGCGCCGCCGGTGACGAGAATATTCATAGAAAGGTGCTTTGTTAAAAAGTCGCCTGTGACCGAACGCAGCGTACACCATAGCCACAGTGCGCAGTTTTGTTTCACCGCGAAGACGCAAAGACGCTAAGAAATTCGCGGTCCTTTGCGTCTTGGCGCCTTTGCGGTGAAAATTGCGCGCAAAGCGCTAAGAAATTCGCGGTCCTCTGCGTCTTTGCGCCTTGGCGGTGAAAATTGCGCGCAAAGCTTGCAAATGGGTGTAGTCACCAAAATAAAAGATTGTTCCGACCTGAATAAATTAAGGCTCAACAGGCAGGAGCATTTCAGATGGATAAAAAAGCGGATTAAAACTTGACGGAAATTCAGTCCTTTCACGCCACTTTTGAATGGCTAAAATACAGCCAGCGCCCAAGGTCGGGCAGATTTATTGATTAACCGCGTATGAAGTTTCATTTCCTCATTTTGCTGTTCCTGGCTTTGACCAGCCTTCCAACGAAGTCGCAAACACCCGCGCTGCCTCTCCCGACGGGCGACCAGATCGCGTGGCATGAAACGAATTTTTACCTCTTTCTGCACTTCGGTCCCAACACGTTTACCAACCTCGAATGGGGGCACGGAACCGAGACGGAAGACCTGTTCAATCCCACCGCGCTCGATTGCGAGCAATGGTGTCAGGTGGCCAAAGCGGCGGGCGCCAAAGGACTTATTATCACCGCCAAACACCACGACGGCTTTTGCCTCTGGCCCTCCGCGTACTCCACCCACACGGTGCGTGAAAGCCCGTGGCGCAACGGAAAGGGCGACGTGCTGCGCGAACTTTCCGACGCCTGCCGCCGCAACGGCCTGCTCTTCGGGGTGTACCTCAGCCCCTGGGACCGCAACCACCCCAAATACGGCACCTCCGAATACAACGACGTGTATGCCAATACTTTAACCGAACTGCTGACCGGCTACGGCCCCCTGTTTGAAGTGTGGTGGGACGGCGCCAACGGCGAAGGTCCCAACGGCAAACGGCAGACCTACGATTTTCACCGGTTTGAAAAACTCGTGGCGAAGCACCAGCCGCAAGCCATCATTTTCAGCGACATCGGTCCGGGTTGCCGCTGGGCGGGTAATGAACAGGGCACCGTAAACGAAACCAACTGGGCCGGCCTCGATACCGCCGGCTTCGGTCGTGGCGCGACCGGCCCGCCTGCCGATCGCCTGCAAACCGGCCAGCCTTACGGCGCCGTCTGGATACCTGCCGAGTGCGATGTGAGCATCCGCCCGGGCTGGTTTTACCACCCCGAAGAAGACGACAAGGTGAAAACCGCCGACCAGCTCTGGGATATTTACCTGCAGTCGGTGGGTCGTGGCGCCAACCTGATCCTCAACGTGCCACCCAACCGGCAGGGCCGGATCGCGCCGCAGGATTCGGCGGCGCTGGTGGCCTTCGGCCAAAAGAAAGACGCGGCGTTTGCCCACAAGCTTCCTTTGAAAGCGCGGCTCTGCGGTTCAAAATGCGGATTTGGCCCGATGAAAGTGGAAACGGCCCTGACCGACGGCGACTGGCGCACGGCCGAACCCTTGATCGTGGTCGATTCCAGCGCCTGTCTTTGGTTCCATTTGGGGCGGTCGCGAACGTTCAATGCCGTCGAATTGCAGGAATGGCTTGGCGAGGGGCAGCGCATTCAGTCGTTCAGGGTTGAAGTGGAACAAAAAGGCGTTTGGAAGGAAGTCGCTCGTTCGACCACCGTGGGGCATAAAAAAATCCTCACGTTTCCGGCCGTCAGGGCTCGTCGCGTGAGGATTTCGGTTACCGCGGCTCTTGCGCCGCCATTGCTGAGCGAGGTGAAGGTGTTCCGATTTTAAGGCTCCGCCTCCCGGGCATCATTGGAGAATCCGCAACGTGCGGTGAGGGCGAGGGCCAAAAAAAGGATGATGTACATTTCCATTGTACGGATTAAAAAGTTGGGTGAAAACCGGGTGTTGGTAAGTTGCTTTTTCGTCGTTTTGTAACAACTATAAAACGACGGCAAGCATGGCGTATTTCTCGGGGAAAACCCCCTTTTTTTATCCATATTTACCCCAACAGGGCTTTCACCCATACTTTTTACCAGCTCCAGAGATCGTGTTCGCGGTTGAATAATTCGTCGCTGATCTTGGCGGATTCATACACGATGTCCTCGCCCTGGAGGTAATCCTGAATACGGCGGTCGTAGGGGTTGCTCTCCTTGTACACCATGGAAGCGAAGAGGCGCATTTCGAAAATGTCCTCCCAGGTCATGGTCGCGGAAAGGTTGCCGCCCGGGGCGTACACTTTCTGGCGGGCCAGAAACTGACGTGCCGTGGGATAATGAATCCAGAAGAGCGGCTTTTCGTATTTGAAATCGCCATTCTGGTCCACCACCTCCACCATTGGGGCTATGCCGAGGATGCGGACGCGCAACTGGCCGGTGTTGGTGTCGAAAAACCAGGCTTCTTTCATACGAAAACGGCGGACGTTGTTCGGGTCGATATCGTTGGTAACGACCGTGATCTCGTCCATTTCTGTGTCGAGGTTGAACCGCATGATGGTATCGACTTCGGCCAGCTGGCCCTGTACGTCGGCCAGCGTCATGGGTTCGGCAAAACGGTCGTCGGCATAGGCCTGCAACTGACCCGATTTGGCGGCATCGGCGAGCACCGAGAACAAGGGCGACTGAGGGCTGGTGAAAGTCAGGTTCATTTTTTCCCGAACGTCGATGACGCGCCAGATGCGTTTTTCGAACAGAATATCGGCTTCACGAACCGGTTGATAGGGCAATACAGGGCGTTCGGCCACCACTTGCCGCGTTGTGAAATCGTCGAGCACCGGTGGGTCGGCCGTTTCGGTTGGTACGTCGGATTGCGGCACCTGGCCGAACGCGAGGCCGGCTAAAAGGCAGGCGGCGCCAAGGCTGCACATACGTCGGGCAGCCCACGGAAAGACTGGAATAGTCATGTGAGGATTGTGTTTAGTAACTTGTGAAAAAGGATTGTAAATGCCGCGGCTACCGAGGTTTGTCAGGTGATTATCCAGGCCGGAATTTCTTGAATCGGAGCGGGAAGAAAGAAGTCGGTTGAATTTTGGGAACTCAACCTTTTGCAAAACGGGGCCTTAACAAAAGCTGTTTCGGTAGTTAAAAATTTTAACAACCGCGCAAAAAACGGGCGAAGTCAAGCAGGGTTTCAAAGCGGAAATCGACGGTCATCTCGGCCAGTATTTCCGCCTCCTCGAATTTTCCCTCGATCAATACGGTACGCATGCCCAGCCGTTGCCCGAACTCGATATCGGATGCGGAATCGCCAACCATCCAGCTCTGCGAAAAATCGATTTCCGGAAACTGAATGTTGGCTTGCCGCCCCATGCCGACGGCCGGTTTGCGACAGTCGCAGCCCATTTCCCGGCGGTGCGGGCAATAATACACGGCATCGATGCGGCCGCCTTCCTTCGCGATGTGGTCGAGCAGGGTTTGGTGTACGGCGGCAAGGTCTTCCTCGCTCATCAGCCCCTTTCCAATACCCGCCTGATTCGTCACCACCACGACGCGGTCAAACATGCCCGACAAGAGGGCCATGGCCTCGCCAACGCCGGGCGCAGGAACAAGTTCGGCCGGCGTTTTGACGTAATCCATCGGCGGCCGAACATTCAAAACGCCGTCACGGTCGAGAAAAAGGGCTGAGGCCATTGCGTATCGATTGCTGGATGAGGCACAAACATCGGGATTTAGAGGAAATAAATATTTGGTGTTAAAACATTTAAACGCATGATGCTGTTTTGTGGGACAACGGCTTTTGCCGATACAGACCAATCAAACTTTCGTATGCATATCACCATTTTATCGGCGAGCACCCGGCTCAACCGGCAATCGCATCGCGTGGCTATCGCGTTAAAAAAAGCCATTGAAGCCGAAGGCGTTCACAGCGCTGAAATACTCGATCTGGCTGAATATCAATTCCCTGTACTCGAAGAAGTGTTGCACCGTCACCCGGCCCCGCCGGCAGGACTGGCTGAATTTGCCGATAAAATCCGCCGTTCGGACGCGCATATTTTTGTGTCGCCGGAATACAACGGCAGTTACACGGCCGCTTTGAAAAACGCCGTCGACTACCTGAAAGAAGGCGAGTTTTCCAAAAAAGTGATCGGTATAGCCAGCGTGACCGCAGGTATGCTGGGCGGTATTCGCGGCGCGCTTGCGATGCAACAACTGGTGCTGGCTATCTCCGCGCTGCCGATCCCGCAGATGTTGACCGTCGGCCAGGTTTCCCAGCGTTTCGACGAAAACGGCGCGCTGATCGAACCGGCTTTCGAGAAGAATCTGCGCCATTTTCTCCATCATTTCCTCTGGCTGGCGGAGGCCGTTGCGCAGAAAAAAGAAAGCGAGGTAGTGCTGAATTGAGCCGGGTATTTGACTTGTCGCACAAAAAAAAGAGGCCGTCTCACAAGTCCTTTTGCTCAAAATCCTGCAAAATGTAATTTTAAATCGTGGCAAACTGACGGGGTGACTCAAAGTCACCCCGTCAGTAATAATAATATCTGCTATCCTATTCAAGGATGCTACTGATGAGACGGCCTCTTTTTTTAAAAAAACACAGCGATCAAAAATCGGTCCCCAAAGCGATGTGGGCAATGGGTTTTTGGATCACCCTGGTTTCGATGCCCCAACCGTAGTCGAGGCGGAGATACATGCCGAAAAGCAGGGTGCGCATGCCGACGCCGTAACCTGCCACGAGCGGGTCGCGGAAATAGTTGACCGTGACGGAGACGGTCGGCGGGTTGGTGAAGGTGACCGTGTTGAGCGGGTTGTCGCCGGCGTAGGGATCTTTGCCGTACCAGGCGGTGCCGGCGTCGAAGAAGCCCACCAGCTGGAAGTTGCGCCAGAATGGCCCCAGTACCGGTTTTTTGGACAAATATTTGAAAATAGGCACCCGCAATTCCGCATTGAGCAGGGCGTATGAATTGCCGTTCCGAATGTTCTGCTTGAAACCGCGAAGGTTGGCCGCCAGAGTTTGGTAGGCAAAATCATCATTCTGGGGCACGGGAATATTGTTGTTGAACTGCGGGAAAATCCAGTTGTCCACCCCGCCCAGGTAGTACAGGATTTTTTCCGAACCGAAAGTTGTGCCGCCGGCCAGTCGCAGTGCCAGAATGGAGCGGCGGTCGAGCATCTGGTAGTGGCGGGCATCGAGGCCGATGACCGTCATAAAACCTTTATTAAAACTCAAACTCCAGTCGGGCTGCGTGTTGAATTCGAAACGTTTGACGCCTTCCACGAACACCTTGGCGCGGGTGCCCGTGCGGATATTCATGTCCACTTCCACGGTATTGTCGTACACGGCGGCGAGGCGCAGGGCTGCGCGTTGTTCGGCCAGATCGGGCTTGTTCAGGGTGTTTTGATCGGTCGTCAGCGTGATGGCTTTGTCCTGTCGCAGCGTAAAGGTGCCGCGCAGGCTGAAAAACACGTCGAGCGGGTAGCGCACTTCATACTGGCCAAGAATGGTATTGGTCCGGACCTGATAGGGTTGGGGCACCCCGCCGGCCTGCGTTTCATCGACAGTATTGACCACGCTTTTCCGATACAGCGCAACGCGCCGGTCGAGGCGGTGTTTCTTGTTGTCGAACCACAGGTAGTATTCTGCGCCGTTGAAAGTGGTGGGCAGTCGGAAGCCGGCTTCGATGACGTAGTCTTCGAGCAGGTCCTTGAAATTGGCGCGCAACAAAATGCCGGGAGGGGGCGTCCGGAAGCCGTCGGGCGACCCTGCGTAGCTGTCGAGCCCTTCGAACAACAGGTTGTTGTCGAGGTCGGTAGACACGTAATCCGTCCTGAATTTGAGGCGATAAGGCGTGATTTGTGCGGGATTGAACCGTATGATCGACTGGTTTTTACCAAATTCAAAACGCGGTCGCGAAACGGCCTCTGTCGGGGCGACGATCATCGAATCAGGGCGGGGCGAGGGGCGCTCCGTGCGCGTTTCGTCGGCCACCGGCGCCGATGGAGGCGTCGAGGGCGAGTTGTTTTCCAGATAATCCGGCACCTGAAAGAGCCATCCTGGCGGAATGGGGCGCACGGAATCGGTCGCAGGGCTGAGTTCCTCCCTGCGCACGTCGATGTTGCCTTGTGACGTCGTGTTTTGTTGGGGAGCAGGCTGTGGCGGCACGGGGAGTCCTTCCGCCCGCAGGCGCAACTCGCGGTAGCGACTGATGCCGGCCTGGCTGGTGACCAGGGGCGCGCAGGGCCGGACGAAAAACTGGTCTTTTCCGTCGCGATGCTGGCTTTCCACCAGGCGCCCCGTTCTGAACGAAACATCCTGCGCATCGATGTTGCGGTCGCTGTTGGTCTGGTTGTAGGTCTGCGGTCTTTTTTTCAGTACAGGGAAAAAGCGGACGCTGTCGACAAGCGTGGAATCGACGTTTTTTAGCACCGTATCGAGCGGAGCGAGGAATACCTGTATGCGTTGAGCCGGCCATTCGCCCGGCATTTTATCAGCCCATGCGCTGACCTCGGCGCCGTCGTGCAGGTAAACGACTGCTTTGTGAAAGGCGACGTATTCTTCGAGGTACCCGCTTTGCCGATTGCTGACGCCGCTGATATCGGACAGGTAGGCAAAATGTGTGCTGTCGGTGCCAACCGGGTTGCGCTCGTTGGCCCAGGGGGTGTTGGTCAGTCGGATCAATTCGGGGGAGCGCGACTCGAGGTCGAACCAGAAAACGTCAAAATTTCCCAGCGGCAGGATGGTGTCGAGGCGCTGATTGGACAAGGTGTCGGTGAGCCGGTTGCTGGCGAAGAGCACTCCTTTGCGGCCGTCGAGGATGGTCACGGAAGCGTCGAGGTCGTCCCAGAAATCCTGGGTCAGCCGCTCGGTCTGGCGGTTCATGGTATGGTAAATAAACAGGTCGGCAAAGCCCCGCGAGGAAGCCGACAGCACCAGATCGACCGGGTTGATGTAATCCATGCTGTACACCCGCTGGTATTCGCGGGAAAGCGCGGTGCGCTCTTTTTTACCTGTTTGCAGGTCGACGATGGTGACCTGCCCAAGCGCCCGATGTTCCCACAGCACGGCGAGGCGCTGGTTGTCGGGGTTCCAGGCGAGCAGCGGGTAGTTGTAGTCGGTTGCCTGCAAGGCATTGCGTGTGCCGCCGCGAAGGATACGTTTGCGTTTGCCGGTCTGGAGGTCTTGCACCCACACTTTCCAGCGGCCGATGTCGTTGCTGACCCAGGCAATCCGTTTGCCGTCGGGGCTGATTTTCAACTGGGTAAGCGGCAGGTTGCGTTTGTTGCGGATTTTGATCTGCTGGTCGGCATCGGCCGGCCGGGTGTATTTGCTTTCCTCGGAGTAGCGTTGGCGGAAATAGTCGAGCATGCTGTCGGTGGTGCGGCGATAGCCGCCGCCCAGCACGTACAGAAAACCAGCGTCCACGCTTCGGTTGATGCGGGTGAGGTAAAGCAGGTTGCTGACTGTGCCCTTGCCGAAATGCAGGTCGAGGTAGTACCAAAAGGCGTGTCCGGCCAGTCGCGGATGGTCCTTGGCGAGTTTGTCAAAGTTTTTGTAGCGTTTGGAAAGCACGATGTCACGAAACTCGTTGTCGAGCTCCACGCTCCAGGGTTCGCCGCAATAGGCCGTAAGGCCGTCGGTAAACCATCCGGGCAGGTTGAGCAGCACGGCATTCTGGACAATTTCCTGAAAATTGGACCCGTAAAGCATCGAATTCAGGATCACACCCGCCGTTCCTTCGCGCAGTTGTGCGCGCAAATGCTGGTGGTTGCCATCGAAATACACGAACACCTTGTTGCCCAGCACCTTGGTCTCGCCCGAGCGGAGTTGAAACACCTCGTCTTCGCCTATGTTGCTCTGTTTCAGGTCGGTAAGGTCCGTAAATACCAGCACTTCAATCTTCTCGCTGACCTGATGTTCGAGCATTTGCTGCACGTTGTTGAAGTCCAGTTCCGCCATTTGAAGGGCCGACTGGGCGATATTGCGGGCGTCGCCGTACCAGTAGGTGACGTAGTTGGCCGTCTCGTAGTACATCCATTCATCGAACTGGCGCCCGTATTGCACCCTGTTTTTGCCAAAACTCGTCTGAGTCACTTGTGCGGTCAGGGAAAAAATATTGCCCGCAAAAAACACGGCCAACAACAGCAGGCGTGCCCGGCTGCCTGCAAAAAAGGCTTGTTTGGCGCGCGGGCCCGCAAAAAGGTTCCGGTGAAAAGGTGTGCGCATAAGCGGCGAGTTTTTGTCAAAAGTAGCGGTCATTTTTGTTGTTTCCCCGAAGGGAAGGGGCGTATTTCGATGAAATAAAGCCACGGATAGCAAAACGCGGGAAAAAGCAAAAAGATTATTCTTAGAGCATGTTCGGGATTTTCTGCCGGAGGCAAAAACGAGTGCTTTTTTTGTCAGTTTTGGCGTTTTTGAAGGAGCATAGCCGAAGTTCTGTGACTGAAAAAAGGTAAAAAATGGCGAAAAAAGAACCGTTTTTGACCCGGTGAGAAAATCCCGAACATGCTCTTATTTGCGCTCCACGAGCCGCCCGCGTTGCCGGGCCAGGGTGCGGCCCCAGTCGGCAATCGCTTCGAGCATGGGAATCATCGACTGGCCAAATTCGGTAAACGAATATTCGACCCTCGGCGGCACTTCGGCAAAAACCTGCCGCTGAATGATGCCGTCGGCTTCCAGTTCCTTCAATTGAAGCGACAGCATTTTTTCCGTAATGGCCGGCACCAGGCGTTTCAGTTCGCTAAAACGCTTCGGGCCCGTGCGCAGGTACCAAAGGATGACCGATTTCCACTTGCCGCCAATGAACGACATGCTCACGTCGAGCGCACAGTGGTAGGTGCGGCCGTCCATTTCATAAGCCATGTCTTTTCCGTCGATTACCATGAGTAGTTGTTTTAAATTTCACCGCCAAGGCGCGAACCCTTTGCGTCTTCGCGCCTTGGCGGTAAAAATGGCGCATAAAGACTGATAACTGGTTTAGCCGCTTTATTTTTTTAAAAAAATACGGACTGCAACTTGCTGAAAATCAGCAATTCCGTCAAGAATGAAAGGTGACTGTCATTTTTGACAGTTATTGGCAAATATATAGCAAGGCTGGAATTTTGAGGTATTGAAAGCAGGGCGCTGCGACATTAACTTGCACGCTCCCGGCTCTACCTTCCAACCACACACGTCATGAAAATTGCCATTCTCGGCACCGGCATGGTCGGCGCCACCATCGGTTCCAAACTCGTCGCCCTGGGTCACGAAGTCTGCATGGGCAGCCGCACGCCCGACAACGAAAAAGCAGCGGCCTTTGTCGCCCAAAACGGCCCTCGCGCCTCCCGCGGCACCTTTGCCGACGCGGCGGCGTTCGGAGACGTTATTTTCAACTGCACGAAAGGCGAGCACTCGCTCGAAGCCTTGCGCCTGGCAGGCGCCGAAAACCTGCGGGGCAAAACCCTGATCGACATTGCCAATCCGCTCGATTTTTCCAACGGCATGCCGCCCAGCCTGTTCGTCTGCAACACGGATTCGCTGGGTGAGCAGATTCAGCGCGCATTCCCCGAAACGCAGGTTGTAAAAACCCTCAACATTGTCAATTGCGAGGTGATGGTGGACGCTGCACGCTCGGGCGGCGACCCCACGATGTTTGTCAGCGGCAACGATGCCGGCGCCAAAACCCAGGCCATCGATTTTCTAAAAGCATTCGGCTGGAACGACATCATCGACCTGGGCGATATCACCACAGCGCGCGGCACGGAGCAGTTGCTGCCGGTCTGGGTGCGCACCTGGATGGCTACCGGCAACGGGCATTTTGCATTCAAAATCGTGCGTTAAACTGCTTATTTCACCCCGAAACCGCTCGGCCAGCCCTCCTCCGGACGGACAAAACTCAGCTTGCCCTCGGCATTTTCCGCCATCAGGATCATGCCCTGGGATTCTACGCCCATCATGACCCTCGGTGCGAGGTTGGCCAGCACCACGACCTGACGGCCCACCACTTCTTCGGGGGTAAAATGCTCGGCGATGCCCGACAAAATCGTGCGGGTTTCAAAGCCCAGATCGACGCTGAGGCGCAGCAGTTTTTTCGATTTTTCCATCTTTTCCGCCGTCAGGATGGTGCCTGTGCGGATGTCGAGTTTGGCAAAATCGTCGTAAGTGATGGTGGGTGCGAGCGGTGCGTACATGTTGGATGCGGGTTCGGGTTCGGGAGTGGTTGTTGCAGCAGCGGCGGCCTGGTCGGTGGCTTCGAGTTTGGCGACCTGCGCGGCGATGACTTCGTCGGGGATGCGTGAAAACAGGTGTTCGGCGGCGCTGATGGCGTGGCCGGTCGGCAAAATCGGGTTGCCTTCTGCCAGGTCGTTGAGGATGAACAACAGTTCGCCGCGCGTCTCGTCGAGCGCGTTGAGGTTGATCAGCTTGCGCAAACGCTTGGACGTGAAGGGCATAAAAGGCTGGCACGCCACGGAAAGCGCGGCCACGTACTGGAGGCCCAGGTTGAGCACGACCTTGACCTGTTCGGGGTCTTCCTTGATCATTTTCCAGGGTTCGTTGAACTGCAGCAGGGCGTTGCCGGCGCTGGAAATTTCCATCAGGATGCGGAGCGCCTCGCGGAAATTGAAGCGCTCGATCTCCTGGCCCATTGCTTCCAGTTTTTCGTGCAAGCTGTGGAGTTCTTCGTCGTAAATACCGGTTTTTTCAACATCCCAACCGCTTTTAAACTCGCGGTTGGCGTCCACCGCCGGTACGAAACCGCCGTAGTAATTGTTGGTCAGCACCAGTACCCGATTGACGAAGTTGGCCAGGTTGTTCACCAGTTCGTTGTTCGTGGTTTCCTGAAAACCTTTCCACGTAAACTCCGAATCGCCCTGCTCCGGCATTTTTTTGATCATGTTGTAGCGCAGGGCGTCTTCCTGGCCGGGAAATTCGGCGACATATTCATGCACCCAGACCGCCCAGTTTTTCGAGGTGGAGATCTTGCGTCCTTCGAGGTTGACGAACTGGTTGGCGGGCACATTGACCGGCAGGATAAAATCGCCGTGGGCTTTCAGAATAGCCGGGAAAATGAGGCAGTGGAACACAATATTGTCCTTGCCGATAAAATGGATCAGGGCCGTATCGTCGGCTTTCCAGTAGGGTTCCCAGTTTTTGTTGTGGTCGATGGCCCATTGTTTGGTCGCGGAAATATAGCCGATGGGCGCGTCGAGCCAGACGTACAGTTTTTTCCCGGCGGAATCGGGGATTTCCTGCGGCACATCCACCCCCCAGTCGAGGTCGCGGGTCATGGCGCGGGGGTGCAGGCCCTGATCGAGCCAGCTGTTGCACTGGCCGAGCACGTGGTTTTTCCAGTCGGCGGGGTCGTGAAGTTTTTTGCCATCGGCGATGCCGGTGTTGATCCACTCGCGCAGCCAGTTTTCGTGGCGGTCGAGTCGCAAAAACCAGTGTTTGGTCGGGCGTTTGACCGGCGTGGAGCCGCTGAGGGTGGAGCGCGGGTTGATCAGTTCGGTGGGGCTGAGCGAAGAGCCGCATTTTTCGCACTGATCGCCGTACGCGTCGGGGTTGGCGCACACGGGGCAGGTGCCGATGATGTAGCGGTCGGCGAGGAACTGGCCGGCGACCTCGTCGAAGTATTGTTCGGTGGTTTCTTCCGAGAACTGGTTGTTTTCAAGCAGTTTACGGAAAAAATCCTGGGAAGTTTCGTGGTGCAGCGGTTCGCTGGTCCGGTGGTAGATGTCAAAAGCGATCCCGATTTTTTCAAAAGTATCGCGAATGATCGTGTGGTATTTGTCCACGATTTCGCGGGGCGTCACGCCTTCCTTGCGCGCCCGGACCGTGATGGCGGCGCCGTGTTCGTCGGAGCCGCACACAAAAACCACGTCCTTGCTCATCAGGCGGAGGTAGCGCACGTAAATGTCGGCAGGCAGGTAAGCGCCGGCCAGGTGGCCGATGTGCAGAGGGCCGTTGGCATAAGGCAGGGCGGCTGTGACGAGGTAACGTTTTTTACCGGGCATAACGTAGAAGTATAAATTTTTTTCGGGGAATGAAAGGTGCTGTCAGCGAGTTTAATAAGTGAAAGCGCGTGTGACAGTCGCTGTCTTTGTTTGAAAAAGCGCGCAAAAATACATGCTTGCGTGCGAGTTTTTAAGAAAAGCCTGTCTCCGGTCAGATTATTGAATCATACGCGATTGTGTGACATCTGGCGAATTCCGGTAAGGACTTGGCCTTTTATTTGCATCACTTCAATTGCCGACTGCCGAAGCACCCCCTCGCTCGCCAGGCATGACACTGAATCTGTTTAATCTTCACGGCAGGCCTGCGATGCCTTTGTCCGATCTCCCCTGATGCATCGCGCCTAATCTTTCCACACGCTGTCCGTCTCATTGCTGTTCGCAGCTTTTGCTGCTTTTAATCCCTGCGTTAGGTACAACTCGTTTGTACTCAGCGCGAGCATTGTATTACCACTAACACAAGTAACACTATGATCACGCATCTTGAATCCGATGTGGTTGCCCGTCCCTGTGGCAACTCCGCCTTCCTTTCCAGCATTTCCGCCGAGATAGAATTTGGCACCGTGAATCGCTACGGCGAATGTGTCAACGTCGGCATTTGCCGTTTGCAACCCAACGTTAATTCTTCGCGACCTTCGCACCGCCGCTGCCCGCAAGCACTGGTGCAATTGAGTGTGAACAATGAAGGTCATTTGCGCATCTTTTTTCCCAAAAAAGGCATGATGCCCTGTACGGAAAGGGCTTTTTTCAGTCACTGGCTGTTTCCCTTGCCGGTTGCGTTTATCGTGCCCGAATTTGCCGTTCGAGGTCTGGACAACCTGCAACAAACGATTCTACCGGCCGGGACCTACCCGATTCGCCGCACGGCAGAGGGCTACTGGATTGAGTTTTAAACTCATGAGCCCTCGGGTTTGATTACGTGATTGGAGATTTCATTTTCGTGTAATCTCCAATCATCTAGTCAAAAGTCCGGCTCCTCTGTATTTGCGCATCGATAACGCGCGGTTTTTGGCAATCGTTCCGCCAAAAGGAGCGAATTTCGCCACGTGACAACGCACGACCGCGATTTACTGATCAAAACAGCATTGCTGGGCACGGCGCGCGCGCCTTTGCCCGAAAACTTGATCCGGCAGGCCGAAGCCTGGGGGCTCGACCCTGCCGGCGAACCCGCGCGCCTGGCGCTGGACCTGCTCGCCATGATGCGCCTGCAAGGCAATGCAGGGGTTGTTTTTGAAAAAATCCCTGCCGTGGAGCCCGCACCGCTGCCTGACGGCGAGCCGGCGCCTGCCGCGCTCTCGCCGCTGCTCGACCGGGTGCTGACCGGCGATCAGGGGCTCGTGCTCGACGAACTTTTGGGGCTTTGCCTGCTGCACAAAGTGCGTTTGCCGGCGGCTTTTTTGCCGCTGCTGCTCGACCGTTGTGTGCAGGATGCCGATCTGTTCGATCAGGTTCGGCCGCTGCTGGGCGAATTGGCCGAGTGGCTGGCTGCGCAAAATCCGTACTGGCAGGATTTGTTTGACCAGGGCGAGCGCGTGTGGGAACAGGGGCGTTTTGCAGCGCGATTGCGATGGCTGCGCGCGCTGAGGGCTCGTCAGCCGCTGGTCGCACTGGCGCTGCTGGAAAAGGGCTGGAAAGGGGAAAAACCGGAGCACAGGCTACGCCTGCTGGATGCTTTGCAGGTACGCCTGTCGGTGCTCGACGAAGATTTTCTGGAACAGGCGCTGACCCGGGAAAAACGCCGCGACATCCGCCAAAAAGCGCTCGAATTGCTGCTCATCCTGCCCGGCAGCCATCAGCGAACGCGCTGGACGGCATTTTTCCGGGAGCGCCTGGGCGCCATTTTGTGGCAATCCGACCCGGAAGCCTTTCTGCTTCGGCAACTGCCTGAAATAGATGAGCAACCAATCGTTTCACTGGTGGCCCTGCTACCGGAAAACGAGTTGAAAAACTGGCGCATGGCCGCGGCCTCGTTTCTGCTCAGTTGTTTACCGCCTGCCGAACTGCTCAATCTGCCGCCGGGCGGCGATCCGTTCAGCGTGCTCAGGTCAATCGCAGGCAAAACCTCGTTCAAAGCGCTGTTCCGCAACCTGCTGTACGGCGCGCTGGTGCATGGCGATGCTTCGTGGCGGGCTGCTTTTTTGCAGTTCAGGGAGCATCACCACGAGTCGCCGCTGTGGGATGCCGAGGCTTTGCTGACCCTGCTCCGCGCCTTGCCACCCGAGGAACGTGCGCAGCAACTTGTTCGTTTGCTGGGCAGAAAAGACGTGCCCCTGTCACCCGGCGCTCCGCTGGTCAGGGTGCTGATGGATTTCGCGTATCCCTGGCCATTTGCCTTGCTGGAGGCCATTTTCAATCAACTGGAGCAATTGCCTGCGCCGGCCCCTCACCACCGTGAAATGCTCGAACGGGCTGCCTGCTATTGCCGGCCGGTTGATGCGGAGGCTTTGCGCCCACGGCTCGATCCGGCCAGGTGGCCCGGCTGGCGCTACGAGCTGCACCGTTTTTTCGACGTGATTCAGTTTCGCCGGCGGTTGCACGCGGTGTTTGAAAAATGATTTGTTGTACTGCAGCCATCCTTCCGGCCGTTTGCGGCGTCAAGTGTTTTTAAACGACGCGTATGTTCAAATTTCGGCTTTCCATACTGGCCCTTTTGGCGATTGTGCTCACCACGGCCTGCAAAAAAGACAACGATCTCGGGCCCGGCTTCGATCTCAATTACAGCCAGCAATTCGATATTCCGGCAGGGATCGGGGGCTTTGCCGTGCACCATTTTTATTTAAAAAATATCCCCTCCCGCTACCTCCAGTCCCTTACGCAACAAGGGAAAACGGATGCCGATGTGACCGGCATTCTGACCACCAAAGCCGAACTGACGGGTATTTTCGGCGACGCGGATTTTTCCTTTGTCGATCAGGTGTCGCTGCGCATTTACCATGAAAGCGATCCGACCGATTACATCGAGGTGGCCTATCGGCAGCCGGTTCCGCTCGATCCAGGCAACGTTTTGTCACTCATTCCTACCCTCGCCGACTCCAAACGCCTCGTCAGCGCCGACCGATTCAGCATGGACGTGGTGCTTTGGCTGCGCAACACCACGCTCGACAACACCCAGGTGCAATTGAATCTGCAACTGAAGGCGACGTATTGAACGATCTGGGGGTTTCCCGTAATTTTGCAGCCAATACCCTGTCAAACGATTGCAACAATCGTTCCTCTCACTATTGTCCAAACTACTCTGCATGCAAGTCCTGACTGAATCCAAACCCGTCGCCACCCCGACCGACTCCTTCCCCATCAACGGCACCGACCACCTCGAATTTTATGTTGGCAATGCCAAACAAAGCGCGCTGTATTACCAGGCCGCGCTGGGTTTCGAATGGGTGGCCTATGCCGGCCCCGAAACCGGCCAGCGCGACCGCGTCAGCTATGTGCTCCAGCAAAACAAAATCCGCGTCGTACTGACCTCCGCCCTTACGCCCGACCACGAAGTGGCCCGCCACGTAGCCCGGCACGGCGATGGCGTCAAAGTGCTGGCGCTTTGGGTCGACGACGCTGAAAAATCTTATTTCACCGCACTGGAGCGCGGCGCCGAGTCGGCATTTGCGCCCAAAACCCTTCGCGACGAACACGGCGAAGTGAAAATGGCGGCCATCAAAACCTACGGCGACACGATCCATACCCTGGTCGAACGCTCGGGCTATAAGGGTCCTTTCCTGCCGGGCTACGAAGCCCGAAAAAGTGTTTTCCCGGTTAAATCGGTCGGCCTTAGGTACGTCGACCACTGCGTCGGCAACGTCGAACTGGGCGACATGAACCGCTGGGTCAAATTTTACCAGGACGTCATGGGCTTCAAACTGCTCATCACCTTCGACGACAACGACATCAGCACGGAATACACGGCCCTGATGTCGAAAGTGGTGTCCAACGGCAACGGCTACATCAAATTCCCGATCAACGAACCCGCCAAAGGTTTGAAAAAGAGTCAGATCGAGGAGTATATCGAGTTTTACCAGGGCGCCGGCGTACAGCACATTGCCGTGGCTACCGACGACATCATCGACACCGTGAGCCGCATGCGCGCCAATGGCGTCGACTTCCTGTACGTACCCGAAACCTACTACGAAGACGTACTCGACCGGGTCGGTCACATCGAAGAAGATTTGGAAGCGTTGAAAAAACTCAACATCCTGATCGACCGCGACGAAGACGGCTACCTCCTGCAGATCTTCACCAAGCCGGTGCAGGACCGCCCCACGGTGTTCTACGAAATCATCCAGCGTCGCGGTGCAAAATCATTCGGCAAGGGCAATTTCAAAGCGCTGTTCGAAGCCATCGAGCGGGAACAGGCGCTGCGGGGCACTTTATAACGCCGTTCCCCCCGCCTCTTAACCCCTATAAGGGTTGCAAACCCTTATAGGGGTGGCATGAGTCTTCCCCTTAACCCTATAAGGGGTTGCAAACCCTTACAGGGTTGGGGTTTGCAACCCTTATAGGGTTTATTTTCTTCCATTCGTCTACTTTTGCGGCGTTTTAAAAAACAAAACAGCTGTTTTGTCGTCTCAAATGCACTTTTGCTGCAACAGACAGCGTGTAGAATTCAATTGCCAATCAAAATTTTTCCCAACATGAATTTTAAAAAGTTTGCGGTCGCGGCGCTCCTCTGCCTGCCGGCCCTCTTCCTCGGCGCCCAGGGTAAAGCGCCGGAAAACTGGTTTTTGCTCGATCCCGCCAAAGACGGCGTAGCCGGCACAGGCGCTGAAACAGCCCTCCAGAACCTTAAAGCAAAAGGCAAAAAAGGCCAAACTGTCATCGTTGCCGTGCTCGACTCGGGCGTGGATTATATGCACGAAGACCTGAAAGACGTCATGTGGACCAACCCGGGAGAAATCCCCGGCAACGGCAAAGACGATGACGGCAACGGCTACATCGACGATATCCACGGCTGGAACTTCCTCGGCGGCAAAGACGGCCAGAACGTCCACCACGAAACCCTCGAACTGACCCGCGAATACGTGCGCCTGAGCAAACTCTACGCCGGCTCCAATGGTCAGAATCTCTCCGGCGACGCCAAAAAAGAGTACGAGTACTGGCTCACCATCAAGGAAAACTTCGAGCAGCAACGCAGCGAAATCGAAGGCCAGAAATCAAAGATCGAAGAGCAGTTCGCCAAGATCGACAACGCCTTCAAACTCGTTCAGAAAGCGCTGGGCAAATCCGAATTCACGGCCGAAGACCTCGCCTCCATCAACACCGACGGCAATGCCGAACTGAAAGACGCCGTGGGCCTGTCGAAGCGTATGCTCTCGCAGGACGTTACGCCGGCTACTTTTGAAGACCAAAAGAAAGAAGCTATGGAGTACTTCTCCGGCCAATTGCTCTACAACCTCAACCCCGACTACAACCCGCGCACGATCGTGGGCGACGATCCCCGCGACCTTTCCAACCGTTACTACGGCAACAACGACTATCGCGGCCCCGACGCCAGCCACGGCACGCACGTAGCCGGCATCATCGCCGCTACCCGCGGCAACAACATCGGCATCAACGGCGTGGCCGACAACGTGCGCATCATGAGCGTGCGCTGCGTGCCCGACGGCGACGAACGCGACAAAGACGTGGCCAACGCCATCCGCTATGCCGTCGATAACGGCGCCAGCATCATCAACATGTCGTTCGGTAAAGGCTACAGCCCCGACAAACCCTACGTCAACGAGGCTGTGAAATACGCCGCCGACCACGACGTACTGCTCGTACACGCCGCCGGCAACGACGGTGAAAACAACGACACCGACCCCAACTTCCCCAACGACGCCATCGACAAAAAAGGCAAGGGCAAAAAAACGGCCCCCAACTGGCTCGAGATCGGCGCCCTCAGCTGGAAAACCGGTGAACGCCGCGTAGCAGGCTTCTCCAACTACGGCAAGAAAAACGTGGACCTTTTCTCGCCCGGCGTAGCCATCTACTCCACCATCCCCGACAACAAATACGCTTCCTTCCAGGGCACCTCGATGGCTTCGCCCGCCGCCGCAGGCGTGGCCGCCATCATCCGTTCGTATTACCCCCAACTGTCGGCCAAGCAGGTGAAAGCCATCATGGAAAAATCCGTGGTGCCGCAAACCGGCGACGTGTACAAGCCCGGCACCACCGAAAAAGTACCGTTCGAAACCCTCTGCGTCAGCGGCGGTATCGTGAGCGCGGCCAACGCCGTGGCACTGGCCGAAAAGACCAAAGGCAAGCCGAACAAAAAAGCCACCTGGCGCGATGCCGGCATGGGCAAAGTGAAAAAAGGCAAAACGGTGATGCCGTAATCCTTTTCCATCAGACGAATCATATTTTTAGTTAAATGGAATAAAAAAGCAGCCGCGCATCGCGCGGCTGCTTTTTTATTCCATTTAACCAAAAAACGGCCTGTCGGAAGCGGGCACAAGGGAAGGCGACTAAAACGTCACCCCCAACCTGGCAAACATCCGCAACCCGTTGAAGCCCATTTGCACGGCATCCCAGGCGCCGCCGGTCTCCGTGTTATAGGCCCAGCCCGGTGCGCCGGGCGCGTAGCCGAGGTCCGGATGTACGTTCAGGAAATTGTCGACGCCCAGGTGGATGGTGGCGTTGTTGCAAAAACGCCAGGCGGCATAGGCATCGGGTACGAATTTGGCGCCGTACACGTATTCGTCGGGCACGTAGCCGGAGCCGTCGTCTTTCGGCACTTCGGGATCGATGCCGAGGCCGCTTTCGCCGTAGCCCTGCAGCACGGTTTCGCCAAAATAGTTGAGGCGCGTACCGATCGTGAATTTGCCGAAGCCGTACTCGATGGTGGCTGCCACCTTGATTGGAGGCGCCGAGGCAAGAATGAATTTTTGCTCCCGGCTGCTGAGGAAGGTTTTACGGTGGCCTTC
>JBGAHL010000049.1:0-25230 GCA_044226205.1 Saprospiraceae bacterium
CATTCCCATTAAGTTAAGCCCTGCCAAGGGCAAAAAAAGCGACGAAAGAGGGATTTTGTGAAAAATTCCGTTAATCATGTTGTCCCCCCTTCGTCGGTATCTTGAGCTATTATACCGTTTTGTTGAATCACTTGGCGAACAGCCGGCCCGATATTTTTGTCGTCCGGGCCGTGATTTCACTCGGCGGCGCTTGTTGTCGCTGTCGCGCCTGATTTTTCTGCAACTGGGTCTGCTCAAAAGGAGCAATTCGGTGGAATTGGAGCAGTTTTTTGCTCAGGTTTCGCCGCACGCCCTTCCGGCTACGAAGAGCGCGCTTACGCAGGCGAGGAAGAAACTGCTGCCGTTGGCTTTCGAAGACATTTTGAAGCACTCTGTCGAAGCGTTTTTCCAGTGTTTTGAGCCGCTTCGGTGGAAGGGTTTTCGGCTTTGGGCCACTGACGGCAGCGGGTTTCGCTTGCCCGACGCTCCTGGCATGGGCGATACCTTCGGTTGGCATGGCAATCAGCACAACTGTGTGCCTTCTACCCGCATGAGCCTGTGTTTCGACCTGCTCAACGAGGTGATCACCGATCTGCGACTGCACCCCCGCGATATCTCCGAGACATTCATCGCCACCTGTCAGGTCGGCAACACGCCGTCCGATGTGCTGATGATTTACGACCGTGGATATGCCTCGCAGATCATTCCCTATTTGCACCAAATCAGTGGCTCTTCATGCCTCATCCGAATGCCGGTGGAACGCAGCCACACCGTCGATGCCTTTGTTTTGAGTGGCAAAAGAGAACAAATCGTGACCGAGCCGCTCGGTCAAAGAGCGCTCAAATGGCTCCACGAACTCGGTATCGAACCGCCCCAACTACCGCCCGTGGTTACCTACCGGCTTATTCGTTTCGACCTGCCGGGGGGCGAAGCGGAAGTCCTGCTGACCACCTTGACGGACAAAAACCGCTATCCCTACACTCATTTCGGGCGAATCTATCGCAGCCGTTGGGGCATCGAATCCTGCTTTTTTACCCTCAAATCCCTGCTGCAACTCACCACTTTTTCCGCGCACCTGCCCAACTTGTGCCATGCCGACATCCTGGCCAATTGCATTTTTTACAACCTCCAGACCGCCACTTTCCAGCCCCTGAAAAACCAGATCAAACAACGCTCGAAAACCAGAAAACACGCCTGTCAACCCAACCGAAATGTCGCCGCGGGGTTCCTCAAAGCCTGCATCCCCAGGTGGTTTTTGGCTGAAAAAGAGGCCCTCGACGCCAGCCTCTATCGCTACCACCGGCTCATCCTGCGCACTCTAGAACCCATCCGGCCTGACAAAAACAAGGAGCGACGACGACGTATCCTGCGCGGCACCGAGCGCCATGTCCATGAAAAAAACTATCGCCGCGCAATGTAATCTCTGGGTGTTTAATCTTTCTATGTTGGCCTCATTGCTTCCTCTCGATGCCGAGGGCAGCCTGCTTTTGCACTTGCCTAACCCGAACCTTCCAGTTGAAAAAAATAGAGATTTGTGAAGCGTGCGAAAAGGCTTTATTTTGGTGGATTTTCTATGCCTTGGGGCTTAACTTAATGGGGTTGATAGAGATTTGTGAAGCGTGCGAAAAGGCTTTATTTTGGTGGATTTTCTATGCCTTGGGGCTTAACTTAATGGGGTTGATGCATTGTTTGCTGTATTTCAAATGCTCACTTTCAACGCTATATATTAGGCCACTTTGATAGTAAACTAACTGTCGTTCCATTATATACATTTATATCCATATGGGCATTAGTGCCCGGAACCCTATAAGGACAATTTCCGGTGTCACTACAGTTTAGTTCACAAGAGAATTGCCATATCGTGTATGTCTTCCATGTTCGTTGATTGAAATTGGGGATATTCTTTCTAAATCTAGCGTGCCAAAGTGGGCATTTGGCAAAGACACTATTAGTATCAAACTTCTCCGATATTCCATTTAAAACGACCCAATTGCAATAAACTAAAGGGTAACGTCCTGTCTTTTCATATACTCGAGATATGAACTTTACAGCGCTATCCAAAGGCATGGAAGATTTTGGGTCTAAGTCTTCCAAATCTAATGCATATATCTCATCAGAATTTATTCCAACTGTCTCCAAATAAAAATCTGCTTGTTTTACAGGATCGCCGGGCTTTCCCAAATGGTATGACCCCCATTTGTATCCTGAGTCTTTAGCAATTTTTTTTCGCTCTAGGTATTTTTTATCAACTCTATATCCTTGAGTCGCTTTATGGATAATCGCTACTACCCTCTTATCGGTTGCAATCTTCTTCCAATTCATGTCATTACCTTGGTAAGGATCAAGAATTATGGCTTTCGTAGTATCAATCCACGGCTGGTTGAACTCAGAAGATTGCCCTAAGCAGGCCCCAATGACCAAAAAAAAGATTGAAATTGTGATCGTTTTTTTCATTTTATTTGAAAATGTGATTACTTAGTTTCAATTATAGCGAACGTGAGCGTGACTGCCACACCGCCGCGTTTAGCGGGCGGTTGGCAGCCACGCAGAGTTGAGTGCTTATTTTATATAGTTTGTTGGGAGAAAAAAGTTACTCACAACTTGTTGGTCAATACTTTTTGCTGATTTTTTGAAGAATTTATTTGCTTTTTTCATGTCAATGAATTGCATTGGAGGGTTCAGGCCATGCGCTATCTTATTCCGAATACTACTGTATTCACTGAAATCCTTTTTAAAATTGGTTGGCAAGTCAACTAGTAAGTAATCTTTTAAAAAATCAGGAATTTCAAATGCTTTTAAATTTTTTACATAAGATTTAATCATCTCCTTCGCAAAAAAATCAAATGCTTTGTCCGCTTCCAAGTAATTATTATTTCTTAAATTATTGCTATGCCTAAGATACTGCCCGATGTTTCTTCCATCAAAAGCACCTTTTAATTTTTCTTTATCTTGCGCCAAATTAGGGTTGCTGAACAATTGCTTAACTTGCGTCTTGTTTAAAGTAGAGCTGTTATAATTGTCACAAATTTCAAGCACCATATTTTTTAAATAATTTTCAAAAAAACTAAATGACGCAAGAAACAAGTACGTTGATAGATTTTGTTCATATGTTGCAATTTGGCTTTGAAGCATAGAAATTGAGTTATCTCCCCCAAAATAGTCAGGTCGGGGTAGAACCGTTCCTGCATCTAGTGCTTCTTTCAAAGCAGGAAAGGCCTGAGATGTTGCAGATGCAAAATCAAAAACTTCCTGAATCTTTATCCTTAAAAGATTATAGGCATTAGTATGTCCATTTCCGTTTAGCATAATTCTGTGGACTCACGCAGGACTCGAACCTGCATCTTGGGCAGTGATATAAAGGCCTTATACCAATATATCATTACCCCTGTTTTACCCGTTAAACTAGTGGCCCTCGTCATTTTTAAATATAGTTTGAATAAAATCGCTAGGTTTTAAAACTTGTGTAGTTATATTTAGTTTTTTATAAACTGCTACAGATTTTTTTATTGCTTTTGTTTCATTTGTAATGTAGTAGTCACAATGCGCACCATAAAAACAATGAAGTGAATCTCTAAATAAATTATCCCATTGGTTTTTCTCAGAGAGCTTATCAGGGTTAAAGCCAAAGTAATCAAGTTGCATATACAAGTTAATTATATCGGAGTAATCCTTATTTTTGGTAGTTTTTCCATCGTATTTAGGTAGTAATTCGTCAAAACTTTTTCCTATTATAGTTTTAGGTAAAAAAGCATTTAATGTATCAATCGCATTATCCATATTTGATAAATTAGTATCGACATTAATATGCGATCTTGTAATGTTTCTCAATTCTCTATATAATGTAAAATCGGTTTTCATTGACTTGTATAATTCAAATATATCTTGCATCATGGCATACATACTGTTTTCGTTCTTTGAGTGCTTAAATATCTCCTGCGCCCGAGGAAATGAAGCGTCAAAGGCAGTAAAATCAATTCCATGTGGCAAATTTTTAAACATGTCAAATAAATTGGGCATGCCGGAATCTTTCAAATCTTCTGTCAGTTTTTCAAAAGTAAAATCTTCCTCCATTTCAGTGTTGTAGTTCTCTTGTGTTGAGATTTGATGCCAAATTATTTGATCATGATCCCAATACTGGCCAATACAAATATCATTGCTCAAAAGGCTTAGGTACTCTAATTTTTCTTCGACATTTTGAGCGCCTTTTATGTCTAGTAGATGCGCGTTAGAATATGGAATTATTAAATTTGAATTACGTTGCAAAATAAAGATTTGATGCAGCAATAAGTGGTTAGCCTGGGTTTCGGTCAACTCTACTTCCGTAGTTAGTTTCGCCGATTCAAGCATATTTGATACTACATTCCAATCAAGATATATTTTTATCATATATTATTACACTCAACTATTGCTTACCCCCAACGAACAACTAAATCCACCCCACTTTGCAGTATAAGTACCAAATTAGCACTTATCCCACAAGGCGTATCCCATCAGCTGTTCATCGCGTCCCCCCCCAAAACGCACAACACCCACAGCCTCCCTTTCCGGAAACCATGGGTGTTGCATCAAAAAAATACCTCGGGGCATAGTTTCATTTGTTTTGGCAAACAAACATACACCCCAATCCTTATCTCCGCAAGCGCGCAGTAGAAAAATATTTAATTACTCCGATCTTCCTTCGCCGGGCGCGCGGGCACGGATTTCGGCGCTTTTTCCAGTTGTTTCAATACTTCCTGTATGGCCCGTTCCAGTTGCGGGTCGGTTCCTTTGGCCAGGGCTGTGGGGTCTTCGGGTACTTCTATGTCGGGCGCTACGCCGTAGCCTTCGGCAAACCATTTGCCGTCGGGGTTGTACATGCGGAAGGTGGGCACGGTGACCGAGCCGCCGTCGATCAGGCCGGGGTTGCCGCTGATGCCGATGAGGCCGCCCCAGGTGCGGGTGCCGATGAGGGGGCCGAGGCCGGCTTTGCGGAAGTAGTCGGGGAAGGCGTCGCCGCCGGAGCCGCTCCATCCGTTGATGAGCATGGCCTTGGGTCCGAAGTGGCCTACCGTGGGCCATTGCCAGGTGCGGCCGTCGCGCACGGCCCAGAAGGCCAGGGGCTTGCGGTTGAGCAGTTCGATGAAGCGGTCGGGGATCTGGCCGCCGTTGTTGAAGCGCTCGTCGATGATGAGGCCGGGTTTGTTCCACTGGGCGTAGAACATGCGCACGAGTTCGTTCTGGCCGTCGATGCCCGTGCTGGGCACGTAGATGTAACCGATGCGGCCGCCGGAGGCTTCTTCCACGCGTTTGCGGTTGCTTTCGATCCAGGCGAGGTTGCGCAGGCGGGTTTCGCTGTCGAGCGTGCCGACACTGAGGGTGCGGGCGCCGTCCCAGCCGGGTTTGTTGTTGACGGTGAGGGCTATCGTGGCGCCGCCGAGGCCCTGGAAGGCGGTCCAGGGGTCGTTTTGGGTGTCGAGCGGGCGGCCGTTGACGGCCAGCACGTAGTCGCCCTCGTGTACGCCAAGGCCGGGCGCGTCGAGCGGCGAGCGCTGCTCGGTGTCCCAGGGGGCGGCGTGGATGATTTTTTTGATGCGGTAATAGCCGTTTTCCAGGGTCCAGTCGACGCCGAGGTAGCCGGTGTTCTGTTGTTTGGCCGCGGGCGCGTCGCCGCCACCGCGGTAGGTGTGGGAGGCGTTGAGTTCGCCGATGAGTTCGCCGATGAGGTAGTTGAGGTCGGAGCGGCTGGCGGTGAAGGGCAGCAGGTCGCCGTAGCGCTTGCGCATGGCGGGCCAGTCAACGCCGTGCATGTCCTTGTCATAGAAATAGTCGCGTTCGAGGCGCCAGACTTCGTTGTAGATCTGGGTCCATTCGGCGCGCGGGTCGAGGGTCATGTCGAGCCGGTCGAGAGGGGCGGGTTTTTCGAGTTTCTGATCGGGCTCGGGCGGGATCATGGCGACGGTTTCTTTCTGGATGACCATGACCTTTTTGCCGTCGGCCGTCAGCTCGTAGGTATTGATTCCCTCTATCACGGTTTTATCCTCGCGGTCTTTGAGGTGGAAATATTTAAGGGCCACGTTGGGCTCGCCGGACGCGGCCTGGGGCATGTAGGTCAGGTAGAGCAACTTGTCTTCGGCGGCCGAGAGCGTGCCGTAGTTGCCGGCGGGCATGGGCAGGATGACGACGCGGTTTTCCAGTCCTTCGAAATCGATGGCCACGGCCTTGGTGTCCGTGCTGTCTTTTTTGGCTTCCTCGTCTTTCTTTTTGTCGTCCTTTTTATCGGCGCTGTCGAGTTTGACGGCCACGGTGTCGTTTTGGGGGGCGAGCAGGCTGGGCACGTCGTCGCGCAGGGTGGCGACGGCGATCAGGTTGGATTTATTGTAAATGAATGCCCCTTCAAACTCGCTGTATTCGGGTGAAAACGAGCGGTTGGTGATGAAGAACAGGTATTTGCCTTCGCGGTCGAACACGGGATTGTAATCGGCGTAAAAGCCGGAAGTCACCTGCCGCGTTTTTTGCGTTTTGGTGTCGTAGATAAAGATCGCGGGGTTGTTGTTGTCGGTGCCGCGTTCGTAGGCCATCCAGCGGCTGTCGGGCGACCAGGAGACTTTGAAATTTTGCAAACCGCCCTCGAACAGGTCGGGCGCCTGATCCACTTTGAGGGTCTTTTTGGTGTCGAGGTCGTGCACCTGGATGTTCATAGCCTGGTCCACGAAGGCCATTTTGCGGCTGTCGGGCGACCAGTAGATGGCATAGCGGAAACCCGTGGTGAAATTGGTCAGGGTTTGGTCTTTGTCGGGGCGGGTAAAGTCGTGCAGCACCAGCTGGTATTCGCCGCTGCGATCCGACCACCAGGCGGCGTAGCGGCCGTCGGGCGACCAGGCGGGGTAGCGTTCGGCGGAGCCGCTGCTTTGGCTGAGGTTGATGGCGTAGCCTTTTTGGGCGGGCGTGCTGAACACTTCGCCGCGCGCTTCCACGAGCAGGCGGTTGCCGTCGGGCGAGGGGGTGAACCAGGAGGCCCAGGGGCGGGCGTTGATCTGGCGGGGTTTGACCTGTTCGTAGTCGGTGACGACCTGGATTTTTACCTCCGTTGTTTTTTCATTGGCCAGGTTGAGCAGGTACATCACGCCGCCGCAGGTGAACACGATCTCGTCGGGGCCGAGGGCCGGGTAGGCCACGTCGTAGTCCTTGAAGCGGGTGATCTGGCGGCGTTGTTTGGTTTTGAGGTGGTACGACCAGATGTTGAGGCGTTTTTCGGGGCCGGCGTCGGAGAGGTAGTAAATGAGGTCGCCGCGCCACATGGGGAATTCGTCGTTGGCGTCGTTTTGGGTGATGTTTTCGGAGGCGTAGCTGCCGAGGTCGAAGGTGAAAATATCGGCTGCCGTGCCGCCGCGGTAGCGTTTCCAGGTGCGGAAAGCCTGGGATTTCATGACGAAGGCCAGTTGTTTGCCGTCGGGCGAGAAGCAGGCGAATTCGCCGTAGGCAGGCGGCAGTTTTTCGGGCAGGCCGCCCGTGGCGGGTACTTTGTAAAACTGGGAAAAGCGTTGTTTGCCGCTGTTCATGGAAGAACTGTAGAGCAGGTTTTTCCCGTCAGGGTACCAGTCTTGCAGGATGTCGGGCATGCCGTGGTGGGTCACCCGCGTGGGTACGCCGCCCGCGATGGGGATGGTGTAGATGTCGAGGTTGCCGTCGTAGTTGCCGCTGAACGCCACGGTTTTGCCGTCGGGCGAGAAGCGCGGGAAAATTTCCGAACCGTCGGGCGAGCTGAGTTTGGTGGCCTGGCCGCCGGCTTTGGGCACGATCCAGACATCGTCGCCGTACACGAAAGTGATGTGGTTGGCCGACACGTCGGGCATACGGAAAAGCCGCGCCTCGGATTGTGCGCCGGCGCCCGCCGACAGTCCGAAGGCCGCCAGCAGGAGGAGGGTCAATTGTTTCATAACTGTGTTTTTAATGTTTAATGCGGTAAAAGTAGCAGGAATGATGGTTGGAAGAATGGATTCTTGTTCGGGGAGACAGGCGTTTTTTTAGACAGGATTTACAGGATTGGCAGGGTTTTTAACGCGACAAGGCGGCCTTGAAGCGCGCAGGAATTGGACTTGCAGGGTCGCAAACGTCAAAGTTTTTATTCCTGTTGCGCTAAATTGCTCCTGAGATTGTCCGCATCCGACTGCGAAAGTTGCTTTGCCGTAAAAATAATTTTCACCTTTCCCCACAGTAGACACCCGCCTTACGCCACGGGCTACATCAACCCTGTCAATCCTGTCCCCTAAAAAACCCTGTCCCAACCCGCATTCCCATATTTCCCTCATCTTTGTCGGGCAACCTGTCGTCTCATGGCCGATATTCTCTTTACCCACTCGTATTTCTACAAATTCGACGAAAAACAGTGGAACAACCGGCAGCCGTACCCGCCCTACGGCACCCTGTGCGCTGCCGCCGTGCTGCGCGAATGCGGCTTCGACGTCGCCTTGTTCGACACCAACCTGCGCGACAGTCCCGACGAAATCCGCCTCGCACTCACCGCCGGCCCGCGCTACCTGGTTATCTACGACGACGGTTTCAACTATCTCACCAAAATGTGCCTCACCCGCATGCGCGAAGCGGCGTTTCAGATGGCTAAAATCGGCCGTGCGGCGGGCTGCACCGTGATCGTGAGCAGCAGCGACGCGACCGACCATTGCGCTGAATACCTGGCGGAAGGCGCGGATTTTATCCTCCTGGGCGAAGGCGAAATCACCCTGCGCGAACTGATCCTGGCGCTGGAAGCCGGCCGGCCCGACCCGCGCGGCATCGCAGGACTGGCTTTTGCCGACCCCGCGACGGGCGAGGTCGTCAGCACCCCGCCCCGCCCCGTGCTCCACGATCTCGACCAGTTGCCCGACCCCGCCTGGGACCTGGTCGACATGGCCGACTACCAGCGCATCTGGCGCAGCCACGGCTATTTTTCCCTCAACCTGGCCACCACGCGGGGCTGCCCCTACAAATGCAACTGGTGCGCCAAACCGATTTACGGCAACCGCTACAACTCTCGCAGCCCGGAGCGCGTCGTCGCGGAAATCGAGGGGCTGATGCAGCGCTACGGCGCCACGCATTTCTGGATGGCCGACGATATTTTCGGACTAAAACCCGGCTGGGTGCAGCGTTTTCGCGATCTGGTGAAGGCGCGCGGGCTGCATTTTTCCTATAAAATTCAAAGCCGGGTCGATCTTTTGTTAAAAGAAGACAACATCGCCGCGCTGGCGGAAAGCGGCCTGCAACAGGCCTGGGTCGGCGCCGAAAGCGGCGCGCAACGCATCCTCGACGCGATGGACAAAGGCACCACCGTGGCCGAAATCCGCGAGGCGACGAGGCTGCTGAAAAAACACGGGGTGGAGGTCTGCTTTTTTCTCCAGTACGGCTACCTGGGCGAAACTCGCGACGACATCGAGGCGACCCTGCGGCTGGTGGAAGAACTGCTGCCGCACGACATCGGGGTGTCGGTGTCGTACCCGCTGCCGGGCACCAAATTTTATGACAAAGTGCGCAACCTGCTCGGCGACAAACACAACTGGACCGACTCGGACGACCTGGCCATGCTCTACCCCGCCACCTTCCCACCGGCTTTTTACCGCCGCCTGCACCGCCTGACGCACAAACGTTTCCGCCTGCGGCAGGGCCTCGCGGAATGCCGCAAACTGCTCCGTGGACGACGCCCCGACTGGCGGCGGGCATTGCTCACGGCTTATTACGCGCCGGCGGCCTGGGTGGACGAGATCAGGCTGAGCCGCCTTGAGCGCTAAAATCACTCCTTTTGGGCGACAATGATTTTGTTAAAAAACACTTTGACGCGCCTGAATCCGTTACCCATCTGTCCCGAAGACATTTGCTTTATCCTATTCACAACATGTCTTTTATGCACAATCTTATGAAAATCAGGTGGATGATCTATTGTTTACTGTCGTGGTCCGTATCGCTGACCGGGCAGGACTGGCTTCGAAACGGTGACCTGGAAGACAACAACGTTTGCACGGAATACCAGGCTACCTGCGCGCCGGAATTTTGGTACCACCTGCCTATGGGGGTGGAAGCGGGCGTGTGGAAGCCGCCGCCGCCGCACAGCGGGGAAAATGTCGAACAGGTGTGCTGGGAAAATTTTATCAATCCGCTTGGGTCCCGCATTTACGTCGTCACGCCGACCATGTGCCCGCTGATTGCGGGCGAAACATACACGTTGAGCCTGTATTTGTACAACGACAGCGAAACGCCTTTTTCCCTCGGGGTGCGGGCCATGCGTACCTGGCCGAGCATTTATTACGACAGCTTGCTGACCGATCAGCCGGATATTTTGATGACCAAGGCGAATCAATTATCGGTGGACAAACAAGGCTGGCGCGAGCTGAGGGCGAGTTTTGTCGCAAAAGGCGGCGAGGAGTTTCTGGTGTTTGGCAATTTCAAACTTTTGCCCCAAAAACGCATCCCCAAAGACCGCAATCCCCGCCACAACATTTCCTACCTGCTCGATGATATCCGCCTGACCGCCCCCGATCCGCCCGAGTGCCCGGAACTCGAGTTGCGCAGGGCTTATTTTTATAATTTTGATATAAGACATACCGATCCTGATTCGTCTTTGCTGGCAGCCATGAAGGAAGGAACAACGCTTCGGCCATCGCCCCCGCCTCCGCCGGTGATTGCGCCTGTCGAGGAGATTGTTGAAGACCCCTCGCCCGCAAGTCTGCCCGAATTTGTTATTTCAGATATCGGTTTTGAATCCGGGTCTTATCAATTGACCGAGGCCGCCGAGCCGTTTATGCAAGCTTGTGCTGCGCAAATTCGGGAGCAACACCCGATCAGCGTCCGAATTACGGGCTACACGGACGACAGAGGGTCGGAGGAATTCAACCGCGAGCTCTCCGAAAAGCGCGCGGCTGCCGTCCGCCAATGGCTGACCGGGCATTATGCGCTGGACGCTGCCATGTTCGAAGTGTTGGGCATGGGTGAAAGCGCGCCTGTTGCTTCCAACGACACCGAGGAAGGGCGTCGCGCCAACCGGCGGGTCGAGATCAAATTTCTATACCGTTGATGAACAGCGATCATTTTTCCCCCGTAGCGCGCACTTACGACGCGGCATTTACCGAAACCCTCGTGGGCCGGATGCAGCGGCAAATCGTGTGGGACTTCCTTGACAACTTGCTGGCCGGCCGGCCGCTTCGGGTGCTGGAGATCAACTGCGGTACAGGCGAAGACGCGCTTTGGCTGGCCCGCCGGGGCTGCGCGGTACTGGCCACCGACGCATCGGCCGAAATGGTCGCTGTCGCGCGGGAAAAAGCCTTGCAAGCGGGTTTGAACATCGAAACAAGGGTGTGCGACTTTGCGGGTCTGGCACAGCTGCCCGAGCGGGATTTTGACCTGGTCTTCTCCAACTTCGGCGGCTTGAATTGTATCCCGCCGGAAGAACTGGCGGCTTTGTGGCCGGTTTTGTTCGACAAACTGCGTCCCGGCGGACAGGTTGTGGCCGTTCTGATGGGGCGCTTTTGCTGGTGGGAAACTCTGTATTTTTTGTTGAAAGGTCGATGGCGACAGGCTTTTCGCCGCTGGTCGGGCGGGCCGGTGACGGCTTCCCTCGACGGGGTTTCGTCCGTGCAGACCTGGTACGTCTCGGCAGCGTCGGCGGCAGCGCCGGTCGGCTTCTGGCTGCCGCCCTCCTACCTCAATCCGTTTTTTGAACGCCGTCCTCGTCTGTTGCGATGCTTGTACGGGCTGGAACAACGCTGTCGGGGCCGCTGGTGGGCACTGGGGGCGGATCATTTTGTAGCGCCGACCTCCAGGTCGGCGACGTTGAGAGAAGAAACACCCCGCGATTATCCCGATTGACCAAAACGGAATATCGCCTGATCCGCGATTGTTCTAAATGACCGAAACGGTAGTTCAATTGATCCACGATGAGCGCAGTGGCTGGTGATCGCGGGGCATTGCTTCTCTCAACAGCGCCGCTGTAGCGCCGACCTCCAGGTCGGCGCTGTTGAGAGAGGAAACACCCCGCGATTATCCCGATTGACCAAAACGGAATATCGCCTGATCCGCGATTGTTCTAAATGACCGAAACGGTAGTTCAATTGATCCGCGATTGGCGCATTGGCTGTTGATCGCGGGGCATTGCTTCTCTCAACGTCGCCGACCTGGAGGTCGGCGCTACAGTGGCGCTACAGTCGGTACACTTCCGCGGTATCCACGACAATAACCGGTTTGCTGCGGTCATCCGGAAAAAACGTATCGCGCGTAACCCGGTATTCCGGCCGGTTAAAATCGACTTTCAGGCGGGGCTGGAGCGGCAAAGCGTCCAGTTGGCGGAAAGTCGCCGTGTCCACCTGCGCATTTTCAAAAGAAAAATACACCGTCGGGGAAGAGGGCAGCCGGAAACGGGTGTTCAGCAAAACGGCGCGCTCGAAATCCAGCGAGTCGGCGGCGACAAGCGGGAATTTGGTCTGGTGAAAAAACGCTTCCCGAAACACAACGCGGTCGAGCCGGGCATCGGTAAAATTGGCGTAGGAAAAAGAACCGCCGCTCAGGTCGCAATGGCGCAGCGTAGCGCGATAAAAATTGGTAAAGTCAAAGTCGGCGGCAAAAGGCCTGGCTGGCGTAAAAACCACATGCGCATCGTCCCATTCGGAACCTTCGAAATTGGCATTCCGCAAATCGGCGCCGCTCAGGGATACCGATTTCAACTGAGCGTACGACAGGTTGATATTGACCAGATACGCCTTGTCGAGATTGACGTTTTCAAGGGTCGCATAGGAAAAATCGGCCAGCAGATAGATTTGGTCGTACGTGTTGCGGCCCAGTTTGCTGGCGACTAGACTGAGCAGCAACTGACCGCGTTCAGGACTGCTCATACGACTGGTGATCGTATCGCCTTCCAGGTAGCGATAGGGTTTGAGTGCCTTGCTCAGCGCCACGATACGGCCGATGAGTTGCGGCGTGAGCTCGCGGCCGGCGGGGTTGCGGCGCAATTCGTCGTCCATGCGGTCGAGCACGTTGTCGAACAAAAAGACCAGCGAGCTGCGGCGCTCGGCCTCCTGCAAATACGTTTGCTGCTCGATGCGCTTGTTCTGGACGTCGAACTTTTCATTCTGCTTTTTCAGGTAATAAGTCTGCAAAAGCGCCAGTGTGAGCGGCGCCATCGCCAGCAGGAGCGTGACGGTGCCCACGCGGGTGAGCCGTTTGAGGGTGGCATAGGCCACGTCGCGGATGGTCTCGCGGTCGACCCGCCGCTCGGAAAGGTCTTCGACCAGACGGGAGACGCTGTGGTACAGCGATTTGCCGGCGAAGGTGCCGGCTACGAGCCTGACCAGCCGATAGCGAACGGCCTGACGTGCGCCGGCGAGCGTTTCAAGTTGTTCAACTTTTTCACGGAGCCGGCGGTTTTCTTCTTCGAGTTGTTGGGTTTTGTCTTCCATGTGATTGTACAAAATTAGCCTCTTCCGCCGGAGTTCGCCAAATGCCGGACTTTGTTCGGATTTTTGTCTGTCGAAAATAACGCCATGGAACACCTGCTTCGTGAATTATTAATGGGCCTGCTGCGCAAATTCTGGCCCTACAAACGAGATCCGCTTTATCCGCTGGAAGAAATTCTGGCAGAAAAACCGCGGTTCATGCGTTTGTATCGCATCCAGCTCCTGTTGTTTTTTATCAACTGGGGACTGATCACCTGGATGCTGGGACAGGTTTTTCGCGCAGCTTATTTTGCCACGCTCCGGCTGCCAGCCGACACGGTAGAATACATCCCTTTGAGCAATTGGCAATTTTATGCCGTATCCTTCCTCTTCGGTCTGGCCCTGGCCGGCCCCTTGTCGAACGTCTGGATTCGCACCATGACCGACAACGATGGCTGGCAGCGGTTCAAACAATTTTCCGAATGGAAAAACAACATAGACAGCCGTGCGGCTCTGCCACTGGTCTGGTTGCTGCTGATCCTCGCAGTATTTGCCTGTTGGGCCATGCTTTGTACGCCCCTGATCCTGACCCGGGAGAAAATCATGGTGCGCGACAAATGGTGGCCGGTGCATCATACGTTCACGTTCAGTGAAATTCAATCGATCGATCACTACGACGGCTACATCAATCGCTCGGGCCAATTGCGCAAACAGGACTATTTTGAACTGATCGCGCACGACGGACAACGGCGCGAATTTGCCGACGCCGACGCCCTCATGCCCGCCGACCTGCTGGCCAGAAGATTGAAAATTATAGAAAATTTAAAAGAAAAAACGAGCCTGCCCATCCGCGAAATGGGCTACGCCACCCCCTTCACCAACGAATAATCCGACACTCCTCACTCCTCATTCTTCATTCATCATTTTTCATTCTTCACTCTTCATTCTTCACTCCTCTCTCCCTTGCTCCTTCTTCTCTCCCACGGCTATTTCCTGCATGAAGACCCGCGCGAACAGGTCATCATGAAACCCTATCCGCCGCTGGGGCTACTCTATCTCGCCGCCTGGCTCGACCGTCACGGGATCGACAATGAAGTGTTCGACACGACTTTTTCCCGAAGGGAAGCACTGGAAGCGGAATTATTGCAAAAAAAGCCGCGCATCCTCGCCCTGTACGTCAACCTGATGACCAAACTCAACATCCTGGCCATCCTGCGTTTTGTGAAAGAACAGGCCGCCCTGCGCGACACCCTGATCGTACTCGGCGGCCCCGACGTGACCCACAATGCGGAAAATTATCTCGAAGCAGGCGCCGACCTGATCGTGATCGGCGAAGGGGAGCAAACCCTGCTGGACATTGCGCAAACGGCCGCCGCCTTGCCCGAGGGAGCCACGACAGGCGCCTTTTTTGCCCACATCCCCGGCCTTGCCCTGCGGCTCGACGACGGTTCTGTTTTTAAAACCGCTGCCCGCGAAAAATTGCGCGATCTGGACGAACTGCCCGAGCCCGCCCGACATAAAATTGACCTGAGGCTTTACCTCGATGCCTGGAAAAAAGCGCACGGCCACGCCGCTATCAGCCTGAGTACGCAGCGCGGTTGTCCGTACACTTGTCGCTGGTGCTCCACGGCTGTGTATGGGCAAAGCTATCGCCGGCGCTCTCCGGCAGCAGTTGTGGAAGAGATCGCCGGCCTGCAAAAGCAGTACGATTTCGACCTGATCTGGTTTGTCGACGATGTGTTTACGGTGAGCCACAAGTGGCTGGCCGAGTTTCAGCGCGAACTGGAGCGCCGCGCCGTGCGCGTCTCGTTTGAATGCATCACCCGTGCCGACCGTCTGAACGAGGAAGTGATCGCCATCCTGAAAGCCTGCGGGTGTTTTCGTGTCTGGATCGGGGCGGAAAGCGGCTCGCAACGCATCATCGACGCCATGGACCGCCGCGTGGAGGTCGGGCAAGTGCGCGACATGATTCGCGCGGCTCGGCGGGCGGGCATTCAGGCCGGCACTTTTATCATGCTGGGTTATCCCGGCGAGACGGAGGTCGATATTCGGGAGACGGTCAATCATTTGAAAGTGTCCAATCCCGACCTGTTTACCATCACGGTGGCTTATCCGATCAAAGGCACGGGCTTGTACGAGGAGGTGCAATCCAGCGCTTCCGCCGCCCTGCCCTGGGCGCAGCGCACCGATCGCGAGCTCGATTTTCGCCGTACGTATCCGCGGCGCTATTACGACTTTGCCGTGCGCTGGACGGTCAATGCCGTTCACTTGCACAAAGCCCGTTTATCGGGGCGCACGTTTAGCCTGAGGGCTTTAAAGTTGCTGGCCAAAACCTGGGCCGCCCGGGCCGGGATGTGGTGGTGGCGGCGGAACGGGTCAGAATTGCCGAACCAATAAGTCTTCCACCGACGCGCGCAGCACCGCCTTGCGGCTTTCGGGCACCTGCACGGCATCGAGGTGGCGGAAGGCGGCTTCGCGATAGTGGTTTTGCGCTTCGGCGACCTGCGCCGGGATCCGGTTGCGATCAAAAAGCGCCCGCACGGCCTCCACCTTGCCCGGCGCCTCCGCACTGTTCGACATCCACTGCAGGAGTTCCTGCTGTTCGGCAGGCGGGGCAGTTTCGAGGGTTTTGAGGACGAGGAAAGTCTTTTTGTTTTGTAAAATATCGCCACCCACCTGTTTGCCGAATTTGGCGGGATCGCCGTAGGTGTCGAGCAGGTCGTCCTGAATTTGAAAGGAAATGCCGGCCAAACGGCCGAATTCGTACAAATGCCCGGCATCTTCGGCGGAAGCGCCGGCGGCGAGGGCGCCCATTTCGAGTGCGCCGCCGAGCAGAACGGCGGTTTTCAGTTCGATCATACGCACGTATTCCGGCAGGCTGACGTCGTTGCGCGTTTCGAAATTGACATCCATTTGCTGCCCTTCGCACACCCCGATCGCGACGCGGTTGAACACCCCGACCAGCGCGCGCGCCGTGGCATCGTCGCCCACGCCGAGCAGGTGGCGGTAGGCATAGATGAGCATCACGTCGCCCGACAGAATGCCCGTGCTGACGTTCCAGCGCGTATGCACGGTGGGGTGCCCGCGGCGGAGCGGAGCGGCATCCATGATGTCGTCGTGCATGAGGGTGAAATTATGGAACAATTCAACGGCCCAGGCGGCAGGCAGGGCTTGCGCCACGTCGTCGCGGAACAATTCGTAGGCCATGAGCAGGAGGGCCGGGCGCAGGCGTTTGCCGCCCAGGGCGAGCAGGTAGTCGCAGGGTTCGTAGAGGCCCGGCGGTGCGTCGGGAAATGGCGAGTCGGCGGCGAATCCGTTAAGTTTGTCGAGCAGAGAGGGCAACGAGGTCATGCGGAAAGAGGAAGAAAACTTTGTCCGCAAAGTTTGGGAAATAATGGCAGAGCAAGGCACATGTCGGTCATCTGGATTTTACCAGCTCGGGCACCTGCTCCAGCGTGCGTTTTTTGCGCGGCAGCGATTCGTGCTGCACGTACGGATTTTCGGGGTGGTACAGCACGTAGTTCTGGTGATAGTCTTCCGCCGGCCAGAATTTTTGAAAAGGAATGACCTGAACCACGATCGGCGTCTGGTATTTGCCCGACTGCACGAGGTCCGACAGCGCTTTTCCCGCCTGTTGCCGTTCGGTTTCGTTGCGGTAAAAAATGATGGACCTGTATTGCGCACCGTGGTCGGGGCCCTGGCCGTTTACCTGTGTCGGATCGATAGACGCGAGGTAGACTTTGACCAACGTCGGAAAATCGACTTGCGATGAATCGTAATAGATTTCGATAGATTCGGCATGACCCGTGGCGCCCGAACCGACCTGTTCGTAACTCGGGTTCGGTTCGGAGCCACCCGAATAGCCGGAAATCACTTCGGCTATGCCTTTTATACTTTCAAAAACGCCTTCTTCACACCAGAAACAGCCGCCTGCAAAAGTGGCGCGATGATAGCCTGAAAGATCGGCGGGCGGGGCGTCTGCAGGGGCGCTTGTCGCGGCTGGTTTTGAGGGCTCGGCCGTGCAAGCAGCCAGTAGTACGGGTATTGCGAGAAAATAAATTGCTTTCATGTCAAAGGTTGAAGTGACGCCCCCTTGCGCCGGCTTTGAGCGCCGACGCAAGGGGAAACGTATAAAACCCGCGATGAACGATCAAGGTTCATCGCGAATACCCCGTTTTCGGGGCGAGGGCGTTACAACGCATAAACCACCGCCTCGTAGGGCCGCAGGTTCAGCGACCGCGAGGCATCGCCCGGGTAATTTCCGATCAGCAAGGTCGCTTTCGACAGGTCGATCCCTTCGATTTTCGCGGCGGCTGCATTGGCTTTGAAATTGAGCAAAACGAGTATTTTTTGACCGTTCCATTCGCGGGTATAGGCATACACATCCGGGTTTTCGCGGTCGAGCAGGGTGTATTTGCCATAAACCAAGGCCGGCGTTTTTTTGCGCAGCTGCACGATGTTGCGGAAATAATGGAGCGGGGAATTGGGGTCTTTTTCCGCCTCCACGACGTTCACCGTGGTGTAGTTGGGGTTGACGCTCAGCCAGGGTGTGCCGCTGGTGAAGCCTGCGTTGGGCGAGGCGTCCCACTGGAACGGCGTACGGCCGTTGTCGCGCGCCGATATTTTCTGCGCTTCGAGGAAGGCCTGCAAATCGCCGCCTTTTTCGCGGGTTTGTTGGTACATATTGATCGACTCGATGTCGCGGTAGTCTTCGATACGGTCGAACTTGATGTTGCTCATGCCCAGTTCGTCGCCGAAATAGTAGTAGGGCGTGGCGCGCATGGTCATGAGGAAGGTCGTGAGCATTTTGGACGACAATTCGCGGAACTCGGGGCTATCGTTGCCCCAGCGCGTGACCATGCGGGGCTGGTCGTGATTGCCCAGATAGATCGTTCCCCAGCCTTTTTCAGCAAACACGCTGTCCCAGCGCGAATAAATGTCTTTAAATCCCGGCAGCGCATAGCCGTTCGGTTCGGGCGTTTTGAATTTGCCGGGCACGTAACCGTAATTGACGCCGTCGAAATGGTACAGCATGTTGAGTTCCTGGCGGTCGGGATCGACGAAATCGTGCGCCGTGGCGGGCGTAACGCCGATGCCTTCGGCTACGGTCATGATGTCGTAGTTGCGCAGCACCTGCTCGTTCATTTCTTTCAAATAATCGTGCACGTGGGGCCCTTCGGCATAGTAATGCACAAAATCGCCGTGGTATTCGGCCGGCAATTCGGGGAAATTGGTGTCTTTGGAGATAAAGGGGATAACGTCCATTCGGAAGCCATCGACGCCTTTTTTAAACCAGAAATCCATCATGTGATAGATTTCCATACGGACTTTGGGGTTTTCCCAGTTGAGGTCGGGTTGTTTTTCGGAGAAATAATGCAGGTAATAGGAATTGGTGGCGGGGTCCAGTTTCCAGGCGTCGCTGTTGACGTCGAAAAAGCTGTACCGTTTGGCCGGTTTGCCTTTTTCCGCCGGCCACCAGTGGAAATAATCGCGGTAAGGATTGTCGCGGGATGTACGCGATTGTTTGAACCAGGGGTGCTCGCTGCTGCAATGGTTGACGACGAGGTCGAGCACCAGTTTGAGGCCGCGCGCGTGCATTTGTTTGACCAGTTCGTCGAAATCGGCCATGGTGCCGAATTCTTTCATAATTTCCTGGTAATCACTGATATCATAGCCATTGTCGTCGTTGGGCGAGGAGAAAATCGGGTTGAGCCAAACTACATCGACGCCGAGGCTTTTGACGTAGTCGAGCCGCGAGATCAGCCCTTTGAGGTCGCCCACGCCGTCGCCATCGCTGTCCTGAAAGCTGCGCGGATAGATTTGGTACACCACGGCCTCCTTCCACCATTTGCGGTCGGGGATGTCGTTGCTGGCGGGTCGGTTTTTTTCCGAATTGCAGGAAAGCGTAATCATAAGAATGCTCAGGAAAAGCGCTGGAAAGAGGCGTTTCATAGTTGAGAAAAATACTTTTGAAATGAACGGTCGGAACGGACAGGCTTTGAAGGGGGCGTTTTACAACGCGTAGATCACGGCTTCGTAGGGCTGCAGGCTGCCGTTTTTGGAAGGTTCGGGGTAGTTTCCGATCAACACGGTGGCTTTCGTGAGGTCGATGCCCGGCAGGTTTGCGGAAGCCTGGTGCGTTTTGAAATTCAGCAGGACGAGCAGTTTGCGGCCGTTCAGTTCGCGGGTGTAGGCATACACGTCGGGGTTGTCGCGGTCGAGCAGGGTATATTTTCCGTAAACCAGGGTAGGTTCGCTTTTGCGCAGGGCGACCATTTTTCGGAAATAATTCAGGCAGGAAGCCGGGTCGTTTTCTTCTGCGGCGACGTTGACGGTGGTGAAATTGGGGTTCACTTTCAGCCAGGGCGTGCCCGTGGTGAAACCCGCGTTGGGCGAGGCGTCCCATTGGAAGGGCGTCCGGCCGTTGTCACGGGAGGAGATTTTCATGCCTTCGAGGAAGCGGTGGAGGTCGCCGCCTTTGGCTTTCACCTGGGCGTAGTTGGTCAGCAGTTCGATGTCGTTGTAGTCCTCCACGCGGTCGAATTTGATGTTCGTCATGCCCAGTTCGTCGCCGAAATAATAAAACGGCGTGCCGCGCATGGAGAGGATGAATGTGGTGAGCATTTTCGAGCCTGGCGCGCGGAATTCGGGGCTGTCGTCGAGCCATCGCGACACCATGCGCGGCTGGTCGTGGTTGCCGAGGTAGATCGTGCCCCAGCCTTTGTGCGCGAAAGCCGTGTCCCATTTGGTATAAATGTCTTTCCAGGCCACGAGGCTCCAGTCTTTTTTGTCGGGCATTTTGTATTCGTTGGGCAGGTAGTTGAAGTCCGTGCCCTCGAAATGGTAGGCCATGGTGAGTTCGTGGCGGTCTTCGTCCACGAATTTCATCACCTGCTGCACATTGCCCAGCGCTTCGGCCACTGTTGCGATATCGTAACGGCCCAGCACCTCGCGGTTCATTTCCTGCATGTAATCGTGCAAATGGGGGCCGTTGGCGTAGTAGGCGGGCCATTTTCCGTTGTATTCGGCGGGCAGCGGCGGCCAGGTCGTGTCTTTGGAAATAAAGGCGATGGCATCGAGGCGGAAGCCGTCCACGCCCTTGTCGAGCCAGAACCGCATCATTTTGTAAATCTCCTGGCGCAGCGCGGGGTTTTCCCAGTTGAGGTCGGGTTGGGCGTCGGCGAAATAATGGAGGTAGTAGGAGTTGGTGGCCTTGTTGTATTCCCAGCCGTAGCCTTTTTCGTCAAAAATGCTGAAACGATACGGCGGTTCGCCTTTTTCGGCGGGCCACCAGTGGAAATAGTTGTAGTAGGGGCTGTTGCGCGAAGCTTTGGCCGACTGGAACCAGGCGTGCTGGTCGCTGCAGTGGTTGACCACCAGGTCCATGAAAATCTTGATGCCGCGCTGGTGAAAGCCCGCGAGCAGGGTATCGAAATCGGCCATGGTGCCGAATTCTTTCATAATATTTTGATAATCAGAGATGTCGTAGCCGTTATCCTTGTTTGGCGAAGCGTACACGGGGTTGAGCCACACCATGTCCACGCCCAGGCTTTTGACGTAGTCTAGTTTGGAAATGATGCCCCTGAGGTCGCCCACGCCGTCGCCGTCGCTGTCCTTGAAGCTGCGCGGGTAAATTTGATAGACGACGGCTTCCTTCCACCATTTGCGGTCGGAGACGGCGGGCGCTGCCTTTTCTTCTTTCGGTGCGGGCGACTGGCAGGCAAGCGTCGTGAGCAGAACAAGGAGAACGGGTAGTGTGAATTTCATGTTTGTTATAGTTTATTGTATTTCAACCATTTTTCTTCCAGTTTGGCCAGGCGGGTGATCGCCTTGTCGTTGTAGGCATTAAAAATGTCCTTGTCCGGCCATTCGCCGATGGCGTAGTCGACGTTGAATTCGAGGTAACTGAGGAATTTGCCTCTGAAATAGGGGGATTTAAGATTGCTTAAAACTGAATAAATATAGCCTCTTTCATTGCACCTCTTTATGTTTATCTTCTTTAATGTAAAATAATCACCAATGTTAAAGTATTTTGATACAGCCATGTATAAAATAACTATAAAAGGTATCGACTTTACAATATGGTCAAGTAAATACCCTATGTCCCCTAGTTTCTTAAACGAAAGGAACTCATATTTGATGTTAAAATAAAGTAAAGCTGCGAGAGCAAAATATAACAAAATGTAAAGGAGGTCGAATATTTTTATCTTGTTGTTGAGCAGGAAAAAGGATATACTGAAGCGCGAAATAGGTATTACAGCCAAAAGTAGAATAAAGATTACTTCAAAATGGGGTTCGTCGCAGTGTACCATATGGTCCCAACCATTTTTTGCCAAATCGCTAATCGTTAAAATAACCCATATAAAACCTAAAAAACCTTTCACTTCATTTAAGCTAAACTCGCTTTTTAAAACGAAATAGGTAATGGAAACGCCAACGAAAATAGCAAATTGAAAATGATAGCTACCGGCAGTTGAAAACGTTGAAAACAATAGAATAATTAATGAAAAGAACAGAATGGTTTCAACCAGCTTTACAGTTAATATAGTCTTCCCTTTCTGAAAAGCAGGGTTAAGCCCTAATGAAAATCTTAGCTGAATATAGCTTCGTATAAATTCTGTTATTTCCATCTCCGACACATAATTCAAAATATTCTCCTCCAGCCTTTTCGTAATACGCGGCAAATGCCTGCAGGAGCGGATGGCCGTCTCGCTCAACCACGAGTTGTTGAATTGGAGCACACGGCTCACCCCCTCGTCGATATCTTCGTTGTCCAGCAGGCCGATGCCTTCCACGACCAGTTTGAGTTCCAGGATGTTGCGCGAACGCTCGATCACCCCGAAAATCTTTTGTTTCAGATCGCCGATGAAGGCCTTCATCGGCGCCTTGCGAAACGAAAACGACTCGATCAGAAAGCGGAAGGAATTGATGAATTCCAGGTCGAGGACCGTGCTCTTGTCCTTGATATTGTCCCAGGCGCGGTTGGCGATGCGGGCGGCTTCCTCTTCCTCAGCGATTTCGGAATAGAGGATGAGGGCGTCGTGCCATTTGCCGAGGTTTCCGATAGAGTTGAGGTCGTATTCGTTATCGTGTCGATTGATGATAAAGTATTCCGCAAAACGGCGGTGCACGAAGCTCACCTTGTCGCCGTGCGCAATGCCGCCGCGCATGACGCGGGTGTCGATCAGGAGGTTGATGATCTGCTTGACCGGCTGCCGGGGCTCCTGTGTACCGAGATAAAACACGTCGATCTCCAGATCGCCCAGTTTGTTGTACATATAGTCGGCGATGCGGACCGCGAATTGAAAAACGGTATCGAAATCGAGTCCTTCGTATTTGCTCAGCCCGACTTTTTCGTTGATCGTGTTTTTGACGAAGTCGTCAAACAGTTCCTTTTTGGATTCGGGGAACTTTGCGCGGTTTTTATCCGAATAATTGGCCAGCAAGGCAGCCATGAAGGGGTTGCGGGCCATGGAAACCAGGTCGGGCCGGGTGGCGAAGATCTCCCTGATTTTTTCCCGCGAATAGAAGCCGAGGTTTTCGAGGGTCCGAAAGATCTTTTCGTCCGAAAAAGGCCGCAGTTCGAGGATGGTATTGGTGATAAACTCGCGGGTGGGTTTTTTGTACAAACGCGACGCCAGAATACCCTGCGCCTTTTGAGAACGGCCGCTTTTCAAAAACTTGAAGATGACTTCCGATAGTTGATGAATAATATCGGCATTGTTTTCCGAGGACAAAATAGCCGGTATCTCGTCGAAAGAATCGAAGATGAAATAGAGGCGATCCGTTTCGTACAGTTTTTCAAAAACGGTGCTGTTCTCATCCAGCCGGCCGAACAGAAATTTGGATACGATGAAGTTGAAATTGTCGCCGATGTACTGCTCGATAAACTTCATCAGGCTGAGGGTGGTTGGCCTGCCGTCGGCATCCCAGTTCGTTTTCCAGTCCTTGAGGTTGATGTAGATCGGGATGCGGCCGGTTTCTGCCGATTCTTCGGCGATTTCCTTGCAGAGTTTGCGCAGCGTGACGCTTTTGCCCGAGCCGGGCTCGCCCAGCAGCAGGATGGTTTGGCCCTTGCTGCTTTTGATGGCGTCGAATACGTTGGTGATTTTGCGCTTTTTGCCGCCTTTTTCACGAATCAGTTCCACCTCCGCTTCGAGCGGGGTAAAAAACTGGCTTTGCCAGTTGTTCTGGGTGTCGATCACCTCGATACTGTCCTTGATCGCACCGGCGATATTGGACAGTTTTTGTTTGATGGACAGGCTGGGAAAGTCCTTTTCCAGCGAAGTGCTTTCCGACGAGATGATTTTCTCCTTGCCCAGGCCATTGTTGATGATCCAGAGGCCGATCAGGACGAAGGCAAACACTACTTCGGGCGCGACCTGCTGAAACTGCGCCTGACTGAGGTCGAGCTGCGGAAACAAGAGGGCCGTGATTTTGAGGGTGAGCACCTCCACGTAGCTTTGCCAGAAATTGAAGCTCAGAGCCACGGCCAGCAACAAACCCAGCGAGATAACCCGCACGCGGTTGTCGGACACGCTCAGCCAGACCGGCCGGGCGATCAGCAACAACAGGCTGATCAGAAAGGATACGATCAGGGTATTGACCTGATTGGTGGAAAAAAAGGACAGCGCCAGCACCGAAATCAGGGCGATCAGGCTGTACCAAAACAATTTTTGCGTGCCGGAAAGGTGTTTCATTGGTATGTACGAGGTATCAAAGTGCTTGGGGGAGATCAGGAGATTCGTTCCACAACGTCCAGCGTCAGGTGGATCAGTTCGTTCGGGTCGTCGGTAATGCCGAAAGCGCCGATCGGGACGCCCTTGGTTTTGTCCAGTTCGGACACGTAATAGATCAGGGGCATATTGAGGCCGGCGGCGCGCATTTGGGCCATAAAATCGAGGCCTTCGGTGTTTTTTCCGTTCCTGCGAATGTCGGACACCACGATCTGGAATTTTTCCTTGCCCAGGCGTTCCATCGCATTGGCGGAGGTTTTGGCAAACTCGACCAGCATGCCCAGCCCTTGCAGGACGCCCGATTCGTACATCACCGTGTCCGGGTTATCGTCGACCCACAGCACCCTGACGGGGCGTTTGGGGTAGTGGCTGATGCGTTGCATCAAACTGTTGCTGACCTGCAAATTGGGGTTTTTACCCGCCTTTACGGCGCCCTCCAGTCCTTCCCGCAAAAAAGAGGCTTCTATCCCGAAGGCTTTAAAACCGCTGATTTTGGGCAATACCCCTTCCACAAAAGGTTTTCTGTACCGCAGAAAAACGATCAAAATCACGAGGTACAACAGCAGGTTGGGCGCGATTTTGATGAGTTCGATGATGAGCTGGTTGTCCATGGAAAAGCTAACAGGCCACTGATGAAAAAACGAACGCGGAGGCGCGAAGCCCGCAGCGTTTTTTATTCCGCCGCGGGCTCCACGCCTCCGCGTGCAATATTATTATTCTTTTCTCTCCTTGTTACACTTCCTTCTGCCGAATGTTGATGAGGTTTATAAAGTTGATAGGGTTGATGGGGGCATTCCAAATTGTCGCACAAGCGGCCTTAACGGATGAATGTTGGATAAGATTATCGACTTTCCGCCACTTTTGTGTCCGTATTTTATCGGATGTCTCCCTTCGGTCGACATGACAAAAGGCGTGTTTCGTGTCTTTGCTTTATCAGATTTCTCGCTGCGCTCGAAATTTTACCCGCTGAAACAATTTCGAGCGCAACGAGAAATCTGAGGAGTATTGCCTTGTCAGTCGTTCCATGTCATGTCGAGAAGCACTTCGGCCCTTTTGGGCCTTTTCAAACCGAAAATGAACCGATGCGCCGTAAGTTTGGCAGTTATTGTAAGCAATGCAGTGTAACT
>JBGAHL010000006.1:0-200157 GCA_044226205.1 Saprospiraceae bacterium
AAAAAGCGAAAGACCGCCTGGGCCAATTACCATGTGGCTGGGACTGCAAAAACTCCAGACCTATGTGAATGCACAGGCCCTCTTTGCTAAAAATAACGATACCTAATGTCAATGAACTCATTTTGTGTGCATACCGTAGGAGAAAACACCAAGCAGGGCCAAAAACACTCCCCATTTTACCGTCCACTCGCCATTTCCCCAAAGAAAAAACCCTCGTAAGTCTCAGACCTACAAGGGTTTATCCGAATTTTGATGGTAGCCCGTACGGGAATCGAACCCGTGTTACAGGAATGAAAATCCTGCGTCCTAACCCCTAGACGAACGGGCCTTCTGGCGAAAGCGGGGCAAAGATATGCGCGGACCGTTTTTATTTCCAAATACCTGTTTCAAATTTTTTGAAAAAAATCCAATCCGCTCCTACAAACTCCATTTGAGGCCGTTTTGGTTCCGCGCATCGGGCAAAATTTCCGCCCACACCAGCCAGGCCGTGATCGCCGTGGCCGCCAGAAACCAGACCAGCAGCAAAGTCGAGGCGCCCGACCACCAGGCATCGAGGCCAAACCAGTCGCCCGTGCGGACGATCCAGTACGCGCCGATGCCGTTTTTCAGCGCCTCCCAGGCCAGCGCCACAGGATTGCGGTCCATGTACTCGGTATAACTGTACACGCTCAAAAACACAAATGCGCCGTACCAGAAAATACCGGGCGATCCGACCGGCCCCAGGTTGGCGAAAAAGTGAAACACAAGCAGGATGGTAAAAGTGAACTGCGCCCAGGCCCAGGCCTGCGAACGGGCAGAATGCCGTGGCTCGTATTTTTCAAAATGATGGATGTCGTCGATCTTCCCGACCGGAAAACGGGCCGCCACGTCGGCCGGACGCCAGCCCGTGGGCATCCACCAGATGCGCAGCTTGTCCCGCCAGCTGCGGGCGTGCCAGGCGTCTTTGAGCAGCAGCCAGAGGTGCTGAAAATTGATCTTGACGGGGTTCCAGGTGCGCGCCGGCCGCGTGATGCCGTACACGGGCGGCACCTCGGGCAATTCTTCCTGAAAGGTGCCGAACAACTTGTCCCAGATGATAAAAATCTGCGAATGATTGCGGTCCATGTACTCGGGATTGAGGGCATGGTGCACGCGGTGGTGCGAGGGCGTCACGATGATCTTTTCCAGAAAACCCATTTTCCCGATGTGTTGGGTGTGGTACCAGAACTGCATGAACAAATGAATGGGCGCTACCACGGCGATCACCTGCACCGGCACGCCGAGCATGGCCGCCGGCAAAAGAAAAAACGTAAACAGGTTGACAAACGACGAAATGCTCTGCCGCAAAGCGCAAGCCAGGTTGTAATCCTCGCTGCTGTGGTGAATGGCGTGTTTGTTCCAGAACAGGTTGATTTCGTGGCTCCAGCGATGCACCCAGTAGCCCTGAAAATCGAGCACCACAAAGGCCACTGCGTAGGTGAGCCAGCTCGATTCGATGTGGTACAGCGCGACCTTGTCGAGCATCCAGCTGTACGTGAGGATCGAAACGCTGAGCCCCAGTACGTCTTTGACCACGTTGGTGATGCCCGAGCTGAGACTGGAAATCATATCCATCGGCCGCAAAGTGTCTTTCCCCTTGCGCCAGCCGTACCATTTTTCAAAAAAAACCAAACCCAGAAATATGGGCATGGCAATGAGCAGTATTTGTCCGTATCGTTCCATGTGACAAAATTAGAGACGAGAGAGGAAATGTGTTTGGGCAGGAGAGGAAAGAATTCGACAGGATCGACAGGATTTTCAGGATTTTGCGGCTTCGCCGCTGTTTGATTATCCTGAAAATCCTGTCGATCCTGTCCAACCTAAAAAGCCTGTCCCCCTCAAAAATACCGCTCCAGCAAACCGCTCACGCGGCGCTGCACATCGGGATCGACCACCAGTTCCGGGGCGTGGTGGGGCTTTTTGCGGGCGTCGATCAGCAGCGGGCCGGTGCAGCCCCAGTGTTTGTTTTCCACAAAGGCCCCTACCCCATGCACGTCGTGGCTGGGGTTGGCGCGGGTAAAGGCGACCCAAAGGAAATTGTTGAGCGTAGCGGCTGTAAAACGGCTGTCGTCGACCAGCAAGACCAGCGGGATGTGTTGCATATCGAGCCCTTTCAAGGTATCGCCCAGGGCCGCTACGTGTTGGAGCGCTTCTTGCACCGTCCGGTACGCCGGCGCCTGTACGGCCAGGATACCCGGCAGACAAAATTGCGGATCGCCAAAGCCCTCGGGCAGGCGGAAACCGGCGGGCAACTCGGCGCGCAGGGCGCGGCGCTGATCGCCCCGGCAGGCCATCACGACTTTGGAGCCTTCGTTCCAGCCGGAGCCGGAATAATCGAGCGTATCGATGGTCGTGCGGGTCTGGAAATGCAGGTCGCGCGTCCAGTCGACCCGTTCGAGCACATGCCGGAAAAAGTGTGGAATATCGTGCGTATCGAGCGCGGGATTGTCGTCGGAAGCGGCGATGATGAGGAATTTGGCCAGGGAAGTCTGGCCGGTGCCCAACACACGATTGGCGATGGTCAGGATTTCTTCGGGACGGCGCTCGCGGAAGGGCATGTAACGTTCGTGACCGATGGCCAGCAACAGCGGGTGGACGCCCGCGGCATCCACGGCGTGCAGTTCTTTCAGCCCGGGAAACTCCTGGGGCGTCAGCGGGGCGACCAGTTCATGAATGAGCCAGCCGAAACTGCTGTCTTCCTGCGGCGGGCGGCCCACCGCGGTAAAATGCCAGAGCGGGTCTTTTCGGTGGTACACCTTGTGCACCTTCATCACAGGAAAATCGTGCGCCAGGGAGTAGTAGCCCAGGTGATCGCCAAAGGGACCTTCGGGCTTTTTGACGTTTTTCAGGATTTCGCCGGTGATGACGAAGTCGGCATCGCTGCTCAGCACGTGGCCGTCGCGGCGCAGGTAGCGAAAACGACGGCCGGCCAGCATGCCGGCAAAGGTGAGTTCGCTCAACCCTTCGGGCAGGGGCATGATGGCCGAAAAGGCATGACTGGGCAGTCCGCCGACAAATATGGAGCAGAGAAATGGCTCCTGCCGCCGGTTGTATTTCTCGTGGTGCACCCCGATGCCGCGGTGCAACTGGTAGTGCATACCGATCTCTTCGTTCGGCACGTAGTCGTTGCCCGTCAACTGGATGCGGTACATGCCCAGGTTGGAGTGCATGACGCCGGGCATGTCGGGGTCTTCGGTGTACACCTGCGGCAGGGTGACGAAGCCGCCGCCGTCGAGGGGCCAGCTTTTTACGCAGGGCAATTGATCGATCGTGGTGGTCCCCCAGCTTACGGGCGCGCCGAACAGGCTTTTTTGGGGCAAAGCCGACAGGGCCGTGATGGGTGCGGAAAGGTAGCGGCCCGGTTTTTTAAAAAAATTGGCGGGGTCTTTTTTCAATTCCAGCACCCGTTTTACGCGTTCCAGGGTGTGGCGAAACAAAAAAGCCGTGCGTTCGAATGTGCCGTACATATTGCTGACGGCCTGAAAAGGGCTTCCTTTTACCCGTTCATACAAAATAGCGGGACCGCCCCGGTCGTACACCTGTCGGTGAATTTCGGCCATTTCAAGGTCGGGGTCAACTTCTTCACGAATCCGCAACAGATGCCCGTTCCGTTCGAGGTCGTTCACGGCATCCCGCAAGCATGTGTAAGCCATACGTTCACAAAATTGTTCGTCGCAAAACAACAGCCCCGGCGCCGCATTGTTGGCGCCGGGGCTGTTGTTTATTTTTTATACAAACTACCCTAATCCTTGATATAAGCCAGTTTTGCGTCCTGATATTTAGGCAGTTGCAAAATTTGCCGCATGTTTTTGATCGTCTCGCGGGGCCCCGAGTCGATGGCCATATTGACCAGCCAGTCCGGCAAACTGCCGCCGGGGTTCGAGTAAATGTAATACTCCACGTACACCCAGCCGCCGGCCCCGGGGATCATGGTCCAGCGGGTGTTGCACTTGCGGATACGAACCACGTCATTGGTTTCCGGCAACATATCGGGCGCAGCCTCGCTCACGGCCGTGATGGCCTTGGTAACGGGGTCCTGTTCCAGCCTGGAATGCATGATGACGTCGCGATCATTGACGGGCCAGGGGAAATCGAGTCGGGAGTAATAATAACATTCGTGGTCATTGACGCGCCGCAGCAGTCGGGATTCGGCCACTTTGTACCCCCAGGCGGGGTATTGATCCACTTCGGAAAGCAGTTGAACGAGGCCCGAAAGCGGGGCTTTCAGGGAGGTGACGAGTTTGATTTCATGCACGTCGGCCGTCCGGCGGATGTACACCTTGACGGCATCCTTGTCGTTTTTTAATTGCCAACCTTCGTTGGACTGTGCCATGGAAGCGCTTTGGCCAAACAAAATGAAGGCAGCGCCCCAAAGCAGGTGCAGGGTGAGTTTTCTCAGCATGGATCTTATTCAGTTAAGGAACAGGTTTAACGATAAAATGGAAGGGCTTGTTTGATTCTCGTCGAAAAATCGTGCCGAAACGTGTTAATTCAACACTACGTCAAATTGTAATTTGGCAAGACTGCTGTACGCTCCGTTGGCGCGGTTCGAAAGCTCTTCATGATTCCCTTCTTCCACGATCTTTCCGCCTTCCAGGACGTAAATACGGTCGACGTCGCGAATGGTCGCCAGTCGGTGCGCGATAATGATGCTGGTTCGGCCTTCCATCAGGTTGTTGAGGGCCTCCTGAACGATCTTTTCACTTTCCGCGTCCAGCGAGGAAGTGGCTTCGTCGAGCAGCAACACGGCCGGGTCGCGGAGGATGGCCCGCGCGATGGCGATGCGCTGGCGTTGTCCGCCGGACAACTTGATCCCGCGTTCGCCGACAACCGTGTCCAGCGCTTCGGGGAAAGTGCGGATAAAATCCCAGGCATTGGCTTTTTGCGCGGCTGCTATGATCTCCGCCTCGGTGGCCTCGGGTTTTCCGTACAGGATGTTTTCGCGGATCGTGCCGCCAAACAGAATGACCTCCTGAGGCACGATGGCAAAATTGCCGCGATACGATTCGAGGTCATAGCCGGCGATATCCTGTCCATCCACGGTTATCCGGCCATTGTCGGGGTAATGGAATTGCAGCAACAACTGCATGATGGTGCTTTTCCCGGCGCCGCTTTGCCCCACAAGGGCGACTTTTTTGCCCGCAGGAATATCGAAACTCACGCCTTTCAATACCTCGACATCCGAGCGGGTCGGGTAGGAAAAATGCACGTTTTCAAAGGAAACCACGCCTTTCAGGTGCCCTGCGGGATGATTGGTCAGGGGGCGGATCTCGGCTTCGCTTTTGGAGTTCAGGATTTCACGCACCCGCTCGGTCGCGCCGACCGCGCCCACCAGCTCGGTGTAAAAATTGCCTAAACCCGCTATGGCGCCGCCGATAATGGCGGTGTAGGTGACAAAAGAAATCAATTGCCCGGCCGTGATCTGGCCGGTCTGCACCATGTACATGCCGTAGCCGATGACGAAAAACAGGGCGCCGAACAGCATCGTGATGATAAACACCGAAAAGACCGCGCGGCCTTTGGCATAACGCATGGACACCTTCACCACCGTGTCGTTCGACCTGGCGTAGCGGCGGCTTTCGAACAATTCGTTGGTAAACGCTTTCACCGCGTGAATGCTTTGCAGGGTTTCATCCAGGATGGTATTGGCTTCGCCCAGCTGATTCTGGCGCTCCTTGGACAGTTTGCGCACCCAGCGGCCAAAAAACATGGCGCCGACGACGATCAGCGGAAAGGTAGCCAGCATGACGCCGGCCAGTTTGGGTGACATGAACAGCAGCACGGCGATGCCGCCGACCAGAATAATGATCTGGCGGATAAACTCGGCGAGGATGAAATAGAAGGTGTTGTAGAGTTTCTCCACGTCGTTGGTCACGCGGCTGACCAGTTCCCCTACCCTGCTTTTTTCAAAAAATACAATGGGCTGGGAAATGAGCCTTTTGTAAAGCGCCACCCGAATATCTGCCGTGCCTTTTTCGCTCACCTGGGCAAACATCATCACCCGCAGGTAGGAAACGATGCCCTGAAAAACGAGGATGCCGATCAGCCAGAACCCGATCTCTTTGAGGTCGACATTGGGCGCCGCGCCCTGGGCCACGTCGAGCATCTGGCCGATGATCTTGGGAAAGACCAGAAAGACGGTGCTCGACAAAAACAGCAAGAGCAGGCCGGAGATAAATTGCCATTTGTATGGCTTGACAAAGGCAAAAATTTTGAGCGCGTCACGCAGGGTTTCCCGTGAAAGTTTGGGGCGGGCTGGTTCTTGCTGATCCATAATTAGTGAATATTCGAAGGATTAGAGGGGGCGAAAGTAGAAGTAAAGGCCGTTAAATATGTCATGTTTCCAACATAAGCAGCAACGAAAAAAAGGACGAACCAGGCCGTTTTTTACTTTAAACAACCCGCGATTTAACACACCCGGCTTCCGTCGGCCACTTGGCGGTCGGGCTGCAACAAGACGACAGAACCGTCCGATTGTTCAAAACCAAGTACCAGAACTTCGGAAAAAAAGTTGGCGATCTGTTTTTGGGGGAAATTGCAAACTGCAACTACCTGACGGCCAACAAGTTCGGCCGCCGTGTACAGATGCGTGATTTGGGCGCTGCTTTGTCGCACGCCCGTTTCCGGGCCAAAATCGATGCGCAACTGGTAGGCCGGCTTGCGGGCCTGTGGAAATTCACGGGCTTCGAGAATGGTACCCACGCGGAGCTCTACTTTCCAAAAATCGTCGAAACTTATTGCTGTCATTGCACCATATTTTGGTTAAAAAACGGGAAACAAAGGTCGTACAAGTGCCTATTTTTTTGAAAATGTTGCAACAAAGTGTTGAAAAATACTTGTGTGACCTACATTTGCACAAGGGAAATCCCGCATCAAACCCGACATTATGCATTCAAAAACAGTCATTTGGATCGCCTTCGCCGTGTGGAGCCTGATCTGCTGGCGCTGGTACGTCTGCGGCATCAAGGATGCCTGTCATTCCAGCGCCCAGGCCGCCGTCACCACGCCGGCTATCGAACCGGAGCCGCTCCCCGCCGCGCCGGCAACCGAGCCCGCGACCTCGGCCAACAACGCCGCTAACAACGCGGCCACGAACAGGGCAAACACCCCGAAACAAACGCAACTGGAAGAGAACAACATCAATTCCGTGCAGGTGGTTGAAATGCCCGATCGGGTGGAAATCTACTTCCCTTACAATTCCGTTCAAAAAGAGGAAAACGACGCCATCGACGAATACCTCAACCGACTGGCCGAAACTCTCCGCTCCTCGGGCGGCAAGGTGACCATCTCCGGCCACACCGACGGCATCGGCGACGCCCGTTCCAACAAGGAACTTTCCCTGCTGCGCGCCAAAAACATCAAACGTATTCTTGTCGCCAAAGGCGCCAAAAGCGAACAGATCAAACTGGTCGCCTACGGCGAAAGCAAGCCCGTGGCTACCAACGATACGCCGGCCGGCCGCTACAAAAACCGGCGGGTTGTCATTCGCCTCGATTGATTTCACCCGAACCGACACCGCCAAGCAATTATCACCTCCATCAATCTTCGCCAATATGTTCCAACAAGATATCACCCTGGGTCCCGGCACCGGCACGTTTACCGCCCACACCCTCGAAATTTTCATCATGCTCTTCGTGGCCTTCCTCATGGGCCTATGGATGGGCTGGGCGCTGTGGAGCCGCTTCCGTCAAATGTCGGACCGCCTGCGTACGGAAAATGACAGTCTCACCCTGACCGTCAACAACCTCCGCGCGGAACTGGAAACCCTGCGCGGTAAAGTCACGGCCTTCGATTCGGAACGCTCCGAATGGAACATCCGCTACGACATCATGGAACGCGAAAACGCCGACCTGCGCCAACGCCTGAGCGATATCGAACAGGAGAGTACCCGCACCCGCGACCGCAACCTTCAACTTGAAACCGAACTCGGCCTGTCCCACGATTCCGACACGGACGCTTCCGCCATCCCCCTCGAAATCAACACGGCAACCGATACGCCCGACGCTTCCGACGACGACATCTGGGTGGCCGACCCCGAATCCGACCTCGCCGGCATGGCCGTGGAAGAAGCTACCGCGGAAGCGGACCTCGTAGCCGAATACGGCGACACCCTGCCTGCGTTTGAACTGAGCGACGATCCCATCGTGGAAACCCTGACCGCCGACACCACCGACGTGATCGCCCCGACGGCAATCGACACCGAAACACCCGCCCTGGAAGAGCCGCCGGTCATCATCGCCTCGGCCATTGCAGGCCACCGCGACGATCTGAAAATCGTGGAAGGTATCGGCCCCAAAATCGAAGAACTGCTGTTCCAGAGCGGCATTTTTACCTATCAACAACTGGCAGAAACGCCGGTCGAAGACATTCGCACGATTCTGAGCAACGCGGGTTCGCGTTTTGCCATGCACGACCCGGGCACCTGGTCGGCCCAGGCACTGCTTGCCGCAAATGGCGAGTGGGACAACCTCAAAGCATATCAGGATTTCCTGAATGCCGGCAAAAGGCCCGGCGCGTAAGGCAGCCCCTTACATCTGACAACCCGCTTGTGTAGAGAGGGGGGCCGTCATTTTATCCCTGCCAGCAAGTGGCCGGCCTCGAAGACCTGGTTTTGGCCATTTTGGTAAATGGCGTAGTTGAAACCGGGCTGAAGTCCGTAGGCGCCGTGGCGGCCTTTTTTGTCGATCGCCACAAAACCGATCTGATTTTCAGCCGACTGTTTGGGGTATTTTCGGGCAATGCGTCGGATGGCGTATTCCACCGCGCTTTGCGGGTGTTTGCCTCTTCTCATTTCTTCCACCACCAAAAAACTGCCGAGGGTACGAAGCACCATTTCGCCCAGGCCGGTGGCCGCTGCCGCGCCGACTTCGTTGTCGGCAAACATGCCGGCGCCGATCACGGGGCTGTCGCCTACCCTGCCCCGCATTTTGAAGGCCAGGCCGCTCGTACTACAGGCGCCGGCAATGCGGTTTTGGCTGTCGATGGCGACCATGCCGATTGTGTCGTGTCGTTCGATATTGATGACGGGCTTGTACTCCGATTTGATCTTCCATTCTTCCCAGGCCTTGCGGGCGGTTTCGGTGAGCAGGTTTTCAAGGGGAAAACCCTCGCTTATTGCAAATTCAAGCGCCCCGTCGCCAGCCAGCATGACGTGCGGAGTGCGTTCCATCACCCTCCTAGCCACGCTGATCGGATGTTTGATTTGTTGCAAATAGCAGACGGAGCCGGCATTGCCGAATTCGTCCATGATGCAGGCATCGAGCGTGACATTGCCGTCGCGGTCGGGAAAGCCGCCGTAGCCCACGCTGGTGTCGTTGGGATCGCCTTCGGGAATATGCACGCCTGCTTCGACGGCATCGAGTGCGCGCCCGTTGGCCGACAATATTTCCCAGGCGGCAGCCGTGGCTCGGCGGTTGTCCCAGGTGGCAATGACCACGGGCAAAGCGCCGGGTCGCGGATTGGATGAAAAAATCTGTGGTGTTTTGGTCCAGAAATCCAGAGAGCCGGCAGACAAAGCGCCCCAAAATCCTTGTTTTAAAAAGCGGCGACGTGAGTTCATGAGATCGTACAGTAGATTGACTTTATTTTGGCGCAAATTACACGAATTACAAACTCCGGAATCGTACAATTGCCCCGTGGTTTTTTAACCACAAAAGAAAAATGCTAGAAACCGCTCAATCCAACCTGCGCATCCAGCGATTGGTCGTTGTGGTCGCCATCCTGCTTTTCGCGATCAAACTGCTCGCCTATTTTTTAACCAATTCAGTCGCCATCCTGACCGACGCCCTTGAAGGAATTGTCAATGTAATTTCCGGATTTACAGGACTTTACAGCCTGAGAGTCGCCGCCAAACCCCGCGACCTCGATCACCCGTACGGGCATGGCAAGGCAGAACTCATCTCCGCTTCTTTCGAGGCCATCCTGATCCTGATCGCCGGCGTGGTAATCATTTATGAATCCGTCATCAACCTCGTACACCGGCATACGATCCAGCAACTCGACTACGGGATTGTCCTGATCGCCATCACTGCCGCCGTCAATTATGGCATCGGCTGGCTGTGCATTCGCACGGGGCGAAAAAACAATTCCATCGCCCTGCAAGCCAGCGGCAAACACCTCCATACGGACACCTGGACCACCGCCGGCATCATCCTCGGTCTGGGACTGATCTACCTGACCAATATTGCCTGGCTCGACAGTGCGGTCGCGCTGGTTTTTGCCGTTTTTATCATTTACGAAGGCTACAAGATCATTCGGGAGACCACCTCGGGCATCATGGATGAAGCGGACCTGGCCCTGATCAAGTCGCTGGTAGAAATCCTCAACTCGCATAAAAGAGACACCTGGATCGACCTGCACAACCTGCGCATCATCAAATACGGCGCCGTGCTTCATCTCGATTGCCACCTGACCGTGCCCTGGTACCTCAGCGTTCGGGACGCGCACCGCGAAATGGACGATCTGGACGCGCTGATCCGTAAAAATTTCCCGCAAACACTGGAGATGTTCATCCACATGGACGATTGCATTCCGCCCCATTCCTGTGGCGTATGCGCCATTCAGGATTGCAAAGCGCGGCAGGCGCCTTTTCAAAAAAGGCTGCACTGGACCCTCGAAAACGTCACGACGAATGCCCGGCACGGGTTTCCGGCCGATGGTGCAATTTCATGAGCAGATAGTTGAAAATCAGGCCCTTTTTCAAGGTTTGCCGTTCAAAACATTCAAGTCCGAACGAGTGAAATAATCGCTCGTATTCTGCCGCAGTCCATTGATGCGGATGCAGGATATCGCCGGGCAAGATCCTGAATATTTTCCCCAGCCAGGCCCGTCGGTGGACATCCACCGTGCATACCAGAACCCCGCCCGGGGCTAGGTTCAGGGAGAGCCCACGGATGCAGGCAGTCAAATCATCGACATGGTTCAAGGCATTCAGGCAAAAGATGCGGTCGTAGCGACAGGCGGGCTTGAACTTTTCCAGCGTGGAGTTGAAAAAACGAACCTGCGGGTAAGCCGTTCGGGAAAAATGCGGGAGGTGTTTTTCGTAGGCATCGAGCAAGGGATCCACGGCATCCACCGGGCAGGCATCCAGTACGAGGTAGGCGCCGGCGGGTCCGCAGCCGGCATCGAGAATCGCCGCGCCCGGCGGCGGCCACAGGTCGAAACGGTCGAACAAAGCCCGCCAGTAGTTTTTTTTCCAGTTCAAATAGTCTTCTTTCCGCTTTCCGGCGAGGTATTGGCGCCACCACATCAATTCAAAAAATTGGGCTATTCGCCAACGATTTCTCATCAGGAAAGGTGTTAAATTCGGGTTCAGGCAAAGATAATTTTACTACCTTCGGCTTTTGAAAAATTCAGTTTAATCCGGCCAGATTTTTTGCTGTCACCAAATTCAAACTGTTTTGGCCATGCAATTTTGTATCCGTGTTACACCAATAACCCTTTTCCTTGGCCTGTCTCTTGCCTTTCCGCTGTTTGCCCAGAACGACAAACAGGTTATTGGCGACGCCGTTTTTACCCCTGAAGAAATAGCAGGCGGCGCTACGATTACCTATTTCATCCGTTTTCAAAACACGGGTGACGACACCAGCAATCAGGTAGTTGTGCGCGACACGCTCGATCCCAGGCTCGACCCGAGCACTTTTACGATGGTCGCTTCCAGCCACGAGTACAGTTTGTTGCGCGATGGCACCGGCGAAGTCGTCCGCTGGTATTTCAACGATATTTATTTGCCCGACAGTGCGACCGACAACCCCGGATCGCTGGGTTTTGTGCTGTTCACCGTTCAACCCAAAGCATTCCTGGCGCCAGGCCAGGTCATCGCCAACCATGCCGTCATCCTCATGGAACAGGAGCCGCCTTTCGTTACCAACGAGGCCTACGTCTGGATCGACGATGGGGCCGTGGTGGAAGAGCCTTCGCTCCATTCGGATTTTCGCGTAGTGCCCAACCCGAACTACGGGCAGTTTGATGTTCGGCATATCGATGCCAACCAGCAAATGAACCTTCCCGGCCCCGATGCGAGCTGGTGGATCACCGATATTCACGGGAAAACCGTGTGGAACGGCTCGGTTGCGCAGGCGTCGGGCGCCGACTCGGCGGTGATGCTCGAAAGGCCCTCGCCGGGTTTGTATTTGTTGTGGGTAAAAGAAGGCAGTCGCCTCGATGTGGAACAATTCACCGTTATTCGTTAGGGCCGTCCTCCGCTTCCGCTCCGTGTTTGAACGGGTGCCGGGGCTGCCACTCTTCCACCGGCTTTAAATAATCGAGCAGGCGGCCGGTAAACTTGTTGGCCAGGGCATTCTGGTGCCGCAGATAGCAGTACAATTCCTCCGCCACTGCGCCTACCGAACTTTTGATTTCGAGGGCCGTACGGGCAAATACGATTCTTTTTGCACCCATGTCGAGGCCCGCCCGCACGATGTCGTACAAAATATTGAGGTACAGCTGGTGCTCGTGGTTGAGGTGTTTGTCGAGCCCAAGGTAATGAGCGTCCAATTCGTCGTAATTGCGCAGCGTGGTAAAAAAGGCGACCAGTTTGCCGTCGAGGTAGTAGGCAAAAAGCCGGAATTGTTCGGGCAAATCGCGTTTGAGCGCAGGGATGTAGTTGTCGTTCAGGTCTACCATGTTGAACCCGGCGTTGCGGGCTATTTCCGAGTACAACTCGTAAATGCGCGGCAATTCGCGCTGTATTTCCGCCAGCCCGAGTTCGCGTTTTTCAATACCGTTTGCCTTTTTAAAGGCGCGTTTGGCGCGGGTGCGGTACTTGGTCGACATGGCCGACAAATAATCGTCAAAGCCGGCGTAGGGCAAATCCATGACCATGTTGGGCTGTATGCAAAACTCGGTGTAGCCCTTGTTTTCCAGGTAGTCGCGCTCCGGCTGACGCTCCGGCGCGATGTCCTTGACCAGTGTGACGGGTATTTTGCAGCCCTCGGTTTCCATCTGAGTCACGACGTCGGTCAGGGCTTGCTGCAACAATTGCGCCGAGGTTTCGGACGAAATTTTATCCGTGTCGAACCAATATCCGTGTTCGCCCGTAAGCAGCATATTGCCGCAGATGAGGATGTCGGCCGCTACTTTTCCAGCCACCCAGCGCTTGAACCATTTCGCCAGCCCGTTGAAAAAACAGGGGTCTTTCTGGTTGTCGTGCTCTTCCTCGTTGATGTTGTCATCCCCTTTAAAAAACTTGATCTGACAAACGGCGACGCCGACGGGCGCATCGCCCCGGTAAAAAACCAGGTACCCGAAGCGCATGCCCTGCGGCGGGTTGCTTTCCAGCACCGACAAGTACGGGCGCTGTAAAAAAAGGTTGTCGGGCGGCGCTGCCTGATCCCAATCTACCCCGGCGGCCTCTATGGAGCGAAAAAACGCGTAGCGAAATGCAGAGGTCAGTTCTTCGGCCGGCAAAACAGGCTGGCGCGATACCAGGGTTTCGGGATTCATAGCGATACAGATTGATTGCATAGTCAGGACAAAGAAAACAGCGAAAAACACAAATGGTTGGACTTTAACGCGCTATCATCCATTTTCGCACTTCGTCGAGTGCCGCGCGTTCGTCGTCCCAGCCCATGGGCGTAAGGGTGCCAAGGCCATCGTAGTACAGAAAAAAGGTCTCGAGCAAATGTCGGGCCGCACTGTAATCGCGCTGAAATTCCTGCCAGTTTGTCGCCCGGATGATACGCAAGGCAGGATCGGCGGGAATGGCCAGCACCTTGTTGTCCCACTCGCCCAGGTCTTTCAGCAGCATCAACCCGATAGGAAGCACCTGGATCACAGTGCCGGTCGGCAATGATTCGGCCACCACGAGCACGTCGAGCGGGTCGCCGTCGCCGCCGCGCGGTTTGTCCATTTTGGTGGAAGGAATGAAGCCGTAATTGACCGGATAGGGCAAAAAGTCGATCACGCGTGGGCGGCCGTCGCGGATATCGTTCTGAAATTCAAAGCTTTGTTTGTTGTACTCAAACTTGTGGTTGGTGCCTGCCGGGATTTCAATGACGCCTTGCAGCAGGCCGTCGGAAGTAAAGGGGGGCAGTTCGAGCAGGTTGATCTTGGCCATGTTCGGAAATGGAGCAAACCAGGTGAAGCAAAATTTGTTAGCAGAGCCGTAAAGATGTTGCAGCCTCTCGGGAAATTGAATTTTATTTGCCCGAAAGGAAACTCCTGCCGACGAGCAAAACTCATTCAAGCATTTTAACCTAACGACATGTCTCAAAAAAAGTATTTCGACCCCGAAGACCTGAAAAAATTCGGCAACATCGGTGAATGGCAAAAACCCATGGCCGACAAGTTTTTCGCCTGGTACGGCGAGGTGTTCAAGGAAGGCGCCCTGACCGAACGGGAAAAATCGCTGATCGCGCTCGCCGTCGCGCACACGGTGCAATGCCCCTATTGCATCGACGCCTACACCTCGTCGTGTCTCGAAAAAGGCGCCGACGAAGAACAAATGATGGAAGCCGTGCATGTCGCAGCAGCCATCCGCGCGGGCAGCAGCCTGGTATTTTCCACCCAGATGATGAATCACGCCAAGGACCTCACCATGTGAACTGCCGCCTGACCCGGCCGCTCTTTCATTTCATTCATTCAACCCTGCAAAATGGGCATCCATCAACGCAGCAAATCGCTGGCCGCGCGGCACAGCGCCTTGTCCGACACGTTTTTTCAACTGAAAGTGCTCAACGGCGCCGCGATCACGCAGGCGCATTTCCCGGCTTTTTCCGACAAAATTGCATCCGCCGGTTTCCACGGCGGCAAACTGCAACCGACACGAATCGAGATTTTTCAGGTCAATGTCGGCAAACTCTGCAACCAGTCCTGCGCGCATTGCCACGTCGATGCAGGCCCCGACCGAAAAGCCGAAAATATGTCGCGCGAGCATTTTGAAAAATGCCTCGACATTTTGTCGCGCTACGACATCCCCACGGTGGACATCACCGGCGGGGCGCCGGAAATGAATCCGAATTTTCGCTGGTTTGTGGCGGAATGCCGCCGACTGGGCAAACATGTCATGGTGCGTTGCAACCTGACAATCATCATGTCCAACCCCAAATACCGCGACCTGCCCGAGTGGTTTGCCGCCAACCGGGTGGAAGTGGTGTCGTCGCTCCCCCACTACAGCGCCCACCGCACCGACGCGCAACGCGGCGAAGGCGTGTTCGAAGATTCGATCAAGGCCCTGCAACTCCTGAACGCGGCAGGCTACGGGCAGGAGGATTCGGGCCTGCAAATCAACCTCGTGTACAATCCCACAGGGTTGTTCCTGCCGGGCAACCAGGCTTCGCTGGAAGCGGATTTCAAACGACAACTTAAAAGAAAATACGGGATTGATTTCAATCGGCTCTACGCCATAACCAACATGCCCATCAGTCGTTTTCTCGATTTTTTGCTCGAAAACGGCCAGTACGAACACTACATGCAAACGCTGGTGGATGCCTTCAACCCCTCGGCCGTGGAAGGCGTCATGTGCCGCAATACCCTGTCCGTGGGCTGGGACGGCTATTTGTACGACTGCGATTTTAACCAAATGCTCGACCTAAAAGTCGCGCTGCCCGAGGGGCGCAATCACCTCGATCATTTCGATCTGGATGCCCTTGAAAATCGCGACATCGTGCTCAACCAGCATTGCTACGGCTGCACGGCGGGTGCAGGGTCGAGTTGCGGCGGGCAGGTGAGCTGATTGGTTTAAATTAAAAATGATTTATTTACAAGTCGTTTTCCGGCGTTCGCATCGTGCGTGGGGAGGTAAATCATCTTATGCGAGGAAGCGTAAGACAATATTTTTTGATACGTCTCCGCGGTTTTTTTGTAATCGGTGTTTGCGCCCGGCAACTCTCCGCTCAACACTTGTGCCTGGTCATAGGAAGCGTCTCCGGCAAACATGATGTCGAAATCATCTGTCTTGAAAACCAGGGAGCTGTGCCCGAGCGTATGCCCCGGAGTCGGGATATAGAGCAGATCTTCTGCCCGTGTGACGGGGAATGCCGCGTCAAAAATCTCGATTTTCCCAGGTTTGTACATCAATCGGTTAGGCTTGAACCAGGCCGGTAAAATGCTTTTGAACACATTGTCCGGGTGTGTAAATTCAAAATCGCCTACCATGATTTCCTGTTTGGGAAAATTCCGAAGCCCGTCAATATGGTCGAGGTGCATGTGGGTCAACACGATCAATTTCACATCATCAATTTTGATGTTGATTTTTTCCAATTGCCGGTCGATTTCATGCTGGCGCTGGATTTTTACATTGCAGGCATTCTTGAACTGGTAACGGGCGTACCAGCTTTCCCTGGAGAGGTAAGTGTCCACCGTCATGCTCTCTGCATTTTCACCCGTGTCGATTACGATAATCCCTTCGGGGTGCTCGATGACCCACACCCAAATGGGCATGTATTCGGTGTAATAATTGGCCAGCAGGATATTGATTTTTGACAAAAAGCCCTCCCCCTTTTTGGTTTTGAAGGTGGTTTTAACCGCAACGGTACCAACGCACAAACCGTGAATTTTTACGTCATTCCCTTTCAGTCTCACGGTGGTTGTCACGTTTTCGTAGATCGGATTGGGATTGATGATGTCTTTTCTATGCTCCATTTTCTTTTGATTTAAAATGACGGAGCAAAAATATATCGATCAAAAAGGGCAAAACGATAACAAAAGATAAGAAATACTGGCGCTATTTCTTTGCAACTCGGTTTCTTATCCGGCTGAGCGAAACCGGCGTAACACCCAAAAAAGAGGCCACCAGATGTTGCGGAATCCTGTTCAGCAAATCGGGGTTTTCGCTCAAAAGTTTGACATATCGTTCCTCTGGACTGTTCAGCAGGTAAGAAGTAAAAAGGTCGTGCAGAATAACAAACCGCTGTTCGATGGATTTCCGGATAAACTCATTCATTTTGGGAAATGCCTCGTACAGGTTCTCAAGGGATTGATAGGAAAGCGCAAGCACCGTGGTATCTTCAAGGGCTTCCATTGCGATCCGGGTCGGCTTCCTGGAGATGAAACTGTCGTAAGTGCCCGCAAACATGTTTTCGGTAAAAAAATAGGTGGAGAGTTCCACCCCGTCTCTCCAGCAATAAAGACGGATACAGCCTTTGACGACGAAAAAAACCTCGTTCGCTATTTCCCCCGTTTCGATGATTACAGCCTTTTTCCTGTAGTCTTTTTGCTTGAAATATTGCAAAACGAAGTCCAGTTCACTGTCAGTAAACCCTGTGATTTGCTTGAGCGTATTTATGACAATCTTATCCACCTTTTTTAGTTTGTAAGCGCTGAGTTTTCCCACTTTTCAAAGTGCCTCCATCGCCTGCTGGAGGTCTTCCCAAAGCCACTCGGGGTCTTCCAGTCCTACATAAAACCGGCAAAAAGTCCAGGGCATGGCAGAGTCCGGCCGGCCGGGGATCTTGTAAAAACCGATACTGGGCATGATCAGCGATTCATGGCCGCCCCACGACACCGCCATCAGGAAGCGCCTAAGGCGATGCACAAAAGCCTCCATCTTGTCCATGGAATCGGTTTTGAACTGGATCGAAAACAGTCCCCCGCAGCCCCGCATCTGGCGGCGAGCCAGCTCGACTTGCGGGAAAGAGGCGTGAAACGGGTACCAGATGCGTTCCACCCTGGGGTGCCCGTCAAGGCGATCGATCAGAAAACGGGCGCTTTCATCGCTGCGTTGCAAACGCAGGGGCAAGGTGCGCAGCCCGCGAATGACGAGGGCCGCGTCGTGCGGCCCCAGGATGCCGCCGAGGGTCATCAGCTCGGACTCAAATATTTTTTTGACCATCTGCTTGCTCCCGCAAAGCACGCCGACCACCACGTCGGAGTGGCCATTGAGGTATTTCGTACCCGAATGCACCACGATATCGATGCCGAAAGCAGCCGGGTTTTGATAAATCGGCGAGCTGTATGAGTTGTCGATAATCGTCACCCAACCCCGCGATTTGGCCAGAGCGGCGCAGGCCGCCAGGTCCTGACACTCGAAGGTCATCGTGTTGGGGCTTTCCAGATAAAGTACGCGTGTATTGGGCTGTGCCGCGGCCTCGATGTTTTTAATATCCGTGCCGTCGACAAAAGTGTGCGTGACGCCAAAACGGTCGAGAAACTTGCGCAGCAAAGCCGAGGTCCACGAGTACGGTGCTTGTTGGCAGATTACGTGGTCACCGGCCGATACATTGCCCAGCACAGCCGCCGCCACGGCTCCTGCACCGCTGGAAAACACCAGCGCATCCTCGGTGCCTTCGAGGGCAGCGAGTTTTTTGCGCAAAATTTCCACCGTCGGGTTGTTGCCCCGGGTGTACAAATGGTGGGTCAGCTCGTCTGAAAAAACCTCCCTGAAATGGTTCAGGTCGGGAAAAACAAAGTTGCTCGACTGAATGACCGGCGGCGATACCGCGTTGAAATACAGTTCGCGGTCTTCGCCGAGGTGGGTAAGAATTTCGCTGAGTGACATTGTTTATGGGTTTAATCGCGGTCGCGCTTTTTCTTTTTCTTCTGCCCTTTGACGAGTTTCATTTCCTCGATCAGCCAGTGCGCTTCGCCGTATTTATCAATGATAAACAGGATGTAACGCGCATCGACCATGATGTTGCGGCAAATCGCGGGATCGTAGTTGAGGTCGCTCATCGTGCCTTCCCAGACGCGGTCGAAATTGAGCCCCACGAGGTTGCCGTTGGCGTCGAGGGCGGGGCTGCCCGAGTTGCCGCCGGTGGTGTGGTTGGTGGCGATAAATGCCACGGGCATACGGCCGTCGGCGTCGGCGTAGGGGCCGTAATCTTTGCGTTGCCACAAATTGATGAGCTTTTGCGGCACGTCGAACTCGTAGTCGCCGGGCACGTATTTTTCCATGACACCGTCGAGATAGGTGTGTTCTTCGTATTCCACCGCATCGCGGGGTGAGTAATCCTTTACGCGACCGTAGGTAAGGCGCAGCGTGCTGTTGGCGTCGGGGAAAAAGCGTTTTTCCTTGAACACTTCCAGTTGGGCGGCCATGTACATGCGTTGCAGCATGTTGATCTGCGGCTGCAATTCCTGCAATTTGGGTGCGACATTGGTCTGGTAAGCACTCGTGACGCCGCGCCAAAAGACGACCGCCGGGTCGTTTTTCAATGTCTCGGCCATCGATTTGGCATCGCTGGCCATCAGTTTGTTCCATTTTTCTTCGCTGGCCAGGGCGCTGTTTTGGAAAATGTAATCGGTCAAACCTGCGTAGCCGCCGTATTTGGCAGCCTCGGCCTTGATGTAAGCGGCGCCCCAGTCGTCGCGGATGTTCAGGGCGTACATTTCAACCAGCGCGGCAAAAACGGCCTTGTCCACCTCCGGGCGGTAGTCTTTGTAAAAACCCGTCATGCCGTCTTTTACGTCCGGCAGTTTGGCGGCAAAAGCGGAAACGCCCTGGTCTTCGTAGGTTTTCAGCCAGTTGTTGAGCGAGGCCACGGTGCCGAGCAACTCGGTGTTACGCACAAAAATTTCGAGGTAGTAGTCGCGGGCGCGGGCGTAGGGTTCCATTTCCCGGTAGTTCTGCTCGAGCCTGGGCAAAAGGTTGCCGTAGCGGTACTGCCAGTCGGTGTTCAGGCTTACCCGACGAGTGAATTCAGCCTCGTACGTGCGCTTTTTATCCAGCGCCTTGTATTTTTTCAAACCTTCCATTTCGCCCAGCCATTTCTTCCAGGCGTTGGCGATGGAGGCGTATCGGGCGATGTAGGCGATTTTGATGGCCGGGTCTCGGCGCATGAATCCGTCCATGATTTTGAGGGCGCGGTCGCGAATAGCCACCTTGGCCGGGTCGAGCACCTCGGCGGTTTGCTGGACGGCAACGGCAGGCAGGTATTCGTTGGTCGTACCCGGGAAACCGTACACCATCGTGAAATCCCCTTCGTCCGCGCCATCGAGCGAGATCGGGAAGAAATGGCGAGGCTGATAGGGCTGATTATCGGGCGAATAATCGGCCGGGCGGTTGTCTTTGCCTGCATATACGCGGAACAGGGAAAAGTCGCCCGTATGACGCGGCCAAACCCAGTTGTCGGTATCCGACCCGAACTTGCCGATGCTGCTGGGCGGCGCTCCGACCAGCCGGATGTCTTTATACGTCACGGTGATGTACATAAAGTACTGATTACCATTGTACATGGGTTTGAACATAATGTCCTCCCAGGCTTCTTTTTTGGTCCCGACCTTGATCTGATTGAGGTTTTTATCAATCAGCGACTGCCGGTCGCGTTCCGACATCCCGTCAGCTACGCCTTGCAGCGCCAGTACGGATACATCTTCCATCCGGACAATAAACATGATCCACATGCCCGGGCACGGCAGTTCTTCGGCGTTGTTTTTAGCCCAAAAGCCATCTTCCACGTAGTTGTGTTCCAGCGTGGAATGGCTTTGAATGGCGTCGAAACCACAGTGGTGATTGGTGAGGATCAGGCCTTTGGGCGAGATGATCTCGCCGGTACAGCCACCGTCGAACCAGCAAACGGCGTCTTTCAGACTGGGTTGGTTGGGGGAATAAATGTCGTCGGCGTCGAGTCGCAGACCGAGGGCTTTCATGTCTTTCTCGTTGTTTTTTTCCAACTGAGAAGGCAGCCACATACCCTGCCCTTGCAAGGCAAACGGCAGGAGGAATAAAAGCGGAAGAAGCAATTTTTGCATAAGTAAAGCGGTTGTACGCCGCGAAAATAAAAACATGGCGAGGGTAGCCCCGAATTTCCGTGTGTAAATCGGCGACCGGCGACAAAATGAGTGCGGGCGACAAAAAAGAAGCCGCTCCGGACGGATCCGGAGCGGCTTCGGGCCAACAGCCTTCAAACGATTAGTTGAAGGTGTAGCGGATGCTGAACTGTGCGTTCCAGACATCGAAAGCGGAAGCGCCTTTGACGTAGGTGCTCTGGATCAGCGAGGGCTGACCGTTGATGGTCGTGGTCGCCATTTTGTAGGAAGGCAGACCGTCGGCCGATACTTTGCTGAACGACAGCGGACGGTCGGTCACGAGTACATCGCCTACGCCCCAGTCGTTGTTGATCAGGTTGCCGAAGTTGATGATATCCACGCGGAACTGGATGGTATTGCGTTTTTCACCCACTTTCACGCCGAATTCCTGCATAACGGACAGGTCGAGGCGGTGCAGCATGGGGAAAAGTGCGCCGTTGCGCTCGAGGTATTTGCCGCGGTTGCTGTTGAGGTATTCATCCTGCTGGATGAAGGCTTCGTAAGCATCGCGTTGTTGCTCGGGCGTAAACGAAGCGATCACCGTACCCTGCGAGTTTTTGATTTCGAGCAGGTCGAAAGTCAGGTCGCTGGCCGAATTCGGAACGTAGAGCAGGTCATTGTTCGAGATACCGTCGCCGTTCATGTCGCCGGCATACGAGTACGAGTAGCGGGAGGTAACGATACCGGCCGAGGGGTTCAGGCCGCGGCGTTCGCCGACATAACCCAGCGAGAACTGCGTAGCGCCGTTGTATTTGCCGCCATATTCGAGGCGGTAGCCCAGCACGCCGACCATGCGGTCAGGCATGTCCTGATCGGCATAAGCCAGTTCGAGCAGGTTGTTGCCATTGACCGAACGAACGCTGGTGAACGAACCCGAAGCGATAGAGCCTGCGCTCATGAGGTCTTTGGCCTCGCTGCGCGTGTAGGCAACCATGCCGTAAAGACCGCGTTTTACCGGGTATTCGAGTTTGACGGTACCCGACCAGAAATAACCTTCGTTGGTGCTGGTCATGACGGCAGCGCGCGACACGTTGTCGACTACGCGGATAGCCTTGGCCTGGCTGGTGCTCGTAAGACCCGAGCCCGGGAAGCGCGGACGCGTGTCGGGGCCGGTGAAGTTGCGGGTTGCCGGCTCGAGGTTGGCGTCGTAGTACAGTACGGCATTGATGTTCTTGTTGTACAGGAATTCACCCGTCAGCACGAAGCCCAGGGGAAGTTTCTGGTCGATGGCCAGGTTGGTTTTCCACACCTGCGGGAAACGGTAGTCCTGATCGGTAACCGCGATATCGAAGGTAGAGGGCAGCGTAGGCGTAGCCGGCGTGAAGATGCTGGCATCGGGCGAAAACTTGTAAGCCGTCGTGTTGCGGCCTTCGATAAAGCCGGTGAGTACGCCGTTGTTGCCAATCTGGTTGGACAGCCATACGTAAGGCGGGCGGCCGGTGAAAATACCCGTACCACCGCGGACCTGGGTCGATTTTTTGCCGTTCACGTCCCAGTTGAAGCCGAGACGCGGTTCCCAGATGATATTGGCGCCGGGAAGCTGGTCGGTCAGCAACTTGTAATTGCGTTGGCCGTCGAAGCTGAGGAAAGTGGAATCAGCGAGCGCGTTGTTGCGCAGGGATTCGGTCTGACCCATGTCGATCAGGCTGGCGCGCACCCCGAAGAGCAGGCGGAAACTGTTCGACAATTGCCATTCGTCCTGGGCGTAAAAGTCGTATTTGCTGACTTTCAGCACCTGCAGCGGGTCGGCGCCGCCGGGCAGTGCGGAGTAGCGGTACTGGAAAAGTTTGACTTTTACCGGGGAGGTATCGCCATCGTAGGTAGCGGCGTTGTAGAAATCCTGCAGGGAGTTAAATACGTAAACACCGTTGGAGGCCGGGAAGAAGGAGTTGTTCGATTTGTACTTTTCGTAGTTGACACCCAGGGTTACGGTGTGCTTTTTCAGGTACAGCGACACGTTGTCGGTCACGTGGAAAGTACCGTAATCGAGTTTGTTTGCCGGTGTAAACGGATCGAAGCCAGCCGTGATATAGGTGCTACCGCCCTGCTGGATATCGATCGTGGGGAAAAGCGCGCCTTTGTACTTGCGGTCTTCGTCCTGGTAATCGTAACCGACGATCAGGTTGTTGGAGACTTTATCGGAGAAGGTGCCGTTCCATTCCGCGACCACCGAACGGGTGTTGTCGCCGATGTAATAGCCGGAGTTTTGGTACGACATGGCGGCCGTCGAGGTACGGCGCGGACCTTCACCCGCGGAGCTGGAGTTACTGATCAGCTGATCGGCCAGCGAGTTGTGGTGCGTGTAGCGAAGGGTGAATTTGTTGCGATCGTTGAGGTTGTAGTCGAGACGAATCAGGAATTTATCGCTGGTCGTTTCGTTGTTGTAGCCCTCGTACTCGCCTGTTTCGTAGCCAAATTCATTTTTGAGGAAACGGCGGAGTTCGTCCAGATCGCTTTTTTTCACACGGGTAACCGTACCCGGGAGCGTCGAACCGTCCGGAACGAAGGTCGTAGCCGGTTCGGTACGGCGAACGATTTCACCGTTGACGAAGTAGAACAACTTGTCTTTCACGATGGCGCCGCCAAAACGCGCGCCGACGACATACTCGTCGAATTTGCCGATTTGGACCGGGCTACCGGCGGCTTTGTCGCCGTTGAAAGTAGAGGAGTTGTTGCGCCAGTTGTAGTAGGCCGAACCACTGTAATTGTTGGTGCCGGCGCGCGTTACGGCGTTGATACCCGAGCCCACAAAACCCGACTGGCGAACGTCGAAAGGCGCCACGTTGAGCTGGAGTTCCTCGATGGCATCGAGCGAGATGGCCGTCGAGCCGGTACGACCACCTGCCTGGGTTTCAGAGCCCAGACCGAAGCCGTTGTTGAACACCGAACCGTCGATCGTGAAGTTGTTCAAACGGCTGTCCTGTGCGCCGAACGAGCCCGTACCGGTGCCGTTGGGGCTGTACTTCGTGATGCTGTTGATCGAGCGGCTGCCGATCACGGGCAGCGAAGCGACCTGCGCGTTGCTGAACGTCTGGGCTGCGCCGGTGCGCTGGCTGGAGAAGATGTCGTTGCGCGTGGCGGAAATCACGACTTCATCCATCGAAACGCCCGACTCCTGGAGTTGGAAATCCACGTTGGACGATACCCCGAGGTTCGTGTACACATTATCGAAAGTCATGGGTTCGAAGCCGGTGTAGGTCACCGTAACGGTGAACGGACCGCCGACGCGAACAGCCGGGAGCACGTAGCGACCTACAGCGTTGGTCGCCGTGCCGTAACGTGTTCCGGAAGGGACGTGCGTTGCGACAACCGTCGCGCCGATTAAAGCTTCGCCTTTGGTGTCGGTAACCGTACCTGAAATGGTCGAGGTGGTCACCTGGGCAAAGGCCGTCAGTCCGAGCAACAGCAAAGCGAACGTAAAGATCGCCCTGGTTGACGGCAAACAGTGGGTAAGTTTGTTCATACTGCAAACGGATTTAGTGAAAATTTTTAGCTGCTGCGGCAGCGTGATTTGCCGGCGAAATTACACAGCGGAAGTTAATTTCCGGTTAAGTTTTCGACGGTTTAAAGGCGCTTTTGACCAGAGAAAATTTTCAATACACCTGCAGAAAAGGAACTTTTTAGAACAAAATTTTTCGGCTTCAGTATTTGCCTGAAATTTGAGTATGCCAATTCACGGCCTCCTGCTTGTTTTTCCTGTTGGCTCCCACGGCATTTGCCTACTTTTGGGCCCGAAATTTTTCCTGTTGATTAACCAACATAACCGTACGAACATGAAAAAAACACTTTGGACTCTTGCGCTTGCCCTGCTGACAGGCGCTTCGGTCAACGCCCAGATCGTCATTACCGAAATCATGTATAACCCGCCGGAAAGCGGCACGGACTCCCTCGAATACATCGAACTTTACAACAATACCAACAACGCGGTGGATGTTTCCGGCTGGAATTTCACCCAGGGATTTGAATTTGTTTTCCCCGCCAGCAGCACCATCAGCGCCAACGCCTACGTGGTTATCGCCAAATCTGCCTCCGCTTTCCAGAGTGTGTTCAACACGGCCCCTTCGTACGTCTGGAACGTCAACGGCGCCCTCACCAACAACCCGGGTGAAGACATCGAACTCCGCGACGTGGCCGGCAACGTCATCGACTACGTCGACTACATGAACACGGCCCCCTGGCCGCTTGGCTCCAACGGCAACGGCAGCTCGCTCGTGCTCTGCGATCCCAACGCCGACAACGCACTGGCCAGCAACTGGCAGGACGCCACGACCGGCACCGGCAAGTTCATCAACGGGAAAGAAGTCCTGGCCAACCCCTTCGCCGCCGCAGGCTGCGCTACCGCCATCAGCGCCAAACCGGACAACTATTCGGTACCGCAGGATCAAGCCTCCACCCTCCAGGTGCAAGCCAATGACGTGGCGCCCAACCCGATCCTCAGCTTCACCATCACGGCCAATCCGTCCCACGGCAGCGCCACAGCTAATGCCAACAACACGGTGACCTACACGCCGAACAGCGGCTACTGCGGCCCCGATCAGTTTATCTACCAGATCTGCGACGCAGGCGGCTGCGACACCGCCGTGGTTCACCTGAATGTCCAGTGCTTCCAACCGCTGTCTATTGCCGTAGCAACCACGGAAAATGCCGATGGCGTTGCAGATTCGCTCAACGTGAGCGCCAAACTCGTGGGCACGGTGTACGGCGTGAATACCCGCGCCAGCGCAACCGGTCTGCAGTTCACGCTGATCAACGACGACAACACGGCAGGCATCAACGTATTCAGCCCGCAGCAGACCTTCGGCTATACGGTACAGGAAGGCGACGTGCTGGTGGTCAACGGCGTGCTTGGCCAGTTCAACGGCCTCACCCAGATCAGCCCGGCCAGCATCACGGTGCAATCCCAAAATGCGCCGCTCGCGCAGGCAGCCGCGGTGATTGCACCCAACGAAAGCGCCGAATCCCGCCTGATCATCATCCACAACCTGCACCTCGTCGATCCCGCGGAATGGGCGACCGGCACCGGCCCGGGCTTCACCGTACACGCCGTATCGGATGACCACCCGCAGGACACCGTTCTGGTGCGTATCGACAACGACGTGGACCTTTTCAACGCCCCGGCGCCGACCGGCCCCTTCGACCTCGCAGGCATCGGCGGGCAATTCGACACTTCCACGCCCTTCACCGGCGATTACCAGATCGCTCCGCGCTACACGGCCGATCTTATGCCGCTGGTCGGGGTTAAAAACACCGATTTCAGCGCACAGATCAGCATCAGCCCCAACCCCGCCAGCGAAGCGGTGGTGATCCGGTCCGACATCAGCCTCGATCAGGTGCAACTGTTCTCCGCTACCGGCCGTTTGTTGCAAACGCTGAATCAACCCGGCACGCAAGCCCGGGTGTCGCTGAGCGAACTGCCGGCCGGCACGTATTTCCTGCGTTTTGTAAAAGACAATGCCGCCTGGACGGCGCCTGTTGTCAAAATGTGACATTAGGGTTGATGAAGTTGATGAGGTTTATAGGGTTTATAAAGCCTGTTATGCGCTAAATCTGGTATTTAAGGAATAAAAAACAGGTACAATGGCCTGGTACGTTTGACGTGCCAGGCCATTTTTTTCAACCCGATCGCGGTACACTTTTTGTTCCTTTGCCGGCTTTTGAAAACAACCCGCTTCGCATGTACGCTTTACGCCTGCTGTTATTCCTGCTCTTTCCCGGTTTTCTTTTTGCTCAAAAACACCCCAAACGACGCGTGAATTTGCCCGAAACAATTCGGGAAGTGTCGGGCATGGCCCTGCGCCCCAATGGCGAACTCTGGCTGCTCAACGACAGCCGCAACCCGCCTCAACTATTCCTTTTTAACCGCGAAAACGCTCGTATAGACGAAGCCCGAATGCTTCCGGCTCTCAACCGCGACTGGGAAGACCTCAGCGTCGACCCCGCCGGCAACCTTTACATCGGCGATTTTGGCAACAACCGCAACGCACGGCGCAACCTGCGCATTTACCGCTACAATCCCGACAGTAAACAACTCGATTCCCTGCTGTTCCGCTACCCCGACCAGACGGCGTTTCCGCCCGCGTCCGACCGCGACTGGAATTTCAACAGCGAAGCCATGGTCTGGCTCCGCGACACCCTCCATATTTTTTCGAAAAATAGTTTTAAAGGCAATTTCATCACCAAACACTACACTTTGCCGGCCGGAAATGCCGCTTTTGCAGCCGGCAACAAGGAGGTGACGGCTCATCTGCGCGACAGTTTTTTGCTGCGCAACCGGGTGGTAACCGGCGCCGCGTTGAGCCGCGACGGCCGTACGCTGGCTTTGACGGCCTACATCATGCAGCGCAAATGGGGGATTTTCTCGCACACCAAAGCCGAGGTGTATTTTTTCAGCAATTTCAGCGGCAGCGATTTTTTTCATGGTAAAAAGTCGCGCAAACGCCTCCCCAAGTTCATGATTTCCAGACAGTTCGAATCCGTTGTACACCTGCGCGACGAATGGTGGCTCGTAGCCAACGAACGCCAGGGGCACCAAAAACCTGCCATCTGGCGCATCCGCAAGAAGCATTAACCGGGCGGGGTTTTACTTTTTATAAAACTGCTTGCCAGCGCACGAAAGTCATCTTTGAAAGGCCCTTTCAGGTAAAACCACAACAGAAAAGCGCTCCAAAGCGATGCTTTCAGCAGCAATGCAGCCCAATCGGCATCTAAATAAAGGGCAGGCAGGTAAACAATTCCGGCGGCAGGTAAGAGCCAGACCAGCATCTGGCAGGCGTAGCCCAATAATTGCCGGAAAGAAACACCGCAGCGACCGGCCAGCCAGGCCAGCAGCGGGATTTCAAAAAAAACCTTGCCTGCACCCCGGCTCCACGCCGCCGCCTCGACGGTCGGGTGCAGCCAAAGCACCGCCGAAAGACACAAATTGGCGCCTGCGGCCCAGCCCAGCAGCCACAAAAATTGCCACTGCGGCTTGCCGATACCCAAGGTGAGCTGCGGGAACACAGCGGCAAGGGTTCGGATAAGTCCAGCAGCGCTGAATGCCTGCAAAAGCACCGCGGCGGGCAGCCATTTTTCTCCGTAAAACAACACGATCAGTTCACGGGCAAAGAGCATCAGGCTGAGGTAAAGCGGAAAAAGCAGGAGGCAAACATCGCGGCTCGCGCGCCGGAAAATCTGTTCGCGCTGCGCCAGGTCGTCGCCGGCCCTGGCAAACAAGGGGAAAGCAACCCTGGTCACCACATACCCCAATCGCGCGGTTGGCAAAGCGCCGATGGTAAAAGCCAGCTGGTAAAAACCCAGCGCTGCTGCGCCCAGCCATTTGCCGACGATAAACTTGTCGAGCCAGTTGGCTAAAAAGTCGGTCCAGCGCGTCGACAAATCGTAAAAGCTGAAGCGCAAATAAGGTTTGATTTCACGCCACGGGCTGATTTCCAGCCAATTAACACGGATAATCCCCCGCCCTGCCCACCAACTACCCAGCGATGAAGTCACACTCTTGACTACAAAACCGGCCGCCATGGCCCAGGCGCCCCATCCGGCGAAGGCCAACCCCGCGACGGTCGCAAAAGAGGCCAGTCCCGAATACACCTGAATTTTGGCCGCCAGATCGAAATGCAAGTCGCGGGCAAGCAAAGCGCCGTATTGCGCGCCGAAAGGCGTGAACAACAGCGCACCTCCCATGCAGGAAATCAAACCAGCCAGCGCGGGCCGGTCGTACCAGTTTGCAATGGCGGTACTGCTGCTTGTCAAAAGCAGCAAAACCAGCGCCGACACCGTGAAATTGATCCAGGTAAGGGTCACAAAATGGCGCGGCGTGAGTGAGCGGGCCGAAACCAGCGCCTGACTGAGTCCTGCCTCCGCAAGCGGACTGAGCAGCCCGATAAAGGTGGCGGCCAGGGCGTAGTCGCCGGCTTGTTCGGGCCCCGACAGTCGCGCAAACACCAGCATTTGTAAAAACTGGAACACCGTCGCTCCAACAGAGCCGGCCATCGACCAGCGAACACTGGTTCGGAATTGATGTTCCAGTTGCGGCGTGTCCATATCCTTCGGGCTGCAAAGTACATTTGCCGACTTCAAATCAACACCGCTTATCTTCATCGCCATGATCAGAAAGGTGCTCATGCAAACCGTAACGCCCGGGGGCGTTCAGTGGCGCGACGATGTCGTGGCCCTCGAAGAACCGCTTGAAATCCGGCTTGCTTTCGGAACAGGCGCCGCGCAAAAGCGGCAATCGCTGGCCGTCACCATGCGCACGCCCGGGCAGGATTCCGATCTGGCGCTCGGTTTTTTGTTCACCGAAGGCATCATCGCTGCTCCCGAGCAGGTTTTGCAGATCAGGCAATTCGATGAAAACATCCTGCTGGCGACCTTGCAGCCCGGCGTGGAGGTAGATATCGCCCGATTGACGCGGCACCTGTTCACTTCGTCCAGTTGCGGCGTTTGCGGGAAGGCTTCCCTCGACGCCGTACAGACCGTGGCCTGCCACTACCCTGCCCCCGGCCAGCCCGTCGTCGACCCGGCCGTTCTGTACGAACTGCCGAACCGTTTGCGGGCAGCGCAGGCGACTTTCGACCTGACGGGCGGCCTGCACGCCGCAGCCCTGTTCGATACCGCAGGGAACCTGCTTTTGCTTCGGGAAGACATCGGGCGGCACAACGCCGTGGACAAGGTGCTCGGCGCCGCGCTCGCGCAACGTATGCCGCTCCCTTTCCACAACATGATCCTGATGGTCAGCGGCAGGGCCGGCTTCGAACTGGTACAAAAGGCGACCATGGCGGGTCTGCCCATGCTGGCAGCCGTGGGCGCTCCTTCTAGCCTTTCGATCGAACTGGCGGAAGCCGGGGGGTTGACCCTGGCGGGTTTTTTACGCGGAGAACGGGTCAATGTTTACACGCACCACGAGCGAATTCTTTCCCCCGCGACGAAATCTGCGGGCTAATTGGATTTGCACTCCGGGCATTTTCCCTACTTTCGCCCGTTTTCCGCTGAAAAAAAGAGGAGTATGCGACTTAAAACCTTGGAGCTCAAAGGCTTTAAAAGTTTCGCCAACGAAACGGTGCTGCATTTTAACGACGACGTCACGGGCGTGGTCGGCCCCAATGGCTCGGGCAAAAGCAACGTGGTGGACGCCGTGCGTTGGGTATTGGGCGAACAAAAAACCGGCCAGCTGCGCCTCGACAAAATGGCGTCGGTCATTTTCAATGGCACCAAAAAACGCAAGGAGGCCCAGATGGCCCAGGTGTCCCTGACTTTTGAAAATACCCGCAACATCCTGCCCGTCGATTATCAGACGGTCACCATCAGTCGCATTTTGTACCGCTCCGGCGAAAGCGAGTACCGCCTCAATGGCGTCAGCTGCCGACTGAAAGACATCACCTCGCTTTTCCTAGATACAGGCATCGGCGCCGACTCATACGCCATCATTGCCCTGAACATGGTCGAAGACCTGCTCAGCGACCGCGAACAGGCTCGTCGTAAAATGTTCGAACAGGCGGCAGGCGTGTCCAAATACAAGGCGCGCAAACACGAAACCCAGCAGAAACTGGAAGCCACCGCCGCCGACCTGGACCGCATCGAAGACCTGCTCTACGAGATCGAAGACCAACTCAAAAAACTCGAAAAACAGGCCCAGCGCACACAGCGCTTCTACGAATTAAAAGACGAATACAAACGCCTGAGCATCGAACTGGCCGTCCACAACCTCGCCAGGCATAAAAAAACCTATCGCGAACTGGAAAACCAGATCGGCCGCGAAGAAGACAATTACAGGGCCGCAGAAGTCCAGTCCCGCACGCTCGACGCGGCGCTGGAAGAAAAACGCAAGCATCATACGGACAAAGAAACCTCGCTCAGCGAACAGCAGCAGGATGTCAACCGACTCACGGGACGTATTCGCGGGAAGGAGAATGAAAAAAATATGCTTGCGCAAAAACAGTCCTTCGTCGAGCAGGATATCCGCCGGATCGAAGACCAGTTGACCCGCGCCGCCGATCAAATCCGGCAATTGCAAGCGGAAGTGGAAGGCTACCAGACCGACCTCAATTACGAGAAAAACCTCGAAGTCGAACTGGAGTCGGCCCTCGACCAGGCCAAACAAAAACTGGAACAGGTGCGCAGCGATCATAACCTGCTCAAAGGCAATCTCGATGGATTCGTGCAAACGCAGCAAGCCATCGAACGGATGATCGTCGAAATGGAAAAACAAAAAGCTGTGCAGGCCAATCAGATCGAAAACCTGCGCCGCGATCAGGAACGCACCCTGGCCGACGTGGCTGCCCGCCGGGAAGATATGAAGGCTATCGAGCAGAAAATCAACGAGATAGCCAAGTCCGAAAACGCCCAGTCCGCCAAAATTGCCGAGCTCGACCACGCCGAGGAAAAGCGCCGCGCTTCCATCGCGGAGACGGAAAAAAACACCGACGAACTGACGCGCAAAATCGCAGACTGCCACCGCCAGCTCGACGCCAAACGCAACGAATTCAAACTCACCAAGAGCATGGTGGAAAGCCTTGAAGGCTTCCCTGAAAGCATCAAGTTTTTGAGCCAGCAGAAAGAATGGGCGCAAAATTGCCCCTTGCTGAGCGACCTGCTCTACGTGCGGGAAGAATACCGCGTGGTGATTGAAAATTATCTGGAGCCCTACCTGAGCTACTACGTCGTACCCAACGCCGACACTGCCGTGGAAGCCATCCAGCTCCTCGGCCGCAGCCAGAAAGGGCGCGCCAATTTTTTCCTGCTCGACGCCTTCCAGGCGCAGGACAACGGCCTGCTGTTCGCCCCCGAAGGCATTCGCGCGACCGATCTGGTGGAAGTAGAGCCGCGTTATCGCCCCTTGCTGGAATATTTGCTCCAGAACGTGTTCATCACCCACGACGACAACGCCGCTGCCAGGGCCGATATGCTCGCCGACTTTCCGGACGCGGTCATTCTGTCCCAATCGGGCACTTTTGCCCGCCGCAAATACGCCCTTTCGGGTGGCTCGGTAGGGCTGTTCGAGGGCAAAAAAATTGGCCGCAAAAAGAACCTGGAGATTCTCGAAACCGAGATCAAAAAACTGGAGAAAAGCGAGGCTGACATGAACAACCGCCTTGCCACCCTGCGCACCCATCTTCAGGCATTGAAAAATGCCGACCAAAGCGCCACGCTGCAACGCGAACGCGAAGCGCTGAACAAACTGCAGCAGGAAAGCGCCGGCCTTCGCGCCCGGCTCGACAATATCGCCGCCTTTGTCCAGAATTTCGATGCCAAAGCCGGCGAGAGCGGCCAGCTGATCGAGCAACTCATTGCCTCAAATGCTGCTATTGAAGAAGAACTCCGCGTCAATCAGGAGGAAGCCGCCGCTGTCCGCGAAAGCCTCGCCAACGTCGACGGCAGTTTCCGCGACGTAGCCGAACAACTCAGCCAGGCCAGCGCCGCCTACAACCAGCAACATATCGAGTTTATCCGGCAGCAAAACAAGGTGAGCGCTTTCCAGCAGGAACTCAGTTTCCGGGAAAAAAGGCTGGGTGAATTGCGCGCGCAGGTGGCACAAAACGAGGCCACACAGGCCAAAAACCAGGAAGAAATCAATTACGTGCGCACGGAAATCGACCGGCTTGCCTTCGAACTCAGCACCGCTTACGAGGAGAAAAAAGCCCGGGAAGCCGAACTTTCGGAGGTGGAACAGACCTATTTCAAAGCCCGCAACGAAATTCACGAACTCGAAAACCAGACCCGCGAAAACTTCCGCAAGCAACAGGAACTGCAAATCCTGGTCAACCGGCTGAAAGAAAAATTCAACGACGTAAAGTTTGACATTACGGCCATCGGCGAACGCCTGAGAGCCGAATTTGGCATGGGCGTCAACGACGTCATCAACGACGAGCCCAATCCCTCTTACGATCGTGAAACCCTCGAAAAAGACGTCAGCAACCTCAAACGCAGGCTCGATTCCTACGGCGAAATCAACCCGCTGGCCATCGAGGCCTACAACGAAATAAAAGAACGGCACGACAGCATTGCCTCTCAGCGCGACGACATTCTCAAAGCCAAGGACAACCTGCTGCAAACCATGCGGGAAATCGAGGAAACAGCGACCCAGCGTTTTCTTGAGTCGTTCGAACAGGTCCGCGAAAACTTCATCCGCGTGTTCCGCACGCTGTTCACCGAAGAAGACACAGCCGATCTTTTACTGACCCGGCCGGAAGATCCGCTCGAATCGGACATCAACATCATTGCCAAACCCAAAGGCAAGCGCCCGCAAACCATCGCACAACTTTCAGGCGGTGAAAAAACGCTTACCGCCACGGCGCTGCTCTTCGCGCTTTACCTGCTCAAACCTGCCCCGTTCTGCATCTTCGACGAGGTGGATGCCCCGCTCGACGACGCCAACATCGAAAAATTCAACAAGATCATTCGCGAGTTTTCAAAAGAGTCCCAGTTTATCGTCGTCACCCACAACAAGGCGACGATGGCGGCGGTGGATACGATTTATGGCGTGTACATGCCCGAGCAAGGCATTTCGGCTGTGACGCCTGTCGATTTTCGCCAGCTCGGGCATGAAGCCATGGTGTTTGAAGCGGGGTAAATACTTATTGCGCGTACCCGTTTTTCGCCCAGCAATCGATTTTCTGGATCAGCGCGTCGCTGAGTTTGCCGCCGCCGTCGGGCATGGGCTTGCAGCCGCTGCCGTGGTGGATGGAGCAGAGACATTCCGTTCGATTGAAGGCGTCTTTTGCCGCGGAGTAAGTGCTCAGATCGATGCCTTCCGCCGATGTTGAAGCATCGTGGCAACCCGAGCTTGCACAGTTATTGTTCAAAATAGCCTTAATGGACAAGTTGTAGGTATTGGTGCTGGCATCGATGCCGGTGCAGTCCGCCTGATCGAGATAGTCGGAGGATGCGCTGTCCTTGTTACAAGCGAGGGCGACGAGGGCAATAAAGAAGCCCGCCAAAAAGATATATTTCATGTGCGTAAGTGTTTGGCGAAGAAAAAAGTCTCCTGAAATTTCTTCCAGGAGACCAAATAACTAAAAAAGCTTTACATATTGTCGGATCAGTGACCGCCGTGACCGCCATGGCCACCGTGACCACCATGGCCACCGCCCGGTCCGCCGTGACCACCGCCGGTGGAATCAGGCTCGGGGTGGCCCGTGCTGTCGGGGTGCGGGCCGCCGGGGATGGAATCGTGCGGATGATGCGTGTGCAAGGAATCCAGCACGTGCCACAGCGAATCATGCGGGTTGTGCGGCGGATGGCCGAGCGAGTCGTTGTGCAGCGAATCGCAGGCATGATGGAGCGAATCGCCGTAAGGATGGTGTCCGCCACGCTCGGTTACGAGTGTGCCATCGCTGGCAAAAGCATCGGTCAGGGTATCCTTTTGGCAGGAGTAAATGAAAGCAAGCATTCCAAAAGCAGCAAAAAGAAGGATGTTCTTCATGTGTGGTAAAAAAATTTAATCCGGGCGGAATTACCCATTCGAACTAACCACACGAGGTATCTGTCAGACGGGTTGCTTGCCTTTGAAAAATCTTGTTCGAAAACGTGTTAAAATTGATAAGCGGCTCCTGCTTTCAACAACACGGCATCGAACAGAGGGTCGTTGGCGGTAAAGTTTTTATCATAACTGGCCGAAACCCCAAAGGCCCAGCGCCCTGCAGCGTACTCCACGCCAGCGCCCAGGCGCCAGGTGTTTTTATCCCAGCGCGTCGCTGTTCTGCGTGAAAAATACTTGCTGACTTCGAACGGGTCATGCCCTGGGCCGCCCCCGTGGTGCTGATCAATCTTAAACTCATACACCGCGAGCGAAGAAGGCAATTGTGTCCAGACGTGCCCGGCCTGAACGTAGGGCCGAATAGGTCCCCTGAGCGGCACAGCATAGCGCAGTTGCGCGCTGAACCGCCGTTGTTTTTGATCGGACTCCACGCTTACCAGGCGCGAAGGATCGTGCGGAACAGGACCGCCAGGCGGGTATGGCTCCACATTTTCAGGCAGACCAAAACGTTTGGGCAAGCTTTTGGCGTCGATTTCGAAGTGGAACAAATCTACGGTGGCGCCCAGCCAGAAGTCTTTCCAGACCCGGCCTTCGAGCGTAAACGATTGGCCCAGTAAACGGGAGACCCCTTCAACTTTGGGGTCTGTCATGCCGACAAGTCCCTGAATACCAACGCGGTATCGCGAAGGCTGTTGAAGTGGTCTGATGATTTTTTCTGCGGAGGCCTGTGGCATTGACGCTTTGTTGTCCCGCATGTTTTCCGGCAAGGCGGGCGCGTGCCCGGTCGCGGTTTTTACGCTATCGGGGTGAAGCGTTGGCAACAAGGCGACTTCAGCCGATGCCGGGCGGTTGGCGGCGCCTGGTTCTGTGGATTGCGCAGGGGCCTGTGTGTTTTCGGGTTGATTGGCAGCAGGTTCTGCGGATTGGGCAGAACCCTGGGCGCCTTCGGTATGGTTGATATCTGGCGTCTGGCTGGCCCTGGCAGGCGAATCGGTGCTGATGGCAGCAGGCGCCATATCATTCGCCATTGGCCGGCGAAGGTCGCTGCCAGCCGTTTGTGGCAGGGAGATTGGCCTTTTCTGCGGGTGTGGGGTTGCGATATTGGCGGTGCCAGGGCGAGGCGTTTCTACTGTGGCTGCTTCTGGCGTTGATGCGTCGTTCGGAACAGGTGCGTTGTGCGGAAAAGTATAGGATGAAATGGCGTTGGAAGCCGGTTCGGTCGTTTTTTGTTCGATTGGTGAAGTTTGGGTTTGTTGCTGCAATTGCTCGCGCAATGCCAAATTTTCCTTGCGCAATGCATGATTTTGACTTGCCACCCAGGTAATGGTAGCGGCCGCGGCAACGCCGGTTGCCAATTGCCACACGAGCCTGGTCCAGCGCCTCGGCATGCGGGGTTTGCCCTGAATGCCGGTCTCGAAAGCGTCGAGTCGGCGGGACAGTTGTCGCCAGTTTTCATCGCGCCGGGGATGAGGTCGCTCCCCTTCCAGTCTGTCTTTGAAAAATTGGTCGAAGTCTTTCATACGTTGTAACTTAGGTCAAGTTCATCGGCAAGCAGACTTTTCAGCCTTTGTCTTGCACGCGCGAGATTAGATTTGGAGGTGCCCACACTGATGCCGAGTGTTTCGGAGATTTCTTCGTGCGAGTATCCGTCCACAACAAACAGATTAAAGACCGCCCGATAGGCGGGTGAAAGTTGGTCGAGTAGTGAAAAAATTTGCTCCTCGGTCAGTTGTTCAATAATACCGGACTCCATCTGAGGGTCCATTTCAGCCCGCCATTCCTGCGTATGAGGCAGATTAATTGCGGACCGAAGCCGGTCGATGGCTGTATTGATCACGATACGGCGGAGCCAGGCGCGAAAACCGCCCTCGTCACGAGGTTCGAAGAGATGGAGTTTGGTAAAAACCTTGAAAAAGGCATCGTTTGTGACTTCTTCCGCGGCTTCGGTATTGGAAACATACCGGCTGGCTACCGACATGGCGTAGTTATAGAACCGGCTGAAAAGCCGGTACTGACTCGTGCGACTGTTGCGACGGCAGCCTTCGAGGATTTCTTCGAGATCGGAATGATTCACTACGGACACAACACGGAGATATTTCAGGCAAGGTTGCGTTTCCCTTCAAAGTTTCTAAAAAAATTCAGCCATTCGTCAGCAGAGGACGGTTTTTGCTTAAAAAGTTTTAACGGCACGTTCCTTGCTCGAGGTCTATTTTTGTCGCAGCATAATCCGCTTCATTGTTTCTGTACACTAACCCATTTTTACCCATGCCGACTCGTTTACTTGCAATTGCTGTATTTCTCCTCCTGGCTCTCGCGGCTTGTCGAAAAGACGAGCCCTCGCCCACCCAGCCGGAAGAAACTTTTACCCTCTATTTTGACAACGAATACAACGCCCTGCAGGCGCGCTACGGTGCGTTTATTTCCGATGCCGACGGCCATGTTCGCGCATTCCGCTGGCTGGAAGGCCTCGATACGACCTCCCTGTCCGTAGCGCGTACCGCCTCGGGCGACCGTTTCGACTGCACGGTGGTAAAAATCACCAATATCGATGCCTCCGGCTCGGGAGTAGTCGACACCAGCATCTCCCTGACGACGTACACCAACCTCGCCAACGGGCAGAAAATAAGCCTGCGCAATCAGGAGTTTCGGCAAAGTATCGACCTGCTGATCCAGTTTACAAACATCAATTCCCTCGACTCGATCATCGTACCCGACGGCCTGACCTTCGCGCGGCCGCAACCGGCCAACAATTACACCGGCCAATACCGCATTTTGCATACCGGAAAAATCTGGCTGCGCATTTTGATCAATGGCGAAATCACCTGGCGCTACATGTTTTTTGACAATGTGGTGGGGACCACGCAAGCGGCGTCCATCGATGCGACGATTTTGCCCAAGCTGCTCAATGCGCCAAGCAAATACATCGGGCTGCCTTTCAATGGCCCCTGGAAATATGAAATCGAGGGTCTGGTAGACACTGCGAGCCTGAAATTCATGCCTTTGGGCGATCTGCTCCGCGCACCTGGCGGCGCCGTGGCAGTATTTGACCAACTGGCCGTCTTCGAGCCGGAGGTCAAACCCTACGCCGGTTACCGCATCAGGATGTCGGCGCCCGTTGGTACGGCAGGGTACGGCTACGTTTCGGACGGTTATTTCAACAGTTTGCCGAGTTTTCTTTCAGAGCCGCCGTTCGATATTCAGCCGGCTGTGCCGGCCAATTCGCGCTACGCAGCTGCTCGTTGTCTGGGCGATATCGATCTCGTGTCCTTTACACGAAATTATGCCGGCTTGCCGGGAGTGAAATGGGAAGCCCTCGTCGCCGCGCAGGCGGACGCGGTCGTTAGCTATCGCCTCCCCGACCTGCCCGACGAAATTGCGGCCTTGTCCTTTGCCTTGCGCACCTACAACTTCGGCAACGGCGTGGAAACACGGGCCGAATCGTACGCCAACCTGAGCGATCCTGCGCAGATCATCCGGCAGTACATGGCCGGAACAGACCCCAGGTGGCAGACCAAGGGAAAACTCGTGGCCCGCATCCGGAACTTTTAAGGTTCAGGAAACCTTATGGTGCCCGAGCCAAAGCATTCAACATGAACAACCAACAAGATTATTTCGAAGCCAACCGGCAAGGCTGGAACCTTCGAACGGAGGTGCACAAAAAATCGTCCTTTTACGACGTTGACAACTGGAAAAAAGGCGGACTCAGCCTGACCGAAATAGAACGCCGCGAACTGGGCGACGTTTCCGGGAAAAAACTGCTGCACCTGCAATGCCATTTCGGGCAGGATACCCTGTCCTGGGCCCGGCTTGGCGCATCGGTCACGGGCTGCGACTTTTCCGATGCCGCTATTTCCTATGCCCGCGAGTTGTCGGCAGAATTGAATATCCCGGCCGATTTCGTGTGCTGCAACCTCTACGACCTGCCCCAACACCTCGAAGGTGACTTCGATATCGTCTTTACTTCCTACGGCACCATCGGATGGTTGCCCGATCTGCACCGATGGGCGGAAGTAATCAGTCATTTTCTGCGGCCCGGCGGAATATTTTACATCGCTGATTTTCATCCCGTGCTCTGGATGCTCGACGATCGCATGGAGACGCTTAAATACCCGTATCACAACGATGTAGTCATCGAGACTGAACAGGTAGGCAGCTATGCCGACCGGTATGCCGAGATCGAGTACAAAGAATACGGCTGGAACCACGGCATGAGCGAAATCATCAACAGCCTGATCCGGCACGGCATGCGCATCGATTTTCTGAACGAATACCCGTACTCGCCCTATGATTGTTTCGACAAAACGGTAAAAGGCGAAGACGGCAATTACCGGATCAAAGGGCTTGAAAATGTATTACCGATGGTGTACAGCATTCAGGCGACCAAGTTGTAAAGCCCTTTCAGGTGATGTGAAAACGGGGCAATGGAGGCAGGTTTGCCTTCATTGCCCCGTTTTTTATGACCCTTGTGACGATAAAAATATTTTCCAAAATTATCGAAAGCCCTACTTTTCCCCCGTTATCGGCAAAATTGCCGGATATCCTACCAATTCTCCATCATTTTGCTCAGATCGGGGCGCCAAACACCGAATCCGAATGTCGATCTTTCAACAACTCTTCCGTAAAAAAACCGTCGAGGATGCCCTTGCCTCGGCCGATGCAACCGAACACGCCGGCGGCCTGGACAAAACCCTGGGAGTCACCGACCTGACCGCCCTGGGCATCGCGGCGATCATTGGTGCAGGCATTTTCAGCACCATTGGTAAAGCCAGCTTCGAAGGCGGTCCTGCCGTTCTTTTTTTGTTCATTTTTACGGCGCTGGCCTGCGGTTTTGCCGCTTTCGCCTATGCCGAGTTTGCCTCGCTGATCCCGGTTTCCGGGAGCGCCTACACGTATTCTTACGTGGCTTTTGGCGAGCTCATCGCCTGGATTATCGGCTGGGCGCTTATTATGGAGTATGCCGTGGGCAACATCACCGTGGCGGTGTCGTGGTCGGGGTATTTTACCAGCCTCTGCGAAAGTTCGGGCTGGCACATTCCCGCCTGGGCTACGATCGATTACCCCTCGGCCAGAGACGGGTTCGCGGCAGTGACGGGGCTGCTGAAAGCCGGCACCCCCATGTCCGATCTGTCGAGTTTTGAACAGGAAGCCTACAACGCCTGGTCGAGCGCGCCGATGATCGGCGGTTTGCGGCTTATCATGGATATTCCGGCCATTATCATGTCGATCCTGATCACCGGGCTGGTGTATATCGGCATGAAAGAGTCGAAAAACGCGGGCAATCTGATGGTTGCCCTGAAAATGATCGTAGTGCTGCTGGTGATTGCCGTCGGCGCTTTTTACGTCGATACCGCCAACTGGCATCCCTTTTCCCCCAACGGGTTCGGGGGTGTGATGGCTGGCGTATCGTCGGTATTTTTTGCCTACATCGGCTTCGACGCCCTGTCGACCACCGCCGAAGAATGCAAAAACCCGCAGCGGGATTTGCCCCGCGCCATGGTTTACTCCATCATTATTTGCACGGTGCTGTATATTCTGATCGCGCTGGTACTGACGGGCATGGTCAGTTATACCAAGTTGAAAGTGGACGACCCGCTGGCTTTTGTCTTCGACCAGATTGGCCTGAAATGGTTCTCCGGGGTCATTGCCGTGAGCGCCGTGGTGGCGATGGCCGGGGTGTTCCTGGTGTTTCAACTGGGGCAGCCCCGCATCTGGATGACGATGAGCCGCGATGGCTTGCTGCCGAAAAAATTTGCCCGTATCCACCCCAAATACAGGACGCCTGATTTTTCCACGATCATCACCGGCCTGTTCGTAGTCGTTCCGATGCTGTTCATCCCGAGCGATACGGTACTCGATCTTTGCAGCATGGGCACCTTGTTTGCCTTCGTGCTGGTGTGTGCGGGGGTGTTAAAATTGCAACGCACACCCAATGCGCCGCGCGGCAAATTCAGAACGCCATACATCAATGCGCAGTGGATTTTCCCGGCTCTGGTGGCGCTGATGGCTGCGTATTTGTATGTTCAATACCCGAAAGATACCCGCGACTGGCTGAGCAACGCACCGCAAATGTGCGATTCGGAAATGTTGTTCGGCAGGCTGTCGGAAGCGCAAATCGAATCGGTAAAAGGCATTTATGCACAACAGGACAGCGCTGCATTTGCCGAGGCGAAAGGCGATTTGGCCGCCTACCTCGATGGGCTTAATGCAGATCAGTATGCTGCGGCAGTGGCCCACATGCCCATTCCCGAAGAGGAAAAATTTGAATCGGGCTGGTCTTTGTTTCAGCATAAAATACCCATGTGGCTGTTCATTTTGACTTGCATCTACCTGGTGGTCGCAAGTTTCCGGCAGAAATTATCGCTGATCCCTGTGCTCGGCCTGGTGTTCTGTTTTTACATGATGGCCCAGATTCCTGCAAAAAGCTGGCTGGGATTCTTCATCTGGCTGGTGATCGGGCTGGGTATTTACTTTACTTATGGCTTTAACAACAGCAAATTGAGGAGGGCGACGGCCTGAGCCGCACCATGAAAAGACTCGTTGTTCTCACTGGCGCCGGTATTTCGGCAGAAAGCGGCATCCAGACCTTTCGCGATGCAAACGGCCTGTGGCACAACCATCGTATCGAAGATGTGGCCACTCCGGAGGCCTGGCGGCGCAATCCGCAGCTCGTGCTCGATTTTTACAATCAGCGGCGCCGCCAGTTGTTTGAAGTAACGCCCAACGAAGGCCACAAAGCCCTCGTTGATCTTGAAAAGCACTTCAATGTGCAGGTTATCACACAGAATGTCGACGACCTGCACGAGCGGGCCGGCAGCAAAAATGTGCTCCACCTCCACGGCGAACTGCGAAAAGTGCGCTCGGAACGCTACGAACAAATGGTCTATGCCTGGGACGGCGACCTGCACCTGGGCGATCGCTGCGAGCGAGGAACCCAACTGCGCCCCCATATCGTCTGGTTTGGCGAAGCCGTGCCCATGCTCGAAAAAGCCAAGGCAATCGCTTCACGGGCCGATATTTTCCTGATCATAGGCACCTCGTTGCAAGTGTATCCCGCCGCTGGGCTGATCCTCTACGCTCCGCCTGAGATCCCGGTGTATTATGTCGATCCGAAGCCTCAAACGAACTTTTCCCTGGATCAGCTGAATCACCTTACCGTTGTTGCGGAACCCGCCACGACCGGCGTCCGTCGGGTAGCGGAACTGCTCTCGACCTGATCGATCGCGCCATGCAGATTCGAACCCGGCTCAGTTTGTCATTCTTCGCCATTGCCGCCTGTATTCTGGCCGGGTTGTTCGTTTACGTGTACTGGATGTTCAAAAAGGATGCGGAAAACATATTTTTTCAGACCCTGGGGTCAAAAGCCACCGTCGCAGGCCAGGCATTGATACAGGATGCCGCGCGGCTCGAAGCGCTCCCCCCGGCTGTCGGCAACGATGAAGATACACTGCCTTACCGCGACAACATCAGCCTTTACAATCAGGCTTACCAACGAGTTTTTACGGCACAGCCGGAAGCGCCGGAGATCGGGGTAAAAGCGCTACAATCTGCTCTCGCCGGCCAGGAAGTCAGACTGGAACACCATAATCTGGAGGCGCTCGCACGGCTGGTGTATTCCGGCAAAGGCCAGCCCTATGTGCTGGTCGTTGAAGGGTATTTTGACAAAACAAGCACGGAACGCCTTCGTAACTTACTCATTTTCAGTTTTTTAATTGGTTTATTGATTCTTCTTGCCACTACCTGGCATTTTGCCGGACGGGCGCTGAGACCCGTCGATCGTTTTATGGAACAGGTGGAAAGCCTCTCCCCTGCCCGACCCGAACGGCGGCTGGAACTGCAGGGAGAAACACATGAAATTGCGCGGTTGGCTGAAAAATTCAACCAGTTGCTCGACCGGGTGGAAAAAGCATTCCGAATGCAACGCATGTTTTTGTCCAACGTATCGCACGAACTAAAAAACCCGCTCACAGCCATCAGGGCGCAAATTGAAGTAGCCCTGCAACGGGATCGCGATACGGAAGCCTACAAAAAAGCCTTGAAAAGTGTGCTCGACGACATAACCATGATCGGCGAAGTCGAGGAAAAATTGCTCCAGTTGGCCCGCTTGTACAACGATCCGGCCGGGATTCCGATGGAGCCGGTCCGGCTCGACGAATTGTTGTGGGCGGCCCAGGAGAATTTGCAAAAAAACCACCCGGAGTACCAGGTTTTGCTCGAAATGCGCCATCTGCCAGAAAATGCGGATGCCCTGCTGATTACAGCCAACGAGCCTTTGCTGCGCACTGCCTTGCTCAATCTGTTCAACAATGCCTGCAAATATTCTCCCGACCGTCGCGCTGAGGTGGAAGCGGTGTTTTCAGACAATGGCGAACATCGAATTTACATTCGCGACAACGGGCCCGGCATTCCGGAAGAAGAGCAGGGACTGGTTTTCGAGCCGTTTTACAGAAGCCCCAGGCACCGCAACACCAAAGGCACGGGTGTCGGCCTGTCGCTTACCCGAAGCATCCTCGATCTGCACCATATCGGCGTCGAAGTAAAGAACCGCACGAAAGGCGGTGCGGAATTTGCACTCCTTTTTGCCCGTCATTCCTGATTTTTTTGACGGTACGCATCGACTTTTTCACGGTTTTTGAAAAAAATGCCCGACACTTGCGCCCGGTCTCCCGATCCTTTCGAGGCTGTTCATCCGGACAGGCTCATATAGTCCGCACTCCGCCTTCGCTGCTCTTGAATTTATGTCAACCCGAACGAACAAGTCCCGTTCGGTCAAAACCTTCCGATTCTCATGCGTGCTATTCTGTTTTTTTTATTCCTCTTCGTTCAACTCTCCTGCAACGCGCAGCAAACGGCCGTAACGGCCATTCATTTCACGAAACAGGTCATTTTCCTGCTCGACAGTTCCCAGGCAGCAGGCGCGATTACGACCGATCGTTACGATAATTTTTTCCAGCTGGTCAGGCCGGTCGAAATGTCGATCCAGATGAAACAAACCTTGCCGCCAACACCCGACCGCCGCGCCATGCAGGCTGCGTACGAGGATTTTTTGAAACGGGATGTCGAAAATTTTACCGCGCAGGAAAGCCAGTTCGTGGATAAAGTCATGCGCGACGTTTATAAAACGATTGAATCGGTGGCGCCCAATATTTGCCCCGACACCCTCCTGCTCATCAAAACCAAAGGCCGCCATTACGGCGACGGTGTGTACTACACCCGGGGCAATTGTATCATTATTCCCGCCGACGCCCTGCGCGCCAGAAACAGATCCGCCTTTGCCTCAACGATGTATCACGAGTTGTTTCACGTGTATTCGCGGCTCAATCCCGAAAAAAGAAAAGCCCTTTACCGCCTCATCGGCTTCGAAAGCATCGGACTTGACAAGGTGCATTTGCCCGAAAAACTGGCATCCCGAGTGCTTTTCAACCCCGACGGAGTCGATTTTGCCCAAAAAATCACCCTCAAACTGGACGATGGCCGCACGATCCATGCCGTGCCTGTGATCTACGCCAACCACGACGGTTTTTCCGAGCAACAACCCACCTTCTTTGATTACCTGCAATTCAATTTGTACCCCATCGAAGCACGGGCCGATGGTCAGTGGAACCTGGTGACCAAGGCCGACAGTTTGTCCAGCCCCTTGAATGTCAGCAGCTTAACCGATTTTTATCGCCAGATAAAAGACAACACGGGCTACATCATTCACCCCGACGAAGTACTGGCCGACAATTTTGCCTATCTGATGCAATCCAAATCGAACCCGGTGATCACCGCGCGTTTTTCACCCGGCGGCAAGCAGCTGCTCGTGGATTTTGAAAAAATACTGAAGCAATAACCTTTTCCGGAAATCAGGGTCAGAAACCTTTCGGACCGATAGAGCCCGGGGGGGAGTCTCCGGGCTTGTTGCCATTCTGGTTGGCGTCGGGCAAATTGTTGTCCATAAATCGCCAACTGATGCCGAATCGCAGGGTATTGAAATTTTGCGGGTGGTATGCCGTCTGGTAATACACTTTCTCCGGCTGCCAGATGGCGGTCAGGTTTTCGTAGCGGAAGAAAAAGCGGAAACTCCGCACCTTGAACGCGACAAACAGATCGACCCAGGGATACGGATTCTGGCTGAGTGTGTCCTGCAAATGGAATTGACCGATCAGCGGCATGTAGGCATCCGGCTGAAACTCGCCATGCACCCGAAAATCGGCGCCTGCCCGCAGGTCCATGTTCTTTTTGAACAATTTACCAGAGTAGTACAGGCTGTTTCTTGAAAACCAGCTGGGCAGGCGAAGGATATCTCCTCGGTTGATCTGCTGCAAACCCAGGGTATTGTCGAAGTGAAAATGCCCGAAATGCAGGTTCTCGGTGATCAATAATTGACCGACCTGCAAGGGCGTCCCGGTCTGCACGGGCTGGGAGGACTGGTCGAAATAGATGAAATTGCTGATCACATGCGTCTGTCCCGTCACTTCCAGCCCGACCAGCGGCAAGGCGTAAGTAACGGACAACGAATTTTCAAGGGGCTTTTTCAAGTCGTCATAGCGCCATAACTCGCGGAAACTCACCCAGTTGCGATACTGCAACAGGGAAGGCGGGCGGCGCTGGCTCAACACGGAAGCGCTGAGGCGGCCGGCTTTGCCCAGGCTCAACGACAACGCGCCGCTCACCTGATATTCACCAAAATTATTGAGCATGCCCAAATCGCCCTGCGCCGTCAGGCTGAATCCTTCGGAGGGCGTGATGCCCAGTCGGGCGTTCAGAAACAGGTTGGAAAATGTCGAATCAAGCGGTTCCTGATACAGATCGAACCAGGAATGCGTGAGCCCGAAAGCGAGAAGGTCGGAGGGCTGTCCGGCTTTTTTTTGTTTAAACGTGCTGATTACAAATGAGTTATCGAGCCTGTTCAGGCGCACGTGATCGCGCAGGCCGCGTTTTTCCGTAACAAAAAAAGTACCGTAGAAATCCTGATCCTCCTCGGCGTCAGTGTCCGAAAATTTCCAGAAATTCTTCGACCACGCGATCGTGTGCGTGGCGCGATAGGCCCGTTTGCCGGTTTCCTTGCCCGCGAATCGGAAATGCTGGGTGAGTTGCAGGGTGCGGTCGGACACGCGGGTTTGGGCGCTTTCGCCGGGCAGCCGGATTTCGGCATCGATGGCGTTCTGAAACTGTCCTTTCCCGAAAATCGTATCGGTTACGATTCCTCCGTTGTCTTTCTGACGAAAGACGTTCTGACAAAACACGAAATAGCCCTCGTAACGTTTGCCCACAGGCACACGCATACCGGCCGACAAACTGTTGTGTTGCGCCTGCTGGTACCTGAACTGGCCGAGGTTGTTAAAACTTCGATAGTCAAATGAAAAGGTGGAACCGCCGGAAAAGGTTCGCGCCATTTGCGCCGTAAACATCAGGTTGTCCTGCGATTGTCCTTGCGAAAAAAAGACCTCGCTGTACGAACGTGTATTTTGGTAAAAACGCAAGTCGCTGGCATTCAAGCGATAAAGATCAAAAGCATGAATACCTGCATCAAAACCTTTGCGTGCAGGCACCTCAAACCACAAGGGCCGTGCGGGAGTCGCCAGGTTGCCGAGCGTCGCCCAGTCGATCGCGGGTCGCCGCGCCGGGTCGTACATGCTGAACGCCCGGTCCGGCAAAGTATCCGGCCCGGGATATACCTTCTCAGGCTGTGCCGACAGGATATAGGTCAAAGGTTTCAGCGAATCGGGCAATATCGGCGCTGCTGGCGGCCGGCCCGGCAGTGAATCGCGACCGGGTTGCTGTGCGCCGGCGGCAAAAGGAAGCAGGCAAAGCAGGCAAAAGCAAAATTTCCGAAGCTGTACAGACAACTTCGGAAATTCATGCTGGCAACGGGTCCGATTTACTTTTTTCAAGATACGGTACTTTACAGCAGAACGCAGCGCGCGGCGTTTCGTTGCTTCGTCTGCAGGGTTCAAAGACCGATCACGGCGGGGTTCATGCCCATGGTAGAGAAACCGCCGTCGTGATACAGATTTTGCATGGTGATATAGCGGGTGTAGTCGCTGAACAGCATCATGCAGTAGTCGGCGCAGGCTTCTGCCGTGGCATTGCCCAGCGGCGACATTTTATCGGCATAATCGTAGAATTCCTGGAACCCTTTGATGCCTTTGCCTGCGGTTGTCATCGTCGGCGATTGGCTGACGGTATTGACCCGTACGTTTTTGGCGGTGCCATAGTGGTAGCCGAAACTGCGGGCAAAGGATTCGAGCAATGCTTTCGACTCGGCCATTTCGGAGTAGTCGGGGAAAACGCGCTGGGCTGCGATGTAGGAAAGGCCGACCACGCTGCCCCAATCGCGCATACCGTCGAGTTTCCAGAGCGTCTGAAGCATTTTGTGGAAAGAAATGGCGCTGACATCGAAGGTCTTTTGCATCCATTCGTAGTTCAGATCGGTATAAGCCTTGTTTTTACGCACGTTGACCGACATGCCGATAGAGTGCAGGACGAAGTCGATCTGGCCGCCAAAATGATCCATACTTTGGCGAACGAGCGTTTCCAGGTCTTCGAGTGAAGTTGCGTCGGCGGGAATGACGGGGGCCTTGCATTTTTCAGCCAGTTCGTTGATGACGCCCATACGCATGGCGACTGGCGCATTGGTCAGAACGATCTCTGCGCCTTCTGCTACGGCGCGTTCGGCGACTTTCCAGGCGATGCTTTGATCGTCGAGTGCGCCGGTGATAATGCCTTTTTTCCCTTTGAGTATCATTTTTTCTAAAAAAGTGGGTGAGCGGCAAAGATAGAAAAGGCAGTTCGGAGGGAAAATTTTGAGCCCAAAATCGCATCCACTCTTCAATTTTGTTTTTGTTGACTGCCAATTAATTCCCGAATAAGGGTTGCTTAGCCGTTTGTTTAGCGTGCCCTCCCAACCTTTGCACTGTGTCCGGCAGACACCAATCAATGTTCTCCAAAAACAACGCGGGTACGGCGACTGAACCAATCCGGAAAAAGAACTCCGACGCCGGGCATGTTTGGATAAAGCGAGCGTAACCCCAAATCAAAACCACACTTTTTATCATGGCAACCATGAAAGTAGAAAACGGCTTCCCCGGCATGAAAGGCTTTTACGTCAAAGGCGCCGGCGCGTACACCCACGAGATCAACCCGCCGACCTTGCCGGTTACGCCGAACGAACCCACCATCATTCAGTGCGAGCAGGATTCCCACGTGCATGTGTACTGGGAACAAAGCGGCGAACTGACCAACTACCTGGCCGGCCTCGAATGGCGCATCGAAGTGCTCTTCGAAAAATGGGGCAGCACCGAATGGAGCCCCTCCACGCCGTTCAGCCCGCGTACGGTCAATTTCGTCCAGGGCCCCAACAACTACAACGTGACCATCACCATCCCGGCCAACACGATCCCCGAAGGCGTGTACGACATCGTCGTGGTGCTTCGCCTGCAAAGCACCGGCAAAAAGCCGCTGCCGCTGGCCGGTTTCGTGGAACTGGAAAAAGTCCAGGTGTACGAAGCTGCCTGAACCGACGCTTTTCAACTTTAATATGGTGCAAAACCGCCTGCCTGTCCCGGCGGGCGGTTTTGCCCGTTTTGTTCACCCCTAAAATTTTTCGCAATGAGCGCCCCCAAAAAAGACAAACGCACCAAAGACCAACTCCTGCTGTTGCTCGACAATGCCCTGGTCCAGGAAGAAAAACTGTCCGATCAAATCGCAGACCTGCAGGCCGAACTGGACGAACTCCGCAAACGCAATGCTAACCCGCACGCCGGACAAGTGGAGGAAGCCTTGCCTTCCACCAAAATTCCTTTCCGGCTCGATTTTTACCGCACCACCCACGACGGACCGCTCAAAGGCATCATCGAGCACCTCCCTTCCAGGCAAAAACGCACCTTCGAGGGCGACGGCCGTTCGGTCCAGCAAGCCTTCATCGCTCAGTTTATTCAGGAAATTACAACAGAAAACAATGCAAACCCTGACGCCCCGGGGGAAGAAGCGCCAGCCGACCCGGCCCTTCCCATCGCAACGATAAAAAACATCCCCCCTGCACCGCGCAACAAACTGGCCCAGCGCCTGACGCAGGATTTTTACCGGCAGTTTCCGGAAATTGAAACGACGGAAGCGGGCTTGTCTAATTGAGACAAAGCTGCACTGGCAGGGAATCGGAAGGCTCGCTATGATCGGCAATGCCGACATGCCTGGCATCGGGATCGCCCTTTCGGACGCGCATTTCACCCGTCATCCAGTTGAATTTTCGCTCGTAGCCGGAGCAATGCGGGCAATTCCAGATGATCCAGTCGCCGTCGCGGTGGCTGTTGCACTGGTGAATATTTTGGGGCAATCCGTTGAAATGCAAGTGTTCCATATCCGTTTTACACAAATAAAATGGTAAAAAGCGCTGTGAATAAATGTAAAATCTCTCAGTGTAGAAAGGATTAAGAATCAAATTCCGGGCATTAACACTTTTAACAGCACATAAATTTGTCTCATAACTTATTTCCACCATACCTTTGTGGCCTAATCCCCTTCCTTCGAGTATTATTGCGGGCAATAGCCCACCCCAAGGAGACCAGCAGCCCTGAAAAAACCAATCACGCGACCGTTTTGGCGCCAAGCCAACCCATCATTTCTCTACAACAGTCGCTGCTTTCTCCGGACAAGTTGGAATTGCCCTCTCGACCCATCAGGGTCTAATCGCGGCATTGGCTTTGTCGTCACTTGACGGCGAGGCCTGCAATAGATTTCACAACCCCCAACCACCACCACATGTCCACCCCAGCCCTGAAAATTCTGATGACTGGCCACCACAATGGCTTGCTCAACACCCTCCGCAAAACCGCGGCCTACCATCCACGCGCAGAAGTCATCCCTGCTCACCCAAAATCCATACCGGATTTGCAGCACGACGATATCGGGATGGTGCTTGTGCTGCACAATCCGCCCGAATCGGACGGCCTCGCATGCCTGCGCGAATGGAAAAGACTGTATCCGCAGGCAGCAGTCATCGTCGCGACCAGCGACACTTCTTTTCAAACAACGAACCAGATCTGGCGGGCAGGCGCCTGCGACGTACTTTCCCTGGCCAGCAACGAAGAACAAATCCTGAGTTGCCTGGAAGCCTGGTGTTCGGGTTTTCAACTGGCAGCCCTCCCATCGGCATCAGCCAATACGCGGCGAAATCGGGCCATCAAGGCAGTTGTCGCAGCGTCCGTTCCGGGCCTGATCGCGCTGCCCCTGGAAGCGCTTCCGCCTGCGTCATCGTCCAATGCGATGAAGCAGCCCGAGACAGAGGTGTCCGAAGCCGTTTTTCGCGGTCTGGAAGTCAACTTTTTTGGCGCGTTTTCCGCGCGCCTGTTTGGCAAACCCGTGATCCTGACCAAACAGGCCGAACAGATTTTTGCCTATCTCGTGTACCACCACAGCGGAAATGCACTGAGTCGCGAACATTTGGGCAAGGTTTTTTGGCCTGAAAAACACGATTTTTCCCCGGAAGGCGCCCGCAGAAGCCTCAATGTCGAGATCACCAAAATCCGCAAGTCGCTGCGCACTGCCTGCGGACAGAAAAGGGAGTTCATCGTACACCAAAGCCAGCGGTACCAAATGGAGGAGACGCTGGAAATTTCTTCCGATATCGATCGGTTTAAAGCCATTCTCGCCGAGGTAAAAAAGGCCGTATGGGAAAATCGCGAAGTTTCAAACGACCTGTTTCGCGAAGCTTTACAGATTTACACCGGCAACTTTATGGAGAATTCCGCGGTAGAAAGCCACAGCTGGATCGAGATTGAACGACACCGCCTGAGCAATGATTTTCTCGAACTGGCCTTGTGCTACGGCGAACAATTGTATCGCCAGGGCGATTACACCAAAACCGCAGCCGTGTGCCGCGATATTCTGCAACGCGACAATTGCCTTGAAGTGATCCACCGTCGCCTGATGGACTGCTATTACCGCCTGGGCATGTGCGACAAAGCGCTTGAACAGTATCGTCGTTGCTGCCTGATGATGGAGCACGAGTTTCAGAGCAAGCCGAGTCCGGAAACCATCCAATTGTTTCAACTGATTCGCCGCGATTGTGGTACGCCCAAAGAAGCGGATGCTTAAATCAAGAGGCCGTTTCACAAGTCCTTTTGCTCAAAATCCTGCAAAATTCGCGGCTAACTGACGGGGTGACTTCAAGTCACCCCGTCAGTAACAACCTTACAATTCAAATATTTTCTCGCACAGGATCCATTTTTCGCCGGGTCGGGCGCTCGGCAGGGCTTGCTGGTATTTCCACATCAGTGTCTCCCATTCCTGCACCTTCGGGTTGGCGGCATCGGCGGCGGCCTTTTTTTCGAAGGAAAAGTCGTCCGCGGCTTCCAGGATCATGAACAATCGATTTTCCACCCGGTAAATTTCCAGTGTCGTGATGCCCGATTCCCGAATACTGGCCAGAATTTCCGGCCACACGGCGCGGTGCCAGGCTTCATATTCGGCAATCAGGCGGTCGTCGGCTTTGAGATCGAGCGCAAGACAGTAGCGTTGCATAAATTACATGATACGGGCGCCTTCCGGGATGACGGCCCCTTTTTTAACAACCACAATGCCGTCCCGAATGGTAAAGTGCTCGTTGTCTGTGTCTGGCAAATGATCGCCGCCCTTGATCACCACATTATTGCCAATTCGGCAGTCCTTGTCGAGAATGGCGTGTTCTATATGGCAATAATGGCCAACGCCCATGGGTATTTCGTCTTGATTGGTGGCTATTTCCTGCAGGGTCTGATACGAGTCGTTGCCCATCACAATTGCGTCTTTAATGACGGTGTTTTCGCCGATTCGGGAGCGCAGCCCGACGATTGAACCTTCAATAACACGGGCATGGATAATGGAGCCTTCGGCGATCAGCGCGCGGTTGACCTGCGTTCCGCCGTAGAATTTTGCGGGAGGCAACATACGGCCACGGGTGTAGATGTAGCGGTTGTTGTCGAACAGGTTGAAAGGCGGAATATGATCAGTCAGTTCGATATTGGCTTCGAAAAAAGAGCGTATGGTCCCAATGTCGGTCCAGTAGCCATTATACTGATATGCGGCAACCTTGCGCCCTGCGCCGATGGCTGCGGGAATGATTTCCTTACCAAAGTCAGTGGCGTCAGGATGCTCTTCAAAGAGGTCGTCGAGCGCCTTGCGACTGAAAATATAGATACCCATCGAGGCGAGAAAATGCCGTCCGCGCTTGGCGTTGGCAGCGTTCACCTCGCTGACCCAGTCGGGTAGCAGGTCGGCGTCGGGCTTTTCAATAAACCTCGGGATATACCCTTTTTCATTCACCTTCATAATACCGAAGCCGGTTGCATCGCGGGCATCGACCGGCAGGCAGGCAATCGTGATGTCAGCATTCGTCGCAATGTGGTGTTTGGCCATTTCCTCAAAGTCCATCTGGTACAACTGGTCACCGGACAGGATGAGCACATAGTCGAAGTCGTGCCGCATGAAATGTTGCTGACTCTGCCGAACGGCATCCGCCGTGCCCTGAAACCACTCTTTGTTGCCGGGAGTCTGTTCCGCGGCGAGGATGTCGACAAAACCCGGGGTGAACACGTCGAAGTTGTACGTATTCTTGATGTGGGCATTCAGGGATGCGGAATTGTACTGGGTCAATACAAACATGCGCTTGACGCCCGAATGGATGCAATTGGAGATCGGGATGTCGATCAGGCGGTATTTACCGCCGATGGGCACTGCGGGTTTCGACCGTTTTTCAGTGAGTGGAAACAAACGCGAGCCTGCGCCGCCGCCCAGGATGAGACTGATCATTTTTATCATAGTGATCGGATTGCGGGTTGTAAAGTTGGATAATGGTCTATTGCTTCGTTTTGGTTGTTTTCTTTTTGGCCTCCGGCTGGGCTTTGGTGCGCGGGGCGGCTCGTGGTTTCTTGACCTCCGCAACGGGCTCAGGAGCAACGGCGTCGGGTTGAGCAACAGGCTCGGCCGCTTGTTGAGGCACAACGTGAGCGCCAATTCGATGGTACACAGCGATATAGCGTTCAATGGTATGTTCCCAGGAGAAATCGACCGCCATGATCTTATGGCGCAGCCATCGAACGGTATCGGGTTCATTGTGCCACATCGAAACGCTCCGATAGATCGCATAGTAAGCATCCTCGATGCTGAACTGGTCGAAACGAATACCGCGCCCCGAACCGTCCGGCTCGCCGATATCGGGTACCGTGTCTTTCAGGCCGCCCACGGAACGGACAACAGGGATAGTGCCATACCGCATGGCGTACATCTGATTCAGTCCGCAGGGCTCCACACGGGAAGGCATGATGAGAAAGTCCGAACCTGCATAGATCTGGTGCGAAAGCGCCTCGTTGTAATCGATCACGGCATTGAAACGGCCGCCGTAATCGTACGCCATGCGTCGAAACTCGTTTTGCGTCCAGGTTTCACCCGTACCCAGCACGAGGAAACTTGCTTTCCCGCCGTTGTGAATGAATCGCCGGTAGGTGTCGGGCAGGATGTCGGCGCCTTTTTCAGACACGATACGACCGATGAAACTGATCAGGGGATATTCCATCGGGAAGCCAAACCATTCGCACAGGGCCGCTTTGTTGCGCATTTTGAAGGTATCGATGTCATCGCCCTCCAGTCGGGCAGCGATCATCGGGTCGGTGCTCGGGTCCCAGACCTGGGCATCGATTCCGTTGACGATACCCGCTTCCTTGCGCCATTCCTGCCGCAACAAGGGTTCGAGACCCATCGAACTTTGGTGCAATTCGTACAAATAACTCTCCGAAACCGTCGTCACGGCCCAGGCGCATTTGATCGCGCAGGCCATCGGGTTGATCACGCCGTTCCAGTCGAGCAGCCATTTGGACGAGGCTTCGTAAGGCGGCAGGTAGTCGCCGTTGGCCCAGCTGAACATGCCCTGGTACTGGCCATTATGGATGGTAAAGACGGTAGGAATCGGGGCAAGTTGTTGGTAGGCCGGGCAATATTTGACCATCCAGGGAATCAGGCCCGTGTGGTGATCGTGGCAATGCAGCACTCGCGGGCGGTCGTGCCAGGGAAACGACATAAGCCATTCAAGCACAGCCTGTTGAAAAGCGATATAGCGTTGCACTTCATCGCCGTAGGGGCGCCCGTCGGGGTCGTTGTAAATCCCGGGCCGGTCATACAGGCCGGGGATATCCACGACAAATAGCGGGTAGCCCTGGGTATTCCCGGCTTCCTGTTGCACCCGAAACGGAATTTGCCGCCAGTTCATCCAAAGCGTGCCCTGATACACCGTGATCCATTCGTGGTTGCGGATCCATTTAAGGTCGTATTTGGGGATGATCGATGCGGCCAGCATGCCGGCTTTGGTAAAATATTTGGGCAATGAGCCAACCACGTCGCCCAAACCGCCCGTTTTGGCGGCGGGATAACATTCGGCGGAAATATTCAAAACCTGAATCATACAATATCGGGAAGGGATTAGCCTGAAATCCTTTTGAGTTTTACGGTCTGTTTTATTTTCGGGGAAAAATACACACAAAGGTTTTGTTCCTCCCAAAGGCATTTGAAATTTGCGCGAAGTTTTTTGCAAGATTTACCACATAAAATTGGAACAACCATGTCAGACAGCAATTCCCGCCGCCGTTTTATACAACAAAGTTCGCTCGCCCTCGCTGCTTTTTGGGCCGACCGCCATCTTCCCTTTGCCAGTCAAACGCTTAAACCCAAACACCTGGGCCTTCAATTGTGGAGTGTGCGCGACGACATGGGCAAGTCGGCTGCCGGCACTTTAAAAGCCCTGGCGGACATGGGCTATCGCGAAGTGGAAGGATTCGGCTTCAAGGATGGAAAAATGTTCAACATGCCCCTGCGCGAGTTCACGGGTTTGCTGAAAGGCAACGGGCAAAAAATGTATTCCACCCACTTCGATCTGAGCCTCAACGATCTGAACGAGAAGGACGCAAGCCTGTCGGACCGCGCCAAAAAATCGATCGATGCGCTGGCCGAGGCCGGGGTCAGGTACGCCATTTGCCCCTGGATCGGAGAAGCGGACCGCTCGAAGCCGGAAATGCTTGCCAGCCTTTGTCAGGCTGCAGGCCAGTATGCCCAGAAAGCCGGCATCCGTTTTGGCTACCACAACCACGATTTTGAATTCAATATCAAGGCTCCCGACGGCCGCATGGTGTATGAATGGCTTTTACAGGAAGTGGATCCCGCGTTGATGGTCATGGAACTCGACCTCTACTGGGCCGTGTATGCGGGTCAAAATCCGATCGAACTTTTCAAACGTTATCCCGGCCGCTTCCACCTGTGCCACGTAAAGGATATGGCCAAAACGCCGCAACGCCAGACTGTGGAAGTCGGCGACGGCAGCATCGACTTTGCCGCAATTTTCCGGGAGAGCAAACTGGCCGGTTTGCAATACTACGTTATTGAACTGGAGCATTATGCCACGACGCCCCTGAACGGCGTCAAACGGGCAAGAGAAAATTTCCGCAAAATCAGGTTTTAAACCACGGCGTTTATTCCCACAAAATATTCTTGCCGCGACGGATGTAGCGACGGAGATTGACCCAAAAGGCGATTACCAGGTACAAAATAAACGGCGAGCCCATGCCTATAAAAGAGGTGTAAATGAAGTACTTGCGTACTTCCCCCGGCGCGACATGCATACGATCGCCGAGATACTGACATACGCCAAAAGCGTGTCGTTCAACAAGGTCTTTAAACCAGTTTTGCAGCATAAAGGTGTCCGGTGCAATGCGTTTTCGAATGACAAAATTATGCCCGACTTTCGATCCTGTCAAGTAATTTATTCTCCTAGGGCACTTGAAAGGTAAAAGTCCAGGCATACTGGCAGGGTGGTCGACGGCTGATTTCAGATGGCAACCAGACCAGTATTCCTTTGTCTGTCTGTTGCCATTTGAGCGGCTTATCGAAACCGAGCAAGCGTACTTCCGAGCCAGCCACGGCCTTAACACTTGGAACGACAACTTGTTCAGGCATCAGGTCTTCGCCTTGGCTGGCCAGGTAAATGGCGTGCAGCGTCTTCCCCCGTTGGGTAAACGCAAAATTACCGCTGTGGAATATGCCGTTGTCGGGCGTGTGCGTGTCATAAATTGCCGACTGGTTGACAGCCATCCATCCGCCGATTTCGCGCAGCCGTTCGTAGGCCTCGGGGTGCCACTCGCCATCAGGGCCCGGCGCAATATTGAGCAGCAAATTGCCGCCCTTGCTCACGACGTCGCAAAGCGTATGCACCAGGCGGCGGGCTGATTTGTAGTGTTCATTTACAATGTACGACCAAGAGTCGCCCATGGTCATGCAGGTTTCCCAGGGTACCCCGAGCGGAGCGGCAGGGATACCCTGTTCGGGGGTCAGATAGTTCTCATATTTCCCTGGTATCCAGCGATCTACGATCATTATGCCGGGCTGATTGCGGCGCGCCATGGCAGCAATACGGTCCATGTCCAGGTCCTGGCCCTCGGGGATGCCGCGTTGCCACGATTCATTGCGGTCGATCGTCGCGGCGGGCCGAACCCATGCACCGTCAAGCCAGAGCAGGTCCAGTCGGCCATAGCGGGTGCAGAGTTCTTCCAACTGGTTGTAGGAATAGTCGCGAAAACGCTGATAACGTTCGGGGTATTTATTAAGGTCGTAATTGATATTGCGGTCTTTGGGCGGAAAGTACGGCCACCAGAAATCCTCCGAGTGCCAGTCCGGTTTGGAGAAATAAGCGCCGACTTTAAAATTGCGGTCGCGAAATGCCGAAAAAATCTCTTTCGTTGCGTCCGCTTTCGGGTTGGTTGAAAAGGGGCATTGGGCGGAGGTGATTTTGTAGTCCGTCTGGCGGGTATCGAACATGCAAAAGCCGTCGTGGTGTTTGGTGGTAAACACGACGTAACGCATGCCGGCAGCCTGAGCGGCCTCCGCCCAGCGCTGCGGATTGAATTTCACGGGGTTGAAAGTAGTTTGCAAGCCCTCGTAGGCTTTTTTGTATTCAAACCAGTTGGACGAGGCGGGGCCGCGCCGTTCGCACCAGCCCTCGTCTTCGGGGCAAAGGCTCCACGACTCCACGATTCCCCATTCGCTGTACGTTCCCCAATGCATGAGCAAGCCGAATTTGAGGCCTTGCCACTCGGCAAGATTTTTTTGAACGAGGCTGTCGGTCGGCGGCACATACAAACGGGCATGTTGCTGAGCGGCAGCCATCCAAGGCAGAAAAAAGAAAGGCAGGAATCGAAAGAATCTCATAAGCGGGTACGGTGCTGTTGGCGAATGCAAAGTTTGGCATTGTTCTTGGTGAATCGGCAATTATCCTTATGGGTTATTTTTTTTGGGAAATGGCCCCCGCCTTGTTAATCGCTCTCTCACCAACGTAATCACGTTTCGAAAAAGCCGGCCGATGCCGGCTTTTCGCAACGTCTTCCCAACCAAAGGGCCACATTCCCGGTTTCATGTCGAATAAAACGTAGCAGCGTTACAAGCGCAAGGCGTACTACATTTGCACGCCCGATGGAAGCGCCAAATCGCGGTTTTCAAGGTTAATTTTAATTCTTTCGACATGTTTTTCAGATTTTTTCAGCCTCTCTTCCTTTTACTTCTCCTCATTTCGCTGGGTGAAGCCTGTGTCAGCGCCGACAATGCTTACACCCAGATTGCTCCCGGCCCCTGGCGCGGCGTACTGGAGTTGAAAAAATATCAGGTGGCGGTATCAAAAAAGGACACCATTTACATCCTGTACGATCAGTTTAAAGAAGGCGATTTGCCGTTCAATTTCGAGGTAGTTTATACCGGTCCCGATCAATTTTATATCGATCTGCTCAATGGCTCCGAACGGATACACTGCGACAGTATCGGTTTCGGCCGCGACCGCCGCACAGCCCGCGACACACTGACCATCTGGTTTCCCGAATACCAGTCCTACCTCCACGCCGAGGTTCGCGGCGGTGTAATGGAAGGCGAGTGGGTGGTCACCACCAAAGACAATTATCGCATTCCCTTTTACGCCAAGGCGGGTCAATCGCACCGCTTCACGCCTTTGAAAGTGCCCCCTGCAAGCGATCTGACTGGTGAATGGGCCACTTTATTCGGTATCGATGAGGATGAACAGGAAAAAGCCATTGGCGAATTCAAGCAAAACGGCAACCACCTGGAAGGCACTTTCCGCACAGAAACAGGCGACTACCGATTTCTGGATGGCACGGTGCAGGGCCGAAAATTCTGGCTTTCGTGTTTCGATGGCGCCCACGCTTTTTTGTTTTCGGGGAACATTCAGGGCGACAGCCTGCAAGGCGAGTTTTTATCCGGCATTCACCACAAAGCACTCTGGACGGCCTGGCGCGACCCGGGTTTTCAACTCGGAAATGCCGATTCTCTGACCACCCTCAAATCGTCCGGCGGCGCCATCACGTTCGATCTGCCGAACCCGGAAGGAGGGAATATCCGGTTCCCTTCCGCCCAATTCGAGGGCAAGGTCAAGATCTTTACGATCATGGGAACCTGGTGCCCCAATTGTCGCGACGAAGGCGCGTTTCTGGCCGAGTTTTGTCAGAAAAACCCGGATGCAGCCAAAGATTTGTCAATAATTGGGTTTGCCTTCGAGCGCGGCAACGATACGGCACAAATATTGTCACACCTCAAATCGTACAAGAAACAAATGGGCTTGCCATACCCGCTGGTGTATGCCGGAAAAGCAGGTGTAGCCGAGGCAGAAAAAGTATTCCCTTCGCTCAACAAAGTGATGGCATTCCCGACTATGATCATTCTTGATAAAAATAACCGGGTACGTCGGATACACACAGGATTCGATGGCCCGGCTACTTCCAAATACGACGCCTTCAAACAGGATTTTGCGGAATTGGTGGAAAAATTAAGGCAGGAATAATTGTTTTCCGCCCGTATCGTTTCCCAATTCCGACACCACTGTTTCAAACCGATTACCTGGAATTGCCCGACCGACATGAATAAAATCACGCTCGCCTTTTGTCCCCAGAATGCCGCTTTGGCCGCTGCCATTGAACAGCCGATTTCCCGCCTTGGATTGCCTTTCGACCTCGTTAGCGCCGAACCGGCCAACCCGCCCGGCACTTTCGGACGATACCTGCGCGGCATACAGGAGCCCGTATTGCTCCTGATTACCGACAATTTTCTTCATGATAAAAATTGCATGTCGGGTGCGCTCGAAACCGTGCAGACGCTCTCGCGCCAACAACGCGTGCTGACGGTCGTAGCCGATGGAATCGACGCACAGGGCGGGCGCGTGGAAACCCATATCGAGCGAATGGTCAATGCCATTCAATATACCAACCACTGGCAAAGTATTTACCTCGACCTGAGCGCGCAACAATCCCACGTTCCCACCGAGGAAAGAACGCAGTTCGATGCCGAACTGTCGGTAATTCGCGATATTTCCAACGAAGTTTTCGACCTGATCACAGCCCTTCGGGAAAGCAATTGTATTACCTGGAACCAACTGGTTGCCAATGATTTCGAATTGTTTTTCGCGCATTTCGGGCTTCGGGAATGGCATGAACAATATCGACAACTCATCCATCCGGCTCCTGCGGAAGAGGTAATTCCCGCGCAGACCCCGCCTGTTTCGGGGCCCCTGGCGCCTGCGCCGGCCGTGAGCGAACCCTTGCAGTGGCCCGACGAGGCGCCGCCCGCAGCGGAGGCTGAGCCCGCGCTCGAACATATCGATCAGTTGATCGCTGAGGCAGAAGAACCCGCGATGGATACAACGCCTGTTCAGGAGCCGGAACAACCCGAACAACACAGTGGCTCGCTGACCGATGACGACATCCGCCAGACCATCCGCGATGCCTGGTTTTGGCTGGAAAACGGCCACATCGAGCGCGGATTGCAGGTTTTTCAGCTGGCGCTTGAAGAGCATCCGCACAACGCCGACCTGCGCGAACATTATGAAAATGCCCTGTCAAAATTCAGTCCTGCCGAAGAAGAAGGCATGGAATTGCAGGAAATCGACACGAGCCATGTCGGTACGCCAGACATTTCGGAAGCGCGGTCATTTGATCAGATCGGCGAAGAAGCCCTGGAAAAAGGCGATTATCTGTTCGCCAAATTCTGTTGGGATCGTGTGGTCGAGTTGTCGCCCAACTATCCCGGAATTTATCGCAAACTGGGTCTGATGACCAGTGTGCATTTGCGCGATTACCGCGAAACCGCCATCCATTATCTGGACAAGGCGCTTGAACAAAATCCGGAAGATCAGGAAGTTAGGGAAAAATTGGCGGCTTTGCTCAACTCGGTCACGCCGCTCGTTGAACCCGTCCCGGCTGCTCCCGAGGCCAGCCAGCCGGAAATTCAGGAACTGAAAAAGCCTGCGGATCAAATGGAAACAAATGTTGCCGCCGAAACCCCTGAACAGGAGGAGAAAGTGGCCGCAGCGCCAACTCCGGCAAGAAACGAAAACCAGCTCACGGTGCTGATTACCGGCGCCAGCTCAGGCATCGGACGTGCCTCGGCCAGAGTTTTTGCGCAAAATGGCCATCGCCTGATCCTGGTCGCGCGGCGCAAGGAAAAACTGGACGAACTCGCAGCCGAACTGCAAAACAACTGGCAAACGGATGTTTTGACGCTGCAACTGGATGTCCGCGACTCGCAAGCCGTGCGTCAGGTGTTGGGGAATTTGCCCAAGGAATGGCAGGATATCGATGTTTTGCTCAACAATGCCGGACTTGCCAAAGGCCTCTCCCCCATCCATGAAGGCGAACTGGATCATTGGGAAACCATGATCGATACCAATGTGAAAGGTGTGTTGTACGTCACGCGTTGCATAGCGCCCGGCATGGTGCAGCGCCGCAAGGGGCATATTATCAACCTGAGTTCAAGCGCCGGAAAAGAGGTTTATCCCAAGGGTAATGTTTACTGTGCGACCAAATTCGCCGTGGAAGCCCTGACCCGCGCCATGCGACTTGATTTGCATGCCTACAATATTCGTGTCAGCCAGGTAAGCCCCGGGCATGTGGAGGAAACCGAGTTTGCGGTGACCCGCTTCGACGGGGATCGGGAAAAGGCAAAAATCTACGAGGATTTCCAGCCCTTGAAAAGCAGTGATGTGGCGGAAGTGATCTACTTCATGGCAAGCCGTCCTGCGCACGTCAATATTCAGGACATCTGGCTTTTCGGTACTCAACAGGCCAGTTCTACCGTGATCGATCGTTCTGGTCGATAGAGTACACAGGTCAAACAGGTACCGCTAAATCTGCTATTGTTGCGATTTAGAGGTGCAAGCGTTCTTTCTTGACCAGGAGTTCGTCCTTCGACTCCGCACGGTCAGGGTCCGGCACGCAGCAATCAACCGGGCATACCGCCGCGCATTGCGGTTCTTCATGAAAGCCGACGCATTCGGTGCACTTGTCGGGTACGATATAATAGTATTCGTTGGAAACTGGTTCGTTTTTAGCGCCCGCATCCACCACAGTACCGTCTTCGAGGGTGTACGAACCTTTTACCGTATTGCCATCATTGATTGCCCACTCTACCCCACCCTCATAAATCGCGTTGTTGGGACATTCCGGCTCGCAAGCGCCGCAATTAATACATTCGTCGGTTATGATAATAGCCATCTTAGTGCAGTAATTCCATTTATCGGGTAAACAAAAAAACAACCCGGAAGTTGGGCGCAAAAATAAAAAGAGTCCGGCGAGCACCGAAATAGCGCCCGCCGGACTTTCATTTCTTTGACCAAAAGTAAGGTCTAATTCGAAAAATTAGAATAAATCCAAACAGCGATTTAATTCCCGCCTGCCGGCATAGGCCGAACAAAGGAATCGATGTTGTTTTTGGTATCGAGTTGTTTTTTCAATGCCAGGGCATCCTTGTTGTTGTCAAATTTGCGAACGCTTACCGAAAAATAGGGCGAGCCCTCGAACTGGACCACCTGCGCTTCCGAATAACCGAGTTTTTGCAGCTCAGCCTGGCGTTTTTGCGCATTCGCTTCCGAAGCGAACGAACCTGCAATAACGTAATAGGCCGATTTGGCGCCATTGCGCACGGCAACTGTGCCGGGGGCCGGCGTTGGAGCCGTGTTGACGTTCGGTTTATTGCCGTTGGTGGCAGTCGGCTGATTGTCGTTGCCGGGGATCTCGCCATCCACATAAACCACCGAAGCGCCCTGAACGCCTGTCAGAATACGAAGTTCCGTCCGGCGGTTACGCGCATGTTCCTGATCGGTACAAGGCACACCATCCGTGCAGCGGTTGCGCGGTTCGCTTTCGCCGTAGCCTACCGGACGCAGGCGTTCACGCGGAATCCCCTGACTCACAAGGTATTCGACAACCCCGTTTGCACGGCGCTGGCTCAATTCCTGGTTGTAGGCCGAGTTGCCGCGGCAATCTGTATGGCTGGCAATTTCAACAGTGATCGAGGGTTGCTGCTTCATCAGCGCGACCACCATAGCGAGGTCCTTGCGCGAGTCGGGTCGCAACGTCGCGTCGTTAAAGTTGTAATACACACTCGGCAGATCGATCACCGTGCCCGGCAGCAAAGGCGCTACCGAGAAGTTTTGCAACATGATCTGGTTGGGAAGATTCCAGTCGTGGGTATCCACATCAGCTGCACCAATCATGCGACCGCCCTGATAAAAATCAATTTTATAGGCGGTATTTTCATTGAGGTAATAATCAACCATACCGTTGGGATCGGCCACCAGCGTATCTTTTTCACCGTTTTTCTGATTGGTCAGCACAAGCGTGGCGCCAGCCAGCGGAGCATTGGTTACGTAGTTGAATGCCGTGGCGTTCCAGTGTACTTTGCCCGACATATTGACTTTTTCAAGAGCCGCCTGCAACTGGTTGCCGGGTTTGGAAATCGACATGCGGAATTGCTTGGGCTGAAAACCGTCTTTGGAGACGGTCACGGCATAATTGCCGGGCTTCAATTCCGTCGTGAATTTACCCTTGCTGTCGGTCATGCCCGTCACGCCTTTATCCGGCTGGGTGGCGCGCATCACATCCTGACCGTTCACATTCTGGATCGTAATCAGGTTGCCGTTTTCATCGCGACCAATAGCGTTATTGGTTTCGAGATTGAGGATGGTTACCGTGGCAGACACGATGGGTGCGCCCGATATTTTTTCCGTTGCTGCAACGACCAGATCGAGATTCCTGTCCGGAACGCGTTGATTTTGAAGCAGATAGTCGTCGAGGTTGCCATTTTCCGTGTGAAAACTGAAAAGGTCGTCGCTGCCTTTGCCGCCATTGCCATTGGAGGCGAAATAGCCGTTGATTTTGTTCAGATCCACGATCAGCCCCAGGTCATCACCTTTGGAATTGAACGGAGCGCCGAGGTTGACGGGTTTGGTCCAGGTATTGGCGCCTTCGGGAATGGCGTAGTAAAGATCGAAGCCGCCCATTCCGCCTTCATGACCCGTAGAGGCAAAATAAAGGGTATTGTCGGCGTGTACGAAAGGGAAGGCTTCATTGCCGGCAGTATTGATCGTGCTGCCGAGGTTGACCGGCTCGCTCCACATTTCCCCTACGCGATACGAGACATAGAGGTCCATGCCGCCGGACCCGCCGGGGCGGTTGGAGGAAAAGAACAATTTATCGCCGTCGATGCTGATGGCCGGGTGCACATCATCCCATTGGTCGTTGCCAAACGGAAGTGGTTGGGGCTCCGACCAGACGCCGTTTTCCTTTTTGGAAAAGAAGAGTCGTTGCTTTTGCGTTTTGTCCTTGGCCAGTTTGGGCTTGCCTTTTACGATGTTATTTCTCGAAAAAAACACGGTTTCGGCAGTGCGGTCGAAGCAGACAGGGCCGTCGTTGTACAAAGTCGAAATTTCCTTGGCAAAGGGTTCGGGTGGCAACAGCGTGCCGTCGGTGCTACGTCGGGAGCGAAGGATCGACATGGCCGGAAGTTTGAGCCGTTGATCCATTTCCTTTTTCAGCCCGGCTGTATTGGTCGAAATGAATACAATGCCATCTTCGTAAAAAGTAGGGCTGAATTCCAGTCCGGCCGTGTTGATCGCTTCTTCGTTTTTGACTTCCACTTTGACCGGCTCAATGGCGAGCGGTTCGGTTTGGGCATGAAGTATAACTGTACAAAACAAAAAAGCGAACAGGGCGGAAATATGCTTGGAGGCGTTCATGATTCCTGAATTGGGATGTTGATTAACGGATGCTTGGGCAAGATTGACATGTAATCGGGATGTCTCAGATTTTATGTCCTGAAAATCATGCCAATCCTGCCTGTGCAAACCTTTTTAGAGGAAAAAGCGCGGGTTGGACATGTTGCGTTTTTTCTTCTTCAGGTCAATTTGAGCGAGTACTTCCACCGAGCCGGCGTTATAATCGCGAATTTGCGAAAGAGAAAATTCATAAGCTGCACCCAGGCCAAGTTGCGGCGTTGCTTGCCAGTAAGCCAGCAAATCGATCGACTCGCCGGGGCCGTCGCCACCTGCACGATAGGAAAGGCCGGCCGTGAACTTCTGATTGAGATCGAGGCTCAAATTGAGATCGACGTCAAAAGGTGCGTTTTTTACATACTTGGCCAAAATTGCCGGCATCAGGTTGATATTGTCACTGATGGGCAAAATAGCGCCGGCCATACCGTACATGTGGGGCAAGCCTTTGGCGGTTTGCGTAAAGTTGGGCGCACTGAAAGGATTGGTGTTGAAACCAATGGTATTGGAATAGATATGCGGCACGGAAAAGCCGACATAAAACTGCTCGCTGAATGTGCCGTACACCCCTGCGCCGACGTTGGCGTAGGTAATGTTCACATTGCTGTTGTCCAGCGAGGGGTCATTGTTGGCCTGGCTGGGATCGGCCTGGGCATCGGCAAAATTCATTCCGCGAGAGCGAACAGAACCCATAATTCCGACACGGATCGACATGACATCGTTCGAGATCAGGTCGTACGAATAGGCCAGGGCGCCATAAAAATCGCGCTGCAAGCCGACTTGCTGATGCGAAATAGTAGCGCCAATGCCGACCCTGGGCGACAGGAACGGGCCGTTGAAACTCAGCAGCGCCGACTTGGGGGAGCCGTCGAACCCGATCCACTGGTTGCGATAGATCGCCGTCAGAAAAGGAATGCCGCGAGCACCCGCGTAAGCCGGGTTGATAATCAGTTTATTGTACATAAACTGGGTGTAATGGTGCTCCTGCTGGGCCTGGATGCGCAGCGTGGCCAATGCCACCAAAAGGAGCGGAAGTATCATTTTTTTCATGATGTCCAATTGTTTTGACGGGTTGCTGCTGCCCGGAACGTGTAATTCCGGGCAGCAATCCCGAAAAAGTTAACGGAAGATTTCCACGAAGCCTTTTTGTGGCGGATCGTTCGGGCGCGGTTTGAAAATATAGAAGTAGGTGCCATCCGGAAGGTCTTTTCCGGCTTCCCCGTTGAGCGTACCGTCCCAGGCATTCTGGTAAGGTTCTGCCTCGTACACCTTGTCGCCCCATTGATTGTAGATGACAATCGAACTGTTGCGCAAGGTTCCTCCTTCCAGACAGGGAATCACGAACGTGTCGTGGTCGCCGTCATGGTTGGGCGTAAAAATGTTGGGGATAAATTGGCAGCCTTCCGTTTTCAATTGCACCGTCACCGTTGCTTCGCTGCACAAATCCGGGCAGGTTTTGGAGCAAAGCTGATAGGTGAAGGTAAAACTGGACTCGCCCATGGCGTAGGAAAACGTGCCATCGTCGAGCAGGACGAGGTCGGTATTGTTGTCAGGGAAAAAGTCCGTAATGCCTCCGTCGGATGGTATGAAAATGTCGTTGCTCAAAACCGGAAGGGTATCCAGTGTGCCGGCGGCAATGGTGAAAGTATCATTTACCGCTTCCAGCGCCGATGCAACAACCACCTGCGCGCTGGCGTCCGGCGTCGGACAACCATTGATGTCGGCCGAAACCGTGTAGGTGCCGCTGTTGCCGCCGCCCGCGATCACGAGGATTTGATTGTCCGTATCGGCAATCGTACTGCCATCGGGTCCGGTCCAGGTGTAGCTGGCCCCGGGGATCAGAAATGCCGTCAGCGTATCGATTTCGCCTTCCATGCAGGCAACCAGCGGTGCAACCGAGAGATCGACCGGAAGAAGCGGAGCAACGGTTACGGTGTATGAACAGAGGGCCGTATTGCCGGAGGCGTCTGTTGCCACAAAGCTAACCGTTGTTACGCCCACGGGGAACACTTCCCCGGTAACAGGGCCGGCAGTTTGTGCCACTTCCACACCGGGGCAATTATCGATGCCGATCGGGGAACTGAAGAACAAACGTGCGCCGTCACACCCCGCAACCGTGTCGATTTCCTGAATGATGGCACTCGGGTCGGTGATCACAATGGCGCCGACACTGGCTACAATGCTTTCAGGACAATCCAGCGTAGGCGCCGAACTTTCATGCACTGTCACCGTGAATGAAGTGTTGATCTGAATGCCGTTCATATCGGTGGCCGTGTACGTAACCGTGGTCACACCGGCGCCAAATGTGTCGCCGGGTTGATGCGTAGAGGTGATAACCGGGTCCTGACAAAAGCCCATTGCAGTAGGGGGCTGCCAGCTGTACGTCGTATCGCACCCGCTTTGAATATTAAGCACAACATCATCAGGCGTGTTCATCCAGCCAGGGACGGAGGAGCCGATTACCAATACGGAGAATGCACAGGTGTCTCGATTGCCGCTATTGTCCTCGGCATATATCACCACGTTGGTCAGGCCGATATTGAACGTATCGCCTGGCATCGGTGTAGCCGTGATCTCAGGATCAATGTCGCAGTTGTCCGTTACGCCTGGAAGGGTCCAGGGATAAACGACACCGCAGGAGCCGCTTACATTGACAGTGTCACTCGGGGGGCAAGAGGTGATGACCGGCGGAATTTGATCAATTACATACACATCAAAACTGCAGGTAGCCGTGTTGCCGGCTGCATCGATCGCGGTGTAGGTGACGGTAGTTTGTCCGGAGACAAATATCGACCCCGGAGCAATATTGGTGATGATCGTATCGAGATCGCAGTTGTCTGTTGCCGTCGGAGGTGTCCAGTTGACCACGGTATCACAATCGCCAGGCGGCAGATCGATAATGGTCAAGGGAGGACAGGCGCTCAGCACCGGCGGTACGGTTTCCACCACGGTAATGCTAAAACTGCAGGTGCTGGTATTGCCCGAATTATCGGTGGCGGTGTAGGTCACCGTCGTCGTGCCACTGGGGAAAAAAGCGCCGGGAACAACCACCGGATCGGCAGTTACAATCACCGCGATATCGCAATCGTCCGTTGCGGCGGGAGCTGCCCAATCGACATTTGAACCGCAAACGTTAGCGTCGCTTGTGTCGACGACGCTGGGCGGGCAGCTCAAAATCGGGGCGCTGGCATCCAGCACCGTTACCGTAAACTGGCAAGTTGCCGTGTTGCCGTAATCATCTTCCGCTTCAAACGTAACCGTGGTCGTTCCCACCGGGAACATTTCACCGGAACCATAGTCACTTGTAAAATCAAGCGCCTGATCGCAATTATCCGTGCCGGTCGCATCTGCAAACTCGCCGATACCGGAGCAGTTGCCACTGCCGGAAACAGCATTGGTCGTTACGTCGTCGGGGCAAACGATCACCGGCGCCTGCAAATCCTTGACGGTAACCGAAAAGGAACATTGAGCAGAGTTGCCAGCATCGTCGACCGCGGTGTAGATCACCGTTGTCGAACCCACCGGAAACGATGAGCCGGGAGCGTAATTCGGTTGTTGAACCGTGGCCTGGCCGCAAGCGTCGACTGCCGTCGGCGCGGTCCAGTCTCCGATACCTTCGCAATTGGCGCCCGATGCATTGACATTGATGTCCGTAGGGCAACCTGCGATTTGAGGCGGCGTAACGTCATTTACTGTCACGGTCACCGAACAAACAGCCGAATTGCCGGCATTGTCGGTAGCGGTAAAAAACACCTGGGTAGTACCTGTGTTAAAGGTATTGCCCGGCGGCACCTGGGCTACGCTGGCAATGCCCGAACAAGCATCGTCGGCTACCGGCGAAGGAATCTGAACGTTGGCCGAACAGAGGCCGGCCATTGCATCGACCGGCAATACGGTCGGGCAAGTAATGCTCGGCGGAGATTGATCGGCGCTTTGGAAAAAACCGCCGGAAGTTGACAACGGAACGGATGCAAAAGAACCGTTTACCGCGTCGAACGGAGGGAGGAAAGCAATATCGGTCGTTGCATTCAGGTCGAGGACAACGAAATTGATGGTAAACAAGGTGTCGCCATCCGCCAGATCAGGCCAGCCGAAACTGCCGTCGCCGTCGAGGAAACGAAGAATACCGTTTTGTGTACCGACGTAACCGATGAAACTGGTCGCATCGAGGTTGAGGGCAGGATTCAGGTTGCTCACGCTGATCCATTTCAGCACCGTTTCGTCCCAGTTGACCGAAAACTGAAGGCCCCAGATATCGACGAAATTCTCGACGGTAACCTGAAATGATACCGTATCGCCGGCGCCCTGGCAATCTACCGCGACGGTGTCGAGGTACAAATTGAGCGTCTGGCCAGCATCTACAACCACAGTGAACGAGCAGGAGGCCGTATTGCCCGAAGCATCGGTTGCCGTGTAGGTCACCGTAGTGGTGCCTGCGTTGTAAATTCCGTTGGCCGGGCCGTTACCCGTTCCGGGTGTAGCGCCGGTAGCCGTGTACGTCTGGCCGACCACACCTGCACAGTTGTCGCTGAGCGCGAGCGGGGCAAGTCCGTTTACAGTAGCCGTAGTAAACCCGGGATCTGCCGGTACGGCCACGCTCTGCGGACAAACCAGCACAGGCGCCACGTTGTCGGAAATATTGGTCTGACCGTTGATCGTAACGATCGGAAGTTCGTTGATCAGGTCGCTAACCTGATAGGCTTCTTTAACAGACGGAAAGTCGCCAAAGGCAATCGAACTGTTGGAGCCGGCCGCGCCGCTTACCGTAAATTCGAGGGTAAACAAAACTGCGCCATCCGGCAAAGTTGTGCCGCCGGTCAGGGGTTGTCCGGTCGTCCAGTTAAAGGAAAGGAATCCGGAGTTAACTTGTGCCACGCCGAAATTGCTCGGAGCGAGCGTAAGGGCGGGATTGAAATTACTTACGGTTTGATAGTCAAGTACTTGTGGATCCCAGCCCAGCGAGAATTGCAAAGAGCCGAGAGAGTCGAAATTCAGGGTCGTAATCGGGATGACAAGGGTTGTGTTGCAGGAGCCGTTGACATTGCCGGCGATCAGCGTAAAATCGTCAGTCAAAGATGGTTCGACGGTCACGGTAAAGGAACAGGAGGCTGTTTGTCCGCCGACATCGGTTGCCGTGTAGGTAACGGTGCTTTGTCCGAGGTTGAAAGCGGTGCCGCTGGCATCCGGGTCATTCGGCGCACTGAATGTCGTCGCGCCGGTGACATTAAAGCCGGCAGCGGGTATCCCGCAATTGTCCGTCAGGCTGGCCGGGGCAATTCCGGGCACAGGCGTAGGGCCTGCACCGGGCACGGTTACATTGGCGGGACAGGTAATGGAAGGCCCTTCGGTATCGACGGGTTTTACGCCGCCGTTCATGACCATCCAAGGCACCTCGTTGCCATCGGCATCCGTCACTTCCACCGTAACCGGATCATTTGAAAAACCGACACTGGTGTATGGCCCGCCCAGTCGGACGAAAGCGACCTGGAAAATAATGGAGCCATCAGGAACCGTGCCGCCGCCAAACTTGGTCCAGTTGAAGGTCAGTTTGCCACTGTTGACAAATACTGCGGAAGTATCATACCCGAAATTGACCGGTCCGCCGGTGAATTCGGGTTGCAGCGGGCCGGTTGCGATGTAATCAAGATTTTGAGGATTCCACGACAGCGTAAACTGAAAAGAACCGACATCGGTAAAGTTCAGGACACGCAGCGGCACCAGAAACGTGTCGGTCGAGGAACAAGGCACCGTGATGGTATCGGTTTTTAGGATCACCTGTGCCGACGACCGCCTGGCGCCCATCAACGACGCAAAAAAGATCAGGATTAATAAAATATTTCTCATGGTTCAGAGCGAATTAAAAAGCCCAAACGGCTGCCTTGCAGCGGCTGAAAAAGTTGATAAGCGGGTTTTATAAAATTTATAAAAAACTATAAAATCGCTTATCAACTTCTTTCAACCAATACACTACGTTACGGGGCTGCTTTTTTAATCAATGAGGATCATCTTTTTGCGATCGCTGTGCGTCGGCGTTTCCAGTTCGTACCAGTACACGCCCGGCGTACCGAAATCGCTTTTCTGGAAGCGCACTTCGTTGTAGCCCTGTTCGAAGTTGCCGACCACCAGTTTGACCAACTGACCCGCGGCGTTGTAGACACGCAGTGAAGCGCGGCCGGATTCCGGCAAACGGAAACCGATGCTCGTGCCTTCGCGGAAGGGGTTGGGCTGGTTTTGGTAAAGTGCAAAGTCGGCTTCATTCAAACCGTTGAGCGGCTGTACGAATTCGAGATCGACCTTCATCGTGCTGCCATCGGCATTGTATGCCTCGGCGCGGGTAATTTCAGAACCTACGTGCATGACCTTCGACAGGCTGCTGCTGCCCTGGATGGCGCGGAACGTTACCGTGAAGAGGACTTCGTCATCGTTCAGGGTGACCGGCTCGCGGCTGACCCAAAGCGTGGTCAGGTGACCGTCGGAGAGGTGCGTTGTGCCGAAGTTGTCGTCAGTCAGTTCAAGTTTGGCGCCTTTCATATCGGCGAGTTCGAAGACGGACGGATCGAAATCGATCGTCATCTGGTAGGCGTGGCGGTTGGTGAAATCGCTCGCTTTGAACGGAATTGTCACCAGTTCACCGGCCTGGAAGGCGCGATCGGAGACACGGAAACGGAAGGTTTCGCCCGTGCGGTCTTCGACATCGTCGTTGGTCAGCGTAACCGGCGTGTTGCCGTTTACGTCGCCCATACGGATGGCTACGAAGTCGTCGTCGAGGAAATCCTGATCAGCCGGGTTGTGCTGGATTGTCTGCGGATAAGCAAGCGTCAGCGGACCGAACGGCGCCGTGTTGTTGGCCGGGAACAGGTGGCTCTTCGGCACAAATTTCCAGTCGGGCGAGTTCATGATGTGCTGGTCGGTACCCAAAGCCAGGCGCTGGATCAACAGGTAGTCGGCCAGCGTGACCGTTTTGGTATTGTTCACGTCGGCAGCAATCCATTGGTACGGCGAAGGCAGCGTATCACCGAAAATGTGGTTGACGATACGGAGCAGGTCACCGGCGGTTACGCCTGCATTGTAGGGCGGGCCCACGGTTACCTTGCTGCACGAAGTGGTCGTGTTGGCATTGAGCGGAACGTCGAAATCGTACGTACCGGCGGCGGTCGTGATCTCGGAGTTGGTCACCGTACCGGCAAGATTCACCGTGACATTAGCCACCGGTTTTTCAATGCTGTTCGGGTTCTCCGGATTGATCCAGGTTTTGATGTCGCCGGCGAGGGTCACATCGGTATTGACCAGTTGGGTAATTTCAACAGAACCAGTCATTTGATCGACCGTAACGTCCACAGGGCCGTTGGCGCCTTCCACCGTAAAGTTGAGGGCAACCGGGGTGCCGACTGCAGCGACGGGCGTGTTGGAACCCAGCGGAGCCGTGCCCAATTGGACATCGACGTAGAACAGGATCGTTCCGTCAGGCAGGGTCAGCGGGTTGAGGTCCGTCCACAGCACGGCAACATTGTTGCCGGCCAGCAAGTTGGTCTGCAGGCTCGACGAGAGGCTGGGATCAATACCCGAAACGCCGACTACAGTACCGATCGCAGGATCGAGTACATTTACCGTAAACGTAAATCCGGACACGGAAGTGAAATTTTCTACCGAAACCGGCACCGAGACCGTTTCGCCCTGGGCACCGCCCTCGTCGCCGATCGTCAGTTTGATCTTGGCGCCTTCGGCGATCGTGATCGAATCAACCTGCTGGCAACCGCTGTTCTGGTCGTACACCGTCACGTAGTAGGTGCCGGGCGTCAGGCTGGAGATCGAGGCAGTTGTTTCGTCGGTGTTCCATTCGTAAGTAACGCTGCCCGAGCCGCCAGTTACAACGACCGTTGCGGCACCATCTTCGGCGCCGAAGAACGATTCATTATTGCCCTGAACGTCGATCGACAAACCGCTGCCGACGCCAAGGGTAACGTCCACGTTGACCGTGCAAGTATTGATATTGCCATTCACGTCGACTACCGAGAGCGTCACTGGGTTGATGCCCAGGTTGCCGCAATCGAAGGTCGCCTGGTCGAGGTACATGGTATCGATGGCGCAGTTGTCGATACTGCCCAGATCGATGTCTTCCGGCTGGATGGTTGCGGAGCCGTTGGAGCCCAGCGAAACCACCACGTTGTTGTTGCAAACGACAGTCGGAATGCTGTTGTCGATGACTTCCAGCACCAGCGAATCCACTCCTGTGTTGCCGCAGGCATCCACAGCAGAGAAGAAGATTTTGTAGGTACCAACCGGGTAATCACCGCTGATACTCATTTGACCATCGCCAAATGGCGCATCATTGGTAATCAGCATTTCAGCCGTGGTCGAACAGTCGAAGGGCGTTACGGCAAAGTTGACCGGCACCGTACAATTGGTGTTGGGTGCGCTGTTGGCTGAATAAACCTGAAGCGTATCCTGGAGGCCGGGGAAGCTGGGGGCCGTCGTATCCACCACGGTGATATTGCGCACGTGTACAGTTACGTTTCCACAGTCGTCGACTGCCGTGCGGGTACGCACAATGGTGTAGCTGTAATTGCCACAGGGGCCCTGGGCTACGTTGATCGTATCTTCCTGAAGATCGACCGGAACGTTGAGCGAGCAGTTGTCCGTCGCGGTAATGGTCAACGGGCTGGGCACGCCTGCTTCGCAGGAAACCGTGATGTCCGGGTTGTAAGCGCTGAGTACCGGGGCGACCGTATCGATCACCGAGAAGGTTTGAACGCAGGTCGAGGTATTACCGGCCTGATCGGTAGCCATCCAGACGCGATGAATCAGGTAGCAGGCCATGGAGTTGGCATCGGCAGTATCCTGCGTATCGGAATAGATGATCACCGGATTATTCGGGGATGCACAGTTGTCCGTCGCCGTGGCATACTGATGTACGTCGGGCGAAAGGTTATCGGAGCAAACCACCGTTTTGCTCGGCGGGCAGAAGTTGATCACCGGCGCCACATTGTCCTGAATAACGATGTAAGTCAGGCAGGAAGACTCATTGCCTTCTGGGTCAGTGACATACAGTTTAACCGGGTGATGCGTCACACCGTCTGCGTCAGCGCAATCAAACGTGAGCAGGTCGCTCGGCGCCTGGAGCGGCACCTCGTCGAGGCGTTGCACTGCCAGGTCAACAAAGAAACCGTAGCAGTTGTCAAAACTGAGGTTGTTAAACTGGAAGTCGGCTACAGATACGGTTCCCGAGGGCTGCAAAGCGGCGCTCAGACCGTTGATACAAACTGCATTCGGAGGCGTGGCATCTTCGACAATGACAGTCAATTCGAAAGTCGACTGGTTGAGGCTCGAATCACGGACTGTAAAGGTGATGATGTATTCGCCAAAACCATAGTAGCCTGAAATGTCGGAGCCTGTACCTACCCCGCCAACATTCGTAATAATGATGTCGTCGCCGGTAGCGCAATCCGTTACATAATCGCGCAGGTCAAACTGAAGAAGTGCAGAGCAGGTAAGGTCGTCTGCTGCCGTTTGAATTACAATGGTGTCGGGGGTTCCGGCAAGGAAAGCCGGCGCCTCCGTATCGGCCACTGTAATCAGTTGCGTAGCGGAAGAGGTATTACCGGACGTGTCCGTTGCTACCCACAGACGGGTGATGGTATAGTTGTAGAAACCGTAACCGGATGCTGTCTGGGTCGACGTTTCGGTAAATTCAACCTCTACGTCATCGTCACAGTTGTCGGTTGCGGAAAGTACGACTGCATCCGGGATCAGTTCGCAGGCCTGAATAGTCGTATCGTTTGGCTCAGTCTCGAGAATCGGTACAACCTGGTCTACTACCGTAACCGTCACAGAGCAGGTGTCTTTGTTACCCGTGTGATCGGTCACAACCAGCGAGACCGTTGCGTCGCCAAGTTCGGAGCAATCGAGGATCGAATTGATCAGGGACAACGTGATCGGGCCGCAGTCGTTGGGATCATTGCTGCCGTTGTCAAGTTGTGCGGTGGTCACCGTGGCAAGCCCCTGGCTGTTGAGATGCACCGTAAACGGAGGCTTGCAGAGGGCTTGCGGAGGGAAAACATCGTTGAGTACCGTGATATTCTGCGGCTGGGAGGTGATGTTGCCGTTGCCATCGTCGTACAACCAGGTGATGACATAGTTGCCGGGCATCAGGTTGTATTTGGGCGGCGTACCCGGAATGAACGTGCCTACAGGTGTGGAAGGCGTGCCATAAATAATCGGAGCGTTGGGGTTGCAGGGGTCGGTTGCCGAGGGGGCTTCGATCACGAAACCGCCGCAGGAGTCGACCAGCATCGGCAACACAGCAACCGACGGGATCGGCGCCTGGCCGTCCTGAAGCGTTACCAGGAAGGTACAGCTGTCGGCATTGTAGGCATCCTGACCTTTGATCTTGATCGGGAAAGTGTTGCCGGCAAGCGGAGCATTCGGCGCGAAAATCGAACCCAGCGTGGTGCCGGGAGCAAAAGTCTGGGTCAGTGCAACGTTGCCCGGGCAGTTGTCGGATACCAGTACAAGATTGCGGTAGTCGGGCACCTGCGCCGTCGGGCAGGTTGCCGTGAGTACCTGGTTGCCCGGGCAGGTCAGCTGGGGCACCTGGGTGTCTTTAATTTCAACCGTAAAGGAACAAACCGACACGTTGTTGCTGGCATCCGTCGCGGTGTACGACACCGTCGTGACACCAACCGGGAACTGGGCCGTTACAAATACCTGGAAGAAGAAACCGTTGTAGTTGAACGGATTGGACAGGTTGACAGCTTGCTGAACCGTAGCATTGCTGATCGATTCGGAAACGGTGAAGTTGTTGCAGTCCGACACATTGGGCACGGAAGACCACGGACGAATCCACGAATACAGGTTGGAGCAAGCGCCCGAAGTGTTCGGCAACACAACATGTTCGCCGCACTTGGGATAGTTGAACGTCGGCGCAATAGCGTCTTTTACTTCAACCGTGATCGTCTGGGCCGTAGTGTTGCCGCATTCGTCTTTGGCAATGTAGGTCACCGTCGATACCCCGATCGGGAAGTTCGTCAGGCCGGGGTTGCCGTTAACCGGCGACATGGCCGAACCGACATTGGTAAAGCCATAGTTATTCGGAGGGGCCGGATACTGGATATAGTACGAATAGCTCATTTCAGCGTCGTCCGTACAGTTATCCGATACCTGATTGTTCTGAACTGCCAGGTTGACCGGAGCCGAACATGCCGGCGAACCGCCGGGGCCCTGCGTGGAGTTGACAATGATCGGGGAGCTCAGCGACAGGACAGGCTTGATGATATCCTGAACCGTAATAACCTGAGTAGCCGTGCTCATATTGACGCCGTCGGACGCTTTCCAGGTGCGGACAAACGTGAATCCGTTGGCGCAAGTGGCTGTGATCGGGCCATCCGTATAGGTAACCGTCGGCGTAGCGCAATTGTCCGTAGCCGTGGGCGTACCCGAATTGAAAGGCGATTGTGCATAGTACACATCGCAGCTGACCGTCATCGGGCCAGGTGCGGTAATCGACGGAGCGCCGGCATCAACAACATTAACCTGACGCGAGCAAGTCGTGTTGACGTTTCCTGCCGGGTCAGTCACTTTGAGGAACACGGTATGCAGACCAATCTGGGGGCAGCCGACCGTCAGCGACGTAGCGTAAGCGCCGCCTGCATCGAGTTTGATGCTGTCCGTTTTGGAGCAGTTATCGGTAGAAGTAGCATAGATCTGGTTGGGCAAAATCGTGGCCGTGGTGCCGGTCAGGTTGACCGTCAAGGTACCTGACTGACAAGTAACGGTCGGAGCAATAAGGTCCTGAACCGTGACCGTCGCCGTACAGGTGCTGGTGCGGCCACCGAAATCAGTAGCCGTCATCGTCACGATATTGGCGCCGAGCGGAATGCAATCAAAGGCAAACGTCGAAGGCGACAGCGAGAAGCTGCAGTTATCCGAAGAACCATTGTCGATTGCAGAAACCGGAATGGAAGCATTACCGGTAGCGTCGAGTTGTACCGTTGCGTCTTTACACTTTGCAACCGGGTTCTGATTGTCGGCAACAACTACGTTGAACGTGTACGTGCCGATATTGCCCAAGGCGTCTTTGGCCAGCCAGGACACCGTTGTGGTGCCGAGCGGGAAAATAGCGCCGGGCTGGTGGCTCTGGAACAGCGTCGTCACCGGCGGGCTGCAGGCGTCGGAAACTGCCGGCCAAGTCCAGCTGTATTGTGCGAAACAACCGTTATTGACCGTGTTAAGGTTCACGGTGGAGCCATTGTCGGGGACGTTGGCCGGGCTGTCGTTGAACGTCGGGCCAGCCTGGTCGGTCACGTTTACGCTGAAAGAGCAGGTGCCAGAATTGAGGCTGCCGTCGAGTACGCGTACCGTTACCGTCGTAACGCCGGTGCTGAATACCAACCCGCTGAGGTCATATTCATTAAAAATACCGGGCGTAACGGGAACAAAGGAACCCGAGTTGATTTTGTATTCAAATGTAACGCCGCAAGGATCGATGGCGTTGTCGAAATATTCTTTCGGACCGACGGTGATCGGAATGACCGGAGCCGCCTGGGTAAAAATCAGGTCGGCGATGGAAGCCGAGCAGGAAGCATTGGACGGGATCGTTACGTTGGTCGGGCAGGACACGACCGGCGAGGTATTATCGGTGACAAAAACAGTAGCGGTGCAAGTGTTCATATTGCCCGACTCATCTTTCACCGTCAGGGTAACCATATTGCTGCCCAGGTTGGTGCAATCGAAAAGGTTGGGCGAAACGGTAATCGTGTCGATAGCGCAGTTGTCGGAAGAACCGTTGTCGACAACGGAAGGATCGAGCAGCGCCTCACCGATTTGCGGGTCGAGCGTAAGCAGGATGGGCGAGCCGGTGCACTCGGCATCAGGCGCTTCGTTTTCATCAATATCAAAGGTGTAATCAACATGGATTTCATTGTTGAAAGCATCTTTCCATTGATAACGTACTACCGTCACCCCAGCAGGGAATTGAACGGTGATCGAGCCGCCGCCCATCGGAGGAAATGCGGGTGCGCCGGTCAAAACATTGGGATCGGGTCCGGAGATTACCGTTTCGGTAAACGTAACGGCACTGCAGTCGGATACCGTACCGATCGTCGGGCGGGTAAACGTCACGACTTTCGAACAATCACCCGCTGTAACAGGGAAAGTGAAGTTTTGGCCAGTAGGAGCCGGGGTAACACCCGGAGCAGAGTTATCATTGACCTGAATGGCAATCGTGCAGGAAGACGTATTGCCATCGCCATCCAATGCGGTCCAGATGACGTTGGTTGTGCCGATCGGGAATACCGAACCGGCCAGCGACGAAGTCGCGTCGTAGTTATTGACAAGCGTGGGGACTACACAATTGTCGATAGCCGTGGCATCAAACTCGGTACCTGCCGCGGTGTAACTGCAGGATGCCGGAAGAGAAGCCGAACGCACGAGCGGCGAAGTCGGGCAGGTGATAACCGGCTTTTCATCGTCTTGAACCAGTACATTGAAATTGCAGGTAGCCGTGTTCATGGCTGCATCCGTGGCGGTGAAAGTCACCGTCGTCAGCAGGCCTTCTGCAAAACGGACACTCGAAAGGTTGCCAATACCGGAAGCCGGCACGGCGCCAGGGGCAGCCCAGGTAACCGTGACGCCCGGACAGTTGTCGGTAGCGGCGGGTGCGGTAAAACTCAAGTCCGCGAAACAAACCCCGTTGTCTGTGCCGTAGGGGTTGATGGGTGTGGGACAGGTGATCGGGTTGGGGGCCTGAGCGTCGCTTACGTTCACAGAGAAAAAGCAAGCGCTGGTATTTCCTTTGCTGTCGGAGGCTGTCCAGGTAATCGTTGTTGCACCTTGATTAATAGGCACACCGGAAAGAGAACCCGAAGCGGAACCTGTGGTTGCACCAGTCAGCACATAGGAGTAGGAAATCGGGCCGCAGTTGTCGGTAGCGGAGGCATTAAACTCCGCGCCAACTGTTGTGTACGTGCACGCTCCGGGATTCGTATTGCGCACGGCATTGACCGGGCAGGTCACTACCGGCGGTGTAATATCTTCAAGTTGAACAAAAAACTGCTTGGCTTCGCTCTCGTTAGGGTCGTTGGGAGGATCACCGGCATTCTGGGCAAAAGCCACCCAGAACTCGATTGGCTGCGAACCGCTCAGGTCCGAGCAGTCCAGTGTGTAGGGCGCGGTGCCCAGGTAAGTCGTCTTTGCCTGGTCGGCGTAAAGCCTGGTCTTGGCACTGGTCATCGGTGTGCAGGTGCCGGTACTGTAACCGGCGCCGTTGATCATCAGTCGAGTCAGGCTCGCTGTACCGGTGATGGGGTCAAGGGTCAGACCAATGGTGGCTGGGGTCGCCGGGAAGGCGATGTCGCACTGGGCATGTGCTTGCTGTGCTCCGAGGAGCAACAACATAGCCATGCAACAGGACGTCAGCCAACGCAGAGTCGGGTTGCTGTTCATGGTCAACAGATTTGATGATGGGAAATAAAATGTGGAGAGATGTCTGAAGAAGGGTTGAGATTTCTTCATCAAGCGATCGGTTTGGAATGAAAAAATGTTGTTTTACGCAGATTCCGCCAGCTTTGCATTTGCTGCATTATATACTCATCGGGAAACCGGCCGGAAGTCGGAACCAACCGCAAGGTCGTCGGATTAAAGGATTTAAAAAACGCCGCAAGTTTAAGGCGAAAAGTCAGAACCATTCAAATAAATTTGGGTTCGAAAGTGTTCGTGCCAGCATACGCCAAAAACCGTACCAATTTTGGGGTACCCCCGCCGTTTACTTGCCAATACCGCCGTTTTCTGCTGTTGGTTTCACATTTTACGTTAAAAGTGAGCAAGAGTCACATGCTTGACATACCTTTGGCAAGGTATTTGAACAAATTATTTTTAATCCTAAAATTTTCCTCGCCTCAAACGCTTCTTTTCGCCGGAAATCTGCCCGGGTTTCTGCAATCCCCCCCCACTCCATTCATATTCCTTATGCCAATTGTTGTTATTCATCTCTCCACAGGTCTGGACAGGTGACATCTCTGTTTGCAACAACTAATCCTGATTCCATTTTCTTAACCGATTAACTTTCTCCGCATGAACACAACCTTTCCACTGAACCAAGTCAGGCGTTTCGGCTGGCTGAATTCCTGTTGCACGATCGTTTTATTTCTGGCAGGTTTTCAACGAGTCACCACACACGCTCAGACCACGCTTTACAATTACACCAACGCTACAAACGGCGCCCCGGCATTTGTCGAAGCCGGCATCGAAACGATGGGAACCATCGAAGACCTCAAACGAGGGGGCGGTGTCGACACGACCATCAACTGCTCGGCCAACCAGGGATTCGGCTCCGATGGCTGGCCCACTACCAACACCTTCGATGTTGACGCTTTTAATGCGTCTGGCGATTACATCGAATTCACACTCGATCCGCAGGCCGGTTACGCGCTCTACCTCACCGGCTTCACAGCCAACTCGCGCAGGGAAAACCCCAGCGGTACCGCCAACGACGGCCCGGCCTCGTTGCGTTACGCCTATAGCAAAACCGGTGCGCCGGGCAGCTGGATGTTTGTCAACCCCGGCAACCCCCAGGCGAGCAGCACCTGCGGCAGTCTCGGCGTCCAGCGCATCTGGACGTCTTTCCCGGCCGTGTCGGTTTCCGGGTCCGAAACAATCACTTTCCGCATCTACGGCTTGTCCAGCGGCGCCAATATGACCGGCGATTTGTTTTTGCGGAATATCGTGGTCAGCGGTTTTGTCTGCAACGCTACGCCCTCGGCCAGTCTGACCCCGGTCAGCCTGTGTGAGGGTACAAGCACATACAGCATTCCAGTCGCGTCCAGCTCCAGCGATATCACGAGCTATTCATTAAGTTTTTCACCCGCCGGTATTCCCACGGTGAGCGGCACCCTTTCAAGCCCGGGGGCCTTGCCTTCCGTCCTGAACATTTCGACCGCCATGGCTGCCGACGGAGTATATTCCGGCACACTGACGCTTACCAACAGCTGCGGCGTCAGTACAGACATTGTATTCAACAGTCTGGTTGTTATCAATCCATTGCCTGTTTTCAATATCTTTATTTCGGAAGAGTCAGGTATAGCCGACAACGACGGCATCATTTGCCCCGGCGACGAAGTAACGCTCTCCGACAATTCAGGGTCAGGTCTGGATCAGGAACAGAATGATTATTCGGCCTGTATGGCCACTTTTAGCCAAGTCGACCTGGCGCAATCTTTCAAGCCGTCTGCCAATACATTATGTGGCGCCGGCATCTATTTTTTAACGGGAGGAAGCGGCACTGTAACCATTCAGTTGTACGACAATCTGCCCAACAATGGCGGGATGTTGCTGGCTCAGGGCTCGGCTCCCGGCAATAGCAACTGGGTGGATGTAAGCTGGCCCTCGGTCAGTGTCACACCAGGCAATACGTATTATCTGGTACTTACAGGAACCAACACCAGTGATTGCCTTGGCGGCTCCACAACGAACAACTATGCAAACGGGCAAACCTATGCGAACGTCGGTTTTCTGCCCTACCCTGATTTTGACTTCACTTTCCATACCTATTCCTGTTCAGGGTTTGACAGTTATTTGTGGAGTACTTCGGAGACAACGTCTTCGATAACTGTTTCTCCCGGCGCCACCACCACTTATACCCTCACAGTCACCGATCTCGGCTGCCAACAAACGGCCTCGCAAACGATCACGGTGACCGACCCGGAAACCGTAAACGCGGGCCCGGATCAATCGACCTGCGTCGACGGGACCGTTTTGCTGGCTGGCTCTTTCGGGGGTACCGCAACGGGTGCATCCTGGTCGGACAACGGCGCGGGTGGCTCCTTCCTGCCGAATGCCACAACGCTCAACGCTTTTTATATTCCACCCTCCGGCAATTCCAGTCCGATCACCCTAACACTCACCACCGACGGCCCCTGCCCGGTGAGCGATGACGTCGTTATCAGTTACGACGCGGAGCCGGCAATGACCTTGTCGGCCACGGCATCAAGCGCCGCCGGCACTTGCGGCGACGAAATTACCGTGACGGTTAAAGTGACTGAAGGATTCAACGACCTGAGTTCGCTTCAATACAATCTCGGCTGGAATCCTTCGGCATTCAACCTGCTCAACAGCACCGCTACCACAATCGGTGGCGTCACCCCGTCAGTATTCAGCAGTTCCGGCGGATTCAGCTATTCGTGGGCTGCCATCAATCCTTTCGGGGAGGATTTGCCCGACGGCAGTGTTTTGTTGACCCTGAATTTCGAGGTGCTGAACGCTGGTGGTACAGAGAGCATTGATATTGTCGGCACTATGTCAACTCCGATAGAAGCGACGACCTGGCAACAATGTATTCTGGATGTCGCATTGCTCAATGATGCAGATATTGAATTGACGCCGGTTACGTCGGGTATTTCTATGTCTGACAATGACGGCGCTATTTGTATTGGAGATGCGGTGACCCTGACCGTTTCGGGCAGCGGGACTTATCTATGGAGCACTTCTGCAACTACATCTTCTATTACAGTATCGCCCGGCTCGACAACTACCTATTCCGTCACAGTGACCAATTCGAATGGCTGTTCGGCATCTACTTCGCAAATGATTACGGTCAACAGTTTGCCCCTGGCCGAGATAACGCCTTCGGATATCACGATCTGTTATGGAAGCGATGTCACGCTGATGTCGGCATCAGGCGCCTCCTACCTGTGGAGCACTTCGGAAACGACCGGCGCCATACTTGTTTCACCGACTGCGACTACTACTTACACGGTCACTTTGACCGACAACAACGGTTGTACAAATACCGCTACCTCGGTGGTTAGCGTCACCCCCGAACCCCTGGCTGGCGTGACGGTGTCTCCGGCCGTGATTTGTGCGGGAAGTACCACCACCATGACAGCCAACGGTGGTGCGCCTGACGCAACCTACACCTGGTACGACGCTCCGACCGGCGGCAATCAGGTTGGCACGGGCAACCCCTTCACGACAGACCCATTGGTCGCCACCACGACCTACTGCGTAGAACAAACTGTTAATATTTCAGGATCAGTTCCAACGACCCTAACCTTCAATTACACCGGCAGCATGCAAACCTTTACGGTGCCAGATGGGGTTACGTCCATCAATATCCAGGCTTTCGGTGCACAAGGTGGTGATGGAAGCGGCGGGACCGGCGGCGCTACAGGCGGCGCTGGTGGCAAGGGCGGTATGGTTCAGGGCGACCTGGCCGTTACGCCCGGACAAGTAATCAATCTGTTTATCGGCGGCGCTGGCGCCACGCCTGCGGGCGGATACAACGGCGGTGCTAACGGCGGAACGCAAAACTCCGGCGGCGGTGGCGGCGCGACCGACATTCGCGTCGGCGGCACAGCCGATGCCAACCGCGTACTGACTGCCGGCGGCGGCGGCGGAGGCGGCCGTGGCGGATGTGAAGAAAATAACCAAATGGGCGGCAACGGCGGCGTTGGCGGCGTTGGCGGCGGCGGCATTGGCGGCAACGGTAATGACACGCCTTCTTCAGGCGGCTTCGCCGGCGGTGGCAAAGGCGGCAATTTCGCCGGCGTTCAGGGCGCATTGGGCGCAGCCGGCATTGGTTGCAGTGGTTTCCTTGGCGATCCCGGCTTGTCAACATCGACCTCTATGGGTGCTGTTGGCGGCGGCGGCGAGACCTGCTGCTGTTTTAACGGAGGTACAACTCCCGGCGGCGGCGGCGGCGGCGGCGGTCAGATTGGCGGCGGCGGCGGCGGCGGTGGTTCCGCAGGCACTACCGGTTGTTCCGGCAACAGTAAAGGCGCTGGCGGCGGCGGCGGCGGCGGCTCTTCCTACACTGGCGGCGTTGACAATGCCGTCGTTATGGATGGTATTAATACAGGCAATGGGTACATCATTATCTCCTATGGCCTCACTCCTTGCACATCGCCCCGGGTATGCGGTACGGTAACTGTTACCCCGCTGCCGACTGCATCCATCTCGGTGAGCGAGACTTCGGGCGCAATGAACGACGACGGAAACATCTGCTCCGGCGCTTCGGTCACCCTGACGGCCACGGGCGGCGGCACCTATCTGTGGAGCACCACGGCAACGACGGCATCTATCACCGTCAGCCCGAGCAGCACCACGACCTACACGGTGACGGTTACGGCTAATGATTGTTCTACATCGACCAGCTCGGTGATCAACGTCACCCCGATGCCTTCGCTCAGTGCAACGCTCAACGGCGTAACGGTGAGCAACAACAACGATGGTTCCGACGATACCGGCTCGTTTGCTATTTGCAACGGAAGCAATATCACTTTTGATGCTTTCACCGACGTAGCCGGCGCTTCCGGCACTATCAAGGCTTATCAGACGGTCAGCCTGAGCAATGTAAGCTTGTCCTACTGCAACAACTGTGCAGCGCTGGTTACGGTATTCCCCGGCGTCAGCGGCGCAGCCACTTTGGTCAATCCTGCCATGCCTGGCACGGTGACGCTCAGTTTCAGGGTGTTCAATGACCTGAACAACAACAATATCATCGATGCCGATGAATGCCCCAACGACTGGGTGGTGTACACCATTACGGTCAATCCCATTCCGGTGCCCGCCATCGCAGTAACGGAGAATTCCGGCACGACGAATAACGATGGCACGATCTGTACGGGCGCGTCAGTGACCCTGACCGCCAGCGGCGGAGGCACTTATCTGTGGAGCCCGGGCGGCGCCACAACGGCTTCGATCACAATCAACCCGACCAGCAACACCACCTACACGGTGACTGTCACGGCGAATAATTGTTCGTCTTCGACCAGCCAGGTCATTCTTGTAAACCCCTTGCCGGCTGTCAGCCTCAATCTGGACGTCGACGCAGCCTGTCTTAGCGATGCTCCGCTGGCACTGACCGGCGGCTCTCCCGTTGGCGGTGTTTACAGCGGCGCTGGTATTTCCACAAGTCCGACCCTCAATCCGGCCACCGCAGGCACTGGTAATCATGTGATTACCTACGCTTATAGCGATGGCAACGGATGTGTAAATACGGCAACAGACGGTTTCACGGTTTATAATTTACAAATCACCAACTACAACCCCGGCAACAGTTCAACAGCCGGCACACGAACGGTATGCGATGGAGACAGCCCCGTCTTTACGGTTGATTTTGCGACCACGCCTGCCGGTACGGTCACGCGCAACTGGCAATATAACGACGGCGTCAACGGCTGGCTGCCTATTCCCGCAGGTCCGCAATATTCTGTACTGTTGGGCGCCAATCCCGGATCGACCCGACTGCGCGTCAACAACGCTCCGAATACCCTGAACGGCTATCAGTATCGCGTTGTATTGAGCAACGGCGCCTGTTCGCTTACCTCTAACGCCTTTACCCTTTTTGTCAACGGTCCTTTGACCATCACAGGACCTTCGTCGGTCACTGTTTGCGCTCCCCCGGCTGTACAAACAGCCACCTTTACGGCAGTAGTCAGCAGCCCCTCGGGCCCTGCTCCCGATTTGCGCTGGCAGTATTTCAACGGATCGACCTGGCAAAACATCGCCAATACTTTCGGCGGCAACACCAATCCGCTGACCCTGACGAATGCATGGCCCTTCTGGCCGACGCCGGGCAACAGCGTGCAAATTCGTTTGCGTGCAGATGTCCCGGGTTGCGGAAACGTATTCTCCGATCCTGTGACCTTGACCGTCCAGCCGGCGATCACGCCCGTCATCAGCGGCCCGCTCTATGTCAACTCGATGGCATCGGTGTTTATGCTGGCCGACCCTGGCGTCGTTGCGCCCGCAACGCTTGCAGGCGGCACCTGGGCAATTTCGGGTGGTCCCGGAACGGCCTCTAACGACTACTCGGATGATTTCTTGCTGGTTGCCACCGGGGACTTGCCCGGCACGGTTACCATTACCTACCAGGCCACCGACAACGCAGGCTGCACCGGCACGGACGAAGTCACGTTGACGGTACTCGACAAACTCACACTCAGCGCAATTCCGTCCGATTTGACGGTATCCTGCGGCGACGAAATCACCGTCAACATCGAGGCCGACAACCTGGTTGATCTGATCGAACTGGCCTACAACCTGAGCTGGGACCCCGCCCAACTGGCTTATGCCGGCAGCAGCGCACCTTCGCTCGGCGGCAGCGCCCCGGTAATTGACGCTTCCAATGCCAATATTGGCCTGCTCTCCTACTATTGGGGCGGCGAATACACCGGCATGCCGCTCAACGACCACGTGTTGCTCACCCTGACCTTCACGGTAATACAAAACAGCGGCTCGGCTGCTATCCTCATCGATAGCCCGGCGGCAACCAATACTTCCATTTCGGCAGTCCCGATCAATACCAACGATGGTACGATGAGTGTGACGCCGATCCTGATTGTACTCGACAATCCCGACCCGGTTTGTCCGGTAGACTGCGACGACGCACAAGGGCAATCGGTGGTATTTGGCATCGAGGCTACGGGCAATCCGAACGAGTACAGCATCGACTGGAACAGCGCCGCCAACATGGCCGGCATTCCCGATGTGTTGCCTTCCCTGCTTGATATTTCCAACGGCCAATTTGAAGTCAGCATTCCCTGCGGCCTGCTGGCAGGCGTGTATGGCGGCACCCTTTACGTAACCAACACACTCACTGGCTGCTCGGGTTCCACCTCGATCGCTGTTGTTATCGACAACATTCCGCCGCAGATTGAATGCCCGGAAGATGTTATGACTTCCTGCGACATTCCTCCGGTCGATCTCGATGCGGCGATGGTAAGCGACAACTGTGGCGACGTGACGGTGACCAGCTCCGAAAGCAACAATGAAGGCTACGGCTGTTTCGGCAACCCGCTGATTATCAGTCGCTCCTACATTGCAACGGATGCTGCCGGCAACTCGACCAACTGTATTCAGTTGATTACGCTGGTCGATCAGACCGGCCCTGTGCTTGCAGAAGATGCGCTTGAATTCAACGACTACTGTTTCGATGATGAAACGGAGGCGCTGACTGCAATCCGCGATTACTTGCTCGAATTCGTGACTGACGAATGCCATCCCAACGGCATCGTAATTCAGGACATCGAAGACTTCAATATTTCGTACGACGAAAATACCTGCACCGCAACCGTAACGGCAGGTGCGATCGACGGTTGTGTGCCGGCCAATTCCTCCGATTTTGTATTCGAAGGTATTTTGATCGACGGCACGCCGCCCACACTGACGCTGACCGATATCGACGATTGCTACGAAACCATTGCAGACGCTCTCGCGGCAGCGGTTAATCCGGAGTTTACCATGGCAGAGGATAATATCATCTGCAATGAACCGACGGTGGAAGCCGAACTGGCCAGCAATACCGACCTCTGCGAAGCAATCATCATTGTGACGGCGACAGACGAATGCGGAAATATTACAACCGGCACCTACGGTCCGGTCCGTATCGACGGTGAGTCGCCGCTCATTTTGAACAACAATCCGTTGTTGTTGTCAACTACCTGCTTTGAAACATTCGAAGAAGCAGCAGCAGCGGCGGAAGCCGCCATTGAAGCCGGCGACAACTGTTCGGATGCGGCTGATCTGATTATTGGCACTGACGAACTTTCGCCGGACGCTTCCTGCCCCTACACCCTCACGGTGCGTGTTACCGACGAATGCGGCAACTTTGCCTTGTATCAATTTACCAATGTTAAAATTGATGCCGACGGCCCGGTGCCTGTGTACGACGAACCACAAGGCCCGCTTTGTTTCCGCAATGAATCCGACGCAACAGATTACCTGCTCCAACTCGTGGGCTGGGAAGATGAATGCGGGTTCCCGGTTATGTATGAAACGGCCACCTATTCCGATCTAAACGATCCCGATCCCAACGACGACTGCGGATTTGGCACAGTGACCGTTACTGCTGTTGACCTTTGCAACCACAGCACTTCCGTGGTATTCGATATCAAACTTGATGCTACCCCTCCGGGCACCATCGATCCCGAGGGCTTGCCTTCTCTCACTTATGGCTGCATCGGCGATGCCATTCTTGATCTGGAAGGTGTACAGATGCAATTGCAGGACAATTGCCCGGGTACGATCGACGTGACTTACGAAGGGCAGGAGCTGGCCTATTTAAACACCTGCGTATTTATTCGCAGCTATACGGCCACCGATGCCTGCGGTTTGACCAGCACCATCACACAACGCATTGAAATCAACGATGACGAACCGCCGGTCTGGGATGCACAGAATACGACGGAAGAACTCTTCATTTCCTGTAGCGCAGGCGACGATGAAATCAGTCTCGAGGATCTGGTACAAAGCGCGCTCAACATCGATCCGCCGGCTGTTTCCGACAACTGCGAAGGCTCGGACGAAAACGTGGTGTACATCACGGTCACTGACGAAACTTTCCCGCCGGTTGTCGACGAGGACTGCCCGAACGGGTACTCCATCACGAGAATCTGGACGGCAGTCGATCAATGCGGCAATGCCAGCACCTTTACCCGCATCGTTCATGTTGCCGACACGGAGGCGCCGACGGTGGTTCCCGACTGTCAGTTCGAACCCTTAAATCTGTACACCTCGCAAGGGTTTGAATGCCCGGCCGAGCCATCGATTTCGCTTTATGTCGGACAAGAGTTGACCCTCAATTCGACCTGGACCGTGGCAGGCTTATCCATACCGCCGCTTGAAGGTTGCATTCAGGACAATTGCAGCGCTTCGGAAGACATTAGCCTCCTTGTGGCCGACATCGATTACGGTGTCGACGGCGAAGGTCTGCCTTGCACGCGCACCCTCACGGTTACGTTCTCGCTGATCGATGCCTGCGGTAATACGCAGCCTGATCCGCTCGTCCTGATTTTCAACATCATCGACAACAGCGCACCGGTTTGGGAAACCGCACAGAACGCACTCGACCGCGTGGTGGATTGCAATATCAGCGCAGAACTGGACGACGCGCTCGAACTTGAACCGGTTCCCGTGGACAACTGCGGCAACGGCGCTATCCTTTCTTCGCCGTCTTATGTCGAAACCCCGGGCGACTGCGCCGGTGAATACACGATCACCCGTACCTGGTTTGCCTACGATCAATGCGGCAACAGCAACTCGCCGATCTTTACGCAGACCATTCATGTGATCGACCTCGATCCGCCGGTTTGGTCGAGCGCTCCGAACGCTGGCAATGCCACGGTTTCCTGCAGCAACGCGGGCGACCTTGCGACTGCACAGGCTTTTGTGCCGGTTGCCAGCGATGCCTGCGGAAGCACTACCACGATCACGAAAGTACCTGGCACGTTTGTGCCCTCGAACAACTGTCCGCAATCGGGTACGATTACCAATACGTTCACCGTCGTGGACGCCTGCGGCAATCAGGGAACGACGACCTATACCCAGGTTATCACGATTATCGACAACACCCCGCCGGTTTGCAGCACGGGCGTAATAGCCAGCTGTTACCAGTCTGTTGCGGAAGCAGAGGCAGCAGCAATCGCCGCTACAACTGCCACGGACAACTGCTCGCCGACCAATCTGCTGACCAAAACAGCCAGTACCTCGGGTACCTGCAACGCGGTGGTCACCGTCACGGTTACCGACCAGTGCGGCAATTCCTCCAGCGTGCCTTACAGCACCCGGATCGACAACGAACCGCCAACCCTGGTTGCCAACTGTGCGGCGCTTGCACCGAGCTACCCGACGGCTACCGCCGCCCAGGTCGCCATGCAAAACGTCACCAGTTACCAGGATAACTGCCCCGGCTCCTACACCGTATCCGGCAATACCGTGGGCACCTGCAATGCAATTGTCACGCTGACCTACACGGACGCCTGTGGCAATTCCAGCAATGTATCCTGCTCCACCAGCATCACGGCTACCCCGCTGGCGATTGCATGTCCTGCAAACGCATCGGTTTCCACCAATGCGAACGTCTGCACGTTCACGGTGCCGGCCAACTCGTACAACCCGACCATTACCGGAGGCTGTCAGCCATACACCCTCAGCTACTCGGCCAACAACGGGGCTTCACCCGCTTCGGGTAGCTCGCTGGGCGGTATGGTGTTGAACAAAGGCGTGACCACGATCACCTGGACCGTCACAGATGCCAATAATGCGTCAACTTCCTGCGCATTTACGGTAACGGTTAATGACACGCAACTGCCGACGATTACTTGCCCGGCCAATATTGTCAAGTCCAACGACAACAACGCATGTGGCGCCGTGGCAACCTACACCGTTACCGCTTCCGACAACTGTATGTACACCGTGACGCAAACAGCAGGCCTTCCCAGTGGCTCGACCTTCCCGGTCGGTACCACGGTCAATGCCTTCCAGGCGGTTGACATGTCGGGTAACTCGGCATTCTGCTCGTTCAATGTAACGGTCAATGACACCCAGGCGCCCGCTATTGTTTGCCCGGCCAATATCACGACAGGCAATACCGCCGGCCAATGCAGTGCTGTGGTCAATTACAGCGTCACGGCGACGGACAACTGCGGCGGCACAACGACGCTGACCCTGATCAACGGCCCGGCGAGCGGCTCCACATTCCCGATCGGCACTACGGGTCCGATCCAGTGGCGCGCCACCGACGGCGCCGGCAATACGGCCAATTGCTCGTTCAATGTAACGGTCAATGACACCCAGGCGCCCGCTATTGTTTGCCCGGCCAATATCACCACGCCTGCCATGGGCGGCGGTTGTTCGGCCACGGTTACGTACAGCGTTACCGCCAGCGACAATTGCGGTGGCACCATCACCCCCGTCCTTGTAAGCGGCGGGGCCAGCGGTTCCTCCTTTAGCGGTACTTCGACCGTGACGTGGAAGGCAACGGATGCAGCCATGAACATGACGACCTGCGCCTTTACCGTAACCGTAACAGACGGTCAAAACCCGACGATCAACTGCCCGGTTTCGGGTACCGTTATTCGTCCGACCAATGTTAACAACTGCTTCTACACGGTTGTCGGTAATGAATTCAACGCCACTGGAGCCGATAACTGCGGTACACCGACCGTCACGTACAGCCTGTCGGGCGCTACCACCGGCACTGGAACTTCGCTTGCAGGGGTACAATTGAACAAAGGCACCAATACGGTCACCTGGACTGCCACGGACGCTGGCAATAACACGGCGATTTGCAGCTTTGTCGTTCAGGTGAACGACACCCGCCCGCCGGTTGTCGCCTGCCCGCCGAGCCAGTCGGTCAACGCCTCGGCCAACGCATGCGGCGCTACCGTCAACCCGGGCACGCTGGGCGCTACCGACAACTGCGGCATTGCCTTGTCGTCTTTCGGACCGATCCCGGTGAACAACTTCTTCCCGATCGGTACGACAACGCTCACAGGTACGGCTTCCGACAACAGCGGCAATACGGCCATGTGCACAACGACCATTACCGTAACCGACAATCAGCCGCCGGTATTTACCAAATGCCCGGCTGATCTTACGCTGAACAACGTTGAAGGCGGTTGCACGGGTCAATACGGCTCCACCGAAGCGCCCGAAGTATCCGACAACTGCGCATTCTCGCTCAACTGGGTACTCAGCGGCGCTACGACTGGCAGTGGTTCCGGCCCGATTCCAGCCAATACGGTGTTCAACTCAGGTGTGACGACGGTCACCTTCACGGCCACCGACGCCAGCAACAACACGGCTGTCTGCTCCTATCACGTCTCCGTGATTTGTATCAAAGTGGCGGGCAAGATCATTTGGGAACACAACCGGGTCAGCAACCCGATCGGTGTCAAAAATGCCACGGTTACCCTCATGAGTACCAGTGTGCCGCCCATGCCGGCCAACCCGCTGACGACCTTGACCGACAACTCGGGTATGTATATGTTCAATATGCCGATTGGCAAGGACCTGATGATCGAACCGACGAAACCTGCACTCAACAATGCGCAGAAACTCGACGGTGTGACCATCGCCGATGCCCAGGCCATTCAGGCTCATTTGAACAATACTACGCCAATAACAGATCCGTACAAACTGATCGCGGCCGACGTGAACAGCACGAACACGGTAACAACGGTGGATGCCAGCATCATCACTTCCGCACTGATGGGCAACCCGCTCTCTTTGGCGGCGTTCGATCCTTCGTGGAAGTTTATCAATGCCGCGACCGTATTGCCCAACCCGCCTGCTTCACCGTTTGCCTTGTACAATGCCAACAAGAAGATTACCATCGCGGGAACAGTTACGACCGACCAGTTGAACAAAGACTTTATCGGTATCAAGAGCGGCAACGTCAACGGTTCGCCGGCGCCTGTTTATGCCCCGGTATCGCCCCTGATCTGGATGGTGCAGGACCAAACCATTCAGGCCAACGAAACCGTGGAAGTCGTCTTTACAGCCGTACAGTTCAATGACGTCGCAGCCTACCAGTTTGGCCTCGATTTCGACCCGACGCAGTTGCAATTCATGGATATTCAATCTCTTGGAGCAATCCCCTCGTTGAGTACCACGGACAACTTCGGCGCATTCAATGCCGAAAACGGCGAACTCCGCTCCGCCTGGTCAAATGCTACGGGCCTCAACCTGAGTATCGGCACGCCGGTGTTCAAGGTTCGCTTCAAAGCCCTGACTTCCGGCGCGAAACTGAGTGACCTGTTGCAACTCAGCGACGACATCCTGCCTGGCAAAGTGTTCAATCCGGCACTCGCGGAATCCAGCGTGGTGCTGTCGTTCAGCGACCTCAGCACCTCCACTTCCGTCACGCCTTTGCAGGCTCGCCTGCAATTGCTGCAAAACCGTCCCAATCCTTTCAATGAGGAAACGACCATCGGTTTTGTACTGCCGGAAGATTGCGAAGCCACGCTCCGCGTGTACGACCTGAGCGGACGGGAAATCACTTCCCACAAACGCTTCTACCAGGCCGGCTACCATGAAGTGATGTTCCGCGTAACCAACGCATCCGATTACGGGGTCATGTTCTACGAACTCAGCACACCCTCGGGTCGTCTGGTACGCAAGATGATCGCCACAGGGAAATAAGCCGTAACAGCGCACAATAGGACTACCGATCGCCCGCTTCGATGTTTCGAAGCGGGCGATTTTTTATATACCGACCATCGGTCGATTGCAGGAACTTGTGACGCAGTCAACAATTACATTTGTCGGTCAAATATCTACCCGGGATCATGTCAAAAAAGAAATACCGCCACCTGCGCAAAAAAGGGATGCCACCAGGTACGCTGGTTTATACGGGCACACGTCCGCAAACAAAAGTGCATCATGTTACCACGGTGTGGTACGGCGAGGAGGACCACCTTGTCAGGGAAGATTATGCCCCCGAACTCCTGTCTCACGCCGAAGGCGTAACCTGGATGGATGTTCGCAGCCTGGGCGATACCGATTTTATTGCAAGGGTCGGACAGGATTTTGGTATTCACCCGCTCGCCCAGGAAGACGTTCTCGACACCCAACAACGCTCCAAACTGGAAGAGTACGACAACGGACTGTTTTTTATCCTGCACAGCCTAAGTCTGGACAATGCCACACTGGAACTTGGTTCCGAACAAATCGCGCTGTTTATCGGCAAAAACTTCCTGGTTTCCTTTCAGGAAGACGTGGACGACACGTTTGAAAACATTCGAAAAAGGGTCTGTGAAAAAGTAGGACGCCTCAGAAAGAAAAACCCGGATTTTCTGGCCTACAGCATGATCGACGCTGTAGTGGACCACTACTACATCGTACTTGACGAACTGGAAGGCGCTATTGAAACGCTGGAGGAAAAATTTCACCATACGCCCGACCAGATTGCCCCGCCGGACAAGTCCCGCATTTTTCAAATCAAACGCACCGCGGCACAAATCAGGCACTTCCTGCTGCCGCTCCGCGACGCCACGCTGCGCTTTTACCGCTCCGACAGCGAACTGGTCGACGACAGCACCCGCCCCTATCTCAGGGATGTCTCCGATCACGTCACCCAGATTCTCGACAGCCTCGACAACAGCCGTGATCTGCTCACCAACATCGAAGCCCTTTACCAGGCCGAAGTCAGCAATCGCCTCAACAATGTCATGCGGCTGCTAACCGTGATTAGTACCATTTTTATCCCCCTTTCTTTTGTCGCAGGCTTGTACGGGATGAACTTCGACAACATGCCCGAATTGCACACCAGATATGGTTACTACGTGGTTTTGGGGGCAATGCTGTTCGTTATGGTGAGCATGCTCTGGTATTTCCGCCGCAAAAGGTGGATTTAGCGGTAGGAAGTTGAAAGTTGAAAGTTGAAAGTTCAAAGTTCAAAGTTGAAAGTTCAAAGTTCAAAGTTCAAAGTTCGTAACAGTTGACTTGCTGTGGGATATGGCTGCAATTCTTCCGGAATATGAACCGCTACGAACTTTGAACTTTGAACTTTGAACTTTCAACTTTCAACTGTTTAGATTTCAATAAATGACCGGCATTTTCATCTGATAAAGCATGAAGGCCAGTACGTCGGCGGCTTCTTCTAGCAATTTGGAAGTCGGTTTGCCGGCTCCGTGGCCTGCACTGGTTTCAATGCGGATCAGCACAGGATGATCTCCCTGTTGATGCTCCTGTAAAGTAGCGGCAAACTTGAAAGAATGCGCAGGCACTACGCGGTCGTCATGGTCGGCCGTAGTAATCATCGTAGCCGGATAGGCCGTTTTTTTGACGTTGTGCAGCGGCGAATATTTGATCAGGCAGTTGAACTCCTCCTGATTGTCGCTCCTGCCGTAGTCGATCGCCCAGGCATATCCAATCGTAAACTTGTGATAACGAAGCATATCGAGCACACCCACCTGCGGGAAGCATACCCCAAACAGGTCGGGACGTTGCGTCATGCAGGCGCCGATGAGCAGCCCGCCATTGGAGCCGCCCTGAATGGCCAGCCTGTCGGGGGACGTGTATTTCTGGGCGACGAGGTACTCGGCAGCCGAAATGAAATCGTCGAACACGTTTTGCTTCTGGCATTTCGTGCCGGCTTTGTGCCATTTTTCTCCAAACTCGCCGCCACCGCGGATGTTGGCCACGGCGTAAATGCCGTTGTTTTCGAGCAATGCGGCGCGTGAAGCAGAAAACGCCGGCGTCACAGGAATATTGAATCCGCCATACCCGTACAACAGCGTAGGATTGCGACCGTCGAATGCAATGTTCTTTTTACGCGTGATGAACATGGGCACCCGGGTGCCGTCCTTGCTGGTGAACCAGACCTGCTCGGTGGTGTAAGCGTCGGGGTTGAATTCGAGTTTGGGCGCCTTGAACACCTTGATTTCCAGGGAGTTCATGTCGAGCGAATAAATGGTTGCAGGCCGGAGAAACGAAGTGAAAGAGATAAAAGCCTGCGGGTCGTCCTGCTTGCCGCTGACGGCCCCGATGCTGCCCAGTTCGGGCATGGGCACTTCTTTGATCAACTTGCCTTCCAGCGTAAACACCCGGAGTGCGCCGGCCGCATTGTGCAGGTAGGTGCAAACGATCTTGCCACCGCAAACCGCGGCGCTTTGCATCACATCCGTCGAGTCTTCGGGGATGAGCGTTTGCCAGTTTTTCTGTTCGGGATGCTCCGAATCGACCAGCAACAAACGCTGGTTGGGCGCGCCCTGATTGGTCATCAGGATCAGTTTTCCGTCCAGGTTGTCGATCACCTGAAAATCGTTGTCGAAGGTGGTGGCCAGGGGCGTAAAACGGTCCTGGTTTTTTGACAAATCCTTGAATGCCAGGGTATTGCCGCTCGTACTTTCGCTGCTGGTCAGCAACAAAAAGCGTTCGTCTTCGGTGGTTTGGGCGCCGAAATAGTAGTCGGGATGTTTTTTGTCGTCGTACACCAGTTTGTCGGCCGACTGGGGAGTGCCGAGGGCATGGAACCAGATCGCGCCGAAACGATTGGCTTCCGTGAGCGCGCCTCCGGCTTTGGGCTCAGGGTAGCGGCTGTAATAAAATCCGTTGCCGGCCCAGGCTATGCCCGAAAATTTGACCCATTTAAGTTGATCCGGGAGCAACTGGCCCGTCTGGAGGTCTTTGACGAAGACCGTGCGCCAGTCGGAGCCGCCTTCGGAGGTCGAATAGGCCAGGTAGCGGCCGTCTTTTGAAAAGCCGATCTCGCCGAGCGACGTGGTGCCGTCTGCGCTGAATCCGTTGGGATCGAGAACCACCTGGGGCTGGCTGTCGAGTTTGTCCTGAACGTAAAAGACGCTTTGGTTTTGCAGGCCGTCGTTTTTAAAGAAAAAGTAGCGTCCGGCTTTTTTAAAAGGCGTGGTGAATTTTTCAAAATTCCAGATCTGCTCAAGCCTGGTTTTGATTTTTTCCCGATAGGGAATCTGGGACAAATACCCCTGGGTGACAAGGTTTTGGCGACGCACCCAGTCTTTGGTTTCTTCGCTCTGATCGTCTTCGAGCCAGCGGAACGGGTCGCTGATTTTTTGCCCGAAATAAATATCGGACACGGTCGTATCCTGCCGGGTAGCAGGATAGGTGACAGGGATAGGTTTAAAATCCATTGTTGAGGTTTTCGGTTGGGTAGTGGGGCTTTGATTACAGGATAAAGCGGTGATGATGATGATGAAAAGCGGGACACAAAAACTGAATTTGGACATAAATTTTCAGGTTTGCCGTTGGAAAAGTGGTGGAAATGAAGGACTGCTGTTCTTGATTTTGCGAAGCGCGGGCAAATCGCCCTATTTTCGCCGCGAAATGTACATTGTTGCATCAACAAGTGTCAAACGGAAATATAGCGCACGGCTCGACCGTTTTTACCAACGAATCGCCTGAGGCGGCATTTTTTACCATGAAATACCACTTTTCAATAGTTTTTTGTGTCCTGTGCAGTTTCTGCGCACTCTCCGCAGCCGCACAATCAACGACTGATTCCCTGGCTTTGGCCGACAGCCTGCACCGCGAAGCCCTGGCCCGAAACTGGTCTGATCTGCACCAGCGCGCCGCCGTGCTCGACAGCCTGTTCGGGATGCAGGCCGCCACAAACGACAGTTTGCGCAGCCTGGCTGCCGACAATCTCAAATCGGCTAAAAAAGACAGCACCCGCACCAAAGAGGAGATCAAAGCGCTCGATATGGCCTTCAAGGATGCGCAAAAAGCGAGCAAATCTGCCGGCGCGCAAAAAAAACAAGCCGCCAAATTGCTCGCCCAACTGAATAAACAACAGGCTGCGCCGGTTGAAAAGGACCTGACAAAAATCGGAGCGCAAGTGCTCTCGCTCGAACAGGAAGCCGGGCTGGCGCCGCCCCCACAGGAAAAACCGATTGCCGAAATCCTCGGCACGCCGTCAGTTTCGGTAGTCCAGCCGGCCCCGCCGGCCGCAACCGACTCCCTGCAAACCGCCAGCCCCCCCGTGGATTCTGCGGTGGTCCCCGCGCCGACTCGCAAGACCAGGGCCAAATCGCTGCCGTCCACCCGCCAATACGCCCGGTACGAGCCCTCGAAGGATGTCATGCTGAACCCGCCGGCTCCTCCCTGCGTCGTGGTCCGCGATGTGCGCGACGAATTTTCGGGGGAGACTTATCGGGAAATTCAGCGCGAAGAACTGTTCCGCTTTACCAATGACTATGTCAAAAAGATCATCCCTCCGGGCGAGGCACACGTGGTTTGCGAGGCCGCCCTTGCTCAAAAAGGGACCACCCCTACCCTTTGGCTCACCTTTACCATCCACGACCCGAACGCCCGCAAAACCTTCGGAGGTTTTAATAAAAACAGTCAGGCCGTACTGAAATTTATCGACGGACAAACGGTCACCGTGTACAACATCCGCGCCGACGAGGGAGTAGCCGACGCCTCTGGGAATACCCTGATTTTCAGGGCACAATACAGCCTCGATCGGGAGATTTTGAAAAAAATACAGCGCACAGAACTGGATAAAATCCGCGTCGCCTGGGCCACGGGATACGAAGATTACGACGTACAAAATATCAACTTGCTGCGCCGCCAGGCTTCCTGCCTCTGACACCCCGACCCGAGATCAGCCACACCATGCAACAAAACGTCGACCTCCTGCCCTACAACACTTTCGGGCTCTCCGCCATTGCCGGGCATTTTGCAATCTGCGATTCTGTCGAAGCCCTGCGCGAAGCGCTCGCCAGCGGCATCCGACCCCTCGCCATACTGGGCGGTGGCAGCAACATCCTCTTCACCGGCGACCAGCCAGGTCTGATTATTAAAAATGAAATAAAAGGCATTCGGATCACGGAAAGCAATGATAATGAAGCGATTGTCACGGCAGGGGGCGGTGAGGTCTGGCACGATTTCGTGCTTTGGACGCTCGATCACAACCTGGGCGGGCTCGAAAACCTCAGCCTGATCCCCGGCACCGTGGGCGCCGCGCCCGTGCAAAACATCGGCGCCTACGGCGTCGAGTTGAAAGACGTGTTCGTCCAACTGGAAGCCCTCGACCTTCAAACGGGCGAGCTGCACACTTTCGACAAAACAAGCTGCGCTTTCGGATACCGCGATTCTGTTTTCAAACAATCGGCCCGGGGCCGCTACTGTATTATCAGGGTCAGTGTGCGACTCACCCGAACGGCGCACCGGCTGAATATTTCCTACGGCGACATCCAGCGTACCTTGCAGGAAATGGGCGTCGAAGGTGAGCCGACTATTCAGGAAGTCAGTCAGGCAGTCATTCAGATCCGTTCGTCCAAGTTGCCCGCTCCGTCCCAAATCGGCAACTGCGGCTCTTTTTTCAAAAACCCTGAAATTGACCGTACAACTTTTTACAACGTGCATGCCGCGCACCCTGAAATGCCCCATTACGACACCCCCGGTGGCAAGGTGAAAGTGCCGGCCGGCTGGCTGATCGAACAATGCGGCTGGAAAGGGAAACGGGTGGGCAACACCGGCGCCTATGCCAAACAGGCCCTCGTATTGGTCAATTACGGCGGCGCGACCGGCGCGGAGGTCAAAAACCTGGCCTGGGCCATCATTGAAAGCGTGGAGAAAACCTTCGGCATCCGGCTCGAACCCGAAGTGAACATTTGGTAAGCCAAGTCCCTGTTAATGTTTGGGTTATAAAAAAACCGTCCTGTCTTTTCGACAGGACGGTTACAACATAACCATGAAAACAATTAACCAATCTAATGTTCTGCCTTTGTAAGCAAGTGTTTTCGAAAAACCGTGCCAAATCGGGCGGCGCTTGGTTAAATTTTTTTATTTGTCACAAAAATTAATGCGCTGACTTCACGACCCGGGCAGCCATGACCTTGTCGAGGCCCGTGATTTTGAGGAAATAGTGGCCTGGCGGATAGGGTTCCAGCGAAACAACCCCGCTCAGTTCTTCATTCCAGCGCGCCAGTCGGGCCGTCTGGATCAGGCGCCCCTGGGCGTCGTACACCGTACAGGTGGCCTCCCGTTCATTGCCCTGTGCCGATACGTTCACTTGCAGCAAAGCAGTGGTCGGATTGGGGTAAACGCGCAGTATTCTGGGCAGTTGCCCGGGCTCTTGGGTGGGCACGTTGAAACAAAAGTTGGCGATGGTTTCGCTGCCGAAAGCCGGTTCGTTCAGAATCCAGACGATTGCACCGAATTCATCGCTGATCGAGACGGCGCCGTTCATGCCGTCGCCGCCGGCGTCGTGGAGCACGAACTGATAGCAGGTATTTTGTTTGAGGCACCAGGGCTCGTAGTAAAAATAGTCGGGCTGGTCGTAGGGGCCTCCCGTGGCCAGCACATTGCCGAATTCGTCGCGCAACTCCCAGCTCGTTTCGCCCGGTTTGTTGTCCGTAAGCAGGGAAAGCGCGTAGGCTTTGGAATCGGCGTCGAGGCTGAATTGCAGGGATGCCGTGTCGTTTTTGGTGTCAAAATCTTCCCCTGCGTGGTTGATATCGGTCACATCCACTTCCAGCATGTTCAGTCCGAAATCCGATCCGTACACCTGGATGTAGTAGTCTTCCGTCGATCCCGGCGGCAAACTGATGTCCGTCGGCAAACTGACCTGCGGCACGCCGTTGGTCTTGATGTCGAGTTGGAAATAACTCACTTCCGCAAGGCCCTCGTTGCGCAGTTTTACGATGGCAAACACCTGGCTGGTGTCGCTGCATCCTTGCGACAGGCTTAGGCCCTCTACCGCCAGATCGCGCTCCCAGCGGCGTTGTACTGTGGCGCTGGCGGTGTCATTGGCCGTATTTTCATCATTCGACACGGTTGCTTTCAGGTCAAAATGATAGACCAGTTCGGGGTCGCTTACATCTGCCGGCGTTGCGAAGGTGTGTGTGCTCGAGCCGCCCGGCGTAAGTGTATTTGCAAAGGTCTCCGTGACCCAGCCGCCGCCGTTGATTCTATACGACACCTCGATATTGCCCTGAGGCAATGTTCCAAAGTTGCGCAAGCTTACCGTAACCGGTTCGCTGCTGCTCAGATTCGGCGATGAAACAGGCGCGAGCATGGCCAACGCCCCCACGTCATTCTGGTCCCTTTCCGGCGTACAGAACAAAATGGTATCCGTCATGGGCGACGCGGTTCCGAGTTCCACCAGCACGTTGTCGAAAATATCGAGCAGGCGGAAATGGCCCTGCCAGTTGAGCGTGGAAGATTTGACGTAAAGGCGGTAGCAGGTATTGTCGTCGCTGCAAATTTGAATCGTGCTGTTTCCGGGCGGCAGGTCGTCGAACAGCAAAACCTGGTTGGCCTGGTTGCGCAATTCCCAGTGCAAGACCCCGAAATCGGTTTGTCCTTCCAGCGTAAGGTAGGTGCCGTCGAGGTTGCCGAAGAATTTGACAATCAGGGTGTCGTTCGAGATATTCTGATCGTCGAGCCCGTTGGGGAATTTGGAAATGGCGCGCAGGCCGTTCAGGCCGTTGGTGATGCCGCTGAGCATGACGTAAATCGTATCGCTGGCGCCCGGCGCGAGGTTGCCCGTCCAGGGATAAATTTGAAAAGCCTGGGTGTTGAGACGCCAATGCACTTCGACGCTTTGCATGGGCAAGCCCGAGGTGTTTTTGAGGATAATACCCACGGTTCGTTCCGAACCGCAGACCAGTCCTGGCAAGTTTGTTTTTCCGATTACGCCGGCGTCGTTGCTGGTCAGTTTGCGGACGCGGGCGCGCAAGGTGTCGTTGGCGGTGAAGGCATCCTGCGACCAGTTGGTAATGATTTCAAAAGCGTAGTTTTTCCCGACCTGGCCCATCGGGACGGGCTGCGAAAAGGTATGCAGATAGCTTTCCCCCGGGTAGATGGTATCGGTCAAAACATCCGTCACAATGGTATTGCCTTCGAATCGCAAAGTGGCATTGACGCCGTAGGCTGGCTCCAGGCCGCCGTTCAGGATGGATACCGTTACCGTTTCGGCATCGCCAAGGGTGGCGGATGCCTGCGGCGCGACCAGTATTTCAGGCGTCACGTCGAATGTATCACGCCCGATGCGGAAGGCGCCGATCCAGGTGCCCCAATTGCCCCCAGCCGGTTGATATTCACCTGTAAACCAGAACGTAAGGCCGTCTTCGGGATCGACGGACATACTGCTGTAATCGCCCCATCGGTTGGATAATGTGTGATTTTTCTGACCAGCTTGCAGGGTAAATTCTTCTATCGGCAGCAGGTTCAGCGGGTCGGCTTCGCGGCGTCCGGTCAGGCGAAGTCCGGGATAAGTCTGGTTGCTGCACACCGAGTAGCCCAGCCCTATGTTTCCCTGGGCATCCATCGAGATCGTGCCCATAAAACGATTGGTTGCGACATCGGGGGCGTAAGTGCCTTGTTGAAAAATGGTCCAGGGACCGCCGCCCGTACGGCGCAATTCGTACCAGCGGACCTGCGCGTCGCCGCCATTGCCAATCTGGCTGGATACGTCGGCGATATGATTCAACACCACGGTCTCGTGATCGCCAAAATTGCGATACGGTGCGCGGTACATGATGATATTTTCGAGTGCAGCAAGCCGCGGCCCGCTCTGTTGTTCGATACAATCGTTGAACCCCCAACAGACAGTTGATTCAAACGGCGCGGTGTAAATAACCTGGGGACCGTCGGCATGGCTGTCGTCCACATTTTCCCAGTCCACGTGAATTTCCCAGACCTGCAGTTGGTCGGAGCCGCCGTTCCAGGCATCGTCGTACATCCTGAAAATGTACCCTGGCGAGCCGGGCGGCGGCGGCGCGCCGCCTTCCCAGTCGGCTCCCGTGCCGGGCTGAAATGTAACGCCCATATAGGCCGGCAGTTCGAAACGATACACCTTGAACTCGGGATCTCCGGCCAGCAAGGCCGATTTTTCGAGCGCGTAGCCGGCGCATTTGTTGCCGTTTACCAGTTCGTTGACTGTGATGTAAAAAGCGTCGGGCCAGATGTAAAGTTTCGGGTAATCGGGAAAACCAAGGGTTTGAAATTCATAGGCTTTCCAGGAGCCGGTCGGGTCGCTGTTGTCCGAAACGGCGATGATCAGTTCATTGGTGCCCAGGCCGCCTTTCAGTTCAATCAAAACCCAGCGCTCGGAGCCGGGGTCGTACTGAATGACCGGGTCACCAAAACTACCCGAGCCGATTTGCGACCAGATCGTGCTGGTCGCCGCAGGCCCGTACACAACATTGCCTGATTTGTCCCATATTTGAAAAATTGCGCCGCCCGGGGCATTGCACGTCTGGACGTAATGGTCTTTGCCGATATCGCCGTTGGGGTCGGGCGGTGTGATGTCTGAATCGAGTCCTTTAAGACTGTGCAGCAAATTGAGTTGCGGCCCGCTGCTGCTCCGTTCTGCGCTGTTGGTTTGCAAAGCCGGGTCGCCGTTTAGCGGCAAAGGGTCGGGGTTGTTCAAAGCGTTCCGCTCGAAGTAATTGGATTTGTGCCACACCTTGTTAGGGTGGGCTTCAGGCGAAGACGGCTGCAGGGGCGTCAGGTCGCGCACGGGCGGTATGGCGCCCAGCAACTGACCGTAGGATACCATGGGCGCATACGACCTCGGGGTGTTCCACCAGGCAGTGTCCTGGGGCGAAGTTTGAGCCAACACCGACAGGGCGCCAAGGCACAGGACGGCGAAAAGGTGTAGTTTTTTCGTCATGAAAAAGTAGGCAAGTGGTTTGGTAAATGCAATGCGGCGGCAAAGATGCATCTTAACAAGCGGCTGATCCGCAGCAAAAACACGAAGGCTTTTTTTTGCCAAAATAATGACGGGCAGGACAGGCGTTTCAGCGGCTTGCCTGCTGCAATGCCGATTGAATCGCGGCCGAAAGGTCGTCCGGCCAGGAGCGCAAGAGCAAAAAGATGCCCGCAAGCATCACAAATTTGATCAACATACTGGCCCAGCGGAAATGCAGCCTGGTTTTGGCGCCATAAATCAGGCCGGCAATGCCTGCAGCGGGCAACAAAAGCAATAAAACACCCGCGATCACCTGCCAGTCGGGCGCGTCGGTCTGAATCCAGAAAAACAGGAGGATGCAGGTCAATACGATCACACTCATGGCGGTAAAGCCAGCCGGCAGCCTCGCGTAGCGTACGCCTTTTATTACCGCCAGCGTATTGCAGCCGCAGGCCGAATCGCCGGGAAAGTCTTCCATGTCTTTCACCTGTTCGCGCAGTAAGGTGGTTACGAATGCAAACATGGCGTACAACCACATCAAACCGATGGCCTGATGTACTTCGTCTCCATGCTCGAAAGAAACGATCCACAGCGGGCGGTTTTCGGGGAAAAGAGGGATGACCGGCACGATGGCGCACAACACGGCGACCAGCAGATTGCCCAGCACGGGCGTGCATTTCAGCACCCAGGCATAGAGAAAAAGCAGCAGCGAAACGATCGGGAAAACAAAAAACACCCAGGGTTTGTGCGGCGCCGGCAATGCCGCATCGAGACGGAACATGTACCAGCCGGTCGCAGCAAGCGTGATCGCATAAAGCACAAGCGCCACCCAGGGCGGCATAAACCGCCCGACCACGCGTCGCGTCGGCTTGTTGATGGCATCGATGTCGCGGTCGAAATAGTCGTTGATCAGGTAGCCGGCCAGGGTAGTCAATACCGTTGTGATGGCCAGCAGTTGGAAAGAATGCCCGGTCAGTACAGGAATCCCGCCGGCACGTAAAATAGCCGGCCGAAGCACGAACCAGTAGGGCACCCACTGCGTCAGCAAGACGATCAGCAAATTGGGCAGCCGCAACAGCCGGGGGTATGCCAGTAACCGGTTCATGCGGGAAAAATCCGTTATTTAACGGGAATACGAAAGAAAAGCCTCTACAAATTCAAAACAGGCCGAATATGGTACGCTTCTTCCTAGTATTCCGGCCACTTGTGCTGGAGTTTCAGCACTTTTTCAATGACCTCCCGCACGCACCCCTGACCGCCCTTGAACGGCGAAATGTAATCGACAACTTCCAGAATTTCAGGCACCGCATCGGCGGGGCAACAGGCAAAACCTACTTTTCGCAACACCGGAAGATCGGGCAGGTCGTCGCCAATGTAGCACACCTCGGGAGCGATAAGACCGTACCGCTCCAGGAACTGCGCAAACGGCTCGGTTTTTTCCGCAGCGCCCGAATAGATTTGCTCGAGCCCGAGTTCCACCAGCCGCTTCGTCACACCCGCCGAACGGCCGCCGGTGATCACGCCGACCGGGAGCCCGGCTTTCAGGGCCCATTTGATGGCCTGGCCATCGCGCACATGCATGGTGCGGAGCAGTTCGCCGGCTTCGGTAATCTGGATGGAATTATCGGTCAGCACCCCGTCCACATCGAATACGAAAGCTTTGACCGCCTGCATTTTATCGAATAAATGAACCAGTTCGAGCGGCGGCAGCGGATCAGGGAGCAGAGGCACTGCCTCGGGCGACGGATCTGGGGAAAGCGGAAAATTGTCCAAAATGTACAGGTGGTTATGAGGAGAAAAAACTAGCGGTTATTGGCGCGCCATTCGTACACCCATTTGGCCTGGATTTGTTCGAGATGGCCTTCGTTCGACTCCTCTTTTTTCCCTGCGAAATTGGGGATTTCAAGAATCCACTGCAACAAATCGGTGAAACGAATGCGGTAAATTTTCCCTTCGTCAAATTCGCTGCCGAAACGCTCGTAAAGCGCCATGGCAATGTCTTCGTGGTCGGGCCAGTAAATAGGCAGATTATCAAAATCCTGAAATGGCATGGGGAGTGGTGATGAATGATGAGTGAAGAATGAAGAATGAAGAATGATGAATGATGCGTTTATAAACCCTCAACCATCAATGCTCGTGGCCGATAATTCTGCTCTGATCGGGGATGGTGACGGTGATTTCAGCCTTGTTGTCGAGTATGATGCACTGACAACCCAGGCGGCTTTCGAGCCGCGGATTGATGGCGCGATCGATAAAATCTTCTTCCTTGTCGGAGATGTCCTCAAGGAATTCATCGCCGCTTTCCACATACAAATGACAGGTGGAGCAGGCGCATACGCCGCCGCAATTGTGGTTGAGGTGAATATCGAACTCCTCGGTCAGTTCGAGAATCGACAGGTCCTCGAAATTACCGCTGACGGTTTTGGGCGGGATCGAAGTATCTTCAAATAAAAATTTTATAGTAGCCATTGCAGAATGCTCAAAAACAAGCGTTTACGGCCCATTGAACGGCCGTTGTGATTTACGGGGCGCAAAAGTAGCGTTCTGCGTGATAACAACGCGTACTTCACTTATTTCTGCGCTTCCAGCGCAATAACAAGCGGTTGGGGGAAGGGTTTTCTCAATCCCGATTTTTTTATGATCCGCAGGGAGATTGACCTTCCGCTTCCGCCGCTTTTGCCCTACACTTCCGCAACGCAAGGTTTTGTCGTAACAATTTCACAAGCCGGCTGAAAATCCCGTACATTTCGGCAACTGAACCCGGGAATATTTCGTTTTATCCGACTCGCTCGATCATCCCGCCTTTAAAATCTGAAAGGAACATTGCCTCATATGTACTACGGAACCCAACAATCGCAGCCACCGCAAGACAATCCTGAACAAAAACGCTGGAAGTTTCGCGAACTCAAGGTGTACGCTTCCACCGAGTGGCTGGCCGATAACAAGAAAAAATACCGGCAGGTCTTCGACCGGCACGAGACAACTTACGTGTATGCCGAATTGTCATTTTACAACAAAAGTTTCGACGTCGAAGACTGGGAAGTAAACGTAGAACTGCGCTGCTACTCGGTCAAAAAACAAAGAAAGGAAATCTGCGTGCTGCCTTTCCGCCGCAAAGTGAGCAAATACGACCCCGTCGGCTACATCCGCGAAGGCTGGGGCAACAAACAGGAAGGTATTTTTTGGAAAAAAGGCACCTACTACTGGGAAGCATGGATCGAGGGTGAAAAAGTCGGCACCAAGTATTTCTATATCGAAGACGCCGGCAAAGCCCTTACCAAAAACGAAAACCCCTACACCCAGATCAGTACCCTGCGGATGTACGAAGGGCCGTACGACGACACGCCGGAGTTCGAGCGCCAGTATTTGAAACGTTTCAATGGCGACGAAACCCGTTACATCTACGCGGAGGTCGTGCTGCGCAACCTGCTGCTGAGCAAACAATGGCAGTGCGAACTTTTTATCAAATTCTACAACGACGCCCGCGAACTAAAAGGTCAGGTCGTGCGCCTGCACCGCGTTGAAAAAGGCGATGAAAACATCAAAATAACCGCCGGCTGGGGCTCCAATGTGAAAGGTTCGTGGCGGGAAGACCGCTACACGGCCGAAATCGTCTTTATGGACCAACTGCTCGCGGTCATGCCCTTCGAAGTCGGCGCCGACTGGGAAGAAGGCACCAACGGCGTCTGGGTGCCCGACAAAGGCCAGCAAATTTACCTCCTGCCCGAAGCCGACGACGCCGAAACCTTCGAAGAAGTGCTGGCCAAACTCGACGCCCTGATCGGCCTCGGGGAGATCAAAAATAAAGTGCGCGAACACGCACAATACATTCAGTTCCTTCAACTTAGAAAAGAAAAAGGCTTTGCCGAACGCGATGGCATCAATGTCCATTCCGTATTTATCGGCAACCCCGGCACCGGCAAAACCACCGTGGCCAAAATGATGGGCCGCCTTTACAAAAAAATGGGCCTGCTGACCAAAGGTCACGTCCACGAAGTGGATCGCACCGACCTCGTAGGCGAATACATCGGCCAAACCGCTCCGAAAGTGAAAGACGCCATCGAAATGGCGCGCGGCGGCGTGTTGTTCATCGACGAGGCCTACTCCCTGGCGCGCTCCGCCGAAGATTCCAAAGACTTCGGCAAGGAGGTGATCGAAATCCTGGTCAAGGAACTGTCCAACGGCCCCGGTGATCTTGCCGTGATCGTTGCCGGCTATCCGAAGGAAATGAAAACCTTCCTCGACTCCAACCCGGGTTTGCGCAGCCGTTTCAAAATGACTTACGAGTTCCCCGACTACCTGCCGCAGGAGCTCAGCCAGATCGCCGATTATGCCGCCCGCGAAAAAGAAGTCGCGCTGGCTGCCGAAGCCAAAATACTGGTCGACGAGGTCATCACCGACGCTTTCCGCAAACGCGACCGCACCTTCGGCAATGCGCGTTTTGTGTACGATCTGATCGACAAGGCCAAAATCCAGCTCGGCCTGCGCGTCATGGCGCATCCCGAAGTGCGCCAACTCAGTGCCGAAGCGCTCAAAATCGTACTGGCCGACGACGTCAACAACGCCCAGATCAACCGCAAGCGCCCCTTGCCCAACATCCCGGTCGATGAAGGCCTGCTGAACGCGGCGCTGCACGAACTGGATGCCATGATCGGCATGCAGAACATCAAAAAAGACATCCGCGAACTGGTCCGGCTGGTCCGTTTTTACCGCGACCACGGCCGCGACGTACTGGGGCGGTTCTATCTGCACACGGTTTTCGTAGGCAACCCGGGTACGGGCAAAACGACCGTGGCGCGTATTTTGACCAAAATCTACAAAGCGCTGGGCGTGCTCGAACGCGGCCACATGATTGAAACCGACCGCCAGGGCCTCGTAGCCGGCTACGTCGGCCAAACTGCGATCAAAACCGCCGAACGGATCGAGGAAGCCATGGGCGGCGTTTTGTTCATCGACGAGGCCTACGCCCTGACCAACAGCGGCAGGGGCTCGCACGGCGACTTCGGCGACGAGGCCATTCAGACCTTGCTCAAACGAATGGAAGACCATCGCGGCGAATTCTTCGTATTCGTCGCCGGCTACCCCGAAAACATGGAAAACTTCCTCAAAGCGAACCCAGGTCTGGGCAGCCGCTTTGATAAAATCCTGCGTTTCGACGACTACGAGCCGGAAGAACTGCTGGAAATCGCGCTGCACATGTTCCAGCAGGAACATTTCCGCGTCACCGAGGAAGCCCGCGAACACCTGGGCAAGTACCTGGCATTCCTGCACCAGTTCCGCGACAAATACTTCGGCAACGCCCGCACCGTGCGCCAGGTCGTGCTGGAAGCCATTAAAAACCAGAACCTGCGCATCGCACAAAACAAACCCGACAACGAAGAGGAGATGCATACCATCACGCTCGACGATGTCGCCACGTTTACGTTCGACAAGGATAAACTACAGGTGTTCCAGCGCCGCGGGATCGGGTTCGGGCGTTAAGGTCATTCATGTTCCAGAACAAATCAACTTGATCACAAGGCTTTGAAATCTATTCTGCTATTCCTGAAAATCAAACGATCCTTCCTGTTCGGGTGGCTTTTGCTGTTGGCGCCTGTGCTGGCAAGCACCCAAAACTGGAGCGTTCTAAACGCCCCTTTTTCAGGACGTTATGACGATATTTTTTTCCTGAATCCCGCGTTGGGATGGGCGTGCAACAGCAGCGGGAAAATTTTGCATACCGTAGATTCGGGCAGTACCTGGGTGACGCAAACTGCCGCGACCGGTTATCTCAGAAGTATTGAATTTATCAATGCGGATACTGGATTTTGTGGCGGCCTCCATACCGGACAGAATCTGTTGCGCACCACGGATGGCGGTCAAACCTGGCAAAACATTACTGCCGATGTACCTGGTCTTTACACCGGTATCTGCGGTCTGTCTTGTCCTGGCGGCGGTAAAGTGTACGGGTGTGGCGTCTGGGCAGGCGGCGCTTACGTGATCAAAAGCAATGATAGCGGCCAGACTTGGGAAAAAATCAATATGGTCAGCTATGCTTCGGCCCTGGTCGATATTTTTTTCATTACCCCCGATAGCGGCTGGGTATCCGGCGTTGCCCCATCCATTGCCCAGGGCGGCATCATATTATCCACCTCGGACGGTGGACAGACCTGGCACACTAAAATAAAGACTGGTGTTCCGGAAGATTATGTCTGGAAAATTCAAACCCCTGATTCGATCCACTTTTTTGCTTCAATTGAGCGATTTCCGAATAGTTCAGGCATTCTTTCTACGCAAATTCTAAAATCGTCGGATGCCGGTGCGAGCTGGGAGTTGAAAAATGTCAGCCCTCAGTATTTCCGACTTCAAATGATTGGTTTTATCGATTCCCTTACTGGATTCACCGGCGATGTTGAAGTGCATGGGACCTCAGACGGGGGCGAAAGCTGGTCACAAGTAACCACCAATACATACAACCTGAACCGCTTCTGGCGCATCACGCCCGAAGTAGCCTTCGCATCGGGGTCCGGTTTGTATCGCTACGACAACGTTCCCTCCGCGTCAGGCACTGCGGCGCCAATATCCAACAATGACATCCACCAACTTTCCGTATCACCAAACCCGACGGGGGGCCCCTTGCACGTGCACGTGACACTCCATGCACGGTGTAATGTGTTGTTGAAAATAGTGGATCTCGACGGCCAAGGTCCGGCAGATCTGGTATGGTCCGGCGAACACGCGCCTGGGTCGTACGAATTCGATTACCCCTTGAAGGGCGCTCCCCGATCCGTATTGGTGTGGTTAAAAACAGACTATGGCGTTTTACAACGGATCGTTGTGTTATCGCCCTGAAATCAGTGTTTTTTCTCTCCCCGGTATTGTTTTTCCCCGGCTTTGACAGCCACTTTCAGGTGGTTATTGGCTGGTGGAATCGGGCAATTGTAACCGTCGCTGTACGCACAATAAGGATTGTACGCCTTGTTGAAATCAATCACCAGCGCATCGTTCTGTATGTCGCCGATCCTGAAATCCAGGTACCTGCCGCCTCCGTAGGTTTCCTCACCATTTGTCAGGTCTTTAAACGGCAAAAACAAATAGTCCCCGAAGGAGGAATCCCGGGCAATCAGGTTCAAATTCTGGTAAATATTCAGGGAATAAAGGTCTTTGCCCAGTTGAAACTCCAGAGTCGCATACTGCCGGTGCAGTTTCGTTTTTCCGCTATAAGTTGGCAATTCAAACGGCTCCGCTTCGGGGCTCAGCACTACTTTGGCGTTTACCCGCCACCTCGGGTCGGCGGGATAAAAATCAAGGAGCGCCGTGTCCTGAGCCTTTATGGGTGCCCGCGGCTCGGCAAGAAAATCCTTTTTGTATTGCACCCGGTGTGCTGCAATCTCCTGATTGTAATCCTCGCCGGATTGTTGTGCCGCCAAGGGCAAAAACAACATGATATAAATGATCGACAAATAGAAACGCATATCGCTATTTGTTAAATAGTTCAAAAATCTGGGCAGCCCCGTTCTGGTTGCCCACGAGGAGCAGTTTTTTCCCGCCCCCCCCGTTCAACAAGGCCAGACTGTGCGCTTCCCGGGTGGCCCAGAACCCCGACTGTCGCGGGGGCACGGAAGTAAAATTCCCTTTACCATCGTTCAGCAGGATCAATCCGTTGCCGGAATCGATCGGGCCGGTTTCGGCCTGCATACCCATTTCATTGCCGGCAAGTACCAGATCGGGAGTTCCGTTGACATCCACATCGCTTACGACAATGCCCCAAACGGGTGCGATCTGCGCCGCTATTGGCAGTTCGTGCGCTACAAATTTGCCGCCCTGATTCTCGAACCAGGTGCTCGACAAGGTTTCGGCTTTCAGGTATTTGGCTGATTTAAGGTCGTTGCGCGAAAAAATATCTTCCAGCGTAGCCAACGCGTAGGGTTCGTTGCGGACAAATTTTTTCTTCAACCCGGGCAGCTGTTTGAGCAAAATATCGCGGTAAGCAAGGGTGTATTCCACTCCGTTTTTGGTGTAACCCATCAGGGCGTCGGTGCTGCCGTTGGCGTCGAAATCGCGGTAATACTCGAACAAAGGCTCTTGCGAGGAGGCTTTCAGGCGGGTGTTCAGTCCAAGGTTGCCGGCCACCAGATCGATGTCGCCGTCGCCGTCGAGGTCGGCGGCTGCCAGGCTGCGCCAAAAGCCGGTGCTGTTGCCAAGGCCCGACTCGGCAGTTGCATCCTTAAACGAGGCCCCATCCTTGCGAAACACCGTGATCGGCATCCATTCGCCGCTCACGATCATATCGGCCTGTTTGTCGCCGTTCACATCGCTGAAAACAATACCTCTCACCATGCCGCAGTAGGCAAACGCAGGCGCCACCTGCTGTGTCACGTCGGTAAATTTCCCCTTGTCGTTGCGCAAAATATGGCTGCCGGGGGCCGAGGGATAAGCGCCGGGCACGCACCATCCGCCGACAAAAACATCCAGATCGCCGTCGGAATCGTAGTCGAAAGTGGCTACTGAAAAACCGCTGTCGGTGATTTTGGGCAGGGCATCGGTGGCTTTGGTGAATTTGCCGCTCCCGTCGTTCAGATACAAGCGGGGCTGGTATTCGTCGCGACCGGCAGCAGCGGCAGAGCCGCCACTGGCCACGAAGAGGTCTTTGTCGCCGTCGCCGTCGGCATCAAAAAGTGCCATTCCGCCATCTTCACTGTTTTTGTCGGCCTGCCCGGGATCGGGCTGGCGGGAGAACTGCCCGTTTTTTTGCTGCACAAAAAGGCCGCCCGGCGTTCCCGGCGCGCCTCCGATGAAACAATCGTCGAGCCCGTCGCCATTCACGTCGCCGACGCCAATTTGCGGGCCAGGCGTCGAGAGTCGCCAGGGCAACAGGCGCTCGCGGTTGAAATCGGCGAAATTGTCGTCTTTATGCTGGTAAACAAGCCCGTTTTTGCCGCTGAGGTCGCTGACCAGCGCTTTTCCGGCCAGGGGCAGCGGAGCGAGTTTGCCCGGCTTTGCAGCCGAAATGTCGAGTGTGAGTCGCTGATTGGGCGACGTGGCATTCTGGGTCAATAATTTGCCGCCGGGAAACTGTACTTCTACCTTTTCCACCTGCCCGACATTGCCCAAGCCAAACTGAAGCAAGGGCTCCGAACTGGAGAAAAACCCGCGATAAGGCGTCATTTCCTGCTGCCAGACTTTCCCGCCCGCCGTCACGCGCACCACCGAGCCGAAAGCGTCGGGGTTGCCGGCGGGCCCTTGAAGTTTGACTTGCAGCCAGTTGCCTTTTTTGGCGTCCGCCGCGGTGTTTTTGTACAACAACACCTCCCCTTCCACGCGGTTGATGATCAGATCGAGGTCGCCGTCGGCATCGAGGTCGGCGGTGGCGGAGCCGTTGGAATACCCTTTTGTCGTGATGCCCCAGGCCGTTGTTACGTCTTCAAACCGTAGGTTGCCGGTGTTGCGGTAGCAATAGTTGTTCAGGGGCGTATTTGGGATGAGGTTGAGGTAATCGTAAACGGTTTTGAAATGATTGGGGTTGAGCCCACCGAAATTGCGTTGCACGGAATCGGCCGTAAACTGGGCATAATCGAGATTGGTGACATCGCGGCGGTAGCCGTTGGTGATGAACAAGTCGGTAAAACCATCAAGGTCGTAGTCCTGCAGCAGCGGCGCCCAGCTCCAGTCGGTCTGAAAAACGCCGGCCAGGCAGCCAATGTCGCTGTACGTACCGTTGCCGTTGTTGAGTTGCAACACATTGCGCATCACCTGGTGTCCGTAGCCGTAGGTGACGAGCGTATTGTAACGGTCGTACTGCATCGTCGTGCCGAGCGTTTTTTGCCGTTTGGGGTCTTCGGCGAGCATGTCGAGCGCCATCAGGTCCGGAAGGCCGTCGCCATTGATATCGGCAATGTCGGCGCCCATGGTATGGTTGGCCATGTGGCGGAAAGCCGATTCCCGGGCATCGCGAAAAGTGCCGTTTCCTTGATTAATGTATTGAAAATCAGGCTCTAAGTAGTCATTCGCAACGAACAGGTCGGGGCGGCCGTCCTGGTTAAAATCCGTGACCGTGCAACTCAGTCCAAAGGCGCGGTTTTCAATTCCGGCCGTTTTGCTCACGTCGGTAAAGGTGCCGTTGCCGTTGTTGCGGTACAGCCGGTCGGAGTCGTAAGGGGTTGTCGGCTCGGTACGGCGAATTATCTGACCGCTAAGCGTTTGCTGCAGGTCCATCTGGGTGGAGTAAGTGAAATTCACCGGAAAATTGATCACGTAGGCGTCCAGATCACCGTCGAGGTCGTAATCAAAGAAATTGGCGTGGTTGCTGGCCGAGGGGTCATCCAGTCCGTAAGCCCTGGCCTGTTCGCTGAACGTATTATTTTTGTTATTGATAAACAGCAGGTTACGACAAGCGTCGCCCGGTTTGAGGCTGGCCCTGCACACGTAAATATCCTGCCAGCCATCGCCGTTGACATCGGCCACGGTCACCCCGGTTTTGTTGCCTTCCGCCGCCTCGACGCCGGCCTCCTTGCTGATGTCGCGGAATTTCAGGTTGCCTTCGTTGAGGTACAATTTGCAGGCGCCGGTCGTGGCGGAAAAGAACAGATCCGGCTTGCCATCCTTGTTGACATCGATCACGCCGACTCCGCCGCCGTTGTAGTAGTAGGGGTTGCTGATGACGTTTTGTTCGAAATCCTCCGTCACCTGATTGGCAAAAGTGAGCCCGCTTTCGGCGCCGTTCACTCTTTTGAACAAGGCGTCGGCAGGCGGGGTTGCCTCCGACTGATCGCCCCAGCCCTGTTTTGGGGCATCTTTGCCGCAGGAAGTGACCAGGAAGAAAAGCCCGGGCAAAACAAAAACCGTTGAAATTGATTGTAGTACGCGATTCATGTATGGCAGAGTCAAATTTTCGGCTCAAAATTGACAATTACCTTTGGTAAATGATGAAAAAAGTAGTGATCGGCATTGCCGGATCTTCCGGCTCCATTTACGCCAAACTTCTGCTCGACAAATTACTTGCCCTGCGCGACCAGTGCGCCGCAGTCGGCGTGGTCATGTCGGACAATGCGCGCCTGAACTGGGAAATCGAACTTGGTGAAGCCGATTTGTCGGTCTATCCCTTCGATTTTTATGGGAAAAATGATTTCAACGCCCCTTTTGCTTCCGGCTCGGCCCACTACCAGACCATGATCGTTTGCCCCTGTTCGATGGGTACCCTGGCCCGCATCGCGACCGGACAAAGCACCGACCTGATCACCCGCGCCGCCGATGTCGTATTGAAAGAACGCCGGCAACTCATTCTCGTACCGCGCGAAACGCCGCTCAGTCTCATTCATTTGCGCAATATGACGGCCGTGACCGAAGCCGGCGCCATCGTGTGCCCGGCCTGCCCGTCGTTCTACTCAAGACCGCAAACGCCGGAAGCCATTGCAGCAACGGTGGTCGACCGGGTGCTCGACCTGGCCGGTTTCGAGCTCGACAGCTACCGTTGGGGCGAAAAAAAATAGGGATGTATTACTTTTGCCGTTTATGCGACGCTTTTTGTTTTTGTTGATCCCGTCAACCTTCCTTAGCGCCTGTGCGCCAAGCGTTTACACTTACAAGGTGATCGTGCCGGCAGGATCGCATCCCAGCCAGATGCTCGAATTTGCCAAAACCGGCGCTAACGACAACCCGGCCGAGGCGACGGTGCGTTGCACGGTGTTCGATCTGGAAGCCAACGAACCGATGAGCAGCACGGTGCTGATTTTTAACAAATCGGAGGAAAGAACAGCCCTGGCGGGCATCACGGGGGAAAAAGGCACTTTTATCAAAAACCTGCCGCCGGGCGCCTATGATCTGGAAATTCGGTACACCGGCAAAAACACCTTCCGGGCGCATCAATACGTGCTGGAAGCCGGCAATTTGTACGACATGAAAATAGCGCTGGGCGACAGCGGCATTCCGAACACCCGCATCGTGCGTTCGCACAAAAAACTGACCCCGGAAGAAGCGGAAAAAAAGGCGCTGGAAGGGCAGTAGTTTTTAATCGAACAGCCGGTCGTACTCGTTTTCCTCCCGCATCATTTGTTTGGGCGGCGTATTGAGGTCGAGCGGTTTTTCGGCCGGAGCGGTCGGTTTTTCCACCAAAAGCGGGCTTTTTTTCTCCCATTGCTCGAGCAATTGCAGGCCTTCTTCTTCAAACACACCGTTTTGAAGGTCGATAGACGCCAGCAGGTTTTTACTGGTATCCATAAAACGTTCCATTTCACCCACCTTGTTGCCTACTTCTTCGGCCATCGATTCGAGGGCCTGGTCGAACAGCGCCCGTTTGTCGGGGTCGCCGCTGATGATGCTCATGGCCGAACGAATGGCCGAATGGCCGGCGTGAATGGCCTGATATTCCTGCTCCTTGATTTTGACCTGATCCTTGGTGTCGTCGAGCATAATCTCGGCGTTTTCGTACATGCGGGTGAGCACGCGGTAGAGCACCTCCATACGTTTCAGAAGCACATCGTACTTCGCATTGGCTTCCTGCAAACGGCCAGCCTTGCGGGCGGAAAGGGTCAGATTTTTGTCGTCGTTTTGGTTCTTTGCCTGTTCGGCTACGCTCATATTGCGCTGAATTTCAGCCGAATTGCTTTCCATCAGTCCTTTCAACTGGCGCATTTGGCCGCGCAGCGCTCCGATCTGTTTGCTGAGGTTGCGCAGATTTTTTTCCAGGTCCTCGATGTAGGATTTCAGGATGGAAATGGGGTCGATTTTGACAAAAAGGCCGGTGATCCAACGCATGAGCGACTTGTAGCCGTACCACACCAGGTTGCGGGCGCGCGGGTCGAGCACGATGTACACGAGCGCCGCCAGCGCAGCGAGGTAGCTGGTGAGGTAAAGGGTATTTTCCGCTTGCTGGATCAGGAACGGCAGTATGCGGCTGAGCAATACGCCACCGCCGATGAGCACGGCGGCCAGAAAAAAACCGCCGGTTTTGCCTTCCGGCCTTTGCCAAAATGATTTAGACGACATGCTTTAAAGCACCTTGTGAATATTTTCGATATCGCGGTCGATGTGCAGGAGCAGTGCCTGATGCGTTTTTTCAAAAGCGCTCCTGTTTTTTTCAATCTTTTCGCTTTCCAGTTTGGCGGAGGCTTCCGCCTGTTCCATCTGGTTCAGATAGCCGGCAATTTCGTCCTGCAAACGCGCAATCTCGGCTTTGTGCCGTTCGATCTGGTCTTGCAAACGTTTGACGTCGTCTTTGCGGGCGGCCACCTTGGTGTTCGTCTGGTTTTGCAGGGCCTGGTCGAACTGTTCTTTTTCCTTGGCCACGACATTGCGGTAGTAGCCGGCGGTTTCGACGAGTTTTTCCTTGGTCAGCCCCAATGTAGCGGCGGTGGTAAACGCGCTTTTGTAAGCGGTGGCCTCGTCGAGTTTGAGTTCCTGGAGGGCCACCACGGCGCGTTTGAATTCGAGGTAGTCAAAACCCGGGAGGTTGTTCTTTTCGATCGCGCCGGTCAGGAATTCAAGGCTGCGGTCGTCGAGCCCTTCGGCGGCAAAAAGCGATTTGGTCGTGAGCATATTTTTTGGTTCAATAGTTATCTGTGAAAGGCGAAAAAGCGGCTTTTGTTCGTATTGAGTTGAATAAATGCGACGAACGGGGGCAAATAACCGAAATTCATCCGGATCGGTACAGACAGACTTTTCGCTTCGTTGACAAGAAATGCGTTTTTTTGCCGGACCAATGGCGCTGATGCGCGCCTTTTTGCTCCACCATGCTTCGGATTTATATTTCCCATGCCGCCGGCGATACCAAATACCTCGCCACCCTGCTCGAATGGCTGAAGCCTTTGGAGGAAAAATATTTTCTACGGATCTGGTACAACCGTCCGCCCCCGCGCGCACCGTCCCTGCCCCTGCCCTGGAATATTTTGTTGTTCTGGTACTCGCCGCCGCAGCCCTCCGCACCTTTCCGGCCGCACCCGCCGGTGGAACTGGAACAGGGCCATATTTATCTTTTCCTCACCAGCCACCGCTCGCTGGCGACTCCACATATCAATCAGGTGGAAATACCGGCAGCCACGACCCGTTACCACGATCTGGGCCCCACGCTGATCCGCATCCATCCCGTTCTGGTCACGCCCTCTCACTGGAAATCCCATTCGAGGCTGGCGCATTTCCCGACAATGGGCCCCAAAAAAAGCCTGGAAGAAAGCCAGCCCAAAGAAGAAGGCTACCGCGAACTGATCAGCCAGTTGCAGCCCGTGATCGAAACCCTGCGCCGCAACTGGATGGAACGCTACCATCAGGATGGCCTGCCCCTCGACGAATTCAACCGCCCGGCGCCAAAGTCCTTGCCCCCTCCTGCCCTGACGCCCTTGCCGGGCTGGCTGGGCTGGGTGCTGATGGCTTTGCTCTTTTATTCGGTGATGAACTGGTACGCAACAGGCTGTTCACCAAAGATTTATCACGGCGATTACAAACCGCTTGTGCAGCCGGAAGACGTGCAGCCGGTCGAGTTTCCGCGCCGCCCGCCGGCGCAGGCGCCGACGCCGGTCCAGTTGCCGCCCGAACGCGACTCATTGCCCAAACAGCCCAATGGCATAGAATAAATGGATGGTATGTTCCAGCACCCGCCGCTCATATTGGCCTCCCAAAGTCCACGTCGCCGCCAGTTATTGGCCGAAGCCGGTTTTCAATTCAGCATTCGGACTTATGATGTGGAGGAAAGTTATCCTCCCGATATGCCCGTGGAAGAAGTCGCCGTTTTTCTGGCCCGGAAAAAAGCCGACGCCGGCGTGTCCGATCTCGACGACCGGGAGGTGCTGCTCACGGCCGACAGCGTGGTGATTCTCGACGGAGAAATTTTCGGGAAACCCGTCGATTACGACGATGCTTTTCGCATGTTGCGCCGTTTGTCGGGCCGGACGCACACGGTCGTCACGGGTGTTTGCCTGACGAGCAAAACAAAACAGAGCAGTTTCGCAGGGGTGTCGAGGGTGACCTTCGCCACGCTCAACGACGCTGAAATCGACTTTTACCTCAAAGAATACCAGCCTTACGACAAAGCGGGTTCGTACGGCGTGCAGGACTGGATCGGCTTGTGCAAAGTGGTTCGCATCGAAGGCACTTACGCCAATGTCATGGGCTTGCCGGTGGATCTGGTGTACGAGGCGTTGCGCGGGTTTTGAGGTTCACTTTGCCAGCAAGGCTTCGCAAAGCCAGTTGGCAAGCGCCTGACGGTTGTTTTTGAGCACCAGCCGCTGCTGGTCCCAGTCGTTGCGGATGTTGCCGAGTTCGATATAAACGGCCACGGGGGCGGTGGTTTCGCGCAGCGTAAAAAGGCCCCTGGGGGTCACCGTGCCATTGTAGCGCTGCTGGCCGCGCACTTTGAGGTATTTTTGTAAAAAAGTCTGGTGAAACTTTTTGGCCAGTTTGGCGCTGGGCTCGCTGTCGGGGCGGTGATAAAAAAACACGTCGGTTTTGGTATGCCTCGACCTTGAATCCACATGAATTTCAATGATGGTCTGGTCGGTTACGCCGGCTTTTCGGTGGCGTTCGGTGAGCGCGTTGATCAGGTCGGTTCTTTGCTGCAGGCGCGCTTTCTGATCACGCGGAATGACGCGATTGCCCCACACCTCCTCATCCTGATCGCAGCGCAGGTAAAGTTCGTCGCGAATGCCGTCGTTGGGGTCGCGCACGATCATGTAGGTGGTAGCGCCGTGGCTGACCAGAAGCCGAACGAGGCGAAGCGCCACGTCGTAAGCGTACTCGTCTTCGCAAAGCGTACTGCCCGCCCTTTGGCCCTGAGCGCCCGAATCGGGGCCGCCGTGGCCGCTGATGATGTAAAACACCTTGCCTTTGAGGCGGTTGCTGGCCAGTGGCGTTTTGGCGTATTTCGAGCCGAAAATAGGGAAAACACGGCTTCCTTTGGCTGCGCCGGCTTCATCGAGCCCGACGATGGTCTCTCTGGTGGGTTTGGGAACGCTGGCCTCCGCCACCTCGCCGCCGGGCGGGCAATTCAATTCGTGCCAGGGCACCCACAGTTTTTTACTGACGATAAAATCGTCGGCGCGCAGACCCTGTTTTTTTGCATTTTCATTGTAGGTCTGGATGCGTTTGGCGGTTTCCCAATCGGTGATATTGAGGGTGGTTCGAATGCTTTTGCCGTTGTAAACGACTTCCTGCACGGGTATTTTGTAAGGTTTGTTGGCCAGCAGGCGATAGTCTTCCTTTAACTTGTTAATTTTAAAAAACTGGGTCACGTTGCACTCGAATTCTTCAAGACCATAGCGGGCCAGCAATTTGGGCACGTCGTCCCCCTGTCGGGTCAACACCTGTAACCAGACGGGCTCCGGCGGCAGGTTGACCTTTACCGGCCTGGCCGACTGAAAGCCGGACATCAGCAGCAAAACAAGCGGCAAGCAATACAGGGTTACTTTGGACGGACGCATGCAGGGGCTTTTTTGGCAAAATTGGGCAAAAACTTTTCAGTTCACCGCAAAGCACAGATTTTTGGCGAATATTAACAAATGGAAATTTCTGCTAACACCATGAAAAACAGGATTATAGCCATGAACAGGCGTTATTCGGAGCGGGTTGATCTTTTGCTCGACGAGATGTCCGGGTATCCTGCGGAGCAACTCAATAAAAAACCTGCCGACGGCGGCTGGTCGGCCATTCAAACCGCTTATCACCTCTTGATGGCAGAAGAAGGCTCCATGAAATACCTGCGCAAAAAACTTTCGTCGCCCGGGCAGTTCGAACGCGCCGGATGGCCGGCAAAGTGGCGGGGATTTTTGTTGTGGCTGTCCCTCAGTTTGCCATTCAAATTCAAGGCCCCGCCCACGACCGTCCCGGAAAACCTCCCCGAAAGCGCCGAAATGAGCGAACTCCGCGGCAGATGGCAACAGACCAGGGCTGACTGGACGCATTTTTTCGAACAACTTCCCGACGAATTGTTCGACAAGGCGGTGTACCGCCACCCGCGCGCCGGCCGCCTGGGCTGGGTACAAACCCTGCAATTTCTGGACACGCACCTTGTCCGTCACCGCAAACAGATTTTACGAGCGCTCGCATAGCCCTTCATCGATAGTCCCTCCTCCTACCCTCCCGCCCGTCAGAATTTTTATTAAAACACAAGACAACACATGCGCAACCGCCTGATTTACACCGCTTTGTTGCTATTTTCCTTCTTCAATCTTTTCGCGCAGGACTTGAACCCCTGCGGCACCTTGCCGGTACTCGATCCCTGGCTGATCAGCTGGCAGGCCCAGCGCGACCAAATGGCTTTTCGGTCGGCCGACACCCTTTACGCAGGGATTCAGGTGCATCTGGTAGCCCGCAACAACGGTACAGGGCGCTTTCCACCCGAACGCCTGCTGGATGCTTTTTGCCGGCTGAACGAAGATTACGGTCCCGCAATGGTGCGCTTTTATTTTAAAAATGACTGGTTGCTGCCCAATAACACGGCCTGGTACGACCACAACGACATCCCTGCCGGCATCGATATGATGCTGACCAACAACGTGCCCGATGCCCTGAATTCGTATTTCGTCAGCGACCCGGCCGGCAACTGTGGCTACAACCTGCCTTATGCAGGCGTGGCAATTGCGCACAGTTGCGCCGACCCCAACGAACACACCTGGACCCACGAGGTCGGTCATGCGTTGTCGCTCCCCCACCCGTTTATCGGCTGGGAAGGCACGGTGTACAGCTACGCGGTGCCGACGCCCGATTTCCAGACTTACGATTACACCTACTTCCACGACACGCTGGAGACCACGGTGCCCGCGCCGCTCGACACCGCCCTGGTGGAACGCTACGACGGCAGCAACTGCGGGATCGCGGCCGACCTGATCTGCGATTCCCGGCCGGATTACCTGAGTTACCGCTGGGATTGCGACGCGCAGGGGGAAAGCCTCGTGACCCTGAAAGACCAGAACGGCAACAATTTCAAAGCCGACGGTACCCTGTACATGTCGTACTCGAACGACGTGTGTTCCAATCGTTTTACGGACGACCAGATCGCAGCCTTGCGCGCCAATTTGCTGACGGAAAAAGCGGCATGGTTGTCGCCCGGTCCGCCGGAACCCGATATTACCGAGCTGCCGCAATTGCTCTCGCCAGCCGGTGGAGAGAACACCCCTTCCACGAATGTATCGCTGCACTGGAGCCCTGTGCCCGGCGCCACGCATTACGTTGTTCAGGTGGCCCGTTTCAACAACTATTTGATCAAAAACTACAACGAAGTGGTCACAGACACCAGTTTTGTGGCTGCGAGCCTTCCGCCCGGCTACACCTATTACTGGCGCGTGCGTCCCTTTAACTATTGGTACACCTGCACCTCGTTTACGTCCAACGAGAGTTTCTTCGCCCTCCCCACCAGCGCCACGCAGGAGCAAGACGGCGAAGCGCCTTTTCGGTGTTTTCCCAGCACACTGACGCCCGGACAGCCGCTTTACGTGGAAATTCCGCAAGAATGGCTGAACAAAACCGCACAATGCCAGGTTTTTGACGCAGCCGGCCGACAGGTTTGGACGGAACGCATTACCCCTTCGGCGCTCCGCAGCACCCTCGATTTTTCGGCAAGCGCGCTGCCGGCCGGGTTGTACCGATTGGTCTGGACCAATTCGGGAAGTACCCGGGTGGCGAGTTTTATGGTCCAGCCCGAATAGTTTTTGTGTCGCCGGCTGGCGCAATTTCAATCGGGACAACAAAATTATTCCGAGGAAACCTGACATTTGTCGAAACAAACCAACGACTCAAACCTCTGTGTGTAATGAATTGTAAAGTCTACCTTGCTTTAATCCTGGCACTTTCCATCGGGCAGGCCGTTCAGGCCCAGCAACCGTCCGATAAAAACTTCTGCGGTTATACCGGCTATTCGCCCTGGCTGACCTGGTATCAGGACAATCGCGCCGAAATTGCCCAACAAAGAGGCAGCGGCGACACCACCTGGCTTTACGCGCCTGTCACGGTGCACATCGTTGGCAACAACAACGGCACAGGTTATTTCCGCTTCGACCAGGCCATCCGCGTGCTGTGTGAAATGAATGCCCAGTATGCTCCCTCGCACATTCGTTTTTACTTCATGCCGGGCGATCCCGTTCAATACCACAATAACTCCACCTGGTATCAGCACGACTGGAGCGGCGGCGCCGAAATGATCGATGCAATTTATCCCGGCCTGGAAGATCGCCTCAACGCTTTCGTGGTGGACGACCCCGCCGGCAACTGTGGCTATTCGTGGAAAGATGCCATCGTACTGGGCAAAGGCTGTTCGGGCCCCGGCAACAGCACCTGGGCGCACGAAGCCGGCCACCATTTTTCGCTTCCCCACCCGTTCTACGGCTGGGAAGGCCACGACGACTACGACTATGGCAGCCCCGCTCCCGACAACTGGGATGGCTACCCGGTCGAACGAATGGATACCAGCAACTGCTACGAAGCCGGCGACCGCTTCTGCGACACCCGTCCTGACTATCTCAATTACCGCTGGCCCTGCGACGAAAATGCCCAAAGCCTCGAACTCCAGCACGACCCGAACGGGGTTCCGTTCCGTTCCGACGGTTCTCTGATCATGGGCTATGCCTACGATGCCTGCCAGTCGCGTTTTACGGATGAGCAGATGGAAGCCATGCGCACCAACCTGTACACCGAGCACGTCCAGTACCTGACCACTTTCGAGCCGGGTACGGAAATTGCCGACGATGCATGGGTCGAACTGACCAGCCCTATCGATTCCCAGGTGGTGCAATACAACAACTTTACCGTTGTTTGGAATCCCGTGCCCGAGGCCACGATGTACCACGTACAGGTTGGCATGACGCCCACTTTTTCGATAATGTTGTACAATGGCACCATCGAAAATGCTACCTCGGTGAACATTACCAAAGGTATTCCGAACAACCGCGTGCTGTACTGGCGCGTCCGTGCTTACAACTACTGGGATGTCTGTCAGCCCGACAACTACAATCAGGTGGGTGTGTTTCGGACGCACAATTTCACGGCGACCAGCGAACTGGAGCAAAACGTGTCGGCGGAACTCGCTCCCAATCCCGTAGCCGGCGGCCTTCCTGCACAGATTTTGATCGAATCGAACGACAACATGGATGTTGTGGTCCGCGTCACCGATGCTGCGGGCCGCCTTTGCCAGCAACAAAACCTGCGTTTGTCGTTGGGACAAAATCAGGTAGAAATTCCGACTGCCAATTTGCAGGCAGGGTTGTACATCGTAACTTTGGAAAACGAACAGGGCGCTTTGATCAAACGCCTGGCCGTGACAGAATAATCGAGCATGGGCGTCATTCGCCGGCAGAGTTTTAAATACACGGTCGTCAATTTTGTCGGCCTGGGAATAGGCGCAGCGAGTACGCTGTTCGTTTATCCGCATGCATTGGAAGCGTATGGCCTGGTGCAGTTGTTGTTGTGGTTTGGCGTGGTGGGCTTGCCCATTTTATCGCTCGGCGGCAATACGCTGGTCATTCGTTTTTTCCCGCAATTCGATAACAAAGGCAACGGGCATAACGGCCTGTTGCCTTTGTTGTTAAGTCTTTGTGCAGCGGGGTGGTTGGTCGCGGCGATCATTGCCGTTTTTGCGCGCGACAGCCTGGTACAAGTGTTGCAGGATCGTTCGCCGTTGCTCCACGATTTCCTTTGGATGGCCGCGCCGATGTCGCTTTTTTACGTCGTCAGCGTGGTGCTGGGCCAATATTCGGCCAATTTCAAACGCATCGTCGTCCCGTCGCTGCTCATTGATTTTTCCCAAAAAATCGCGATTCCCATCCTGATTTTTGCCCTTTGGCGCGGCTGGATCTCCCTGCATGTAATGGCCTGGCTGCTGCTTTTGTACAGTGCAATGGTGCCCGCCGGGATGATCCTCTACCTGCGCAGCATCGGGCAATGGTTCTGGCAACCCAACATGGCATTTCTGACGCCGGCGCGCCGGCGCGAGATCGGCCGATTTATGGTCTTCGGTTCGCTCGGCGGGTTTGCCCTGCTGATTGCCTACAAGGCGGATTTGCTTTTTGTCGGCTCCATGAGCAGCCTCAAATCCACAGGGGTGTACGCCATTGCCGCGTTTATCGGTTCGGCTATCGACATTCCTACAAAAAGCCTCTACTCTGCCAGCGTGTCGTCGGTGTCGCAATACCTGTCGGAAGACAATCATGAGGAACTCGACAAACTATATAAAAAGGTGTCGATCAACCTGCTGGTCGTCGGGTTGTTGCTTTTCGGCTCGGTCTGGATTTCCGTGGACAGTTTTTACGCCCTGCTGCCCAACGGGCAGGAACTGGTGGAGGGCAAATACGTGCTGCTGATCATCGGGTTGTCGCGCCTGGTGGAGATGACTTCCAGCCTCAACAATTACCTGATTTATTACTCTCGCTATTACACCTGGTCGCTGCTTTCGCTCGGCATTCTGGCTGTGGCCAATGTCGGTTTTAACCTTTGGCTGATCCCGCTTTGGGGGATTACAGGTGCGGCAGTAGCCACCTTGTTGTCCATTTTTTGTAACAACGCGGTCAATCTGGCGCTGGTTTGGCTAAAATTTCGCCTGCAACCGTTTTCCCGCCAGACCGTTCGCGCCCTTGGCGTAGCGGCCGCGGCATTTATCACCGCCAGTCTGATTCCGCTCAGCGGCCGACCCTGGTTCGATCTGATCGTTCGTTCAGGGATTTATTTTGCCGTGATGGGCGCGCTGGTTTACAGGTTCAGGGTAGCCCCCGATCTGGCGGACCTGGGCGACCTGATACTCGCCAAAATTGGCGTGAAGCGGAAAAAGTAGGCGCGCCGTTTTATTTCTGAAACAATTCGACCACGAGCATCCCTTTATCGGGAGCAGCCACTTTATTCACCTTGACAAAAATACCCGGATTGATCTCCAGTTCTTCTCCCATGCGCAGGTTGGGGCGGGAATCCTCGATCAGGTCGGCCCAGTTTTTCAGCGGGGCCTGTTGCGGCGAAAAACTGCTGAGAAAGACGAATTCCCGGCTCACTTCTTTCAACCAGACCGAGTCGGGCATTTGCAAAAAACCTTCGCCGGGGGCCGTAAAACGGTATTCCTGACGACTCGTTTCGCATACTTCCTGAAAAACTTCGACAAACACTCCGCGGTCGGTCATAAAGGCCTCCCGCGACTGCTGGCCTTGCACTTCGTATTCGTAGCCCTGCAGGTGTGGCAGGTTTTTGTCAAAAATAGGGGCCGGTTTGTATTTGCAAATTTTGTTGCTGTTGCAGGCAAGCAGGCAAGCGAACAAGCTCAGGCTGAGAAAATATTTCATGTGTCGTCCGATTCAAATCGGCGGTAAAAATAGCACAATCTTCTCCCTAATTTTGCCCCATGAGTTCGCTGTTGCTTCGAAACATCAAAACCCTGGTGCAGGCTGAGACAAGCCTTCGAAAGGTTGTAAAAGGCTCGGAAATGGCCGTTTTGCCCTGCGTTAACGACGCCTATTTATTACTCGAAAATGATCGGATCGCCGCGTTTGGTCCCATGGACAGATGTCCGCAAAGGGCCGACCAGGTCATCGACACCGACGGACGGCTGGTCCTGCCGTCGTGGTGCGATTCGCATACGCACATTGTTTTTGCGGCAAGCCGCGAAGAAGAGTTCGTGGACCGCATCCGCGGCCTGTCGTACGAAGAAATTGCCCGCAGGGGTGGCGGCATTCTCAATTCCGCCCGCAAACTGCAGCAATGTTCGGAAGACAGTCTTTTCGAAAGCGCAAGGCAACGCCTCCACGAAGTGATCGGTTACGGCACGGGCGCCATCGAGATCAAAAGCGGCTACGGCCTCACCGTGGAAAGCGAGATCAAAATGCTGCAGGTAATCAAACGCCTCCGCGCCATCAGCCCGATACCGATCAAAGCGACTTTTCTGGGCGCGCATGCCGTGCCGGCAGAATATGCCTCACGCCGCAACGAATACATCGACCTTGTTATTCAAAAAATGCTGCCCCTGGTTGCCGAGCAACAACTCGCCGACTACTGCGACGTGTTTTGCGACCGCGGATTTTACACGGTCGCCGAGACGGACCGTATTTTAAAGGCGGCCTGGGCCTACGGCTTGAAGCCGAAAATCCACGCCAACGAGCTGGATTACTCGGGCGGCGTTCAGGTTGGCGTGGCGAATCACGCCATTTCTGTTGACCACCTGGAATACACGGGGGATGCGGAAATCAAGGCCCTCCTGGCCAGTCAAACCCTGCCTACGCTGCTCCCATCCTGCGCTTTTTTCCTGGGTATCCCTTACGCGCCGGCCCGAAAAATGATCGACGCGGGGCTGCCGGTCGTATTGGCGAGCGACTACAACCCGGGGTCCACGCCCTCGGGGCGTATGCCGTTTGTGGTGTCGCTGGCCTGCATCAAAATGAAGATGCTTCCCGAGGAAGCCATCAATGCCGCCACGCTCAACGGCGCCCGTGCGATGGAGTTGGAAGACGACTTTGGGAGCATCGCGGTAGGTAAAAAGGCCAATTTATTCGTCACGAAGCCCGTACCCAATTTGGCGTATTTGCCCTATGCTTTTGGCAGCGATTGTGTAGAAACGGTCATTTTAAACGGAAAAATATGGCAGAACTAAAAGAGAGCGGTCAAACAAGGCGTTTTAAAAACCTCCCCCAATTTTGTTAAAAAAGCCGGTTTTCAAACATTTGGCGTCGTTCTGATAGGTCGGATGCGCGGCGAATGTCTAATTTTGCGTCCACTTGCCCGTAATCTACCTTTTGGGTAAAGTTAATCCACCCATGAACCCGGCAGTTGTTAAAACTCCCGAATTCGGCAGCATGCGAAAGCCGCGCTGCATCTTTGGTTGATTACTTATCATCCCGTAGTTCGAACATATCCAGCAACCATTGTAAATTTTCTCACCGCATGTACAGACTTCTAATCCCCCTGCTTATTGGTCTCGCGGCCACGGTTTCGTATGCCCAGACGCCTTCGACCACTTACACACCCTCCGAAATCAAGCCCAATCCTTCCACCGCCAGTCCGGAAGCCCTTTGCAACAACGCGGGCACCGTTACCATCGGACCGGCCGGCGTCACTACCCAAAGTAACGACGTCGCGCTTCCCATCATCTTTCTTTGTTACCAGGATTCCATTTTCATCGATCACAACGGTGATGCCGATTTGAGTGGCGACCCGAATCCTGCCACGCCGCCCGGCCTGGGGTACATTTTTTATAAATGTCCACCCACGATTGTCGGCGACAACCTGCAGACGATCATCACCGATCCCTGTATGATTCTCGGTTCGATGAACCAGCCCGTTATCGCCTATGGCAATGACCCCAGCGGCGACATGTGGTTTTTCAACAACGGCACCCTGCCCGGTTTGTACAACATGGGGCAGCCGGTCGCACTGCATTTTGCCCCGGTCACTTTTGACATTTTTAACATTGCGGCCAGCCCGGATACGGTTGGTTACGAATCCGTTCAGGTCGGTTTCCCTCCCGGCCCTTGCGTCAATGTCGGGGTCGCTTCCGAGTTCGAGGTGGTTTACCTCAACCCCATCCAGGAGTCCGGCGTAAACACGAGCTTCGGCGACGACTGCCGCGGAAAGTTCCAGATCAGCGGCGGTTATCCTGAATTCGACCTGGGGGCTACTTACACGACGATCGACATCTCGCTCGCAAGCGACCCGACCGTAAAAGGCCTTATTCACATTGCGCCTACGCAGTGGTTCAACAATGCCAACATCATTTTTTCGGTTCCGCAATCAGGCACTTACAACGTGACCGTGGAAGACGGGAAAAGCTGCGGTTATTCCTTCCAGATCAATATGGCAGCTTGTGATGCTTCCAACAGCGTCAACATTGCTTTCCCGCAAGACAATGCATTGCCGGGTGAATCGATCTGTGTTCCGGTGACCGTAACGAACTACAACGACGTTGTAGGTTTTTCGTTCAGCGTGCAATGGGACCCTTCCGTGCTGTTTTACACCGGCGTTCAAAATCCGAACCCTGTGCTCATCAACCCGATTTTCAACAACAGCAACCTGAATGAAAACCTGGTTGGCCAGGGTGCACTGGGCGTTCTTTATTACAACCAGGCCGCTGCCGGCTCGACACTTGCTGCGGGCGACACGCTTTTCGAAGTGTGTTTCATCGTAACAGGCCAATTGGGCAATTGCTCCGGCATCGGACTTACCAACCTGCCTTCCGGTGTTCAGATGGAAAACTCCATGGGCGGCAACTACGCCGTCACGGTGGATACCGGCCTAATTTGCGCTGATTTTGATCCCTTTACGGCCACAGTGGAAGTGATTGACACCACCTGTACCGGCACGGCAAGTATCAAAATAACTGCCAATGGCGGCATGACGCCCTACGAAGTCATCTGGCGCGAACTTCCCAGCGGTCCCGCCAATATTGAACCCGTCATTGCCAATTCAGGTGATATGCTTGTGCTTCCGGGCTTTGACAATGGCACCTACGAATTTATCATTACCGATGACAACGGCATCGGTGCACCCATTGCGGACACAGTTACGCTGACCCTTTCCCAGTTGGGCGCATCGCTCGCGCTGACGCAATCGCCGACCTGTAATGGTTTTTCCAACGGGATCGTTACTGCCGTGGTATCTGTCGATGGCGTCGCTGTTCCGGCAACTGGCTACACCTTTGCCTGGACAGGTCCCAGCATTCCCAGCCCTGGCGCTGCAGTGCAAAACAACGTTCCTGCCGGCGCCTACGCAGTTACGGTAACCGCACCCAACGGCTGTACGGCAACCGCATCGGGCACCCTGACGGCCCCCTCGGCCATTGCTCAAAACAGCATCCAGATTATCCCGGCTTCCTGCTCGGGTATCAACGACGGCTCCATCTCGCTTACCATTCAGGGCGGCACGCCGCTTCCCGGAACGGAATATGTGTTTGATTGGGCATACTCGCCGGACCAAGGCGCTCCGACGCCGCTGACTACGCAGACAACCAACCCCTCCGTTATTTCAGGCCTTGCAGCCGGCAACTACTATGTCACGGTTTCCGATGCCAACGGTTGCACGTTTGTTCCGCTGACGGAATATGTCGTCAATAATGCCCGCGAAGTCACCGTAGATCTGGTCAATCAACAAAACGTTCTCTGCTTTGGCGGTTCATCCGGTGCCTTGACCGTAGAACTCAATGCCAACCCGGCTTTCACCAATCCCTCGTACCAGTTCTTCTGGACGCCGACGGGCTACAACCAGGTGAACAACACAAATACCTCCACGTACTCCAACCTCGATATCGGTACTTACTCCGTGCTTGCAGTAGACGTCACGACGGGTTGCCGGGATACCGCTTCGTTCACGATTACCCAACCGACTCAGCTCGCGCTCGATACGTTGAGCGTTACGCAACCTTCCTGTACCTTCCAGACCGACGGCTCCATTACCCTGGTGGCCACGGGCGGTACGGGTATCGGCCCCAACTTCGTTTACACCTGGGGCGGCGGCCTGCCCAACGGTTCCAGCCAGAACAACCTGGGTCCGGGCACCTATGTGCCGACCGTCACCGACCTCAACGGTTGTATCGATTCGATCGTCGTAACACTGGCCTTGCCGATTCCCCCGGCTATTACCAGCATCGACTCCACCTCTGTCAAATGCGGCAGTGATGGTTGTCTGACCGTAAACACCTCCCCGGTGGCTACAATTTTCAACTGGACAACGCTTGCAGGAGGAACCGTCGGCAGCACAGCGCAGGTCTGCGACCTTCCTGGCGACACTTATGTAATTGTAGTCAGCGACAACAAGGGTTGTACCACCACCGATACGGTAACGTTGGCAGGCGTTGTGCCGCTCAATATCAGCGATACCACCCTGACCGACCCCAAGTGTAACGGCAACCAGGACGGCAGTATCGTCGTGGGCGCAAGCGACGGCAACCCGAATTATACTTTCGTTTGGGATAATGGCACCAACGGCCCCATCAACCCGAATCTGGGTGCAGGCCCGCACTCCGTCACTGTGACGGACAGCAAGGGTTGCACGGTTTCGGGCACCTTTACCCTTCAAGACCCGCCGGCAATCGCCGCTGTGGTCAGCGGGCTGATGGCAACAACCTGCTCCGACAGTTGCAATGGCCATGCTACCCTGATCGTCAATTATGCCTCAACGCCGGCAACGAATGGCAATTTCAACTTCCTGTGGGCCGATGGCAACACCGATTCGCTGCGCGTCGATCTTTGCCCTGGCGCCAATCAGGTGACTATTACGGATGCCAATCAGTGCTTCCTCATTCAAACGGTCGACATTGCCGCACCTCCTCCCGTGGATGCCACGGTATCGTCGGTACCCGCCAGCTGCAACGGCGGGGACAACGGTTCCGCAACCGCGCTTGGCTCGGCTGGCAACGGCGGTCCTTTCATGTACATGTGGAGCACCGGCGCCACCACTTCCATCGTGAATGGCCTCGAAGCAGGCAATTACAGTGTAACGGTTAAAGACAATAAAGGCTGTGCCAGTGTCTTCCCGATAACAGTTGGCGAACCTTCTCCGATCGTAGTACTTCCGGATGCGGCCAATTCGTCCAACAACCGTTGTTACGGAGACTCCACAGGCGTTGTTGCCGTAACGGCAAGCGGTGGCAATGCAGGCGGATTTAGTTATACCTGGGCCGATGCTACCGGCAATATTGTCGCCAACGACGAGCAACCTATTGTCAAAAACCTGCCGGCCGGCAACTACAGTGTTACGGTTACCGATGCATTGGGCTGCACTGGCGTTAATACCGCCATTCTGCTGACCAATCCGCCTCCCGTACAAGGTTCTTACGAGCCCTGGGAGCCGCTTATTTGCTTCGGCGACAATACGATTTTGTACGTTGATACGATTTTTGGCGGTTCGGGAGGCGAATACAGCTTTACGCTTGATTATGGCGCCCCGCTGCCTGCCGGTATCGGTGTCAACATGAACGGCGGCGTGCATACCATTACATACATCGATGGTCAGGGCTGTTCGTATGATGAAGAAATCACCGTGTTTGAACCGAGTGAAATCAAGGTGCAATTCACGCCTGCGGTCGACGAAATCGAGTTGGGTGAAACCTACGACATGTTCCCGACGGTGACCCCCATCGGTCTGGCGATCGATACCTTCCTGTGGGAACCGGCCACGGCACTGCTCAACCCGGGCAGCCTCTCGCCCACGGCATATCCGTTTACGACGACCGAGTTCATTCTGACGGTGTACGACACCAGTGGTTGCACGGGTACGGGTTCGATGCTCCTCGAAGTCGATCCCAACCGCAACGTTTACATCCCGAACGCGTTCAAACCCAGCAATGAAGAAGGCACCAGCACGCACTTCGGACCCTGGATTGGCAACGGTGTGGAAAAAGTGAACTACATGCAGGTGTACAACCGTTGGGGTGAATTGATGTACGAAAGCAACAATTTCAAACCCAATAATCAGGATTCGGAAGGCTGGGACGGCCGCTACCGCGGCGACTGGGTCGAGCCGGGTGTGTACATCTACATCATTGAAGTCAAATTCCTTGACAACAAAGTGCTGTTGTATCGCGGCGACGTTACGGTCGTGCGTTAAGCAGTCCGACTACTTGGATAAAAAAAACTTGCGCCGCCCTGGTTTCAGGGTGGCGCAAGTTTTTTTAGGGGGGAGCTTTTTGATAAAAATCGTTTCAGGGCCTGTTGCCTTTGGCCTTTTTTTCCTTGCCCATAATATCCTTGCTTTTGCGGTCATCGAGGATGGGTTCGGGTCGCGGCGCTTCTTCCATGACGTCGTTGAACACTTTATCCACCCAAATCCAACGGCCCGATTTGTCGAGTTTGAGGCCATCATAACTGCCGTCAGGCACATAAGCCATACCGCGCCCGTAAGGGCTGGCCATTGGAACGAGGTGATCGAACAGGACCATTTGATATTGCTCGTCCCAGTTGACTCGTACGGATGCATCGGCGGAGTAGTCAAAAATGAGTCTGGCAACCTGCGGGCCGCGTTCTCTTCCCGGCAATCCGGAGAATACTTCGGCGCCGAAGACCGGTTTGCCCGCCGCGTCGAAACTCAGCACTTCGACCAGTTTTCGGCGTTCGAAAAAGGAAATGGCGTCGAAGCCGAAAAGCAGGTATTTGTGTCCTTCCCGGGTGTCGAACTGCCGCAGGTTGTAATACAGGGCGCCGTACCATTTGTCGGCGCTCAGCCGGTCCATAAATGGCGGCGGCGCCTCGAATTCAAAACTGCGATCGATCAAAGGGTACAGTTCCAATTCCTTGCGGTTCATCTGAATTGCCCCGTAATACCTGTACGTTGAGTCATTAACGAACAATTGCCAGGTGAAAATCCGGAAGCTGCTGTCGGGTGGCGCCAGTATGGACATGCTTTTCAGGCGATCGAAGGGATAATGGAAAGAGTTTTCCGTCTTTAAGGTCCGGACCAGGCAGGTGATCAGGGCATGGCAGGCGCCGAAACGGTTGGATTCGAGAGAGTCGTTGACCACTGCGAAGGCCAGAATGGCAAGGGTATCTTCGCCTGCATGTAGTCGCTCAATGGCATCCCTGGTCAGCGGGCCGGCGGTTTTGCCCTTGTTTTGAGCGGTGGAAAGGAACGGCAACAAGAGGAAAGCCAGTAGGCCGATTCCAGACAATTTTTTAATTTTCAATTCCATGACGGCGGTGCTTGCTGAATGAACGGCAAGAAAAACGCGGTGCGGAAGATAAAATTGCCTGAAAAAAGCCAAGGCAAAAGGCTTTAATCAATTCTCGAGTTCAGTCAGTTTTTCCAACAGCCATTCATGGTTAACAGTTGAAGCTTTTTCTCGGATAATTTCCTCCCGGAGTTTTGATATACCCGTATGGTCATTGGGCAAAAGGCGAGTTAGGCGGCGTGCAAACTTGATCAGGTTGAGATAAAACTTTTTGCGTTGAGTTGGGATATTTTTATGGCGATTTAGGAAAACACGAAAAGATTCAAGGAAGGAGTCTAATGCTTCTAACTCATCCAATTCATAATAAGTAATAATCAATACAGCTTTGCTAATCATATTATAGCCTATATCCTCGTAGTCTACATTCTGTAAGATTTTCAGTACGTCCTTATAGCGTTTTTGATATAGATATACCCTGGATAAAGAAAAGGACGACGTATTTTCCCTAGTGGCTGCTGGTAGGTTTTCCTTGTATGTTGTAATAAACTTTTCGGCCCAATCCATCTTACCCAAACGCAAAGCCACGCCAACAGCATTGTTGAAACGCCAAGACGCTAACTCTCCATTCAATATAAAGATTTTACGGAGCATAGCTTCGTCAAATACATCAAAGTACTCCTGGAGAAAAATCCGATCTCCTTGATTTAGTTTTCCTGTACAATAATGGAGAGCAAGATCGTATAGTTCTACCGCTTCCTTCTGAGGCATAACATTGCCATACTCGTCCAATAACGACCTTAATTTATAATAGTTGGTTAAGTCGTTTTCGTTGTATAGTGTCAAAAAAGAGTAATAATATAATGATAATTCCGGTATAGAATCTAATGGAAATTTTTGTAGAAATAAGATAATTTCATCCATGAAATTTACTTCATAGACATGACTTCTAGTTTTTTTCTGACTAAGTACCGCAATTTGAATTTTTAGCTTTTCAATCCAGTAAAATATATCAAGGTTATTGGAAATCTCTTCAATATTAGGGCGAACATCAAGCCTAACATCGAAATCAGACATTGCGTAATATTGCCTTTCAACAAGATAGGTGTTGTAAAAGTAATATAAGTCTCTGTAAGGATTTGCATCAATTCTACCCTTTGCCTGTCTTAGAGCGCTGTTGTACAAAGGCTCGATTTTGTCTTTTACAACAAATTCAAATGTATTAATCCTTTGACGCGTCTCATCTCGTTCTAGCATTTGATGCGACATAAAATTCTCTAGCAGTTTCAACAAATCAGAGCAGTATTTCCTGAAATTCACATCATCATAGGCCTCTCCGGGAAACATCTTTCGCCAAATTTCCTGACGATCAAATCCATCTTTGCCATCTACAAGAAACCTGGATAAATGCTCAAACAGTTTATTTAAATTTTTACTTTGATTAAAATATGGAGACTGTAAATACTTGGAAAATCGCTTAAGATCGTCCTCTCCCAGATGCTGTAGCACCTGATAAACCTTATTGGATTGAAGTTCTGCGGTTTCCGACTTTTTCCCTCTCGGCATATTATAAAATTATTATGAATAAAACCTGCGACAGCCAAAAGAAAGCACATTTTATACCTCCTTGAATATCAGCAAATTAAATAGTTTTTCTGCACAAAATTACTTTTTTCGCCTTCACATTTGGTAGGTTCCCCGGAAGATTTCTAAATTTGGAGGTCTTTTTAATACCGCAGCCATGAATGTGAATTTACGCTTAGCACTAGCCCGGTCATTTTTGTTTTTGCTCATTCTCGCAGCAGGTTCTGCCACTGCCTTGCAGGGTCAGAGTACCGGCCCTTACAAAAACCTGGTAACCGCGATCAACACGCCTGTTTTCGACACGCTTTCCGGTCTGAATCTGAATGTTTACGTTTCCAGTCCGGCACCCAAACACGGTACGGTCACCAAAACCGTATTGTCGCCTGGCGGCAACGGCAACCCTGCGACCATCCAGTTGAAATATCAGCCGGATGCGGGATTTACGGGAGTTGACACCGTTACCGTTGAACTGATTTACACCGGCAATTATCCTTTCCAGGTTTACCAGGCATATCGTGTTTCGGTTTTTCCTTCCTTGCTCAATCCGCGATCTGATTTTGCCGTTACAACCACCGGGACCCCTGTAAGCATCGATGTGCTGGCCAACGACTCCGGTAGCAATGGCCCTCTATCCTTGAGCGCGCTGACCCTGACGAATCACGGTTCGGCCAATATTGCCGGCAACAACGTCATATTTACCCCCGATCCGGGCTACACGGGCATCGCACACCTCAGCTATACGGTTTGCGACGCTTTGTTGAACTGTAAATCCGCACCTGTTACGATTGGCGTCAACAACAATATGGCGCCGACAAGCGACACCATGCAGGTGGCAACGGCCAAAAATACACCCTTGAACATGCCCTTGACCTACAATGGCTATTCCCTGTTTCAAGGCCCGACTAACGGTTCGGTAACCATTCAGAACGGCCAGTCTTTCCGCTACACGCCCAATCTCAATTTTACAGGTTCCGACCAGTTTGTTCTGTCAAATGGCCCAACGGTATTCAAAACAGTCAATATCTCTGTACTGAATACACCGACGCAAAACACCATGGCGATGGATGATTATGTGTTCACGCCTAAAAACACCCCGATCACGTTTAATGTGCGGGACAACGACATTGGCAATTTGTCGGTGAAAAGCTGGGTGACACCCAGTAATCTTGCCGGAACGATTTCTCCTGCCACGCCCAACGGTACCGTAACATTCACCCCCAACAATAATTTCTCCGGGGTTGCCACTTTTTACTACAAAATAGGCAATATGTTCGTCAGCGACCTGGAAATGGCCGCCGTCAACGTTGTGGTGGGCAACCTGCCACCTTCCGCAGCAACCTTTGATCTGACGACGCCCAAGAACACCCCGATGGTGATCAATTATCAAATTCCTTTTATTGGATTTGACTTTGCGATTGCCGACGCTCCCGACCACGGAGCCTTCCAGTTTTACCCCGGTTATTCTACCCAAACCATCAACGGCCAAACCGTTTCCGGCAACAACTTGCTTATCTACACGCCGCAGACTGGCTTTGTGGGTACGGATCAAATGGAGATCAATTATTGCGTGACCTCCAATGGCCAGTGCCAACTGGTGAAAATCACGACAAATGTTGTAGATGTGGTAAGCACTTCGGGACCGTATTGCGTCGATGATTGCGTATGGGCCGGCGACATTAACTACGACGGGAAAGTCAACAACAAAGACCTGCTCCCGCTGGGTTACTTTATGGGCATGGATGGTGAAATCCGTAACAACGCCAGCCTTGAGTGGTATGGTCAATACGCCGACAACTGGAACAATCCTTACACGGGCTGCCCGACCGATCTCAAACACGCCGATACTGATGGCAATGGTTTGATCACGGCAGAAGATACCCTGGCATTAATGGTGTTTTATGGTCAGACACACAACCTGACGCCCGTGATACCGCCCACCTCCAAGGCACTGCCATTCTTCTTCAACGTATTGACTCCCAATCCAGGAATCGGAGATTTGGTGCAAGTTGAAGTTTCCCTCGGTAACAGCAGCCTACCCCTCACCAACCTTTACGGATTTACGCTGGACGTCAGTCTCAGCTCCCAGATACAGGACAGCCTGTTTCAAATGCGGTATTTTGCCAATACCTGGTTGAACATGAATGCACCCTATCTGTGCATGTCCAAACGACCTGCTCAGGGTAGAGTAGAGTCCGCTTTCACGAGGATAAATGGGACTTCGGTAAGCGGATATGGCCTAATCGGCCAGTTCGATTTTGTAATAATCGACATCGTCGAAGGCGCAAAACCCAGTGACCAAGCCTATGCCGTCCTCTCGATTGATTCCCCCACTATGATGTGGGCCGATGGCAGCAATACTACCGGAGAAACTCTGACCTTAAAAATACCGATCGACATGGCGCGCAACAGCGCGCCGGTCTCCGTATCCAATCAGGATTTTCTTGTATATCCGTCCCCGGTCAGCGATTTGCTCAATATCCATTTGAATGGAGAGGACTTCATGGAGTCCGTGTCTATCCTGGATGCCATGGGGAGGGCGGTTTATCAGTCCGGACCGGTTCAGTGGGAACACGCAGAAATCAACGTGGGTAATTTGCCCGAAGGTTTCTACGTCATAACGGCCCATACCGGGACCGGGCAGGTCACCAAAAAATTCCAGGTCGCCCGTTAATAATTTTTCCGTTTGGCAAATTCATATCTTGGCATACTATTAAAAGCCGCCACCTGAATGCAGGGGGCGGCTTTTGCTTCAGGAGAGCCAAAACTTACTTACGACAAAAATTCAACTTCAGGCACCATCAAGGATGTCAATGATTACAAACCCCAGCGACTCAAGCCGGGCAACCGTTGCGGGCACATTGTAGGTCAGTTCGTAAAAAATGCCTGCTTCTGCCGGATTCTTGTAGACCACCGTTGATGGCCCCCCGTCATGCTTTTCAGTGTTTTGCATAAGCACAGATTTAATAGTGAAAAATAATGAATGCCTTACAAATATATGGGCCCAAAGCAGATGGTGTCAGCCTTTATAAATATTTAACATTAATTATAACTCAAAGTTATAATTACAACTAAATCATCGAGTTAATCCCAAAAAACAAGACAAGGTAAATCCAAAGTCCATCCAGAAAATGCCAGTACAGCGTTAGCAGCCGCAGTTTGAGCCGTTTGTCAGGGTCGGAGAAATACACGAGCACCGTAACGGGGTCGACCATTCTTTTTTTTGCCGTCCTGTAAAAGCGGATCAGAAAAGGCAGGCCGCCGATGACGTGCACCAGGTGTACGAACGAAATCAGGTACAAGTACGCCGTGGTCGTCGAACTGTTCAAAAGCACATTGTTGCTGAACAGCAATATCCAGGCGATAAGTTGCATCAACATGAACGTTACCGAGAGGTAGATGGTCCATTTCAAATTTTGCAGATATTTTTCAGTGTCATCCGCCAGGTAACAACGCCTCGCCCGAATCATGGTAAAACTGCTGCCCAGCAGAATCAGCGTATTGAACAAAAAAAGCGCAGGGAGCTGGACCGGCGGTACTTTCATCGTCACCCGCGTATAAACATACGCTGCCGTAAGGGCCAGAAACAGAAAGGAAAGTCCCAGCAGCAATACGACGAGCATGACATTGCCGGGATGAAAGGCCAGGTTGTCGGATTGCCGGGAGGCAGGAGTGTTTGGCATATTTCACATATTATATATAGGTGCAGGAAGAAGAGCGGGCTGCGTGCGTATTCGGCAACAAATTTGCTGTTAACAAACTGCCTTGTCTGGCGGTTTAAACAAAGGTGCCTTTAAATTGGTATTTTTGTACGCTTTTTAATCAAAACAAACCGATTATGAGAAACTACTACACTAACGCCGCCCTGCTGGCGGGGCTGCTTTTTTTGCTGGGCTGTCAAAGTACCCGCATTTCATGGGCTAAGGATGAAGAAGACGCGGAGAAAGGCAATGCGTTGGAAAGAAAAACCGAGCCTTACGACCTGTTTTCCTTTCAACGGTCGTACCCCGACCGGGATTTTGACTGGCAAGGCTGGCGCAGCGCCATCCAGCAAACCCGTCGTATGGAAAGCGCCGAGGCGGCCGAGCGCAGCAATTGTCCCGGAGAGTCCATTGAATGGACCTTGCAGGGCGCATCGAATGTGGCCGGCCGCGTAAATTCTTTGGCCGTCCAGCCCAATAACGAGATGACCCTGCTCGCGGGTTTTTCCGGCGGCGGAATCTTCAAAACCACCGATGGGGGCATCAATTGGAGACCGGTATTCGACGACCAGCCGGAATTATCCATCGGCGACATCACATACGATCCTTCCAACCCAAACATCGTTTACGCAGGCACCGGCGACCCGAACGTCCCCTCCGTCGTGTTCAATGGCAACGGTATTTATAAAAGCACAGACGCGGGCGAGACGTGGGCCTACCTCGGACTGGGTCAGCAAGGCATTATTTCCAAAGTACTGGTTGATCCCGGCAACTCCCAGACGCTGTTTGCCGCGGTAATGGGCAATCCTTACGTCCGCGACGAACAACGCGGTATTTACAAAAGCACAGATGGCGGCGCCAACTGGACGAAAGTACTCTTCGTCAGCAACCAGGCCGGCGCCAGCGACCTGGTGATGAACCCCGCCAACCCCCAAATTCTCTACGCCTCGTTTTGGGATCGCATCCGCAACAATCAGGAGTCTGTGATCTACGGAACTCACGCCAAGGTGTACAAAACCACCGACGGCGGCACGACCTGGACACAATTGAGCGGCGGTTTGCCGACGGGTGTTATGGGTCGTACCGGGCTGGCTATTTCCCCGCAAAACCCGGAAAAACTGTACGCTATTTACGTGGATTCCCTTTCCACCGTAGGCGGGCTGTTCAAAACAACGGACGGGGGGCAAAACTGGACCCAAATGAATACCAATGCCATCGATGACGCATTCAGCGACTTCGGGTGGTATTTTGGTAAAGTCCGAATCAATCCAACCAACGACGAGGAGGTATATATACTAGGTGTATTGTTGTGGAGAAAAGCGGCGGGCAGCAATGCCTGGCAAGTCGGCGCAGGCGCCCATGCCGATACCCACGACCTCGTTTTTGTGTCAAGCGGGCGGCGTTACCTGGCAACCGACGGGGGCGTTTATCGCAACGACGTCAATCAAATTCCCTGGACAAAAAGTAAAAACCTGCCGACTACACAGTTTTACCGTACCAATTTCAATCCGCACACCCCGGACGTGTATTGGGCCGGCGCGCAGGACAACGGCATTCAGACTGGCAACTCGCAAAATATAAACAATTGGATTTCAGTCTTTTCTGCCGACGGTTTCCGGAGCCTTTTTCACCCGACCGATTCCAACACTTTTTGGGTAGAAATTCAAAATGGCACCATTCACAAAACCACCGATGGCGGCGATTCGTGGCAATTCGGGCAAGCGGCACTCGGCACAGGCGACCGTTGTAACTGGGATATGCCAGTTTTTAACAGCAAACACAACCCCGACGTATTTTATGCAGCTACCTATCGGGTCTATTCCAGTATCGGCGGGTCGGGCTGGACTCCAATCTCCACCGACTTGACGGATGGCGTAATTTATGGCGATCGTTTTCACAACATCTCGGCTCTGGCAGAATCTCCCGTTTTGGCCGGCAAACTGTTCGTAGGAACCTCCGATGGCAACCTTTGCTGGCGCGACACCGACAGCGAATGGTATATCATCACCACCAACGTACTTCCCAACCGCTACGTGACTTCCGTGTCCGGGTCACCGACGAATGCCAACCGTTTCTACGTCACCCATTCCGGCTTCCGCGACAACGAGAATATTCCACACGTCCATCGCAGCGACAACAATGGGGTCGCATGGGTCGACATCTCCGGCAACCTGCCACAAGTACCTGTAAATGATTTGTTTGTACTGCCAGGACATGCCGATAGCATCCTTTTTGCAGCGACCGATGCAGGCGTTTATTTCAGCCTCAACAGCGGCGCCATCTGGAACCGGCTCGGCTTCAACATGCCGTATATACCGGTTTTTGACCTTGAACACAATCCTGTAAAAAACCAGCTGATTGCCGCCACCCACGCCCGCGGGCTGTGGACCATCCCGATCGACAGCTTCCTCCAATTACAAACCCCTCCCCTCGTCAGCGTGAGCGGGCATATACGAACGGACGCCGACAATGGCGTTGCGCTGGTCGATGTAGCGACTACAACAACTGGCAACGATGGCAATTATGCCGTTCCCAATGTCAGTGCCTGTCAAACCTTTACGCTCAAACCCTACCGCAACGACAACCTGCTGAACGGTGTCAGCACCTTCGATCTCGCCCTGATCAGCAAACACATTCTGGGCATCGATATTCTGCCAACACCTTACCGAATAATCGCGGCCGATGTAAATAAGTCAAACAGTGTCACCACTTTTGATATTGTAAAATTAAGAAAGCTGATTCTCGGGGTCGATTCAGTTTTGCTGGAAAACACCTCCTGGCGATTTATCCCCGCCGATTTCGTCTTCCCCGATCCTCAAAATCCGTTCACGGTCGCGCCGTTTCCCGACTCTGCCGACGTCGTGCTGCAAGGCAGTCCGGCCGGGGGCATCAATTTCGTTGGCTTAAAAGTGGGCGATGTCAACGGCTCGGCAGCGCCTTCGGCTCAGCAACCCGACATCGAAGACCGCTCTGACTGGCCGCTTGCCGTTCAAAACCAAACCTTTGGGGCAGGCGAAAGAGTCTGCGCCGACTTCACGGGGGAATGGCTAAATGCCGCGGGGCTCCAGTTTACCCTTCACTTCGACCCCGGCGTCCTTGCTTTTGAAAAAATAGAAGTGCTCAATCCGGATCTTTCCCAGGACAACTTTGCCACCAATCGCACCCAAAACGGCCTGCTCGGCTTTGCTTTCGAAAACGCATTTGCAGACACCAGGCCATCTGGCAACCTACCCATTTTCAGGGTCGTATTTCGCAGCAAGACGAAAAGTGACCTGCGCCAGGCGCTTGTTTTGCAGGATTGGCCTACGCCCTCCTGGTATTTCAAGCCCGATGGAGCTGCCCAAAAACCTTATTTGCGATTTGAAGAAGCCGGCACTGCGGCGAGTGAAGGCGCACACCCCAATCCTTTTGGCTCAAGCGGAACCTGGCTGCGTTTCCCTGCGGGCATCAGCACTGCCGGGGTATTCGAACTACAGGATGCGCAAGGTCGCTTGTTGTTGAGAAAAAACCTGTCCAAAGAAGAACTGGGCGACACGCTCTACCTGCCCGCGAGTATTTTTTCGGAGCACGGGTTGTACGTATGGCGTCTTGTTGCAGGGCAAAAGACGATTAGCGGCAAATTGATATATCAATGATAATCAAACCTTTACCAATTCTACCTTTCGAATTTCACTGATATTTTTACAGCCAGACAAGCCCATGGTGAGTTCGAGATCGGCCATCCAGTTTTGCAGAAAAGCCTCTACCCCACCCTGGCCGCCAATGCCCAGGGCGTAGCAATAAGGCCGGCCGATGCCGACAGCCGTCGCGCCAAGCGCCAGGGCTTTGAAAGCATGGGCGCCCCCGCGCACGCCACTGTCGAACAGGATGGGCACTTTTTCTCGCACAGCCTCTACGACACCCGGCAATGCTTCGATTGCCGAAATGGCGCCGTCTACCTGCCGCCCGCCATGGTTCGATACATAAACGCCGTCCATGCCGTAATCGAGCGCCTTTTTGGCATCATCAGGGTGCAAAATGCCTTTTAAAATGATGGGCAGGCGGGTGTTTTTGCGCAAAAAAGGCAGATCAGCCCAGGTTATATTGGGTCTCGAATAAAGCTGGATGAACTTTCGAACGGCTTTCAACCCTCTGCCGGAGCGCAGGTTTTGCCAAAAATTGCCGGGGTAATGCCTGGCTGCGGAAATAAGGGTTCGAATGGCGTCGTAGGTAACGCCACTGCTGCCGACAGTAGCCGCCTGGTCGTCAGGGGTGTCGATCAGGCGTTGAAAAACAGGGTCGGAAGTGTACTGGGCGATACCCATACCCTGTAAAAAAGGCAAATATCCCAGGTCGAGATCACGCGTACGCCAGCCGAGCATTGTGGTATCCAGCGTCACCATGATGCCCGAACACCCTGCGGCTTCCGCCCTTTGCAAAAAACTGAGGGCCAAATCGTCGGACCGACTCCAGTACAGTTGAAAAAAACGGGGCGTATTGCCCATAGCAGCGGCCGTTGCCTCCATTGGCACCGATGCCTGATTGGAAAAAATATAAGGTATGCCGAGCGAGCCGGCGGCTCTTGCAACCGCCAAATCGGCATCCGGGTGCGCCATTTCCAGCACGCCGATCGGGGCCAGAAAAAACGGCGCCGGCAAGGTATGTCCCAGCAAGGTAGAACTCAGGTCCCTTTCTTCCACGTTGCGCAGCATGCGGGGCACGATACGCCAGCGGTCAAAAGCCTGTTCGTTGGCAATGGCTGTGCGTTCCAGACCGGCACTGCCCGCTATATAAGCCCAGGCCTGGGGCGACATTTTTTGTCGGGCCTGGCGCTCGAGTTCCGCGTATTCAAAAGGGATCGATTGCATCCGGCCGCGGGCGCCATCGAGGTAAACAGTTCGCTGCCGATCGAGCGCACCAGGTTTTTTCATGTTGGTTGAAATTGATTTTCAATTATTTATCCGACTGTCCAGAATTTTTTTTCAATACAATAACGAAAGTTTGGCCGGCGTTCGTTGTTACCTTTGTCCAATCACCATCTAACATTCACGCAAATTCCGCAAACATGATCCGCCAACGTTTATTGCTAACCTTACTTTTTGGCAGCCTGACCAGCATGTTACTCGGCCTGACCTCATTCGAAATGAACCGGGAAGAATACGGCAAGGTCGGTTATTATTCCGACGCATTGCAAGGTCGCAAAACCGCAAGCGGCGAAAAATACGATAAAAATTTGCTCACCTGCGCACACAAGACGCTGCCGTTCGGCACGCTTGTTCGCATTACCCGCCTCGACAACAAGTTGTCGGTAGTCGTGCGCGTCAACGACCGTGGCCCCTATCGCGACGGATATGTAATCGAAGTGTCGCGCCGCGGCGCCGAAGAACTCGATCTGATCAAAGTCGGCTCTACCAAGGTGAAAGTGGAAGTCATTGAAAAGCCCACGGAAGAAGAAACCATTACTTCATCGGCCAGCCTGGCGCCCAAGTCGAGCCGGCCGGCAGCAGGCGCAGCAGATGCAAGACCTGTCCAGTACAATACGCCTACGAGCACCAAACCCACCGCCGGTACGACTAAAACTGCCGCCACGACGACGCCAACGACCAGCAGCAAAACAGTTGCGCCGTCCTCGGCAAATGCCACGACGCTGACGCCAGCCAAAAGCGCCGCGACCAATGCTTCCGATCTGTATCAGGTTGGGGTGGAAAAAGCGCCCAAACAAGGTTTCGGCGTGCAGGTGACCACGCTGTACAACGCCCCCAATGTCTATCCTGAAATCGTCAAATTGCAAAAACTTTGGCCCGGAAAAGTACTGGTCAGCATGCAACCCATGCCCGAGGCCACGGAAAATACGGTGTACAAACTGGTCGTAGGGCCCTTCCCCGACCGGGCAGCAGCCGACAAGGCTCGCCGCGAAGCGATCAAAAAAGGTTACGCCAAGTGTTTCGTGGTGGATCTCAGCCAGATTTAAGCCAACAGACCCAAACACAAAAAAGGAGGCCCGGCAATCCGGGCCTCCTTTTTATTTATACCAAAAGAAAAATATCAGGCTGAAAAAGAGGTGCCGCAGCCGCAAGTGGACGAGGCGTTAGGGTTGTTGAAAGTAAATCCGCGGTTGTCGAGTCCGTTGACAAAATCGATTTCCATACCCAGCAGGTAAATGGCGTGCGCCTTGTTCATTACGACCTGGATGCCGTTTACCTCAAAAACATCGTCATTCTCCTCCTTTTGGTCAAACCCGAGGACATACGAAAAACCCGAACAACCGCCCCCCTTCACACCAACGCGAAGGCAATAATCGGAGGGAATATTCTCCTGATTACGAATGAGTTGTAATTGTTCGGCAGCATCATTAGTAAGCGAGATGGGTTGAACAACCGCGGGAGCTTCAAGAATATTTTCCATGTCAGAGACTCGATAAATTGTGCGCAAAAATAAACGCTAAAACAATAGTAGTTGCGAAAAGTTTAGGCAAGCGAATGCTACCTTTGCCCCCCTTTTAGCCCATTATTTTATTCCTGACGACGATGGAGACATTTTTTGAAATTCTGAAGTTCACCATTCCCGGGCTTATCGTTTTTGCTACGGCTTATTTTCTGCTCAAGCTGTACCTCGACGACATGCAGCGCACGCATCAGCTCAGCGCGCGTACCGAGGCACAAAAAGTGACCATTCCCCTTCGCTTGCAAGCTTACGAACGGCTCACCTTGCTGTGCGATCGTTTGGAAATAACCAATGTCCTGCTGCGTATCCGGATGGAAGGCATGACGGTCTCGTCCCTGAAAGGCTCACTGCTGCTCGCAATCCGGCAGGAATTTGACCATAATACCTCGCAACAACTGTACGTCTCCGACACGCTATGGAAGATTATTAGCCTGGCCAAAGACGAAACAATGAACCTTGTGGTTCTGGCGGCATCCGGCCTTGACCCGCAAGCCGACGACGAACAACTGGTGGACAATTTGCTTCGTCTGGTTGCAGATCAGGGGCAACCCAGCCCTCTCCAGCGCGCGACCATGGCGCTTCGTGCCGAAGCCAGCCAGATGTTTTAAGCCCTTTTGATCTAAGTTGCTGATAACCCTGCAATTACGACAAGGGTAATTCATAACAATACATTTACGAATTTCCGACTCGTACTTACTACCGCCTGAGGCCCCGCAACAGGCTTTGTTTGCACCTTGTTTTTTGCGTCGATTGTGGAAGCAGCGCTGGATTCCGGCTTAATGACTGATACTCAGATTTTTGCAGCAGATACGGACGGCCGCCTTCAATTTAGCGGCGAAGGGGCAACCTTGATTTTTCAAGATTAATTGCACATTTATACCGAATATTCAATAATATAAAAACCTTTTTATTGTTTTTTGGTTTAAATATGAAATTTAATATGTATTAAATATTTTAATAACCTCCTTTATCCTGCTTTTGTAAGGACTTCAAATGCGGGCCTTTTTTTTCCAAATTTTTTTGTCGAAAAAAGCGGTTCAGGTTTCTCCGATTGAGATAAAAGCAGAAACTTTGTTGTCCTGTCTTTACAGAAAAGCAACTCTCAATTACATCATCCAGGCCTTCGCCCATTATCCAAATGCACCATTCCGGTATGACTAACGACTGCCAGATGGTATGGGACAGCTGTCTGCGTATCATCAAAAAAAATGTAAGCCCGCAAAGTTTCAAAACATGGTTTGAGCCCATCAAACCCGTGTTGTTGGACAACAACGTGCTGACCATCCAGGTGCCCAACAAGTTCTTTTTCGAATGGCTTGAAGAGCATTATGTGCAACTGCTGAAAACCAGCATTCGTCAGGAACTTGGCGAACGCGGGCGTCTCGTATACCACATTCCCGAAAACGGGATGCCGTTCAACATCCCTGCTGCGCCCAAGGCCAATGGAAAGCCCTCGGCAGAAAAAGACAACGAGCCCGTGCCTGGCGTGTTCGATGCCGAAATGATCAAAAACCCCTTTGTCATTCCGGGCATCCGCCGCATCAAGGTGGATCCTCAGTTGAATGCCCACTATACTTTCGACAATTTTATCGAGGGAGACTGCAACCGTCTGGCGCGAAATGCCGGCCTGGCCATTGCCAAAAAACCCGGCGGCACGGCTTTCAACCCCCTGGTCGTTTTTGGCGATGTCGGTCTCGGAAAAACCCACCTGGCGCAGGCTATCGGAAACGAGATCGTGAAAAACTTCGAGCACAAGGCTGTTCTCTACGTTTCCGCTGAAAAATTCACCAACCAGATCATTCAGGCGATTAAAAACAACGCCGTCAACGACTTCGTCAATTTTTACCAGCTCATCGACGTGCTGATCCTCGACGACATCCAGTTTTTGAGCGGCAAACAAAAGACGCAGGAAATTTTCTTCCACATATTCAATCAGTTGCATCAAAACGGCAAACAGATCATTCTCACATCGGACCGCGCGCCCAAAAATCTGGAAGGCATCGAAGATCGCCTGATCTCCCGGTTCAAATGGGGTCTGAGCGCCGATTTGCAGGCGCCCGATCTGGAAACCCGCATGGCCATTCTGGACAGCAAAATGAACAGCGAAGGCGTGGAGGTCGATCAGGATGTGCTTGAATTCATTTGTTACAACATCAAGAACAACATCCGCGAACTGGAAGGCGTCATGATCTCCCTGCTGGCGCAATCGACGCTGATTCGCCGGAATATCGACATGGAACTGGCCAAGGAAGTCATTCGCAACTTCGTGGTCACGCTGAACAAGGAAATCACGGTCGAATCCATCCAGCAACTCGTTGCCGAGCATTTTAAAGTTCCGGTCGAGCGGCTTCATCAGGAAACCCGCAAGCGCAACATTGTGATTGCCCGGCAACTTTCCATGTTTCTGGCAAAAAAACTGACCAACAAGTCCTTGAAGTCCATCGGAGAGATTTTTGGCGGTCGCGATCACAGCACGGTCATTTATTCCTGCAAAGCCGTGCAGGACATGATGGACACCGACCTGATTTTCAAGGACACCGTGTCCGAACTCGAGAAAAAAATAAAGATGAGTTTAAACGAGTGAACTAAAAGAAAGCGGAAAAAGGTTTGGCAATTAAGCAAGAAGCCATTTACCTTTGCGCTCGCTTTTGGCACACCCTCGGGAGAGTTGGGTGAGTGGCTGAAACCAACGGTTTGCTAAACCGTCGTACGGGGTTAACTCGTACCGAGGGTTCGAATCCCTCACTCTCCGCAAATTTCAGTGGGCAGTAGGCAGTAGCGGTAAGCAGTTTTTTGACTGTAAACTGATGCTGCAAACTGCCCACCGTGTTTCGGGATGTAGCGCAGTCCGGTAGCGCATCCCGATGGAATCGGGAGGAACCAGTTTCGACTGGAAACCCTCCACAAGTTTCGGGATGTAGCGCAGTCCGGTAGCGCATCCCGATGGAATCGGGAGGAACCAGTTTCGACTGGAAACCCTCCATAAGTTTCGGGATGTAGCGCAGTCCGGTAGCGCACCTGCTTTGGGAGCAGGGGGTCCCAGGTTCGAATCCTGGTATCCCGACAAAAGCCACCTCCTCGGGTGGCTTTTTTTATTGATCATGTGCAAAAAAGCCCCTTCGGGGTCCGAAGGGGCTCGCAATCTGGTTCATTTAAGGAAAGGATTTACTTCGCTTCAATCACTGCCTGCGCAGCGGCCAGACGAGAAATCGGCACGCGGAAAGGCGAACAACTCACGTAATCCATCCCGACTTTGTAGCAGAATTTTACACTCGCAGCATCACCGCCGTGCTCGCCGCAAATCCCGACTTCCAGTTCGGGACGGGTGCGCCGGCCACGTTCGATCGCGATACGGATCAGTTCGCCTACGCCATCCTGATCGAGGGTTTGGAAAGGATCGAACGGCAACAGCTTCTGATCGAGGTACAAGGGCAGGAAACCGCCGATATCGTCGCGACTGAACCCGAAACTCATCTGGGTAAGGTCGTTGGTACCAAAACTGAAGAATTGTGCGTGCTCGGCCATACGGTCCGCTTTCAGGGCTGCGCGCGGTATTTCGATCATGGTCCCGTAGAGGAACGGGATTTTCCGGACACCGAAGTTTTTGCAAACTTCGCCATAAACACGGTCGACGATGGCTTTTTGATGCGCCAACTCGTTGGCAGTGCAAGTGACGGGAATCATGATTTCAGGCAGTACTTTTTGCCCTGCTTTCATCAATTCCGCGGCAGCTTCGAGGATGGCACGCACCTGGGTTTCGGTAATTTCAGGATAACTGATCCCCAGACGAACCCCGCGGTGACCAAGCATCGGGTTGTTTTCGTGCAAGGCCAGGACGCGGCGTTTGAGCAGACTGGTGCTGATACCGAGCTCTTTGCTCAAGAGGTGCAGTTTTTCGCGGTCGTGCGGGACAAACTCATGCAATGGCGGGTCGAGCAGGCGGAATGTCACCGGGCGACCCTTCATCAGTTCGAGGGTAGATTTGATGTCCTTTTTAATAAAGGCATACAACTCGTCGAGGGCGATGCGGCGCTCTTTTTCCGTACTGCTGACGATCATTTTGCGCAGAAGGAACAGCGGATCCGCACTGCCTTCACCGTAAAACATGTGTTCGATGCGGAACAAGCCGATGCCCTCGGCTCCAAACGTCAAAGCCTGCAAGGCGTCCTTGGGCGTGTCGGCATTTGCGCGAATGTGGAGCGTTTTTACTTCGTCGACCAGTTTCATCAGTTCGCGGAACGGCTTGTTGCTGTTGATGTCCACACTGATCAGGTCGAGAGAGCCTTCGTAAACAAGCCCTTTGGTGCCGTTCAGGCTGATCCAGTCGCCTTCTTTGATCACAACTCCGTGATGGGCGCGGAAAGAACGGTGGTCGTCGGCAATTTGAATATCTCCGCAACCGACGATGCAGCATTTGCCCCATCCGCGTGCCACGAGCGCCGCGTGGGAAGTCATACCGCCTTTAGTGGTAAGAATGGCTTCGGCTTTGTGCATCCCGTCCACATCTTCCGGAGAGGTTTCTTCGCGGACCAGAATGACTTTTTCGCCGCGTTTGGCCCACTCAACAGCATCTTCGGACGTAAACACCGCACGACCTTTGGCGCCGCCGGGGCCAGCCGGCAAACCTTTGGCTATGGCCGAATGCAACTGCTCTTCGCGCGGATCGAGCATGGGAAGCAGCAGTTCGACCAACTGGTTGGGACCAACGCGCATAATGGCCGTATCGCGATCGATGAATTTGTCCTTGTACATCTCTGTTGCCATACGGACAGCGGCAATCCCGTTGCGCTTGCCAACACGGCATTGCAACATGTACAATACCCCGTTTTCAATGGTAAATTCAATGTCCTGCATGTCCTTGTAGTGGCGTTCCAGTTTCTTCTGGTAGCCATACAATTCTTTGTACAGGGGAGGCATGATCTTTTCCAATGTCGGCAGGTGCATGCTCTGCGGGTTTTTGGAATATTCGTTGACCGGGGCCGGCGTGCGAATACCGGCAACCACATCTTCGCCCTGTGCATTCACCAGATACTCGCCGTAAAACTGGTTTTCACCGTTGCCGGGGTTGCGTGTAAACGCCACGCCCGTGGCACAGTCGTCGCCCATATTGCCGAACACCATGGCCTGTACGTTGACGGCAGTTCCCCATTCATCGGGAATTTTTTCAATGCGGCGGTATTCAATGGCGCGCTTGCCATTCCAGCTGGAAAATACAGCACCGACGCCACCCCACAACTGGGCTTCCGGGTCCTGCGGGAAAGGTGCGCCGAGTACTTCCTGTACCGTTTTTTTGTACTGCGCCACCAGTTTCTGGAGGTCTTCCACGGTGAGGTCAGTATCGCTGTTGTAGCCGTTTTTGTGCTTGACGGCTTCGAGTTGTTCGTCGAGGATTTTCCGAATGCCTTTGCCGTTTTTCACCTCGACACCGGCTGCTTTTTCCATCACGACATCGGCATACATGGTAATGAGCCGGCGGTAGGAATCGTAGGCAAAACGCGGGTTTTTAGTGCGCTCGATCAGGCCTTTGATGGTTTCGTCGTTCAGGCCGACGTTCAGGATGGTTTCCATCATGCCGGGCATCGACTTGCGGGCGCCCGACCGAACCGACAACAACAAGGGGTTTTTCGCATCGCCGTAGCGCCGCCCCATTATTTTTTCTACACTGGCAAGCGCCTGTTTGACTTCTTGCCGCAGCGACTTGGGATACGATTGTTTGTTGGTGTAGTAATACGTGCAAACTTCCGTAGTGATCGTAAACCCGGGCGGAACAGGTAGTAAAAGGTCCGGGTGGCCGGCCATTTCAGCCAGGTTAGCGCCTTTCCCGCCGAGGAGGTTTTTCATGGACTCGTTTCCGTCGGCTTTTCCGCCGCCAAAACTGTACACATACTTGAGGGTGGTCGATGAACTGCCGTCTTTCATAAAATAAGGTTTTGGTCAAAAAATAAAGGCGGGCGGAAAAGACCAAAACGAACGGCCCCGGATGCCCCCCTCTTCCTGAAAAGACTTGCCGGCTAATGTCTGCACGGCAAATACAGCACATAATTGGACCTTTTTACAAGGGTTTTTAATGACACCCATCAACCGGATTTATGATCTTGATTGATACGATGCCTTTCGCCTTGTGCCGGCAAGTCTTTACCTTATTTTTACTGCAAATCAGGGCAAAACCACCATTTTTTGCGCCAAAACCTTGCCCTTCCCGGTCAGGGTGACCCAATACGTTCCGGCCGGCAAATGCAAGTCCTGAACAGGAATTCTTTCCGTGTATTTCCCGTACTCAAATTCTTTTTGCTCAAAAACGGAATAAACCACATTGCCACTGGCATCCATGATGCGCAAGCTGGCTTTGGTTTTTTCATGAATTTTGAACGGAATCCAGGTCTCCGAATCCGCAGGATTGGGATAGGCCGGCGACAAATCCAGCACCTCCTCCGGCGCCTTGGCGGCCGAGGGCGCCAGCACGCTTACGTCGATCAGCGCGGTCAGTACCCTGGTACTCACGCCGTCCATGCGGGTCCAGATGGGCCTGACGATGTTATTATAGGCAGTCACATTGGTGTAATCGCCAAAAAACTGGTTGGTGTTTGGCGTAAAAGCCGTTTCGCTGACCTTGAAATTCTGGAAACTCGCGCCCCCGTCTTTTGACAAAGCCATGTACACGTCGGTTCGATTGTCGGTGTAACTGCGCCGGTCGTAAAAGACAAACCAAAGCCAGCCCGTCGCCTGATCGACCGTCATCCAGGTCATGAATTGCTGGCGTCCGGGCGGGTCGTCATTGACGCGGGCAGGCGGGCTCCAGGTATTGCCGCCATCCGTGCTTTTTGACAGCCAGACATCCGTATCACTTGCTCCGTTGCGTTGGTCCGTCCAGTTGACGTAAATCGTTCCGTGAAATGGACTATTACTCAAGTCGCACACCGTCACCGGCAAACCGTTGCAGCGCGAGAGTCCGGGGATGTTGTAATCCCAGCCGCCGGGAAAATCATCGATATGAATATCGTTGGCCAGCCAGGTTTCTCCCCCGTCGAGCGAACGGTCAAACACGAGCCCTGCCGGCCCGGCCCAGGCCACGTACACTTCGCCGTTGGGGCCGACACAGGGCACTGCGCCCTCGGTAGTCAGATCGGCATCGACGCAGTCGCCGCTTTTTTTATTGATCCTCTTTGCCGGTGTCCAGGTCTGGCCGGCATCGGTGCTTTTGGAAAAATGGATACGCGAGCTGTCGAGCGGGCTGGAGGAGCCATAGATGTCGAATTCCGTCCAGGTGACGTAGTACGTATTCGTATTGGGATCGACGGCAATCCAGTGTTTGTCCTGCGCCTTGGAGCCGTTCAGGCCGGTGTAGGTGCCCTGCGACCAAAGCTCGCCGCCATCGACTGATTTCTGGCACACGATCCGGTCAATCCAGTTGCCGTTCGGTGGGTTGGACAGGTGCAAAAACAAAAAATGGCCGTTGGTATCGACGCTGATGACCGGGTCGCCCCAGACGCCGTACGGTGAATTGAGGCCGCCACTGGTCCAGGTTTTGCCCGTGTCGGAGGAAAAATAATAGTTATTCAGGTTGGCGCCGGCTACCAGCTGGGCGGGGTTTTCAGGATTGATACAAATGGAAGGCTCGTTCGGGTTGAACTGCGACCCGATGAGCACATTGGTGTGTTGCGCCCATGAAAACAGCGGCAAAACAGCCCATAAAGCCAGTGAATATTTTTTCATAAAATTTACATTAAACAGTTGAAAAACAGTCGTTTAAAAGGGGTTTCTAAAAAAAGAACCGCGCGCCTAACCCGCCGCCCATATCGAAATCGGTGCCGGGCGAAAGGGAAAGACGGGGTGTCAGTTGGGCAAAAATATCGACCCTGCCCAGCCACAGGCGCAAGCCAAAATTGCCACTCAGTCCCAGACGAACTTCGTCATTGTTGTACTTCTTGCCCCGCTCCTGCAGGCGAATAAACGCACCCGGGCCATAATAAAACTGCAAATGCCCGCCCCGGTCGAGCCCTTTGTGCCAAAGTCCGTGCACACTGGCGAAAAAATAGTCGTTGGCATCCCAGGCAAACAGCATGTCGGCCGATACGCCGCCGGGATGGTAAAACTGAAGGGCAAGCCCGGTAGGGTCGCCGGCCTGAAATCCGACGCCAAAAGTTCGCTGGCCGAAAGCCGCGATGGCCGAGAGCCAAAAGACAAGTGCCAAAAGAGGAAATCTTACTTGTTTCATTCAAACTATATCATTGATTATTAGTAATTTAAAACAACCAGCCATGCCCATTTCACCTTTCAACAACAGGGCTCGGGAACCTGAATCCGTATAGAATGGTTCCACAAAACGCACGGGCAATACGCTCCATTTTCCAGGCTGCGCTAAAATGCGTTTCTTTGTCCGCTATTTTACCTGCAACGATATGAGTACTGAAAATTCCACAGCTGCACCCGAGTCGCTCAACTTTCTGGAAGAGATCATTGAAGCCGACTTGAAGTCGGGCAAGCACACCAACATTCTGACCCGCTTTCCACCGGAGCCCAACGGCTATTTGCACATCGGCCACGCCACCAGTATTTGCCTCAATTTCGGGCTGGCTTTGAAATACAACGGCAAAACAAACCTGCGTTTCGACGACACCAACCCCGTTACCGAAGACACTGAATACGTGGAAAGTATCATCGCCGACGTGCGCTGGCTGGGCTTCGAACCGGCCAATATCTTTTACGCTTCCGATTATTTCCAGCAGCTGTACGAGTGGGCTAAGGTGCTGATCAACAAGGGTCTGGCTTACGTGGACTTTTCTACCGCCGAAGAAATCGCCGCCATGAAAGGCACCCCGACCGAGCCCGGCCGCAACAGCCCGTACCGCGATACGCCGCCGGCGGAAAACCTGGCCTTGTTCGAACGAATGAAAGCCGGCGAATTTCCCGACGGCCATTGTACCCTCCGCGCCAAGATCGACATGGCCTCGCCCAACATGATCATGCGCGACCCGCTGCTGTACCGCATCAAAAAGGCGCATCACCACCGCACCGGCGACGACTGGTGCATTTATCCGATGTACGACTGGGCCCACGGGCAAAGCGACAGCATCGAGGGAATTACCCATTCGATTTGCACGATGGAGTTTGTGCCCCACCGCGAACTCTACGACTGGTGTATCGAAAAACTGGGCATTTACCCCTCGAAACAATACGAATTTGCCCGCCGCAACCTTTCCTATGCCGTTACGAGCAAGCGGAAACTGAAACAACTCGTGGAAGAAAACCACGTACGCGGCTGGGACGACCCGCGCATGCCGACCATCAGCGGCTACCGGCGCAGGGGCTATACGCCTGAAAGCATCCGCGAATTTTGCGACCGCATCGGCGTGGGCAAACGGGAAATGGTGGCCGATATGTCACTGCTCGAATTTTGCATTCGCGAAGACCTGAACAAACGCGCCTTGCGCCGTTTTGCCGTGCTCGACCCCGTGAAGGTCGTGATCACCAATTATCCGGAAGGCCAAATCGAGTGGATGGAAACGGAAAACAACCCGGAAGACCCCGAAGCCGGGAAACGGGAACTAGCTTTCGGTCGCGAACTGTGGATCGAACGCGATGATTTTATGGAAAATCCGCCGCCCAAATATTTCCGCCTCTCCCCGGGCAATATGGTCCGCCTCAAATCGGCCTATATCATTCGTTGTGAAAGTGTTGTAAAAGATTCGTCAGGTAATATCACCGAATTGCACTGCACCTACGTCCCCGAAAGTCGCTCGGGCCAGGACACGTCGGGCCTGAAAGTACAAGGCGTCATTCATTGGCTGTCGGTCAGCGATGCCGTACCGGCCGAAGTCCGGATGTACGACCGGCTTTTCCAGGTCGAAGACCCCGCTGGCGAGGAAGATTTCAAAGCCACCCTCAACCCCGATTCGCTTCGTGTCGTGGAAAACGCCATGATCGAACCTGCACTGGCTCAGGTCAATGCGGGCGATAAATTCCAGTTTACAAGATTGGGCTACTTCTGCGTCGATCCGGACTCCACGGCCGGCAAACCCGTATTCAACCGCACGGTAACGCTGAAAGACGCCTGGGCCAAAGAGCAGAAGAAGAAGTAAGGTATTCGGTCCGAAGCCCAGTAACATACGTTTTGCCGCGATGCGGCAAAACGTATGTAATTCAACGACTGACCACTACCCTTCTCACCGCAACATCCTGGCCGGCAACAATTTTCAGCCAGTACATCCCGGCGGGCAATTCACTGAAATCGAGCGGAATATGTCCGTTTTGCAGGGCGCCGGCCGACCAGTTGTGCAAGCCGCGACCCTGGCCGTCGCTAAGGGTCAGGTTCAGGTCGGCCGCGGCCGACAAACGTATGTTCAACACGGCCTTATCCTGTGCTGGATTGGGCATTACTTCGGCAAAAAAGACCGCGCCCGGCTGAACAGAACCGACTGTTTCCGTCAGCGTTACGTTAAAGCCAAGGCTGCACCCGTGTTCATCCGTGATAAGAACGGAATAATCGCCGGGCGCGGCATTCAACAGATTTTGGCTAAAAGAAACGGGCTGTCCGTCGAGTGTCCATACGTAATTCAATACGCCTGTACCGCCTGCCACATCGAGCGACACGGAGCCATCGTTCAAGCCCTGGTGCGGGTGATTGATCTCTGTAATGCTGCCGGTCAACTGGGCCGGATCAGTCAGGGTATGCGCGGTGGTGTATTCACAACCGTTCGCATCGGTGATCGTAACGAGATAGGTTCCGGCAGCGAGCTCCGTGTTGGAGGCCGTCGTAGCGCCGTTGGACCACAGGAACGCGTAGGGTTCGCTGCCGCCGGACGGGACGACCAGAATGGAGCCGTTGGATTCACCAAAACAGGCAGGGTTTTGGGCATTCAGCGTAGCCGCGACAAAACAGCCGGCCTGCGTGCATTCATCGACGATACCGGAAACTGTTTGTTCACAACCATTTGCGTCTTTCACTACCGCGAGGTATTCCGTGCCGCTGGCGATGGTTTGACCGTCATTTACCCCCAAAAACTGATACGGAGGCACACCGCCATCGGGCGAAATATGCAATTTGGCCAGATCGATGTCGATGCATTGCTCCTGCACGCTGACGGTAAGCGGCTCGAAGGGCGGCAGGGCGGCTCCGTCGACAATTTGCAGGCAAACCGTGCCCGTGGACCAGCCGAAAGCGGACTTCCAGGAAGCGATTTGTACAAAATAAGTCTGACCCGGCGTAAGGTCGTGGACCGCAACGAAGCCGTCGCAACGCAGCGGGTTACGGGCACAGAAAACCTCCTGCAAGTTGTTGCAGTCGCCTTTCCATACGGCAACGGCGTGCTCAAAATCGGCGCCTGTATTGATCTGTACGCTGCCTGAAGCAGGCGCCACAAAGGAGTACCAAATGTCGTGATCAGTCTCGACCACACAGTCGGGGTGATAGCCAGAAGCGGTTGCGCCCGCGTTGCTGCCGGGCACGCAATCGCCGCCAACCGGCACAGGAATAGCCTGAAAACACTGGTCGTTCGGCTGCACGCTTTCGTCGGTGGGCAGGATGGTCATTTTCACCTCCCCTTCGACGGTGGCAAAATTGCCGGCAACTTGCAGGTAATAAGTCTCGCCTGGGTTGAGCAACGGCATATCCAGCAGCTGGCCCTTGTGGTTGCCGGCCAGTTCGGTCAGGTTGTTGCAGCCCCCGCTGTACAAGGTAATGATGTCGGAAAAATTGGCGTTGCTGTACGCGGTAAAATGCTGGCCTGTGTTGGGCGCCGTGAATTTGTACCAGATATCAGCCCTGGCCAGCGAATTGAGCGATGGATAATTGGTGTAAATACTCGCGTCGCGGTTGCTGCCTTCCACCAAATCGCCGGCAATCTCGACTTGCACGGCATTGTTACACAGATCGTTGGCGGGTGGGACGGGGAAGCCGCTGACTTGTTCAATTTTGACACAGGTACTGCCGCGCGGACTGCCGAAACCTCCGTCCTGACCGCTGATGCGGACGAGGTATTCGGTGCCTGCATTGACGCTGAATCTGGTTTTTTCGCCAATAAATCCGTGCTCGTCGTAGTTGTCGCACACTTCATTACTCAGCGACAGGCAACCGCCCGTGTACACATTGACAACATCGTTGAAATCGGCCTGCGTCGTGATCTGCGCGACGCCTGTGAAATCGGCCTGCCAGCGGTACCACAATCCACCCACTGCCTTTTCCGAACAACTGGGTTGCGGACCATCAAACACGGCATTGCGATTGTCGCCCGGCTTGCATTCGTCGCCGGTCGTCAGATTTAACGCGTTGGAACACAGGTCGTTGGCTGCGCCGCTGCCTGTGATTTTGACATTGTCGAGGCCGACCCACCAGCCCCAGTGGTTGACGTCGTCGTATTCAAAAACGACGCGCATTTCCTTGGCGCGGTAGGGCGAAAGGTCGAGCGTTTGGTGTACGTAGGTGTTGAAATAAGGGCCACCCACGTCGTCGTTCCATTGCTGCACCAGATCTTCTTCTCCGTCGCCATTTTGTACATAAACGGTGAAAAAGTCGGAGTAATAGCGGTAAATCAGGTCAAAATTGAGTTCAAACTGCCCGAAATCCGTTCCGTCGAACCAGGGCGAGAACAGGCGCACCCGCGAGTAAGCTGCCGAATCGCCCAGATCGTCGTCGTCGAAAAATACCATGCAGCTGCCGTCGAGGGAGTTTTGGAGGGCGCTGCCCGAAGCCGTGGCCTTGCCGAATTGCCAGTCGAAATCGCCGGTGAGGATCTGGGTTTCCCAGCCCTGGGGTTTGCTGCATTCGTTGAAATTCTGGCCGATCACATTGGTGCCGACGCCTTTGCCGATCACCGAAATATTGTCGACTGCAGCCCACCAGTTGAAGCCGCCGGCATCGTCGTATCGAAGGATGAGGCGAAGCCCCGGCGCTGGCGCGACCATGGAAAGGTCGTATTTGAGGGTGACAAACTGGTCGAGGTTGCTCCCCGTGGCGCTGGTTTGGTCAAAACTGCGCAGCAGATGTTCAGTCGTGCCATCGGTCACCAGCACATCGAAATGCTCGGGGGCCTGCGGCCAGTCGCGGTAGTGGACGTCGAGGCTGAGTTCGACGGTTGGATAGGCCGAAGCGTCGAAGGCGGGCGAGACGAAGTCGATGACGTATGGCGGCGTTTGGTTGCCCGTTGCGTCGTCGTCTATAAAAAGGAAGCAGGAGCCGTTCATGCTTTGGCCGTTGTTGTCGTTGTTCAACACGGCATCGCCCACGTACCACACCGCGTTGGGGTTGCCCTGGATATTGACTTCCCAGCCCGGCGAGAGGATACAATTGTCAAAATTTTCATTCAACAAAACAGCCTGTGCATGCAGGCAGGTGAAGCCCAGCATCAGGAGGGGCAAACTGGCCAAACGGCGGATCGGCAGGCGCATAAACAGTATTATTTTAAAGTCAGATTTTCGGATTTAAAGGTAGAGGCTCCGTTGGATTTGCCAAGTTTCGCCGCCGCAAAAAATGCGATATTCAAAAAATTTCGCGGAATGTGATTTTTCAATTTCCAACTCCAAAAATTGCTTTAACCTTGCTTACCAAATTCAGGTAAAATTTACTGCGTATGCCCGCTCACGCTGATTTCCCGGAAAAAATATCCTTTGCCCCGAGTGCCGTTGTCGATCCCTTGCAGCCCTACGTTCCTTCGGCCGAAAAGCCCTGGAATGCCCGCCGCGTTGCTCATGTGTACCGCCGCCTGGGTTTTGGCGCCAGTCTGGCGCAAATCCAGCAGGGACTCCAGATGTCGCCCTCGGAGCTGATCGACCAGCTGTTCGACACTGCCATCGACCTGGGCACGCCCGACCCGCCGTTTTGGGGCGGCTACACGTCGGCCGATTACGACGCCGATCCCGACTCGCTCTACACGCACCGCGCAGAGATGCGCAAGCGCTGGATGACCGAAATGCTCGACGAGGGCATTCGGGCCAAAATGTCGCTGTTCTGGCACAACCACTTCGTGACCGAACTGATCGACTACGGGTGCAACGCCTACATGTGGGATTATTACTCCCTTATTAATGAATATGCCTTTGGCAACTTCAAGGTTTTCGTGCGCGAAATCGGCAAAAGCGCCGCCATGCTCGACTACCTGAACGGCAACCTGAATGTCGTCGGCTCGCCCAACGAGAATTACGCCCGCGAGCTTATGGAATTGTTTACCATGGGCGAAAGCAACGGCTACACGCAGGGCGATATCGTGGAAATGGCCCGCGCGCTGACCGGCTGGCAGGCCAAAGCCTACCTCTGCACCCCCGCTTACTACGATGCCGCACGGCACGACAATGGCACGAAAACTATCTTTGGCCAAACCGGCAACTTCAATTTCAATACCGCCCACAACCTGATCTTTTCCGCTCGCGCTCAACAGGTTGCGCATTTTATTCCGACGAAAATTTATAAAAACTTCGTGTACCAGTACCCCGACAGCGAGGTGATCGACGGGCTGGCGCAAACCTTCCAGAACAACAACTGGGAGTTGTTGCCCATGATGAAACAGTTGTTCAAAAGCGAGCACTTTTTTGACGACCAATTCATCAATGCCCGGCTGAAAAACCCGCTGGAATCGATGATTCCCCTGCTCAAATCTGCCGGTGTGCAATCGGCCGACATGGACAACAACTGGTGGAATGCCATCGGCTACTGGAGTTTTTTGCTGGGGCAGGAAATTTTCAACCCGCCGAACGTGGCAGGCTGGCCGGGCTACCGTACCTGGCTCAACGAAAGCACGCTGACCGCCCGCTGGAAATTCAACAGCTCGGTGGCCTATTACATCACCACCAAAGAGCCCCTGCGCGAAAACCTGCGCAACCTGGCCATTACCCTTTCCAACGACAGCAACGACCCGCAGGTCATCGTGGCGGCGCTCGTGGAGCACTTTATCGGCCAGACCCTCGAACCCGTGCACCTCACGGCGGCAGTTGCGTACTTCAAGTCGGGCATTCCTGAAAATTACTTCCTCGACGGGTCCTGGAACCTGTACTGGGACGAAGCGCCATATCAGATTGTCAACATGTTGTACTACCTGGTGAAATTGCCCGAGTACCAGCTTACCTGACACGAACGCCTGATTTTTACACCACGTTTATCCAAGAAAAATTACACATATCATGTGTGAACAACATAAAAAACGCCTCGGCAGCGCGCTCGAACACGGAGAAGCCCACGCACTCGAACATCAGATGTGGTCGCGCCGCGATTTTCTCACCGCAACCGGATTGCTTGGCGCCGGCAGCCTGCTGCTCGGCAATATGCCCATCCGCGCCTTCCAGCCTTCGCCCCTGATGGCGGCATTGGCCAACGGCAACAGTGACCGTATTCTCGTGCTGATCCGGCTCGACGGCGGCAACGATGGCCTGAATACGGTCATCGAGCGCGGCAACTCGTTTTACTATAACATCAGACCGACTATCGCGATTCAGGAAAGCAACATGTGGGCGCTGAATGCCCAGTATGGCATGCCGCTTTCGACCAATGCCTTGCAGCCTTTGTGGGACAATGGCATGATGAAAACCATCCTGAACGTCGGCTACCCCGAACCGAATTACAGCCATTTCCGCTCCTACGACATCCTGGCTTCGGGCAGCAGCTCCGACCAGTACTGGAATACCGGCTGGGTCGGCCGTTTTTTGGACAATGAGTACCCTGTTTTTCTCGAAACGCCCCCCACGGTGCCGCCTGCCTTGCAAATCGGCGTGGAATCCAACCTGATCTTCCGTTCGGATGAGGCCAATATGGCGCTGGCTGTGAGCAGCCCGCAGGAATTTTACCAGATTGCCCAATCCGGTCAGTTGTACGAAACTGCCACCCTGGGCAATACCCCGCGCGAACTCGAACTGGCTTACGTACGCCAGACGGCCAACGCGGCGTTCCGCTATGCCAGCAGCATCAAGGATGCTTACGCGAAAGGAAAAAACCAGGTGGACTACCCCACCGACAATTATCTGGCCGAGCAATTGGCCATCGTGGCGCGTCTGATCAAAGGCAACCTGGGCACCCGCGTGTTCATGGTCGAGATCGGCGGCTTCGATACGCATGCCGAGCAGTTCGACTACCATCAGTTGTTGCTCGGCCGGCTGGCCAATGCCGTCAAGGCGTTTTACGACGACCTTGGTTTCGGCGGCAATACGGAGTGGCCCAAGAAGGTGCTGGGCATGACTTTTTCCGAGTTTGGCCGCACCATTTTTGAAAATGACTCGCTGGGTACCGACCACGGCTGGGGCACGCACATGTTGTTGTTCGGCGGCGAAATCGGCAATGGCGTCGTGGGTCAGTATCAGGATCTCAGCAATCCCGATCCGTACAGCGACCCACCTTTCAGTGTCGATTTCCGGTCGGTTTACTCGACGGTTTTGCAGGATTGGCTCGGCAATTCGAGCCAACTCGCCAATTTTGTCATGGGCGGGCAGGCTTTGCCGGTCATTCAAGGGCTGGTGCCGCCTGCGCCACAAAACAGCGGCGACAACAATGCCTGCGTTTTGCAAGGCCACAACCCGGGCGCCGCTCCCGACACCATCGAGATCAAGTATGCCATGATGCAAAACGGCCCGATCCGCCTGCAACTCCTCGATCGGGGCGGACAGGTGCTGCGTACGCTGGTGAATGAATACAAAGACCGCGGCAGTTACGTGTTTGCCTTCAAGCCGGCCGAGTGGTACGTCTCGCCGGGCATTTACCAATATCGACTGCAATCCGGCGGGCAGGTATTTCAACGGGAAATCAAAATATAGGAAAGGGAGAACGGCGCCGTCCAAGCGTTAACCATTTGCAAACTGAAAAGCGATAGCCGGCTTGGTTTGTTGAATGGCGTAATTTTGGCCGGCAAATGTCAAGTCAACATCCAATTCTTCACCTCTTCCATCTCTCGTATTGAATAACATGGATAACAAGAAAAAAATCCAGATCGGCCTTCTGGCCCTCGTTGCCCTGCTGCTGATCGCCAATCTTTTCGGCGGCGGTTTCAAACACTGGTTTGCTTCCGAAGGCGACCAACTTCGCTCGGCAGCCTCCACGATGGAGGTTGACGGCAAAACCGTGAACAAAATCGGCGTTGATCCCAGCCAGAACCCCGACGGTAGCGGCAATATCCCCGGCATGAATCAAAATGCCACCCCGCAACCGACCGGCCCGACGACCACCATCCAGTACGAACAGGAGAAGTACGACTTCGGCGTAACCGACGAAGGCGAAGTGGTCAAGCACATGTTCAAATTCAAAAACGTGGGCTCCGAGCCGCTGCTCATCACCAATTGCAAAGGCTCTTGCGGTTGCACGGTCCCGACCTGGCCGAAAGAACCCATCCCTCCCGGCGCTACCGGCGAAATCAAAGTTGAATTCAACACCAAAGGCAAACCGGGCCGCCAAAGCAAACGCGTAACGGTGACGGCCAATACCGTACCGACCGAAACTTTCCTCGAAATTGCAGGCGAAGTTCGCGGCAAGGAAATGCCCGTCGGCAAAGGCGTGAATACGCCCCAGGGCCACTGATTGCCAACCGCAACCGGTCAGAATAAAGTCCAAAAATAAAAAGCAACTATCTGATATTCAGGTAGTTGCTTTTTTCATTGTGACCCCAGCGGGAATCGAACCCACATCAAGAGTTTAGGAAACTCCTATTCTATCCATTGAACTATGGGGTCGGAAACGGGCGCAAAGATAGTCGGAAATTGACCGGCAAACTGCATGATTTTGATTTTTACCGTCCCCGGCGCCCCAATTCAATCACTTCCAATTGATCGATTTTTCCCGCCTCCAGCCTGAACCTTACGATGGTTTTGACCTGGTGCCAGCCTTCATTGCCGCAGGCGCCCGGGTTGATGTGTAAAAAATGCAGGGCCTTGTCGGGCATGACTTTCAGGATGTGCGAGTGCCCGCTGATAAAAAGACCGTCGACAGGCGGATTTTCCTCCAAAATTTTCCGCACCCTGGGATTGTACCGACCCGGGTATCCGCCAATATGCGTCATAAAAACAGGCACGCCTTCACACTCGAAACGCAAATCGAGCGGCATCTCCGCCTGAATCTTCCGATCGTCGATATTGCCATACACCCCGCGCAAGGGCTTGAATGCCCGCAGGCGGTCTATCACTTCCATGCTTCCGAAATCGCCGGCATGCCAGATTTCGTCGCAAGCCTCGAAGTAGGGAAATATCCGCTCGTCGAGAAACGAATGCGTGTCGGACAGCAAACCTATATTCATATCCAAGTTATTAATAATCAACGCTTTAATTATTCCACCATTAAATTACAGCCTCGCATTTCGGCGACATCCAGCCGCCCCAGCACCTCAAAACTGCCGTCGGCGTACACCTTGCCCAGGTCTTCGGTCGCGATAAAACTGCAGGTGTCCAGGTTGGCGAGATCGACGATGTTCAGGACGCCCGTCCGCCCGTCCGGCGCCAGCGCAAACGGGTCGTTGGCTTCCGTGACCACCACACGCATGGTGCCGGCCGGCACAAAACGGCCGCCCGTGCTGTACGCCTGTGAAAAAAGTTCGGTCATGCCATATTCCGAATGAATGGCATCCAGCCGGAAGGCCTGGCGGAGCGTCTCGTGCAGTTCTTGTCGGGTGAGTTCCTTGCGGCGCCCTTTCATGCCGCCCGTCTCCATCACGGTGATGCCCGACAAATCGGCGGGAAAACTTTCAGCCAGGTCGAGCAGGGCAAAACTGACGCCCAGCAGCAAGGTCGGCGTTCCATTGGCACGGCACTGTTGCAAAACCTCGGCGAGTCGTTCGAGATCGTGCAGGAAAAAGCCGCTTTCCGGGTGTTTCGAGCGGCGGATCATTTCGTCGGCCATGACCACCAGCGAGGAGCCGCTGCGTTCGAGGTAGGCCGGGAGCAAGGCCAGCACACACCAGTTTTCGGGCAGACCGTAGGGCCCTGCAAATCCTTTTCGGGTGTTGTCGAGATAGTTGTTGAGGTGGCGGACGAAATGCCTCGAAGGCGTTTGGCCGGTCGTTGAACTGCTGGTAAAAACCGTTTCTTCCTGCCAGTCGCCCGTCTTGATCACCCTTGTTTTAAAAAACTGGATGGGCAAAAAGGGTATTTCGCGATAATGCCCGACTTCTTCCGGCCGCCGCCCCAGCAAGCGCAGCCATTCGGAGAGCAGGGCATTGTTAGCGGCCTGATAACGAAACACTTCGAGCGCGACGGCATTAAACCGTTCAGAAGTCAAATTTGCCAGCAAAGGCAACAAATCGGCACGTTCGGGTGTTGACATCTCGCGAATTTTCCACAATTTTGGACGCAAATTACGACAACCCGTAGCGAAGCAACACGCCATGAAAAACTTCCTTGCCTTTTCTGCCCTGATGTGCACCGTCGTTGCAGTCTTTCAATTTTGCGTCAAACCGCCCGACTATCCCGACGAACCCGTTATCAAGTTTAAAACCCTGACCAAAAACACCCAGCTGCAAAGCGCCATCGACGATACCGACACCTTGCTCGTCACCCTGGAATTTACCGACGGCGACGGCGACCTGGGCTCCGCCGACAAAGCCAACGACATCAGCGTGATCGATTCCCGCGATAATTCGGGCGACACCCTCAGCTTGCCGCTCATCGAACAACAGGGCGCCGGCAACGGCATTTCGGGCGAAATTTCCTTCGTGCTGCCGCCAACCTGCTGCATTCCGCCCCCGCTCAACGGGATACCGCTCCCGCCCTGCGACCCCTCTGTGGCGCCCAATTTCCTGCGCGACACCGTGGTGTACCGGGTGCGTATCCGCGACAGGGCAGGCCACCTCAGCAACGAGGTCGCATTGCCGCCTATCATTCTGATTTGCAAGCAGTAAGAAGAATTACCAGGCAAAAAAACTGAAGTGCGTCTGTCCGTAGTTACGGATGTCTTTCAGATGCGGATGGTTGATAAAATCATGGTGCGGATTGTGTTCCAGCACAAAAATTCCGTCCGGGGCGAGCAGTTTTTTTTCAAAAATAAGGTCCGGGATAATGTCGATCGTCGGCAGCGCGTAAGGCGGCCCTGCGAAAATGTAGTCCCACTGACTGTTGGCATTTTCGATAAACCTGAACACATCCATTTGCAGCACGCGCAGCTCGTTTTGAATACCCAACTGGGTAGCTGTTTTTTGCACAAACTGTACGCAGGCGGGGAATTTGTCCACGTAAGTCACGTCGGTGCAACCCCTTGAAATGAATTCGTAGCTGTGATTGCCCGTGCCGCCGAACAGGTCGAGAAAGCGCACAGACTCGAAATCAAGCAGGTTGTTCAGGATATTGAACAAAGCCTCTTTGGCAAAATCGGTCGTCGGCCGGGTCGGCCACTTGTCGGCAGGCGGCGTAAACCGTCGGCCTTTAAATTTACCTCCAATAATTCGCATGGGAACAAATGCTTGATGTTCAGGATTTCAGGCAAAACAGGTCGAAAAACATGTGATCGGGCACCTGCGGCGCTTCTGTCGGCCAATGATAATTGCCCGGTGGCGCCACGAAACGGACATGCCGGATATAACGATACAACTGCTTGTAAATCTCCGAATCGGGCAGCGCTTCTCCGGCCAGCCACAAGGGAATACGATCGGGACTCAACCGGCACTGGTCGTAGGCCAGCAAGACAAAGTAGAGCAGATCGCTGGCATTGTCAAAACTGAAAGCATTGTAAAACAACAAGTTGCCGCGTTCGAAAGCCATGACCTGCGCCACTTCGTTGCGTAAGTTGACCAAAAGGCCGGTCGCGTCGATGGTCACCACGTCGAGCGCTTTTTGCAAAACGGGACTGGCCAGGTGGGTGATATTTTGCGCGGGCAGATATTTCAGCAGCAGGTCCCCTACCCTTTTGTCGAGTGCATACACCAGGTAACAATCGAGATTGGGCAAGGCTTCGTAGCCGTATTCAAAATCGCCCTGCGGCAGGAGCAACTGAAAATACGAACTCAGCGCGTCCGGGCTGAACAAGCGCCTTGGCACCAGCGTCGCCTGACGGTTGAAAACCGCACAACGCACGCGGCTGAATGTGGATTGCAAAACCGGTTCGCTGGCGAGAATGGCCCGCAAATCGGTGTCGGCCGGCTCAAAATCGCCGTCGTAATTGTCGAAATGCCAGGCCTTCAGCGTCAGCACAGCTCCCGTAGGATCGGCAGCCAAAAACGAAAAGCCGTCTGTGCCTGCCACGACGTTGAGTTCGTACAACGCTGCGGCGCCAGCAAGCAGACGGCTATCCGTAAAATCAAATATGCGTTTATCCATGGCGTCAACCGGGCCGGCAAACCTAAGCAACCGGACGGGTTTTCGCGTCAAAAATGCCCTAGTTTTTGGCGGCAACCGCCGAATCTCCGATTTTGCAGGTGCCATTGTAGCGGGCGCCCTCGTCAACAACCATGGTGCGGGCGGAAATATTGCCTTCGATAACGGCCGTTTCCATAAGGTGCAGCGCGCCATTTACGACCAGGTCGCCTTTGATTCGGCCCTTGATGGCGGCATCGCGGGCTATGATATTGCCCTGAATGTAGCTCGTATCGCCCATCACGAGGCGCTTGTCCACTTTTACTTCGCCGTGAATGGCCCCGTCGAGGCGAACATTCTCGGAACAGGCAAACTTGCCTTCCAAAACGGTTCCTTTGGCAATTACCGTGGTGGCGTCTTTATCATTTCCGGGAACGGAGGCAAGCGCCGGGCTTGCCGGTTTTTTGTCTTTCGTACTGCTTGAAAACATGGGATGTCAGGAGGTTAAAAACATGAAAGTTCAGATGCCGCGTATATCGGCTTTCTGTCTTTACAAAGAATCGTGCCAATTCCAATCGATTAGACCGGCCAGCCGGTAAAAACAGCCGGCAAATCTCGTAAATTTGTGGCGGACATGCAGGCAAAATTGATCATTTTTATCTGCCGGTCAATTGATTATGAATGTTACAATTTTAGCGATTGAATCTTCCTGCGATGATACTTCCGCTGCCGTGGTGCGCGATGGCCAGGTTTTGTCCAATTGCGTGGCCGGACAGGAAGCGCACCGTCTTTACGGCGGCGTGGTGCCCGAAGTAGCCTCCCGGGCGCATCAATCCAATATCGTCCCGGTCGTCGATATGGCGCTGAAAAAAGCCGGGGTCGGGGTGGACGAAATTTCGGCCGTAGCCTTCACGCGCGGCCCCGGACTCCTGGGCTCGCTGCTGGTCGGCACTTCTTTTGCCAAAGCCTTTGCGCTGAGCCGCCAGTTGCCGCTGATCGAGGTCAATCACATGCAGGCGCACGTTCTGGCGCATTTTGCAGAAGAACCCCGCCCGGCCTTCCCCTTTCTCTGCCTCACCGTCAGCGGCGGTCATACGCAAATCGTGCTGGTGCGCGATTTCCTCGACATGGAAGTCATCGGAAAAACCCTCGACGATGCGGCGGGTGAAGCCTTCGACAAAACCGGCAAATTGCTCGGACTGGGTTACCCGGCAGGGCCCCTGATCGACAAACTGGCCCGCCAAGGTCAGCCGGTTTTTCCCTTTCCCGAACCCGCTATTGCCGGACTGGATTTCAGTTTCAGTGGCTTGAAAACGTCGATTCTTTATTTTTTAAGAGAAAAAACGGCGGCCAATCCGGCTTTTATCGAAGAAAACCTGGCCGACATTTGCGCTTCCGTCCAAAACGCCATTATCACCATCCTGCTGAAAAAACTGCGCAAGGCGGCCCGTTCGCACGGCATTCGCAACATAGCCATTGCAGGCGGCGTAAGCGCCAATTCCGGCTTGCGCGCCGCGCTGGAAGAATTGGGGAAAAAAGAAGGCTGGAACACGTACGTCCCGCGGTTTGAATTTTGTACCGACAATGCGGGCATGATCGGCATTACGGCCTATTACAAATACCAGGCTGGCGAATTCTGCGGACAGGATGCCATTCCTTACGCTCGTCAGGAATCCGCCTGAGCGTTCAGCTGGGGTTCGTGCTGTCGCGAATCCATTGCTCGTACGCAGCGTTCGCACGCACTTCGAAACGCAGGATGCAAGGCACTTCGTAGGGATGCAAAGCCGTCACCGCCTGCTCCAGCGCCTGTTCCAGGTCAGGGCGTGTTTTTAAAATCGATACCCATTCCTGATCGTTTTGCACCGATTCTTGCCACCAGTACGCGCTGGTAACGGGGAAAATATTGGCGCAGGCCGCCAGTTTTTCGTCGAGCAAACTTTCGGCAATGCGACGGGCACAGGCTTCGTCGGGATGCGTCACATAAAACATCAGAAATGCCATGAGTCAAGTCATTTGAGCGGAACAAATGTGGCGACTTGGCCGGACTTTGACGTATTGTTAACGCTGCGGGCTGATGCAAGCGCCTATTTTTGCACGCTTTCATTCCATTATCACATCCTTTTTATCATGAAAAAAACTTTTCTCCTGGTGATCGCACTGGCAGGCCTCAGCGGGCTTACGGCTTTTGTACTGCCATCGACGCAAAAAATCGACCCGGAACTTAAATGGTACACCTGGGAAGAAGCCATCGAACTGAACAAAACCAAGCCTAAAAAACTGATGGTCGATGTGTACACCGACTGGTGCGGCTGGTGCAAACGCATGGATAAAACGACTTTCGCCGATCCGAAAGTTGTCGCCTACATCAACCAGTATTTTTATCCGGTCAAACTCAATGCGGAACAAAAGGCCGACATCCAGTTCAACGGAGAAACCTTCAAATACGTCGATACCGGCAACGGCCGCGGGGTACACACGCTTGCTTACTCCCTGCTAGACGGCCAAATGCAGTACCCGACCGTCGTGTACCTCAATGAAAAATACGAGCGCATCATGATCTCGGCAGGCTTCAAGGAGCCGACGGACCTGATGAAAGAACTTCGTTTTTCGGCAGAAGAACACTACGACAAGACCACCTGGGAGCAGTATAAAGCAGCCAACTGAGCAAAAAGGGGATGATCCACAGGCCTGAGTCTTTCCACCAATACTACTGACAATCAGTTATTTGGAAAGCCGCCCTGTCAATCATCCCCTTTTCTTTTTCCTCAATACAAGTCCTCAATAGAGAGGTAGCGTTCGCCGGTGTCATAATTGAATCCGAGAATACGGGCGCCCTCGGAGATCTCGGGCAACTTTTGCGCGATGGCTGCCAGGGTAGCGCCCGAGGAAATGCCGCCGAAAATGCCTTCCTCCCTGGCCGCCCGTTTGGCAAATTCGAATGCCGCGTCCCGACTGATTCGAATCACGCCGTCGAGCACGTCGGTGTGCAGGTTGGCAGGGATAAAGCCGGCGCCGATCCCCTGAATGGGGTGCGGAGCCGGGCTTCCGCCCGAAATAACAGGGCTCAATTCGGGTTCTACCGCGAAAACTTTCAGCGACGGAAATTTTTCCTTCAACACCTCCCCTACCGCGGTGATGTGTCCGCCGGTGCCAACGCCGGTGATCAGGTAGTCGATACCTTCCGGAAAATCCGCCAGGATTTCAAGAGCGGTCGTTCTTCGGTGAACAGCAATATTAGCCTGATTTTCAAATTGTTGTGGCATCCAGGCATTGGGAGTTTCGGCGACCAGTTGCGTAGCGCGCTCGATGGCGCCTTTCATGCCCTTTTCACGCGGTGTCAGGTCGAATTGCGCCCCGTAAGCCGCCATCAGCCGTCGGCGTTCGATCGACATACTTTCCGGCATGACGAGGATCAGGGAATAGCCTTTTACCGCGGCAACCATCGCGAGCCCGATACCCGTGTTTCCACTCGTGGGCTCAATAATGACCGAGCCGGGGCGCAAAGCGCCCGTGCGTTCGGCTTCCTCGATCATCGACAAAGCAATGCGGTCCTTGATGCTTCCGCCCGGGTTGGCCCGTTCCAGTTTGATCCAGATTTCGTGCGCGCCACCAAACAGGCGGTTGATTTTTACGTGAGGGGTTTGACCAATGGTGTCAAGAATGTTATTCGCTTTCATGCGGGAACAGTTGGTTGATATTTTTTAATAAAAAGTTGATTTTGAATAATTTATAAGGTCATTTTATTGACCCGGGAGAGGCCTGTATTGATTTAAATCACGAAATTGATCGGCTCGTCGAACGCGCGGGTGCGCACTTTCACCTGTGATTGATGAACGACGATCGAAAAGGGCGGCACTGATTCGGTGAGCCAGGCGTTGCCGCCCACCACCGTGTCGTGCCCGACGGTCGTTCGGCCCCCCAGAATGGTGCAGTTGGCGTACAACACGCAATTGTCTTCGATGGTCGGGTGCCGTTTGACGTTGGCCAGCGACTTATCCACCTGCAAGGCGCCCAGGGTGACGCCCTGATAGATTTTTACGTTGTTGCCGATGACGGCCGTTGCGCCGATCACCACCCCGGTGCCGTGATCGATAAAAAACGAACTGCCGATGGTTGCGGCCGGGTGAATGTCGATGCCCGTTTTCCCGTGTACGTATTCGGAAAAAATTCGAGGCAAAAGCGGGACACCCAAACGATGTAAAAGATTGGCAATCCGGTAGTTGGCGATGGCGTAAAAGCCCGGATACGTGGCAATGACCTCTTCGATACAGGTTGCTGCCGGGTCGAAACGCAGGATGGCTCCTGCGTCGTCCAGGAGGGCCGCGTGTATTTGGGGCAATTGTTTAAAAAACTGTTCACACAAGGGAGCGGCCTGCTTTCCCGGGGCCTCGTCGAGGAGTTCTGTCAACAGCCGTTCAAGGTCTGTTTTCAGACGGCCGTAGCGCACTTCCGCCGGGTAGTGCGCGGCTTCGTGAATGGGGAACAGCAATTCGAACAAACCGTCGGCGAGTTGTTGCGAATCGCGCTTGGGCGGAATTTTGACCGAAAGCCGATCGCGTTCGTGGTCCAGTTGTTGAAAAAAGGTGGCGAGTGTTGGATCAATAGCGGACATAAGGTGCTGGAAATAAAAAAGCCCTTTCTCGATTGTTATCGGGAAAGGGCTCGGTGTGAAATACCAATTCGGCCAACTCAGCGTCTGTACGGACGATATAAGTTGCATACCCTTTCCACTGGAACGGGACAACAACAAGTACAAGTGCCGAGATTGAAATGCATGGGCCGGTAAATAATAAGGCTTAAACGCTCATATGCCGGACAGGTTGCATACGGCAAGTACTTTTTTTCTTCCAAATTCCTTCCTGCCGATGCACGCGGCCTGAGCGGCGGCCTCTTACCTTTGCAGGCTCCTGACCATCCGTACCTTGTCATGACCACCACTTTGCAAACTGCTTACCTGATCGACGGCATCCGTACCCCTATCGGTAATTTTGGCGGCACCCTCTCCACGGTCCGCACCGACGACCTTGCCGCGCACGTCATTCAGGCGCTTCTGGCCCGGCACCCTGGCCTCGATCCCTCCGCCATCGATGATGTGATACTGGGCTGCGCCAACCAGGCCGGCGAAGACAACCGTAACGTGGCGCGAATGGCCCTGCTGCTGGCCGGTATGCCCGTCAGCGTGCCAGGCGAAACAGTCAACCGGCTTTGTGCCAGCGGCCTGGCGGCCGCCGTTCACGCCAAAAGGGCCATTGCCTGCGGGGATGGCGACCTTTTTATTGCCGGTGGTGTGGAAAACATGACGCGGGGGCCTTACGTAATGAGCAAATCGTCCAAACCATTTGGCACCGACGCGCAGTTGTACGACTCGAGTTTTGGCTGGCGATTTGTCAATCCCCGCATGCAGGCCATGTACGGCATCGATGCAATGGGGCAAACGGCTGAAAATCTCGCGGTGCTGGACCATATTTCGAGGGAAGATCAGGACCTCTACGCGTTCAGAAGCCAGCAAAAAGCCGCGGCTGCACGAGAGGCCGGCCGGCTCGCCGAGGAGATCATTCCAGTCGCGGTTCCACAATCCAAAGGCGAGCCGCTGATGTTTTCTGCCGATGAGTTCATCAAACCCAACACCAGCATCGAGGTGCTGGGTAAACTCAAGCCCGCATTCAACAAGGAAGGAAGTGTAACGGCCGGCAATTCGTCGGGCCTCAACGACGGCGCAGCCGCTTTGCTGATCGCTTCCGAACAAGGCATCAAACAGCACGGCTTGCGGCCTGTTGCCCGCCTCGTCAGTTCTGCCGTGGCAGGTGTCGAGCCGCGAATTATGGGAATAGGCCCTGTAAAAGCCTCGCAAAAAGCGCTCGAAAAAGCCGGTTTGACGCTCGCCGACCTTGATTTGATCGAAATCAACGAGGCTTTTGCCGCGCAGGTCCTTGCCTGCACCCGCAGGTTGGGGCTCGACGACCAGGACCCGCGAATCAATCCCAATGGCGGCGCCATTGCCCTGGGGCATCCGCTGGGCATGTCGGGTGCGCGCATTTTACTGGCGGCAGCCCGGCAGTTGCAACGGAGCGGCGGACGCTACGCGCTTTGCACCATGTGCATCGGCGTCGGGCAGGGTTATGCCCTTGTGATCGAAAAAGTGTAAGCGAGAATTTGTGAAAACATGTTGCCTTGGCCTTTCTGACGGCAATCAATTGTTTTCAACCGTGTCCATTTCAAGCTCCATAATCGAATCCGGCGACATCTGCTCTTCCTGAACAGGTGCAGGTTCGGGTGCTCGTACCAGTTCCAGTTCAAATTCGATACCACGCATGGTGGTGACCAGAACCAGTGCGGAATCGCTGAAAGATTTGACCTGATAGACAAGCGGTTGTGCGCTTTTTTGAAGGATCTCTTTCTTTTTGAGTTCGAAATCGGAAGTTTCGTCCATCCCGGTCAGGTTGGTTTCCACCGTGCCATTTTCCTTGAAGGAAAAATAGGTCCCGTCCAGATTGCCGGTTTGTTTTTGATTGCGCAGGGCCTTGCGCAATTCCCAACGTCCGAGCAGGTATTCCGTTTGAATAACCGCGTCCGTATTGCAGGCGGCGACCAGCAACATCAGGCCTACGCCTGCGGAAAAAAAATGGAGTTGAATCGGGCGAAGGGGCATCTTGGCAAGTTTAACTTTTGTTTGAAAAAGCGGAAAAGTCCCGCATTATTTCATTTCCACAAAACCGAAACCCAGGTGCGGGTATTCTCCGAAGCCGGCATAATAACAGAATTCAACCAGCGGTGGCGGCAATTTCACCTCAAATTCGTACACAAAACCGCGCAATTGGCTGACGCCATCAGGGTTGGGTTTCAAGTGGATCAGGCGCGATTTGGCCTGGCCCAACAACCGAAACTCCATTGGGAAAGAAGGATCGAGCAATTTCAGGTTGACCAGCGATTTGTACTGGTACGCGGCTTTGAAACGACGGACTACATGATGAAAAAAGCTGACGTCGTAGTTCTCGGCATCGGGCAACAAATACAGGTTGGCCACTTTGCCTTCTTCCACCGTGGTGACCGAAATCGGCGATACGGCCTTGAACTGCATACTGTCCTTAAAGTTGGGGCGGGGCATAATTTGCCAGTGCTTGACCTCAAATTGCGCGGGCCTGCCGTCGAGCGTACCTAGTTGCAAAGGTACCTGACGGAACAGATGGACTACCTGCTGTTCAAACGCAGGGTCGATATAAATTGCAATACTGAGTTTTACCTGGTTGCCCAGCAGTTTGAACTCCTGCTTCACCTGGTCCATTTCATACGGGTATATGGCCAACGGACTGAACGTGAATAGCTTGAAGTTACGGGAGCTCAAATCAAATCCCCGTTGCTGCACCCAGCTGGACAGTTCGGCGCCAGCTTTGGAGAGCACTGTAAAGATCCAGTTCGAGATTTCGGACTGGTAGTTAATTGGAATAATAGTGCCCTTCTGACACGAAAGGCTGAATTGTATGCGCATATGGTTGAACTGGTGATTAAAGGTCAGATTAAAAGTCCCAAGTACATTTTGTCTGATTTTCGGGCGAAAAGTACGCAAAAGTTAAAACCGCCAAGGCAAAAAATAAGAATATGCCTTCAGCCCGAATTTTAGCGCTAGCGAACGATTGTGATGGATCCCTTGTGAAATTCCTGCGTACCGCCGACAAACTCCACGATGGCAACCCAGGTAAACACGTCGGGTTTCATCAGTTTGCCTCTAAAGTAGCCGTCCCAACCCTCGTATTCAGGGTGTTGGGGCAAAAAATTATCCCGCCTGTAACACAGTTCGCCCCAGCGGTCATAAATCTGAAACGTCACCACGATACGCACCGATTCGCTCGTAAATATGCCCACCACGTCGTGCAAGCCATCATCGTTGGGCGTAAATACATTGGGGACCCACACCGCGTGATTTTCCAGGTATTGGATATTGATCGAATCGCTGGCGGTGCAGCCTGTTTCCGGATCGGTAACAGTGACCGCGTACACGCCCGCGTTTTGCACCGCGATGACCGGCGCCATACTTCCTGTACTCCATTGATAGTGCCAGTTCGGATTGCCCTGCCCCAACATGAGCGTAGCCCCGGCCATCAAAAGTGTATCAGAAGGCCCCAGATTGAACTGAAGAGGCAGGATGGTTTGCACCCAGATCGAATCGGCAGCCATACAACCCCAGGCATCGATCACCATGACGGAATACCATTCGTTGGCCCCAACGGGCACTTCCGTTTCCATCAGGGTAGTGCCGTCGCTCCAGAGAAAAAAGCAGGAATCGCAGCCCTCCGTTTGTGCGCTTAGCGTTAGCGGCAAGCCTGCACAGGGCAATTGTGGTTCATTCTCCACGATATCCACACTGGTTTCGCAATCAGTCGCGACGACCCAAAAGTCGTTCACGCCGGCACTCGGTTCGGATTTTTCAAAGTCGGCAGGAGAGTCGGAGTGCCCGCCAAATACCAGGGCGCCGTCGGCAAAAATGCCAATCTGGGTCGGGGCATCATTGCCGCTGCCGCCAAAGGTTTGTTGCGCTTTTATGGCGCCGGCAGCGGGGTTGAATGTGAGCAGCCAGAAATCGAATCCGCCGTGCCCCGGGGAGGTTTTATTGCCCGAGGGGCCCGAATCGCTAACGCCGCCCAGCACAAGGTCGGACCTTTTGTTTTCCTGAATAAAATACAAGTCGTCGAGGCCGCTTCCGCCAAAACTCCAGTCGTTGATCTTTTGCCCGTTCGGGTCAAGTTGCAAAAGCCAGAAATCGCTGTGCCCGCCCCAAAACGCGCTGTTTTTTCCGTTGTTAAACACCGTTGGCTGGGAGGGCTGCGAGGCCGAGCGCCCGCCCAGGTATATCTTTCCGTCGCGACTAAGGCACATAGCGTAGGGAAAATCCTCGCCGTCGCCGCCGTAACGGTGGTTCCAGATCAGTTGTTTGTTGAAAGGATCGAACTTGGCCAGCCAGAAATCGAGCCCGCCGCGAGCGGAGTCCACGGCTATTTCGCCCGAGCCGGGCGTGGAAAACGTGCCTCCTGAGATATAAACCATGCCATCGGCAGCCCAGGCCAGGTCCTGTACCTGATCGTAGTTGTCGCCCCCTATGGTTTTTTCCCAAACCAGACCGCCCTGTGCATTCGTGCGGATCAGCCAGAAATCCTGCCCGCCCCTGGAAGCCTCGCTTTTGTCGCCGCTGATTCCTGAATTGGAATGGCAGCCGAGTAAAAAGCCGCCGTCGGGCATCTCCAGCGCGGAGAAAAGTTCATCGCGGCCGCTCCCGCCGAAAGTCTTGTCCCACAAGAGATTGCCGCTTGCATCCAGCCGGATGATCCACACATCCATATCGCCTCTTGACGGTTCTGTTTTATCCCCGCTGACGTCCGAGTAGGAATATCCGCCACACAAAAAACCGCCGTCGGCAGTTTGGATCAGCATCCAGAGCCGTTCGTCCTGAGCGCCGCCGTAGGTGTGCAGCCAGAGCAGGTTGCCCGATAAATCGAGTTTAAACACCAGAATATTCCAGGAAGGATCGGCCGGGTCGCCGAAAGTGAGGTTGGAACGGGAGGAGCCGCCTATGATGACGCCGTCGTCGAGCACCCGCAAACCGTTCAGTTCCTCGTAGTTTTCACCACCGATCGTTCGGTCCCACTTTACCGGATATTGCGCCTGCAACAAAACCAGGGGCATGATCCAGCAGATCAATGCCAGCGTCAATGGCCGGGAAAAGGAGATGTAACCGGTCGAGTAACCCATGGTTGCGCGTTTGGTAACCTGGAACGAAAAAATCGTGCCGAGCAGATAAGCGCCCGGCAATTGTGCAAACGATGCCTTGCTTCGACTGGTATGCGGATGAGGGCGGAAGACGCATAATTTACACGTCTTCCGCGCTGAATTTTATTTTATCGGTTGGAAAAACGCCGCCACAGGCTCACGGCGAGGCCCAGCAGCATCAGCAGGGAACCTGCCCAAACAAAGTTGATTCCAGGGAAAATAATGGCTTCCAGAACGATATAATCCGAACGGGTAACGTTTTCCGCAATATCGAGCGGAATGGTTCGCTGGTCTTTGCTCGACTGGGCCACACCAATCGTAAACACGCCGGCATTCGGATCGATAGCGGAGAAACCCAGGTGCAGCCCGAACTGCGGCAACTCGTCTTTCATGCTGAACGGCTGGTTGCCGCGGATCAGGTACACCGGATGCGCTTCTGCCGTTCGGCCGTCGGGGGCTGTGATTTCCAGTCGTGCAGCCACGGCAATATCGCCCGGCTGCGCATGGTAGTTCGGGTGATTGATGTCCTTTTCCGGATTTGCAAAACGAATTTTATAACCCAGCACGGTTTGCGTTTCACCGACCTTGAATTTGACCGGCTGGTATTTTAGGCTCTCCTCCGTGCGCAGAATCTTCTCCATCGCCGTTTCGTTCAGGCGGATTTTCATCTGCAAATTATTCAGTGTGGCGGAAAGGCCGAAACCGCCTTCGCCCGGACGGATATAAATTACCGGCTGGGCAGAGTCCCGTTTGGTACCGTCTTTTTCAAAAATATTCAAGTTTACACCGAAAGCCAAATCATCAGGTTCGGGGTGATATTCGGGATGAGAAGGCCGTTTGGTCAGTCCGCTCACCACTACGATATGCTCGTCCGTGCGGATCGTATCGCCAACCGCGGCTTCGTACGACTTGTATTTAAGACTGTCTTCCTGCGCTTTGGCAAATTCCGGGTCGGTTTCGCCGCGCGGCAAGGCAGCCACCAGTGTAAAAATATCGTGCGTGAGATAATGCTGGGTCGAAGGATTCTGGGCGACAATTTTACTGAACTGCCTGTCGTACATCACGTTGGGATGCACCACGAAAGAATCGGGGCGAGGGTTACCCTGCTCGTCCAGGCGGCGAATTTTGACCGTAAAAGTGCGGATTTGCCGCTCGATGGTATCAGAGAGGTAGGTTGCTTCGAAGCGATCCCGAATCGGCATCGGCGCTTCTTTCAGCAGCAACACATTCTTTTTCAAATCGTCGTTGCTGGCGCCTTCAATCAGGCCGTCCATGGCAAAAGTATTGGAGGAAATCCAGCGTTTGTTCAGCCCGGTGCCGAGCACGCCCAGGATCAAAATACCGAAACCGAGGTGCGAAATTGCCGAACCGGCCAGTTTGAGGTTGCCCTTTATGACAGCCACGATATAGTCGGCATTGGCAACGAAGGCAAACATGGCGGAGAAAAGCAGAATGTAAAATTGCCAGGCGTGGGCCTCAATCCAGCTCAGGTTGAGCGCCGTGAGCAAACCCGCCCCCACCACGGCTACGCCGATGTGGAAGGTAAATTTTCGCGTCCAGCCTTTCCAGTTGCGCTCCCCGTAGCGCAGCCATTGGGCAATACCCGTCAGCAAGCCGATAAAAACCGCGATCCAGAGTTGGTAGCGGTTGTGGTGCGACACCTGATCGCCCAGCGCAGCGCCGAGGTAATCGGGCCAGAACGACTGGATAATTTTGTTCCAAACCGGCAGCGAGGTTGCCAGAGTGATCAAAATAGCGGAGAACAACAACACCAGCGCGCCGACGAACATCCAAAACTCGCGTGAGCCGCCGGCTTCTTCGGCAGGCACTTCAATGCTTGTTTCTTCTCCATTGCTGCGCTTCACTGTTTTTTGCTCCGTAATCTGGGGCACAGTGGCCCAGCGGGCCGTCCACGGGATAAAACCTGCCAGGGTGAACAGCAAACCAAAACCAACGAGTTGCACGCTTAGCCCCATCTCCGTAAAAGCGTGAACCGACGAGTCGCCCAGTACGCCGCTTCGGGTGAGGTAGGTCGAGTAGAGTACGAGGATAAAAGTTGCCAGGTAAAAACCGTACGCAGCGCGAATGGAGTGGCCGGTAGAGCGTGCCACCAGGTTGCAGTGAAGGCCTGCTACCAGGGTGATCCACGGCACCAGCGAAGTATTTTCAACGGGGTCCCAGGCCCAGTAGCCGCCAAAAGAGAGCGCCTCGTAAGCCCAGGCGCCACCCATCAGGATGCCAAGCCCCAGGATCGCGCCGGAAAACAACGACCAGCGCAGGGCCGGACGCAGCCAGTCCTTGTGCGAGCGCAGCCAAAGCCCGGAAAGGGCATAACTGAAGGGCAGAATTGTGGAAGCGAAGCCCAGGAACAAGGTGGGCGGGTGTATCGTCATCCAGTAATTTTGGAGCAGCGGGTTCAGGCCGTTGCCCTGTATCTGGCTGAGGTAATTCTTTTGCTGAAAAATAGGGGCGTTCATCGTCTCCCGCAGCAAATCGAAGGGACTGGCGCCAAAGCGAAAATCGCCGAAATAGACCCCCAGGATCATGGAGGCAATCACGGCTTCGGCCAGCATCATGATGCTCATCACCGGCATTTCCCAACGCCCAGCACGCACCACTACAATCAGTGCCAGCACGACGTGCCAAAAACTCCAGAGCAGAAAACTACCCTGTTGTTCCTTCCAGAAAGCGGAAAAAGTATAGCGAAACGGCAGGTCGTCCGACACGTTGGACCAGGCGTACTGATACTCGTAGTACTTTTTAACCAGGATAAAAAACAGGGTGCCGATAATGGCCAGCGTGGCAAGGCCGTGTACGAGAAACGAAAACCGGCCCAGGGTTCGCCAGCCGTCCTGACTGGCGTTTTTCAGCCGAAATCCATCCAGCAAATACATCACCGGGCTGGAAATCAGTTTGAAAAATGCGACCGTAAACACCGCCAGACTAATAAAGCCGGCGATCGCTCCTGCCGTGTATTTTTTATGAAAAAACTCTCCCTGAAACACGGGTTGTGTGCTGCCGGTCAGGATTTTGTCGATGAAAGGGCTGTTGAGTGCAGTGCCGGGGTGCGCGGCCATCACTGCTGCCGACAAGAGAAAAACACCCGAGATCGCCGTCAAGACCACCACTGTCACCCAATTCGGGCGCCAGCTGTCGACCATGATCGGATATTCGGTTTCCGGCCTCGCCTGGGTAGCCAGGAAATAGGACACAAATGATAACAAAGCCGCTACAAACGACAGAATTGCAAAAAAATGTCCCAGCTGCCCGGGCAAAAGGTGTTCACCTATATACTCCATAACTATTTCATTTTCATGGACTTATCCTTCAATGGACAAATCAGGATTTTTTCTCCCGAACATACACTTCCTGGTCCTTGTACTTGGACGGACACTTGAGCAACATATCCGAGGCCTCGAACACATCACCTTTCATTTCGCCGGTCAGAACGATCTGCTCCGAGCGTTCGAAGTCCTGGGGTTTGCCTGCATGCAGTACGATCTGCCGAATTTCACCGGCATCATCCTGCACGTAAAAAGACAAATAATTGGGGTCTTTTTCGGGGTTGTACTCCACCGGGCGGTCTTTGGCCAGCTGGCCGACCAGTTTGACACGGTCGCCGCTTTGACGGGCCTGTGCGAAGTTGGCGTACGTGGTCACGTCGCGGCTTGCCGAGATGAGAATACCGATGCCGACGGCAACTACGATGATGGCTATGATGTGTGATTTTTTCATGTTTAATCAAATTTTGCGCAAAATTAAGACGTTCCGGGGGGCTCTTTGGTTGCAGGGCCGACAATTAAGGTCAAATGGATGTCAATTGTTCATTCGCCCTAGCATTTCGAAGCCTCCTCACATGGCCGACACCTGGATCATTTTGTCTTCTACCTGCCTTACCAGTTCGTTGAAATGCGCACTGTGTTTGACTTCAAGGTCGCGGTTGAAGGGCAGATCGACGACCACGTGGTGCACAAAACGTCCCGGGTTGGCAGCCATGATGTAAATATCGTCGCCCAGGTACACCGCTTCCTCGATGTCGTGCGTCACGAAAACGATTGTCGGCTGGAATTTGAGCCATACGTCTTCCAGCATGTCCTGCATTTGAAGGCGGGTATTGATGTCGAGGGCGCCAAACGGCTCGTCCATGAGCAGAATTTCGGGGTTCGCGATGAGGCTGCGGGCAATCGCGACGCGTTGCAACTGGCCACCCGAAAGCGTCGGATAAACGGCGTATTTGTTCTCATGGCCGCCCAGGCCAACCAGTTCGAGCATTTCCTGGGCTTTCAGGCGGCGCGCTTTTTCTTCCATACCCTGATAATCGAGCCCCAGTTCGACGTTTTCAAGTACCGTGAGCCAGGGCAGCGACGAGTACTGCTGAAAAACCATGCCGGCCCGGATTCCCGATTGCTCGACAGGCTTGTCGCGCAGCAGCACTTCGCCGGAAGTAGGTTTTTGCAAACCAGCGACGTAGCGCAACAAGGTGCTTTTCCCGCAGCCCGAGGCGCCGAGGATGATGACGAATTGCCCCTGACCGGGTTTGTCCTCGATCAGGAAATTAACGTCTTTCAAAATCATCGATTTGCCGGTGTCATACGTCTGACTGACGTTGCGGAATTCGATGATATTGGGAAGCGGAGTATCTTTTACTGCAAGCATAACGGCAAAACAGAAAGGTTTCGGTAAGGGTTAGTTGGACTGCAAGTTTTTCATCAGTTTCATTTCTCCCATCAAAATCAGGCCCACTGCCGCCAGGGAAACGAGGCCGGCGCCTTGCAACAGCAGTTCGCCTTCCAGACTGGTCAGCAGCGGCAGAACGATCGTCAGGGCAAAAACGCCCAGAATGATCCAGATACCAAGTTGCACTTCCTTCAAGCCATCGGCCTTGGTTTTGTAGTATTTGTGCGGGAAGAGCCTTTTGTCGAGGTAAACAAAGAGCCGGTCCTGCAGAATGCCGATGAGAATGACCAGCAGCAGCACCGCGAAAACCTTGTCGGTTTTATCGCGGCGGGCCAGCCAGTAAAGCAGGGAACCCAGACCGCCCGTGTTGTTCAGAATTTCTGCGATAATGATGTAGGTCCAGGAAATGGCGGTCAGCACCCGCAGGTCTTCCATGAATTTTGAAAAAACAGAGGGAAAAAACACGGTTCTCAGCGATTGCCAGTTGCCGGCGCCCAGCGTGTAGGCGGTTTGAATATGCACATCCTCCACCTCCCTGATGCGCTGCACCACCACGGGGATCATGTACACCAGGATGCCAAACGCCAGAAAAGCGACCTTCATGCCATCGCCGAGGCCAAACCAAAGCATGAACAAACCCGTCAGGGCCGAAATGGGCAGGTATCGAAGGGCGTCGATGGGTTTGGAAAAAAGTCCGTTGAACAAAGGGATAAAACCAATGGAGCAACCGATCAGCACAGAAAACAGGATTGCCCAGAAATACCCTTTAAAGTTGAGCCAGAGCGAGTGAAAGGTATGCTCGGCCAGTTTGTCGTCGGCCGCGAGTTTGGGGTAAGCGTTTACGACCTGCAAGGGTGTGGGCAGGATTTTATAAATTTTGCCTACTGTTTTTGCCTGGGCAAAATTGATGCTGTCGGCGCGCAACAGCGAGTCGCGGTTTGGGCCCTGCAAAGCAGGATCGTCGAGCGCCGGCGCACGGTAGTCGAGAGCGGGAACGGCCAGCCATTCAGCCAGCAACCACCACAAAGCAATCAGCAGTGCGCCGCCAATGACGCCGTAAACGATACTTTGTGTTCGGGATAGTTGACCTCGTAATTGAAACATGCTGAATACAAGAGGTTAATCTTAGGAAAAAACAGGTCGATCAGTCGGTGACAAAAAAGAAAAGATGGCTTCTGCCGCCCGTCTCGATGCCCCGCCCTCGCCCAGTTTGGCGCGAAGTTCGGCATATCCGGCGCGAATTTCAGCGGCTTTTTCTGGGTCCAGTATCGCGGCCAGCGATTCGCGCAAATTGGAACGATTCAACTCATGCTGGATCAATTCGCGAACCAGCAAACGATCGAGCACGAGATTGACCAGCGAAATGTACGGCACCTGCACCACCCTGCGCGCAATTGCGTACGACAAGGGATTGCCCGCGTAGCAAACGACCTGGGGCGTGCCGATCAAAGCCGTTTCAAGCGTAGAAGTGCCGGATTTGACCAGCGCGGCGTCGGCCCGATGCAAGAGCTCATAGGTTTCCCCCTTTACCAGTCTGACATCCGGGTAATCTTGAAGAAACTTTTGATAAAAAGCGTCGGGAAGTGTGCCGGTGCCGGCCACTACGAATTCCGCCTCTGGAAAATCCTGCGTCACTTCCAGCATTCTGGGCAAAATTCGGGACACTTCCTGCCGGCGACTGCCTGGAAGCAAGGCGACGAGAACCTCGCCCCCCGGCCTGACCTCACCCCCCGGGCCCCTCTCCAATGGAGAGGGGGAGAGAGACCCCGGGTTGCTATCGCCTCCCCCTCTCCAATGGAGAGGGGGCCGGGGGGTGAGGTCAGGCCGGGGAGTGAGGTTTCCCAGCAGCGGATGCCCGACAAACTCGACGTCCATGCCGTATTGTTGATAAAACGCCCGTTCAAAAGGCAGGATGACCAGCATCTTGTCCACGTCTCTTTTGATTGCGTGCACGCGGGAAGTATGCCAGGCCCATATCTGTGGAGAAATGTAGTAAATGACTTTAATCCCTTGTTGTTTGGCCCATTTGGCTATTCGCAGGTTGAATCCCGGATAATCGATCAATACCAGGGCATCGGGGCGGTAGGAAAGGATATCTTTTTTGCAAAAATCAAGGTTGTTCAGGATGGTCCGCAAATTCATAGCCACTTCCAGAAAACCCATAAAGGCCAGATCACGGTAATGTTTAACCAGGGTCGCGCCTGCATTTTGCATCAGATCACCGCCCCAGGCCCGGCACTCCACGTCGGGGCGAATTTCATGTAACGCTTTTATCAGGTTGGAACCGTGCAAATCGCCGGATGCCTCCCCGGCAATGAGGTATAATTTCATGATACGGACTGCCGGCGCCTGGCCGGTCGAAGGCAAAGGACGGGTTTTTACCCTGAACTAAAAAAAGCGCGGCCGCCGAATCGGCAGCCGCGCTTCATTGATATGAGGAACGGAGGTAAATCAATTATTTCACCACCACCCATTGCGTCTGGGCAACGCCGCCTTTGCCTTGCAGCACAACGCGGTAGCTACCCGAAGCATAGCGTGCTGCGTCGAGAGCGATCACGTGCGAGCCGGAGGTGAAATCGCCGAGGATGCGGCTTTCCAGCAGCGCGCCGTCCATACCGAACACCTGCATTTGCAGGCTTTCCGGCTGGTTGAGCGAGATGCGAACTTCGGCCGTAGAACGGGTCGGGTTCGGCTGGATCGTGAAGTTGGAAAGCGAGGTCAGTTCTTTCGTACCAGAGGTGATAGCGAAGTTCACGTTGTCCATCCAGAGGTTGTTGCCGTAGCCGGACACCCCTTTGAAGCGAACGAGAATTTCCACGCCTGCGTAAGCGCTGAGGTCGATGGATTCAGCGATCCAGTCGTTTTCCGTCGGAACAAAGCTGCTGGCGCTCGGGTCGGCAGTAGCCAGGTCGTCGCCTTCTTTGTCGTACACTGCCGTCCAGTTGGTGCCGCAGTTGGTCGACACTTCGATGGTCAGGCGATCTTTGAACACGTCGGCGCCGCTCACGTAGTAAGCATAGGAGTAGTCGAAGTTCAGCGCAGCGCTGGTGGCATTCGTGAGGTCGAGTTTCGGCATGTACATTTCAAGCGTACCCGACTGGATAGCGTAGAAATTGGCAACGATGGAAGCATCGCTGGTGCCGTAGGCGCCGTAGCCATCGGCTACCTGCTGCCATACGTCGCCCGCGCTGGTGGGCTTCAGGGCCCAGCCGTCGGAGGGGAAGTTACCTTCGAAATCGTCGGTGACCGGCGGCGTCGTAGCGGCGAAGAACGTATTCACCGTGATAGCGCCGGAAGCGTCAACCTGATTGATTTGCGTACCGTTGTTGGTCGAAGCAATGAAGATTTCGATCCTGTGCGTGCCCGCGGTCGGGAACGTAACAGCCGGCAGCGAAACAGCCGTCTGCAGGTTCGGGTTCAGGTTGCCGGTCCAGGAGTAGTTGCTCCATGCGCCGTCGTCGAGGCGGTACTGAATTTCAGCGGAGGTCAGCGCGGCCGTACCAACGTTTTTCAGGTTGAAGGTCGGCGTGATGAAGTTGTCGCAGGTGAGTTTGTAAGAAGCAGCGGCGGTGAGGTTCACTTTGGCGTAGTTGCCACCGGGGATCACCGTGTTCGGCACGGAGATTTCCGACTGCCATACTTCCTGCGAGTCGTCGTCCTGCAGCCAGGCAACCACTTCAATCTCGTTCAGGTTGTAGAAGTTGGCCAGTTGCCAGGTGAAGTTGTAGGTTTTGGTTTCGCCGGCAGCGAAGTTGCCCGTCGGCGTGCCGTCGGAGTTCGGCAGCATTTTGCGCATCACGTGCGAGAATTCTTTCTCGCCGTTGGAGCCGGGAGCAGCAGCGAACACGATGTTGCGTTCGGCAACGGCAGCGCGGAGCGTAAGGTTGCCCGTCAGAGCGGCGTCGGAGGTAACAGCAACCGTCACGTTAACCGATTTGTAATCGGCCGAGAGCGAGTGCGTTACCGTCATCGTCACCGGGGTGAGGTTGTTGTAAGCGGCTTCGATAGCGGAAGCGGAGTAGCCGCCGGGAACACCGAAGTTTACGCCGTTTTCAATGCCGTTGGGAACGCCGGTAACGCCGTAGTAAGCAACGCGCGGATCAACGTCAGCCTTGGTCTGGTTGTACATGGGGTCGAAGCCCGGCCACCAAACCTGGTATTTCAGCGGCGTAACGAAGTCGGCGTTGGCATCGAGCGTGGAGTTGAAAGCCGGGTTGTTGGCTGCGCAGGGGCCGCAGGAGGCGTTGGTGAATTCTTCCACCATTACACGGCGACTGTGCTGTGCAAAGGCGGTCAACGTCAGGCCGAAGGCGAGGGTCAACAGAAGTGCAAGTTTCTTCATGGAGAAATTCAGATTGGTTAAGTTTGCGAATATGAGAAGGATACGGTTCAAAATTGCCCATCGTATCGGCGAGCAAGTATGCAAATGTATTAACACTCATCGGGTTGCCTGATATTTTGAAAAAAAATGTCGAATAATGACATTTCATCCATCAGGCACTCCGGGAACTTCCTGCGCAAGAATTTGTTGGAAGCACGGTAATTTTGTCCCGATATTGGAAAAATCATGTTATTCGAACCCAAAGACGTTTTTCAGAAACTGGAATTCGACAAGGTGCTCGCCTTGCTCGAAAAAGAAGCTTTGACGCCCCTGGCCGCCCAGGAACTGGCCGCCCTGGTTCCTTTGCAACGATTTGAGGAGATTGACCTGCGCCTCCGCGAAACCAGGGAATTCAAACTCACCCTCGAAAAAAACGACCGCTTTCCCCTCGACATTTACGCCGACATCCGCCCCGATCTGCGGATGCTCGATATCGAAGGGTACACGCTGTCGGCCGAATCATTCCAGTCCATCCTTCGTATCCTGTTGATTATGAGGGATGTTTTTCGCTATTTCAGCGGCGGCCCCAAAAAGGATATCTACCCCAAGCTCTACGACATCATCCGGCCGCTGAGTTTCGACGAAGGCCTGATAAAAGCCATTCTGGCCGTTTTTGATGAAAAAGGCGACATACGGCCCGACGCATCCCCCGAATTGCAGCGCATCCGTCGCGAAGTGCAACAAAAATTGCGCGAACTCGACTCCCGCTTCCGCCAGATCATCCAGGAATATCGCGCCAAAGGCTGGCTTGCCGATACCCCCGAATCGTTCCGCAACAACCGACGCGTACTGGCGGTGCCCGCCGAACACAAACGCAAGGTGCGCGGCATCATCCACGACGAATCCGACACCGGCCGCACGGCATTCATCGAGCCCGACGCCATCGTGGAGATCAACAACGACCTTTTCGACCTCGACCTCGAAGAACGCCGTGAAATTTTCCGCATCCTGCGCGTCCTGAGCGAACAACTTCGCCCCTACGGCGAGCTGCTGCAGCATTACCTCGACGCGCTGGTGCGGTACGACGTCATCCAGGCCAAGGCCCGACTGGCCATGTCGATGCGTGCCAACATGCCGATACTCAAGGAAAAACCGCTGATCGGTATTCGCAAAGGGTACCACCCGCTGCTGTGGCTCAAAAACAAAGCCCTGGGCCGCAAAACGGTCTCCTTCGACCTCCGCCTGAATGCCGAAAACCACATCCTGATTCTTTCCGGCCCCAATGCCGGCGGCAAGTCCGTAGCGATGAAATCGGTGGGTCTTTTGCAAATGATGGTCCAGAGCGGCATGCTGGCCCCCGTGCATGAATTGAGCGAATTCGGCATTTTCCGCCAGTTTTTTGCCGATATCGGCGATCAGCAAAGCCTCGACGACGACCTGTCCACCTACTCCTCGCGCCTGCAGAATGCCCGCGTTTTCCTCGAAAAAGCGACCCCGCAAACCCTCGTCCTGATCGACGAAATGGGTAGCGGCACCGACCCCAAACCGGGTGGCGCCATTGCCGAGGCCATGCTGCGCGCCCTGCACCGCAAAGGCGTTTTTGCCGTGATTACCACGCACTACTCCAATCTGAAGGTGTTTGCGTTCCGCAATCCGGGTATCCTGAACGCCAACATGAATTTTGACAAAGACAGCCTCTCCCCTACCTACGAACTGCGCGTGGGAAGGCCGGGAAGCAGTTATGCGTTCGAAATTGCGGCAAAAAACAAGCTGCCCAAAGAACTGATCGACTATGCCCGCCAGCGCGCCGGCAGCGAAACGGCCGTCGACGATATTCTCATCGAATTGCAGCGCGAAAAACAGGAACTCGAAGAAAAACTGCGCGCCTTGTATGAAAAAGAACAGTCGCTCGACCGGCTGATCAAAACCTACGACAGCCTGCACAGCGATCTTGAAGTGCGGCGCAAACGCCTGAAACTCGAACAAAAAGAATTTGAATTGCGCCAAAGCGCCAATACTTCCCGCGAGGTTGAAAAACTGATCCGTCAACTTCAGTCGGAAAAAAACATCGACAAGGCCAAACAGGTAGCCGCCCAACTCCGCCAGGATCGCGTCGAAAAAGCGCGACAGGTCGACGACGTGAATGCCGAAGTGGTCCGGCTGGAAGAAAAAAATGCGCCCTCGGCGGCGGCCCGTCCTCTTGCGCCCGGCGATTTCGTCCGGCTGCGCGCCGGTGGCGCCACGGGCCGTATCGAGAGCATCAAAGGCCAAAAAGCGATCGTCGAACTGGGCGAATTAAAGGTCACGGTTTTGCTCCGCGACCTGCATCCGGCCGCCGAGCCTATCCGGCAAACAGCCAGCATCAGCGCGACCGATCTGCAAAAAACCGCCGCTTTCGACGCCAAACTCGATCTGCGCGGCATGAGCAAGGACGAGGCCATGCGCGTGATCGAACGATTTGTCGACAACGCCCTGCTCTCCAACGCCAGTTCGCTCCGCATCCTGCACGGCAAGGGCGATGGCGTGCTGCGCAAGGTCGTGCGCCAAAAACTCCGCGAATACGGCGGCAACATCGCCCAGGTTTATCACCCCGAACAAAACGAGGGCGGCGACGGCGTTACGATCGTCGAACTGGCCTGAGCGCTACCGATGTTGCGTCCCTGACAGGACGGGGGGCATGCCTACCCCGTTCCGTCCCTGACGGGACGGGGACTAGTTGCGGTTCCATTTCCAGTCGAGCATTTTCATAAAATACCCGCCGACAACGGAACGAGCCCGAAAGCCCACTGCCTTGCCGTCGGTCGTTTCATGCCAGTCGGACAAAGGCACCCGATCAGGCGTTTCCGCGGCGTAAAGGCCTACGGGGCGGACCAGACGGGTAAATGTTTCGCGGTTGTCGGCCAGTGTGGCCGTCCAGATGATCCAGTCCGATTTGGAATAGGTACGGCGGCTGTCGAGCGGCAGGCCGTATTTTTTTTGTTGAAGGAGGTAAAAATCCAGTTCCTTGTAGTACAGCTCGGCCGGGAAAAGATGCAGCCCCAGGACTTTGTCCCAAACCAGGTTGTATTTCTGGCTCCAGGTATTTTTTTGTCCGAAAGCAAGGGCATAATGATCGCCGTCGGCGGCCAGCGTCTGCCAGCGGGCGGCATATTCCCGCGACATCGTATGGTAACGGGCAGCCGTTTCGGTTTCGCCCAATTGGTCAGCCATTTGCGCGTAAGCCCCCAGTGCGACGATGGCTTTCAACGACAGGTTGGCATTGCGCGCCAGATGGCCGGCAAAATCATCGGTGCACAACTGGTTGGCCGGGTCAAGCCCTTCTTTGGCCAGGTATTCTGCCCAGCGCGACAGGGTCGGCCAGTGTTTTCTGGCGTAATCGGGCTTGCCTTCCGCCTTGACGATGGCTGCGCTCAGGATAATCAAATTGGCGCTTTCCTCCACGGGCATGTCGCCCGGATAGGTCTGGCCATTGGCGAGCGGGTAGGTGCCCAGGTCGTGCGGGGCAAATGGTTTGGTCCACTTTCCACTTTCTGCAAAGTAAAAAATGCCGTTGAGCATCCCTTTTAACAATTCAGGGTTGTAGCACAGGTACAGGGGGGCCGATGGATACGTTACGTCGACTGTTCCGATCGAGCCATTTGAAAAATTTTCCTTGCTGAAAAAATACAACTCGCCAGCAGGTCCGCGAACGATTTTGTGGGCTGCAACCGACTGACGGAACGCCAGCACACACAACTCGGGGTACAAATCGCCGCCGGCCGCCAGGGCGTCCTGATACATCTGGCTGTCGAACTGGTCGCAACGGGCCAGTATTTTCGGGTAATCGCGCAGGCTCTCCGCGAGCACTTTACGGATGTCCGTTTTTCCGCCCTGCTTCCACCAGGGTTGCAGGTTTTGTCCAAAAAACTGCACGGAATAACCATCGTCGTAAGCCACCGCAAGCACGGTTTCCCTCGGCTTGCCGCCATCCACAAGGCTGTAATCGACGTAGGTATTAAGCAACAAAGAACGCCCCGACAGGGTATCCGGCCCCACCAACACCCCGGCATTGACAAAAAACGGCCACACGGCTGTCGCTTCGCCCACACTCTGGCGCGCCTCGCCGTTGGTCGCCACATACACCTGCCCCCAGTCGATCCGAACGTCGTCGCCCGAACGACCAAGAATGGCTTGCCGGCGCGTACCGGCCCGTAGCGCCGAAATATTGCCCCATAGCAGGGCGGAGGCGCCGACTTCCTGCCCCAGGTCATCGACTGCCAGATCGGTCGAAACGCCGAAGTACAGCTGCACCTTGTGCGCGACGCCATCTTCGGATTGCACGGAAAACCGCACGAACGACACGGGTTTGGCGCACAATTCAAGGTCCTGGGGCAACAAGGGCGACAAAAAATCGACATGCAGACCAACTGGTCCGCATTTGAGGTAATAATTGGTTTGCGTGGCGGTCATCCAGCGGCTTACCTGAATTGCCGGCAGGGTATTGACGCCGGCAGGGCGGGTCGCGAAGCCTGCGTCGACAAAGCCCAGCCCGCCTGTATTGGTCGTATGAATGGCGAGCAGGTTTCCCTTTGTTTTAACCAGTGATTTCCACCTGGAGCCAAGGTCGTGGGCCAAATAGGCGCCGGAACAGCACCCGCCAGTGTATATTTTGACGCCGTTGAGATACACTTCCACGTCGTCGTCGTAGCGGATGCGAAGGAAGAGGTTGTGCAAATCCGCCAGTCGCGGCAAATCGAAGGCCCTTCTGATCCAGATATCCCGTGTGGTCCAGGGCGTTTGGGGCGATTGTTCGGGGGTGCCGAACAGGGAGTTGCCGGTCTGCCATTTGCGGTCGTCAAAAACGGACTGGTACCAGGCGCCTTTGGGCGCGACGGTGGTAAAACGGCAGGCCCAGGGCGCTTCGGAAGCGGTTGGGACGACCGTTTCGAGCGGTACCTCGGGGCGACCCAGAAAATGGTAGGTTTTCCCGTCGACGCGCAACATACCCACGAGCGGGTGTTCGCGGCCGGTCCAGTGCCGGGTCGCGTCGGCGCAGAGGGTGTCGTTGAAAGACCAGATGCTGAAATAGGGGTCGTTGAGGAGCAGCGGGTAAGCCGGGGCGCGCTGTACCTGTGCCAGGGAAATCGAGGTCCAGAGCGCTGCCAGCAGGAAACTGATGATGCGTTGCATGATTGAATCGGCGCATTTTGTGCAACCCAGGTGTAAAGCAAGCACAAATGCCGCGCATTCAAAAGCAAATTAGCGGCTGGCGCCGCCTGCTTTTTAAAAAGGAAAGTAAAAACTTGGACAGGGGCAGCGCCCCGAAAGATGTCTCGGGCGCTGCCCCTCCTGACCGGTTTTCCACCATTTGCTACAAATCTTTCGGGGCGCTGCCCCTGCCTTCGTTTTTACATAAGAAAAAGGGCATACGGGCGCCGCGTCGGTGTAGCGGAGTGTCGAGCCCGGTATGCCCTTTATTAGTCGCTGTAAATCTTTCGATTACGCGAGTTTGATCGATTTGTCGAGGTACACGTCCTGGATGGCATTGAGCAATGCCACGCCTTCTTTCATCGGTTTTTGGAAAGCCTTGCGGCCCGAGATCAGACCCATGCCGCCGGCGCGTTTGTTGATCACGGCGGTCGTGACGGCTTCCTGCAGGTCGGTGGCGCCTTTGGATTCGCCGCCCGAATTAATCAGCCCCACGCGGCCCATGTAGCAGTTGGCGACCTGGTAGCGGCAAAGATCAATGGGGTGATCGTTGGTCAGTTCGGAATAAACTTTCGGGTGGGTTTTGCCGAAATTGACCGCCGTGTAGCCCCCGTTGTTGGTCGGCAGTTTTTGTTTGATGATATCGGCCTGAATGGTCACGCCCAGGTGGTTGGCCTGGCCGGTGAGGTCGGCGGCGGTGTGGTAGTCGACGCCATCTTTTTTAAAGCCCGGGTTGCGCAGGTAGCACCAGAGGATGGTGGCCATGCCCAGTTCGTGCGCCAGATCGAAGGCCTCGCTGACTTCCTGGATCTGGCGGCTGCTTTCGTCGGAGCCGAAATAGATCGTGGCGCCCACGGCCACGGCGCCCATGTCCCAGGCATTTTTGACGGAGCCGAACATGATCTGATCGAACTTGTTCGGGTAGGAAAGGAACTCGTTGTGGTTGATTTTGACCACAAAAGGAATTTTATGGGCGTATTTGCGAGCGACCGAGCCCAGCACGCCGTAGGTGGAAGCCACGGCATTGCAGCCGCCTTCGATGGCGAGGCGTACGATGTTTTCGGGGTCGAAATAGGCGGGGTTGGGCGCAAAGGAAGCGCCGGCGGAGTGCTCGATGCCCTGATCGACCGGCAGGATGCTCACGTAGCCGGTGTTGGCGAGGCGGCCTGTGCCCAGGATTTGCTGGATGCTCCGCAGGGTTTGCGGGTTGCGGTTGCTGCCCGCCCAGGACTCGTCGACGTGGTTGCGGGACGGCGCATGCAGTTGTTTTTTGTCGATGGTGCGGCACTCGTGTTCAAGGTAGTAAGCAGCCTTGTCGCCGAGTAGCCCGACAATTTTTGAATTCGCCATGAAAAATACAATTTGGTTAGGTAAAGATATTTAAACAAAATCGGCTGCAAAGGTAATCAACACACCCTTACAGCCGATTTTTATTTGTCAGCAAGGTTAAAAACCGTAGGTGAAGCTGAATCGGTAGATCAACGGATTTTCATCGTACAGGGTGCTGCTGTTGTCGATGTCGTTGGCGATGGCAAAGTTGTACATCACACTGATTTCGGACCCGGGCCCGCCGCTTCCGTTGGCAAAATTGTAGCCGATACCGACGTACTGGTTGAAACGCGAGACCGTGCGTTTGGTGATTTTATTGCCGATCACGTCGACGGGTTCCTGGCGCCAGCTGTTCGACAGTTCGCCCTGCACAAACAACCCTTTATACGCCCGAATGCGAAGAAAAGCGCCCGCCTCGGTATCGAAAAGCGCTACGGCGCGCGCGCCGGGTACTTTCAGGGAAGTGAAGGTGAAAGAAAGGCGCGGTCCTGCGGAAAAGGGCCCCCAGAATTTGTAACCGACCATCGGCGAAATGCCTACGCCGAAGGCGCTTTGGCCGTTGTAGGCGTTAAAACCCAGGTTGAGGCCGCCGCCGTACCACAGTTTGGAAGCGAATCCTTTGGGCTCGGCGCGTTCTTTTTCGTGTTCGGGTCCGCGATAGGAACGATCGTCGTCCTGCGCTTGAACATTTGATAACACACTGAACATCAGGCAAATAAAAACAAACGGGGTTAACCCTTTTTTCCAGTACATGAGAAAATAATTGTAGTGAATAAAATTGTCCGGCGCGGGTAAAGGTAAGCTCGCTGCCCTCAGGCTTCAAAACGTACAACCCGGTTGATTTGTGGCGAACGGTCGTGCAGAAAAGGGGTTGCGTCTGGAAATGCAAAAACGTCTGCTTTTTGCATAAATTATCAATAATCAGGCTTGAAATCATTCATATCAACGACAAATACTAATTTCGCGTGTTCAAAGAAGGCCTGTTCCAATTCTCCCTTTCCGCCCCCCTGGCGTTACCCAGATTCCGACACAGGTAATCCCCTCACGTTTCGCATTTTTTCCACAACATTAAACTACAAATCCAGACCATGCTTTGTCGTTTACGTCTGTTTTGCCGGGGTGCATTGTCCATCCTGCTGCTATTATTGGTTTTTACAGGCAGCCTGATCGCACAAACCTTTTCCGGTGAAAAAGTTCCCTACGCCTCTCTCTCGCTGCAAAAGAAATTCACGAGTTGGGAGGTGTTCAGCATCGATGCTGCGCCTATTCACGAGGCTGCCAAAAGCGCGATGACGAATCCCAGCCCCATCACCCTTAACCTGGACGGTCATCACTGGACGATGTACCTGTCGCCCAGCCGGGTTACTGCCTCGAATTACAAGATTCAGGCACTGACCAGCGATGGCGTACAGGTCATCTACAACAATGAGCAGAAAGCATTTCAAGGTTATGACATGCAGGGCGGAGGCACCGTCCGTCTTACGCTCGATGATGATTTCATCTACGGTTTTATCAAAAAAGGCAACGAAACCTGGTACATCGAGCCGCTGTCGCCGCTCGATCCCACGGCGCCTCCCGGCCTGTATATCGTTTATCCTCAATCCGGTGTGATCAAAACGGACGAAAACAAGTGCGCCGTGATGATCGGAGAACAGGAGATGCAAAATCTCGAAGAGCAGTACGACGATGAAGGAGAAGACCTGACCGCCGACGCCGCTGCCTGCTACGAAATCGACCTGGCCATCGCTTCCGATTACCTGATGTTCGACAAATACGGCTCTGTTACTGCTGTTGAAAACCACAACATCGGGGTGATCAACAACGTACAGGACAACTACATCGGCGTGTTTATACACGACTTGTATTTCGTAATCGTTACCCAATTTGTCGTAACCACGCAGGGCGGCGACCCCTGGACCAGTTCCACGAATGCAGGCACCCTGCTCGACGATTTCACCAACTGGGGCAATGCCGGCAACTTCGGTGTGACGTTTGACGTGGGTGAATTGTGGACCGACCGCGATTTCAACGGCGGCACGATCGGTATCGCGTGGCTGAACGGCGTTTGCAACAACGTGAAATACCACTGTTTGCAGGATTTCGATACCAACGCCGAATGGTTGCGCTGCATGACCGCACACGAGATCGGACACAATTTCAGCTGCAACCACGATGCCTCGGGGTGCCCGACCTGGATCATGTGCCCCACGGTATCCAGTGCCAACCAATGGAGCACCATTTCGATCAACGCCGTCAACAGTTATCTGCCCAGCAAAATCAACGGCAACTGCCTTACCGCCTGCGGGCCGCCGCCACCGCCGCTCGTAGCCGATTTCGACTGGACGCCCAACCCTGCCTGCGAAGATTCCCCGGTTCAGTTCAGCGACCTCTCCACCGGCAACATCACCAGCTACGCCTGGATGTTTCCCGGCGGTACGCCCGCTACTTCTACCCAGCAAAACCCCGCCGTCACCTGGGCCAACCCGGGCACTTACAACGTCAAACTGACCCTGCAAGGCACAGGCGGCCCCGTCAGCGTCACGAAGTCTGTCGAGATCAAGGCCAAACCCGTGGCGTCGTTTACTTACACGGTGTCGGGTACAACGGTTACTTTTAACAGTACCTCAACCAATGCCACGGGTTGGGAATGGGACTTTGGCGACGGCAATGTTTCCTACGATGAAGATCCGGTTCATACCTATGATTTTGGCGGCAATTATTACGTGACGCTCACCGTGTCCAACGAGTGCGGCACTTCCACCAAAAATATCTTTGTCAATACCGCCCCCACGGCTGATTTCTCCGGTTCGCCGACCACTGGCTGCGCGCCGCTGACCGTGCAGTTCACAAACGAATCGTCGTCCAACGCCATCACTTTCAACTGGCAATTCCCCGGCGGTACACCTTCTACCTCCAACCAGCAAAACCCGGTGGTGATTTACACCCTTTCCGGCACGCATTCGGTCACGCTTACCGCGACGAACGCCGTCGGATCGAACACCGTTACCAAAACCGGCTACATCACGGTACAAAGTATTCCGGCAGCCAGCTTTACCAAAGCCATCAACGGCCTCACCGTTACGTTCACCAACACCTCCAACGGCGCCAGCTCGTATCAATGGAGTTTTGGCGATGGCAATACCAGTTCGGAAACCAACCCGACCCACACATACGATACAGGGGGCAACTACACGGTCACCTTGACCGCAACGAATGATTGCGGCAGTACGTCCGCAACGCAGATGATTTCTGTTTTTGCCCCGCCAGTCGCCAGTTTCACCGCCAGTCCGACTTCCGGTTGCGGACCGCTGACGGTGCAATTCACCAACACATCTTCCGGCAATCCGAACACGTTCAACTGGCAGTTCCCGGGCGGCAACCCGAGCAGTTCCACCGACGCCAACCCGGTTGTCGTGTATGCTACCAACGGCTCCTACTCGGTTACGCTTACGGTCAGCAATGTCGGTGGCACCAACACCGCTACGCAAACGAACTTCATCAACGTCAATCAGGCGCCGACCATGAGCACGCCGAATTCACAAAGCGCGTGCGGCGGGTCGCCCGTCAGCGTGGCGTTCAACGGCACTTCGGGCGCTACCTACGCCTGGGCCAACTCCAACACGGCTATCGGCCTGGGCGCCAGTGGGTCGGGCAACCTCAGTTTCACCGCCGCCAACGTCAACGCCGCCCAAACAGCTACAATCACCGTAACACCCTCGCTTTCAGGTTGTAACGGCGCACCGGTTCAGTTTACGATCACGGTCAATCCAACGCCTTCCGTGTCCAACCCCGGCGATGAAAGCGCCTGCGGCGGCAGTCTGGTCAATATTCCGTTCAGCGGTACTTCCGGCGCCAGCTACGCCTGGACGAACTCCAATACCAGCATCGGTCTTGCCGGTTCGGGCAACGGAAACATCAACTTTACATCGGCCAATGTGACTACCCCGCAAACGGGCACCATCACCGTTACGCCTTCGCTGGCATCCTGCACAGGCAGCCCGGCAAGTTTCGACCTTACGGTCAACCCTTCGCCTTCGGTGAGCGACCCGGCCGACCAGTCCGCTTGCGGCGGCGCCTCGGTTAATGTCAATTTCGCCGGCACTGCGGGCAGCAACTTTGCCTGGACCAACAGCAATACGAATATCGGTCTGGCAGCCACGGGCAATGGTAACATCGCCTTTACCGCAGCCAACACCAGCTCGCCGCAAACCGGCACCATCACCGTTACGCCTTCGCTGGACGGTTGTGCCGGCGCCAGCCAAAACTTCACCGTAACCGTCAATCCTACGCCTAATGTGAGCGATCCGGCCAATCAGGTTGTTTGCTCGGGCGAAGCCGTTTCGGTGAATTTCAACAGCACGCCGGCCGGCGCCGATTTCAGCTGGACGAACTCCAACAACGCGATCGGCCTTGGCGCCTCCGGCACGGGCAACATCGGCTTTGTTGCAGCCAACGTCAGCAGCTCGCAAACGGGAACGATCAGCGTTTCTACTTCGCTCAACGGTTGCAACGGCAACAGCGAGAACTTCACCATCACTGTTGATCCGGCCGCGGTTGCCGGCTTCACCAGCGATGCAAACGGCCTGACCGTCGACTTTACCAATGCCTCCACCAATGCCACCACGTATTCATGGAATTTTGGCGACAACGGCAGCAGCAACGAAGCGAACCCAAGCCACACGTATGCAGCCGACGGCACTTACACGGTTGTCCTGACCGCCACAGGCCCCTGCGGTACGGCAACGGCCACTCAAACCGTAACCGTTCTCACGCCGCCCACAGCAGCATTCACGGCCAGCCCGACGAGTGGTTGCGGCCCGCTGACGGTGCAATTCTCCGATGCATCCACGGCAAATGCCACGAGTTTCAACTGGCAATTCCCCGGCGGTACACCTTCCTCTTCCATGGAAGAAAACCCGACGGTCGTGTACAGCGTGCCGGGCGCCTACTCCGTGACGCTGACGGTATCCAACGCTGCCGGCAGCAATTCGACCACCCAAACGAACTACGTCGTCGTCAACGCAGGCCCGACAGCCAACTTCGGCTCTACGGTGAACGGCGCAACCGCCAGCTTCGACAATCAGTCCGACAACGCCACCACCTACAACTGGGATTTCGGCGACGGCAATTCGAGCAATGAAGCCGAACCTTCGCATACCTACACGACAGATAACACCTACACTGTCACGCTGACGGCAACCAATGCCTGCGGAACCAGCACCGCGACCCAGCAAGTGGTGATCATCACTTCGCCCAACGCGGGCTTTACCGCCACGACGACCTCGGGCTGCGGTCCGCTGACGGTACAATTCACCGACCTTTCCTCGGGCAACACCACGGCCTGGAACTGGACCTTTGAAGGCGGCAACCCGGCCACCTCGTCGGAACAAAACCCGTTGGTCGTGTTCGACAACCCGGGCTCTTACGACGTGACGCTCATTGCCTCCTCTGCCGGCGGCACCAGCACGTACAACCAGCCCAATTTCATCACGGTACTCCCCGACCCGACGGCTGGCTTTACGTCCAGTGTCGATGGCACGAGCGCTGCATTTACCAATACCTCGACCAACGCGACCTCGTACGTATGGAATTTCGGCGACAACAGCACCAGCAACGAATCGAGCCCCAGTCACACTTACGCAACCGATGGCGTGTACACGGTCGTGCTGACCGCAACGAATAATTGTGGCAGCAGCACCACCACGTCGACCGTAACCATCGTGACGGCGCCGTCGGCCGGTTTCAACCCGAGCGCCACTGTGGGCTGCGCACCGTTCAACGTCCAGTTTACCAATACGTCGAGCAACAATGCCACTACGTTCTCCTGGACCTTTGAGGGAGGCACCCCGGCTACTTCGTCGGATCAAAACCCGTCGGCCAGCTGGTCGCAAGCCGGCACCTACAACGTAACCCTTATCGCGGGCAACAGCGCTGGCAACGACACCATCGTGAAAACCGTGACGGTGAATGCCGCTCCCGCTGCAGGATTTACGATCCAGACTGCCGGCTACGGCGTAGTGCTCTCCAATACCAGCACGGGCGCCAACTCTTACCTGTGGGATTTCGGCGATGGCAGCACCAGCAACGAGGCCAATCCGAGCCACGATTATCCCGGCCCCGGCTCCTACACCATCACTTTGAAGGCGACCAACGCCTGCGGTACGACGGAATTTAGCCAGACCATCGAGATCGTCGGTTCTGCCCCGCTCGCGGCCTTTACCTCCAACTGGGGAGAAGGTTGCGCCCCGCTGACGGTTCAGTTTACGGACCAGTCGGCCGGCGACCCGACAGCATGGCAATGGACATTTGAAGGTGGTTCGCCGTCGATGTCCAACCAGCAAAACCCCTCGGTCACATTCCCGGCTCCGGGCACCTTTACGGTGATTCTGACCGCAAGCAATGCTTTCGGCAGCAACAGCACATCGAGCGAAATCGTGGTCAACAGCTTGCCCGTTGCAGGTTTCGTATTCCAGACGGTCAGCGGCACCGTTATTTTCGGCAACCAGTCGATCAACGCGCTGAGCTACTCCTGGAACTTCGGCGACGGCAGTTTTAGCAATGAACAAAGTCCGACCCACACCTATGCCGCCAGCGGCACCTACACGGTCGAACTGACTGCCATCAACGTCTGTGGCGCCAGCACCTTGCAGCAAACCATTCAGGTAATCGTCTCGGGTGTAAATGATCCCAGCTGGCTGGAAAGCTTCCGTCTTTTCCCCAACCCGAACGACGGCCTCTTCACCATCGACATGAGCGGCCAGCCGCAGGACGAAGTTGCATTTACGTTGTTCAACGCCATCGGCGAGATGGTTTGGCGCGACAAGGCCAGCTTCGGCACCGGCCATTTGTCGTACAAATTTGACCAGGGCAATTTGCCCGCCGGCGTGTATTCGCTGGGCGTTCAGCACGGCGATCGTACCTTCTTTGTAAAAGTGGTGGTGCAGCAATAAATGCGTTGTTGAAAAACAAACACGTTCGATAAACAGGCAGGGCGGGAACTTATCCCGCCCTGCTTTTTTATGTACGGACGCGGGCTTGCCCTACCTTTGGGCAAAATTTTACACCGTGAAAAAATTGCTTCTTGTTTTGCCCGTTTGCCTCCTGCTCGCGGCCTGCTCCCAAACCCAGCACAGCCAGCAGCAGATCGTCGTTCCGGCAGGCCCCGCCAAGGCCGAATGGGCCGAAAAACAGGCCGATCTCGGCAACATCCCGCAGGGCACGCCGGTTACCCACGAATTTACCGTCAACAATACCGGCGGCGAACCGCTCACCATTCGCGACGCCAAAATCACCTGCCACTGTATCACGACCGACTGGCAACGCGACCCGATCGCGCCAGGCAAAAGCGGCTGGCTCAAAGTGACTTTCGACGCGGAAACTGCCGGGGAATTTTACCGTTTCGTGCCGGTCAGCACCTCGGTTGACAGCGTCGGACAGGGCACTGCCCTCATTGTGAAAGGAACTGTTATTGCAAAAAAAGACAGCGGAAACTGATGAAAATCTCGCGCCCCGTACGGCTTTCACTCACCGGCATCCTGGTCGTCGTAGCCGCCTATTTTATTTTTCTCTTCGCCTACGGATGGGTCACCGACTGGGAGCCCGAACAACAGAGCAAACTCGAACCTGAAAAGTCCTTGCCGCCCGTCCTGCTGACAGACAGCGTGTATCGTTTTGTGATCTGGAACGTGGGTTTCGGTGGCCTGGGCGCCGAGTCCGACTTTTTTTACGACGATCAGGGCATGTGGTATTCGGGCAGCAGCATGGTGCGCAGTCCGCGCCCGCTGGTAGAGAAAAACCTGCGCGGCGCCCTTGACTTTTTTGGAAAAAAAGAGGCCGATTTTTACCTCTTGCAGGAAGTGGACGTCAATTCGGACCGCAGTTATCGGATCGATCAATACACCGAATACGGCAAGGCGCTGGACAACTATTGCTCCACCCTTGCCCTGAATTACATCTGCCCGAGAGTCCCCATTCCTTTGCTCGAACCCTGGCATGCCTATGGCAAAGTGGTCTCCGGCCTGGGCACTTTCAGCCGATGGAGCCCGGAAGAAGCCCTGCGCGAACAGCTGCCGGGCCACTACCCCATGCCCGACCGAATGTTTCAACTGGACCGTTGCGTGGCCATCCAGCGATATCCCACCAACCGGGGCAAAGACCTCGTCGTGATCAACCTGCACAACGCCGCCTACGACCCGGGCGACAAAATAAAAGCCATCCAGTTGCCACATTTGCGTGCTATTGCTCAGCAGGAATACGAGAAAGGCAACTACGTCGTGCTGGGCGGCGACTGGAACCAGTGCCCGCCCTATTTCCGCTTCGACACTTTTATGCCGGGCAATTCGCAAGGCTACCAGCAAGGGAACATCCCGGACGATTTTTTTCCCGAAGACTGGCACTTTGCCTACGATCCCACGAAACCGACCAACCGGAAAACCCGTGACCCGTATCAGAAAGGTTCGACCTTCGTCACCATTATCGATTATTACCTCGTTTCTCCCAATGTACGGATCAAAAAGGTGAAGACGGAAGACCTGGATTTTCAGTTTTCCGATCACCAGCCGGTGTATTTAGAGATAGAGTTACTTTGACGAAACCCTTTTCTTTTGGGGCGAATGCCCTACTTTTGCGGCGCCTTCCCGATCAAGACAAAACCAGCGACCAACTCGTTCCTCCATTCCGTTTCACCTCCATAAGCAAAACAAAATGGCTAAAAAACGCATCGCCATCAATGGTTTCGGCCGTATCGGCCGCCTCACGTTCCGCAACCTGGTCAAAGACCCCAATGTGGAAGTAGTCGCCATCAATGACCTCACCGACAACCAGACCCTCGCCCACCTGCTCAAATACGATACCATGCACGGCCGCTTCGACGGCACCGTCACCGCAGACGACAACAGCATCACCGTCAATGGCAACCGCATCGCAGGCCTCGCCGTGAAAAATCCGGCCGAACTGCCCTGGAAAGACATGGGCGTCGATGTCGTGCTCGAATGCACGGGTATTTTCCTCGACAAGGAAAAAGCAGGACTCCACCTCCAGGCCGGCGCCCGTCGCGTAGTGCTTTCCGCTCCGCCCAAAGCCGACGACGTGCCCACCTTCGTCATTGGCGCCAATGCCGACCAGATCAAGGATTCCGACACCATCCTGTCCAACGCTTCCTGCACCACCAACTGCCTCGTGCCGATGATCATGGTGCTCGACAAAGCCTTCGGCGTCGAGCAGTTTTTCATGAACACCATCCACGCCTACACGGCCGATCAGAACCTGCAGGACGGCCCGCACCGCGACCTGCGCCGCGCCCGCGCCGCTGCCCAGAATATCGTGCCCACCAGCACCGGCGCCGCCAAGGCTGTCGTGCTGGTTGCCCCGCACCTCAAAGGCAAAATCGCCGCACACTCCATGCGCGTTCCCGTGGCAACCGGCTCGGTAACCGACGTGGTCGCCACCCTTAAAAACGCCGCAACCGTGGAACAGGTCAACGCCGCTTTCAAAGCTGCCGCCGACAGCCACCTCAAAGGCATTCTGGAATACAACACAGACGAAATCGTGAGCTCCGACATCGTCGGCAACAAACACTCCGTCGTCTTCGACGCGCCGCTGACGCAAGCCAACGGCAATACCGTGCGTATCGTTGGCTGGTACGACAACGAATCGGGCTACTCCGCCCGCCTGGCCCAGCTCGCCGCCATGGTATAATTCATATTTGCAAGGAGCCGGTGATCGGGTCGCATTGTCCAGATGCACCCGATCGCCGGCCTGTTGCATTACGCTGTCGTGTGCTGCCTGATCACCACAAAAATTACTCCTCCATGAACATCAATTTCAAAGGCAAAAAAGCCCTTGTACGGGTGGATTTCAACGTGCCGCTCGACAAGGCTTACAACATCACCGACGATACGCGCATTCGCGAAGCGGTGCCCACCATCCGGCAAATTCTCGATCAGGGCGGCTCCGCCATCCTGATGTCGCACCTCGGCCGTCCGCTGGAAAAGAAAAACGCCGACGGCAGCATCAACCGGGAAAAATTCACGCTGAAACACCTCGTCAAACACCTGCGCAAAAAACTGAAAGCCAAGGTGCATTTTGCCGAAGACTGCGTAGGCAAACCCGCCGAAAAGAAAGCCGCCGCCCTTAAACCGGGCGAAGTGCTGCTGCTCGAAAACACGCGTTTTCACCCCGAAGAAGAAGCCGGCGACGAGGCTTTTGCAAAAAAACTGGCCTCCCTCGGCGACGTGTATGTCAACGACGCTTTCGGTACGGCCCACCGCGCGCACGCCAGCACCACCATCGTGGCGCATTTTTTCGACAAAAATCACAAGACCTTCGGGCTGCTGATGGATCGCGAGATCGAAAACGCCTCGCGCGCCATGCACAACCCCGCCAAGCCGGTCACCTGCGTCACTGGCGGCGCCAAGGTCAGCGACAAAATCCTGCTGCTTGAAAAATTCCTCGACTACGCCGACAACATCCTCATCGGCGGCGCCATGGCCTACACTTTTATGATGGCTAAAAAAGGCGCGACCGTGGGCAATTCGCTCGTGGAAGCCGACAAGGTGAAAGTTGCCAAGGATTTTTTGAAAAAAGCCAAAGCAGCCGGCGTGAAAGTCCTGCTGCCCAAAGACTCGGTCTGCGGCGACAAATTCGCTGCCGACGCCCAAACGCAGGTCTGCCCCAGCCACCAGATCCCCGACGGCTGGATGGGCCTCGATATCGGCCCGGCAGCCGCGCGCGCGTTCGCTTCCGTCATTCGTAAAAGCAAAACCGTCATCTGGAACGGCCCGATGGGCGTGTTTGAAATGCCGGCCTTTGCCGAAGGCACCAAAATCGTGGCCAAAGCCGTGGCTTCCGCAACGAAAAAAGGCGCCTTCACCATGGTTGGCGGCGGCGACTCCGTGGCAGCCGTCAATCAGCTGAAACTCGCTAAAAAAGTCAGCTTCGTCAGCACCGGCGGCGGCGCCATGCTCGAGTTTCTCGAAGGCAAGGAACTACCGGGTATCAAAGCGATTAGGAGTTAATTTGGGGGTTGTTTTAAAAAATAAGGGCAACATACGTTTTGCCGCGATGCGGCATTAACGGCAACCACAATTTCAAGCTACATACGTTTTGCCGCGATGCGGCATTAATGGCAACCACAATTTCAAGCTACATACGTTTTGCCGCGATGCGGCATTAACGGCAACCACTATTTCAAGCTACATACGTTTTGCCGCGATGCGGCATTAACGGCAACCACAATTTCAAGCTACATACGTTTTGCCGCGATGCGGCATTAACGGCAACCACTATTTCAGACCTGTATAAGGTTTACTATCATCACAACTGCC
>JBGAHL010000007.1:0-200301 GCA_044226205.1 Saprospiraceae bacterium
CTCGTTTAACGTTTGTAATTAAATTTTGTTTCAGGCCAAAACCAAATTCGAATAAAGAATTATGTTTTGTAAAGGCGCTGTACCGGCCCTGAACTGATGTCTGATCCTTTGCACAATCAGACATCAGTTCAGGGGCCCATGCTGCAAAACACAAGGGCGAATTTTACCGGACCACGAGTTTTTTTACACTCAGGTGGTCGCCGGCCCGAAATTCAACGAAATAGGCGCCCGAAGGATAGCCGGCGGCATCGATAAAATAATTGCTGTTGCCACTCGGAATCTGCCCTTCAAACACCGTTTCGACCGCCTGGCCCAGTGCGTTTCGAACGACGATACTGCCGCGCGTCGGGGCGGAAGAATAAACGGGGATGCAGGTGATGGCGCTGGCAGGGTTCGGATAGATATCGAGCAAACGGCTTTCGGGCGCTTCAAAAACCGTACTGGCTGCATTGATCTTGAACTTCCACCAGCCTTCGGGAGCGGGCATGGGGCGCACGGCGTTTTTGCCGCTTACCGAATTCGCCTCGATGTAGTAGTACACCGTAGAGCCCGCGGGCTGATGAGGGATCTGGCCAAGCCAAACGAAGGCGGTGTCGATGTTTTGCGGGTCCCAGGGAAGCATCGGAGCGGCCGTCCAGGGCTGCGACAAATCGGTCGTGTACCAGATTTTGGCGTTGCTGATGCCGCTGCGGTGACGAATGTGTGCAAATACGGGGTATCCGCTCACGTTGTTGTCTTCCACGTCGGCCAGGCGCTGGTGTACGAGGTGGATCGGGTCGTTGACGCCGATTTCTTTCGTGATGCAATGAATGGCGCCCAGGGAAGGAATAATGGCATTGCAATCGACGCCGACGATTTTGTAGCCGGGCATGGTTTCCTGCCAGATACGCTGCGCCGTGGTGTCGAATTCCTGTTCGTAAAAAGGTACGATGATGGTTTTATTGACAAATACCGCGTTGGCATAGGTGCGATAATCCCCGTTTTGGTTAGGGTAAACATTGTTGTAATCCGGGGGCATCGGAACGCGCACCACGCGGTAAGGAGTGCCGAAAACAGAAGTATAGTTGCTCAAAACATACTGAATATTGGCCTCAATCTGCGGGCCATCGGCAATGCCGGAAGGATACTGCCCCACAAGCAGCGTCTCTTCATCCAGCAGTTTCATGTGCATATCGATGTGATGTATCGCATCGTAGGGCAGGGTGGGCATCTTGATGTAGCGGTGTATGCCCATAAAATCCCCCAGAATATCATTGATCTGCGCTTCGTCCTTGACGGTGACATTGTACGGATTGCCCAGATCATTTTCGTCGAGGATCAGTTCGGAGGCAAAAGCGGTACCGAAGCCGTCGGACATAAAGTTGCCGCCCGTATTAACGAGGTCGGTGGGCGCAGCCGAGGTTTCGAACAAGGGCAGGCTGAGGTAGGGGGCAATGGTGCGCGCCAGGGTATCGTCTTTTTTTCGCGTGGGGCGGTTGTAAATCCAGTCGACCAGGTAAAGGGAATCCACATCGTTGGCGTACACGCAATTGGGGCCGTAATCGCGTACCCAGATGCTGTTGTTGGGCACGACGACAAAATCCACGTTGCTGGAAATATCGACGCCGGCAGCGATCAGCGTGCTTTTTGCCGAGTTGACGGTCGTTTGCGAATTGCAGCAAACGATCACGCGGCATTCTTCACGGGCGGCGCGCACGATTTCCGTCAGGATGGCCGGAAAGCTTTGCCAGGTAACGAGCAGGGCCTGGAGTTCTTCCCATTCGCCCATGTGGCGCACGGGTTCGCTCGGCGGGTTGGTAAAACCGGCGGCCAGTACGGGAGCGGGTGGTTGTGCTTTGAGGGTGGCTTGTTCTTCATCCGTCATGTAGCGCGGAAGCCCCGGCGAGGTGCCCTGGGCGAACAATTGTGCGGACAGTAATGCAAAAAACAGGAAGTACAGATGTCGCATGGTGATGTCGTGTTTTATTGTTCAGAAAGATTGGATGTTCAAAGTACCGGTTTTTTTGCCAAAAATGAAACAGGGGGCAAAACAAAAACGGCGTGCCGTTGCACGCCGCTTGTTACAAAACCCATTCTATCGTATGAAGCAAAACTGTTATCGAAAGGAAGACTGGCCGGAACCGATACACGATACACGGCTGACGGTGCATGGCGCGTGACCCATTTATTCTGCCGTGTACCGTTGACCGTGTAGCGTGTACCGTTCGCGGCTGGCCGGATCAGACTGCCAGGGGCAGCGCGTTCAGATCGCGGAACAGGATTTTTTTCCGGTTGAAATACAAAATGTTAGAGCGTTTCAACTGGTTCAAAACGGCCGTAACCATTTGCCGGCTGGTGCCGGTCAGGTCGGCGATGTCCTGATGTGTCATATTGTGCTTGACGAGCGTTTCGAACCCGACGCGTTTGCCTTGTTCGTGGCCCATCTGTTGCAGGAATTCCAGAATACGGCTTTTCGAATCCTTGAGCACGACTTTTTCAAGTTGTGTCTCCGTGTAGCGAAGCCGGGCGCCGAGGAAATGCAGCAGCGACTGTGCAAAAGCGAAGTTGCGGCGCATGACGTTCAGCACGGTGGCGGAATCCAGTTCGAGCACCTCCACGAATTCGTCCATCACGTAGGCAAAATCGCGGCGCTGCTGGTCGCCGGTCAGGCAGGATTCGCCGAAAAGACTGTCGGGGCGAACCACATACTTGATAATGTCTTTTTTTTCTGCATGAACGGTTACTTTGATCAAACCTTTCAACAGAAAATAGACCTTTGTCGCTGCCTGCCCGGGTTTGTAAATAACCTGGTGCTTTGCGTAGGTTTGTACGGTGGCGGTTTGATGGAGCAACAGGCGCTCTTCGTAGGTCAGGACCGCGAACAAGGGCGAGTTCTCCAAAATCGGTAAAGTAGTTTTCGTGTCCATGCGTTTCGTGTGTATGTGTTTATCTGTCGCTTTTGTCTGTACCGTTAAGACAGCACCCCTGCCTGAATCCCCTATCCCGGCCCCAAAAAAATTTTTGCCGGAATGGCTGCCCGCAAAGTTGGAATTGTCAATTTTAGACATTTTTTGGAATCATATTTTACAAAGACTCTTAAATTTGTGAATTAATTTTGAGTGAAAGGTTTTAAAAACCTGTTAACGGAATTTTAATTTTTTATCAACTTTACCGCAAAATAAACTTTGGAACCTGCGCCCGACACATCTTTTGCCCCGGACCCGGCCGAACAAGCCTGGCTGGACGCACTCCGCCGGGGAGATGAATCGGTATTGCGCAGGATCTTCGACCGGCATTACCCGCTGCTGCTGACCGATATTTACCGCCTGATCCCCGACGAATCAACGTGTCAGGACCTGGCTCAGGAAGTCATCGTGGAACTTTGGCGCAAACGCGACAGCCTCGATATCCGGCTCTCTCTTCGGGCATATTTGCGAAAAGCAGCGATCAACCGCGCGCTCAACCATATCAAAACACAGCGGCGCTACGTGCTCGAATCGTCCGACGATGCCTTGTCGCGAGAAGCCGATACTTCCGTCGCCGACATCAATCAAAAGCGCAATCAGGATTCTCTGGAAGCTGCCCTGCACCTTGCCATCGCCGCACTTCCTGAAAAATGCCGCTTGGTTTTTTCGCTCAGCCGTTTCGAACACCTGTCGCACCGTGAAATAGCCGAACAACTCGGTATCTCGGTCAAAACCATTGAAAATCAGATCACCAAAGCCCTCAGACTTCTGCGCGACGCACTGGCCAATCATGCCCATTTGTCGCCGGTTGTCATTTGGATCATAAATTGGTGGTGGAAAGGATAGGGGATAGCGGCTGCCCGATTGTCTTTATCGCGAAAACCGACTACCCGAAAAAAGCAACATCATGAAAGAAGACGATTACCTCCTTCTCTTATATAAGCAATTGGACGCCGGGCTGGAGCCCGACGAAGCGACCAGTTTGCAACAATGGCTGGGCGAATCGGCTGAAAACCAGCACCTGGCCGACGATGTCCGCAAAATTTGGGTTGCTTCCGGCGATTACCAGCCCTCGTTCAGCATCGATCCCGATGCCGATTTTTCCAAAATTCAGGCTCGTATCCAAAAAGAAGAATTTGCGCCTTCCGCAAAGCGCGTTGCTTTGGGCAGCATCCTGATGCGTATCGCCGCGGCACTGGCCTTTGTACTGGTTGCCGTCTGGGGCTACCGTTCGTTCAATACGGTTGCTGCACCGCTTCAAACGGCATACGCCAATGAAGGCCCCCATCGCCTGGTTGAGTTGTCCGACGGTTCGAAAGTGTGGTTGCGTCAGGGAAGTTCACTGGAGTTTCCCGCCAATTTTGATGCCGGCAGCCGTGTGGTTCACGTACACGGGGAGGCTTATTTCGAGGTCGCGCACGATGCTTCGCGCCCGTTCCGCGTCGCTATCGATGGCGGGCAATGGGTGGAAGTGCTGGGTACGCAATTCAACATCCAGGCGACCGAAACTGACCAAACCTCCGTGCTGGTACGAAGCGGCAAAGTGCGTTTTACCCCCGAGGCTGGCGGCGAAGGCGTTTATCTGGAAGCCGGGAAAAAGGCTGTTTACGACAAAAAAGCCCAAAAAATTACGCTCAGCGAGCCCGGTAGTTTTAACGAACTGGCCTGGCAGGCCGGCGGCCTGGAATTTATCCATACCCCGCTCGCACAGGTGGTCAAGGATCTGGAAAGCTGGTACAAGGTGTCGGTCGTACTCGACAATCCGGCGCTTGCCAACTGCCCCTACACGGCCCCGTTGACCCGTCAATCCATCGCGCAGGTACTCAACGTGCTGGCCGAAACTTACCAAATGCAACTGCAGAAAACCGGAGCCAGCAGCTACCGGCTCAGTGGTGGCACTTGCCAGTAAACGCCTAAGTTGACAGCCCCCGGCGTTTGAAAAAGCGCCGAGTTTTCGCCCCCGCCTCCCCGCGTTTCGGTTTTGGCACCCTTTTTTCAGAGGCATAGCCGTAACTTTCGGCTTTGTAAGTTCCGAATCCATGGTGCTCCGGGCGTTTCCCTTGCTTTCGATTTCCTTTTTGTTGTTGGTGGCAGTACCTGCCGCGGCGCAAGACCCGCTTTCGCGGGTTATGGATTTCGATTGCCCGTCCTGTACGCCCTCCGAGGCTTTGGTCCAATTGAGCCGTCAAAGCGGGGTGAACATCGCGTTCAACGACCGCTTTTTTTCGAGATGCGCAGCCCGTGATTTTCACTTTTCCCAACAAACAATCGGCCAAATCCTCAATGAAATCGGGTCCTGTGCCCCGGTGATGTACCGACTAACCGATCAGCAGGTCGTGTTTTCGCGCAAACGCCAGAAATTCAGCCTGAGCGGTTACATTACCGATGAAATCACCGGGGAACGCCTGATCGGAGCGAGCGTCCGCGTGCTGGTAGATAACGGCGCGGTTGCCGTCACCAATGATTTCGGTTTTTTCAGCCTCAATCTCGACGAAGGAGAATACAGGTTGCTGGTCACTTACATTGGTTATCGCCCGATGGAACTCGGTGTTTCCCTGGGGTCGGCCAAAATGTTGAAAATCCGCCTGACCCCGGGCGAGAGCCTCCCGGAAGTCGTGATTTCCGCCCTTCCCACCAGCGTCAACCACGTAAAAAGTCAGGAAGCAAGGCAAAGCCTTCCACTGGCCGACCTTCCTTCCATGCCGATGCCGGCCGGCGAAGCCGACCTGATCCGGCTGGCTGCCCTGCAACCCGGCGTGCAAACCGGGGTGGACGGACTGGGCGGGCTGCATGTCCGCGGCGGCAATGCAGATCAGAACCTCATCCTGCTGGACGACGTGCCAGTGTACAATCCGGGGCATGCGCTCGGCCTGCTGTCTATTTTTAACCCTCGTACCATCAGCAGCACCCGTTTGTGGAAAGGCGACTTTCCGGCGCGATACGGCAGCCGGGCTTCCTCGGTGCTCGATGTGCGTACCCGCGACGGCAATTTTCACCGGCACGAAGCAACGGCCTCTATCGGACTGCTGGCTTCCTCGGCGACGGTGGAAGGCCCCATCGGCAGAAAAGAGAAGTGCTCTTTTCTGGCCAGTGGCCGAGGCACCTATATGGGTCCCTGGGTCAGTTACCTCAACAAACGCGAAAACCTGCTGACCTTCAGCGGCGACGACGTGGCTTACCGCTTTTACGACGGCAGCCTGAAACTGAACTATATTTTTTCGCCGCGCAAACGCCTGTATTTCAGCTTTTACAGGGGCGGCGACAACTTCAAGGACGCTTTTTTACAAACCTACTCCTACCCGGAAAGCATCGTCACCGATCGCTATTCTTTCTCCTCCAAATGGGGCAACGCCATCGCGGCCTTGCGCTGGAACCAGGTGTTGAACAACAAACTTTTTTCCAATACCACCCTTCGTTTCAGTCGCTTTTATTACCAGAGCAACCTGTCTTTCAACTCCAGCGCGCAGTTCCCTTCGGGCAAACAGAGCGTTTTGCAGGACTACGGGCGGATTTACCAAACGATCATCCGCGACTGGTCGATCAAATCCGACTTCACCTGGTACGCCAACGAGCGGGTCACCCTGCGCTGGGGCGGCGCCTACACCTTTCACAATTTCCGTCCCGGCGCCCTCAACGTCAACTTTTTACTCACCGGCATGCCGGGCAACAACATCGACTCCTTGGCCCAGATTCTTCGCAACGAGGAGCGCCTTGCAGCCGATGAATCCGAACTGTATACCGACCTTGAATGGCGTTTCGGGCACGACTGGAAGGTGGATGCCGGGCTGAACGGCACGATTTTTCAAATCCGAACCACCGGCTACGCTGCGCTGCTACCACGGCTGCGCATCGAATATGCCACACCCGACGGCTGGTCTTTCTGGACCGGCTACCATCGTATGTCGCAGAATTTGCACCAGATAGGCTCGTTCAATGTCAGCTTGCCTTTCGAACTGTGGGTGCCCTCGACGGCAAAGGTGCGGCCCGAGCTGGTCGGCCAGTTGTCGGCAGGTTTTGGCTGGCAACAAGGCGTATGGCATTGGCAAATAGAGGGTTATCACAAAAAACTGGATCGTGTACTCACCTTTCTGGCTGGCAACGATGCGTTGGCGGAAGTAGGTGCGGAGGATGCTTCGGGATGGGAAGACCGAATTTCGGAAGGCAAGGGGCAGGCGCATGGCCTCGAATTTTTATTTGAAAAAAACAGGGGAAATACGACCTGGACGGCTGCTTACACGATTTCGGAATCGACCCGCCAATTTCCCGACCTGAATTCCGGCAGGGCTTTTCCCTACCGTTTTGACCGTCGTCACGACCTGAAAATCAGCCTGCGTCAGCGGTTCACCCGCTGGCTAAGCGGTGAAATATTGTGGGTTTACGCCAGCGGCAACCCGATCACCTTGTCGGCTGTCAAATTTCAGCACCTGAGCCCCGAAGGCGAGGTGTCGCGAGAGGTGTTTGCCTACACCGAGGTGAATGGCTACCGGCTGCCGGCATACCACCGGCTCGACCTGGCTTTCAATACGCACTGGACCAAAAAACGCTTCGAACACGGCTTGCAACTGGGCGTTTACAACGCATACAATCGCGCCAATCCATTTTTTATTTACGTAGATGCAGGCAGTGGAGTGAAAGGACGGGCGATTCAATATACCTTGTTGCCGGTATTACCTGTTTTTCGATATGAATTAAAATTTTAATCCACAATGAGGCCCGTTCAAGCAGCCCTTTTTGGTGTTCTGGTATTGAGTTCGCTGGCGTACTGCGCTCGCGAGATCCAGATTGACTTGCCCGAAGAGCCCGAAAAAATCGTTGCGATCAGCCATTTTACCGAGGGCGAACCCATCAGGGCACGGCTTACACTCAGCCGGCCGGCCTATGCTTCCGGTCAGCCTGAAATTGTGGAAGATGCCGCAGTTTCCGTCTTTCGCGGCGATCATCTGCTCGAACCGCTTTCCTTTGACAAGAACCTCAAATACTGGCAAGGCACCATCCCTGCTGAACCCGGTGTGGTATACAAACTGGTCGTTCAGGCCGAAGGGCTACCCGATGCCAGCGGCAGCAGCAGCATCCCGCAGTACGTTCCCCTGGCGCCCATCCAGATCAATCGGGAAGACATCAGGATTGTCGGCTGGGACAGCGTCAGGCAGGCGCTCCGCATTCCGATGGTGCTGCGTCCTCAGCAATTGCCTGAACAGAACCGTTATTTTGCATTTGCGTTGCGCCACGAAATCGAGGTCTTTTCCATCGTCAACGGCCAGCCGGTGCCCGATTATTTTTACGAAGGCAGTTCGGCATTTCTCACCGATGGCACCACGCTGGCGCTATTGCACAGCATCCCTGAGCCTGTCGTGCTGATCGATGAAAAATACTGGAACGACGACCGGCAGGAAATCCGGCTCGAAGCGCTGGTTCCGTTCAATCCGGCCAATGAAAAGCCGCGCCGAATCCTGATCGAATGGCGCACCCTGTCGGGCGAATTTTACCGTTATCACCTCTCCCTGGCCCGACAAGGCAACAACCAGCCCTTGGGCGACCCCGACGCGGTTTACAACAATATCGACGGCGGGTACGGCAATTTTTCGGGCTATTCCTCCAATATTGACGCGCTTGATCTGCAATTCTGAGCAGTCGTCCGCGTGTGACGGAACACTCCTGCCATATTTTGGTAAAAAACTTGCATAATGCCTTGCATAAAGCAGTTCGCAAGCCTTTCGGGGGATTTTTTTTACCTAATTTTGCCGCCCTCGAAACAAACTTTTTTCCATCAAAATTTCCTTTTAACCCATGAGTAAAGTCACTGTTGTCGGCGCCGGGAACGTAGGCGCGACCTGTGCCAACGTGCTGGCCCACGAAGACGTTTTCAATGAAGTAGTACTGATCGATATTCAGGGTAATATGGCCAAAGGCAAGGCCCTCGATACCTGGCAGCAAGCGCCCGTCGACGGCTACTCGACCCGCGTGGTCGGTGGCGACGATTATGCCCTGACCGCCAATTCGGATATCGTCATCATTACCGCCGGTGTGCCCCGCAAACCTGGTATGAGCCGCGATGACCTGATTTCAACCAACGCCAAAATCGTTGTTTCGGTCACCCAAAACATCATCAAATACTCCAAAAACCCGATCATCATCGTCGTTTCGAACCCGCTCGACGTCATGACCTACGCTTGCTGGAAGGCCTCCGGCCTCAGCGACAAACGCGTTCTGGGCATGGCTGGCGTGCTCGATACGGCCCGCTACCGCGCTTTTCTTGCCGAAGAGCTGAACTGCTCGCCCAAAGACATTCAGGCGATGCTCATGGGCGGCCACGGCGACACCATGGTGCCCCTGCCCCGTTACACGACCGTGAGCGGCATCCCGGTGACGGAAATGATCCGCAAGGACAAACTGGATGCCATCATCGAACGCACCAAATTCGGCGGTGGCGAACTCGTCAACCTGATGGGCACCTCGGCCTGGTATGCGCCCGGCGCAGCAGCCGCTCAAATGGCTATCTCGATCTGGAAAGATGAAAAACGCATCGTTCCGGCCTGCGTACGCCTCAACGGCCAGTACAAACTGAAAGACATCTTTGTCGGCGCTCCGGTGAAACTGGGCCGCAAGGGCGTTCAGGAAATCATCAAACTCCGTCTTAAAAAAGACGAACAGGAACTGCTCAATAAATCGGCTGCAGCGGTAAAAGAAATCGCCGATGCGCTCGATGCCATGAACTTGTTGTAAAGTTTTCGGTTGAAGGTGGCGGGTTATCGAAAGTAATCCGCCATTTTCAACCGAACTTTTCTTTCCTGATACTATGACGCCGGGTTTTTGGTACGACATGAAAATGATGAATACGGGTGAATCGCTCGGCGATATAGCCGATCGAAAGCCGGTATTACTGGTTTTTTTGCGCCATTTCGGCTGCTCTTTCTGCCGGGAGGCCATCGATGATATTGCCCGGCGCCGGCAAAAATTCGAGTCCGGAGGGGCAGAGGTTGTCCTCGTGCACATGGCCAGGGAGCGTACGATCGCCGAAAAGTTTTTTAAAAAATACAAACTCTTTCCGGTCAACCACGTCTCCGACCCCGAAAAACGGTTCTACCGGGCCTTCGGCCTCGGCCGGGGCACACCCGGTCAGTTGTTCGGTCTGATGAACTGGATTCGGGGCTTTCAGGCCGGCGTGATCGAAGGGCACGGGTTTGAATACAACAACGAGGATATCGGCGACGGCTTTCAGATGCCCGGCGTTTTCGTGGTGCATCAGGGCGAGATCAAAAACTCGTACATCCACCGTGCAGCCTGGGATCGTCCTGATTATGAAGAGATTATCAGCGTTTGCCAGATATGATATCGGCTGTTTCCACTTCAAAATATAACTGCCCGAAGGCGCTGTGGCCCTTCGGGCAGTTGCATTTCAGGAGCCTGCGGTCCGGCTTGGGGGCGATGGTTTGGCTTGTCCTGTGCCCTTTGGGACTTGCAGCCCAGCCGGATTCCAGTTATTCCCTGCCGGAAGCGCTTGTAAGGGATGTTGTTTTTGAAAAAACAGGCTACGCCAGCTGGACGGCCGATTCCCTGCCGACCGTCGGCGCCCTGGCTTTGAGCGAGCGCCTCATGCTGGACAATCCGCTTTTTATTCGGGCAACGGCGCCTGGCGCCCTGGCGACCCTTTCAGCACGGGGGCTGGGGCCCTCTCATACGCCGGTTTTTTGGCAGGGCTTCAATTTGCAAAGCCCGCAAAATGGCGTCGTCGATGCCGCCCTGATTCCCGTGTGGCAAACCGATCAGGTGGAGGTTCGTTACGGCGGGCAAAGTGCCGCCCTCAGCAGCGGCGCCATGGGGGGAACCGTGCTGATCGAGTCGGGAGGGAGACTGGCCGAACCGCCCGGCTGGAGCGGGCAGGTAAATATGGCGGGTGGAAGTTTCGGACGGATGGAAGCAGGCGCCGATGTGGTCCGGACAGGGCAAACCCTGCGGACCGAAAGCCGCGTCGCTTGGCAACGTTGCGACAATGATTTCCCCTTTGAAAACACTGCTCTGATTGGGTCGCCGCAGGTTCGGCAGACCAACAATGCCGCCGAACGCACGGATATTCAACATTTTACACAAATCGCCGTGGGCCGGCGCCACCTGGCCGGGTGGTCGCTGTGGTATCAGCAGGCAAACCGGCAGATTCCTCCTTCGATGACCGAGTCAGCGTCGAACAACTGGCAACGCGACCGGGCGTTCAGGGCAACTGGACAGTGGCAGACAAGCGTTTCTGCCAACCGGCGCTGGGAACACCGCATCGCCTGGTTCGACGAATCGATCTTTTTCCGACAAATTCAGGGTGTCGACAGCAGCCGGGCGCGCAGCCTGGCCTGGCGCTCCGAATATTTTGAACGCCTGCCGCGCGGCTGGGCGCTACGGGCAGGAGCCGCCGCTACGCTGCAATGGGCTTCCGCCGATGGCTACGCCGACACCGCGAAATGGTACCGGGAAGCCAGGCCAGCGGTTTTCGGGCTGGTGGAAAAATCGTTCAAGGGCGGCAAGGCGACCTTTCTGGTGAGGCAGGAGTGGCAGGGCTGGAAGACTGTTCCCCTGACCTGGTCTTTGGGGGCCCAATGGAGGGCTTTCCGCATGCATTTTTCCAAAAACTACCTGCTGCCGACCTTCAACGACCGGTTTTGGCTGGGGCTTGGCCAACCCGATCTGCGCAGCGAGTCGGGCTACAGCGCGGAAGCGGGATGCCGAATTTTTAACAAAAGGGGATTGCAAGCTGAAACATCGGTTTTCAGCGCCTGGATAGATGATTTGATCCTTTGGCAACCGGGCGCCGATGGCATTTTCAGGCCCTCCAATGCGCGAAAAGTCTGGTCGAGAGGGGGCGGACTTCAGCTGTCGTACGACCGCCAATGGGGGCAAAACCGGCTTTCCATTCAATCTGCCTGGCAATATTCGCTGGTGACCAATACCGCGGTATACGCTGGGGGAGCGGAGGTGTTGGGCAAACAGCTGACTTACGTTCCTAGGCATCTTGCCAATGCCAGTCTCCAGTATCGGTTTGGCGCCCTGCAACTGGCTTATTTGCATCAATGGACGGGCGCGCGATTTGTCACCACCGACAATGCCGCCAGCCTGAAAGCCTATCAAACGGGCAGTTTTTTCGCGCTCTACCGCCTCGACGTCGGCAAACGGCAGTCGTTGCAATTCAATGTTCAGTACATGAACTGCTGGGGAACGGCCTACCAGGTGATCGCTTTTCGCCCCATGCCCGGCCGAAACTGGAAGGCTGGTTGCAGCTGGACGTTCTGAACTGGCTACAAGTCGCCGATTTGTCCGATAATTGCGCGCTTTTTTGTTTGAATAAAGCCGGGTGCGATGAAATATTTGTCAGGACTAAAACGCGCCCATGCGCCCGCCACAAGCAAACTTCTTTCTACTACTCAAACATTTACCATGAAAAAAATCGCCTTTTCATTCCTGTTCATCCTTGCCGTGATGTTCAGCCTTTCAGCCCAAACGGCTGAAAAGTATGCACGGGTGCGCATTGATTTAACCGGCCGCGACATTGCCGCGCTCGCGAGCCTGGGGATCGAAACCGATCACGGATTGTACATGCCCGGCAAATTTTTGATGACCATCGTGTCGGAAAGCGAGTTGAAAATGGTTCGCGAGCAGGGCTATTCCGTCGAAGTGCTTATTCCCGATATGCAGGCCTGGGATCGTGAACTTGCTGCAAAACATGCCGCCGCGCCCCGCAGCGAAAATTGCACCCAGTCGTCGATTCAGTACGCTACGCCGGTCAACTACACCTATGGCACCATGGCGGGTTATTATCGCTACCAGGAAATGCTTGATATTCTGGACGATATGGCGAACAAATACCCCAACCTCATCACCGTCAGAGCCATCGTGAGCGATACGATCCAGACCCACGAAGGGCGCCCGTTGTGGTGGGTGAAGGTGTCGGACAACCCGAACGTGGACGAAGACGAACCCGAGGTTTTGTACACGGCTTTGCACCACGCCCGCGAACCCAACAGCCTGTCGCAGATGATCTTTTACCTCTGGTATTTGCTCGAACACTACGATACCGACCCGGAAATACAGTACATTTTGAACAATGAGGAACTGTATTTCATCCCCTGCATCAACCCTGACGGTTATATTTTCAACGAAACGAACAACCCCGACGGCTACGGCTACTGGCGCAAAAACCGCCGCGACAATGGCGACGGCTCCTTCGGCGTCGACCTGAACCGCAACTACGGCTATCAGTGGGGATTCAACAATTCAGGCTCTTCTCCCTCGCCCGCCAGCGAAACGTATCGCGGCCCCGAGGGCTTTTCCGAGCCGGAGACGCGGATGGTGCGCGATTTTTGCCTGCAGCACGACTTTGTTTTTGCTTTCAACTACCACACTTTCAGCAACTTGCTGATTTATCCCTGGGGGTACAGTGACGCCCTGGCCGAACCTGCCCTGGCCGATTATGCCAAGTTGTTTACCCGTGAAAATCAGTACAAAGCCGGCGTCGCAACCGAAACCGTGGGCTATTACGTCAACGGCACTTCCGACGACTGGATGTACGCTTCCGACGGCACCTTTGCCTACACGCCCGAAGTGGGTCCGGGTAGCTACGGCTTCTGGCCGCCCGAGGATGCCATCGACGGCCTCAACAAGGAAAATGTGTGGCAAAATCTGTCCATGGCGCTCTGCGCCCTTCGGTTTGGAGAGGTGACTGACCAAAGCAACAATTCTATCCCTTTGCAAAATACATCCATGCCCTTCGAGGTACGCCGCTTCGGTTTTCAGGACGGGCCTCTGACTGTGACGCTCACACCGCTCACGGCCAACGTGACCGTGTCGAACCCCAGCCAGGTATTCGACCTCGACCAGTTCGAGACTGCCTCCGCAGCCTTCGATCTCGTACCTACCGCCAGCGCCGCCGCAGGCCAGGAAATCAAATTGGTATTAGCCATCGACAACGGAAGTTATCAGCGCCGCGACACGCTTGTAAAAGCCTTCAACGGACCTTCGCTGACCGCTTTTTCGGACGATGGCAACAACCTCGACAATTTCGGGGCCTCTTCCTGGAACATCACGACTGACGATTATTACACCGCGCCGTCCTGCTTTACCGACTCGCCTTTCGGTGAATACGCCGCCAACGATTACAACGCCCTGTTTGTCAACAGCCCCGTGTTTATCCCCGCCGACGCTGTCAATCCGAGGCTCAGTTTCTTTGCGCGCTGGGCTATCGAAGACGAGTACGACTATCTGGTCGTGCAGGGCGGAGCGGATAACGGCATCTATCAGCCCTTGTGTGGCCTGTACACCACGCCCGGCAGCGAGAGCCAGTTTCAGGGCGCCCCGATCTACGACGGCTTCCAGCTGCAATGGGTGGAAGAACACATGTCCCTGCAGGATTTTATCGGGCAGAACTTCTATTTCGAGTTCGACATGGTGAGCGATTTCGCGGGCCAGTACGATGGGTTTTACCTCGACGACATTCGTATCGAATACTACGACCCGGCTTCGGTAAAAACGGTTACCCTGCCGCTCGATCAGTTCAGCCTGCGACCCGGCCAGCCCAACCCCGCCCTGAGCTCGGTCAGCATCGGCTGGAACAACCCGCAGCACATTTCAGGCACGGCAAAGCTGGTTGTCGTCAATGCGCTGGGCGTGCCGGTTTTTGAAAAATCGGTCGAACTGGATCGCCAGTCTCAGTTGGCGGTTGATGTAAAAAATTGGCCCTCAGGTATTTATTCCTACCGACTCCAGTCGGCAGAATGGCAATCGCCTGCCTTGAAACTGGTGGTTGGTAAAAAAGGGTAGAGCCAGCCAGGCTCTTTTTAAAGAAAAAGCCGGCAGGGTGCAATGCGCTGCCGGCTTTTCCTTTTTTCAAAAAAAGGTTCAAATTTCCTGCGACATGACGTGTTCCATCCATTGAAACGCGGTATCGCGGTAGCCCTTGAATTCTGAAAGTTCGCGGCGGTAGTCGAAGTTGAAATACTGGTTTTCGTAATAATTTTCAGGGATGACGAAGATGCCCAGCAATTGCGATTGCCAGCGGATGCGCCCGTGTCCGGAAAGTTCGCGGATGGGCAATTCGAGGTATTCGGGGCGTGGAAAAAATCGGAACAGGCCTTTAATCTTGCGGATAATCTCGATGGCCAGTCGTCGCTCCTCAATGCGGTTTTGGTATTTAAACTCGCTGATTTCGCGGAAATACAAGGTTTCCAGGTCGCGAAACCGTCGATCGGCAACCCTCGCCCGCGCTTCGAGCGGCGAAAAACGTGTCGGGTCCTCTTTTTTCAACTGATCCAGGATGTCGATCGGGTTGAACGTCGGGGTGGTGCTGATAAATGGTTTGACCAGCCATGCGCCCTGTTCGCTCACATCCAGCCAGGCCAGTTTGTGTTCCTCGGTCAGTTCGCTCCACACAAAGTCCAGATAATCAGGGTTGTGGTCCAGATTTTTGTACAAAGCCAGGGCTTGCCACAGCAGGTTGATCAGTTCGGCGCGCAGGCTTTCATCGCCTTTTTTAAAACGGTCGTAGGCAGGCAGGATGATCTTGTGGAAAAGATGGGCGCCGAGCGACCTGCTGATCGACGCTTCGCTGCGCTGGATCGGAAGATTGCGCAACATTCGCAGTTTTTCAAACGCCTCGTAGCCAAATGCCAGGCTTTCCGGCACGGCGCGCAGCTCGAACGGACTGAGGTAAAACCAGTTCATCAGCCCTTCGCCGACCAGTTCGTCCGTGATGCGATTCAAAAAACGTTGCCCTTTTTCGGGGTAGGCGCGGTAGCAAATTTCCCAGCGTTTCAGGATGCGAACCATTCGGCGGCGAGCCTCAAAATCGTGCATGCGGCGGAAATCGGTCCAGGAAAGACCGGTTTTGACCTCTTCATACTCGGCCTCCGTATCGTCGATGTACTGATGGTACACCTCCATTTTCAGGTTGGGCTGCACCTGCATCCAGCCGGCCCGTCCGGCGAAGTCTTCCACAATTTTTTCCAGCACGGCGCGCGCATCGAACTGGTAACGCGCACAGTCGGCATGGGCAATCAGCTCGCCTTTTTCGTCCAGATCGAACCAGCGGACACGAAGGTCGGCCGCATCTGAATCCGGCGAAATGACCAGATTGGGCAGCAGGTACTCGACGGCAAGGCGCAGAAAAGATTGCTCCTTGCCCCCGCTCATGCCTTCTCCAAATACCCGGTGGCCCAGCAGGCAGGCGTACACATAATGAATGACCGACTGGTGCAAATCGGTGAACGCGCGCCGTTTGCGGCGCTCCTCAGCCACCTGGCGGGCAAGCAGTTGCCGTTTGGCTAACAGGCTAAAATACAGGTTTTCCCGCATCAAATCGGCTTGCTGGCGCTGTTTGTCGGGAAAATCCTTGTCGACCTCGGCGATCAGTTCGAGCAGCTCGGCGATCTGGCTTTCCAGATCGAACTGTTCTTTGGTGAAAAAGCGGATTTCCCCGTCGGCAAACCCGATATGGCTCACCCAGTTGAATTTGCCGCCGCCGCAAAGTTCGTTGACCAAAATGCGCAGCCCGCCCCGCATTGGGTGGATGGCGCGGTACACCATTTGTGCGGCTTCGATAAAATTTCGTGCCGCATCGCGATTGGGCGCTGCGACTTCTGCCCGACGGCCCGTGTCGAGCACGTGGTCGTTGGGCCAGGTGTCGTACACGATGTGCATGCCGTCCGACAGGATTTCTGCCGCGACCCGTCGGTTGTAGGCGCCTGTGGCGCTCGGGCATTTGCCTTCGTCCTGGTAGCGGCGCAGTTTGCCTGCATAAAGTGTGACGTGGCTGAGCAAGCGGCCGTTGCTCCGCAGGGCGTCTTCGACAATGCGCTCGGGTTTTTCCTTGTGGACGTACGTAATCAGCAGATATTCATACAGTTGTGCTGATTGCGGGTCGATGTGGGCACGCACGTGTTCGCTGTGCGAATAAGCCCGCGCGTAGCTTTCCACGGCCATGGCGTCCTGCGCTAGCAGGAGGTTACGGCGAAAATCCAGTTTTTGCTGATACGACAACAGGCCGATCGATTCGGCTGCCGCGATATCGTCGGGAGTGCCGCGCAGGTTGAGGGTATCGGGGATGCTGATTTCCTCCGTCGGTGTAAAAAAGTAGGGCGCTACGTGCGCATGCTGCGTCGGCTGGAAACTGAAAAAATGGCCGATGAACCGCTTGCGCCAATCGGGCAGCAGATCGGGTTCCCGCAGCTCGTCGAGCAGGGTGCGGAGGTAGTCGCGCACGGTATTGACCTGCCTTAAAAACTCCGTGAGGCTGGTTTTCAGTCCACGCGTTTGCTGGTACAGGTTGGCGAAGGAATCCTCCGTTTCAAAAATATTTTTTGCCAGCGTGGCGTCGAACGCGAGGCGTTTCAGCACATCGAAAAGCGGGGTGAATTCAAGCCTGTCGAGCAGCGGGACGAGTCGTTCGCGCAGGTCGTCCACCATGATCGGGAGTTGGATGTCCACTTTTTGCGGGCCTGCCGACGCCGGCATGCGCGACAGCAGGTCGCGGGCCGCCGCGGCCACGCGCTGCACCTGATGCTCCCGATTAAGGCCCTGAAAATCAACGGGTTCGTTGGGCGCCGGAGCAATCGGGAACCCGGCCAGGACGGGCGGGATGAAGGCGCTTCTCGCCAGCACAGTCAGCACGGCAAGGCCCGGGCGGCGGGCTGCTTCGTTGACGGCTTGTTCAAGTTCCCAGCGCGCATCGGGGGTGTCGAGGTAGTTGACCGATACAATGGGCAGAAACAGCTGCGCATTTTCCAGAAACACCGTTGCCAGCCGACGGTAATCTTCCTCTGCAACCGGCCTTTCGTGCCAGAACAACAAGGCTTGCGGCGCAAACGCCTGCCGCAGATGTTTTTCCAGGTCGTACGCCAGGGCTTCGTCGGCGTCGTCGGTGGAAAGGAAAATTCGGATGGGTGCAGACATGCTGAACGGTTGTAAAACCTGCCGCCGGTAGCTATTTTTTTAGTCAATACGCGGTGCAACGGTCTGCAAAGAAAAGAAGCTTCGCTTTCCCCCGGCCCGTTTTCCGCTATTTTTAAAGAGGTGGGACCAAAATTCAGTGCCATTTCAATTTAAATGCTTCATGCTGCCCCGCGGTCTTACTTTTGCGGCATGCTCGATCGCCCCGCCCTGTTGCTCAACGACGATTTTCGCCATACGCTCGACGTATTGGAAAAAACCGACCGCAGCCTGTTCATCACGGGGCGCGCCGGCACGGGGAAAAGCACGCTCTTGCAGTTGTTCCGCAATACCACCCGGAAAAAGACGGCCGTTTTGGCGCCGACCGGGGTGGCTGCGCTGAATGTTCAGGGCCAGACGATTCATTCTTTTTTCGGGTTTGCCCCGCGCATCGTGACGGCAAAGGAGGCCAGCCGCCGCGTGACGATGAAACACCTCAAACGCCTTTACCAAAATGTACAGGTCATCGTCGTCGATGAAATTTCGATGGTGCGGGCCGATATTCTCGACGGCATGGACCGCTTTCTGCGCGTCAATCGGGAAAATAACCGCCCCTTCGGCGGCGTGCAGATGGTATTTTTCGGCGACCTGTTTCAGTTGCCGCCCGTGGTCACCAATGATCCCGTGGAGTCGGCCTATTTTCAGGATTACTACGAAACGCCTTATTTTTTTTCAGCAAAAGTGATGCAAGAGCCTGATTTCGAACTTGATATGCTCGAACTCAGAAAAGTGTACAGGCAGGAATCGCGTCATTTTCTGCGCCTCCTCGAAGCCATACGAACCAACCAGCTGGACTACGACGACCTCGACGATCTCAACGAAAGGTTCCATCCGGCGCCCGAGGCGGAAGACGATTTTATCACGCTCTGCGCCCGCAACGCCACTGCCGACCGACTCAACCGCCTCGCGCTCGAACAACTGAGCAGCGAGGAAATTACCTTCCAGGCCGAGGTAAAAGGCGCCTTCGACCCCAACCTTTACCCGACCGAGTTGTCGCTCCGCCTGCGTCTTGGCGCACAGGTGATGTTTGTCAAAAACGACCCGGAAAGAAATTTTGTCAATGGCAGTATCGGCCGCGTAGTTCGCCTTGATAAAGAGACAGTTGTAGTGGAAATAACCGGCGATGCGGGGCAAAAAAAGAAGGTCGAGGTAACGCCCGTGGAGTGGGAGATCGTGCGGTACAAATCCGATGCGACGGGCGGCATCGATACGGAATCGGTGGGCTCTTTCCGCCAGTACCCGCTCAAACTGGCCTGGGCCATCACCATCCACAAGAGCCAGGGCAAAACCTTCGACCGGGTCATGATCGACCTCGGTGGGGGCGCTTTCGAGCACGGTCAGTTGTACGTCGCGCTCAGTCGCTGCCGCACCCTGGAAGGCATTGTTTTGAAACAACGCATCCGTCCGCAGGACGTCATCACCGACGAGCGGGTGGTCGATTTTTATTCCCGAAGTTTCAGATAATGGCTCAGGGCAGCGGGATGCCCGTCGTTTCCAGCCCGATTTTCACCCTTTTTTCCACTTCTTTCAGGATGCGGTGCGCCAGATCGAGCGCTTTGAGGCCGTCGGACAAGCTGACCACCGGGGTTGTGTCCTGCACGATGCTGTCGTAAAAAGTCTCCAGTTCGCGTTGAATCGCGTTGACCGGCGCGGTTTCCGGCATTTGCATGTGCAGCCATTTTTTGCCGCCCGGCGTGTCGAATTCCATCAATTGATCCTGGGGCGGGAGGTTGGCGGCATCGGGCGCGAAAAGTTGAACGATCTGCGCGGTTTTGTCCAGAAAGTCGAGGCTGATGTAGGCAAAGGGCTGGAAGATGCGCATTTTTCGCATCTGTTTGAGCGAGATGCGGCTGGCCGTGAGGTTGGCCACGCAACCGTTGGCAAATTCGATGCGGGCGTTGGCAATGTCGGGTGTGTGGCTGAGCACTGCCACGCCGCTGGCGCTGACGTTGCGCACGGGGCTGTCCACCAATTGCAGAATCAGGTCGAGGTCGTGGATCATCAGGTCGAGAATGACCGACACGTCGGTGCCGCGGGGGGAAAAAGCCGCGAGGCGGTGCCCTTCGATAAACATCGGGTTGGATTGCACGCCCTGCATGGCCTGAAAAGCCGGGTTGAAACGTTCGACGTGCCCGACCTGCACTTTAACCCCTTGTTTTTCAGCCAGTTTTAACAATCGCCGCCCTTCCGAAACCGTCTCGGTCACGGGTTTTTCCAAAAAAACATGCTTTCCGGCCCGCAGGGCCTGGGTTGCCAGGGCAAAATGCGTGACCGTGGGCGTGACGATATCCACGGCGTCGACTTCGTGGAGCAGGTCTTTCAGGGAAGAAAACCGCCTCAGTTCCGGGTATTGTGCCAGAACCGAGGCGGCATTTTTTTCATCGGGGTCATAAAATCCGGCCAGTTCCCAACAGGAAGTTGCCAGAATACATTTCAGGTGGATTTTTCCGAGGTGACCCACGCCGAGCAGGCCGATTTTACGTTTGTTCATGGCGGCAAAAATACCATACTGGAATGGCTTGCCGGCGTTATTGGGCGATGATCTGTCCGCTCGCTAAACGTTTGTTTTTGTCCTGAATGTCGAACAGGTAAACGCCCTGGGGCAGTCCCTCTCTCCGGAATTGAAAGGTGTCTCCCTGGATGGATTCCCGCCGAAGCAGTCGGCCTTGTTGGTCGAACAGCGAAAAAATGCCATTCAGGGATTGGTCAAAACGGAAAGTGGTCGTTTCGCGAAACGGGTTGGGGCCTATGACGAAATCGGGCTGACCGGGTTCCGGTTGCTGGCTGACCAGCAGCATATAGTCTTGCCCGACTGTGTGATAGGTCTGGTTGGTTATCACCGGCGGATTGAAGTCGAAATAGATGGCCGCGCTGTTGAGAATCACCGTACCCAGCGGCATATCGGTGCGTTGCGAGATCCGGAATTGGACAAAACCGTGCGAAGCCGGCTCATTCGTGGTGGAATCGGGCAGGAGAATGTTGTTGAACGTGCATTTTAGTGTATTGCCGTCCACGATATTCCAGGTGTACGGATGTGAAGCCGTTTCCACACGCAGACTGGCCGGGTCGAGCCAGGGCGCGAGCGTGTCGCGCAGTACGACGGTAAAGGCCGTATCGGTGCCGGTGTTCTGGAACCTGATGCGGTAGGTAATGTCGGTGTTGGGTTCGATGAAATGATTGCTGGAATACCCCTCCGGCAAACCGGTTTTGTCGTTGGGGTCCCAACTGGCCACTACGCGGTGGCAATCGATGTCGATGAATAGGTCTCGGTCGTCCACGGCATATTGCAGAGACAATCCTTGATTTTCAGGCATGCCGCATCCTTCTACCCAGATACTGGGCATCGACTGGCCGGGGTGAAAAGGCTCCTGATCAGCTTCCAGGCGATAAAGGGCGCCGGTTTGCACCGGTTGTTCGACGGTTATTTCCCCGAGCGGGGGCAAATTGAACGGAATGGTCATCAAAACCACCTGATCTTCGATGACGATATATTCAAGTCCGGGTGAGGTGGGCGAGTTGCCGGCGTTGCGCAGGTGAAAAAGCACGAGGGAGTCGCCCTGGCATTCGGCATTCAAGCGAATGTCGGCGCCGCTCCACTCGGGCAGAGGCATACAGAAAGTATCGGGGAAAATATGCGCCTCGATACACAGCCCTTGCCCCAGTTCAGTCGAGTCGCAATCGACCACGGCAACGATGTTGAAACTGCCGCATTCGTTGGGTTCCACGTTGCCGATATCGAACCAAAGACTATCGCCCACGATTTGGCTGACCGGCCATCCGGCCGAGGTGAAATCCAGTTCCGGTGGTAGTACGACGAGGATTTTGGTATCGGGTGAAGCCGCTGTGCCGACATTACACCAGCTGACTTTTCCGGTATTTTCGAAGCAGCGACGCAGGATAGGAAACCCGATATTCACTTCCATTTCCGGGCAATCGATCACCGGGCGCATCGGGATTTTCAGGGTGTCGGTCAGGTAGTTGCCGTCGAAAGTATAGCTGTCGTAGCCCGGGCAGGGGTCCCAGTATTGACCCGGGTGGTGCAGAATAAGGTCGTACGTACCTGAATCGAGCTGGAACTCGAAGTAGCCGTTGGCGTCCGAGACGACCAGCAGTTCATTCATTTCCACCTTCCAGTTTTGCATGCCGGGTTCGTTGCTGCCTGCATTGCAATTCAGGTTGAGGTCGTTGACAATCTTGCCCACCAGTACGTTTGAATATTGGGTACCGTCGGGTTTGAATTTCCATACGATGGCATCGCAGGCGCCGTCGTCGGTTTCGGGGTTCTCATTTCGCCGGCCGGAGAGGACGAAAGTGCCGTCGGGGTTGAGCACGCCGTCTTCGAAATACGTGGCGTACAGCGGATTGATCGTGCGGGTCCACAACTCATTACCGTTGGCATCGAGCCGATAGAGGCGCGGTTTGCGGAAGGGGTCGTAGTAAGAACGACCCACGATGAGATAGCCGCCGTCGTCGGTCGGGATCAGTCGCTCGCCGATGTCGATGCTGTTCGTCTGGTGTTCATGCGTCCAGAGGGTATTTCCATTGGGCGATATTTTCAGGATTTTATAAAAATTGGGCGGTCCGCTCTGGAAAGTTACATAGGTGGCCAAAAGAATATAATTGCCATCGTTGTCGAAGGAGATTTGGCTGTAGTTGTCTTGTAAAGCCTTGTTGTAGAGAAGGTTACCTTCCGGAGAAAACACGCTGAGGTTTGATCCGGAATAGTTCAATACCACAATTCGTCCGTCCGGAGCAAAGCCGATATTGGAAAAATCCTGCGGAAGAACATGGTTTTTCTGCCAGATCAAATTGCCGTCGAAGCCGTATTTGCGGAGCCCCAGCGAGTCGTTGTACAAGGTGGCTTTGTATAAAATGATACCGTCTGCCTGTCGACCGAGTGTGATGTAACGCTCGGACGGCAGCCGAAAAACCGTGTTGCCGCCTGGGTCAAGTTTGTGAAAACTGTCCTGAAACGTCAGGTAAATGTCGCCGTCGGGATCGAGCAGGGTAGGGCCGTCGATGGGCCAGTTGTACACTGGCTGATCCTCGAATTTATGCTCCCAGATCATCTCGCCTTCGGCATCGAGGCGCAGCAGGCTGCTGGAGTAAAAGATTGGGATACCTGAGTTTGGATGATACCATTGCCGCAGCAAATAGCCGCCGTCGGGCGTCCGGGTGATGCGCCGCCCGCTCTCCGGTTGCCCCGGATTGCCGTAGCGTTTTTGCCAACCCTGGGCCTCGGAAATATTGACCAGGGCCAGCAGCCCTAAAAGTGTCAGGAGGATTATTCGTGTCATGGGTGCGATGGGTTGAGGTGAACTGATGGCGTAAAGGTGCAGTGCGCCGGGTTTTTAAGTAAAATACAATTTTTAAGGGTTTGTCAATTTTAAAATTAATAAAAAACAAATAAATTGATGATTTACAGATAATTATACTTTTGTTTGTCAAAATAAAAGATGCAAATCATGCAGGATTCTCCTCTGATAATATCCTTTCAGCGCCTTTCCAAAGCCGAGCGGCAGGCCTTGCGAAAGTGGGTGAACAGCCCTTTCTTCAACCAGCGCGCAGATGTTGTCCGGCTTTTCGAGTATCTGTGTACGCATGTGCCGGTCGACAAGCCAGCGCCGCAAAACAGCGGAGAACTGGAAAAAATCAGGGTCTTTGCGCATGTTTTTCCCACCGATGGGCGGCGCTCGGCCAAGGGATACTCCGACGCAGACATGCGTTATGCCATGTCGTTTTTATACCAGGCCGTCAAACAATTCCTGGCTTATGCGCATTGGGCGGAAGACGAAACCGACACCGCGCTGCATTTGTGCAAGTCCCTGCGCACTCGGGGGCTTGATCGGCTTTTTGAAAAAGAAAGTGCTGTTTTGAGTGATAAACTAGCTCGAAAGGCCCATCAAAGCGTCGATTTTTTTTACCGGCAGTATCAGTTGCAACTCGAACACTGGGAGTTGTTTCGCCGCGCCAACCGCGGCACGGCCGAAGCGCTGCGCACCGCCGGCGCTGCCCGCGACGCCTTCATTGCCGCCGAAACGCTCCGGGAGGCCGCTGCGCTACGAGCAGCCCCCGGGGCTAGTGCCGAGAGCGAACATTCCATTTTTTTGCAGGCTACACTTGACGCGCTTAAAGCCGGCCATTTCGCCGACAAACCGGCTGTTGTTGCCTATTTTCATTGTTATCAAATGCTCACGACAGATGAGGCGCCGTCGGAAACCCACTTTCAGGCTTTGTATCGCATATTGACGGAACACTGGGCGCTGTTCCCTGCCAATGAGAGCCGCGACCTGTTTGTGATGGCGATCAACTATTGTATCCGACGACTCAACCGGGGCGCCAAAGCCTACATCCGCTCGGCGCTCGACTTGTACCGAAGCGGGCTGGAATTGCGCATTTTGCTGGAAGACGGGCAGCTGAACAAATACACCTACAACAACGTGCTTTTGCTGGCGCTGGCGCTTGAAGAATGGGACTGGGCGTTCCATTTTTTGGAAGAATACCGGGCGCTTTTGCCGCTTCGCGACCGCAACAGTGTTTGGCGCTACAACCTCGCTACTTATTATTTTCGAAAAAAGGAATACCGGCAGGCCCAGGAAATTTTAAGCCAGGTTGAGTTCAAAGATGTGTTTTACAACCTGGAAGCACGACGGATGCTCGTGCGCATCTTTTTCGATACCGAGGAATTTGCCGCGCTCGACTCTCTGCTCGATAGTTTTTCCGTGTATCTGCAGCGCAAGCGCACGACCTTGGGGTATCACAAAGAACTGAATCTGAACTTTATACGATTTGTCAAACAGATATTGCGCCTCGAACCCGGAGATTCGGAGGGCTTGGCGCGCTTGCGGGAAAAGATTCAAAAAGCGCCCTCGGTAGCCGAGCGGGAATGGTTGTTGCAAAAATGCTGATGTTCAATGACCGATGGCCTTGCTGGCGGGCAAAGGATTGCGTTCAAAAAATACAAACCCGTTTTTCCGATACAACTCGTGGCAGTCGGGCAACTCGGGTATGTCTTGCAAATTGGTGATTTTAGCCACGAAATAGACCTTTTTGCCCGGGTTTCCGCGGGAAAGGGTGGGGTAGTTGTCGAGGGTTTTGTCGCCTTCCACCGGCGGTTTTTGGGTGTAAAAAAGGTGGGCATAACTTTTAAAACCCACGGGTTTGACAAAACAATCCTCGCCGACTTTGCTTTCGTAAAATTCGATCGCCGCCCGTTGAGAATACGCTTCGATGTTCGGCACGTTCCACATCAGAAAAAACACCATGGTCAGCAGACCGCCGCCGAAGGCTGCCTGCGCGGCTTTCCAGCCCTGTCTTTTTTGCCACAACACCGCCGCATACACACTGCCCACGACGAGGGCAAGCCCGGGCAAGGCCTGCCACCAGTGCCAGCTAACCTCCGCTTCGAGATTGGCCAGCGCAAAACGGTCGCGCGCCAGCAGCGTTTTCAGCCACTCCACGCGCTGACCGGCCAATGGCAAAGCAAACATCGCCGCTCCGAGCAACAAACCGATCAGCGACAGCAGCGCCGTGACAATCCGTTGCCGTATTCCCCAGCGAATCATGCGCCAGATGGTCACGGAACCGAGGTAGGTCAGCGGAAAATAGGCCAGCGAGGAGTAGTGCAGAATTTTGGTTTTGACGATGCTGAAAAGGATCAAAACGACCCAAAACAACAACTGCATCCAGGTGGTCAGGTCGGAACGTTCGCAACTGGCCAGCGTGTCGGACTCCAGCAACTCCTCCTCCGGCTGATGATCGCCCCAGAGGTTGGGAATGGCAAACGCGGACACCGGAAAACAACCGATTAGCAAAACCACGAAGTGGTACCCGAAAAACCCGCCATGCCCCGCGTCGGGGGTGGAAAAAAGCCGTACCTGGTACACGATAAATTCGTGGATGAACCACGAGCCATGTAGCAAATACTCGGCCGCAAACCAGACCGCGCCGACGCTCCCCGTAGCCAGGGTGAACAGAACGGTGTGGAGGAAAAAACCCTTGTTGCGGAAGCGGTAACGCGCCCAGTACAAGCCCAGCACCAGCCAGACGATCAGCAAGGCCGTCGGACCTTTTGTCATGACCGCCAGCCCCAACGACCAGCCGCCGAGCAACAACCAATGATATTTTTGCCAGAAACCCTTCGTTTCATGGACGGTAAAAAACTGCCAGCGAAATTCGATGAATCCATACAAACCCATGAAAATGAGCAAGTTGAACCAGGGGTCGATGATGCCGCTGCGGAAATACAGGTGGGGCAACATGCTGCCTGCCCAGGCCAGCGCCCAGATCCAGCCGAACATGCGGTCGTGCAATTTGTACCCGATGCGGTAAGAAAGCAGCAGCGTAATCAGGCCGCAAACCGCGTTGGGGAAACGGGCGGCAAACTCGTTGACCCCGAAGATTTTCATCGAGGCGACCTGCATCCAGAAAAACAGCGGGGGTTTTTCCCAAAATGGCTCGAAATCGATCTGCGGGCGCAGGTAGTCGCCCGTTTGCATCATTTCCCGCGCGCACTCGGCGAAGTTGATTTCGTCCCAGTCAAAAAGATGCACAGCGCCCAGATAAGGGACGAACAACATTAACGACAACAAGCCGAGCAAATAATAGTCGCGCCGCATGGATTCAAGGTAAAAGTGACTGACGTTTTTGAAGGTTGGCCGAAGCGTATGCGCAAACAAGTGAAAACACGTTCTGTTTAGCAAAGGCGCTTCTTATCGGCGTGCATTATTTAAATTTTCCCCAATGGTATTCAGGGCGATTACTGTAAACGCAATGATAAGACCGGTGGGCAGCCCGACCCACCAGATTTTTTCGTGGCCTTTCATGCTCAGCAGCAAACTGCCCCACGAAACGCCTTTAAACGAATTGCCGCCAAAACCCAGAAAGGTCAGCGTGGCTTCCAGCACGATCGCGCCGCCAACCCCGAACGAAAAGGCGATCAGCGCCGGCCGAAGCGCGTTGGGCAAGGCATGTCGGAGCAAAATCCGCCATTCGGAGTAACCGAGTCCGCGCGCGGCGGTCACGTATTCGAGCTCGCGCACCCGCAGCAGTTCGCTCCGGACAAATTTAGCTACCCCCGTCCAACTCAGCGCCCCGATTACCGCGATCAGCACCCACAGCGATTGCTTGGGCGCCAGCGTGGCAATGACGATCAGCAAAATCATGCGCGGTATGGAATTGAACACCTCCGCCATCCGCATAATCAGCAAGTCGGCATGTACCGATACGGGCTGTCGAAAATAGGCGAGCCATCGCAACAGAAAATACAATGCATTGAATATTAATAAAATAACTGCAATGGCCAACAACTCTGCGCCCCAGGGGATCGCCAGATGACGGCTTGCCGCATCAACTCTGAAAAGGTAGGCATACGCCAGGGCAAAGAGCAGTCCCGGCAGATTCAGCCAAAGGATTCCGCGCGGCAGTCGCAAGCGGTCGTCGCCGAAATACCCGGCCACAGCGCCCAAAAACAACCCGATCACCAGCGCGATAATCATGGCAAGCGCCCCGGTAAACACGGCTACCCGCGCGCCGGCAACCAGCGCGGCGGCTACGTCGCGGCCCTGATCGTCGGTGCCGAGCCAATGCCGGAAACCCGGCGGAAAACCCGGGTGCCTGTCGCCGGGTTTGGAATAACTCACCGAGGGGTTGCGGATGTATTCGCCGGGCGAAAACGGGATAGGGGCAAAAATCGCGGCATCGTAACGGTAGCGTTGCCACTGCTGGGTTTCTTCCAAAGAATCGAGTATGCGGACGCCGTACGGTTTGTGTTCGTCAGCCCAAACGGTGCGCAGCCCCGGCCAGTAGCTTTGGCCGTCGATGCTGCACCACAAGGGTCGTCCATTGGCCAAAATATCTCTGGCCAGCGCCAAAAACAGCAGGAAACCCAGGAAATACAAGGCCGGGCGGAGTTGTTTTTGAGGCGATTTCATACGCTGGGGAGGCTCTTGTCGAATGGAAAGATAAGCGGATGTTTGCCTGCCGCAGCCCGGGCTGCTTCGCGGGTAGGGGCAAAGCCGAGCAGATACCCGCCGCCGCCTGCACCACACAGTTTGAAATAAATTCCATGCGAATGTTCCTGTGCATGCTGCCAGGTTTCCAGAAGGCTCGCCGGAATCAGGGGCTGCATTTTTTCAAATTGAAAACGCGACAAGGTGGCCAGCGAACGCTCCAGTTCGGGCAGGTCGCCAATTTGCCAGGCAGCAATCGCCGATTCCAGAGCGGGCAAATATTCCGCCTTCAAGGCATCGAAAAAAGCGGGTTTTTCACTTTGTTCTTTGAACCACTGCACCATCGGTCCCGTACGTCTGGGCAATTGCGTGTCGATCAAAAATACGACCGGCGGATGAGGCTTCCAGGTCGCGGTTTGCGCCACGGCCACCGTGCCAATGTCGCGCATCGTCAGGGGCTGGTCCAGATAACTGGTCAGCGGGTCGATTCCTGAACTTTGGCCGTGGAAATACCGCTCCATCGCGGCAAAAATGCGTTTCAACTCGACCGGGTCATCTGTTTTTTCCAAAGCATACCGATCATACACGGCTGCTACCAGCGCCCCGGAGCTGCCAAGTCCGTAGCCGGTGGGTATGTTTGAATTAAAAAAAAGACCCAGCCCCAGGTCATTTTCAAAGGCTTCCCGATCGATCTCTTTTACCTCGCGCAGAAAAGGGCTGTATGAAAATTCAAGCAACTGCATATCCAGTTCGGAAAGCGGGGTGTCCGGGCTGCGCCAGTCCCAAAAACCCCTCAACGCGGGCACCGGGACAGCCAGCGCGGGGGCGCCGAGCAACAATACGTGCTCGCCGAACAAGAGTAATTTGGCGGAATAAGTGCGCATCACACGGCAAATGTGCAGAATATGCCGTTAAGAGTCGTATAAAAAAACGTAGCGCGGAGCCTTTGCCCCGCGCATGCGTTTTGTATGCAGCCAGAATTTTTCTTTGATAAAAGTTCGACTTCCGTGAAGCCGCTGCTCAGGTGCTATTGTTTGACCAGGCGCTTCACCCCGGGCGCCTGACCGTCGGCGCTCGCCCGAACCAGGTAAAATCCTGCCGGGAGCGACTGGATATCGAGGTCGGTTTGTACCTGTTCGGAAGGTATCGTGCTGGTTTGCAACACATTACCCATTGCGTCGAGCAATTCGATACGGGTTTCCTGCTGGTGTACCGGCAAACTGATGGTCACGCGGGAGTCTGCCGGATTGGGCGTGAGCATCAGTTCTACATAATTGCTTTCACCAAGATCGAGTGTGACCAATTCGCCGCGTTCCGAGGCGTTGTCATCGGCTGTCTGCACGGACTGGCCGGGCAAGTAGGAAAGCGTGTTGAAACTGACGACGTTTGTGTAAGCCGAGTAGGTACTGCCGCTGCATTTGGACCGAACACGCACCTGATAGGTCGTATTTGCCTGAAGCCCCGTGACTTGTACAACCGTGACCGGCAGTCCGGCGAAGGTGGTCCAATTGGAATTGGCCGCTTTTTTTATTTGTAAATCATAGGACAAGGCGCCGCTCGCGGGGCTCCAGCTGATCGTCGCTTTGTTGTAGGCAATGCTTGCTGCTGCCAGACCGGCCGGCACCGTGCAACTGCCGCCCCCGCCGCCGCCACTGGCAGGCGTACTGAATGCAGCGGTCACGTAACTTGAATAAGTGGTTCCGCAAACCGTTCTTACGCGCACGTTGTAGTCGGTGCTGGGCGTCAGGCCGGTGATGTTGTAGGCGGTATTGCTTACCGTTATTTCGCTTCCCCAGGTGCCCGAGGAGGCCGTTTTCCAGGAAATGCGGTACGAACTTGCACCACTGACGGCCGCCCAGGAGGCGCTGGCCGAGGTAGGCGTGGTGGCCGTGGCGGTAAGGCTGGCAGGGGCATTACAGGTGCCGCCGCCGCCGCCACCGCCGCCGCTTTGCGTACCTGTTTTAAAAATTACGCCGTACACATACCCTGAGTTGGCGCTGCTGCAATTGGTTCGAACGCTCACTTCGACCTCGTCGTTGGACGGCAAGCCGGTCAAAACCTGTGGGCTGACGGCGCTGCTCACGGTTGTCCAGGCGCCGTTGCCCACAGCGCGCCATTGCAGGGAGTAGGATACGGCGCCGCTTACCGCCGTCCAGGAAATGGTAGCGCCGTTGCCAGTCACATTGCTCACGACGATGCCGCTGGGGGCGGCGCAGGCGCCCAGGGGCGCACAGGTGGGGGAGAGGCAGGTTGCCGAGCTGACTTCGGTTCGGATTTTGTTGCCCGGTTGCGGACCAAAACCATTGGAAAAATTGATGCCTGCGCCCGAGAGGTGGCAGTAGCTCATGATAGTTCCGCCATTGCTCGGCGGCGGCCCGGGGGCGCACCCGCCTTCGGTGGTGTAGCAATTGTCGAGCGCTCCGCCGCTCCATCCGCACCATTGCGTGTGGTTGGAGCCCAGGTTGTGACCCATTTCGTGCGTCAGCACTTCGACCGTCCAGGAATAGGTCGGGACGTTGGAATAGGTAGTGGTAATGTCGCTGTAAGCATAGCTGTACGCGGAAAAACAAAGCACGTCCACGTAGGCAATGCCGCCCAGATTGTTGCCGCCGATACCCACAAAATGGGCGATGTCGGCATTGAAACTGGTGCGGAAACTTTGAAACTGGGTCAATGCGGAGCTGCTGCTCGTGGTCGAGTAGAAGTCAGGCGTGGTCCAGATGAATACCTGTGAAAGGCGGGTACTGATACTTTCATTGGCGTACAAGGTGGCGAGTTGGTTAAAGACGGCGCTGAGGTAATCGACGGTCGCCTGCACCGAACCCTTGTTTTGAAAAAGGGCGAAATCGACTTCAAAAAACACTCGTACACAGCCGCTTACGTCGGGAGCGAGCTGATCGAGCGGCGGTTCTTCGCTGGCCTCATGATCGGGTGTGTGGCAGGTAAACGGATTGGGCGTCGACAGTTTTTGTTCGCTGTACAGGATGTAATCCGTCTGGTTGCCCGGCATTTCGAGGCGCCCGATCACCATATTGCCCCTTTTTTCACTTGAAAAAACACCGGCAATGTGATCGTCGAAGAAACTGATCGCCGCGATCGATTGCTGTTCGTCGCGAAGGACGCCGCGGTAGTGCAGGCCGGGTTTTACTTCGACCGATTGGCCGTCGGCGCCGCTGGTTTGCACTGAAAAGTCGGCGGTTAGCGGATCGCTTTGTACGAGATCGAGGGTGAGAATGGCGCCGTGAAAAGGTAATTGAAGGCTGAGGGCTTCGGGGCGGGTGGTGGTGAGATAGGTCAGGACCGAGGCATCGAGGCTCAGAAACTGGGCGTCGCGGGCAAAGCGGGCGGCGGCCTCTTTGGTATCGGCCGCCGGACCGAAGGGGGAAGCGGATTCGAATATGACGCCCTGATTGCGATATTGTTGAATAAGTGCGGGAACAGGTTTCAGGTTTTGGGCACTTGCGCCGTTTGCGACAAGGAATAGCAGTGCCACTGCGCAGAAGCGCATGAACCGAAGGCAGAAGGACATGATTAAACGGTTTTTGAAATGGATGAAAAAATCGGTTTCTGTTTCTGTTTGGATTAAAATACGAACCTGATTTGACCTGCGTCGAGGAACTCAGGTAGCGTATCCGGGGATTAAAGCCACACGAACGGAACGAGATTGTTGCGCAGTATTTCTTAACAGTTGTTAAAATTTTTTCTTTTCAAAATATTGAAAGTGTGTGAATTGCCGCTTTCTTTCCCCTCCTGCACGAATCAATCGAAAACACGGCCGCTCCTTCCTGCAATGCCGACAGGGGCTGAAAGCGCAAAAAAATTTTGAAGAAAAAAATTTAACAAACAGGGTGATCAATCTCATCAAACAACAGGCTTCCGCGCAGGATACGGTTGATGCGAACATTGTCTACCTTCGCGCTGTTTTTGCAAGCCGTTATTTCAAAATAAAACCATCGAAGTCTCGCCACCATGAGTCAGTTTCCGCACCCGGATCGTTTCGTGCGCCGCCACATTGGCCCCGGTTCGTCCGACACCCAAGAGATGCTCAACGCCCTCAAAGTTTCGTCGCTCGACGAACTTATCGAGCAAACGGTTCCTGCCAGCATTCGGCTGGCCAAACCGCTCGACCTGCCGGCCCCACAATCTGAATTTGAATATTTGCAAAACCTCAAATCCGTTGCGTTGCAAAACCGCGTGATGCGCAACTACATCGGCCTGGGTTACTATGGCACGATCACGCCCTCGGTCATTGCCCGCAACCTGTTTCAAAACCCCGGCTGGTACACGCAGTACACGCCCTATCAGGCTGAAATTGCGCAAGGGCGCCTCGAAAGTTTGCTGAATTATCAGACGATGGTGACCGACCTGACGGGTCTGCCGATCGCCAATGCCAGCTTGCTCGACGAAGGCACGGCTGCTGCGGAAGCCATGCACATGTTTTACGCAGAAAAAAACAAACGAGCCAAAGACGGCGAGGAAGCCAACGAGTTTTTTGTGTCGCAAACCGTGTTGTCGCAGACGATCGACGTGCTCAAAACCCGCGCACTGCCACACGGTATTCAGTTGGTCGTAGGCGATCATCGGCAATACAAATTTTCGGAGAAGACTTTTGGCGCGTTGTTGCAATATCCTGATAAACAAGGTGATGTGCACTACTTTGCCCCCTTCGTTGAAGAAGCAAAAGCCAAGGGCGTCTATGTTTGCGTTGCCACCGACCTGCTTGCCCTTGCCTTGCTGAAACCGCCGGGCGAGTGGGGCGCCGACTGTGCCGTGGGCAATTCGCAGCGTTTTGGCGTGCCGATGGGATTCGGCGGTCCGCATGCCGCGTTTTTTGCCTGCACCGAGGAGTTCAAACGCGTGATACCTGGCCGTATCATCGGCGTGTCGGTCGACAGCCGCGGTCGTCGCGCACTGCGTATGGCGCTCCAGACGCGCGAGCAACACATCCGCCGCGAAAAAGCCACCTCCAATATTTGTACTGCACAGGCGCTGTTGGCCAATATGGCGGCCATGTACGCGGTGTACCACGGCCCGGACGGCATTCGCGGCATCGCGCAGCGGGTGCTCAATATGTCGGTCGCGCTGGCCGCATCGCTTAGTGGGGCTGGGTTCAAGGTGGCCAATGCACATTATTTCGATACGATCAGGATTGAACTTGATGGCTCGAAAATCCAGGCCATTCGCAGCAAGGCGGAAGCAGCAGGGTTTAATTTTTATTACGAAAACAGCGCGATTCAAATCAGCCTCGACGAGACGACAACCGAGTCCGATCTGAATGAAATTGCCGCAATTTTCGGGGGCGGAAAAGTACAGGCCGGCTCATCTGCCTCGGCTATTCCGCAAAACCTGCGCCGCGAAACACCGTATTTGACGCACCCTGTGTTCAATTCCTACCACACGGAATCAGACATGATGCGATATCTCAAACGCCTGGAAAACAAGGATTTGTCGCTCACGCACTCCATGATTTCCCTGGGGTCGTGCACCATGAAACTGAATGCGGCCACCGAAATGATCCCGGTCAGTTGGGAAAACTGGTCCAGCATGCACCCCTTTATGCCTGCCGATCAGGTGAAAGGTTATGCGCAGATCATCAGCGAACTGGAACAATACCTTTGTGAAATAACGGGCTTCGATGCCTGCTCCTTGCAGCCCAACAGCGGCGCCCAGGGCGAATATGCCGGCCTTATGGTCATTGCCGCCTACCACCAAAACCGCGGCGATCACCATCGCAATGTTTCGCTGATCCCTTCGTCGGCTCACGGCACCAACCCGGCCAGTGCCGTAATGGCAGGCATGGAAGTCGTCGTGGTCAGTTGTGACGAACGCGGCAATATCGATGTGGCCGATTTGCGCGCCAAAGCGGAGCAATATTCGGATCGCCTTTCGTGCCTTATGGTCACCTATCCCAGTACGCACGGCGTATTCGAGACTTCGATCAAGGAAATTTGCGACATTATCCACCAGCATGGCGGAAAAGTGTACATGGACGGCGCCAATATGAATGCACAGGTTGGTCTCACCAGTCCTGCCACGATCGGGGCAGATGTTTGCCATTTGAATTTGCATAAGACATTTGCTATTCCGCACGGCGGCGGCGGCCCCGGCATGGGCCCCATTTGCTGTAATGCGAGTCTTGCGCCTTATTTGCCCAAACACGTTTTGGCCGAAACGGGTGGCAGTCATGGCACGAATGCCGTTAGCGCGGCGCCTTGGGGTAGTGCGAGCATTTTGCTGATATCGTACGCCTATATCCGAATGCTGGGTGCAGAAGGATTGACGGACGCGACACGGTACGCTATTTTAAATGCCAATTACATCAAGGCCCGACTTGAGGGCGCGTATCAGATTCTTTATGCCGGGGAAAATGGCCGTTGCGCGCACGAAATGATTGTTGATCTGCGCCCGTTCAAAAGTTTCGTCAGTGCGGAAGACGTAGCCAAACGGCTCATGGATTACGGCTTCCATGCTCCGACCTTGTCTTTCCCGGTGGCTGGAACCATCATGATCGAGCCGACCGAGAGCGAAAGCAAAGCGGAGCTTGATCGTTTTTGCGATGCTTTGTTGAGCATTCGTCAGGAAATTGACGACATCGCTGCCGGCAATGTCAGCCACGATGAAAGCGTGCTTCATCATGCTCCGCATACCGTCGATGAGCTCATGGTTGAAAATTGGGACCGCAAATATTCACGCGAGAAAGCGGCGTTCCCATTGCCCTACCTGCGTCATGGTTTCAAATTCTGGCCTTCTGTCAATCGAATCGATCAGGCCTTCGGCGATCGCAATCTGGTTTGCACCTGTCCTCCGATTGAGGCTTATCAGGAGGCAAATGCCTGATATTGAGTAGTATAAAAATGTCACGGGCGGTGTTGTGATTCACAACACCGCCCGTTTTTTATGGGCTGCAGGCGCCAGTTATCGCTGCACAACAAAGCGCAGCGTTTGATTATCACCTTTGTCGTTTTGTACTTGTACGAAGTATACGCCGTTGGGAAGTTTTTCGGGTAAGGCGATTGATTGCAAGCCTTTTTCAACATCTGCCTGTTGTTGTAAAACAAGATTGCCACGGGTATCGAAGATGCGCAGATCAGCCATGGGCGAATTCAAGGAAGAAAGGTCGATCCACAACAAGCCATCGGTTGGATTGGGGAAAAGCGATATTTCACCTGATTTGTTGAAAACAGGCCGCTGGATCTGGCCTTCATGAGTGATTGGGCAATAGAAGGTATTCAGATGAACCTCGTAATAAATCTGAGGTTCAAGACGGACCATTGCGTGAATATAGTCCGGCGCTATCTGGGCTGGTATCTGATAATTGAAAACTTCATATTCCCCATTGGATATGCTATCTGAAACCGATTTGAACCGAATAGAATAAGACGGCGTATAATTAGGATTACGCACCAGATACGTACGACCGCTTGGGGCGGTGAAGATGGAATTATCTGAAGGATAAAGTGCCGGTAGGCCATCAGGGATTTGAAAGGCCGTGTAGATCAGTTTATTGTTGCAATTGTTGGTCAGTCGAATTGTGTATCGGCGGTTCAATTCGCCATCCAGGCTGATACCCAGCAGTTCGAATTTGATGCAGCCTATTGTTTTGATATCGCATGCTTCGGGCGCCGCCTGGATACTTACGTTAAAACAGCAAGTGTTGGTGTTATTGCATGAATCCGCGGCAGTAAAACAGACCGGGGTAGTGCCAATCGGAAAGTCGCTGCTATTTGCGGGGCCACTGCTCTGCCAAAGTTTTATACCCGGGCAAGGGCAGTCACTGGTTGCGCTGGCTTCATCAAAGGTAATGTTGACGGAGGATTGGCCGGGCGCCGCTTCAATGGAGATATTATCTGGGCAAGCAATGGAGATCTGTACGGGGCTATCAGGCAACAGGTACTGAAGAATATAGGTAGCCAGTGTGTCGCAGCCACCAGTAGAAGACGGTATGGCAAACGTTACGATACCAGGTTCCGAATAGATTTGATTGTTGAGGCTAACCTGGTCGCCCTTGCAAAATTCGATAATTTGGGTGTAGGTGGGTTGAGGCAAAAGAGTCAAAAGATAAGTGACGATGGTGTCGCAACCTGTTCCAACTGAGGGAATGGTGTCAATGACTGTCGCTGATTGGTTATATGTTTGCCCATCAATGAGTATAGATTCTCCCGGGCAGAAGCTAATGGTTTCTGTACGGGTTGGCAGAGTTAGAACATTGATTGTGAAAGTATCAGATAATATACAGCCCAGTGAGGTGAATGCGTTGAGCGTATAGGCAGTAGTAGTTGCAGGTTGAATATTTACATTCTGGCAGACAGGGCAGTCTATGCCTGCCGATGGAGCCCACAAGAATGTACTGTATCCGTTGGGTACTCCTAAATGGACCGAAACGCCTGGGCAGATTGATTGGTCGGCAAATGAAGTGTCTGGTGAAAGGTCAAAAGCAACCTGTACGGTATCGCTATGAACTATACCACAAATGTCTGTGGCTTGTACCCAGTAATTTCCCGTTTGCTCAACGTGAAAAGTTGCATTCGTTGAGCCATCCTGCCAGAGGTATTGAAAGAAAGTGTCGTTTGTATTAAGAACTATGGATGTATCCTGACAAAAAACAAGGTCGGGGCCCAGGTTCGGGATTTGTTGGTTTGGAGCGTTGATATCAATACTATCAAGATTGTTCAGGTAGTTGCATTCAATGATGTTTCCTTGTGGGAAATTCATTGAAGAAAACGGTGGGATGATTGCGCCGTCATCATTGACAATCACATAAATACTTGAATAATTCAGGAATGTCGGGTTTAAGTTGTTGATTAAGAACTTATAGCAGGAGTCGACTCCGTTCGTTGAGATAAGGTGTATAGACTGGGTTTCAGGCTGGCTTGTAAAAGGATTGCTGCTGTATAATCCAAGAGAGATAACCTCTGGCAGTGCATTGGTTCCTTGGTTACAAATGTTTCCAGATATTGCAACTCCACCGTTTTCGCAATGGACTTCCTGTACCTGAACATACAAGTCAATAGGCGAAGGTTCGAGGGTATAATAAATCAAGGTGTCACATATGCCAGGCTCGGGCGCATAGATTGTGTCTAAAAATGTGCCGGTTTGCCAATAAAGATGGCCGTTAAGCATTAGCGTGTCACCCGGGCACAGGCTTAAGGTGTCATAAATTACGGGTTGGTCTGCCCTAAGTATTATATAGGTAGCGATAGTGTCACAACCACCGTTAAGCGATGGAATGGTATCTGTGACCGTTCCCGGCTGATTATACAAGATGCCGCCAATGTTGATGCTTTCACCTGGACAAAGGGAGAGTGTGGTGAGCGTGGTGGGGGATGGGATAGGCAATAAATAATACCTAATTATAGAATCACAGCCATTTGTTGATATTTGAACGTCTATGATTGTATCAGGGGCTGAGTAAGCCTGATTATTGATTTGAAATGTTTGCCCTTCACATAGATAAAAATAATATTCCTTTTGTACGTTTGGTATTTCACTTTTTATAGGAGTAAAGTTTGTAATTAGTTTCCCGTTTTGTCCATATTGTGCTCCATTGGATAACCCTTGATTAGCGATTCCGTGAGTCCCTCCATTTATGTCGAAATTCAGAGTTGGGGCTATTTGAGAAATTTGAATTTTACCGCCGCCACCGCCACCGCCTGGGCCAATTATTTGAGAATTTACATAGAATATGCAATCTCCCCCATTTCCTCCCTTAGCTTGACAGTATAAGCTCCCGTCAATAGATTCATAATCAATTACAATTGTACCTCCTCCTCCTCCCCCTCCTTGGCCGTCATTTCGTTGATTGCCAGGACTTAGCACATCGTTTCCATTAGCTATTATACTATGGTTATTAGATTTAATATTATTGGCAATAATAAAAACAATTCCTCCACCATTGCCACCTGAAGTGCCTACCTGATCATTAGTATGCCCTGCGCCGCCCCCGCCGCCGAGTATTAATTTACCTGGATTGGACACCCAATTAGGTGTTTGACTACCTCCAAGTCCATTTGTATTAGGGGTAGGCGAGAAGGGAGTGTTGTAGTATTCCAGACCGCCATTTCCGCCAGCACCTCCATTGGCTCCTCCACCCCCACCAGCGTTATGAGCATTACCGCCCCCGCCGCCATTTGCAGATTTACCTCTGCCAAAAGATTTACTTGCAGAAGTGATGGCAATTGATTCTCCTTTGGCGGCAGATAAATCAGGGTTAACTGAATAAAAATAATTTGTTTCGTGAGAACCTGCGTTGTCAGTATCAATCACCTGCCCACCTCTAAATCCTTTTCCGCTAACGATAATGTCGTCTTCCATAGTTAATGTGCCAGAAACATCAAACACTAAAACACCGCCCGTTGCTCCGTCCCAAGTCTGACACGTTAACCCACTGGCACTTACATCATAATATTCAGGAATGCTTACAATTTGTAAGCTTCCATTAACAGAATATGAGTTTGATAATTTAAATTGAAGAAGGATGTTGTTCCCAGAAATATACTTAATGCGGTTTATTTCATAGTTGCCTACGTATTGAAAATTTATGATGTCCCCGAAATTTGCATTATTGCTTTGATCAATTTCCGCCCCTTGCATCTGCAATATCAAAATCTCATCTCCAGAATTGAACCCAGAAGCATCTGAAACTACAAGCGTTGTACTATCGCAAGCAAAATTAATAACCTTTGCATAGTGATTAATTATCCCAGTAATTGATGATGTGCTTTGAGATTTGATATTAGTGCTGCAAAAGGCCATGCAAAAAAAGCAGAAGAAAATAAGGCGATACATATTTAGGTCACTTAAAAATTTGAAAAGGTTTTGTGTTTCTTTGCTACTCAATAAAGTTGAAAACATGAGTTGGAAAAAAAATAAATTATATTTTACTTGGCAGTCAATTATTTATGCAAAAAGCTGGCAACACTTTGTGGAGATACATACTTACAAAAAAGATTGGTTGTCGTCATTTGCCCCAATGAGAAATTCAGTAAAGGATGAACTCCCATGGATTTCTTTTAAGGCGCAAGGAATTCTTCGCGATCTTGTTTCTCCCAATTTTAAGATTTTTGAATTTGGAGGCGGAGGATCTACTTTGTTCTTTTGCCAACTAGCAGAACATGTTGTAACTGTGGAGGATAGTGAAAACTGGTTTAATAAATTGAAGGAGTTTGTTAGAATTAAAAATATATCAAATTGGGAAGGTATTTGGGTAGAATCAGAAAAAATGACTGATGCTACAAATCTATCTTACAAAAATCCAGCCGATTTTGTTAGCCGGGCAAAAGACATGAGAGGGCGTTCCTTTGAAAAATATGTACGGACAATCGACCGGTTTCCATTAAATTATTTTGACTTAATTATTGTTGATGGAAGGGCCAGACCTTCTTGTATACATTGCTCAATATCACATTTGAAACCTGGCGGGTATTTAGTTGTTGACAATACAGAACGAGAATATTATCTCGCACCTTTTCTCAATATCATACAAAATGAGTTTGATATTGTTTTTGATGATCGATATCCTACACCCTATACACCTGATTTTACAAAAACGACTATATTGAGAAAAAAGGGGTAATTTTTCTGAAATAGATAGCAACACTGATTTAAAAGAGATAGTCTGAAACTAATTTCTTTGATGTTGCCACCTGTTAGCGCTTAAAATATTCATGCCAGTAAATCTAAATTGAATTTTAAGTCGCTACTGCAATAGTGACTGACATCACTTTTCCTTACCATACAAAATCGTTTTGCTCAGCAACGGTAGTGTAAAAAGCACCGTTAGGGAGCTTTATGCCAAAAAATGATATTCAAAATATGAGGTACTAACCTCCTTCCCTAACAACTCCCAAACACTTCCAAATCTTTCCCAAATAACCTCACTTTTTATGTGACTTTTTTCCAAGCCTGCGTTTTAAGTACATACCATCAGCCTAAAAGCCTGATTCAACCAGAAAAAAACCTTGATTTCAGTGCAAAAAACGCAAATGTTTTTGACATCGCGTTTCAAATAGAAGGAAGAAGGATTCGACTAATGTTTCCCAACACTGGTTGGAGCAGGCGCGGCAAAGGAGCCGTGCCTGCTCGCCTCAACCAGCCTGCTTCCCAAAAATATTTAACCGTCAGAATATATTCTCCTGATTCTCAAAGACCGGTATCACCCTGACGAACGCCGTTCTGCACACCCAACGCAGAGCGGTTTTTTTTTGCCATTTTTCGCTTTTCAGGCACTCCAATCCGACTTTAGCCGACCATTTTGCAACTTCTTGAACTTTAACTGGTCTTTTGTAAAGAAAACAAAAACAGACCATTTATTCGTATGAAGCAATGTTCGCTGCTCGTCGTGCTGACGATAGCTGTCTCGAGCCTGATGGCGCAATCCCGACTGGCGCCCAAAAAAAATCTGGAGGCGCTTCGTATCCAAACCCCAATTAAACTCGATGCCTCGCTTGACGAACCTTCCTGGTCTCAAGCAAATGAAGCCACCGACTTTCTTTTTTTCTGGCCTACGCCGGGCCAACCCGCAACCCAACGTACCGTCGTAAAGGTGCTTTATGATGATGTCGCGCTTTACGTAGGAGCCTATTGCTACGACACCCGTCCGGATTCCATTTTTCACCGGATTACCAAACGCGATGAACTCGAAAACGCTGACCTGTTTTCCATTCTGATCGATACTTACCGAGATGGTCAAAATGCTGTGCAATTTGGCGTATCTCCTGATAACGTTCAAACCGATTCAAAATTCAGCCTGGCAAATGCGAATTCCAACAATGGGAATAACGACGGCGAAGACCCCGCATGGGACGCCGTTTGGCAGTCTTCTGCAAAAATTACTTCCGATGGCTGGGTAGTGGAAATGGCAATCCCGTACAGCGCGCTTCGTTTTCCCAAAAAAGATATTCAGGAATGGGGCGTTAATTTTTACAGAATTGTAAAACGAAACGGTGAAAATGACTCCTGGAATGAAATAAAAGCGGACATCAACGGCACGCTTTCCCAAACGGGCGTTCTCAGCGGTATTCGCGACATCAAAGCGCCGCTTCGCCTGAGTGCCACACCTTTTGTCGCTGGATATGCCGATAATTTGTACAACCAGCCAGGTAGCGGTTGGGATTTTCCCTGGACGGTAGGCCTGGATGTAAAATATGGTATCAATGAGGCTTTTACTCTCGATGCGACAGTCATCCCGGATTTTGGACAAGTGCGTTCCGACCAACAGGTCTTGAACCTTTCTCCTTTTGAAGTCCGTTTTCAGGAAAACCGCCCCTTTTTTACAGAAGGCACCGAACTGTTTAACAAAGGAGGTCTTTTCTATTCCCGCCGTATCGGCGCCAATGCGCAACTGCTGAACGCCACCAAAATTTCAGGGCGAACCAAAAAAGGCCTGGGGATCGGCATTTTCAACGCCATCGAAGACGCAAAACACATCGTCGAAACAGATGAAGAAACAGGGGCATCGACCAAAACCCAGGTCTCTCCCTTCACGAATAATAATATATTGGTGCTTGATCAAAACCTGAAAAACAATTCTTCCATCACGTTTATCAATACCAACGTCATGCGCTCAGGCGCAGACCTTGATGCGAACGTATCCGGTTTTTTGTTCAACCTGAAAAACAAAGCGCAAAGCTATGGCCTCAACGGCAAGGCCGTTATCAGTAATCGTATCGCCCCTGACGCCAGCGAAAATGGCTACACCGTGGCATTAAGCGGTTCCAAAACCAGCGGTAACTTTTTATGGGGCAGCGATTTTAATCTGGAAAGCGACCGCTATAACCCAAATGACCTGGGCTTCCTGTTTAGCCCGAACGAGGTCAGTCATGTACTTTGGATCAATTACAACCGATACGAACCCTGGTGGAAGCTCAATAATTACTGGTCGAGCCTGTGGATGTACAATGGAGCGCTGTACAAACCCTTCGGCCAATGGACTGAAACTACTTTTGGCTTCAATTTCGGCGGCAACACCCGTAATTTTCAAAATTTCGGCTTTAACTCCAACTTCGCACCCTGGGGCGAAAACGACTATTTCGAACCACGTACCAATGATTTTAAAACCTTTTATCACATACCTCCGCGTGCCAACTTCTATGCCTGGTACAACAGCGACCACCGCAAACGCTTGACAATGTATGTGGAGGGCGGCGCACGATTCGTTAAGGAAAAAGGCCGAAAGGCAACAAGCCTCTATGCCGGCCTGCGTTGGCGGGCTTCCGACAAGATGACGCTTGGAGTCAACCTGGGCAATGAATTGCTATGGAACAATATAGGCGGACTTTGGCCCTGGGAAATATCCGAAGAGTCGGTTGGATTCGAACAACTTCCTGAAAACCCGGTACTTATGGGAAAACGGAACGTAGTAGGATTGAATAACAGCCTCAATTTTACCTACTCTTTCAATACCCGAATGAACCTTTCTCTTTACGCCCGACATTATTGGCAAAAAGCGGAATACAAACAGTTTTTCGCACTCAATGACAAAGGAGATTTGATTCCCGCACCCTACATGGGCGCGAGCCCCTCAGGTGTCTCGCTCAATGACATTGCGGTCAACTTTTTTAATATTGATTTGGTGTACACCTGGCGTTTTGCACCTGGTAGCGATGTATTAATCGTTTATAAAAACGGGGTCAGCCACGCCGACACGGGAGCGCTTGTGCGCGAAGGATATTGGTATCATGTCGGCCATTTGCCGAATTATGAAGGCTCAAATAGCGTTTCAATCAAGATCCTGTACTACCTGGACTTTGAAAAAGTCAATAAATGGATGTGACAAAGCATCCTTGCTTACGATAAAACTTCCACCAGAAAGTTTGATTTGGTTATTTGCCCCGGCGAATGAGCCGGGGCAATTTTTTTACATTTTTGGCGTTTTCGACAGTATAATTTACGGCAGAAGGAAGCGAAACAGATTTTAATCCGATCTTTGTCAAACGATTAAAACACGTCTGAACATTTACTTAATCTTTACTGCTATGAATAAACCTCTTTGCTCCGAATTAGCCCCTCCGGCCGCAGCGCCTCCGACGGTTGAATTTCATGAACCTGCCCGGAATAACCTGCCGCTCCACTTTTTACTGCTCGCCCTTAGTCTGCCAGCTGCCTTGATTTCCAGTTTCTTTCTGCTGATTTTTAGAATGTGGGGCGGAAATCGCTAGTCTCCGTTTATCACAGAAAGCGGCTGCCGAATGGTAACATACAGCAGCCGCTTTCTCTTTTAGTGATGTCCATTGGAAGCAATCGGCTCGGGGAGCCACGACTGGTAGTATTCCCGCTCCTCAATGGCTACGGCATAATCGGTCATTAACAGCGGCCTGAAAGTATCGACCATGACAGCCAGTTCCCGTGTTTCTTTCGCGCCAATACTTTTTTCAACGGTGCCCGGGTGCGGGCCATGCGGAATGCCGCCGGGATGCAAGGTAATCATGCCTCTTTCGACATGTTTGCGACTCATAAAATCGCCGTCCACATAATATAATACCTCGTCAGAGTCGATATTGGAGTGGTTGTAGGGCGCAGGAATCGCTTGCGGGTGATAGTCGTAAAGACGCGGCACGAACGAGCAAATCACGAAATTATGCCCGTCGAAGGTCTGGTGAATGGGCGGCGGCAGGTGTACCCGTCCGGTGATCGGCTCAAAGTTGTGGATGGAGAATGCGTAAGGATAAACATATCCGTCCCACCCAATAGCATCGAATGGATGCGCCAGATAATGATAGGGATAAATATTGTCTTGCTTTTTTATATAAAAAAGAAAATCGCCCTTTTCGTTGTGGGTTTCCAGGTCTGTGGGTTTGCGAAAATCGCGTTCGCAAAAAGGCGAATGTTCGAGCAACTGGCCGAAATCGTTGCGATACCTTTTAGGGGTGGTAATCGGGCCGTGGCTCTCGACGATCAGCAGCCGGTTTTCACTGGTGTCAAATTCAAGCTGATAAGTTGTTCCTCTGGGTACGACGACGTAGTCGCCATATCCGAATCTCAACTTTCCGTACATCGTATGCAATACACCCGACCCTTCGTGAATAAATATCACCTCGTCGGCATCCGCATTTTTGAAAAAATAATCGCGCATGCTGTGTCTGGGCGCGGCGAGGATAATCTTGCAATCGTTGTTGACGAGCACGGGCTTTCTGGACTCCAGGTAATCGTCGGTGGGTACCACGTTGAATCCTTTGAGGCAGCGGTGCTTCAATTGTTTGTCGTGCACAACCCGCGGGGCTACATTCACCGGGTCGCCGACCTGAACGATCTGCGTAGGCGGATGACAATGGTACACGAGTGAATACAGATTGCTGAACCCCTCGGTGCTGAACAATTCTTCGTGATACAGACTACCGTCGGGTTGTCGAAACTGGGTGTGGCGTTTTGGCGGTACAAGTCCTAATGAATGATAATGCATAACGACAAGGGAGTGTGGATGGTTGGGCAAAAATCATCGCTCGCGCCGTTCCGGAACGATCATGATGATGTGGCCAAAGGTAAGGCATTTCGCAAACTGGCTATGCGGGCTCACCGCATCATGCCTTCCCGCCACCCGGGCACGGTTTGGTCCAGTTGCAGAATCGGCAAGCCATCCAGATCGACAATAAATTTCCAGTAGGGCGGCAGGTTAAACGCTTCCAACGGGATCAGTTCGCCCTGATTGATGAACCTTTGATACAAAGGAGTGGCATCTTCACCCAGATAACGAGACAGGTTTTTGAGAAAAAAATCAAAATCAGAGTACAAATCACGGTCCGCCTCGTAATAATGGTCCAGCATTTCGAGCATAAAATCGTGCAGGTCGGCTTGCCCGCCGCTGCGCTGTTTTATGGCATTGTCCAAAAAAAAGGCGAAAACGCACCCTCTTTGATACGGCAGTTGTGCAATGTCCTGACAATGAAAGAACCCGGAAGCGACCAGTTTGTTCGAGACCTGTCCCATAGGCTGGGCATAAAGCGGGTCGATGAAGTCCAGATTGAGGCGTTCAACGTATTGCTCGGGCGTGATAAAGCCGCCTGCCAGCATATTTTTATAGGCAAAATATTCGGTAAAGCCTTCACTAAACCAGCCCAGGCTCATGTCGTCGGGAGGGCCCCCGTTGCGGATTTTGCAACCGATCCAGTCGTGCATCAGCTCATGGTGAAACAAATGACAGAGGTCGCCGAGGCTCAGCCCGGGAGTTGGAGTGGCAAACGCGGCAAACGAATTGGTCAGCCCGATGCCCATGTACTGGTATTGCGCATAATTGCGGGCGCCGCCCATTGCCGGCCGGGGCGCCAGGGGGAGCAGGGTGACCGTGTAATAGGGAATATCACGATCCCGCCAAAATTCGCGCTGTATTTCGACCGTTGCTTTCAGCATTTGCAACAGACTGGAATCGCTGAAAGACCAGCCATTGCCTCTCAAAGCCAGGTAAACCGGCTGGTCGCCAACGCGGGTTTGTAATATCCTGAAATCGCCGCCTACGAATACCGATTCCAGCCAGTTGTTGTTTTCTGCACTGATTTCCTGATGAGCCTCTTGCGACCCGAAACTGTTGTGCAGCACCCAATCCGAAGGAAATTTTACCCAGTCGATGGTAATGTCGTAGCGCCGCCAGTCTTGGGGGAGCAAAAACAGACAACTCCCCAGAATATGAAACCAGCCAGGCTGCAACAAAGGTCGGAACCCGTAGCGCATCGAAACCTGTTCGCCCGGTATGTCCTGAAAAACCTCGTATCGCAAGGTGATCAACTGGCCGGGCGCATGATGCAAAATCAAGCCGGAAGAGTCTTCCGCATACCGAACCGTATCCAGCAGCGCCTCCGTTTCGACCGCCCGAATGCAGCGATACAAGGCATTGGCGCCGCCATAGGAAAAGGGCAGTGAAACGACCGTTGTACCATCGGCATCTCCCTTGAATCGCGCCTGTACATGCAAACAAAGCCCCTTCTCCGTAAAGACCGGAGAGACTTCATAGCCGATCACATTGGCCCTTCCGGCAGGTAGCGATACCACCGTGAGCAGCAGTGAAAGGCAAACGAAAGGGAGACTTCGATTGCGCATGAGAAAAACGTAAAAACATGTGTCGCCAAGAAAATTATACCACACGCCATGGAGAATGGCTTTGAAGCGTACTTGGCAAAAGCGGTGATTAAAACCTACGGAAAACGCTTTTATTGACAGGAGAGGATTAAATAATGCACAAATTTAAAAATCCGGGGCAATACCGATGCATGCATCCGCTATTTTTTCAAAGTCGCCGTGTCCAAACTGCAGCATGCGAATGTCTGGCGACGGATTGGTATCCAGCCCGTGTTGGTAAGTTTTGTCGTAGTATTCAAGCGCCAGGTCTGCGGCGCGTTCGAAGTCGCCATTTTGAAGTGCATCCAGAGCGTTTTGCAGGCGAAGTCCGCCGAGTTTGCGGTCGAGCCGCTGAAATGCAGCGGCCAATTCTTCGATTGGATATTGTGCGTATCCACTGACCAGGTTTTTTACCCGCTCGGCATGTGGTATTTCGATATTGAACAAAGGCGAGTGTTTCATTTTTTTCCAAAGTCCTTCGGGAACATATACCCGCCCGATCGATCGGCTTTCATTTTCCACCCAGACCTTGCGTTTGGGGTCCAACTGGTGGAGCCGCCAGGCCAGGTCGTTTTCAAACTGTTCGACCGTGGGCTGGGGCATTTCTCCGATGCTTCCGAAGGAAGAACCTTTATGGTGGGCCAGCCCTTCGAGATCGAGCACCTGCTCGCCGCGCGCTTCCAGGGCATGCAAAATATGCGTTTTGCCGGAGCCTGTCCGACCGCCTACCACCACAAATCGAAACGGCAAATGCTCGAAATAATCCAGCGCATACCGCCGAAATGACTTGTATCCGCCGCTCAACATCACCACATCGAAACCGCTGGTTTGCAGCAGCCAGGCCATGCTGCGGCTGCGTTGACCGCCTCGCCAGCAGTGCACGGCAAGTTGCTTTCCCGGCGCCAGCGCAGCGGCACTGCGCACAAAACCGGCCATCTTGGGGCCTACGATTTCAAGCCCCGACAACATGGCCGCGTCCTTGCCCCGTTTTTTATAAAGGGTACCGACTTTTGCCCGCTCTTCATCGCTGAACAGCGGAAAACTGTGCGCCCCGGGAATGTGCCCTTGCGCATATTCGCCGGGCGACCGCACATCGAGCAACACGCGCGACGACATTTCTCGCAACAACTCATCGGGATTCAAAAGACGTTCCATCGGGGCGAAAATAAAAGCGCGCGGGCGAATTTGAACCGTCACCTTCGATTCAAATTCGCCCGCGCAAATGTCAGGGCTTAAAGCCGGGTTTAATTCCTGTTGTCAACGCTGCCCGAACCGGACACTGCCGTTTTGACCGGTCCGTCGACGTTCAGTACCACGTCGCCGGAACCGCTGATGGCTACGTCGGCCGATTTGCCTTTCAACTTGTCGGCCTTCACGTCGCCGGAGCCGCTAATGGCGTATTCCTGCCGGTCGGCTGACCCGCTGGCCAGTACATCGCCCGAGCCGGAAATATTGATCGAGAGTTTTTTGACCTCAAAAGTGCCTTTGAAGTCGCCCGAGCCGCTCATGTTGAACTCGAAAGAATCCCCTTTGATGGGGTTGGCCGTTACAAAATCAGTCGAGCCGCTGCTGCTGACTTCCGTCAGTTTGCGATAGGTGACCGTCATGCGGATTTTGTGATCGCGGTAACTGCCTTTTTTCATGTGAATGTCGAGGGTGTTGCCCTTGACATCGGTGATAATTTTGTCCAGATCAACACCTTCGGCTTCAATACTGACTTTTTCTTCGGAGCCCGCTACCAGCGTGATCTGGTCGAAGCCGCCCGAAACTTCGAGCTTGTCAAAACCCGATAAAGTGCGGGTTTCCGTATTTTTTTGAGCAAAAAGGCCTGCAGAAACCAGAAAGGCGACAAGGAAAAACGGCAAACGAATTTTCATAGCTTAAAAAATTGTGTTGTAAAATAGTCTTGGTTTTTCGACGACTGAACCGTGTTCAGCATCGTTTCGTTTGCCCCAAAGACCGCACTCGCCGCCAAAGGTTGCACGACTTTTTTCACCCGCCCCAATTCAATTCCACAGCCAGTTCGAGGAAAAAATCCATTGCCTGCGGGTTGCGCATCGAGTCGCGGTTGTACGCTTTGTCGAGGGGGCGCCGAAGCAGGATTTTTTTGACCGGGGTCTCCATTTTTTTGCCCGAAATGGTGTAAGGAATATCGGGCGCCACCATGATGTCGTCGGGTACGTGGCGCGGGCTGTATGCCTTTCGGAGCGACTGTCGGATCTTGCTTTTCAAGTCCTCGTCGAGCGTGCAGCCGGGATTCAGTACCACAAACAAAGGCATCCAGTCGGTGCCGTCGGCGCGTTCGAGATTGACAATCAAGGTGTCGCGCAATTCGGGCAATTGATCCAGTGCGCGATAAATTTCAGCGGTGCCGATCCGCACGCCCTGCCGGTTGAGCGTGGCATCCGAACGACCAAGAATGATCACGGTGCCGCGTTCGGTGAGGCGAATCCAGTCGCCGTGGCGCCACACGCCGGGCCATTGTTCGAAATAACTCGAGCGGTATTTGACGCCGTCCGCGTCGTTCCAGAAGAAGACGGGCATGGAAGGCATGGCTTTGGTGACGGCCATTTCTCCCAATTCGTCGTGCGGCAGGACGTGCCCGTCTTCGTCGCGGGCCTCCATCGCGCAGCCGAGGCAAATGCACTGGATTTCGCCCTGCCAAACGGGCAGCAAAGGGCATCCGCCCACCCAGGCGGTACAGACGTCGGTGCCGCCGGCCATGGAGGAGAGCCATATTTTTTCCCCGATATTGTCGTACACCCAGTCGAATGCCTCGGGGGGCAAAGGCGACCCCGTCGATCCTATCGACCGCATTTTGCCCAGATCAAACTGCTTGCAGGGCGACAATTCCGCCTTGCGACAACTCACGAGAAAAGGTGCGCTGGTGCCGAAATGCGTGATGCCGGCTGTCTCGGCCAATGCCCAAAGCACATTCAGGTCGGGGTAGCCCGGACTGCCGTCGTACAGCACGATCGTGGCGCCCGTAAGCAAGGCGCCTACCGTGAAATTCCACATCATCCAGCCCGTAGTGGAAAACCAGAAGAAGCGCTCCCCGGCGTGTACGTCGTTGTGCAAATGCAGGTATTTGAGGTGTTCCAGCAGGTTGCCGCCGTGCGAATGGGTGATGGCTTTCGGCACGCCTGTGGTCCCCGAGGAATACAGAATCCACAAGGGATGCGAAAACGGCAGGGCTTCGAAATGATCCATTGTCGGCCGAGGGGAAGCCGCCAGTGCATCGGCCCACAGGCTGGCATTGGGTATGCCTTGCGGCGTGGAGTTTTCGTCGAGATAAGGCACCCAAAGCACTTTTTCCACGCCGGGGAGCAGGGTGCACAACTCGCGCACCGTGTCGCTTTTATCAAAAGATTTGCCCCCGTAAGTATAGCCGTCGCAGGCTATCAGCACCCGCGGCTCGATCTGTGCAAAACGATCGGCCACGCTGGACGCCCCGAAATCAGGCGAGCAACTGGACCACACCGCCCCGATACTCATGCAGGCCAGCACCGCCACCACGGCGTGCGGACTGTTGGGCAAATAAGCCGCTACCCGGTCGCCGCGACCGATACCCTGGGCGCGCAGCCAGGCGGCGAGCGAGGCGGTTTGGGCTTCTAGGGTAGCCCAGGACATTTCTTCGAGCGTGTTGCGCTCGTTTTTGAACAAAATCGCGGGCCGAAGGGCCGTTTTTTGTCGAAAAACATGCTCGGCGTAGTTCAACGTCGCGCCTTCGAACCACCGAACATCGGGCATTTCGCCGCCGCTGCGCACTGCCGAATACTCCGAATGACTGATGACCTCGAAATACTGCCAGATGCTTTCCCAAAAGGCGTCTGTGTGCTCGACCGACCATTGCCATAGCTCGTGGTACAGTTCTCCCGAACTCGCAAAATCATATTGTGCGGGCTCGAAAACGCCGTCAAGTCCGTATTTTTTTAAAAAATCGGGCTGCACGTGCCGCGACAACCAGTTTAAATATTGCGCAAGATGACTGCGTTGCATTGCTGTACGGGTGGGTTGCCACAACAAGCGGGGCTGCGAAATTTGGTCGTTATTCATCGCCATGATCAATAAAAAACTGCTGAGAAAGGGCAAGGGACTCCGGCAGGGTGGTATTTGCCGGACAGGTCCTAATTTCGCGGCAAATTCCGGCGATTCTGCCGAATTCAGGAAACAAAACTTTTTGCCATGCGAACCATCCATGCTTTTGCCCTGCTCCTGCTCTGCGCATTGCTGAGCGCCTGCGATCCCGCCCGCCGTTCCGCTTCTGCAGGTGGCGACGATGGGGTGATCGAGGTAGTCTTTCTCCAGATGAACGACGTCTATGAAATTTCGCCCATGCCCTCCGACAACAGCGGCGGCCTGGCGCGCGTCGCGACGGTCCGTCAGGAGTTGATGAAACACAACCCGAATGTCATCACGGTGCTGGCCGGCGACTTTATCAGCCCTTCGGTCATCGGCACCCTGAAATACGAGGGCAAACGCATCCGCGGCAAACACATGGTGGAAACCCTCAACACCCTTGGCCTCGACTGGGTCGTGTTTGGCAACCATGAATTTGATTATGACGACCAGGCCGATTTGCAGGCCCGGCTCGACGAGTCGAAGTTTAAGTGGCTGGGCGCCAATGTGCGCATGAAAAATGCCGACGGAAGCCTCGCGCCTTTTTCTAAAAATACAGGCGCCGCAAAAGAAAACTGCCCCGACAATGCCGTCATTACCGTCAAAGACGCCGACGGCACCAGCGTACGGATCGGGTTGTTCGGCGTACTTATCGGCACGGGGCGTAAGCCCTGGGTGAGTTACACCGACCCGTTCACGACCGCCGTACAGCAGTATAATGACCTGAAAACCAAATCTGATGTCGTCATCGGCATGACCCACCTCGACATTTCCGACGACCTCAAACTGGCCGGTATGCTGCCTGATGTGCCCCTCTTCATGGGCGGACACGACCACACCAACATGCTTCGCCATGCCGGCAACTCCGTAGTGGCAAAAGCCGATGCAAACGCCCGCAGCGTATACGTGCACACCCTGCGCTACAATACCAGGACCCGCAAAGCCACGGTCAGTTCTCAACTGCGCCGTATCGATGGCAGCATTGCCGACGAGCCGGCCACGGCAGCTGTGGTGGGGCGTTGGGAAAAAATCAAAAACGAGTCGCTCGCAAGTTCGGGCTTCGATCCCGCCAAAAAAGTGACTGATTTGAAAACGCCACTCGATTGCCGCGAAGCGATCGTACGCAACCAGCAGACCGAAGCAGGCAAGATGATCACGGGCGCCATGTTGTCGGCCTCCCGCACCAAGCCCGAATGCGCGCTGCTCAACAGCGGCTCCATTCGTGTCGACGATGTGCTGAGCGGCACGCTGACCGAGCTCGATATCGTGCGAATGCTGCCTTTTGGCGGCGGTTTGTCGGAGGTGGAAATGAAAGGCAGTCTGTTGCTCAAAACGCTCGACGCGGGGCGTTCGAACCAGGGCAACGGCGGCTACCTGCAAATCGCCGGCGCGCGTTACGACGAGGCCGGAAAACGCTGGCTGATTGCCGAAAAGCCGCTCGATGCTGCCCGGGTTTACCGGGTTGTGCTGCCCGATTTCCTGCTTACGGGCAATGAGCAGAACATGGGTTTTCTGAAAACCGCGGCTGCGGCCGACGGGAAAGGCACGACCAACCCCGAGGTGATCAGTCTGGTCAAACCGCTTGCCACGGACAAAGCCGATTTGCGCAACGATATTCGCCTTGCGCTGATCGATTTTCTGCGCAAATAATTCGCCCCGGCCTTGCTGAATGCAGCATTTTGAAAGAAAAATGAAGAATGTGTCAGGCAAACAGCAATAATTTTTGACCGTAACCTTTTGACGATGCGAACTTTCCCTACTTTTGCGGGCCTTTTGGCAGAAGCCGGAAGACAGAGCAATTAACTTTTAATTTTTGAGTAAAAACAATGGCAAAACGCAAAGTAGCCCAGACGGAAGTTATCGAAGAAATCCAGGAAGTGCAAGCGCCTTCCCAGCCGTTTTGGGAAAAATATCAAAATTTCCTGGTTTACGCCGTTGCAGCAGTAGCCGTTCTTGCAGCAGCATGGTGGGGTTATAAAAGCCTCGTTATCGCTCCCCAGCAGGAAGAAGCCGTGGCCTCCATGTGGCAGGCTCAACAACAATTCGAACGCGACTCTTTCGATCTGGCGCTCAACAACCCCGGCGGTGGCGCCGATGGTTTCCTGACGGTCATCGACAAATACGGCAGCTCCAAGGCCGGCAACCTGGCCAAATACTACGCCGGCGTTTGCTACCTCTACAAAGGCGATTTCGACAATGCCCAGAAATATCTGGAAGAATTTGACGCCGATGGCGACCTGCTTCCCACCCTGAAAAAAGGCTTGCTGGGCGATGTTTACGCCGAAAAGAAAGACTTTGCCAAGGCACTGGACTACTACGAGTCGGCCAGCAACACCGGCAGCAGTGCCCTGCTCAAATCCTACTATTGCAAAAAACTGGGCATGCTCAACGAGTACCAGGGCAACAAGGAAGCGGCCCTCAAGGCATACCAACGTTTGAAAAAAGACTTTGCCAACCAGTCTTCCAACGACTGGCAAAGCATCGACAAATACATCTATCGCGCAGGCGGCGGCAAATAATCGAAGCCGTTAGCGTTACCTAAAAGTTAAAGCCGGGCGCTGTCAACCGACAGCGCCCGGCTTTTTCGTTTTCAGGTTCAATTGTTAAAACGAATAGTTCAACGTTCGGGAAAACCGCTATACCACTGGCTTTCAGTCAAAAAGGTATGGCAGTGTATCAAAAATGCACTTACCTTTGCGTCGTCCCTTTTCAAAAGATGGTCCCTCCACTATCCTGATTTTGACCTGCAACCCTGGTTTTGGGTGTGTTTGGTCAGTTACTCAGGCTGTTTCCGCATGTTGTGCCGAAACTGTATTTTCATAAAAAATAGCTTCTTAACCGCTTTCATTGGCAAAACCATACCGCTTATGAACACGTCAATTCGTGTGGTGGTCGGTGTCGCAGCCCTGCTTTTCGCTGCTTTCCGGCTTTCAGCCCAAAATCAATCCAATGTGCAGGATGAACTCCTGCGCGCCGACAAACAGTTTGACCTTTATGCCTACAACATCGCGCGGTCGAGTTACGAAAAGGTACTCCAAAGCGACCCGAACAACGCCCGCGCCCTTGCACGCATAGCCGACTGCTACGTACAAACCAACCGGCCGGAGGAGGCCCTGCCTTATTACGAACGCGCCACCAACGCCCCGGGCATGGACCCCGAGGTCATGCTTCGCTACGGCAAAGCCCTCATGATGACGGGCGACTATATCACGGCCAAGACCTGGTTTCAGTTTTATGCCGAAGGCAACCCGTCTGAGGGCAACCACTTCGCCAATATGTGCGATTACGCCATTGCGGCATCCAACAAGGACGCGCTCTACATCCCCAAACTCGAGCCGCTGAATACCGAAGCAGCCGATTACTCCCCGGCGTTTCTGGGCGATCGTGTGGTGTATAATTCGGCACGAACCGACATTAAACGCAAGACCAATGCAAAATCGACGACCGACTGGTCGGGCAGCAGCGCTACCAATCAGCCCTTCGTCACGCAGCGCAATCCTGCCGACGGCTTTTTGCAGAAGCCCGAATTTTTGCGCAGCGACCTGCAAAATACCTACAACGAAGGCCCGCTGAGTTTCTCCGCCGATGGCAAAAAAGTGGTTTTTTGCCGCAACAACTACATCAACGGTGCCCGTCAAATCGCCGAAAAAGGCCTGACCATGAGCCTTTACACCGCCGATGTCGACAATGGAGAGTGGAAAAACATCCGCGCCTTCCCTTACAACGGCTCCGACTACGCCACGGGCTTTCCCAACCTTTCAGCCGATGGCAACACCCTCTGGTTTGCCAGCAACCGCTCCGACGGAATGGGCGGATGGGACATTTACGTCAGCGAATGGACGGGAACGACCTGGTCGACGCCCAGCAACCTTGGCGCTCCGCTGAACACGCCGGGCAATGAAATCACCCCGTTTTTCGACGGTGAAAACCTGTTTTTCAGTTCGGATTATCATCGCGGCTTTGGCGGTCTGGACGTTTTTCGCGCCGAACTGCAAGCCTGGCAGGTGTCCAATATTTTTCACCTCGGCCCTGGTGTCAACTCTTCCCGCGACGATTACGGCTTTATTTTCGACGCCGCCGACAATATTGGCTACCTGACGAGCAACCGCCCCGATGGCAGAGGCAACGAGGACATCTGGCAAGTCCATAAAAAACTCGATGAGTTCGTCATCACGGTGATGGACGAATACCGCACGCCGATCGCCGATGCCGAAATTGATTTTAGTGCCTGCGGAGCAGGCGTGATGCGCACCAATGCCTCCGGCCAATATTCCTTTGCCGTTACGTCCGGCCAGGCAGATTGCAATGCCTCGGTGAAAAAAGCCGGCTACCAATCTTCCGATGTCGCCATTCGCTCCACCGGCAAAAAGAACCTGACCGTTACCTTGAATACTGCGCCAGAGGCGTACAATACGTATCAGGAGCCCTCGCCGTCGAACGCTGCGCTCATCTCGCGCAGCGGCATACCGGCCCAACCGGCCGCCTATTCCACGGAATCAATCGCCCCGCAATCGGCCGATGGCTCGCTGGTAGATCACTCCCTCACGCTCTACGACGCTATGGGACAACCGCTGACCGGCGCCCGCGTGGATCTCAGCACCTGCGCGCTCGGCGCCAAAACAACGGATGCCAGCGGGAGCATCTCGTTCCAGTTGCCTGCCGGCACTACCTGCTGCATGGTGGTGACTAAAAAAGGCTATGAAGAGGCCGTTATTCCGATCACTTCGACCAGTTACGGTGCCAAATCGGTGTCGCTGAGCCCCCTGAGTGCGCCTGTTGTGCCCATCGCGGCAGGCACTGGCGGCACCTATACCGGCTCGGTGATGGACGGCGAAAGCATGAACGAGGTCGCCGCCGTCACGGTCAAAGCGCAAAAATTGCCCAATGGCCAGATCATGACGACGTCCACGAACAACCTGGGCCGCTATATTTTCAATCTTGAAGCCGGGGGCTATTACCAGTTTACTTTTTTGAAAAAAGGCTACCAGCAGGAAGTCATGAACTATCTGGTCAGCGTCAACAACACGGCTCGTACCATCGCCCCGGTCATTCTTCAGCCGGGCGCAGGTACCACGCCGGCGCCGCCCACGGTAGCCGAGACGCCTGCCCAATACAACACGACGCCCCAGTCTTCCCCCGTCAAAATGATGGCAGCCAAGACCGCCGCTCCGGCCCCGGTCCAGTCGGCGCCCACTACAACCGGCTACGCGGTTCAGCTGGCAGCCCAGCCGCAGGAGTTTTCGCAGGCCGACATTAAAAAATACAACACATTGCAGCCGCTCGGCAACTTGTACACGGTCCAGGATGAAAAAATGAGCCGCCTGCGCCTCGGTGTTTTCGCCACAAAAGCCGAGGCCGAATCGGTCAATAAACAGGTGCAGCAAACGGTTAAAGGCTCCTTCGTTGTACCGGAAAAAAATGCCGACCCGCAACTGGTCGTCAATAATGCCGCGCCGGCAACGTACAGCACCGAACCCGTCAAAACGGCCTCGGCCAAGGGCGCGCCGGTGGTCGGCACACAGGCTTTGCCCTCGTCGCCCGCCGTCACGCCGGCGTCCAACCCGATCCGCTACGCCGTTCAGGTGGCTTCACTGGCCTCCAATAAATCGGTGGATTTGAGCGAGTTTTCCAGCCTTTCCAACATTGGCAATGTCTACATGAAGCCTGAAAATGAGACCCTTAAAATCCGGGTTGGCATTTGGTCGGCTCATGAGGACGCCGAAGAAGCCAAGGCACAAATTGTTCAAAAGGGCTTTAACGACGCGATCATTGTCACGGAAAAAGCGAACGATGCCTCTCTCCAGAACTTTTTCATTTCCTCGGTTCAAATGAGCAATGAGGCGCCTTCGCAATATTCGACCCCGTCGACGGTCTCGCCCAAAGCGGCTAAAATGGCAGGCGCTCAAACCCAGCCCATGCTGGTTGAGCCCGTGCAAACGGCCAAATCCGCTCCTTCGAACACACCAGCCCCGGTTTCCGCTCTTCCCATCAACAACAATGCCGCCGGTACACAGTACATGGTTCGGGTTTGTCTGATGTCGGACCTCGACAATTTCGATCCGAAAACCATTCAGGGCGTGGGCGGCAAACAGGAAAAATGGCCGGTCGGCGAAACCGGCGCAACAGCGATCATGCTCACGGGTTTTGGCGATCTCGAATCGGCGCTGACCGCGCTTTATCGCCTGCGCGAACGCAATTTCCCCGATGCTTACCTGCTGAAACAGGAAAACGGAGAGGTGAAAAAATTGCGCTATTAACCCGGATTATTTGCACTATTTCACCGCTAAGGCGCAAAGACGCAAAGAAATTTGCGAACCTTTTGCGTCTTCGTGCCTTAGCGGCGAAAAAGACAAGGATCAAATTTTGACCAACTTGCCTGCATGGACATTTCCCGATTTGTCCTGCATTCGGACGATGTAGATCCCAGGCGCCAGTCCATCCAGAGAAACCGATAACAGGCCCTCCTCCAGCGGCAGTATCCCGGGAATCAGGCTGCTGCCGTTCGGGCGTTCGAGCCACACTCGCCCGGGCATGCCGAAAGTGGTTTTTATCCAGACATTATCGTTCGCCGGGTTGGGGAAAAGCGCCATTGCAGGCGGCGCCGTCGATGTCGTTCCGCTGGACAAACAACCCGGACTGTCGAGCAAGCCGGGATGCACCGCGTTCAAAGTGGCCCACATCCGTGCTTTTTGCCCAAGGGTGAAAAAACTCATGCAGGCATCGTCGGTGTAATCCATGTAATTCATAAACATGGCGCTGTTGCCGCAGGAAAGTTGGGGATAAGCCGGGCAGCCGAAAAAAGGACCGCGTTGCACGGGCGTATCTGCCACGTCGTCGTCGTCGTCGCACACGTTTTCATTGCCGCCCCAGATGTGGAACAAGCCGAGATAATGCCCGATCTCGTGCGTGGCCGTGCGCCCCAGATGGTGGGGCGGGAAAAGCGCGGCGAACCCCGTGGTGCCGAAATAGCGCGGGTCGATCACCACGCCTTCTTCCTCCGGCGGGGCAGTCCCCGGCAAGGTGCCGAAGCCCAGAATGCCGCCGCCGATACCCGCCACCCAGATGTTCAGGTACTGATCGGGCGCCCAGGCGTCGTGGCCGCCAAGGGCGGTATAACAGATGCGCGGGCTGCCGTCGGGCGCCTGAATCTGACCAATGTTGAGCCAATTCGTGGAAGTGCGGGTGATGCCATTGGTGGGCTGCCCTTGCGGGTCGAGGCTGGCCAGGCAAAATTCCAGTTCAACATCGGCCGCGAAGGGCTGAAATGCCTGTGGGATGGAGCCTGCGTTGGTATTGAGCAGTCGGTAGTCGTCGTTGAGCACGTCGATCTGGCTTTGGATCTGCGCGTTTGAAATATTTTCCAGGGAGCCGTAATACACCACATGCACCACGACGGGAATATGCACGACGGTACGGGCCGCAGTCGGGTTTTCCGCCGCGATCCTCGCATCGACGGCGTTGTTGATTAAAGCGCTTTTCGCAGCCATTTCGGGGAAACGTTCCAGGTTCCTGCGGGCAATTTCGCTGCTCAGGCAAGTTTGCTGACCCGTCGAAAGTATCGGCGCGAGCAGCAGAACAAGGAGCAAACAAGGATTCAGTTTTTCTTTCATCAAAAAAAATATCGGGAAAAAATTCAGGGTGTAGCAGCGCTTTGGGAAGCGCCTGCGTTTAGAGAGTAATTTTCATGTTACCGAATGACCGGGTTTACGGTTTGCCCGGAAATTCAAAATTAGAAAAGTAGGTTTTTAGTTGGTTTTGTTTGTGGCAAATGGGCTCGCGCAACGCGAGCCCATTTGTATTCATACGCTATCCTTCAAAGGATATATTGAAAAAAAAGTTGACATTCGCGATACCGGCTCGGGCAACCACGCCGGTTTTTCCCGCTTCATGGTTACTGTAAAGATGTGGACGGGCCATTTCATCGCCCTGAACGAACCAGTCCTGCACTTTCACTCCTTCCATTTTGTCAACAATTTTAAACATGAAATCCCGCATTTTCTTCTTTTTCTCCCTGTTTGGATTTGCGCTGACCTTACGCGCTCAAAATCAGGCGCCTGTGCTGTCCAACCTCTCCGCTTCGACCGATTGGGCCACCTTGTCGCTTACCCTCACTTTCGATGTCAGCGACGCCGAAAACGATGCCGTCGACATTCAGGTGCAGTTGTCCAACAACGGCGGCGACACCTATCAACTGAACGTCCCGGCCTCGGGCGACCTGGGCTTCCCCGTTACGCCCGGCCCCGGAAAAACGGTCACTATGGACCTGTCTTCCCTCAGCGGCATGACCGGCCCGTTCACCCTCAGGGTAGTGGCCGACGATCAGCAACCCTTTGATTATCAATCGCTGGTAAACTCGGTCGACAGCAACCGGCTGCGCAGCGACCTTGAATTTGTGCAAGGCATACGCCACCGCACGAGCGGGCCGGCTCATTTGGCCGAAACCCAGGATTCGCTGCGCAATTGTTTTACCGACGCAGGGTTGTTTATGCATGAGCAGACCTTTACTTATCAAAATTATACCGGCCGCAACATCACCGGCACGCACCGCGGCACTATGTCGGGCGATCAGGTGGTGATCGTGGATGCGCACTACGATTCGGTCATCAATGCTCCCGGCGCCGACGACAACGGCAGCGGCACGGTCGGCGTGATGGAAATTGCCCGTCTGATCAGCCAGTATCCGACCCGGAAATCCGTTCGGGTGATCGGCTTCGACCTCGAAGAGTCCGGCCTGGTCGGCAGCCTCCGATATGTACAATCCGGTATTCCGGCCAATGAAAACATTATCGGGGTGTACAATTTTGAAATGATCGGCTACTATTCCGACGAACCCAATACCCAGGACGTGCCCACGGGGTTTAACCAATTGTTCCCTGCAGCATACAGCGAAATTCAGTCGAACCAGTTTCGCGGCAATTTTTTGATCAATGTGGGCAATTTCGAGTCGCTGAGCTTTGGCAATGATTTCGAAACCCTGGCCGCGCAATACGTTCCCGGACTGAGTGTGATCTCTATTTTCCCGCCCGGCAACAGCGAAATCGCTCCCGACCTGCGTCGCAGCGACCATGCCCGCTTCTGGGATGCCGGCTACGAAGCGCTGATGCTGACGGATGGCGCCGATTTTCGCAACAACTGTTACCATACCCCGATGGATACCCTTGAAAAACTGGACTTTACGTTCATGTCCAACGTGGTGAAAGCGACCCTGGTTGCCGCAGCCGTCAAAGCGGAAATTCAGCACGGCGATTGGGCTACTTTGACTTTCCAGGGGGCAACGGGCACCAGCAACCCGAACACCGACTGCCAGTTTGTGCTGTACCCCCGGCCCGACGGCACTATTTTTCTGGCGACCGAGCGCTGCCCCTGGCGCGATGTAGCCGTGGAAATATTCGACGCAAAGGGCAGCATGGTATATCGCCAGACGGTCAATTTGTCCAATAGTCCCGACAGCCGGGAGTATCTGCAATTGCCGTCCCCGCTGGATGCAGGCGTTTATATGGTAAAAATCAGCGGGGAGTTTGGCAGTGTCGTGCGCAAAATGCTGATTCCCTGAATGGCCTGAGAGGGCTTGTTTTACACAAGGCTTCAAACCTTGTCGCAAATTCCTGCGGCAAGGTTTGAAGCCTTTTTATTTTTGCCGCCATGCGGGTATATACCGATTTGCAGACGCTACCCAGTTTCAGAAATGCCGTTGTGACAATTGGCTCTTTCGACGGCGTTCATCATGGACATCGACTGATCCTGAAAAAAATGCACGCGATGGCGCAAGCGATCGACGGTGAAAGTGTCGTCATCACCTTCGACCCGCATCCGCGGACGGTGCTGAACAGCGGCGATCCGCATTTCAAACTGATCACCACAACGGCCGAAAAAATTGCGCAATTGAAGGCCGAGCAGGTGGACCACGTAGTGGTGGCGCCTTTTACTGCCGAATTTGCCGGGCAATCGGCCGAGGCTTATGTCCGCGATTTTCTGGTGCAGCATTTTCAGCCGAAAATCATCGTCATCGGGTACGACCATCGCTTTGGCAACAAACGTGAAGGCAATCTCGACACCCTTCGCGCTGCCGCGCCGCGCTATGGCTTCGAAGTGGTGGAAATACCTGCGCAGCAGATCGATGAAATTGCCGTGAGTTCGTCCAAAATTCGCAAAGCGCTGGAAGCCAGTGATATCCGAAAGGCCAATCGCCTGCTGGGCCATCCCTACGGTTTTCTGGGCGAAGTGCAACACGGCGACGGGCTGGGTCGAAAACTGGGTTTCCCCACGGCCAACCTGGCTGTCGAAGACCCCTACAAACTCATCCTGCCCCCGGGCATTTACGCAGCCCGTGCGAGGGTAGGGGAGCGCCGCTTCGATGCCATGCTGTACATCGGATACCGGCCGAGCATCGAAGGTAAAACGCAGCTTCGCGTGGAGGTCAATCTGCTCGATTTTGACGAGGATTTGTACGGTCAGGTGTTGTCGGTAGAAGTGCTGGATTTTGTCCGCGGCGATCAAAAATTCGACAGCCTGGAAGCGCTTGTTGCACAAATAGCCGCCGATAAAACAGTCATTTTACAGCGCCTGGCCGAGCTCGATGCCAGCGTAGCACGGACGGATGTCGCCATCGTTATTCTCAACTACAATACGCGCCGACACCTGGAATCATTCCTGCCGTCGGTGGTAGCAAACAGCCCCGGCGCCCGAGTCATCGTGGCCGACAACGGCTCTCCCGACGATTCCATCGCTTTTCTCCGGGAAAAATATCCCGACGTAGAATTGCTTGATTTACAGCAGAATTACGGTTTTGCCCAAGGCTACAACGAGGCGCTTCGGCAGGTTGACGCCGATATTTACGTGGTGCTCAATTCGGACGTGGAAGTGACACCCGGCTGGATGGCGCCCATCCTCGATGCCATGCAACGCGACGAACGGATCGCCATTGCCCAGCCAAAAATCAAGGCCTGGCGCGACAAAGACCGCTTCGAATATGCCGGCGCGGCAGGAGGCTGGATCGATGCGCTGGGTTATCCGTTTTGCAGGGGCCGAATTTTCAGTTTGTCGGAAACCGACGCCGGCCAGTACGATACCCCGCAGGCCTGTTTCTGGGCGGCGGGAGCTGCTTTTTTTATCCGGGCAAAACTTTACCACGACTTCGGCGGTTTTGACGGCGATTATTTTGCTCACAACGAAGAAATAGACCTTTGCTGGCGGATCAAACGGGCTGGATATGGCGTGTGGTGTTTCCCGCAATCGGTGGTTTATCACCTCGGCGGCGGCACGCTGGAATATGAAAACCCGCGAAAAGTGTTTCTCAACTTCCGCAACAGCCTGTTCACATTGCTCAAAAACGAAAGCGCCGGCACGCTGATCTGGCTGATTCCAGCCCGTTTTTTGCTCGATGGACTGGCAGGGGTGCGCTTTTTGCTCAAAGGGCAATTCGCCGCTATTGGCGCCATCATACGGGCCCATTTTTCTTTTTACAAACAATGGGGCGCTACCCTGAACAAGCGCCGGGCTGCGGCTGAAACCATCGCCCGGCACCGCATCGATACGCGCCCGGAGCGATCCGGCATCTATCGAGGGAGTATTGTCTGGGCGTATTATGCCCGGGGTATTCGTACTTTCAAGCGCCTGTTTTCTTCCTGATCTTAACGGTACGCTTTTTGACTACGTACCCAAACTTTATGAAATACGAACTTATTTATAAAGACGACGATCTGCTGATCGTAAACAAACCCGCCGGCCTGCTGACGATTCCCGACCGTTTTGGCAACAAGGATAGTCTGCTGGAAGCCTTGCAAAGAGACCACGGCCATGTGCTGACGGTCCATCGTCTGGACCGCGAAACCAGCGGAATCCTTTGTTTTGCAAGAAATGAGGCTGCGCACCGCAACCTTTCCCTCCAATTTGAGCATCATACGACCGACAAATTTTACCTGGTGTTGCTGGAAGGTGTTTTGCACCACGACGAGGGCGAAATAGACAAGCCGATCGGCGAGCACCCCGTGATCCCGGGCAAGATGGCTATTTCCAATTCCGGCAAACCTTCTCTTACGTTTTACCGGGCGCTGGAGCGTTTTCGTCATTTTACCCTGGCGGAAGCCCTGATCAAAACCGGACGGACGCACCAGATCCGCGTGCATTTTCAAAGTATCGGCTACCCGCTGGCAGTGGATGCGCTGTACGGCCGCCGTCCCGCTTTCTATTTGTCCGAAATCAAGGGCAAGTCCTACAAAACGGGCAAATTCAGCGGCGAAGAAAGGCCCCTGATGGAGCGAACCTCCCTCCATGCCTTCCGGCTTCGTATCGATCAGCCGACCACGGGCGAACGAATGGAATTTAAAACCGAATTGCCGAAGGACTTCAACGCGCTGCTGACCCAACTGCGCAAATGGGGGAAGGGAAGAGAGGAGTGATGAGAGGGTATTTTTTCACATTTTAAACAGATATTTGACGTGATAGAACAATGGTTAGGTATGGACTGGGAATCGGCCAGTTTGATCGTGTTGAATCTGATTCTGATCGAGAGTTTGCTCTCGGTGGATAATGCCGCCGTATTGGCGACCATGGTGATGGATTTGCCCGCCAATCAGCGCCCTCGCGCGCTGCGATACGGTATTATCGGCGCCTATGTTTTTCGCGGAATTTGCCTGTTGTTTGCCTATAAACTGGTCAAAATCTGGTGGCTAAAACCCCTGGGAGGGCTTTATCTGCTTTGGCTGGCCGTCGATTATTTTAAAAAACCACTGCGCTACGGCGATGCGGGGGCCGATATTTTCAAATTTCTGACCATTACGGGTTTTTTGTACACAGTGCAGGCAGATGTACCTTTTACCATAATTGGCATTGGTTTCAATCTGTTCTGGCTGGTGCAGGCGGGACTGGGTATTTATGCGATCTATCTGTTGTACAGCCTGTTTGTCCTGCCTGCCGATGCTGCCGACGATGGTGAAATGAACAAGTCGAACAACCGCATTTACCAGTTTTTTCAAACCCAGGTGGGGGCGTTCTGGAGCACGGTGATTTTGGTCGAAATCATGGACCTGGCGTTTTCGATCGACAATGTTTTCGCAGCCGTGGCTTTTACCGATCATCTGGGCCTGATCTGTATTGGGGTGTTCATCGGCATCCTCGCCATGCGATTTGTGGCGCAATGGTTTGTTCATTTGATGGAAAAATACCCTTTTTTGGCCAACGCTGCTTTCCTTGTCATTGCCATTCTGGGGCTGAAACTGGCCCTTTCGGTAATCGCGCACCTGTACCCGCAATCTGCCTACGCCTTGTTGATGGAGACGGAAACTGCCGATCTCGGCGTTTCCCTGTTGACCATGAGTTGTTTCGGGCTGCCCATTCTGAGTTCAATATTGTTTAATTATCCGCGCCGTCATGCTTCGCCGGTGTCGACGGAAAGCGCGGAGCCTTCGTCGGAAACCGGGCCTTTGGACGAAAATACCCGACGCTAAATCAAAGAAGACACGGCGGGGAGCGGTCAAACTTTTACCTTTGCGCTTTCCCAACGGGAACAACCGAATTTTTCGAGCGAAAAAACACCACGATACATGTTTCAAAGTCTGAGCGATCGCCTGGAAGGCGCGTTTAAAGTGCTGAGCGGCACCCACAAGATCACCGAACTCAACGTCGCGGAGAGTATCAAGGAAATCCGCCGCGCCCTCGTAGCGGCCGACGTGAACTATAAAATTGCCAAGGAATTCACCGACAAGGTGCGCGACAAGGCGATGGGCTCCGAAAACGTGCTCAAAAATGTCAATCCCGGCCAGTTGATGGTCAAGATCGTCATGGACGAACTGACCGAACTCATGGGCGGTCAGTCGGTAGGCATCAATGTCAAAGGTTCGCCAGGCGTGGTGCTGGTGGCTGGTTTGCAGGGCTCGGGTAAAACGACCTTTTGCGGCAAGCTTGCCAAGTACCTGAAAGAAAAACGGCAAATGTCGCCCCTGCTCGTTGCCTGCGACGTGTATCGTCCGGCGGCTATCGACCAGTTGGGCGTGCTCGGCGAGAGCATCAAAGTGCCTGTTTACAAAGAAGTTGAGAATAAAAACCCGGTAGAAATTGCCAAAAACGCGCTGGCTCACGCCAAGGCACACGGCCACAACGTCGTGATCGTGGATACCGCCGGCCGCCTGGCCGTCGATACCGAAATGATGGACGAGGTCGCCGCGATTAAAGCAGCGATCAACCCGACCGAAAGCCTGTTTGTCGTCGATTCGATGACCGGTCAGGATGCCGTCAACACGGCCGAAGCCTTCAACCAGTACATCAACTACGACGGGGTGGTACTCACCAAACTCGACGGCGATACCCGCGGCGGTGCAGCGCTTTCGATCAAATACACGGTCGGCAAGCCCATCAAATTTGTGTCGATGGGTGAAAAACTCGACGCCCTCGATGTGTTTTACCCCGACCGCATGGCCCAGCGGATTCTGGGCATGGGCGACATCGTGTCGCTGGTGGAAAAAGCCCAGGCCGAATTTGACGAAGAAGAAGCCAAACGGGTAGAAAAACGCATCAAGCAGAACAAGTTCGATTTCAACGACTTTCTCGGCCAGATGCAGCAGATCAAAAAGATGGGCGATATGAAAAGCCTGCTTTCCATGATCCCCGGCGTCGGTAAGGCCCTGAAAGATGTGGAAATCGACGACAAAGCCCTGGTGAAAGTAGAAGCCATCATCCAGAGCATGACGCCCACCGAGCGCGGCAACCCCGATCTGATCAACCTCAGCCGCAAAAAACGCATCGCCAAAGGCTGCGGTCAGACGCTCGATCAAATCAACCTGTTTATCAAGAACTTCAACGACATGCGGAAGTTCATGCACCAGATGGCCAACGGCCCGATGGGCAAGATGGGCGGTATGCCCGGGGCGATGCCGAAGGGGCTGCCGGGGAAATTCCGGCGGTAAATGCTGTAGCGCCGCCCTGTACGCCGCCCTGTAGCGCCGACCTCGAGGTCGGCGTCACGGTCGGGCATTAAATCTCGATAACAGTTTTCAAGAAAAATCTGTCTGCAAGCGGTGTTTGCGATCGTACGCCGACCTGTAGCGCCGACCTCGAGGTCGGCGTCACGATCGTGCATTAAATCTCGATAACAGTTTTCAAGAAAAATCTGTCTGCAAGTGGTGCTTGCGATTGTTCGCCGACCTGTATGTCGGCGCTACAGCGCGCTACAGATCACGGGTGCGAGGCCTTGAACATCGCCACGCCGCTGGGGTCGGCGATCAGACCGGTATGCGCCAGGCTGTCCGTCTGCCGGAGTTGGGAAGTGACCATCGTGCCGGAGGGATCGGCTTTGATTTCGAAGCGATGGATGGCAAAAGCGGCCAGTGCCAGCAAGGCGATAGCAGTGATTGTTTTCATGGTAAAGCGGTTGAATTTTTATGTGAAATGATGGATGCTGAGACAGCAAGCCCTTTCAGCAGGTTACAGCAAGTTAAATTTCAGGCTGTTTTGTCGTGTTTGCGTCAAAGCTGATAAAAGGATGATGTACAGCTGGAAAAAAATTGTCAACTTTCGGTGCCTCCTACCTCCCAATGGTTAGCCTGGTGAGCCGCTGTTGATTGCTAACCCTAAATAGTTCATCCTTAATGCATTCATTCATGTTAAGAACTTGCCTCGGAATTATCGTGGCCGGGCTGTGCAGCGTGTTTCAGCTCGCCGGACAAAGCACTTTTCAAAAACACTACGGCGGCCCTGGCGACGACTATGGCGCCGACGTTGTGGCGGTCGAGGACGGCTATGTCGTGGCCGGCCGTACAAATTCTTCCGGCGCCGGAGGGTTCGACGGAATGTTGATGAAAGTTGACCTAAACGGCAACGTCGTTTGGCAGAACTTCTACGGTACGTTTGAGGATGACCAGTTCTCGCAGCTTGCCCGTGGCAATGATGGCGGACTATTGGCCGTTGGCGATACCTACGGCGTGAACGGCAACCGCGATTTGTGGATATTGAAAACCGACGACATGGGTAATGTTCAGTGGAACAAATGGGTGGGCGGCAATGCGACCGATCTTGCCCATGAACAGGGTAAAATCCTGCCATTGCCCGACGGCTATGTCATTTCTTTTATCCAATACAGCACTTTTTACAATGGCTACCTGCAAACCGCAATCCTTCGGATTGACAACGACGGCAATGTCATTTGGGAAAAATCCTATCACAGTCCGCAATTTGCCCTGCTTACCGTAACCGACGTCGACCTGCAAAACCAGGTCTTGTATGCCGGCGGCAGCAGCGACGGCGAGGCCTGCCTGGTACATCTCGATCTGACAACCGGAGACGTGATTTCAGCCCGCCAGTATGCCGGCTCCAACCTTGAATCGCTGTACAATGTCTTCCGTTTGCAGGATGGCAATCTGTCGCTTTCCGATGTAACCGAAACGCCGGGCGGGGCGCAGTATTTGAGTCTTTGGCTAATGAAAACCACACCCGAGGGTGATATTCTTTGGTCGAAGGCATACACCCGGCCCGGCAACGACGGTTGGCGCGGCGTGGCGATTCCCACGCCCGATGGGGGCTTTTTAGCCACCCCTTTGGGCTTTGGCATTGCATCAGAAAGCGATGCCAGCATGATCAAAATGGATGAATCAGGAGCCGTACAATGGGCGTACCGTTTTGGGGGTGCGGATTTGGATAATTTTGTCAAAGCACTGGCAACCGACGATGGCGGCTATCTTGGCGTAGGGTACACGAAATACGACGGCAATGGCGACGTGGATATTTTTCTGGTCAAAGTGAATGCTGACGGACTCGTCGAAGGTTGTTGCAAAAGTGACCTGGCCGTCACCGAATCCGAATTTATACCGACATCGGGCGATAAATCTTTCGACGTTTTGTCTTTTTTCCCGCCGATCGACAATGTTACGGAGATCGTATCCTTTTCCCCTTTGGCAATCGATTTCTGTGGCGCTACCCAGCCAGTAGTAAACGACACAATAGCCCTTTGCCCCGGAGAACCCTATGATTTCGAAGGCACGATTTTTTACGCGCCCGACGAGGCAACAACCCTGCTGCCCGGCCCGGGGTGCGATACCGTACTCGTTACGCACTTTGTGCTGCGCCAGTACGTGGTCAGCGACTTCGGTGTGCAACTCTTTTGCCCCGGCGGTTTTGTCACGATCAACGGGGTGGTGTACGATCAGCCCGGCACGATCATGGATACCCTGACCAACCACAACGGCCAGTTCTGCGATACGATCGGTATTTATACCATCGTGGAACTGCCGCAGGTGACGCTCTCCGACTCCCTCTCTTATTGCCCCGGCGATACGATCTACTACCACGGCCTGAGCTATGCCTATCCCGATCTCGGCCTGGTCCGCGATACCATCCCGAATACGACTGGCGGCTGTGACACCCTGGTTGAAGTCTATTTGTCCTGGACCACCCAGGACTTCGTGGTGTCCCTTGACAGCGTTGTGTGCGTCAATGGCAACCCGGTCATTTATTATCGGGCGTGCAACAACGGTGTCAGTCTGTATCCGCCGAACAATCTTTATGTCACGTTTTACGACGCCAATCCTTTTGAATCCACTGCGATGCCGCTGGGGTCTTATTTGGCCAATCCGATTTCGGGCGAATGTGAAAGCCTGGCAACCAGCGCCTTGCCCTATTCGATGGCTTCCGGCGGGACCATCTTTGCCGTGATCAACGATTACGGCACGGCCGCCACACCGTATAGCCTGGATGATTTTCCGCTGACGCTGGTCAATGAATGTTATTATGACAACAACCTGGACAGCATCGCGATCACGCCCGCGCCATTCGTGCCGCTCGATCTTGGCCCCGATGTGACCTTGTGCGTAGATAGCACGGTGGTATTCGATGCCGGCCCGGGCTATGTTTCCTACCTGTGGCAGGATGGTTCCACGGGCGCCACTTTTGCCGCGGAAGACGTGGGTGTCTATTGGGTGGAAGTTGTGGATGCCTGCGGTTTTGTTCAGCGTGATTCTGTTTTCCTGACGTTCAGCGTATTGCCTGATCTTAAAATTCCGGACCAGCAAATTTGCCCGAGCCAGGCTTTTCAAGTGTCGATTCCTGGCTTCGATACTTACGACTGGGCGCCGGCAAACGGTCTGAGTTGTACAGATTGCGGCAACCCCAGCATACAACCCGACGTCACGACGACCTATACGATCGCCGCCTTCTCCAACCTGGGTTGCACGTTCCTCGACACGTTTACGGTATTTGTGCTGCCGCAAATCAGTATTCAGGATACGATCATCTTCTGTGCCGGCGACACGATTTTTATCAATGGGCAAGCCTATTTTGACTCCGGCGTAGCGTTAGACACCCTTTCGGGCGTGAATGGCGCCTGCGACACCCTCGTCGAGACCCTGCTCATAGAAGAGCCTTTGGATCTGAATATCCGGCTGACGGAGATCGCCTGCAGCAATGGCGGCCTGGTCGTTTATTACGATATCTGCAACCAGAACGGTCAATCTGTACCGCCCCTGTGGGTCGGTTTTTACACGCAAAATCCTTTTGATAACACAGTCAGCACACCGGTGTATGTCTCCTCTGGCGGTTCTGATTCCTGTTTGAACCACTTGTCGACGCCGCCGCTGCCGCAAAGTTTTCTGGGCGCCGCCTTTATCTACGCGGTCGTCAATGACGACGGCAGCAATACCCAGACGCCTTATTCTTTGTCGGATTTCCCCATCACCAACCTTACCGAATGCAATTACGCCAATAACCTGGACAGCATTGCGGTGCCCGCCGTTGCGGAACCGGAAGTTGACCTGGGCCCCGACGTGATCCTCTGTAATGACAGTACAGTGGTGTTCAACGCAGGAGCGGGCTTTGTCCATTACCAATGGCAGGACGGGTGGTTTGGCTCTACCTACACCGCCACCGAGCCGGGTATTTATTGGGTAGAAGTGACGGATCAATGCGGCCGCAAACAACGCGATTCGGTCTTGTTGACGATCAGTCTGCTGCCCGACATCAAATTCCCGGATCAGGAACTCTGCGCCGGCGAATCCACAACCCTTTCCCTGATCGGGTACGATACTTACGAATGGGCGCCGGGCGCCGGACTGAGTTGTACGGATTGCAGCGAAGTGTCGATTCAGCCTTCCGCCACGACAACCTATACCGTATCAGCCTTCTCCAACCTGGGTTGCAGTTTCTTCGATACGATTGTGGTGACGGTATTGCCATTGCCCACCCGCACTGAAGTGATTGAATTTTGCAAAGGCGATCAGGTGACGCTGAACGGTCAGGTCTACACCGAGCCGACTGTGGTTACGGACACCCTGGCTTCGACGACAGGCGGCTGCGATACGCTCGTAACGTACCAAATCCAGTACCTGGTCCCCGATGCGCCGGTTTCGCTGTCGATCTCCTGTCCCGACGACATTGCGGTGCAACTGAATCCCGGCGCCAACTCGGCAGTCGTGCAATTCACCGCCGCCGATGCCAGCAGCGACTGCCCATGCCCGGGTATTTCCCTCGCGCAAACTTCGGGCCTTGCCAGCGGCAGCAGCTTCCCGATCGGAACAACCCAGATTTGCTACGCGGCCGCCGACTCTTGCGGCAACACTGCCAACTGCTGCTTCAACGTGAGCGTCAATTCTGCGGAAATCCCTTGCGATGTGAAGGTGATCGGTTGCATGAAGTACGAACTGCTGGGCATCAGCAAGGATGCCGGGCAAAACCAGACTTACCGCATCCGCGTGACCAATAATTGTGCTAATAAACTGGTTTACACGGCAATACAAGTGCCCGATGGCGTAGTGGCCATCGCCCCGGCCAATGCTTCCACCTATACTTCGCCGGCCGGCCGCGACTACATCGTGCGCAACCCGAACGCTTCGCCCTTCCATTCTGTCCGTTTCAAACCCGTGGACGATGGCATCGCCAACGGCGCTTCCGATATTTTTGAATACACCCTTCCGGCGCAGTCGAATCCGACCTTTATTCACATTACGAGCCGTCTGGAGACCCAGACATTCTACGAGGCTCATTTGAATACCTTCGGCTGCCCGGTCACCACCCAAAGCAATACCACCAACCGTCCGGCGACAGATCGCGGCCTCAACCCGTCCGCCTATGCCGGGCTGAGCGTCTTCCCGAACCCGCTCAGTGGCAGCGATCTGTTTGCCGACCTGGCCGACTGGACCGGACAAACTGTTCAAATCAGGGTGTACGACGCCCGCGGCGCTGTGGTGCTGGATCAGCCATTTGTGGCCGAGGACCTGACCACGATTCGTTTGCCCGAAGGACTGGCATCCGGCATGTTTTTGCTCGAAGTGTTGCCGCCCGACGGCAATCGACAAACGGCAAGATTTGTCGTGGCAAAACCCTGATCTCTTTGAAAGGCTGGCGCTTCGGAAGTTTTCACCGGGCGCCAGCCTTTTTTTATGGTGACTGAACCCGGTTGCATATTTTCACCGCAAAGACGCAAAGACGCTAAGATTTCGCGATTTTCTTAGCGTCTTTGCGCCTTTGCGGTGAAGATGAGCAAGCGGGCATACTCCCTTTTTTATACAGTTTTGAGAGGGTAAAAAGTAATTATTAGCCCATTGGGCGCTTGATTTCGCCTCGGCAGGAAAAACTCAACAGGCTCTAAAAGTTGGCTTCTACCTTTGCCGCATGGAACGGTTCGATACCATCGTCATCGGCGGGGGAATTTTCGGTTGTTATGCCGCGCTGTGGCTGGCCGGCCGGGGCGCACGCGTCGCGCTGCTGGAGAAGGAAACGAGGCTTTTTCAAAAGGCATCGCTGGTCAATCAGGCCCGTTTGCACGGCGGTTACCATTACCCGCGCAGCCTTGCTACCGCGGCGATGAGCGACGAGCACAAGGAGCGTTTTACGGCCGAACACCGCGCGTTTATCAACTTTTCCTTTGAAAAATACTACGCCATTGAAAAGTTTGGATCGTTTACCGATGCCCGCCAGTTCGAGCGCTTCTGTGAACGCCTGAATATTCGCTGCGAAAGGATCACGGAACACCCGCTGTTCAATTTTCACCGGCTGGAGGCTTTGTATCGTACCGAAGAATACTCCTTCGATCCAGTCCTGCTGGGCGAATATTACAGGCAAAGGGTTGAAAATGAAGTGAATATTCAGGTTTTTAAACCAGCGCTGCTCGAATCGGCAAACCCTGACGGCGCTTTTTGGCAAGTAAAAGTTCGATACCAGGGCCAGCCAATTTTGCTGGAAAGCCCCGTGGTGATCAATGCGACGTACGCGGCTACCAATGCGATTAACCGCCTGTTCGAGGTGCGGGAACTCGACCTGACCCACGAAATCTCGGAAATTGCGTTTGTCACTTCGCGGCAATTCGGCGAACGCGGCCTAACGGTCATGGACGGCGCTTTTGGTTCCATTATGCCCTACGGCCTGAGCGGCCTGCTTTCGCTCTCCTCCGTGGCCTATACCCACCATAAAATTTCCTACGATCACCTGCCGCGCTTCGACTGCCAGCAACCTGAAACCGACCCCGCTTGCCGCCCGGAAGCGCCGGGTATTTGTACGACTTGTCCGCGCCGCCCACCCGACAATGCCCGCAAAATGCTGTCCCAAATGCGGCAGTATTTTGCAGAGCAGGTTGAATTCGAGTACCTGTTCTCCTACTTCACGATCAAATCGAAATTACAGGCTAATTACATTGACGACGGACGGCCCACTGAAATCGCGCAATTGCGTGAAGCGCCTCGTTTTTACTGTCTGTTTGCCGGAAAAATCAATTCCATTTATGAAATTGAAAAACTGGCTGCGCAATGGGTGGTTTAGCAAATTATGGCGTGTCTGTCGCTTCGCTCGATGAGGGCAACGCGGCGTCCTGCTCGGCGGCAATTTCGACGAGGTCTGTCGGCAGTGACTTGCTCGCCTTGGCGCCCAGTTCGCGAATTTTTTCCGCCCGCCCGATCAGCGTGTCTCCGTGCCGACCGGCATTGACCAGTTTGTTCATGGCATCGTCCCAGGCCGACTGAGCCGCGGTGAGGCGGCTGCCGATGGCGCGCAAATCTTCTACAAAAGCGACGAAACGGTCGTACAACAGCCCGCTTTGCCGGGCGATTTCGAGCACCGAACGGGTTTGTTTTTCCTGTTTCCACAAATGCGACACTGTGCGCATGGTAGCCAGCAAGCTGCTGGTCGTGACCAGCACGATGTTGCGGTCGAGGGCGTCGGTAAACAGCCTGGGGTCGGCCTGAGCGGCGGTGCTCAGCGCGCTTTCGAGGGGCACGAAAAGCAGGAGGTAGTCGGGAGAATTGATCTGGTAAAGTTGCTGGTAGTTCTTTTTGCTCAAATTGTCCACGTGGCTCCGAAGGCTCTGTACGTGCGCACGGAGGTGAAAATCGCGTTGTGAAGGGTCATTTTCGTTGAAAAAACGCTCGAATGCGGTCAGCGACACTTTGGCGTCGATGATCAACTGGCGATTTTCAGGCAGTTGAATGATAAAATCGGGGCGTTTGGCGGCGCCGTCGTCGTCGCGGAAGGTGTTTTGGGTGAGAAAGTGCACGCCTTTGACCAGCCCGGCTTTTTCGAGCAGGACTTCGAGTTGCATTTCGCCCCAGTCGCCCTGCACCTTGCTTTGGCCTTTGAGCGCGGAGGCGAGGTCGTGCGCATCGCGGCTCAGTTGCTGATTGAGGTCGCGGAGTTGTTCGATTTCGCGTTTCAGGCCCGATTTTTCACGGGTTTCCTCCAAAAATTTGCGGTCGATATTGGCTTCAAACTCGCGAATCTTTTCGCGCAGCGGGTTCAACACACTGTGCAGCTGCGCTGAATTTTGTTCGGTAAAACGCCGGCTTTTTTCTTCGAGCAGGCGGTTGGCGACGTTTTCAAATTCCGTCCGAAAGCGCTGTTGCAATTGCTCCGTTTCCGCTTTTTGCTCCCGCAAAACCGTTTCAAGGTGGAGCAAGGTTTGGTCGCGGGCGGCCAGCTGGGCGTGGGCTGCGCGCAGTTCCAGTTCTTTTTGGGCAAGATCCGACCGCAATTGTTCCGCCTGTTGTTGAATGGCGGCGTGCAAATCGGCCGACACGGTGGCGCCGGGTAGGGCAGGGGAGAGTTGCCGGCGCAAAAGGAGGATAAACAGGAGCAGCGCGATGCCGCCGATCAGCAGGTACAATTCGGTGCTCATGGCCCAACGGATTGTTTTAGTTGGGCCTAAAAATAGACGTTTTGTTTTAATCGGGGGCGCTTTTTACCCCCGATTAAAACAAAAAACACGGCATTAATCCTGAATGTCTTTTTTCATGCCCTTCTCATCGAAGTCGATCAGGGCCGTCCAGACGGACAAAACACCTTTTTCCAGGCGCGTCCAGATGGGTCGGACGTGGCCGCCATGCGCTGAAATGTGGTTGTAGTCGCCGAAAAACACAAATTTGGTCGGGTCGAAAGGCGTTTCGCTGATCTTCATGTTTTCGAAGGTTTTGCCGCCGTTGCGGCTCACGCCGAGGTACACGTCGGTCTGTTCGTCGTTGTACGCGCGGCGGTCGTAGAAGACGATGTAGAGGTAGCCGCTGGTTTGGTCCACGGCCATCCAGCTCAGGAACTGGTGTTTGCCTTTCGGATCGTTGTTGACCCGTTTGGGTTTGCTCCATGTTTTGCCGCCGTCGGTGCTTTTCGACACCCAGATGTCGGTGTCGTTTTCGCCTTTCCGCTGATCGGACCAGTTGACGTAGAGCGTGCCCCGGTTGGGGCCGTTCGAGAGGTCGCAGACGAGAATGGGCATGCCGTTGCAGCGCGTGATGCCGGGTATTTCGAAGGTCCAGCCGCCGGGTTGGTCGGCGATGACGATGTCGTTGTCGAGCCAGGTTTTGCCGCCGTCGAGCGATTTGTCAAACCAGATGCGGTTGTTCCAGGCCCAGGCGACGTAGATTTCGCCGTTGGGGCCGATGGCCGGCACGGCGCCTTCGGTGGTGTTGTCGTCGTCTTCGCAATCGCCTTCGAACTGACTGATTTTCAGGGGCTCCGACCAGTTTTCACCGCCGTCGGTGCTTTTTGAAAAAAGGATTCGGCTGTGGTCTTTTTCCAGGTCGTGGCTGCCGTAGACATCGAATTCCGTCCAGGTGCAAAACACGTCGTTGGTTTTTGGATCGGTGGCCAGCCAGTGTTTGTCCTGGTCTTTGGGGTGCCGGTTGCCGCAGAAAGCGCCGTCGGAATAGGTTTTGCCGCCGTCCGTGCTTTTTTGAATGACGATGCGGTCGAGCAGTTTTTCCCCGCTCCACTGTTTTCCTTCCGGGTCGCTCAGGTGTCCGTAGTAAAAATTGCCCTTGCTGTCGGCCACCAGTACGGGGTCGCCGAACACGCCGTGCGACGATTTCAGGTTGCCGCTTTGCCAGGTACGGCCGCCGTCGTCGGACCAGTAGTAGCGATCGAGGATCGCCCCGGCGGCTACGTTGTTCGTATTGGCGGGATTGATGCAGATTGTGGGCTCACAGGGGCCGTAAGCGCTGTTTTTTTCGCCTTTGGCAATGAGTACGTTGGTAAAAACAGGGCTGCCGGCAGGTTTCCCTTTTTGTCCGAAGACTAAACAGGGAACCAAAATAGCCAGCCCCAGGAGGGACAATGGACGGTAGTAGCGGTGCATAAACTTGAGGGTGGTTGAGTAGTTGAACATTGGGGATTCCACGAAATATCGTGGCACAGGCCTTAAAATTCCCTGAAAGCCCGATTTTGCGCCCGAATTTTCGATAAAAATTTCCAAATCTACCGTCGAGACAGCCGATGCCAGTCAAAGTCGTACTCAAACCCGGCAAGGAAGTGCCGGTCCGCCGTTTTCATCCCTGGGTTTTTTCGGGCGCCATTTCCCGTCTCGAAGGCGAAGCTGCCGACGGCGATATCGCCGAAGTGTACGACCGCAGTGGAGAATTGCTGGGCATCGGGCATTTTCACCACGGCAGCATTGCCGTGCGGCTGCTGAGTTTCGAGGCTGCCGACCTCAATGAGCCGGCTTTTTGGATAAACCGGCTGCAGACGGCGCTTGACGTCAGGCGCGCCGTCGGGCTCGTCGGCGTACCGCACACCGACTGCTTCCGGCTGGTGCATGGCGAAGGCGACGGATTGCCCGGCCTGATTGTCGACGTGTACGGCAACACGGCAGTCGTACAGTGCCACAGCATCGGGATGCATCGACAGAAAGAATTGATCGCCAGCGCTTTGCAAAAGGTTTTTTCAGACCGCGACCTGTGTGTGTACGACAAAAGCAGCGAGTCATTGCCCCCCAAATACGCCCGCGAGGTACAGAACGGCTTTTTGCTGGGCGAGGCCGGTGCGTCCTCTGTCGTTCGGGAAAACGACGCGCTTTTCCGCGTCGATTGGGCGCTTGGCCAAAAGACCGGCTTTTTTCTCGACCAGCGCGACAATCGTCAGTTGCTGGCGCGTTTTGCCCCGGGCAAAACTCTCCTCAACGCATTTTGTTATACAGGCGGGTTCTCCGTGTATGCCCTGCGCGCCGGCGCCCGCCTGGTACATTCGGTCGATATTTCTGCCAAGGCCATGGACCTTACTGCCGAAAATGTTGCCCTGAATGCGCCGTACAGCGGTGAGCATGAAGGTTTTACAGACGATGTCATGCGTTTTTTAAAAAACGAGGAACGCACTTACGAAGTCGTTGTGATCGACCCGCCGGCGTTTGCCAAAAGCCTTGACAAACGGCACAATGCCGTGAAGGGTTACAAACGGCTCAACGAGGCGGCCATGCGCCGGGTAGCGCCGGGAGGTATCCTGTTTACCTTCTCCTGCTCCCAGGTGGTCGATCGCGAATTGTTTTACCATACCGTGGTGGCTGCCGCACTGGAAGTTGGCCGACCTGCCCGGGTATTGCACCATCTGACGCAGGGCGCCGACCACCCGGTAAGCCTGTTTCACCCCGAAGGCGCTTACCTCAAAGGCCTGGTTGTACACCTGGAGTAACCCGAGTCGTGCCTTTTTCACATTTTTTATACCCTGTTTTATGCGACAACTACTCCTCCTTGCTGTCCTGGCCGGCTTTTTGTCCTGCCGGCAAAACAACCAGTCGACCATGCCCATGTGCCACGACCCGAACATGGCCACGGCGCAATTTGCCTCCTTTGCCTCCGACGCGGCTTTCCGCAATGCGCACCCGGCACCCCTGCCCACCGAAGCGACGCATGCCGGCGCCATGGTGGAATTTCCGGTGGAAGGCGGCCCCAACGGCCGTGCTTTTTTGATGAAAAGCCACAATGCCACCAACAAATACCTGATCCTTTTTCATGAATGGTGGGGGCTGAACGACTACGTTAAAAATGAAACGGCGATGTGGTGCCACGAACTGGGCATCAATGTCATCGCAGTCGACCTGTACGACGGGAAAGTGGCCACCACGCCCGACAGCGCCGGCGCTTACATGCAGGCCAACGACCCCGCGCGCTCCGTCGCCATCATCAAAGGCGCCGCCAAATATGCCGGCGATGCGGCCGACTTTCGCACGCTGGGCTGGTGTTTCGGCGGCGGCTGGTCCTTGCAGGCCGCCCTGGCCCTCGGCGACCGCGTGAAAGGCTGTGTCATGTACTACGGCATGCCGGAAAAAGACGTGACCAAACTCCGCAGCTTGTCCACAGACGTACTTTTCATCCATGCCAAACAGGATCAATGGATCACGGATGCCGTGGTGAGCGAGTTCGAGCAGAACATGAAAACCGCCGGCAAAACGCTCACCGTACATCGCTACGACGCCAATCACGCATTTGCCAACCCCAGCGGCCCGCGTTACAACGAGGCCGAGGCAAAAGCATCCAGGGCCGTTGTAAAAGCATATTTGCAAGGAAAATAAGCGATTTAGACCGGGTTTTGGATTGAAAGCGGGTACCTGGCCTTGATGAAAAAATACCCTGCCTGAATCGGCGAGCAGGGTAAATCCATTATATTTCAGTCCCTAACTTTCAATCCAAAACCCACAACCCAACTTCGACCATGGCAACTCACGAACCCGATGCGCCGACCGATGAAAGCGGCGGTTCATTCTTTGGCAAACAAATCCTGCTTCTGGCGCTTGTATTGGTCGCCGGGACACTGGTGTACAAGGCTTTTTTCGCGGACGGCGGCCTTTCGGGTCTGCTCGGCGGCAAATCCAAAGACGTACAACTGACCTACGTCCCATCCGATTTTCAGCCCAATCTCGACGAGGAATCCACCCTGCGCATCCTGTCCGACCCGGCCAAAAACCGCAAGGAATTCGATGCCCTGGTCTACAATTTCAACCTCTCGCTGCTCTACCACGTGGCCAACCGAATGGGGCTGCCCGATAGCCTGAAAAGGCAACTGGAACCCATGTACCAACAGCAGCATGACTACCTTAAAACCATGTATTTCAACGACTTCGTAGCGTTGAAGGACAGCACGGCGGTTCTGTACGAGACCTTTTACAACGACAACTCCAACCAGGCGGTCGAGGTGTTCAATGAGGTGGCGGGAAAATACACCTGCTTCTTTGTCACCCAGATCATGGCCACTTTACTCAAAGTCAATAACGGGCGTTTTGTCGGCAAGGGGAAAAATGTCGGCACCCCCTGCGATATCGCGATCAATGAAGCCTTGCGACCCATGGTCGATCGATTACAGAAAAAAGCGGCCATCTACGATTTTTCCGCGTCGCGCGGATTGCTAAAAGAAAAGGTGAGACAGGGGATCGCGGAACTGGGCACTTACGAACTGCGCAGCAAACTCGCCATTGATAAAACGCTGCAATACAAGATTTTCGGCTTTTCAGTTTCACAAACCGATATTCAGATCGAAGCGATCAGCGTGGTAAAAGCCGGGTTCAAACTCGACCAGTTTTTCGACGTGACGTTCAGCCCCAGCAAAGGCATCGTGTACGTGAAATTGCCGCAGCCGACCATCCTGTCGCACGAGGTGTACCCGAGGGTGGACAAACTCGACGTCGGTTTTTTGTCCGGCATCAGCGGAGATGAGATGAATGAAAATTTCAACGCCTTGCGCCGCCAGTTTCGCGACGATGCCATCAACAACGAACACGTACTCGACCATGCCAAAGCCCGCGCCGACACCGTCATGCAGCTGATCATGGGCCCGGTCGTCAAATCGATGGGACGCAATTACAAACTCGAAGTGCGTTTTGAAGGCTCCTCCGCGCCCGACGCCATGGACGCACAGCGCCAGGGCACGGCGCCGATCGACAAGCCCGGCCAGATTCGCACCCAGCCGGCGAACTCCAGCGGTCAGCGAAAGTTGCCGCAGTAAATCAGTTTAGTGTTTTCCTGCAACCGGCTCGCCGCTGCGCATGAGTTGCAGGGCTTTTTCCACAGCAGGGTCGTCGTCGTTGAGCACGGAGTACAGGCCCTGGTCCTGGAACAGCATTTTGCCCAGCCGCGCCTTCAATTGCAGCCGCAATTCCTCGCGGCATATCTTTTTCTGCGCCTCGTTGGGCGTGGTTCCGTGCGCTTCCGCGTAAGCCGTTAACTGGTTGAGCAGGGCATCGGGCAATTGATACTGATGCACGAACGTATTCAGGTCGGCGGGCATGGTTTGCCGGTCGGCGGTTTCCATCCACCGGGCTGCAAACTGCGGAATTTGCTGCCGTACGGCAAAAAAGTAGTCGTTGGCGAAAGTGGTGTCGAGCGGAATGAAAACGTCGGGCGTGATGCCGCCGCCGCCGTACACCACGCGTCCGAGGCCTGTGTAGTACTTCGTCGTGTCGTTTTGAACGATGTTGTGGGCGTCGGAGAGTTCGCCATTGGCCAGCCGGCGCTCGGTTTCCCCGTCGTAGTCTTCGCCGTTTTTGTAGTCGCGCTGGATGCAGCGACCGCTCGGCGTAAAGTAGCGGGCCACGGTAAGGCGCAGGGCGCCGCCGTCGCCCAGGGGGTATTGCTCCTGCACCAGACCTTTGCCGAAAGAGCGCCGACCCACGATCCAGGCCCGGTCGTGGTCCTGCAATGCGCCAGCCACGATTTCACTGGCGGAGGCCGAACCTTCATCAATCAGCACGGCGATGTTTTGAATATTGAAGCGGGCGTGCCCGTTGCTTTTGTAATCGCGGCGGCCTTCGATACGGCCCTCGGTGTACACGAGCAATTTTTCCGCAGGGAAAAACTGGCTTAACAGGTCGCTGGCTTCGTTGAGATAGCCGCCCGGGTTGCCGCGCAGATCGAGCACCAGATTTTTCATGCCCTGCTCTTCGTACATGGGCCGGATCGCCTCCATAAACTCCTGGTAGGTGCGCGCGCTGAAACGGTTGATCTTGACGTAAGCGGTCTGGTTGTCGAGCATGTAAGCCACCTCCACGCTTTTCATAGGGATTACGTCCCTGACGATATTGAAATTACGGGCCTGGGTTTCTGAACCGCGGCGAATGCCGAGTCGTACGGTGGAGCCTTTGGGGCCGCGCAAGAGTTTGAAAATGCGTCCGTTATCAATTTTTACCCCTGCGACTATCGTGTCGTCGATTGAAATGATCTTGTCGCCAGCCAGAATGCCGGCAGCTTCGGACGGCCCGCCTGTCAGGGGCGTGACGACCTGCATGGTATCGTCGACCAACAGGAATTCGATGCCGACACCTTCGAAATTGCCGCTCATATCCTCTTCCACGGCTTCCAGTTCTTCGGGCGTGATGTACACGGAGTGCGGATCGAGTTGTTCGAGCAGATGGTTGATCGCGCCGTTTTTCAGATCGGCCACATTGACCGAATCGACGTAGCGAGCCTCGATGTATCGAAGGATTTCATCCAGGGTGCCTGCGATCGGGCCAGCCTGGCTGCGGCCCGTAAGCAAGCGGATATTGTTGTCAAAATGAGGCAGTTGCTGTCCGATGAACATGCCTGCGGCCAGCACCAAAGCAAGCATCAGCGGCAGGCGTATTTGAAATTTGGAAGGAGGTGTCTGATCCATCATGCGTCAAGAACAAATCTTGGGGAGCGTGGTTTATTTTGTTTATTTATTTAAAAATCGGAAACAATATTTGCGTTCCGTTTAAAATTTCTTAATCAGTTTGCCGTTTTACCGCCAACAAATGAAAACGTTATTCTTATGACTATGTCCAATCAACCCACTCCCGCCCTGGAACAACCCGAGCTGGACGAACTCGATAAAAAGATTTTGGCGAAACTCGTCGAAGACGGCAAACTGCCGTACACCGAGATTGCCAAGGAACTGTTCGTATCCAGCGGCACCATCCACGTGAGGATGAAAAAACTGGAACAGGCAGGCGTTGTCACCGGCTCAAGTTTGCGGCTCGATTACCACAAACTCGGTTACGATATCACGGCTTTCCTGGGTATTTATCTCGACAAAAGCTCGCTTTACGATGAAGTGTCGGAACAACTCAAGCAAATCCCGGAAATCGTGGAGGCCAATTATACGACGGGTCTTTACAGCGTTTTTGTCAAAATCGTCTGCAAAGATACGAACCACCTGCGCCTCGTTTTGCATGATAAAATCCAGAAGATTTCGGGTATTCAGCGAACCGAGACCTTCATTTCGCTGGAGCAAAGCATCAACCGCCCGGTCAATTTCCTCGAATCTGATTAAGAGACCCTTGCGTCTTTCCTTTTCACTTGCTGTGTTCTGCCTGCTTGGCGCCGGCAGCCTCGAAGCGCAGGAAACGCAGCCGTACAAGGGGCTTCGGCTCAATCTTTGTCACTTTGCTGTTTTAAAAGAGGGCAAAAAGGACCTTGTGGTGCGCTGCGATGTGGTCAATACCGGGCGCTACGCCTTGCAGGTCGATCGGAACAATCCGGCCCCTGCTGCCCTGCTCGTCGAGGTGGACACCCTGAATTTGCCCAACGCACTGCGTGGACAATCGGCTGCGATGCGTTCGGCTTTGATGCAAAAACAGGTCAAACTCGCCCCTGGCGAAATTCGGACTGGAATGGTCCTCAAACTCGATCTGTCGGCGCCTGCCTCAAATCCGCCTGCCATTTCAGAGAAAATGCAGGTCGACAAAAATTGTGGAGATCTGGTGTTTGATACGGTTTACCTCGCCAGTCGCGACGAAAAATTCGGCATCCTGCATTATACGTTGCAGAACATCGGTACCGGCCCGATTCCCCTGACTTTTAGCCAAAAACATGCCTCCGAAAGGATTGTCCTGAACGTCTATTTCGTCCGCGAGGCCAGACTCACGAAAGGCGCTTTGTTGGTTGCCGGCGATGTGATAAGCCCTGAAAATGCGAAAAACGGGCCGGTTTTGCAGCCGGGCGATCGCTATGATGGCGAAATTGAATTCAGCCTCAGCGACCGCAGCCGTTTGGCGCCCAATCTTTTCCTTGAAATCAACGCCTTTCAGACGGCGCCCGAATGCCGCTTTTCCAACAACTTCTGGACCTTGATCCTTGATTTCTGAATAAAAACGCGGGTCTGACGGCACAGCCGTCAGACCCGCGAAATATTTTTCGCCAGCCGGCTTATTTATTGCGCAGCAGGGTTACGTCGCCTTTGAAAATTTCAACGACGCCGTCGGCAAATTCAATTTCTGCATACCAGACATACACGCCGGGAGTGACTTTTTCCCCGCGCACCTTGCCGTCCCAGGCGAATGCCGGATCGGGCACGTTGCTCGGCACGGGCTGGTATTGGTCAACCTGGAACACGGCATCGCCCCAGCGGTCGAAAATCAGCCATTGGCGCACCTTGGTGACGCCGAGGCCGGTGTAGATCGAGAGCAGGGCGTTGGCCGGGTCGTCGCTTTCCGGATCGAACACGCTCGGCACGTAAACGAGGCGGTCTTTGCGAACGATGACCAGCACTTCGTCGCTGGCTTCGCAGCCGTTTTCGTCGATCACGGTGATGCGCTGGCGATAGGTAGCGGTCGGCTGCCAGGTATATTCGAGGCAGGTGGTATCACAGTGCGCAAGCGGATTCCATGACCAGGAAGCCACAGGGACGTTGGCGTCGTTCACGATTTCGGCGGCCACGGTTACATCTTCACCCAACTGGATGCTGATGTCGTCGCCCAGGCTGACCAGCAATTGTTCCGGCGAGCTGATGCTCACCGTCGTATCGATTGCGCAGCCATTGGCGTCGAGCAAGGAGATCGTGTACTCACCCGCGTTCAGGTTGGTATAGCCGGGGAGGACGTCGCCGTTGGCGTTGGTCAGTGTAAATGCAAACGGCGCGGTTCCGCCGACCACACTGTTGACTTCAATGACGCCGGAAGATTCGCCGAAGCAGCGGATATCTTTGATGGCGAGGTCAAAACCAGTGGGTACTTCGGGGTCGTTCTGAACCGACACGGTCGTGGTGCTGGTGCAACCGTTGTCCAGGTTCGTTACCAGCAGGGTATAGGCGCCTGGCGCGTCCACGAGGGGTTCCAGACCGTTGGCGCCGCCGAGGATGTTGCCGTCGGTCGTGGTCCATTGGTACGTAAACACCGGTCCGATCGACGAGCCGGAGCCTAAAATGCTGACTTCCGGGGTATTGCAATCGATGAATTCGGGTACGGTAGCGTTCGCAATCGGCGCTGCGAAATCGGCCGTAACAACGACGTTGATGTCGTGTTCGCAGCCGTTGGGGGCGATGACTGTGAAGGTGTAATTGCCCGGAGCCGTTACCGTGGGGTTCGGATCGGTGGAGAAGAAGTTGCCCGGGCCGGTCCATTCGAAGGTGGCATTGGGCGTGCTTACCGAACCGCCGATGGTCGAAGTGCCGTCGTTGCCGCAATTGAGTTCCGTGCCTTCGGCGGTGCCCTGCGGGAAGTTGGCGTCAACTTCCATAACGATGGATTCAACCACGGTACATCCGTTGGGCGGAGTGACCGTTACGGTGTAAAGTCCTGGCTGATCGACGGTCACTACCGCATCGTCCTGATTGCCCGGGTTGATGTCAACGCCTTGCCAGTGGTAGGCAGAGTTGGGCGCCGAGCTGGTTACCGTGAGCGTGCCCTGTGGGTCGGTACAGGTAATCGTATCGGTCGTAAGCGTAACGGAAGGCGGCTGGTTATCAAGGGTGACGACGACATTGTCCATTGCCTGGCAGTTGGTCTGCGTATTGGTCACCACCAAGGTGTAGGTGCCGCCGGCACTGACATTCGGGCTGATGTCGCCCTGATTGTTGGAATTAATGCCAGGGCCCGACCACAGGAACTGTATCGTACCGCCCGTTGTGGAGCCTGTGCCGTCGAGTATTGCCTGGGGATCGTTGCACGTGATGATCTGATCGAGGCCGGCGTTGGCCGTGGGCAAATCCTGATCCTGATCGACGATCACATCGTCGCTTGCCGTGCAACCATTCGCATTGCTCGTAATCACAACAGAATAAGTGCCGGGAACGGTGACCGTCGGGCTGACCTGAGTCTCGTTGGTCATGTCGATACCCGGGCCGCTCCACAGAAGCGTAAAGCCCGGACCAGTGCTCGATGCGGATGCCGAGATGGTTACGCCATTGGTACTGGCGCAGGTAAGTATTTGATCCTGACCTGCATCTGCAATCGGAGGCGTAAGGTTTTGATTGACCGTTACGACGTCGGTTTTGGTACAGCCATTATTGGTGTTGCTTACCGTAAGGGTGTACAAACCCGGAGCATTTACCGTGGGTGTGGGACTGGTTTGCTGACCCGGCAGGATACCTGGGCCGCTCCACAAATAGTTGATGCCCGGGCCGCTAAGCGATTGAGAACCATCCAGTTGTACGGTTGTGATTCCACAGGTCAGCTCCTGGTTCGGACCAGCTTCGGTGAGCGGGAAGTCGCCGTCGAGTGCGACATACACCTGATCCGTAGCGGTGCAGAAGTTGGTCGTATTGGTTACGGTAACGATGTAAAGACCGGAGTCTGCTACAATCGGGTTTTGAACGTTGAAGTTACCGGTATTGATACCCGGGCCTTGCCAGGTGTAGGTAAAATTGGGGCCTACGCTCGAACCAGAGCCGTCGATAGCCTGAGTGTTTTGTGCGCAAGTCAGGGTAAAGGTGTTGCCGGCACTTGCAGTCGGAAGAGCGACATCCTGTGTGACGGTTACCTGATCGGTAGAAGAACAGCCATTGTCGGTATCCGTTACCAGCAAGGTGTAGGTATCGGGCTGGGTAATGACCGGGCTTTGCTGGCTTTCGGTGCCGGGTGTAATCCCTGCTCCAGACCAGAGGTAGGTAATGGTGGCGCCGTTAGCGGAAAGGCTGCCATCCAGCGTGACATCGGTGGTTTGGCAATCGAGGTGCAAGTCGGCGCCTGCCGAGGCGGCAGGCTGGGCGATGTTTTGAGCAACCTGTACGGTGTCGATGCTGGAGCAGCTGTTGCCATTGTCCGTAACCGATACGATATACATACCGGGTTGCGTAACCTGCGGCGAAACCTGATTGCTGTTACTGCCATTGATACCCGGACCGGTCCAAACGATCTGGAAGTTGGCGCCATTTGACGACGCACTGCCGTCGAGTGTCACGATGGTTTGCGCACAGGTAAGCAAACGGTCGATACCTGCACTTGCAGCAGGGTAAACTGCATTGAGCGTGACATCCATAGCGTCCGTGGAGGTACAGCCATTGGTAATATTGGTCACAAGAAGATTGTAGGTTCCCTGAATATCGACTGTGGCGGTTGCATTGGTCGCATTAGCAGGCGTGATGGCCGGTCCGGTCCACAAAAAGGTAAAGTTGGCCCCTGAAGAAGAGTTGCCGCCGATCACCGTGGAGGTGGTCACGCAATCAATGATTTCATCGGCGCCGGCATCGGCCGTAGGCGGCAGAAGGTCGCTGGCGACGTTGGTTTGGGCAGTCGAGGTGCAAGTATTGTCTGTATTGGTAATGGTCAGTAAATACACACCCGGCACCGATACAATGGGATTGACCAAAGTATTGTTTCCGGCATTGATGCCCGGTCCGCTCCACGTCAGGCTAAATCCTGCGCCAAGGTCGGAGGCCGAGGCATCGAGGGTGTCGCTGCCGTTGTTGTAGCAATTCAGGATCAAGGAAGCGCCGGCAGAGGCCGCGGGATGGATCGTGTCGATACTGACGACCAGAATATCTGTATTGATACAGTTATTGAAGGTGTTGGTAACGGTCAGGTTGTATGTACCCGGCATCGTGATACCTGTCGGGCTTTGAATGGTTGAATTGCCGCCCGAGATGCCGGGGCCGCTCCATTGGTAATTAAAACTGCCTCCGGTGGAGGATGCCGAACCATCGATGTCTACCGAACTTACTGTGCAATTCAGCACGAGGTCGGGGCCTGCATTGGCCACAGGGACACTGGCATCCTGATCGACGTTTACCTGATCGGTAGCCGTACAACCATTGACTGGATTAGTCACCTCCAGAACATAAGGACCAGCAACCGTTACAGTGGGGTTTTGCTGGGTTTCATTGTTGGCGCCGATACCCGGGCCACTCCACAGATAGGTAATGCCGGCGGGCGATCCGCTGCCGCTCAGCGACACACCGTTCGGCGAACTGCAAGTGAGCGTTTGATCAGTCCCTGCATTGGCTGTGGGGGCATTGGTATTGATGTTGACCGTCACGTTGTCTGTGGAAGTACAACCGTTTTGGGTATTCAGGACGGTAATTTGATAATTGCCTGAAATTCCGACAGTTGGCGTGTATTGGTTGGCATTGCCGGGGTTGATGCCCGGGCCCGACCAGGTGGCCTGGAAGTTGGCGCCCTGACTGGACGTATTCCCGCCGATCGTAACCGAAGTAACGGCACAGGTCAGGGTCGGGTCGGTGCCTGCGTCGGCAACTGGCGGATTGATCGATGCATTTACGGTAACCGTATCGGTTTTGATACAACCGTTGGTCGGGTTGGTTACGGTCAGGATATAATTGCCAGCGATATTAACCGAGGGGTTGGCCAGGGTTTGGTTGGCCGGTGTGATGCCCGGGCCCGACCAGTTGAAATTGACATTGGCAGGTGTGCCAGCCCCGTTGAGCAATACACTGCTTTGTGTACAGGTAATCGTAGGATCGGTCCCTGCGGAGGCTGTCGGTGTAGCGATATCCTGATTGACTGTTACCGTAGCAGTGCTGGTGCAACTGTTTACCGTATTGGTTACCGTAACGTTGTAAACACCAGGAACCGTTACCGGCGGATCTTCGAGGGTCTGGTTGCCGGCATTAATGCCGGGGCCGCTCCAGTTGAAACTGGCGCTTGGCACGTTGGTCGACCCGTTGATATTGATAATGGGTTGCCCGCAAGTCAGAGTACTTGCCGTTGCGGAAGCATTGGGTGGCGTATTGTCAGCATTTACGGTGACGTTTGCAGTGGAAGAACATCCGTTAACAGGGTTGGTTACCGTTACGGTGTAGCTTCCGGAGAGGGTAACGGTCGGGTTCTGCTGGTTTTGATTGGCCGGCGTGATACCTGGTCCTGACCACTGGAAATTGACTCCCGAAGTGCCGGAACTGGCTTGAAGCGTGATGCTTTGATTGCTGCTTTGACAGCCGATCGTGCCGCCGGTGGCCGTCACACCGGGAGGTGTGGTGTTGGCGGTAATCGTTACAGACGCAGTATCCTTGCAGGATTTCCCGCCGCCCGTCGTGCTGATGACCAGTGAATAAGTGCCGGAAGTACTCACATTCTGTGTGGTCTGGTTTCCGATGGCAAACCAGTTGGTATTATACCAGGTGTATGTCGTATTTCCGCCCGGTGAGGGGGACGATCCCGCGCTGTTGAGTGACAGGACGGGGTTGTTGCAATTGATCGGTGTCGGCGCCTGGATAATGGCATCAGCGGGCAGTTTGATAATGGTAAAGTCGACCAGACTGTCGCAACCCTGAAACGACTCCAGAACTTCGGTAAATTGACCGGGATCGCAGTAGGAATTGGTGCCCACGTTCAGGCATTCGTCAGAACACAAGTACTTGAAACCCAGGTTGGTTTTGATCTGATTTTTAATAATTACCTTTTGCTTTACAGTACTGTCGCAGCCGAGGTAGGAATCGTACGCAGAAGAGGTCAGCGTTACCGTACCGGGGTTGTTGATCGTCGTATTGGGCGCTTCATCCCAAATAAAAGGCAGGTCTTCAAAACAGACAATAATATCCGGTTTGATCGTCGGCGGTATGGGCTGGTTGGTTACGGTAATACACTTGGTTGTGGGGGGGAAGCAGGCGTTACCAACGGTCACGCAAACCTGGCCGCCCACGTTTCCGAAAGTGATATCGACCGACGTGCCGTCCGGGGCTTCGAAATTTTCAGGCGTGGGGTTGCCGTTGATCAATGAACCGGCCGGGGCGCTCCAGTTGTAAAAACCTGCATTTGCCGTTTCCGGTACGGTAAACGTAACGGTTGCACCCGGGCAAACGGTCGTAGGACCCTGCGGCGTATTGGCCGGACCTGGCGGCGGCGGCGTGATGGAGCCTTCCGTCACGTCGATTTCGTAGTCGCAAACGTCGCCTGTCCAGCCATCGATCATGAGGTAATAGGTCTGGCCCGGGACAAATCCGGAATAGCTGAGCGTCAGGGGCATACCTGCGCCACCCTGGGTGCCCGGGTTGCAGACAATAGCATCATCTCCGCAGGCTTCGAAGAATGCGGATTGCAAACCGTTGCCATCCTGACAATTGCTGGTCAGGACATCGATGGTGATGGTTTCGGTGCCGGCCACAAAGCCAAACCATTGGTCATTGTGAATGGCAATAACCCCGCAAACGGTGTTGCCGCCGGAAGGCGTACCGTTGTTGATACCCATATAACCATCAAAATCGCAGTAAACACAGGTAGTCTGGCAGCTTTCAGCGCCCGGAGGCGGGGGCGTAGGGCAGGCTGGTGTAACCTGGGCATTGGCTACAAACCAACCGGAAATCATCAGGACGAGCGGGAGTAGTAGTTTTCTCTTCATGAAAAAATGTGCTTAGTTCGGAAGGTAAGATTGTACTAAATGAAGTTGCGAGCAAGATACCCGGAGCTCGATGAACGCTTCACGGCACTTGCAAATTAATTTTTGACTGTGTTTAAAAGAGCAAAAGAAAAGAGATGATTTTCGAAACAGGAGCGTGCGAAGATAGCAAGGCTATTTCAATCTTAAGTCTTTCTGTTTGAACCCTAAAACGAAGGCCCGCAGCGCAGATGCGCCGCGGGCCTTCGGATTGTCAGGTATTTTTTAAAATTATTTGCGGAAAAGCGTCACGTCGCCTTTAAACAACACGGTTTCTCCGTCTTTAAACAATACTTCCGCGTAGTAAACAAAGACGGCAGGAGTGGCTTTTTCGCCTCGCACGGTACCATTCCAGCCGGCTATCCTCGATTGGGCAGGTGAAAAGTCGAAGTATTCGTGCACCAACTCGCCCCATCGGTCAAATACCTGGAAGGATTTGATCTTCACTACGTCTTCGCCGCCGAACACTGTGAAAACGTCGTTGTCGTTGCCACCGTCGGGGTAGAATGCCGTCGGGATGTACACGTAACGGGTTTTATCCACAATGATAACACGCTCGTCGGAGGCTTTGCAACCGCGCTCGGTTTGTGCATAAACGCGATAGCGGAAAGTGTAGGTCGGGTACGGGTTGCTGCAGGTGTCGCAGTACAGAGTCAAAACATCCGCGGGGTTGACAATCAGGGTATCAACGTCCTGATTGACAACGGATTCGTCCACCTGGATGGTCAAGGGTTGGCCAAGGTGAATGGTCGTATCAGCGCCGAGATTTACAATAAGTTCTTCGGCATCGGCAATACTTACGGTTGTGGCAAACTCGCATCCGTTGGCATCCTGAATAACCAGGGAATAGTTGCCCGGCTCAAGGCCGCCGTAGGCTGCTGTGGCGCTGAACGGTTTGTTGTCGAAAGAGTAGAGGAAGGGAGGTGTGCCGCCCTGAATCGAATCAATCGTAAACGAACCGTTTGTTTCGCCGTGGCAACGAATGCCGAGTTCCTGGATCGCAGCGCCGGAAGGCGTCGAAGGATCGGTCAGCACCTGGACATCCTCGGTAGCCGTACAGCCGTTCTGGTTGTCGGTCACGACCACATCATACAAAGCTGCCTGGCTGACAATAGCAACCGGCTGGTTAACGCCACTGATAATATTGCCGCTTTGCGTCGTCCACGAATAGGTATAGGAACCGGGCGCCTGAACATTGACGTTCACCGCAACTTCCGTCGTATTGCAATCGAGCTGGCCCGGCGTGCCGACCGACAGAACAGGAGCGTCCGTGTCGTCGATTACGGTCGTTCCCGTCGTGCTCGTACAGCCGTTCGGGGCCTCAACAACAACGGTATAGTTGCCCGGCGCCGAGACGGTCGGATTGGGTACGTTGGAACTGAAATTGCCGGGGCCCGACCAGGCGTACGTCACATCCGGGTTGTTGGAGGTTGCCTGGATCTGTACGCTGGTCACTACGCAGGTAATGGTATTACCCACCGCGGTCACCTGCGGGATACTGGCGTCCGGATCTACTTGAACGGTGGCAGACGAGGAGCAGCCGTTAACCGGGTTGGTCGCCGTAACGGTGTACGGGCCAATCTGGCTGACCGAAGGATTCTGCTGGTTGGAACTGAATCCGCCCGGACCAATCCAGGTGTAGGTAACCCCCTGGGTCGGTGAACTCGACGTGATGGTGTTGGTTGGTTCGGTACAAGTAAGGATCACTCCTTGCGCAGTAATGCCCGGTTCGGTGGTATTTTGTGGCACTTCGATGTCGAACACCGAAGTACAGCCGCTCTGGGCCGTTACAACAACCGAGTAGTTGCCGGATACGCTGACTGTCGGGCTTTGTTGCGACGACGTGTAGCCGTTCGGGCCGGTCCACGCGAAGTTGACGTTGGGCGTAGTAGTTACTGCGTCGAGTACAACGGATGGCGTCAGGCAATCGATGGTCTCGGTCGTGACAGAAATATCCGGCACGGTCGGGTCCTGCGTTACCACTGCCGAGGCGAAGCTGGTACAGCCGTTGTTGGGATTGGTGGCCGTAACGGTATAGGTGCCTGGCGTAGTCACCGAGGGGTTCTGAAGATTGGAGGTGAAGCCGCCTGGGCCTGTCCAGCTATAATCAACCCCCAGGGTCGTGGACGACGAAGTCAGGGTTACATTGGTAAAGGTGCAGTTCAGCAGACCGCCGGTAGCAAGCACTTCTTCGGGAACGGCAACATCTTCAAAGACGTTGATCGTGGGAGCGGACTTGCACCCGTTGGGGGCCGTTACCGTGAAGGTGTACTCACCCGGCAGGGTAACACTTACCGTAGACAGGTTGGAGGTAAAACCGTTGGGGCCGCTCCAGACACCGGTAGCGCCGGAGGTGTTAATAGTACCAATCAGGTCGAGGCTGGTTTGTGCACAAGTCAGCGTACCGCCTCCGCCAAGTGTAACCTGGGGAGCATCCGTATTTTGGAAAACCTGGGTCGTAGCGACGGACGTACAGGCATTTGCGCCGGTAACCGTCAGGGTGTAAGTGCCCGGCGTACTAACCTGCGGATTTTGTTCGGCAAGAACCAGGCCGTTGGGGCCATTCCACAGCCAGCTGACATTGCCGGCGGAGGTGCCGCCTGCCAGTGTCGCTTCGCCCGTGAAACAATCGATCGTGCCGCCGGTTGCTGTGGCGCCCGGGGCCGTGACATCCTGGAGTACCGTTACATTATCCGTAGAAGTACAGCCATTCGGGCCTGTAATAATCAAATTGTAAGTACCCGAATCGGAAACGGCCACGCTGGCCTGATCGGAAGAAAATCCGTTCGGTCCTGACCAGGTATAAGTTGCGTTAAAAGTCGCCGTGGTGGCCTGAAGCGTGCTGTTCAGGTCATCGCAATCGAGGTTGTTGCTCGAATCGGCTGTGGCGCCGGGGGCACTAACATTGGCATTGACCGTAGCCGTTGCGATAGCAGTACAGCCATTCGGTCCGGTGACCGTCAGGAGGTATTGGCCCGGGTCGGTGATCATCGGATCTTCCTGTGCGGAAGAGAAACTGTTGGGGCCAGTCCAGTTGTACGTCACATTGAGGGTCGTAGAGCTGCCATCGAGCGCAATACTCGTTGTGGCGCAGGTTACCTCGCCACCCAATGCAGCGGCAACGGGCGGATCGATATCCTGCGTAGCAGTCACCATCGCGCTCGCCGAACAACCGTTTTGCGATACTGCCGTAAGGGTGTAATCGCCGGGTTCCGTGATACTGATATCTTCCTGGCTGTCGGTGAAACTGTTGGGACCGACCCAGCTCAGTGTCTGTATGGGAGAAGTTCCGTTCGTAGCGTTACCGTCGATGGTGACCGCAGGCGAGGCACAGGTCAGTACAGCACCGACCGTCGCACTTACTACCGGCACCTCGGTATCTAGGTCGACAGTAGCATTGGCGGAAGCGGTACAACCGTTGGGGCCCGTTACCGTAAGCGTGTAAATACCGTCGACAAAAACCGAAGGATTCTGTACCGGCGCGTTAAATCCGTTGGGGCCTGTCCAGACATAAGTGGTATTGGCAGTCGCCGAATTGCCTGTCAACGGAACCTGAGGATTGGTGCAGGTTATCGTATTGCCCACGGCGGAAACATCCGGCGGGGTAATGTCCTGTACAACGGTCACGGTTGCGGTGCCTGTACAGCCGTTTGCCGAGGTCGCGGTTACGATGTAATCGCCTGGTACACTGACGACTGTAGTTGCAGTGCCCGCAGTGGTGCTCCACTCGAAGCTAACCGGTTGGGAGACGCTGGTAGCGCTGGCGGAAATGGTAGTGCTACCGATCGAGCAAGTCAGTACGTCGGCTACCGTAGCCGATGCTTGCGGCGGTGTTTGATCCGCTACAACCGTCGTGGACGCCGTGGATGTACATCCGTTGGGGCCGGTTACGGTCAGCAAATATGCGCCGGGAGATGTGATTGCAGGATTTTGATCGGTCGAAGTAAAGCTGTTGGGGCCCGTCCAGTTCCAAACAGGCGAACTGACACTCGTACTGCCGGTCAGTTGTATCGAAGGCACAGCGCAGGTAACCGTACCGCCGCTTGCCGTGGCGCCGGGAGCTACGTCGTCGAGGTCCACGTTGGCAGTGGCCTGTGCGGTACAACCGTTGGCCGGGTTTTGTACGGTAAGTGTGTAGATGCCCGGATCGGTAACAGTCGGGTTGGGCTGAATCGAGTTGAAGCCATTGGGGCCCGTCCAACTCAGCGAAGTGCCCGGGGTCGTCGAACTGCCGCTAATGGTCACTGAATTGATCACACAGTTCAGGGTTCCGCCATTTGCCACGGCATTCGGCACGTTGGCATCGGGCATTACGTCAGCGGTTGCTGTGGAGGTACAGCCATTGGCGCCGATAACCGTGAGGGTGTACGTACCGACGTTGGATACGGTCGGAGATGGCAGATTGGACATAAAGTTGCCCGGCCCGCTCCAGTCGAAGGTCACGCCAGGCGTGGACGAACTGCCGGAGATGGTGGTCGAAGTTGACGAACAAGTGATGGTGCCGCCGGTAGCCGCTGCATTGGGTGCGGCAAAATCACCGTTGACATTTACAGTAGCCGTCGAGGTGCAGGCATTGGGTCCTGTTACGGTGAGCGTATAAAGTCCAACAGCAGGCGCCAGCGGGCTTTGCTGAGCGGAACTGAAACTGTTCGGACCTGTCCAGGCGTATGTTGCGCCATTTGTGGTCGAGTTCCCGTTCAGCTGAACCGAGGTCGTGCTGCAGGTCAATACATCGTTGACTGTAGCCGATGAGTTGGGCGGGTTGACATCGCCATCGACCACTGCGGTAGCCGTGGAGGTACAACCATTCGTGCCTTGAGCCGTAACGGTGTACGTACCGGCTGTTGTGGTGGTCGGATTGGCTATGGTGGAATTGAAACCTCCGGGGCCGGTCCAGCTGAATGAGGTACCTGAACTCGGCGAGCTGCCATTTAACGTTACGACCGGGTTGTTGCAACCGATTGTTCCGCCTGTGGCGTTGGCGCCAGGGGGCGTATTATTCAGGTTCACAATTGCAGTAGCAGTTGTACTGCAGTTGTTACTTAAGTTGGTTACAGTGACCGTATAGGTACCGGCCGTATTGGCCGAAGGGTTGGCAATGGAAGCGTTAAACCCATTAGGTCCTGACCAGTTATAGGATGCACTTGATGCATTGGTGGTGGCATTCAGCAATAACGAGGTCTGTGCACAGGTCAGTGTGCCGCCAGAAGCGGAGGCGGTGGGTGGTGTGGTGTTGCCCGTTACGTTGGCAGTGGCCGAAGAGGTGCAGCCATTCGCGGGGTTGGTTACCGTAACTGTGTAAGGCCCTGGCGCTCCGACGGTTATACTCGGTGTATTGGCCATCGTACTCCACAAATAAGAGGGGTTGCTGGCATTGGTCGATGCGGTTAAGACCGTTGTGGAGGCCCCGCAACCGATCACACCGTTGTTGACTGTAGCGGTGGGTGGTGTGTTATTGCCATCGATCACAATCGTATCGGATTTGACACAGGAAACACCGCCTTGTGACAGGCTGGACACCAGCACGTAGGTGCCGGGCTGGCCCACCGAAAGGGTATTACCCGTCCCGACCACAATGCCGGAGGGCATCAGTTTCCAGACCTTGCTCGTACCCGGCTGGGAAGGCGCCGAGTTGAGCAAAATAGAAGGTGTCGTACAGGTGATGCTGCCGTTGGCAAGAATTTCAGCGACTGGGTCGAGTACTGTTACGGAAAACAAAATGACACTGTCGCAACCCTGGTAAGAATCGCAAACATGGGAAAATGCGCCGCCGTCGCAATACTGTTCGCCGCAAACCGTGGCGCAGTTGCCGGCACAAACCGTGATCGGCGGAAGGTTTTTAATTATCGGCGGTTTGACCGTGATATTGATTTTTACAAGGCTGTCGCAGCCCAGGTAGGAATCGTAAGTATGCTGATAAGAGCCGCTGCTGTTCGCAGGGTCGCCCCAGGGAAGTTCGTAGGGCGCATCTTCGCTGCATACGATGACTGGGGGCAGTTGTGTCGGCGGAATGGGCGCAACCGTGACGTTGCGGCAAACTGTTGCGCCGTTGAAGCAGGAGTTGACGGCTTGTACGCAAATCTGGCCGCCGTTGGGGCCAAACGTAATATCCACAGTGTTGCCGCCATCTACAGCGGTAATGGTGGCCGGAGAAGCTTGGCCATTGATCAGCGAGCCACTGGGCGCGGTCCAGATATAACCGCCGGCGCCATTCACAGGCGGTACACTGTAGGTCACCGTTGCGCCGGGGCACACCTGCAAGGGGCCTGCCATAGCGCCGACCGGACCCACGGGCGGCGCCGATACGGCCGAAGGCGGGTTGACGGAAATGTTAAAGCTGCATTGGTCGCCGGCATACCCGTCGATCATCAAAAAGTAGTTGGACCCGACACTTAGCGTAGCCGTGATCGAAACCGGAGTGCCGCCGCCGCCGCTGCTGCCGCCATTGCAGGCGATGGGGTCGGAGTCGCAACCATCAAAAAGTGCGATCTGAATACCGTCGCCGTTTTGGCAGTTGGTCGGTGTGGCCGTAAAGGTGGCGGAAGAAGCGCCTGCGATGAAACCCAGCCACTGTTCGTTTTCAATCGTACCACAAAAACCGGGTACAAATGCGCCGGTATAACCCGCAGTCTGGCTGGAGATACCGTTGAAGTTGCAGTAAATACAAGCGTCGACGCAGTTGTCGGCAGGCGGAGTTTGATTGGAAGGGCAAGGATCAGGCAACTGGGCCAACAACCAACCGGCATTGACCAGTAACATGGAAACAAGAAGTAGTCTTTTCACCATGAATCGTAGTTTAAGTAATCAAAAATAGCTGGGTACCGATCATTCCGAACCGCATCAAACGACTCGAAATGTCAGAAAGGATTAAACGAACAAACTGATTCGGGATAAGAAGGATTTGCCAGAGGCAAGACGAACAGGAAATTACAGGTAGGAGTCAGGCAGCAGATCGCGTAAGCGCATTTCAGGCTGCAAAGGAAGAAAGAATTTAATTCTGGAAATCCTTTCTTCCGCCATTTTAACTGCCTGACTCCTGTCGGTTCTCAATTTATTTATATATCAAGGATATGCAATCAAGCTTTCTGGTGTTTATGTTACAGGGATTATTTTTTATAAAAACCAAATAATCAACGATATACGGTGATGTCTCCGGTAAATACCTCGCTCTCGCCATCAATGAACTTTATGACTGCGTAGTACACATAAACCGCCGGCGTCACGTCTTCTCCCCGGTATTTACCTTCCCATTTTTCACCTTCCGGCTGGAAGTTGAACGCTTCAAAAACACGTTCTCCCCAACGGTCATAAATCTGGAAGGATTCGATCTCCACCACGTCTTGTCCTCCATAGATCGTGACAAAGCCGTTTTCGCTGCTGCCGGGCAAGAGAATATTTGGAATAAATACGTGGCGTCGCTTGTCGAGGATGACATTGATGCGGTCGGTTGCCGCGCAGCCTTGCTCGTCTTTGATGGTCACGCCGATTTGCCAGGAACGAATCGGGAAGAAGTGCTGGTAGTAGGTGCCCGCCTGAACGGTGTCGAGCAAAGGGTTCCAGATGATCGTATCCAGAGGCAATCCCAGAGGCTCGGTGGCTAATTCCAGATCGACGTAATCGCCCAGTTCGGCTTTGATATCGGGGCCAAGATCGGCTACCAGGATCGGAGGTTCTTCCACAAGGAGCGAATCCGAGGTCCAGGTACATCCGTTTGCGCCCTGCAAGGTTACCACGTAATACCCGGCAGACAAATTGGTGAACAGGTTGCCGCCAGTCAAAGGACTGTTGTTCAGCGAGATGAGCACGGGGGGCTGCCCGCCGCTGATGGAATCTATCAGGATAGCGCCGTTGGTTTCTCCGTTGCAGCGCACGTTTTTCACGGTAATGGCAGAAGCCACAGGCGCTTCGTTGTCCACGGTGACCACGGTTTGGTCCTCGTCCGAGCATCCGGCGCTGTTGTTTACAATAAGGGTGTAAGTGCCTGATTCAGTAACGTTTAGTATCCTGTTCGTGGCGTCGGCGACAGTGGCGCCGTTGAGTTGCCAGGAATAGGTGACATCATTGCCGGTGCTGGTGCCGGCGCCTCCGAGTACCGCGGAGGTCACCACACAATCGAGCAGGATATTCGGGCCTGCATCGGCAACACTTTGCGGATGAACGACGACGCTGACCGTGGTTTCGTCGTCCGGGCAAGGTGCTGCGGCGTCGATCAGGTAACGGAAAGTGTAGGTGCCGGGCGCCTGATCCTGTGTCTGGAAAGCCCCCGCCCCCGCGTTGAAACTGCCGGGTTTGGAAGGAATCGAGGAGGTTTCGGACCAGACGCCGCCCGGGTCGGCGCCGACCAGCAGTTGGTTTAATTGAACAATGCTGCTTTGTCCGGCGCAAATTTCAAACGGCGCCGCCGCGCTGCCTGCATCAACCGGTTGATTAACAGTTACTTGTGCAGTGCTGTTCAGCGTGGCCATACAAGCCGGCAAAGTGCCGTCCACCACGGAAGTCAAGGTGTAATTGGTCGTGCCTGTCGGCATGACCGGGAGATTGAAGGGCTGGGTATTGTTGAGGGTCACCGTTTGCTGCGCGCCCTGTCCGTCGTTGTACGTCAGGGTCAAAGGGAACTGGCCAGTTCCACTAAAAGTCAGGTTGGTACTGCTGCCCGAACAAATGGTCGCATCGCCGGCAAGCCCGGCGGTCGGGATGGGTTTCCACTGGACCGGCGTACCGAATGCGATGGACAGGCAGGGGTCGTTGAGGTTGATATTTCCGCCGATTTGGGCGCTGCCTGCAATGGAGGAGATGTAATACGTCACCCCGAATTGCAAACCAGCCTGGAAGTTGAAACTCGGCTGGTTGTTTGTGGCAAAAACAGTTCCGAGGCTGTTCGTAGCCTGGTCGTGCAGAATAAACCGCACCACATCGTCGGCGTCCGTTTGCGCGTCGTTATTCCAGGTGGCAACTGCGGGCTGATCGGCGCAGAATACCAGCGGGCTCTGAACCATCGTGCCGGCATCGGTGGCACAGTTGCAATTGTGCACGCCATCGACCTGGGCCGAGGTGCAACCATTGACGTCAGTGATGGTAAAGGAGTAAGGCGCTCCGTTGGGTATTGCCGCCGACTGGAAAACTGTGCCGTTAAAATTGCCATTCAGCCCGCTCACGGTGTAGGCTGGCGCGCCCCCACTCACGTTGAAGCTGACGGAATAAGCTGTATTGGTGCCATTACAATCTTCGGCAATAGCCCCTGCAAGGGGCGAGTCATTGAACGTGACAGCCACCTCGTCGAAGCCGGTACAGATGGCATTGGTCTCGGTCCACCGGAACAGATAGGCGCCCGGGGCGCTGACTGTTACGTTGCTGTTTTGCTGACTGGCATTGCTGAAATTAGCGGTGCCGGGCCCGGATTCCAGTGTCCACACGCCGGTAAAATTGTCATTTACTGCCTGTAAACCAATTGTTTGCGCACAAACAGCGTTGTCTGTTCCTGCATCAGGAACCGGGTTTTTCAAAAATACTACCGGCTGCCCGGGCGCTACGGAGAGGCAGGGATCGGTCGGGTCGGGAATACCGCCAAGGTTGTTGCCGGCTACCCGCGAGATGTAATAAACCGTACCGTAATTCATACCCGGCAGGAACCCGAATTCGCCTGTCGAATTGCTTGCGAGAATGGTGCCCAATGCCGCGCCCGTGCCCGTGTGCAGCACGAAAGTTGTAACGTCGTTGCCGTCGAGGGTCGCGTCGGCATTGGCCTGGGCAGTCACGGTCCCGTCTTCGCAGGCGGAGATCTGCTGGGCCGACATCGTGCCGGCGTTCGTGGCACAATCGCAGCTGTACGACCCTTGGATGTCGGGCATAATGCATCCGTTGGCGTCGGAGACGGTGAAGGAGTAGTTGATGCCGTTGCCAAAAGGCTGAGACGTAAACAGGTTGCCGCTGATCGGGTTGCCATTGACGGCGTAAGGTGGCGTACCACCGTTGAGGGTCAGCGTTACGGTGTAATTTTCATTGGCGACGTCGCAGTCGCGGGAAATGTCGGCCAAAGAAGGCGTCTCGTTAAACGATACGATGACCGCGTCGGCGCCGACACAGCCGTTCTCCGTGACGGTCCATTGCAAGGTGTATGCGCCGAATGCAGAAGCGCTGATACCGGCTGCGGGATTTTGAGCGTCATCAAAACTCAGCGTACCGCCGGCAGGGGTGTTGACAACCGTCCAGTTGCCGCTCCCAGATGTGCTGTTTGCGCTCAGCGTGAGGGTATTGCCACAAGTTTCGTCGTCTACCCCGGCATTCGGAACCGGGTTTTGATAAAAGATCACCGGTTGTCCGGGCGCTATGACCAGGCAGGGGTCGTTCATGTCCGGCTGGCCGTTCAGATTGGCGCCTACGACATAGGACACGTAGTAAGTCTGGCCGTAAATCATGCCGTTCTGAAAACTGAAAATGCCGGTGTTATTTTCTGCATATACCGTTCCGAGCGTCGTGCCATTGCCCGAATGCAAAACAAAAGCAACGGTATCGCCCGGGCTATACGCCTGACCGCCAAGGTGTTGTGCGGTCACGGTAAGACCTTCGCAAGCGGTCAGCGTCTGGGCGGCCATTTGGCCGGCATTGTTGGGGTGGAAATCGAGATTGACCTGATCGCTGGCCGTGCAACCTGCGTTGTCCAGCGTCCACGCAAGCGTGTAAATGCCTGCGAGATCAGCGCTCACATGGCTGCTCGGGCTTTGGTCGTTGGCAAAGCTCAGGTTGCCGCCGGCGGGGCCGCTGACGACGGTCCAGGTACCCGAGCCGATTCCACTGTTGGCGCCGAGATTGAGTTGAAGCGCGCAGGTGTCGGCATCGATGCCCGCATTGGCCACCGGATTTTGCACAAAAACAACGGGCTGGCCCTGAGCCACGGAGAAGCACAGATCGGAAGGATCTGGGACGCCTCCAACGTTATTACCTGCTACGTGCGAGATGTAATAGGTCTGGCCGTAGTTCATTCCCGCCTGGAAGCCGAATGTGCCGGTCGAATTTTGAGCAATAATGGTACCCAGCGAAGTGCCGCTGTTGGTATGCAGCACGTAGGCCCCGATATCGTTGCCGTCGAAGTTGTCGTCGTTGTTAAATACAGCGGTAACAGTCTGGTTTTCACACACTTGAATCGTGCTGAGGCTCATGGTGCCGGCATTGGTGGCACAGTTGCAATTGTACGCGCCAGTGACTGGTGTGGAAATGCAGCCGTTGGCGTCCGTAATGGTGAAAGAATAGGACAAACCATTGGCAATCAGGTCGGACGTGAATACGCCGGCGTTGATTGTTCCTCCGCTTACGGAGTAAGGGCCCGTGCCGCCGGTAATCGGGAAGGAGACGGTAAAGTTTTGGTTGGTATTGTCGCAGTCAAGCGAGATCGCGCCTTGTGCGGGAGATTCGTTGAAATTCACCGTGACCAGGTCATTGTCGTTGCACAAAGCATTGGACTCGGTCCATTCAAAGGTGTACACCCCGTTTTGCGATACCGTTACACCTGAAGTTGCACTGGATGCATTGGTAAAAGTCGCGGTGCCCGGGCCGGCATTAAAGGTCCATTGGCCCGTACTGCCATTGACGCTGGGCACTGCTGCGAGTGTAGTTTGCACCCCGCAAACAGCCGCGTCGGCGCCTGCATTGGCAGTGGGCACAACATCGATGTTAACAGGGAAGCAGTCCTGCGGTCCCGTGCCGCAACCGCTCGATGCCGATACGCAAACACTGCCGCCCGGGTTGCCGGTGGGCCAGTTGACGCTGATGGCTGTCGTATTTTGCCCCCCGGTGATGCTGGCGCCGGCAGGTACCGTCCAGACGTAGCCTGATGCGCCGCCGATGGGTGTGATGGTGTAGTTGCCGCTGGCGCCGGCACAAAGTGTGGCATCGCCATTGATGTCGGGTTGTGCGGGCGCGGGGCTAAGCGTAACGTTGACACAACTGGAATTGCTTGTACCACAGGCATTTGCAGCGTTTGCGCAGATCGAACCACTGGAAGCATTGACATTCCAGCTTACCTGTACGCTCGTCGTGCCCTGGCCGCTGGTGATGGCGCCATTGGTCACTGTCCAGTTGTACGTGGTGGCGCCGGCAACCGATGCAACAGAATAATTGCCAACACCGCCTGCGCAGGCCGTATTGCTGCCCGTGACGCTCGGGCTTGCCGGCGTACTGCTGATCTGAACCGGCAGACACATTTGCGGACTGTCGCCGCAGTTATTTCCTGCAATCACACAGACATTGCTCGATGCGGGAGCGCCGTTCCAGTCAATGCTCACCTGGGAAGTTCCCTGGCCGCTCAGTATGATGGCGGGCGCCGTAGCCGTCCAGGTGTAAGTGGTCGCATTAGCCACCGTGGGTACGGAATAGTTGACGACATCCTGATCGCAGGCGGTATTGTTGCCTTGCGGGGTTGCAACCACCGGCGTCTGCGTGGTGGTCACATTAATACAGGTGGCGGTGCTGGTGCCACAGGCGTTGCCGGCTGTGACGCAGACATTGCCGCCGGTTATACTGTTCCAGAGCGTCGTGATCGTGGTCGTATTTTGCCCGCTGACGATGGTCACACCGGCGGGAACGGTCCAGGTATAGGTGGTCGCGCCGTTGACCGGGGAGATGGAAAACGCTTCGGTATCGCCGGTGCAGGTTGCATTGGTTCCGTTGACGGCGGAAGGCGCGGCAGGCGGATTTTGATTTCCAATGACATTGACCTCCGTGGAATCGCAGCACAGCACGCCTGCCGTCGTACGGCAAACCCGCAGCTGATAATCACCCGGCGCATTGATGCTGGCATTGATGTTGGTCGTCGGCCCGACGATGTTGCCGCCGTTGCTGGCCGTCCACTGATAGGAAACACCCGCGCCGGTCGTGGAGCCGGTGCCTTGCAGCGTCACGTTGCCGGTACAGCCCACCGAGGGGATCGGTTGGGCAATCGACGCATTGACAAGCACATTGAATAATTTCAGCGTGACCGTGCTGTCGCAGCCCACGGCATTGGTAAATACTTCCTGATAAGTGCCGGGTGAGCATGCGTCGGAAAACCCTGGGGTTTGCGAACACTCGCCAACGCAGACGTATTCATTGACAGTATTAAAACTCGGCTGATGAACCGTCAGGTAGAGCGTAGCGGTGTACGGGCAGCCCTGTGCGCTGGTCAGGTTTTTTACATAAGTGCCTGTCTGGCAATAGGATTGATTGTAAAAAACATAACATTGAGGAGCACAAATCTCGGCGGTTTCCTCAACGTCGTCCGGCACGGGATTGATCGTGACGTTGACGCAATTGGTCGTGATTTTTCCGCAGAAAGGCGGCATGGAAGAGTTGAGCTGCGTCGTAAGGTTCTGGATGGTCAGGGTTCCGTTGGGCGCGGGAATATTGCCTTCATCGGCAGTATAGTACGACAAACCGCAGATCGTATAAAAACCGGGCGGGTAGGCCGTCAGGTCAGGTACAGGTTCGTAAGCCTGAATAATGCCGCCCGATCCGGCGATAACATAAGTGTAAGAATAGTCGCTTGCGGGCGGGGGATCCACGCCGGCAGGGTAGGAGGGCGGCAGGTTCAGATTGAGACTGTTGGCGCCTTCGCAGGCCATAATATCGGGTTGAACAAGGTTGCCGGCATTGGCGGCACAGGAAAAGCAGTTGATGCCCGAAGGGTCGCAAAAGATGATCTCGTAGTCGTAAAAATTACCCACGTCGATGGCCTGTCCATCAGTGACCGTGAGGCTCCAGGTGCCGTTTACGGGGCCTGTGAAATTTTCAAGACATCCGCTGTACGGATAGTAGGAGCCCGAATAATTGCCAAAAAGCCCCCAGTTCTGGTTGTTGTTCCAGTTGGCTGTAAAGCCGGGGTCGGGGTCGGGCGAGCCGCTGCAAGGCAGGAAGGTGACGTTCCAGGTCGTAAAGTCGGTGGCGCCGAAAAAACCGATGGGGCCGACGAGCGTGACCGACTGTCCCGAGGGAGAAGTCAGCGTGATCTGGAGGTCGCCGAGGTATTCGTGGTCGAAGTTGAGCACCACGCCACACACCCCCTGGCCGTTCTGGCCAAGGGTCGGATTCGTGGCATTCATGACGTTGATCGTGAACGTCCCCGTAAAACCATCGGGCATGAACTGCGGGCAGTTGGTGCATTCGCACTCGTTTTGCGCTGCCAGCTTCGACGGCTGGATGAAAAAACAGAACAGGAAAATGACGGGCAGTCCGATTGCTGCCCAACCAGGGAGGTAACGATTACTCATAGCGAATTTTGTTTTGCGAAAAAGGCAATTTTGTCGCAATCGGTTTTTAATTCAAGAAAATGGGTAGATTTTCCAAAGATAATTTCGACTATAACCGAATGGTTAAGTTTGTGTAAGGTAAAAACTTTGCGCTGGAAGTTTTTGGGCATTTGCCAAAAATATACGCAACAAAGGCTTCGGCGGCGACCAGCGTGCGCATCGCTTACCTTTGCAACCGTATTGCCCTGTTTCAGATGAAGTTTGCAGGTATTTCGCTGCTTTTAACATGGATTTTGTGTGCCTGTACGCCGACTATGCTCAGCGCACAAGCTCTCCCGTTTGTCAATGGCCAGGTATTGGTCCGTATCAATCCCGGTGAATCCGCTGCCGATCTTGCCCTTCGGTATGGTCGCGCAATGGGTACTTCTTACGGCCAAAAGCCGGAAAAGGTGTCAGATTTGCTCAATGTCTGGCTTTTTCCCTGCGAAAAAGACTCTTCTGCTACGCACCAGGCGCTTCTGTGGTTCAGAAAACAGCCGGATGTGGCGATGGCACAACTGGACCATTTGCTCGAACCCAGAGCAAACAGCGGAGCCTTTTCTTTGCTGCCCGACGACCCGCTTTTCCCCTCCCAATGGCAATACCAGAACGACGGCTCGAACGGCGGCCTTGCCGACGCCGATCTGGATGCCCCCGAAGCCTGGGATTACACCACGGGCGGTCTGAGCGCCGCCGGCGATACCATTGTCGTGGCCATCATCGATTCGGGGCTCAACCCGGATCACCCCGACCTTGCTCCCAATCTCTGGGTGAATTGGGCCGACTCGCCTGCCGACGGTCTCGACAACGATGCAAACGGGTACGTCGACGATTCCCGCGGCTGGAATGTTTACCTTCAAAATGATCAGATCAACGGTTTTTCCACTGCGCACGGAACAGCCATCAGCGGTATCATCGGCGCCAGAGGGAATAACGGCCTGGGGGTGAGCGGCATCAACTGGCAAATAAAAATGATGTTCGTGGTCGGCAACGGCCAGGAATCGGCGATTCTTTCCGCCTATGACTATGTGTATCAGGCGCGCAGCCGTTACAACCAGACCCAGGGCCAACAGGGGGCTTTTGTCGTGGCGGTCAATTGCTCCTGGGGAATCAACTACGGCCATCCCGACGATTCGCCGCTGTGGTGCGCCGCATTCGACACCCTCGGCTCGGCCGGTATTTTGAGCGTTGCCGCTGCCGCCAACCTCCCGATCGATGTGGACCAGCTGGGCGACCTGCCAACCACCTGCCCGAGCGAGTACCTGATCGCGGTCACCAGCCTCGACAACGCCGACCAAATTGCCCCGGATGCATCCTGGGGACCGCAATCCGTCGACCTGGGGGCATACGGCGCGGGCATCTTCACTACTTCTTCCGCCGGTAACGAGTATGCCGCGCACTCCGGCACTTCCTTTGCCACGCCGCAAGTAAGCGGGGCCATCGGCTTGCTCTATTCGACACTTTGCCCCGACCTGATCGCCCTGGCCAAAACCCACCCGGCGGAGGCTGCATTGTGGGTCAAAAGTCAGGTGCTGACGAGCGCTACGCCCAACTCAGCCATGAATGGCAACACAGTGAGCAACGGCCGACTCAACCTGGGCGACCTGTTGATGCAGAACAATCAGGCCTGTTTGCCCTGTTCGCCGCCGTTCGCCCTCTTTGCCAACGCAATCAGTACGTCTTCGGCCTTGCTGAACTGGGCGGAAGTGCCGGATTTTGAAACAATTACACTCCGCTGGCGCGAAAAAGACGCCCCATTGTGGAACTATCAGAGCGATGTTGCTCCGCCTTTTCTGCTCGAAAACCTGCTAACCTGTACCGAGTACGAATTCGGTTTGTATGCCGATTGCGCTGCCGGCCAGAGCAGCGATTGGTCCGAATCATTTGTTTTTCGCACCGACGGCTGCTGCGAAGCGCCCGCGGGAATGATGGCGACTGCGCTGACCAGCTCGTCGGCCCTGCTGTCCTGGGCGCCGGTCACGGCTGCCGACTTTTACCACCTCCGCGTCAGACCCGCATCGGGCGCGAACTGGGAAACCGTGGAAATTGCGAGCGGTTCAAGTTACAACTGGAACGGGCTGGCGCCCTGTACCTTGTATGAAGCGCAGGTCGGAAGCGATTGCGACAGCGGTTCAATCGGGTACTCCGCGTCCCTGTTTTTTTACACGCCGGGCTGCGGCGTTTGTACGGACGGGGACTACTGCGCGGCGTCGGCTTCACTGGCCACTGAAGAATGGATCGCAGGGGTCCAGATCGGCGACTGGCAGCATAATTCAGGCGGCTATGTCGGATATGAAGACTTTACCGGCCAGCTGGCCGAAGGGCCGCAACTCCTGCCTTTGGCTGCTTACCCCGTCACCTTAACACCAGGATATACCGGCTGGCCTTCGAAGGTTTTTTTCCGGATATATGTCGATTTCAACGCCGACGGCGATTTCGACGACGATGGCGAACTCGCGTTCGACCCCGGATTTGCGGTCGATGTGCCGTACAGCGGCACCTTGCAAACGCCTGATTTCTGGGCATTTGGGCCGACCCGGCTCAGGGTGATGATGAAATATAAAACCGCGCAGGGCGTAGCCCCCGGCCCCTGCGAAAACTTCGAATTCGGGCAGGTGGAAGACTACTGCGCTTCCCTGTCGATTGGAGGACTGGAAACCGCGGATTCCCGCTCCTCGACGGCTTTGCGCATTTATCCCCAACCGGCTGGCCAGTATGTGTGGCTCGACCTTCCTGAAACGCCGGGAGTGGTTTACGAATGGGAGGTCTGGAGCCCCCTTGGGTCATTGATGTTGCAGGAAAAAAGATCGCGCGCCGGCAATCGACTGCTGGTGGATCTGGCCGATTGGCCGCCCGGGGTATATTTCGTGCGGCTGACCGCCGGGGAATCGAGGTATCAGGGAAAAATTGTCAAAAATTAAGGTGGCAATACCCTTGGTGGGCCATTTTTTCACCACTAAGAAATTCGCGGCCCCTTTGCGTCTCCGCGCCTTCGCGGTGAAAATGGGTACCCCCCCTACTTATTCAAGATCGGAAAAAAACTTCCGGATTTCCGTAGCGTCTTTTGGTTTGATGCGGCCGGCCAGGATCAGGCGCAGTTCGCGGCGCCGGGCTGCCGACTCAAAAAGATTCTGCTCTTCGCTCGAAAGGGGAAGAACGGGCGGAACCGGAATGGGGTTTTTCCGCTTGTCGTCGAGCGCGACGAAGGTAAAATAGGCGTGGTTGCAGCGGCGCGGGTTTTGCCCTTTGATGTCGTTGGCAAACACCTCGACGTAGATCTCCACCGAACTGTGAAAAGCCCGCGTCACACTGGCTTCGAGGGTAATCACATCGCCGAGCAGGATTGGGTTCTGGAAAGAAATATGATCCACGGCGGCCGTCACCACATGCGCCTGGCAGTGTTTGCCTGCGCAAATAGCTGCAATAATATCCATCCAGCGCATCAGGTAGCCACCCATGAGGTTGCCCATCGGGTTGGTGTCGTTGGGCATGATCATTTCCGTCATGACGGTGTGACTTTCCGCCACTTTTTTGGGATCAAGATTGCGTTTTGCCATTTCAAACAGCGTTATGTCCGCACCGCGCACACGAATGATTTTCGGCGCGCGCCGTGCAGAAAAGAGATAGACAGGACAGGTTTATCAAATTGAAAATCAGGCTTTTCCCGTCGCAAACTGCCGGCTGCCCAGCCAGGCGTACGCACCGAAAAGGACACTCGAAAACAAGAGGTCGCCCAGCATCGTGTTTTGCAAAAAAGGCAAACCTGCGACGTAGCAACTCATCAGGCCGGCGCCGGTTTTCGGGTACATCCCCGATTCGAGCCAGACGCTGAAATTGGTCACGAAAAAGAACAACAGGGAGCCTGCCACGCTGGCGCCGACAAGCGGCGCGGCGGCAATACGATCGCGGAGCATCAGGCGGCCAACAAGCATGACGCCGGCGAATGCCAGATAAATCCAGACAGACGTGAACCAGGCGAATCCTTGGTAAAACTGGCTGTACAACACGTTATTGATGATCAAATCGCTCAAAAACAGGGCGGCAAACGGCAGCGCCAGCGCCAGCCAGCGGCGTGAAAAAACAGCTGCTCCAAACAGACCTATGGCCGCGATGGGCGAAAAATTGTGGGGCGGACTGGGCAAAAAATTGAGGCCGAGACGCGTCAACGCAGCGAGCACGATCAGGGCAATGGCAAGACGAACTTTCATGGACAGTGGTACTGGTTTGCCCGGCAAAGCCGGTTCGTGCTGCAAAGATAGGTCGATCACCCGCCCGCATGTAGCGTTTTTCTGAAAAAAGCCCGCAAACCTTCCCTTTACCGTATCATTGCCTCAAACAGACCTTTTTTGATCATGCAAAAACTCCTCCTCACCTGCACCGCAGGCCTGTTGTTCGTTTTTTCACTTTCCGCCCAACCCGACCGCTGGCAGCAGCGCGTCGATTACAAAATGGCGATCGATATGGACGTCGCCAAACACCAATACACCGGCACACAAACGCTGACCTACACGAATAACAGCCCCGACACCCTCGACAAGGTGTTTTATCACCTGTATTTCAATGCTTTCCAGCCCAACAGCATGATGGATGTGCGTTCGCGTACCATCGAAGATGCCGACAGCCGGGTGGCCGACCGCATCCTCAAACTCAAACCCGAAGAACAAGGCTGGATCAAGGTCGCTTCGCTCAGCCAGGACGGACGGCCGGTCAAATTCGAAACCAACGAGACCATTCTAGAAGTAACGCTTGCCCAGCCCATCCTGCCCGGCGCCAGCACGGTGCTCAACATGAACTGGACCGCCCAGGTGCCCGTGCAGGTGCGCCGTTCGGGCCGCGACAGCCGCGAAGGGGTGGCTTATTCCATGACCCAGTGGTATCCCAAACTTTGCGAATACGACTACCAGGGCTGGCACGCCAACCCGTACATAGCACGCGAGTTCTACGGGGTCTGGGGCGATTTCGATGTCCGCATCACCATCGACAAACGTTACCTCGTGGCAGCAGGCGGGTACTTGCAAAACCCCCTCGAAGTCGGCAACGGTTATGAAGAACCCGGCCAGACCGTCAACCAGCCTGCCGGCGACAAACTGACCTATCATTTCACCGCGCCCAACGTACACGACTTCGCCTGGGCGGCCGACCCCGAATTTACCCACACCAAAATCAAGGCAGCCGACGGTTCGATCATGCACTTCGTGTGGCAAAAAGGCAAGGGCTACGACCAGCAGTGGCAACAACTTCCGGCCATCATGGATGAAGCCCGGACGATCATGAACCAGCACTTCGGACGCTATCCCTACAAGGAATATTACTTCATTCAGGGGGGCGACGGCGGCATGGAATACCCGCTGGCCACGCTCATTACCGGCAACCGGCCGCTCAACAGCCTGGTCGGCGTAGCCGTGCACGAACAGCTGCACTCGTGGTATCAAATGGTGCTTGGTACCAATGAAAGCCTCTATGCATGGATGGATGAAGGCTTTACTTCCTACGCCGAAACCGTGGTCGAAAACGAACTGGCCCGCAAAGGCCTCCTGGGCAAGCGGCAACCCGAGGAAAACCCTTTTGAGGGCAACTACTCGGGCTATGTCGCATTGGCTACGAGCGGCAAGGAAGAGCCAATGACCACTCACGCCGACCATTACCAGACCAATTATGCCTACTCCCTGGCGGCCTACGTCAAAGGAGCGGTGTTCCTCCATCAGCTCGAATACATCGTTGGCAAGCAGGCGTTCGATGCCGGCTTGTTGCGCTACTTCGATACCTGGAAGTTCAAACATCCCAATGCCAACGACTGTATCCGGGTATTTGAAAAACAAAGCGGCCTTGAACTCGACTGGTACAAGGAAGACTGGGTGAATACGCTCAATACGATCGATTATTCGGTGGATTCAGTGCTGGCCGAGGGTCGCAAAACTACCCGCGTCGTCATAGGCCGCAAAGGCAATATGGCCATGCCGCTCGATATCATGGTGACCTATACCGATGGCGACAAGGAATTGTTCTACGCGCCGCTCGAAAGTATGCGCGGAATCAAACCGGCTGAAAACGACGTCAAACGAACCGTGTTGCCCGACCATCGCTGGGTCGATCCGTTTTATGTATTTGAAATCCCGGAACGGGCCAAAAAGATCGCCAGCGTGGAAATTGATCCGACGCACCGCATGGCCGATATCGACCTTGAGAACAATGTTTGGTTGAAAAAACAATAACTGAACAGGGGCCGTCTCACCAGTTGCCGCGGCATTTGCGGGAAAACAAATGGTGAGACGGCCGCCCCTTATTCCTCGAATATCTCCACCTTTAAATCGTCCAACCAGATAGATTTTTGCCCTTCGCCATTCCAGAAAAAGACGGTTACTTTATCAAACGGACGATCAGGAACCCGGGTGTCGAGAAAAACGGTTTGCGTTATTCCTGAGTCGGCACAACGTTGAAGGCGAAGCATATTATCTTTAATTTTTTCACCCCCGGCTGAAAATCGGACGATCATTTGTGTCATCAACCACCATTCCCATTCCTTGGGTTCAGCCCTGAAAGTCACCGTGGTGCGCAGCCAGTACCTGGGGGAGTGATATTCATCAGGAAGCGCCAGATTGGTTTCGGGTGAGAACTGAACTTCTTTGCTCAGCCTTATCGACTGCTGCCCGCTGATGGGCCGCTCGGTAGTAACGGCAAGCGTGTCGTGTTCAAAACCTGTTTGTAAAAGCGTTTTGAGTTTGTTCGGCCCTTTGCCGCTGAATATCTCCGCGTTGTCCAAAAGCCGGTTGACATCTTGTGCCGAAGTACGTGGATCGAGTCCCCGCCAGTACAGGGATTTGTTCATTTGCTCCGTGACGAAAAGGCCCTGCGGCCGGTGGGCCTGATAGGTCCACCACAGGTTGATCCAGCAAGCAGGAAGTGCGATGAAAAGCAGGGCGGTTTGCCCCTCCCCCCCCTTGATTATCAGCCAGTTAACAAATGCGGCCAGCGGGAAAATCCATACCGCGTAGCTTTGAACCATTGCACGCATACCCAAGCTGCCGCCATACCACCAGATGTTCCAGGCCGAGGTGATGTACAGAAATAAGAGACAAAAAAAGAAGATTGGAGGGAAAAGCGAAGGCTGTTGTTTTTTTAACAAAAACAAACCCGCGAGGGCCAAAAACAGGATAGGTGAATAGGTCAGCCAACCTGCTTTATAACTGAAAAGCACACTGATAATATGCGGGCGCAACCAGTCAAATCCCTGGTCTTCATAGCTGTAAACAATCCATTCGCCGGTGACGTATTTCCAGTAGGCCAGTTGCAGGAACAGCATGAAGCCGCCAGACAACAGAGCTACTCCGATTGTGGTGAGGTGAGTACGGAAAAAGCCCATGCGTTCGCGCAGCGCCTGTATGTTGCCCACTCCCCAGAACAGGGGTATGAGTGCGGATACGATTTCAGTGGGGCGGGTCAGCGTCATCCATCCGACAAGCAGGCCGATGGCCGCCGCCCATCGCACAGACGGCTGCCGGTAAAATTTGATTGTACTGAAAATCAGCAGGCTGTAAGCCGTGAACAGCCAGTTGTGGGTCATTGCTCCGTCGAAAGCGGTGTAGTTGAGGTAATTCGTGCCCACCACGAGTAACAGCAATACGATGGCACTTACCCGGTCGGTAAAGTATGCCAGCAAGTTGCGGCGGGCAAACCAGAGCCCGATAATTGCTACCAATAAACTCCCCCAGCCGATCGCATACTGGTATGGCTTTGAAAAGCCGTCGGCCGGATAACCCAAAGGTTCGGCCAGTACGTGCGCGCACAAAAACCAGGGCAGGTATTGGAGTGCCTGGCCCATCGAATATTTCATCACGAAATGCCCCGATGGATGCTCAAAACCCTGCATACGCGCCGGGGTAGGCTTGTATTGTTGGATAATATGGTCGAGAAATGCAGCCTCTTTCAGATCGTGATAGATAAAGGCGGCAGGCAGGTAAGCGTAGTAGCCAGATACGTCCCAACTTAGTGTTGCCTCGGTTTGGGATTTTTCCCACTTTGGGTAATACAACATTGCCGCGAGAAGGATAATGCAACATCCTGCCCAAAAAGCCAATAGCGATAATTTATTCATAATCAGTTGGTTTAATGTTGCCAATCGCTACTTCCCCAATCGTTCACTTCCCACTCACTTCCTGATCCATCCTGCCGGGTTCTGCCGTTCTTTCTGGTACCACAATTCGAAATGCAGTTCCGAAGCGCCTGTGATCGGGTTGGTGCTCACCTTGCCGATGGTCTGACGGCTTTTGACGGTCTGGCCCTTGGTCAGGCTGGTTTCTTCCAGATTGGAATAAACGGTATAGTAATCGCCGTGCTGGATGATGACCGTGTAGTCGTGGCCGGGGATGAATTGCACGCCCGCCACCTGTCCTTCGTACACTGCCCGAACGGCCGAGCCTTCTTCGGTGCGGATATCGACGCCGTTATTGGTGATTTCGATGTTTTTGAGTGTGGGGTGTTTCTGGCGTCCGTAGCCGCGGGAGATAAAGCCGTTTTCGACCGGCCAGGGCAGTTTGCCGTAGTTGCGGCGGAATTCGTAGGAGGCCTGGTCTTCGCTGGCCGAGGCTGCCGGCGGCGCGCTCGCAGGCGATGATGCGGGTGAATTTGCCGAAGGGGCAGAGGCGTTCGGTTTAGCCGGCGCCGGGGCAAGCGGTTTGCGGGCTTCGGCGTTTTTGCGCTGTATTTCTTCCTGGATGACGTTTTCGATCATGCGGTTGAGGGCTTCGTGGGCCGCCTGTTTTTTCTCCAGGTCGCCGCGCAGCCGGGTCTCGTCCTTGGCCAGGTTTTTCAGCAGTTTGTCTTTTTGTTCCAGTTCGCTGGTAAGGGTGCTTTGCTGGTCCTGCATGGAGGCCAGCAGGTTTTCCTTTTCCCGCCGGGTATCTTCGAGGGCGGCCATTTTTCGCGAAAGCATGTCGCGGGTGGCGGCAATGGCGCGCGCCTGGTCGTGGCGCAAGCGATCGTATTTGCGCAGGAAAAGCCATCGCAGAAAGGCCTGGTTGAGGCTTTCGGCCGAGAGGATGAAAAGCAGCGGGTTGCTGAGGGTTTTGCGTCGGAAGGCACTGCGCACCATGCGGCCGTATTCCGCCTGCATGGCTTCCACATCGCGGGTGAGCGAGTTGATCACATCTGAAGCCCTGGTGATACCAGTTTCGGCTTCCTGCACTTCCTCGTTGAGCGTGGCAATGAGGTTTTCGCGGCGTTCGATCTGATTCTGAAGCGCGACAAAGCGGTCGAAAGTCGCCTCCTTGGTCTGGGTGGTTTTTTGCAACAATTTACCCGTTACCTCGATATCCTTGATCAGCTTTTTCCGCTTGGCTTCGAGGTCTTTTTTCGACTGCGCGCCTGCAGACAGGGGCGTCAACAGCGCCAGCAGGAGCAGGAACAACAGCGGTTTACAAACGCTGGTAATGAGCCGGGATTTCGAAGCGAAAAGGCTTGGGAACATTGATTTCGACATCCGAGAGTTCTATTTCGAGTTGCAGCGAGCCGCTTTCCGGGCTGTACGCCGCGATGCGGCGAAAGTACGGAAAACCGGACGGTGTACCCGCGAGTTTTTTAAATTGTTCAAAATCAAGGTGTAAAGTGCGGGACTCGCGCCTCTCCAGGTAGGAAGCATGTCGGAGTCGCCAGCCGTTTTCCTCGATGCGGTAATCGGCCGTCAGGCGGCTGTTGGCGCCCGTGAGCCGGTGCAGGCCGTCCTGAATGCCCGATTGCCATTCGTCAGCGTCGTCGGGCAGCCAGGTGGAGCCCAGGAGCAGATGGCCGATGAGTTCGAAACCGCCCGGCAACCCGTAAGTGCGTTCGAGGCTTTCGAGCCCCTGTGCCGTGTAGGTGTCGTTCAGCCGGTCGAGCACGAAGACGGAATCGCGGGTGACCAGCGCCCGGACGGCTTCGATGCCGAACTTCTTGACATTCAGCCACAAAACGCTGTCTTTTACCCAGATGATGTTGGCGTTCGCGTTGATCGGGTCGAGGTCGCCGGAGGCGAAGATTTTGGCGTGCGCCGAAAAATAACGCACGTTTCCGGGCGTGTTTTTGCGGAGCTGAGTGATGACGTATTCGCTGCTGCGTTTTTCGGTTGCAGGGCGAATATGGTCGCCGCTTTTTCCCCGGCAACCGCTGTCCGCTGCCGAAAAGAGAAATAAAACACTGAGAATCAGCAGCGTAATTTGGAAGCCAGGCTTTACATTCATATCGAATACTAAAAATGCTGGTGATTATGCCGGCTTGACTTTTTTACCGCCAAGACGCTAAGACGCAAAGAAATTTGCGAACCCTTTGCGTCTTAGCGTCTTGGCGGTAAAAAAGTCAAGCCGGCATAGTCCGTTCAGATGTCTTCATCACGAGGATGGTCCAGGTTCAGTCTGGCGCCCATCAATTCGTTGTAGGCGTGCTGGTCGCCGGCCTTGCGGGCCGATGCGCACCCGTCGCGATAGGCGTCGAGCGCGGCATCCGGGTTGCCAAGGCGTTCGTACAATTTGCCGAGGTGGTAGTACAGCCCGACGTAGGATGCATCGTTTTGACGCAATTTTTCATAAAAATGCAGGGCTTGTGCGGCTTCCCCCATGCCCTCGTATTCCTTGGCCGTGGCAAAAAGGGCAAACGAGTCGGTCGGATTGGCTTCCAGCAGGTTTAGCAGTAATTGGAGGCGTTTACTCATGGTATTTTTTAAACGAAAAATGCGTCAAATTGTTAGAGCTCGGTACAGAATCGTACCTTTGCGCGCCCCAAAGGTAATGGGCAAATTTTCGCCCGACTATCATTAGCACTTTATCCATCATGAAATTGCTTGTTTGCATCAGTCAAACGCCGGACACCACGGCCAAAATCTCCTTTTCGGCCGACGGCAAGGAGTTTAACGGAACTGGCGTTCAGTTCATTATGAACCCCTACGACGAGTGGTACGCCCTCGTTCGGGCCTGCGAACTCAAGGAATCCCTCGGCGGCACCGTCGTGGTGATCAACGTCGGACCGGCAGCCAACGACAAAACCATCCGCAAGGCGCTGGCCATCGGCGCCGACGAGGCAGTTCGCATCGATGCCGACCCGAAAAGCGCAGGTTTTGTGGCTAAACAAATCGCCGAATACGCCCGCAACGAACAATTCGACATCATCTTCTTCGGCAAGGAAACCATCGACTTCAACGGCTCCGAAGTGGGCGCCATGGCAGCCGAATACCTCGACCTGCCTTACGTCAGCTACGCCAGCAAACTCGACATCTCGGGCAACACGGCTACCCTCGAACGCGAAATCGAGGGCGGTGTGGAAGAACTGGAAGTCGCAACGCCCTTCGTCGTCAGCGCCGCCAAAGGCATGGCCGAACAACGTATTCCCAACATGCGCGGCATCATGGCGGCCAATACCAAACCGCTCAAAGTCGTGCCTGCAGTGGCGTATCAGGACAATGTCGTGACCGCCCAGTTCACCCTGCCGGCGCCCAAAGCCGGGGTCAAACTGGTGCAGCCCGACCAGATGGACGAACTCGTCCGCCTGCTGCACGAAGAAGCAAAAGTGATTTAAAATAGGGTTGATGAGGGTTGATGAGGTTGATAAGGTTTATAAAAAGGATAGTCAACGCGTTCGATTATTATAAACCTTATCAACCTCATCAACCCTCATCAACCCCCAACCATCATCAACCCACCTTTTCATCATGGTTTTGGTTTTTGCGGAAAGTCCGCGTGGTCAGTTTAAAAAAGCCGCTTTTGAGGCGGTTACTTTTGGTAAAAAAGTTGCCGATCAGCTTGGCACCGATTGCGCAGCCATCGTGCTGGGCGCCGCTCAAAATGCCGGCGACCTCGGTCGCTATGGCGCCTCGCGCGTGTTGCAGGTGTCGGGCGATGCGCTGAACAATATCGACAGCCAGGTTTATGCCGCGGTTTTGGCGGCAGCCGCCAAACAATTGAATGCCAGTGTGGTCGTACTCAGCCATACTTCCACCGGCAAGACCATCGCCGGCCGCCTCGCGGTGCGCCTCGATGCCGGTCTGGTATCGGGCGTGAATGCCCTGCCTGAAACGGGCGGTGGCTTTAAAGTCAAAAAATCCGTTTTCTCGGGCAAAGCCATTGCCGAATACGACATCACCAGCGCGGTAAAAGTCATTTCGCTCATGGGCAACGCCGTGCGCCCCGATGCAAGCGGCAGCCCGGTGTCGGTGGAAACGCTCGACATTGCCGCTCCTGCGGCCCGTGTGAAGGTCAAATCGGTCAAAACCCAGGAAGGCACCGTGCCGCTTCCCGAAGCGGAAGTGGTGGTATCGGCCGGTCGCGGCATGAAAGACCCCGGCAACTGGGGAATCGTCGAAGACCTGGCCGCGGCCCTGGGCGCCACGACCGCCTGTTCGCGTCCGGTGGCCGACAGCCACTGGCGTCCGCACCACGAACACGTGGGGCAGACGGGCATCGCCATCCGTCCCAACCTGTACATCGCTATCGGCATCAGCGGCGCTATTCAGCACCTGGCTGGCGTCAACAACTCGAAAACGATCGTGGTCATCAACAAGGACCCGGAAGCGCCGTTTTTCAAAGCGGCCGACTACGGCGTCGTGGGCGATTTGTTCGAGGTGGTGCCCCAACTGACCGAAGCGGTGAAAAAATTCAAAGCCGAACATTGATTCGCTTTTGGCCGGAGAAATCCGGCAGGAAGCCGTATTTTTAACACTTGAAAAGGCAATAAACCACATTTTGCCATGAAACGCATTGAACTGGACATAGTGGCTTTGTCACACAGCGTAACCCAGTCGCACAACTACGCCGTCGTGCTGGGTGAGCGCCGCGGGCAGCGCCGTTTGCCGATCGTCATCGGAAGTTTTGAGGCACAGGCGATCGCTGTTGCAATGGAACGCATGGTGCCCAACCGCCCGTTGACGCACGACTTGTTCAAAAACACGCTCGATACTTTCGATATCCAGCTGCGGGAAGTTGTGATCAATAACCTGCTCGACGGGATTTTTTATGCCCGGCTGGTATGCGTAAAAAACGGTGAAGTTTTTGAGATCGATTCGCGCACCAGCGATGCCATTGCCATGGCGGTGCGGTTTGAATGTCCGATTTACACCTACGATTTCATTCTGGAAGCGGCGGGGGTGGTACTGGAAGATCAGGACGACGACAGCATCCAGGGCGCCGAGCAAGGCCAGATTTCAGATATCGGCACCAAATCGCTCGAAACCCTTTCCGCCGATGCCTTGCAGCGCAAACTGCAGGAGGTTCTTGATTCCGAAGATTATGAAATGGCCGCCAAAATCCGCGACGAGTTAAAAAGACGGGAGGCCTGAACGCAGGCTCACCAATACAAAGGGAAGCTTTGCCGCGCGCAGGGCTTCCCTTTCTTTTTGGCTCAAAGTGGCGATGCGTCGGTTGTTTTGCGTCGTTCCGAGAGGTATTCGGAAGGCGTTTGCCCCGTGACATTTTTAAAAACCTTGTTAAACGTTGTTTTTGAATTGAAGCCTGCTTCGAAAGCGATGGCCAGAATGGTATAGTGCTGTTTACTCGGATCGGTCAGCAGGCGTTTGGCTTCGTTTACCCGGTATGTGTTGACGAAATCGTAAAAATTTTGCCCGGCAACCTCCCCGAGCACCTGAGAGATGTGATAACCCGGGGCTTCGGCAGCTTCGGCGAGCGCCGGCAGGGTCAGGTCGGCGTTGCGGTATAGTTTTCCTTGTTCCATAGCCGCTTTTATCCGCTGGAAAATGGCAATTCCTTGTTCCCGGGTGAGCGAACTGCGCTGATATTTGTCTTTCCCGCCTTCATTCAAACGAGGGGATGGCGCCGGCTCCAGCAAGGTCATAGGTCGCTGTTGTGTGGCGTGCCAATAGGCATAATACAGGTAAAGTACGAAGCCGAGGTAAGTAAACAGATCCGTCATTTGCATGGGCCAAAAACCTGCCCGTGCGACGACATACAGCAGCGCCGCGCCAAGGATAATGCTGAAAAAGCCATAAACAAGTCGGCTCACCCATTGCAGCCTGACTTCACTGGTGTCGGAATACATGCCAAGAATAAGTTTCCTGTGCTTGACCAGTACTGCCAGGGTGGCTGACGCATAGGCAAGATTGACCAGAATTTTGCCGCAGGAAAGTAGCGTGACGCCCAGGCTTTGTTCGGGATCGGCTTCGCCCGAGGTTCCCAAACGACAGTACACCCAGTACGATATTCCCGCAAACAATCCGCCCGGCAGCACGACCTGCAGGAGCCAATCGGCAGTTTTGAACGGTGTTTGAAAATGCCGAACGTAAAAATACAGTCCGTGAAAGAGGAAAAACACCAGCGCATGAAAGGGCCAGGCGCCTTTACTGCCAGTCGCTTCCTCGGCCAGCGGCAAGGCCATGATGGCTGTCAGGATCAGCAAGTGGAACACCAGAAATATCACTGACGGGTCGGCCTTTCTCCTGCGCCAAAGCAATGCCGTCAGCAACAAACCCTGGATAAATCCCATCAGGGTGAGTACGTGGAAAATTTCGCCAGTGTTGAACATACCCAATACAGGCATGAAAAATGAATGTTTTTATTTGATTGAAAATCAATGTTTTGCAGCACTCTCCAATTTGGGCGAACCGCAGATGAGGTGTGCGATAATTGGACGGGACGCCTGCCTTTGCCGGATTGCGGACTTTTGCCCAGGTCATTTTGGAACCAACATCTGCAATCAATAAAAATCCCGTTTATGCAAAGGTATTTCAGATTACTACTCTGTTGTTTGCCCCTTCAACTGTATGCCCAGTCTGGCGTTCAGACCCTCAAAGGGCGTATCCTCGACCAGCAATCGCAGTCGCCTCTGATCGGGGTGACGGTGACGGTCGACAACGTAAACCCGGTCAAAGGCGCCATTTCGGATGCCGAAGGCTACTTCGTGATTACGGACGTGCCGCTCGGCCGGCAGGTACTGCAATGTTCGTACGTCGGCTACGAGCCCCTGGTTGTACCGAACATTCTGTTAACCGCCGGCAAGGAGACCGTTGTAGAATTGTTCATGCGCGAGTCGCTGCTGTCGGTCCATGAGGTTGTCGTCCAGGCCGTGACCGACCAGCATGGCGACGGGCGCAGTTCTGCTGCGGTCAGTACGTTGCCGTTTAATGCGGAACTGACCCGGCGGTTTGCGGGCAGCAGGAATGACCCCAGTCGTATGGCCGCCAATTTTGCGGGCGTTGCAAGCAACAACGACGCTCGCAACGACATTGTCATTCGCGGAAATTCACCATCCGGATTGCTTTGGCGACTGGACGGCGTCGATATCCCCAATCCCAATCATTTCGGGTCGATGGGCAGTACCGGCGGACCCGTCAGCATCCTCAACAACAACCTGCTGGGCCAGTGTACTTTTCTGACCGGCGCATTCCCTGCTCCGTACGGCAACGCGCTTTCAGGGGTGTTCGACCTTCAAATGCGGAAAGGCAATCCCGATAAACGGGAATACACCGGGCAGATCGGGTTTAACGGTTTTGAATTAGGCGCCGAGGGGCCTCTGCGCAAGGCTACGCATGCTTCCTATCTGCTCAATTATCGTTATTCGGCTCCTGCATTGCTCCAGAACCTGGGCTTCGATTTCGGCGTCGGGAGCGCAGTGCCTTATTACCAGGATGCCGCGTTCAAACTGGATTTGCCCACCGGGGGAGCAGGGCGTTTCTCGCTCTTTGGAATTGGCGGCCTCAGCCACATTGACCTGCTTGGCGATCTTAAAGACACCACGAATTTTTACAATAACCCTTATCAGGACATTCACCAGAAGACCGGAATGGGGGCTGTCGGGCTCTCTCATGTTTACTTTTGGAACAACAGTTCGTTTACCAAAATCACCTTGTCGGCCACCGGTTTTCAAAGCCGGGTGGGGATTGACAGCCTCGACGGCGCCCGTGAGAAATACGCCCAGTTTCGCGACGATTCCTGGCAAACCCGCTATGCGGCCAGCCTGCAATGGAATAAAAAATTCGATCCCCTCAATACGCTGAGTTTGGGTGTCACGGCCAATTTGCTCGTTGCACAGCTGCGCGACAGCACACGCACGGAAAATGGTTCGATTGATCCTTTACGCAATTTTTCAGGTCAAACCAGTCTGATACAGGCCAATGGTCAATGGACGCGCCGGTTGGGCGGGCGGGTTTCACTCAATCTGGGCCTTTACAGCCAGTGGCTCGAGATTTCGCATGCAGCCTCGCTCGAACCCCGTTTGGGGCTTCGTTTCGAGGCAGGGGCTCGCCATATTTTCACTTTGGGGGCAGGTCGGCACAGTCAGATGCAGTCGCTTGGTATCTATTTCAACCAGCGCGCGGAGGATGGCGCCCAACTCAATCGCAATCTCGATTTTACGTACAGCGATCAGATTGTTTTGGGTTATGAATGGCATTTTGCTCAAAACTGGCGTTTTGAGGCGGAAACCTATTACCAGTCGATCTCCGGGGCGCCGGTAGATGCATTCCCCTCGTCGTTTTCTTTGCTCAACGAAGGCGCCGATTTCGGCCTGACCGATCGCACGGATCTGGTGAACAAGGGCACGGGGCGCAACTATGGTCTTGAACTTACCGTGGAGCGGAATTTTGATAAAGGCTACTACCTGCTGACCACGGTTTCGCTTTACGACAGCCGGTACAAAGGAAGCGACGGCATCAGCCGCAATACGCTTTTCAATGGCCGCTATGTTGCCAATCTGCTGGCGGGCAGGGAGTTCAGCCTCGGCAAGAAACTGACCCTGGCACTTGATACCCGGGTCAGCGCCGCGGGCGGGAAGCGTGACACGCCCCTCGATCTTGCCCAATCGGCCGTGCAGCATCAGGCGGTTTATCTGGAAGATCAGGCTTATTCCCTGCAACTCGCCGATTATTTCCGCGCCGATTTTAAAATCACGCTCCGCCTCAACGGTCGAAAGACCATGCAGGAATGGTTTGTTGATTTCCAGAACCTGAGCAACCGCAAGAACATCTTTTCCAGACAGTACGACCCGCAGAGCGATGTGGTGCGCACCGTTTACCAATTGGGCTTTTTCCCGAACATCAACTACCGTATTCAATTCTAACAACGCTTCGGGCTATGGAACAACTTGTGTTCAGACTGCCGGACGGGCGGCAACTCGCTGCCCTCCGGCATGGCCCCTCTGGCAAATCCATGATCGTGTTTTTTCATGGCACGGGCAATTCGGGCGCAGCGCTGACGCCTGATACTTCGGGTTTGCAGGACCGCGGTATCGGCATGCTGCTGGTTCAGCGTCCCGGGGTGGGGGAGTCTACCCCCTTGCGTGGTTTCAGCGTCGGGCAGATGGTGCAGGATGTGTACCGCTGGCTGAATGCTTTAAAGGTGGAAAAAGTGTATTTGTTGACTTATTCCAGCGGCGCTTCGTATGCCCTGGCGTTCGCGAGGGCTTACCCGGAATTGGTTTCCGGGATTGGTTTGATCAGTCCTGTTTTTCCGGGCAGGGCTGCTTTCGTACGTTCGATTCCCGGCGTTCGATATGCCTGGGAAGAAATTCTGCTGCGGGGGCCTGTGGTGGACGCTCTTTTTATCCGCTGGCTGGCCATCAAAGTCGAGCGTCAGGCGGAGGCTTTTTTTGAACGATGGATAGTGGAAGGACCAATGGCCGACCGTGTTTTGTACGAGCAAATTCACAGGAGAGTGGCTCTGCTGGGCGACCTGAGGGAGGCCTGGAAGTATAAGGGGCAACCTGTTCTGGACGATTTGAAGGCGTTGTGGCGAAGTCAGGAGATAATCGAAGTCGATATGCCTGTTACGGTTTGGCAGGGCGCTTCCGATCCGGCGGTGAATCCTGAGAATACCCGACTGCTTCAATCGATCAGTCGGCAGACGAAGTTGGTGCATTTTCCGCATCTGGGACGATTGATGTACCTCGATCAATGGCCTCAAATACAGCAATACGCCCTTGATGCGTTGGCGCCGTAGCCTGTTCATGTTTCCCGAGACTTGAAAGTTTTATTGATAAAAACATTTCATTATCAAATATTTATAAAAAAAAACATGACCCGTTTCATCCGCCCTGCAATTGTTTTCGTCCTGCTGTTTGCGCTTTATCACGCAGCCGAATACGCCTACTTGTTCCGGCAATCTGTTCCAGGATTTTTGATATTCATGGGGCTGTTTTTTGCTGGGAGTGCCTGGTATATCGAAAAGCAGGACGAGGGCAAATGGGCTGCCTGGGGGCTGGCCTTGCGGCCTTTTGGGCGAAATTTGGTTCGGGGGCTGATTTTAGGCCTGGGATATTCCACGCTTGCTTTTTTGCTTTCCCGCAGCCTGGGTCTGGTCAGGGTGATCGGAATTCCTCCGTTGGGTCAAATGGCTGGACAGTGTGCGCTATTATCGTTTGGCGTGCTGCTGAGTTCTTTTTCAGAAGACATGCTGACCCGTTGTCTGATCTACAGATATTTTAGGCAAACATTTGGTTTTCAGGGAATCGTCCTTTTTTCTGCAATAGTGTATGTCTTTAACCATATCTATCGGCTGGGCGATGGCTGGCTTTTATGGAGTCACCTTTTTGTTTTGGGCATACTACTGGCCATTCCCCTGATGCGAACGGGAAATGCCGGCGCAACGCTGGGTATTCATTGGGGCATGAACATAGTATATCAGCTGGTGAACCACGTGATGCAGACCCAGGACTCGAACGGGGAGTTTTCCGCGCTTCACGTATTGTTGGCAGCGGAGTTATTGATGATCCCTGCGACCCTGTATTTGTTCTCTTCCGAGCCTGACCGGTCCACTGCGGTCAGGTAGCGAGCCCCCTCAGGAAATCGTCCTTTCTCCGCCTTGCGATGGGTAGTTTGGCGCCGTTTTGCATCAAAACATACCCGCCATCTTCTTTTAAGAATTTCTTTACCCGGGCTGTATTCACCAGGTGAGACTGGTGTATCCGAAAGAACGCAGGCTCGGGCAGCAGTTCCTCAAATTCTTTCATGGTACTGCTGACCAGGTGTTTTTCGCCACTTTCGAGGTAGGCGAAGGTGAAATTTCCGTTGGCTTCCAGATAAAGAATATCGTCGGTCTGGACGAATAAAAGCCCGTCGCCTGTTTTCAGGGTAATGCGGTCGAATCGGCCATTTGCGGTATGATGGCGTACCTGCGCGATTTGTTGAAACCACTGCATGGCCGGGGCCGGGATGCTGCTTTTGCGAATGGCTTCTGCCAGCAGGTCCGGGTCGATCGGTTTGAGCAGGTAATCGATGGCGCTGTAGCGGAAGGCTTTGAGCGCAAATTCGTCGTGGCCCGTGGTGAAAATGACGCGGAAATCGGGTTGAGGGAAATGGTCGAGCAGGTCGAAGCCGGTGCCGTCGGGCAGGCTGATATCGAGCAACAGAAGATCGGGCAGCGCGCTGTTTATCAACTCGACGGCCGCTGCGACGGAAGCGGCTTCGCCGACAATCCGGGCTTCCGGGCAGCATTCACGGAGAAAACTTCGCAAGACGGAACGGCACGAAGGTTCATCGTCAACAATCAAAATACGCAAAAAAGTAGTCATGTGTTGGCTGCTTTCAGACTCAAATATAGTGGATGTGAAAACACCGTTCGAGTCAAAATCCTTGCAAAACGGTCTTTGTTACCTTTTCGCTTGAAAACGGTTGTCACGAATATCATACCGGCTGTCAGCGGAAACCCGCCGGACATAATGAATCCCGAAAGCGGAATGCAGAAGGACGAAAATTTGGCTGACGCGCGTACGCAGACCAGGCAAAGAGCAGCCCCGCGCCCAACCTGTATAACTTCCATTCCATGTGATCCATTCGTTCCGACGTATGAAAACCTTGTTTTTAAGTTGCCTTGCAACCATCTGCCTTTTTTGTGCCCTGAACCCCGTCCAAACCATCGCCCAACCAAGCGGTTGCGCAGCGCTTGGCGTGAACCCCGAACCCACGGACTTTGGCTGCTACAGGGTGTATTACAACAACCAGGCCCCCGACTGTTTCTCCCAAATCACCTTCTACCTCAACGAAGGGTATTTCAGCAACTGGACCGCCAATTCGTCCGGCGGCTGGACGGTCACATGGCTTAGCGATACGGAATTGCTGCTGACCCACGACAGCGGACTGATCCCCTCCGGGCCAGGCTACTTCGCCGATCTGTGTATCGGCGGGGTCGATTCAACTTCGCTTTTTGCCCAATACGACGACAGTTGCCCGCCAGGAGAAGGGTGTATCAGTTGGTTTCCGGTCGTCGGCGCACCCGACCCCAGCGATGCGAGCATTATCGGGTACAAGTACAAAGAATGCGGCACTTTGCCCTTTACCAACCAGACGCCGATTGCCGGCTGGACCATGCAATTGCTCGATGCCGATGGCAATATCCTTGGCGAGCAGGTCACCAATGCTGCGGGCGCCTACGCGTTCACCGATTTGCCGGCCGGGCAGTACATTGTAAAAGAAGAGACAAAACCCGGCTGGACGGCCAGTGTTCCGTCTTCGGGTCAGATAGCGGTCAGTCTTAATCCTTCCCAACAAAAAAACGCCAATTTTGGCAACTGCCCGCCCGTGCCTCCGCCCTGCGCCTGTCCGTCGGGTACGCAGCCCGGCGCGGCCAATTATGTCCAAAACGGCGACTTTTCGAGCAGTGGAGGATTCAGCAGCGGCTACACCCTGAACAACAACAATCCGCCCTTGCAGCCCGGCCAGTACTGGATCGGCTCTAATCCGGGTACAATTAACCCCGGCTTCGCAATGTGCAACGACCACAGCGGCGGCGGCAATATGCTCGTGGCCAATGGCGCTTCCAATCCCAACACCCCGGTCTGGAGCCAGACCATCAGCGTGGCGCCCAATTCAAACTACATTTTTGAAGGCTGGGCGGCTTCGCTGTCGGGCGCTTCGCCGGCCAATTTGTCGCTGGTTGTTCTTGTCAACAGCCAGAACGTCCAGTATGAGGTAGGGCGAATTTTCCTGCCCTCGACGACCTGCGACTGGCAGCGCTGGTGCCAAAGCTGGCAGACGGGGAATTACACCTCGATCACCCTGTCCATTTACGACCTCAACCCCACGGCCGCCGGCAACGATTTTGCCCTCGACGACCTCAGTTTCCGCCGCTGCCAGAATCCCTTGCCCCAGGTTTCGGGCGTCTTGTATGCCGCCTGCGACTCCCTGCCGTATTCCGACCAGCCCGTGCTCGGCGGCTGGACGGTGCAATTGCTCGACACCCTGGGTAATGTGCTGAACGAAACCGTGACGGATAGCGCCGGGGCATACTCCTTCATCCCTTGCTGCTTAGGCATATATGTGATAAAAGCAGCGTCCCAGCCCGACTGGACGCCCACCGCGCCCACGCTGGGTATCGCTCTGGTCGATATTAGCGCTGGTGACGACGTGCTGCAAAATTTCAGTTTTTGTAAACTGCCTGTTTTGCCATGTTCCTGCCCGCTTACGTATTCGCCCAGCGGCAACCTTGTAACGAACCCGGATTTTTCATCATCCGGAGGATTTGGCAGCGCGTACTTACAAAATACGGGCAACCCACCCCTGATGCCAGGAGAATACTGGATAGGTAAAATCGCCAGCGTGATTAATGCCGGCTTTGTTGACTGCGATGACCATTCGATCGGATCTGTCAATATGATGGTGGTCAACGGCGCTACTACGTCGGGCGTCCAGGTCTGGTGCCAAACGTTATCCGTCACACCCAACACGACTTACTTGTTCAAGGCCTGGGTCGCCTCCATGACGAGCACTTCGCCGGCCAATCTGCAGTTGTTCATCAATTCGAATCCTTACGGCGCGGGTTTTATTGCCTCTGCTACTCCCTGCCTTTGGCAGCGCTATTGCGAAACATGGTACAGCGGCTCCAATACAAGTGTCACGCTCTGTTTGATCGACATCAACACAGCTTCTGGAGGCAATGATTTTGCCCTCGACGATATCAGTTTCAGTCCTTGTATGCTCGATGTCATTCCCCCATTCGGGGATGTACTCGGCACCGTCCATCGCTCCTGCGACACTCTGCCGTACACCGACCAACCCGGGCTGGCCGGCTGGGCTGTGCAATTGCTCGACTCCCTGGACAACGTACTGAACGAAACCGTGACGGACAGCAGCGGGGCGTACGCTTTCGCTGATCTGCCTTATGGTGTTTATTGGGTGAAGACCGTCGCGCAACCCGGTTGGACACCGAGTGTGCCGCCGGATGGCCAGGCTCTTGTTCAAGTCGATTCGGGAGGGACCGTGGTGCAGAATTTCGGGTTTTGCCCGGGGTGCTCGTGCGATTCGATAATGATAAGAGCCGATCAGGAACAAGGGATGACGGATACAAGCACTTATCATTTAAGTATTTTTAATGCAAACCCCTATTGTTTCAATTCCATCAATATAATATTAGATTCGATTGGGGAATTTGTTGATTGGGATATTCTTCTTCCTGGTTGGCAGGTAAGTCAACAAGGACCAAAGTCTATTACGCTATTTTCACCAACTCCTTTTTTGCCTGCTGGAGCTACTTTCCCACTAAACTACAAGGTAAAAGGAGAAGGGTTTCAAACTTGTACCTTATCCACAAAAGGGAATACCATCGCAGACACTTTTAGTTGTAATGTTTCCTATACCAATCCATCACCGCCCCGTTCATCCTATTACTGCTGTTTTGATACGCCACAAACGCCAAATCTCATTTCAAACGGCGATTTTTCTCTAAGTAGCAACATACCAAGCTCATACAGCTATACCAATACGCCCCAGCTAAACAGCGGAAGTTATTGGATAGGAGCGGATCCTTCCCTGATTAATTCCACTTTCCCGGCCTGTGGCGACCATACGACTGGCAATGGGAATATGATGGTGGTAAATGGGGGGCAATTCTTTTTGGGAGTACCCAAAGTTGCCTTGTATTATTCCATTCCAGTTAATCAGAATACCAAATATCAACTCAGGTTTTTTTGGACGAATCTAAGTAATACTCCACCTGCCCCTGTTATTGGCGTCACTATCGTCAACTCTTGTCCGCTACCTTTTCATATTGGAAACCCACCTGTATGTCAATGGAATGACTATTGCGCCACCTGGTTCAGCGGGTCCAATACAACTGCTAAAATCTATATCTATGATTTGAATGTTTGGAATTCCACGGGCAATGATTTCGCTTTGGATGATATCGGGTTTTATTTATGCCCTGATTCACCGCCGCCCTGCCAGAGTTCCTTCACCGCCACGCCCCTCGACAACTGCGGCAAATACCAGTTCACCAACACCTCCGCCAACCCGCCCGCCAACGTCCAGTACTGCTGGGATTTCGACAACAACCCCGCCACCTGCGAAAGCACGGCGGCCAGCCCGATGTGGCAATTCCCGACCTGCGGAACCTACAATGTCACCCTGAAATTGACCGGGTCGAATTGCAGTTCCTCCGCCAATCAGACCATCACGATCACGGATAATATGCCTCCGACTGCCGTTTGTCTCCCCGGCGCGGGGTACGACATGGGCAACAATTGCACCCTGAACGTCACGCCCGGGATGATCGACGGCGGTTCCACCGACAACTGCCAGATCGTAAACACCAGCGTGAGCCCGACTCAGATTCCCTGCGGTTTTTCGCTCATTACGCTTACCGTGACCGACTGGTGCGGCAACAGCAGCACCTGTACCACTACCATTCAGGCGGCAGAAGGCGTGGCGCCCACGGCCCTCTGCCAGCCTGCCATGGCCATCGACGTCGGCACGGATTGCTCCCTGCAAGTCACGCCCAACATGCTCAACGCGGGCTCCTACGACAATTGCGGGATTGATTCGTACGATGTTAGTCCCGAAATAATCACCTGCGGTACCACGACCGTCACGCTGATCGTGACCGACGACTGCGGCAACACGGGTACCTGCACCACAGACATCCAGATCGGCGAAGGCCAGCCGCCGGCGATCACCTGCCCCTTCGGAATTTCTGCCAATTGCAACCTGAATGTCGGCCCCGATGTCGCCGGTACGCCCACGGCTACCGACAACTGCACGGCGGCCATCAAAATCGAATACACGTACAGCGACGTCGTGTTCGGGATGCCCGGCTGCGACGATCATATCGAACGAACCTGGGTGGCAGAAGACCTCTGCGGCAATACCTCCTCGTGTGTGCAGCTCATTTCGGTAAAAGACAACATTCCGCCCTCGATCGACAACTGCCCGCAAAGCCAGACCGTCGGCATGGACCCCGGCCAATGCCACTACACCTACACGCCGTCCAGCCTCAGTGTCAGCGACAACTGCGACCCCTCGCCAAGTTTGTCCTGCCTCTGGGAAGAACCCTCCGGCACGATCACTCCGCTCGTCGCCGGGGTGCAAATGCCCAAAGGCAGCAACACCATTCGTTGCAAGGCGACCGACGATTGCGGCAACGAAAGCCCGCTTTGCATTTACAACATCGTGGTGGCCGACACTGAACAGCCCGTGCTGACGTGCCCGCCCAACGTCACCGTGCAGGGCAATTACAACCCTGCGGGCCAGTGTGAGGCCGTGGTCGGCAACCTGGCGCCTGTTGCCACGGACAATTGCCCGCTCGTCAGCCTCGATTACCTCGTGTCGCCTTCGGGCGCCTCGGGCCAGAACGGCGCCAGCGGGACGCTGTTCGACGGTATTTCCACCCTGAGCTACACGGCTATGGATTGCGGCGGTTTTGTCAAAACCTGCTCCACCGTCGTCACCGTGAGCTGTCAGCCCTGTACGCCAGGCCCCGGAGCAGCCTGTGCCGATGCGGTGAATACCACGGTGCAATGTATCCCGGGCGTATTCGGGCAGTACGATTTGTCGCTGCAGGTGCTGAACCAGTCCGGCTTCCAGGCCGACCGCATCGAACTGACCTCGGTGACGCCTTTTGGCGGAATTACACAAACCCTGTTTAACCTCAACCTGCCCAATGGCGCGACTTCCGGGCCAATTGCCACCCAGTTGAACGGCGTGCCGGGATCGACGGTTTGTTTTAAAATTTCCCTGTACCGAACGGCGCCCAACGGGGTTGCGCTCGAATGCTGCGAATCGTCGCAAGCCGTCTGTCTCACGCTGCCCGAATGCCCGGGCCCCTGCAATTGTGCAGGCGCCGACAACCTCAATTTTACCTACACCGGCTACCCGACGAGCCTGAGCTGGCCGGCTCCTGTACCCGCTACTTGCGGCAACACCACACCCGTCATCCTGCCTTGCGTACCCGAAGGCGAGACGCCCTTCGCATTCCACGGGGTGGCGCATTGCGACGCGGCAGATTGCGTATTCAGCAATTTTTACTGGGAAATCACCGACCCGAACGGCATGGTGGTATTGCCCGGCGGGCCTGTGACGTTCAGCGCCATCGTCGGCCCCGACGCCTATTTCGACATTTACAACCTGAGTTCCAACAACCTCACGTCCGGCGTGACGTACACCCTGACGGTGAAATGGTTTTGCGGCGGAAAAATCTGCACCTGTGCGGTCAAATTCCAGTTGACGGAATGTGATTGCCATTGTATCAGTCCGGTGAGCAACGTCGTGATCAGCAGCGGGGCCTTGTACCTTTCCGCGCCTTGCGGGAACACCTTGTTCCAGGGGATTCCCTGTCCGCCCGCAGGTACTTCTGTCAACGTCACGGGCAAATTCCAGTGCGTCGGTTCCGAATGTCTGCCGGGCAAAATCGTCAAATACACCCTGACCGGCCCCAACGGCCCGGTGACGAGCGGCGCTGTGCTGGCCACGCCATTTTTCAGCATTTCCCTGCTGCCCCAGCAGATGTACGCGGTGGGGCAATACACGCTCACCATGACGGGCGAGTGCAACGGGCAGCCCTGCACGCCCTGCTTTTTCAAATTTTTCCATCAATGCCCCGAGCCATGCCCCTGCCCGGATGCTACGTTCAACACCCGCGTGGACCAGGGCTTTACGGTCGTTTCTTCCGGCACGGCCTGCAAGGCATGTTTTACGCCCAAAAACCTCGGCCCTTGTGAAAAAGTGGAATGGTACGTCAACGGGGCGGGTCCCTTCGGCTCGCCGACTATGGGCAATGCACCGTTCTGCTACACCTTTTCCAGTACCAATACGTACCAGATCAGGATGGACGTGACGCGGTATAAAACCGACGGCACGGTATGCGCCATGCGTTCCAAAACCCAGTTTGTCAAAATCCTCTGCGACCCGTCGAGCTCGCCTTGTTCGGCGGATGTCGTGAGCAATCCCGGCTTCGATCAGGGCGCCGCGACCGGTGGCCTGAACTCCGGCGGCGCTTCGTCCGGCTGGCAAGGCGCCTACGGCGATCCTGTGGTTATGGAAGGTTTTGGCGCCACTGACGGCTGGTCGGTCATGCTTTCCGGCAACCGCGATTCGGCAGATGTCCTGAGCCTGACGACCGAGGGATGCTGGGTGAAAGACACGGGCACGATCACGCTGCGGGCACAAGACTGGGGAGGCGTGCATGATGCCAATCGCAGCCGTTTGCCCGGCGAGACGCTCAGGCTGAGGCTCTACCGGGGAGGTATTCCCAACCCGCTTACAGACAGCTGCGACGGCAGCAACTGTCTCGAACTGGTCGAGTGGTTGCAGGAAGCACCCGACAGCGGGTGGTACTATCTGGATATTCCGTACAACCTCTCCGGCTGGGCGGCGACCGACAGTTGCGGCGACCCCTTGCCCGACCCGCCCGGCGTGTTGGTGCGCCCGGTGTTGTACCTGACCAACTGGCTCGGACAGGAATCGGGCAGCGCCGACGAAACACATTCGATGATCCTGATCGACAATTTCTGCATCGACGGGCAGGTGCTGGTAGGGGAGGAATCTCCCTCCGGCTACGGCAAAGTGCATATTTTCCCCAATCCCAACGACGGAACCTTTACCCTGAAACTGCCTGTGCCGGCCGTTCCGGGAACCCGATTCAGGGTGTTTGCTCCCGCCGGACAATTGCTTTGGGAAAATACCGCCGAGCCGGGGAACGCTTTACAAACCATCCAGGCCGGAGGTTTGCCTGCCGGCCTTTATTTCCTTCAAATCATTTCCGAAGGAAGAATAATCGCAACAGAAAGATTCGTAAGACATTAAAACCCGCCTCCCGGGGGCGTAAAACTCCGCAGGGCCGCTGTCTGTCGCAGCGGCCCTTTTTTTGTGCGCGGCGGCGGGTTTTACTTTTTGGTCCGGCTCAGGTTATATTTACCGGCGCCTCATCAAAAAATCGCCGCTCCATGCAAGCTTGTACAAGGACCTTGTTGTCAGCGCTTTGTTTAACCTTAATCCTCCTGTCTTTCCCCGGCAAGGCTCAACACCCGGCCTGGCAAAACTTCACCATCAACGAGGGTTTGCCCAGCAACGAGGTGTATTCCCTGATGCAGGACAGCCGCGGCTTCCTTTGGGTCACGACCAACCAGGGCGTGTGTTATTTCAACGGCTACGAGTTCAAATACCCGCTCGACACCAGCCTGAGTGCGTACAAGTCGTCATTCAATTTATGCGAAGACGCGCAGGGCCGCATCTGGTTTTCCCGGCTTCCCGCCTCGCTTTGGCTGGTCGAAAACGATACGGTTCGTCCCTGGAAATACAACCCCGTACTCACTGATTATCAGAAAAATATCGCTTACACCGGTCATTTTTCCCCGATCACGGAGGATTCCGTATGGGTGGAAATAGGCGGGAAAGGTATTCTCTTGATCGGCCGCGACGGCCTCGCTCGGTTCACCGCGGAATTGGGCAAGCCCGGCATGTGTTTTACCCGGCTCAACGGAACCATACTCGAATTTCTTGAAACCGACCCCTCGGCGGAAACCCCGAATGCCCTGCCCAATACGCGCCGGCAAACCCCCGAAGTATTTCATTGGACCGACGGCCGGCCTGTTCCGCTCGGCCGCTTTCCCTTGCAGGATGTCGGGAAAGGCGTCCCTTTTCGCGTTTGGGGCTTGCGCAACGGCGACTACATCCTGTGTCAGCAACAGACTTTTTACCTCGTGCACGACAACCGGCTGGTCTGGTACGGGCAAAAAGACGTCTATGTCGAGCAAATCTTTGAAGATGCAGACGGCGCTTTGTTGCTGTGTTCGGTGGCCGAAGGCGCCAGCGGCCTGCTGAGGTATGCTTCCTTGGCTCATTTTCAACGCGACGAATTTGTCAATCTGCTGCCGGGTCATGCCGTGATGCGGATCATGCGCGACCGCGAAGGCGGCTGGTGGGCGGGCACCAGCGACGCGGGTATTTTTTATTGTAAAAACCCCTTGCTCGACATTTACGACAGGTCCACGGGTTTGCCTTCCGACAATGTACAGCGGCTCGCTTCCGATGGCCGGGTGACCTACGCGGGCCTCCGTCCTTTCGATATTTGCGCCATTCCGGCCGCGGGCGGCCCGCCGGTGCGGCTGCCCTGGCCGCCGGGCTCCGGCTTCAAGGAACTGACGGATTTGCAGTTCGACACCCTGACCGGCCGTTTGTGGTGCGGCGCGGATTTGTGTTTTTGGGAAAAAGGCAAGTGGACTTTCACGGGTAAAGCCTTCGATCTTTCCGGCGACCCGCTCAACAGCGTTTCCGCGCAAAATATCGTCCCCGATCCACTTGCGCCGCTCTGGTGGGTCGATTATCGCTACACATTTTCCGCCGTCGACCGCCGCAGCGGGACGGCCAAAAATTACCACGAGATCAAGGTGCGGTTTTTTGCACTGGCGCCCAATGCCGACGGCAGTATCTGGATGGCTACCCTGGACGGCTTGCGCCTGTGGCGCAAGGGGCGCCTCGAACTTCCGCCTTTTGAACACCCGGCCTTGCGTTTTCAGCCCCGCGACGTCGAAAATTTGCCCGCTGCTGTCGGCGGCGGCATCGCCGTGGCCTTGCGGGGCGGGGGCATTTTAATTTGTGATGCCCGGGGGCAGTTCACACAATTCACCGCAGCCGAAGGACTGAGTTCCAATTCGATCAGCCGGCTGCGGGTGACGCCCGATGGCGTGATATTGGGTTGTTCCAGCGCGGGCCTCAATCGCCTCTGCCGCCTTCCCGACGGGCGCTGGCAAGTGGAGACCCTGACCATCAAACACGGGCTTCCTTCCAACCAGGTCAACGACGTCGTGGTGTCGGGCGATGAAATATGGGTGGCTACCGATAGGGGAGTGGCGCATTTCAAGGCAAAAATGCCTTCCGCCGCGATGAGCGCGCCGCTGCTGGAATCACTTTTGGTCAACAACCTCGCCGTGCCTTTCCAACAGGGACTTCGCCTTGGGCATGACCACAACAACCTCGATATTCGTTTCCTTGCTCTTCATTTACGCTCGGGCGGCGACATTCTTTATCGGTACAGACTGCTCGGGGCCGACACGGCTTTTTCCTTCTCCCGCAGTCGCGAAGTCAGTTTTGCTGCCCTGCGTCCGGGAAGTTACACGCTGGAAGTGCAGGCGCAAAACGAGGACGGGCACTGGAGCGAGGCGGTCCGCTGGTCGTTTTTTATTCAGCCGGCCTGGTGGAACACCCTGTGGTTTCGCGCGCTGCTGGCCGCGCTGCTGATTGCAGGGGTGTGGCTGGCGTTTTGGGCCCGCTTGCGGGCGGTGCGGGAGGAAGCCGCTGTTCGGGACAGGATACGCGACCTGCAATCCACGGCTTTGCGGGCGCAGATGAACCCGCATTTTATCTTCAACTGTCTCAACAGCATACAAAGTTTTATCGCGGAAAACGACGCCGCTTCGGCGACGCGTTATCTCGCCCGGTTTGCGCGGCTGGTGCGCTTGTCGTTGCATGCCTCGATCGATGGCCGGCTTTCGCTGGCGGATGAGGTGGATATGCTCGATCATTATCTGGCGCTGGAACAATTGCGTTTCAAGGGAAAATTCAGGTACGAGATCACCACGGAAGCCGGGATCGATGCGGACTGGATCACGCTGCCGCCTTTGCTGGTGCAGCCTTTTGTTGAAAATGCCATCCTGCACGGCATGAAAACAAAGGAGAAAGACGGTTTGATCCAGGTGCATTTTTCGATAAAAAACAGGGAACTGGTCGCGACGGTGACAGACAACGGCTCGGGTTTCCTACCTTCAAGCGAGGAAAACCGGCAAGTCGGAACGCACAAGTCGGTCGGCCAACAATTGACAAAAAAACGCCTGCAATTGCTCGCAGGCAACCATCAGTCGCCTGCCGGGCTTCACCAGGAAACCTTGTTCGACGAACAGGGCGCAGCCTGCGGCGCAAGGGTTACGATCCGCGTGCCGCTGGACGAAAAACCTTGAATGGCCGGTAACAAAGGAGGTTTGCAAATGATTTATGTATACCTTGAACCGCCGGGTTTTGAGCACAACGGGGTTTCATAAACCCTTATCAACCATAATAAACCACATAAACCTCCTGCTAAAATCTTCCTGGCGTGAGGTATAAAACACAACCCATGAAAAAAACACTTCCCCTGCTGACGCTGGCCGTCATGCTGTTTTCCCCCGCTCTGCTGGTCGCGCAAAACGACACCTTGCCCGCGTCGTTTAAAGGTTTGCTCGACCGGGCAGGACTGAATTTTATTTTCCCAGAAGGTTTGACCCCTGTTCCCTGCATCGAAAATGCCCAGATGAACTACGAATACGCTCTGAAAGACCCCGCCCACAATTTCGAGGTCCGTTATGCCATCCGACCGCTTGATTCCACCATGGTGCAGTATCGGGAAGACGTAAAAAACGGCGCCAAAGTGATCGATCCCAATCGCTGGTGCGACGCGGTGTTCAAAGCCACCGTGCTCAACATCGGTCTGGGCGGCCCCAACTCCGGGGAACTGCCGGATATCTCCAATTTTCCGCCGGAAGCGGTACGGGAAGAGTTCGGCGCCGACTGGGGCGCCGTGGCTTTTGTTATGTTGGGTCCGGAGTTCGGCGGCACGACCTACAAGTACTGCCTGGCCATGACCATTCACCGCGACAACCTCGGCGATGCCTACATCTTTTACCTCTCCGACGACAACCAGACGATGAGCGCAATGATGGAAAAACCTTTTCATGCCCTGCAATTCAAATAAACACTATGATTTCAGGGATTTTTACGAATTTTTGTAAAAACATAGGCAGGGTTACACGGTAGAGGCGTAGGGCCTTTTGGGAAAAGAACGACAATTTCGGGCATTGACAACCCGCTACCCAGGTTTTTACTCATCATAAACTGGTCTTTATCAGATGTCTCCCTTCGGTCGACATGACATGGGCGTATGTTGTGTCTGTGCTTTATCAGATTTCTCGCTGCGCTCGAAATTTTTTCCCGCTGATAATATGTCGACCGAAGGGAGACATCTGATAAAACACAGGCATAAAACACTTCCCCGTGTCATGTCGAGCGCTGCGAGACATCTGAGCCCTGCCTAAGTTTTTCAGCGGGTAAAATTTCGAAAGCAGCGAGAAATCTGGGGATTAGCCTTGTCTATTCGTTCATGTCCTGTCGACCGAAGGGAGACATCTGACAACCCACTTGTGTAGGCCGGACATTTCGAGTTTTCGCTCAAGCGGCCTTACGACAATTTGGAACACACCCGTTTAAGAGTATGTAGAAAATGGTGTCTTTCTCCCTGCTTCACCAAATCGTATTTATACGACTCGTGCTCGGCCTTCGGGTTGCCAGCCACGAAAATCACGTCGCTTGTTGAACAGTGCCCAGACTGACCGACCACGCCGCTCGTCCTGTCAGGGGCGCAACATCGGTAGCAGCAAGGTCGATAGCATCGTTGATGCGCCAGTTACCCGCCTTTTATCGCCCTGTCCAGCAAATCCAGCGAATGTTGCGATCCTCCTTCCGCTTCCAGCCGCACCCTGTATTCCCGGCTTTGAGCCTTGTCGCCCTGGCGGGCACACAATAATCCGAGGCTGCACAGCGCCAGCGGATAGTTGTTGCCCGACAATCGGTACGCGGCTTCCAGGTACTGTTTCGCCGCTTCAAAACGGTCGAGGTTCATGGCGGCTACGCCGGCATTATATTGAAACAGGATATTGTCGGGTAACGCTTCGGTCAGTTTTTCCAGCAGGAGCAACTCGTCCCGTGTTTTGTTAGTCATACGGCGATAGAGCAGGCTTCGGTGCCAGATGATCGTCGCTTCGGCTATCGACAGTTCGCCCTCCTGTTTGTCGCGCCGCGAAACGACCTCGCTCAATTGGTCGAGTAGCTCGCCGGCCCGTTCCACTTTCATCTGCTCGAACAGACCCATGAGTTCGGCAAAATCGATGTCCCGTTTCCGGCAGAGGTTTTCGAGGGCCGTTTCCAGTTCCTGTTTGGCGCGAAGGATGGCCGGACGGGTTTCGAGCAGATGCAGTTCTGCAAGGTCCAGGGCGGAGGAAAATGCGGCTTGAAGGTCGTTTGTGCTGCCGGCCGGGTTTTGGCGCAGGCGATACAATTCCAGTTCAAGCAGGGGTAAAGCGCCGACCGAGGCGCGAAGCGCCAGCAGCATGTCCTGTGCGGTTGCTTTTTGCCCCGCTTCGAGCGCTGCGATGATCCGGTGCCAGTGGATGGCGGCTTTTTGATCGCCGGTCAAGCCGGGCAGCAGGTCGAGCGTCCCGAACAGGGCGTCGAGTGCTTTAAAATCCCGGCTGGCCAGCAAAAAATGGAAGCGCCGGAACGATGCCCCGGTCCGACTCATCAACCCGGTAAAAATGTCCTCCCAGGCGCTGGCCTGCCGGTTGATATGGTGATTGAACTCGTAATAGTTTCTGATCCGTTGCCGGTCCGTTTCAATCATTTGCTCCAGCACACGGTCGCTGCTTTTTTTCGCGGCATGGTGCGCCAGACCCGACAGGCGCAAGGCATCGAAACGATTGCCCAGGTCCCTGAAACATTGCGCGGCGGCTATGGCTGCCCGGCTTTCACCATAAGCCGAACCAAGTATGCTGCAACCGTTCAGCGCTTGAAGAAAATGTTCGAGCGCCTCGCGGACCTTGCCCTCCTCATACAGGATGGTCCCTTCAATGGATTCGGCAAATACCTGACCATGCAGGATGCCGTGTGTTTCGGAGAAATGCCGGCCTTTTTGCCACAGTTTTTTCCCTTCTTCCATCCTGCCCGAACGCGCGAGGCGGTCGGCCGTTTCGAGCAGGGTAGTGACGTACAGGTCGGCGAATTGGTCCACCCAACCCTCGTTTTCCATACGGCGGATAAAATCGAGTTGTTTTTTATCCGCCTCGGCTTCCCGTCCGGTGTAAGCCATGCAGAACGGCAAGCGGTTTTCGGTGTGCAACAGCCGCCTTTCCTTTTTCCCGGCGGGCAAAGTATCGGCATACCGCCGGCAGGCGCCTTCGTAACAGGCCAGGGCCAGTTCGAAATGCCCGTTATTTTCAAAAAACTCGCCCAGAAAAGCCAGCCCGTCTCCCTTGCGGAACGACATGCGTTGCAGCCAGTCGCAAAAAGCCTGATAGGAAAGCGAGGCCTTCGCGCCGGCAGGCACCGGGAATGGCTCGCTGTGTTGCAAATGCCGGAGTTTCCAGTGGCTGCTGGCCGCGTGAACGATATCCTTGTGTTTCTGATCCTCGCGGTCGGGCTTGACGATCAGGGGTTTGTTGGCAACGGGATTTTCGCTCAGCCACTTGCGCATGTCGCGCGGGAGTTTTTCAAGGTCGGCCTCGTACGACAGCCAAACCACCCGCCGTTCGGCCAGTCTGGAAAAAACGATGGGAGAAATGTCGTGAATATCGCTGCCGCTGTACCCCATGAACACCACCGTGCTGTCGTCCATGATCCTGCTCAGGGCCAGGTCTTTGGGAATGCTCAGCGACGATTCGTCGTGGCTCAGGGCGCGTTGTTGTTCCGCTTTTTTTGCATCGATATCCGCGCCGATCTGCATCGAAAACTCGCTGGTAGCCCAGATGCCCTGGGCTGTGAGCGCCAGGCTTCCGTAGTTGTCCAGGGAGCCGTGTATTTTGAGCAAAGCGGCGCGGCGCGGCGTGCGATCCAGCCATTGCTGGAATTCGAGGTCCGTGACGACCGTCCGGATGGTTTCGCCGGGGTACAGCAATGCGAAAGCCTGCTCGATGCGGTCGTCGAAATTGGTCGTCACCACCGTGTGCCCGTGTTTGATCGAGGCGGCCAGCATAAAATGGTGGTAATTAGGCGCGCCTTCGCGCAGGGTTTCGACAAAGGAAAGCACGGGAGGACCCGCGATCGTTTCGAGGCGCTGGAAGGTCGGCTCGAACGGGAAAAGCGAATGTTCTTTCCCGAAAATATAGTGGACCAGTTCCTGATAAACCTGGTCAGTGTCCGCGACATGCAGGCCGGCTTTTTCAGCCAGGATGGCGTTGATCTCCGCCTGATCGAGGTCGTAGAGCAACTCGAACAGGTCGAGCAGGAAACGCGAGGCCACCGGCACATTGGAGGGCGCATTGAGCGAGATGCCCGCCCCGGCGAAAAACACCACGGGCCGCCCTTGTTGGGCCACGTAATCGTCAAACTGTTGCAGGGCTTTGCCGAAGGGATGTTTGCGCTGTTCGTCCTCGTGGACAAAAACCGGTGTCGGGCGGTGGCGCAATTGGTCGATCAATTGCGCGGCCTCGGGGTCGGCGTAGTCGAATTGTTTCAGATCGAAACGCACCTTTTCGAGTTTCTGCTGGTTGCGGATCGACTGCACCCGATCCAGGCTGTCCGCCGCCTCCTTCGGGCGCCCCAGATAGAACAGGCAGAGGCCCATGTTGAACCGCACGTCGGACGCTTCACCGCCTTGATCGAGCGCCCGTTTGAAAAAATCGAGCGCTTTCGTGTAGCGGCGCTGGTGAAAACTGGCGTTGCCCAGCCCGACCAGCACGTTGACCACTTCGTTTTCGTCGTCCGTGAGGTCCCAGGCTTCCCAAAGCAAGCCTTCCGCCCGGCGGAATTGTTTTATTTCGACCAGTACGTTGGCCAGATTGATTTTGGGAGAAGCCCAGTCGGGGTAGCGGTCGCAGAGGTTTGAAAAAATCGTTTCCGCCTGTTCGAAGTCGCCCGCCTGGGCTGCCAGCACACCCTTGTAATTCTCCTGTTCGCGATGCTGATCCGACCGCGAAGGCGCCTGGGACAAAACGTCCGGCAAGGGCCATCCCGGGGGCGAGGGAAATGCCGTGCCGGTTTCGATGACGCCCGAGCCCTTGCAGGCAGGGCAGGGGCCCTGCTGCGTGTAGTAGGCCAGCCCGAGGCTGATCCAGCCGCTCCCGCCGCAGGTCGGGCAGCGGACGAAGGGGTCTTCGTTTTCGGCCTCGGCGAGCGCGCCCGCGTACAGTCTTCGAAGGGTAAACTGGGTGAAAAACGGCAGCGCGAAAGCGCCGAACAACATGCGCCAGAACCAGGCCTGCAACACGACGCCCTCGGGCAGCGGCAGAGAATCGTAGTACCGGGTAGCCGCGGCCCCGCCGAAAAACAGGACCTGGATACCGATGCAGCCGGCATGGCCTGTTTTCAACTCCTCGCCCCGGTATTTCAGGCGCAGGTTGTTCCACACCACGTAGGACCACATCCCGGCGACCAGTCCGGCCACGCCCCAGTATTGCAGCAGGGAGAGGACAACAGGCTCGGGCTGAGCAAACACCGTCAGGGCGAGATCTTTCCCCTCGGGCGTCTTGAACAACACGGAAATACTGAGTAGCCCGAACACCGTCCAGGCGAACGCCATGACGGCGCCCCAGAGGAAAAAACGGAAAAAAGAAAACGGCAGCATACAGCGCTTTAAGCCGACCTCCTGTTCGGCTGTATCGACGGTAAGGCCGACCCTTGAAGTCGCTTGCCGTCGCATCCGCCCTTTGGCGGATGATGGTTGTGATTTGGTTAGTCAGGGTAGTAATCCTTCTTTTCGCAGAGGATGGTTTAGCAGTCACCCTTAGAGCATGTTGAGAAATTTAATTTGGTCAATATTCTAGTCTGTTCAAGATTACCGAACAATTTGCTAAAAGAATCCATGATTCCGAACTTTCTACGGTTTTCTCGCGGTCTTTATCTAGTCGGCGATAGAAGTTGAACCAGGCAAAGGTGCGTTCGACTACCCAGCGCCAACGAATAGGAACAAATCCCTGGACTGTTTCAGGGCGCGATGCGTGCTCTACCACTGCCTCGGTATGCTCTTCGATCCACCTGAGAAACCGACCTTGGTAGGCGCCATCAACCAGGACTTTTCGCAAGCGAGTCCAGCGATTTTTATAGCGCTCCATGACGGTGCATCCTTCAACGGCGTCGGCAGAGTTCGCCGCTCGAACCACTACCCCGATAACCAAACCTAAGGTATCTACCACCACATGCCTCTTGCGGCCATTAACTTTTTTGAAGGGATCCAGACCTCGGTGCTGCGAAACAAAAGGAACGCTCTTAACACTTTGACTATCAATGCAAACCAAACTAGGGTCGGCTTCTTTATCTGATAAATAGCGTTCCATTTGTCCTAAATACAGGTTGAGTGTGTCAATCGTTCCATCTCGCGCCCAACGCCGAAAGTAGTAGTACACGATCGTCCATTTAGGGTATTCTTTGGGTAAATTCCGCCATTGGAGTCCTGTTCGTGTCACAAAAAGCAGGGCATCGATGATCCTTCTTAAATCATGTTTACGCTTTCTTTTGAAGTTCAGTACAACCTTCATAACTTCCCATTGGGAATCAGTGAGCTCAGTAAATTGAGTGACCATATCCGAAGAATTTGACACTCAAAAGGTATGGACTGGTTCCCTTTTTTTACCTCATGCCAAAAGCTCAACATGCTCTTACAGGGTTTCGAACCCTGTAAGGGTTGTATCGCGATCCTTCTTTTCGCGGATGATGGTTGGGCAATTACCCTTACAGGGTTTAAAACCCTGTAAGGGTTGTGTTGCGATCCTCCCTTTCGCAGATGATGGTTCAGCAGTAACCCTTACAGGGTTTAAAACCTCAGATGTCTCCCTTCGGTCGACATGACATTAAACGGCTAAATAAAGCAATATTCCTCAGATTTCTCGCTGCGCTCGAAATTTTACCCGCTGAAAAATGTCGACCGAAGGGAGACATCTGATAAAGTATCGATTCAAAAAAGCGCCATGTCATGTCGACCGAAGGGAGACATCTGACAACCCACTTGTGTAGGGCGTTCATTTCAAACCCTGTAAGGGTTGTATCGCAAAATATTTAGGATAAAATCGGGTCTTCTCAATCCCGTACATTATTGATTCTGAATTCTAAAAAGCAATGACAACATACACGACAGGGCATGTTTGAGATCATCCTGATCTTCATTTTTTCATGCCCTGCGACCTTTAACTTTGGAGAAATAATGAATACAGCCATGCCACATCCCACTCTCTCCATCGGCGGCAACATTGCTCATGCCCTGCCCCTGTTTGAAGCGGATTTTGCCGATGCCCTTGGTGCGCAGGGCGTGTCGGTACAGGTGGCGGCTTCGCAATTGCTCGAACACGCGGCGCTCGTCGGAAGCGCGCACTTGTTGGATGATGATTTTTGGGGGAAAGTGTCGGCGTATTTGCCGCGCATTTAAAAACCTCCTTTTCTATATTCTAAACCACCATAAAATACATTCAACCATGAAAAATCGCCTTTTTCAAATATTGTTAGTTCTCTTGTGGAGCGAGATAATCAGTGCCCAATCGGGTAGCCTCGACTCCACTTTCGGCAATGCCGGTGTGCTATTTTGTGAAAAAGATTTCCCCTTGTCCTTGTCATCCGGACCGATAGCCCCCGAATACAGGTCGGTCACCGCCATGGACGCCGAAAACAGGGTGCTGGTGTGTTATTCGGCCGAAAACAATTCCGGTCTGGTCCTGACCCGCTTCCTTCCGGACGGTTCGCCCGATCCTGGCTTCGGCAGCGGCGGCGTGGCAACGCTGGATGCCGGAGCCCCGTTGCATTGCGGGTTTTTACTGCACCAGGAAGATGGAAAAATACTGGCAGCCGGTATTGTCCGCCACGATACCTTCGGGGTCAACTTGCAGGACTTTTTTATCGCCCGTTTACTGCCGGATGGCAGTCCGGACCCCGGCTTTGGCACTCAGGGAAAGGTGGTCATCGACCTGGGGATGGTCGAATATACCCAGGGGCTTGCCTTGCAGACCGACGGAAAGATTTTACTGTCGGGCAGTACAGGGTACTACAATTGGGTAATCGGTCATACCGATGTGGTTTTGCTTCGGCTGCTGCCGGATGGCTCGCCGGATCTCGCGTTTGGCGATACAGGAAAAGTGCTCACCAACCTCTCCTGGGTGGATTGGGATGCGGATGAAGGCGGCCCGATAGCGGTGCAGGAAGACGGGAGAATCGTTGTCGCGGCGAAAAACGGCCCCGGTTACAATTACGAAGGTCACTTCGCCTTGATGTGTTACGAAGCCTCGGGCGTATTGGACAGCACCTTTGGGACCAACGGTGTTTCCATTGAAATGAATACGCCCGTTCCGGTGTCCACCGACATCGTCCTGAAAGGCGACCAGACAATCCTGATTGCAGGCAAGGGAGGCGATGTGTTTTCAGGAGGACTATTCCTCACCCTGCGCCGGTACAGCCCCGATGGAAGAATAGATTCATCCTTTGCGACCAACGGTATTTACCGTTCGGGCATGAAGGACTACGGCAGAATTTTTTCTTCGGTTCAAATCCAGAGCGATGAAAGAATCCTTGCTGCCGGACAGGACTCGGATCAGGTTGTCCTCATGCGGTTCACGCCAAATGGCCAGCCCGACCCCGACTTTGGCGTACAGGGCCGGGTGCTTACCCCTTTGCCTGATCTGGCCATTTATCACAGCCGGCTTTTTCAGGTTCCGGCCGGTAAAATCACTTTGATCTGCGCCGGCTCCGACTATTATGTCGATTCGGTCGACCGGGTTCTGCTGCTGCGGTATCTCACCGATTTCAACGATGCGACACATGACCCTTCGGCATTTGATGCCAATAAGGTGCGAATAGCCCCCAATCCTGCGCGTGATCAGATCACATTATTTGCGGAGGATGTGCGCCCTGGATGGCTCAGCCTTTACCGGGCCGACGGCACTTTGATTTTCCGGGAAAAAACGGAAGGCCGGATACGACAGGAGTTTTCTGTTGCAGAGTTGCCGGCAGGGACGTATTTCTGGAAATGGATGCCCGTTTCTACGGGAAAAGCAGCGACAGGAAAGGTATTGGTGGTGCATTAGGCTCGACCTGTTTTCTCGTGGGCGCCATTTTTTGCAGCCTATTGCTGCATGCCGTTCAACGTCACGGTTTGGATGGCTGCCAGCCTGTTGGGTATCCTTGATGCCGTCAACAGCATCACTCAGGAGCCCTGTCGTGTTTTTGTGAGCGACAAACTCGATAAAAGCCGGCACTCCGTTGGTTTTCTGATGCAGAGCGCCTTTACCGGACTGAGGGAACCCCGGTCATGTCGTAGATCCTTCTTTTCGGATGATGGTTCAGCAGCCATAGGCCGTCTCGTAAGCCCTTTTGCTCAACATCCTGCAAAATTCAAGTTTAAATCGCGGCCAACTGACGGGGTGACTCCAAAGTCACCCCGTCAGTAATAACCTGAATGCGATAGAATATTTGCTATCCAGTTCAAGGATGCTACTTATGTGACAGCCGCTTGTCAGATGTCTCCCTTCGGTCGACAGGACATGGAACGGCTAAATGAGGCAATATCCCTCAGATTTCTCGCTGCTTTCGAAATTTTACCCGCTGAAAAAATGTCGACCGAAGGGAGACATCTGATAAAATGCAGCCCCCTCCGCCAACGTCATGTCAGCCGAAGCGAGCCCCCCGACCTCGCCCCGGCACTATGCTTTTACCGCGTAAGGCGTATCGCTGACTTTGCCATTCGTGGCCAACCCGCGCAGCGGCGAATACCCCCCGTCACGCCATTTTTCCCTACCTTTGCCCCTCATCGTTCCACCGTTCACTTTCGCCCGCCATGCGCCTCCTTTTGCCTTTGTTCCTGCTCTTCGCCCTCTTTTTCTCCGCCTGCGACAAAACGCAGGAACCCGCCGCGAATCCCGATTTTGCCGGCCTCTCCCTGGTGTTCGAACACACGGTGAACGGCCAGCCCCTGGTGTACAGCGCGAAACAATACGTCAATGCCGCCGGCGATTCCTTTTCCGTCGAACTGCTGCGCTACTACGTCACCAACGCCGCGCTCCTGCGCGCCGACGGAACCGAATGGCCCCTCCGCAACTACGACCTGATCGACCCGGCCAAACCCGCGAGCTGCCAGATCACGGCCGACAGCGTGCCCAACGGGCATTATTCGGGCCTGCGCTTTTTCCTGGGCGTCGATTCCCTGCGCAACCACACGGGCCTGCAAGACGGCGACCTCGACCCCGTCTATGGCATGACCTGGAACTGGAACACGGGCTATATCTTTTTCAAACACGAGGGCCGCTTCACCAACGCTCAGGGCGAAGACCAGGGCCTCATTTTCCACCTCGGCACCGACAAGGCCCTCACCACCATCGAAATCCCCTTCCCCAACGGTCTGCACGTGGACGGCGCCGACCGCAAGGTCTTCTTCAATTTCGACCTCGGCCAGCTCTATGCCCAACCCCACGTCATAGATTTCAATGAAGACAACTACCGCCAAAGCATCACTTCCGCCGACCGCATCTGGCTGGCCAATATGAAGGAAAATATGCCGCTTGCTTTCGGGTTTTTGCGGGTGGAGTGAGAGCAGGGGGAGGGATTGATGATTGAAGATTGATGATTGAAGATTGATGATTGAAGAATTTGGGATGGATGAATTTGGGATGGATGATTGGGGGGACGCTGGGCTCTTCTTTTTACCCCACTCCCAACCCCTCTTTTTACCCCACCCCCAACCCCTCCCCCTCCGGGGAGGGGAGACCGATGGAGCGTTGTTATCGTTTCTGTCAAGAAATTGGGCCTTGCTTACGTTTTTTTTTCTTTCTGAGATGTGAGTCGATATTTTTCCTGCGGCGCTTCTAAACGTCTGATTTTTAGGGCCAATATGGCTTTTCGGACAATTGCGCTGTCAATTGCACAATCGCCCCTCCTTGCGATCCACACCCCTCCCCGGAGAGGGGGGTTGGGGGTGGGGTAAAAAAAAAGTAGGGTTCAGCGGAGCAACAAAAAAACGATACTGACAATTATCCCAGTCAATTTGCTCCATCCATACCTCTTGCGATCCACACCCCCTCCCGGAGGGGGGGGGCCGGGGGTGGGGTAAAAAAGTAGGGTTCAGCGGAGCAACAAAAAAACGATACTGACAATTATCCCAGTCAATTTGCTCCATCCATACCTCTTGCGATCCACACCCCTCCCCGGAGGGAGTGGCCGGGGCCGGGGTAAAAACCCACAAAAAAAATCAGCCAGACGGTCCCTCCGTCTGGCTGATGGTATAAAAGCGCACCTGAGCAGGTGTCTTATCGCAGCAAAGTCACTTCGCCGGTGAGCGGCGGTTGCAGGGCGCCGTCGCCCCGGCGCCAGAGGATGTTGTAGATGTACACGTCCACGGGGGCGTCCTTGCCGTCCACGGTGCCGTCCCAGCGCGCGTTGGGGTCGGCGCTTTCAAACACCTTCTGGCCCCAGCGGTTGTAAATCTCCATCTTGTCCACGGTTGCGATGCCATCGTTGAGCACCACGATACCGAAGGCGTCGTTGGTGCCGTCGTTGTCGGGCGAGAAGGCCGTGGGCACCCGCACCTCGGGGAAGCGCAGGAAGATGTTGAGGATAGCCGTGTTCTGGCAGCCGACCGGCGAGGTCACCACGACCTGGTAGCTCATGTTGGGCTGAATGGCGTTGGGCGTGAAATTGATCGTCTGGGTGTTGCCCAGCGCCGCGCCGTTTTCCGTCCAGACAAACGTGTAGCCCGACAGGTTGCCGCCGGGTGTCACGGCTGCCGTGAGTTCGAGTTCCTGACCGAGGTCGAGGGTGTCCTGAATCGGGTCGGCCACGATGTCGAGGCTGAAATTGGTCACCGTATTCACTTCCACCGAATCCTCGATGGTGCAGCCGTCGCCGTATTGGTAAAGGAGGTGGTAGGTCTGGTCTTCCGTGGGCGCCACGTTGATCTGCGGGCCGTTGCCGCCGGGCGTCCAGGTGTACGAACCGCCGGGGAAGGAGCCGTTGGCCGTGAGGGTCAGCGGATTGCCTTCGCAGATGGTGGTGTCGTTGCTGATGCCGAGCGTGGCGTTTTGCACCTGGATCTGGATCTGGCCCGTGGTGACGCAATTGCCCAGCGTGGCCGTGACGGCGTAGGTGGTGGTGACGTCGGGCGATACGACGGGCGAAGGCTCGTCGGGGAAGAAACCCGGATCGAAGGGACTGGACGTCCACTGGAACACGGCGCCGGCCGGCGTAGTGCCGGTGTTGAGCGTCACACTTTCCCCGGGGCAGAGCTGATAGTCCTCGGGGAAATCGAGCGAAACGCCCTCACCCTGTACGGTCACAGTCACCTCGTCGGTGAGTTGGCAATTGTCGCCGAAGGTGTAGGTGACGGTGTACACCGTGGTCTCCTGCGGCGTCACCACGATAGCCTGGCCGTTTTGGCCGTCGCTCCACTGGTAGTTGCCCGGCAGGGTGCCTGCTGCGCTCAGGGTGGTGGGGAAATTTTTACAAATGGTGGTATCCTTGAAGGCTTGCAGCGTGGCAAACGTGGTGGTGATGGTCAGGGTGTCCATCACGGCACAATCGCCGTTGGTAGCGCTCAGGAAGTAGGTGATGCTGGTCAGGGTGGGCGTCACTACGGGCTGCGGGTCGTTCACCGTACCGAAATTCGGATCGGTGGAGGTCCAGGTGTAGGTGCTCACATTGTCGGCCGCGAGGCTGAGTTGCACGGACTCGCCGCCGCAAAGCTGGCGGTCGGCGGGGAACTGGTACACGGGCAGCGGCACGACTTCCACCGTGGCCATGGCATTGGCCGGACAACCCATGAACATGCCGGTCACGCTGTACGTGGTCGTACCCGTCGGGCTGGCGATGGGATGGTCGCAATCGGCGCAGCTCAGACTGGTTTCAGGCGTCCACATGATTTCGGTGACGCCGGGCGTGTAGGTCAGGTCGAGTTGCACCTGTTCGCCGGGACAAATTTTCGGGTTGGCCGGCGTAATATCCATTTCGGCCGGCGGGATTACCGTCACCGTGGAATAACTCGTATCGTGGCACATTCCGGAGCTCGTAATACGCTGGTAGGTGGTCGTTTCGTCGGGCTGCACCACCATGTTGTACAAACTGTCGGGCGTCAATTGTCCGATCGTGGGCGTCCATTCGAATTCGATTTCCGGGTATTCGGCCGGCTCGTAAATGCCCGAGCGCAGCAGCACCTTGGTACCCTGGCATATCGTCGAATCGGGCGGCAGAATGCCCAGCGCGTCCGGCAAGCTGTCGACCGCCACGTACAGCGAAGCCGTGCGCGTACAACCCGGCACGCTGATGGAAGCCGTGTACAGGGTCGTCTCGATCGGCGTGGCGACGGCGCTTTGGCCATTGGGGCCGATTTGCAGGCTGGTCGCCGGCGTCCAGTTCACCTGTGAATTGGTCGGGAAAACGGTGGCCAATACGGGCACTTCCGTTCCCTGACAAATCCGTACGGTGTCGGGGGTATCCAGATCGATGTCGATGGAGATCACCGTTACGGTGACTTCGCGCACCTCGGTACAGCCGGGGTTGGTTGCCGTCAGGGTGTACGAGGTGGTTTGATCGGGCGTAGCAGTCGGGTTGGCGATGGCGGGGTTGTCGAGGCCATCCGGCGGCGACCACGTGTAGGTGATTCCCGCTTCGGTAGTGGTGTTGCCCAGCACGATGTCGTTGCCCTGGCAAATGGTGATGTCGTCGATAACGTTCAGCACGGGCGACTGGTACACCGTCAGCGTAATGCTGTCGACGGAGGGGAAGGGGCAGGAGATGTTTTGGGCAACGAGGTAATACTTGGTCGTTTCGGAAGGTGTGACCGAGGGGTTGGGCGCCGCGGAGTTGAATCCGGGCGGGTCGGACACCCAGGAGTAGGCCGTGCCCGGCTGTTGCGGGCCGCCGATATTGACGGAGGTGCCATTGCAAATGATCTGGTCGTCGGCGATCTGATATTGCGGCGCCTGACCATTGACAACAGTAACCTTGATCGTGTCGTATTGTGTGCAAAGCGGTGTGGTCAGCGCAGCAATGTAGGTGTACACCCCGGTCGTCAGGCCCGACACTTCGGGAGACGCGCAGTTGTAGCAGCTCAGACCGGGAGGGCCGGTCCAGGTGTAGCTGGCTTCGGGGAAGGGGTTGCCCGGGTTGAGCGTGAAGGTGGCATTGTTGCACACTTCCACGTCGGGGCCCAGTTCGATGTCGTACACTTTGACCGTCACGATTTCGCTGTACGTCGTGCAGGTATTGGCAACCTGTACGGGGTAGCTGGTCGTCTGCGTGGGTGTCGCCACGGGGTCGGGGCAGTTGGAGCACGACAGGGTGGGGTTGGGCGCCCAGAAATAAGCGGAACCGCCCGAGGCGAGAAGTTGTACCGACTGGCCGGCGCAGACGGCCGTGTCGGCGCTCACCATGATCGGGTTGTCCGATTCGTCGAGCACCCCGGCGGTAGTGCCGCCGAAATCGATCGAGATACCGCCCTGCTGAATGGCATTGCCGAAGTCGTCGAGCAGGATGACGTAAATTTCACCTTCCAGCACGTCGATGCGGCGCACGAAGTCGTCGCCGCCGGCACCGGGCGTCGCGGGGCTACCGCAGTCGAAGTTGTCCAGCACGGGCGTGCCCAGCACAGGGTGCGTATCGGCCAGACCGGTCGGGTCGGCGCCGCCTGCCCAGGAGGAGCGGATGGGCTGGTTGTTGGTGACGTAGTCGCAAATTTCGGAAGGATCGCTGATCGGTCCCCAGACATTGAAGTCGATGTCGGAGGCTTCCGCCGGGTCGGCGGCTTCCACCGAGAAGCCGAATTTGCCGTCCGTTGCGGCTTTAAAATAGAAGAAAGAATAGTTGAACTGGGGGGCTACGAAACAGCCCTGGTTGACGCCGTCGACCAGAAAGCCCGGGTCGCCGGAGCCGGGTGTCAGGGCGATGATCTCCGGCAAGAGGGTGCTGCAACCGCCGATGTTGAGGGCGTGGTCGCAGGTGGAAGCCGGCGGCAGCACGACCGGGCAGGTCACCGTATCGATCGAAATATCGAAGGGCGAGCAAACGCCGCCCGATCCGAAGAGGATGTAATAGGTGCCGGCGTTTTCGAGGAAAGCGGCATCTACCGTCGGGTTGCTCACGTTGAAGGCGCCGCCGGCGGAGGTGATGCAATTCGCGCCGGGATTGGTCGGGCACTGATCGAACACCGCCAGACCGGCGCCCACGTTGGTGCCGTTGGTCGAGATCTGGATGCACTCGTCGCCGGGAGAAGTGTAGCTAAAAATATAGTCGTTGCCTTGCAGGAAAAAGTCGTTGCCGCAGGGTGAGTTGTCCACGGTGTTGCCGGAGAAACAGTTGGACAGGTCCTCGGCCGAGTAGGGCAGGGCGGCCACCACGGTCGGCTCGTCGCAGGTCGTGGGCGGCGGCGTGGTGCAGGCGTCGGGCGAACATTCCCAGACGATCTGGAAACCCGCGTCGGTGACGAGGAAGTCGGAGGTAAAATGAATGGTGGCGCAATCGCCGGGTACCTGAACTTCAAAACTCGAACCGTTGCCCGTGATCTGGGTCAGTTCGGTGCCGCTGAGGTCGTCGCCGATGATAAACGAAAGGTAGTCAAAGTTGAATTCCGTGGCGTACGACTGCACGTTGAGGATAATGCACTGGTGAAAATCCTGGGGGCAGATGGTAAAGGTCAGGTCTTCGTTGGTGGAATAGTCGTTGTCGGGGCCGCCGCTGTCCCACAGGGTGCCGGTGCAGCTTTGGCTGCCGGGGGCGTCGCCCATATTGATTTCGGGCACGTATTTTTCGATACAAAGTTTGAACGTCCCGGCGTTGGGCGACGCGGTCGCGGAATAATCATTGATCCGCAGGAAATACGGGATGCCGGGCGTCAGGCCGAACTGTTCGAGGTGGACCTCGTTGACGTTCAGGGGTGCGGCGGCGCAATCGAGTTCCGCGAGGCCCTCGTAGATGCAGTCGCCGCGGTAGATGGCGACCTGCGGCATTTGCAGGGTACCGTTGCCATCCACGTTGCCATACACGGAGATTTCAATATCCACGATACTGCCGTCGGCGGGAAGGGTGAACTGGAACCACACGTCGCGTTCCACGCCGTTGTTGAAGCAGGCGGGGATATTGTCGGTGAGGGAAATGTCGCTCGCCGTGGCGCCCACGTTGGTGTACTGAGCAGGGTCGGAGCAGTAGGGCACCTCCCCGAGGTCGATCAAACCGGCGCAATCATCATTGACGGGCGCCTGTGCGAACAGTACGAGAGAGCAAGCAGAAAAAAGGATGGACAAGAATACCTTCATGCGATTAGGTTTTGAATTCGGCCGAAAAATATCGGGAATTTGGGGAGCTTGGGCCATTAGCGGCTTTTTTTGGTAAATTCTTTTGGGTAAATGCAAAGAGACGGCAAAAACTTGTCCTCCGCGGGGCCTTGTTCTTTTGTTCAAAACAGGCGTCCGTTCCATTTCTTACCCGCAAAGCTCCCTACTTTTGCCCCTCCCCAATGCCGCCCCATCCGCCATTCCGCCTCTACAACGCACTAAACCTCCGACCCTTGTCACAGCCCGTTCGCATCATCAATCGCTCCGACAATCCGCTGCCGGCCTATGAAACGGCCGGCAGCGCAGGCCTCGACCTGCGCGCTTTTCTCGCCGAACCCGTCACCCTGCCGCCCCTCGGCCGCGCGCTGATCCCCACGGGTTTGTTCCTCGAACTTCCGCAAGGTTACGAAGCGCAGGTCCGCCCCCGCAGCGGTCTGGCCCTGAAACGCGGCCTCACCATGCTCAACAGTCCCGGCACCATCGACAGCGACTACCGCGGCGAAATCTGCTGTATCGTGGTCAACCTTTCCGCAGAACCCCAGATCATCGCCTCGGGCGACCGTATCGCCCAGATGGTCATCGCCCGATACGAAACCATCCATTGGCACGAAACCGACGAACTCGGCAACTCCGAGCGCGGCGCGGGCGGTTTTGGCAGTACGGGGGGGTGACGTTTTGAAGTTGAAAGTTCAAAGTTGAAAGTTGAAAGTTGAAAGTTTAAAGTTGAAAGTTTAAAGTTTGGGGCGGTTGACTTTCAGGATGTTGGTGACGCTAAATTGATCGGAAAGGGTTACATTTCAGTATGAGGTCAGAAAAATAGACCTTTTCATTCAAACCAACTTCCCTCTCCAACTTCCAACCTCGAACTTCCAACTTTGAACTTTGAACTTTGAACTTTGAACTTCCAACTTTGAACTTTGAACTTTCAACTTCCAACTTCCAACTTTGAACTTTGAACTTTGAACTTTAAAAACTATTCACCATGACGTTTAAGCGGTTTGAAGATATCAAGGCCTGGCAATTGGCGAGAGAGATGTGTCAAATGGTAAGGGACCTTACGGAGAAGGAGCGTTTTTCCAGGGAGTGGGCCTTGCGCAACCAAATACGCTCGGCATCCGGCTCGGTGATGGATTGCATTGCTGAAGGATTTGAGCGAGGGAATAACAATGAATTTCGTTACTTTCTGGGCGTTGCCAAAGGCTCCTGCGGGGAGGTGCGATCACAGTCCTACCGTGCGCTTGATTATGGGTTTGTTACGCAGGATGAATTTGAACGTCTGCAGCAGGTGGTTACTCAAACCAGCATGGCACTTCAGGGATTGGTTGCTTATCTCGGAAAAACCAACCTGCGAGGAACCCGTTATCGCGAAAAAACAGACCATCTTCGCCCCTACGGCGACTTTTCCTTTCCGGACCGTGAAGTTTAAAGTTTAAAGTTTAAAGTTTGGGGCGGTTTGCGGGGAGAAGGAGTGATCTCCTGAAAATTTCGATACACCTTTGTGCCGAAGCTCTATTCTTGACAGAATCATGCTCGTGGCAGCTATTAACCCATCCCATCCTAACCAATTCTTCCCCTTCCAAAAGATCAATCACCCAACTTTGAACTTCAAACTTCAAACTTCCAATATCAACCCTACCCAAGCCAACCACTTCCAACTTTGAACTTTGAACTTCCAACTTTGAACTTTAAACTTCCAACTTTGAACTTCCAACTTTGAACTTCCAACTTTGAATCAATAAATGAACATCATCATCCCTATGGCCGGCCGGGGCACCCGATTGCGTCCGCACACCCTGACCGTGCCGAAGCCTTTGATTCCTGTTGCGGGTAAACCTATTATTCAGCGACTGGTGGAAAGTCTGGCGGGTTCGTATTCCGGCAAGATCGAGGAGATCGCCTACATCGTCGGCGATTTTGGTCCCGAAGTGGAGCGCGAACTGGTGAACATTGCCGAAAAACTCGGCGCGCGCGGCCGTATTTATCACCAGGAAAAAGCCCTGGGCGTCGGTCATGCGCTCTTTTGCGCCGGCGAAAGCCTGAAAGGCCCCTGCATGGTGGCTTTTGCCGACACGCTTTTTAAAGCCGATTTTACGTTCGACGCCCGCGAAGACGGGGTTATCTGGGTGCAAAAAGTCAAAGACCCTGCCTCGTTCGGGGTGGTGAAACTGGACGCGGCGGGCTACATCACCGATTTGGTCGAAAAGCCGACGGTGTTTGTGTCCGATCTGGCGATTGTTGGCATCTATTATTTCCGCGAGGGCGAAAAACTGCGCGCCGCCCTGCAGGAGGTAATCGCCCGGGAGATGCGCGAAAAGAATGAATTTCAACTCACTACCGCCCTCGAAATGCTCAAAAACCAGGGCGTGCGGTTCCGGACCGGAGAAATCGAGGAATGGCTCGATTGCGGCAACAAGGACGCAATTCTGTACTCGAACGAGCGTATGCTGGAATTCCACCGCGACCGGGGACTGGTGTCGCCGCTGGCGGTGATCGAAAATTCGGTCATCGTGCCGCCTTGTTTTATCGGCGACAACGCCGTGCTGAAACACGCGGTCGTCGGCCCTTACGTCAGCGTCGGTCACAACTCTACGGTGGAAAATACGGTTATAGCCAACAGCATTATCCAGAACCGCTCCCAGATCAAAAATGCCGTGCTGGAAAACTCCATGGTCGGCAATTCGAGCCGCTTCGTGGGCTCGCGCGACGAACTGAACCTGGGCGATTATTCTCACTTTACGCAGCGCTGAGTTCCTGCTATGTCTGACCACTCAAAACGTATGACTTTTACCCAAAAACTGCTGCTGATCTTCTTTTCAACAGTCCTGTACGCCGCCTCCGCCCAAAACACGATCGGCGGCGAGGCCAAACTGGTGCCCGAAGACGAGGTGGATCGTCAAAGCCAGTTCGTCGATGCCGAACGCGAACGCGTGTTGCAACACTGGGACAAAGCCCTGGGCCTGTACAAGAGTTTTCTTCGTGAAAATGCCGAAAACGATGCGGCCTGGTTCGGCACGGCGCGTTGCCATTTTGCCAAACAGGACTTCGACGCGGCCCTCGAAGCCATCAACAAAGCGGTGGCCCTTTCGCCCTCCAACCAGTGGTATCGGGTGCTGCAAGCCGATATTTACGACCAGCTGGGGCGCACCAAAGATGCCGCTGCGGTGTTTGCGGAACTGAGCAAAATGTACCCGCAAACCCGCGAATTTTATGAAAAACAGGCCTACTACTACGCCCTGTCCGGCGACCCGCAAAGCGCCCTGAAAGCGCTCGATCAACTGGAAAAAATCACGGGCATTACGGAGGCCACGAGTATGCGCAAGCATACGATCTACCTGGGACTGAAGGACAACAAACGCGCGGCGGCCGAACTCGCCCGCCTCGCCGATGCCTATCCTTACCACCTCGAATACCGCCACCAACTGGCCAAATTCTACACCGAAAACGGCGATAAATCCGCCGCCCGCAAGACCTACGAAGATATTTTGCGCCGCAATCCGGACGACCGCGAGGCGCAACTCGCGTTGCTCGACCGCGACAAAAACACCAGCGAATCGGCTTACCTGCAAACACTTTTGCCCCTGTTCCGCGACGCAACGGCGCCCATTGGCCCGAAAGCGCAGGAAATCTCGCCTTATCTCGCCAAACTGACGCCCGCCGACCCGAACGGACCCGTGCTGCTCCAGCTGGGCGAAGCCCTCGAACAGGCGCATCCCAGCGACGCCACCGCGTTCAGTATTTCCGGCGGCGTACTGTACCAACTCGGCCGCTACGACGAGGCGCTGGCAAAATACCGACAGTGCATTCGCCTCAACCCCAATGTGTTCGAGGCCTGGGCGAATACCCTCAGCCTGCTCGAACGCCAGAAAAAATACGACGAGCTGCTCAAAACGGCCGAAGAGGCCATGGACGCCTTCCCCAACCAGCCGATGGCTTACCTGTACTACGGCGTGGCGGCCACGGAAAAAGGGAAATACGACGATGCCGTCGGCCAGATGGACCAGGCGCTCATCATGGCCGGCAACAGCCCCTTGCGGCTCGATTTGCTCGACCAGATCGGCATTGCCCTGACCCGTAAAAAGGACTACGCAGGCGCCGCCAAACGCTTCGAACTGGCCCTGTCAAAAGGCGGCGACAAACACGCCGGCGTGCTCGAACACTACGGCGACCTGCTGTCGGCCCAAAACGACAAAGCCACGGCACGCACGTACTGGCAAAAGGCCTACGACATTTCCAAAGACCCGGCTATTTTGGAAAAACTCAAATAATTCACTCATTCCGCTGCACAAATGCCCGAATTCCTCGCCAAAACCATGCACGGCCTCGAACCCGTACTGGCCGACGAACTTCGCGCCCTCGGGGCCGAAGGCATTCGTCCGCTCAAACGCGCCGTGGCATTTACCGGGGATAAAAAAATGCTGTACCGGGCCAATTACGAACTCCGTACGGCCTTGCGGATTTTGATGCCCGTGCATTCTTTCCCGGCTTACAACGAACGCAATTTGTACAGCGGCATACGGGAAATCGACTGGGGCCGCTACCTCTCCGTGCGCCATACGCTTGCCGTGGACGCCGTCACGCAGAGTGAAACTTTCCGGCACTCCCACTACGCGGCGCTTACCGTGAAAGACGCCATCGTGGACCAGTTCCGCGATCGTCACGGCCGCCGTCCCGACGTCAACACGGCGGCGCCGGATGTGCGGGTGCACCTGCATATCCAGGGCACCCATTGCGATGTGCTGCTCGATGCCAGCGGAGAAAGCCTGCACAAACGGGGCTACCGCCGCGACACCGTGGAGGCTCCGCTGAGCGAAGTATTGGCCGCGGGCATGATCTTGCTTACCGGCTGGAACGGCCGAGGCACTTTCATCGATCCCATGTGCGGCAGCGGCACCCTTGCCATCGAAGCGGCCATGATTGCCCTGAACATGCCGCCGCAGCACAAGCGGCCCTCGTTCGGCTTCACGCGTTGGCCCGATTTTGAAGAAAAAACCTGGCGGGAAGTCAAAAAAGAAGCCGATGCAAGGGCGCAGGATGCCTTCGAATGGCCGATCATGGCTTCGGACAAAGACGTGCGCGCCAGAAACGCCACGGCCGTCAACGTGTTGTCCGCAGGACTGGAGCAACATATCAGGATAGACAAAATGCCGTTTGAAAAACTCACACCCCCGGAACCTGCCGGGGTACTCGTGACCAATCCGCCCTACGACGAGCGCCTGAAAATGGAAGCCATTGCCCAGTTTTACGAAGACATCGGGCACCGCCTCAAACAAAACTGGTCGGGCTGGGACGCCTGGCTCATTTCCTCCAACCGGGAAGCCCTCAAACACGTGGGATTGCGCCCTTCCCGGCGCATCACTCTGTTCAACGGGGCGCTGGAATGCAGTTTTCAAAAATTTGAATTGTATGAAGGCAGCAGGCGAAAATCGGAGGGCGAATAGGCGCTTGTGGCCTGTTCTGTTCTTGTTGTTGCCGGCGGTTTTGCCCGCGCAATCCGCTGTGCGGCGCGCTTCGGTCTTGCTGGAAGGGCATGATTGCCCGAAGGCGGGGTTTTATTTTCGGGACGACTGGCCGGCGTTTTGCGGCGGCACGGTCGGGCGACAGGCCTTTCAATCGCAATCGCGCAGTTACCGCTTGTTGCTGCCCGCCTGGTCGGCCGATGATCTGCCGTTTTTTTGCCGCATCGAACATCAGTGGGGGCGCAGGCACCGCGTGCCCGTCAAGTTCCGCCTGGGCTCTGTGGATTACGTGGACTGGCTGGAAGGAAAGCGGGATTATTAGGATTTCACCGCAAAGACGCGGAGGCGCAAAGGGTTCGCGGAATCCTTCGCGTCTCCGCGTCTTTGCGGTGAAAAAATGCAAGCGGTGCAAAGGATTCGCGAATTTCTTAGCGCCTCCGCGTCTTTGCGGTGAAAAAATGCAAGTGGTCATCACTAGCTCAAATCGAACAGGTTGTTGACGCCCGGCGTACGGGCGCAAACGAAGCCCTCGGCAAATTCATAACCGGCAGGGCGGCCGAAAACCCGCGCTTTGGCCTCCATAAAATCGAGAAAATCCTTGCCTGAAATGGGCGTCTTCGGTTCCCTGCTTTCGGGGTCGTAGAACTGCGAGCGAAAAGCCATGATGGCTTCCATTTTTTGCCGGAACCAGGGCGTGATGTCCACGATAAAATCGGCGCTCAGTTGTTTGTCCTGGATGTAGTGGTAAACGGCTTTGGGGCGCCATTTTTGTTGCGGAACACCCTGATCGTCAAAAGTTTCTATTTTTTCAAGACCAGCGTAGAAACAGGCGTCGGCCACCATTTTTCCCGCGCGGCCGTGGTCGGGATGGCGGTCGTCGGGGGCGTTGCAAAGGACGATCTCGGGGCGGTAGCGGCGCAGGGCGCCGACGATTTGCAGCCAGTTTTCGGGCTGATGGACAAACAGTCCGTCAGGGATGTCGAGGGTATCACGGAAGACGGCGCCGAGAATGCGGGCGGCGTCTGCGGCTTCGGCGGCCCTGATTTCGGGGGTTCCGCGCGTGCCCAGTTCGCCCCGGCTGAGGTCGAGCAAGCCAAAGGTTTTGCCGAGGGCAGCATGCCGCAGCAGGGTGCCCGAGGCGCTCAATTCCACATCGTCGGGGTGAATTCCGATGGCAAGAATGTCAACTTTCATTGTTTTTGGCTAATATTCCTTGGCAAAAGTCGTTAGTTGCTTCATTAGAGCATGCAGCCAATCAAGTCGCATCGCTACAAGTCTGTTGGCCGCCCGAAATTTGAACCTGATACGGCCCGCTTTTTGTACCAATGTTTTTGTCGGCCCCTGGCCAATTGAACCGTTTGAATCAGCACTATGGAAACAACACCGGACAACAACCTGCCCAGCAAAGAAGTGCTGGAACAACTGCTCGCCGGCGTCACGGCGTTGGAAGGCGCGTTGGCGGAAGCGGAACAGAAGGCGCAAAAGTACGCGAAGGAAGCAGAATCGCTGCGCAAGGCGCACGAGCAGCAGAATCTTGCCCTTGAAAAAGTAGGCGAGACAGCCCGGCGACTGCAACACGATTATGAAACGCTGCGTATTCAAAAAGGCGGTTTCGGGTTCAAAATGCTGGTATTCAGCGGTTTTTCCGGGTTTGTCGTCGGCTTTTTAATGCACTGGTTGTTCTTCCGGCCGCACAACGAACAGGCGCTGCAATTCACCCGTTTTCGCGACACCAATTTGTTCAATTACGAAATAGCCATCAGCCAGGGGCGCATCGACGAGGTGGAAAAAGCGCTGAAAGCCGATGAAGCCAAGCCTGAAAACGCCGCGATACGGACGGAGATTGAATTTGCCCGAAAACTCGTCGGCGCAGCCGCGCGAAATGACTGAGGACCTGAACTTTAGTGTCGTCCAGGCCCCCCGATTTTATTTTTCCGTAAAAACTTAGGCAGGGGCAGCGCCCCGAAAGATCTTTCGGGGCGCTGCCCCTCCGGGAAGGATTTTGGCACAAAAAGACTACAAATATCACGGGGCGCTGCCCCTGCCTAAGTTTTTACATTTTTCCTAAAATTTCCAGCGTCGGAAGGCTTCCATAGCCTCGTATTCGGCCAGGCCCAGCGCCCGATACAAATGGGCGGTTTCGCGGTTGCGGTCTTCGGCGCGCTGCCAGAACTCGCGTGCGTCGTCGCCCGGGAAAGGCGGCTGGTCTTTCTGGCTTTGGTGCATGAAGATGGCCTGTCTTTTTTTCTTCAATTCGACCGGACTGATGGGCACGGCCATTTCGATTTCATCGACCGACCATTCGTGCCAGGCGCCGCGATAAAGCCAGAGCCAGCAGTCGCGCATCCAGGGTCGGTCGGAAAGCCGGCGGAAGGCTTCGAAAATAGCGTCGAGGCATACGCGGTGCGTGCCGTGCGGGTCGGCCAGGTCGCCCGCGGCATACACCTGATGCGGCTGGACGGTCTCCATGAGGTTCATGATGATCTGGATATCCTCCTCGCCGAGGGGCTTTTTGCGCGTACGGCCGGTTTCGTAGAACGGCATGTCGAGGAAATGAATGTGGGCGTCGTCGAGGCCCACGTAACGGGCGCCGGCACGGGCTTCGGTGCGGCGGATAAGCCCTTTAATGGAACGAACTTCTTCGTTGTCGGCATCACCCAGGCCCTTGTTTTTCAGGAACTTGACGATCCTTTTTACCTTTTTGTCGCTGTCCTCGGTGCTCAGTTTTTGCGTCTGCGTGAATTCGCCGAAAAACTCCGCGAAGCGCAGGGCATCGTGGTCGTGTACGGCGATATTGCCCGAGGTTTGGTAGGCGACATGCACGTCGTGGCCTTGCTCGACCAGTCGAAGGAAGGTGCCGCCCATGGAAATGACGTCGTCGTCGGGGTGGGGGCTGAACAGGATAACGCGTTTTTTGGCCGGGTTGGCGCGTTCGGGGCGCTGGCTGTCATCGACATTGGGTTTACCGCCGGGCCAGCCGGTGATGGTGTGTTGCAGGCGATTGAAAATCTTGATGTTGATCTCGTAGGAGGAAGCGTGTTCGATGATCAGTTCGGAGAGGCCGTGTTCGTTGTAGTCTTCGTCGGTGAGTTTGAGGATGGGTTTGCCGACTTTTTGCGAGAGCCAGATGACGGCTTTGCACACCAGATCGTCGGTCCAGTTGCAGATGCCCACCAGCCAGGGCGCTTTGCGGCGGGTCAGTTCAGTTGCCGCGCTTTCGTCCAGAATGACGCGAATATTGGGGTGTTTTTGCAAAAAAGTAGCCGGAACTGCCGTGGATATTTCGCCTTCCACGGCATGGCGAATGATGCCTGCCTTGTGGCTGCCCCAGCCCAGGAGAAATACCTGACGCGCTTTGAAAATGGTGGCGATCCCCATGGTTATGGCGCGATAGGGCACATTTTGTTCCAGTCCGAAATCCTTGACCGCATCGCGGCGGGTCAGGTTGTCGAGGCGCACCATGCGGGTGAGGGACTGCTCCCAGGCGCCGGGTTCGTTGAAACCGATGTGGCCGGTACGGCCGATGCCAAGCAGCTGGATATCGATGCCGCCGGCCAGGTCGATCAGTTTTTCATACCGTTCGCAGTAGGCTTCCACTTCCTCCATCGGGATGGTGCCGTCGGGGATGTGGATATTTTCTTTCGGGATGTCGATGTGATCGAACAGGTATTCGTGCATGAAACGCCAGTAACTCTGCTGGTTTTCACGCGGGATTGGATAATATTCATCGAGGTTGAACGTCACGACATTGTGGAAACTCAGGCCCTCTTCCTTGTGCATGCGCACCAGTTCTTCATACACGCGAATGGGGGAGGAGCCGGTTGCGAGACCCAGCACGACCTGCTCGCCGTCCTGTTGTTTTTGCCGGATGGTGAGCGCGATGGTGCGAGCAACGTGCCGGGAGGCTTCGCCGGAGTCGGCCCATATTTTCACGGGGACCTTTTCAAAAGTTTCCAGCTCGTATTTGAGGTAACCGACCGAGGATTTTTCCTTGTTTGCCATGTTGTCAAAATTGGTTTGAGCGACAAAAGTAGGCTAAAATTTCACTCCGTTAACGTTAACGGAGTGAAATTTTAGATAAAAAAAGCGGATCCATTCGATCCGCTTTTTTAGGTGTTGGCCCTGCCTGGTGTTTTCACCAAGCACGGCCCCCAAAGGGGTGGAGCCACCGCCGCCTAGTCGCGCACGCCGTATTTCGAACAAATGGGACAATCTGCCGGCCGGTGCCCGCGGGCCGGACAGTATTGGCGGCCGAAAAAAATGATCTGCAAGTGCAATTTGTTCCAGCTGGATTCCGGAAACAGGGCTTTGAGGTCGCGCTCCGTTTTTTCCACGTTTTTACCGTCGCTCAGGCCCCAGCGCGCGGCAAGCCGGTGGATGTGCGTATCGACGGGGAACGCCGGCACGCCGAATGCTTGCGACATGACGACCGAGGCGGTTTTGTGCCCCACGCCGGGCAGGGCTTCCAGGGCTTCGAAACTTTGCGGCACCTTGCCGCCGTGCTGATCCACGAGTATTTTCGACAATCCCCAAATGGCTTTCGATTTGGCTGGCGACAAGCCGCAGGGAAGAATGATCTCGCGGATTTCCTCCACCGACAAACGCATCATATCGGCCGGATTGTCGGCCCTGGCAAACAGTTTGGGCGTGATTTGATTGACCCGCTCGTCGGTGCATTGGGCCGAGAGGACCACGGCCACGAGCAAGGTGTAGGCATCTTCGTGTTTCAACGGAATGGGCACTTCGGGATACAATTCATCCAGAATCCGTGCAATGTCTGCTGCTTTCTCCTTGATTGTCATGGCTTTATCAGGTTCAAAGTTCAAAGTTCAAAGTTGGTAGCGATAGTCTCTTTGCGGGATATGGCGGCCATCTTTTCCGAAAGCGGACCGCTTCCAACTTTGAACTTTGAACTTTCCAACTTTAAACTTTAAACTCTCCAACTTAAAACTTCAATGCCGAAAATGGCGGAAGCCGGTCATGACCATAGCCATGTCGCGTTCGTTGCAGGCGTCGATGGAGTCCTGGTCCTTCATGGAACCGCCGGGCTGAATGACGGCCGTGATACCCGCTTCATGCGCGATTTCGACACAGTCGGGGAACGGGAAAAAGGCGTCGGATGCCATGACGGCGCCTTCGAGGTCGAACCCGAACGAACGGGCCTTGGCGATGGCCTGGCGGAGCGCATCCACGCGGGACGGCTGGCCGCAACCCATGCCGATGAGCTGGCGCTCTTTTACCAGCGCGATGGCGTTCGATTTGAGGTGTTTGACGCACTTGACCGCGAAGAGCAGTTCGCCGACTTCCTTGGGCGTGGGTTGCCTTTTGGTCACGGGTTTCAGGTCGGCCTCGGTTTCGGTTTTGAGGTCGGTGTCTTGTTCGACCACGCCGTTCAGCAAGCTGCGGAAACTGCGCGGGTTGATTTCGAAAGTTTTGATTTTCAATAAAATACGCTGGTCCTTCTTGCGCAGCAATTCGAGCGCATCGGGTGCGAAATCGGGCGCGATGAGTACCTCGTAAAAGAGTTTGTTGATCTCCGTGGCCGTGGCGAGGTCGACGGTGGTATTGGTGATAAAAATACCGCCGAACGCGGAGGTGGTGTCGCAGGCCAGGGCTGCCTGCCAGGCTTCCAGCAACGTGTGCCGGCGCGCCACGCCGCAGGCGTTGGTATGTTTGAGAATGGCAAAAGTGGGTTTGCCGGCGTGAAATTCGCGCATGAGCGCCACGGCGGCGTCGATATCGACGAGGTTGTTGTAAGAGATAGCTTTGCCGCCGAGTTTGTCGAATACTTTGTCAAAATCGCCAAAAAACACCCCGTTCTGGTGCGGGTTTTCGCCGTAGCGCAGGATGTCGGAGCGGTGAATGGAGTATTTGAAAGAAATGTCGGTCGTGCCTTCGTTGAACCAGTTGAAAATGGCGATGTCGTAATTGGAGGTCACTTTGAAGGCCCGGCGGGCAAACTCGCGGCGGTCGTCGGCGGTAAAGGAGCCGGCCTGGCTGTTCAGCAGTTCGAAAAACAGCGCATAATCGTCCTGCGAGGGCACGATGACCACGTCGTTCCAGTTTTTGGCCGCCGCGCGGATGAGCGATACGCCGCCGATGTCGATCTTTTCGATGATTTCGGCCGGGTCGTTCGATTTGGCCACGGTGTCTTCAAAAGGATACAGGTCTACGATCACACAATCGATTTCCGGGATATTGTACTGGTTCAGCTGGTCCAGGTGGCCAGGCTCGCGGCGGGCGAGGATGCCGCCGAAAACCGCGGGGTGCAGGGTTTTGACCCGCCCGTCGAGAATGCTCGGGTAGCCCGTGAGGCTTTCCACGGCAATAGCCGGGATGCCCAGTTTTTCAATAAAAGTCTGGGTGCCGCCGGTGCTGTACAGGGTTACGCCGAGTTCATGCAAGCGGCGAATGATGGGTTCCAGGCCATCTTTGGAATAAACGGAAACCAGTGCCGACCGCAGTTTGCGATCGGGTTGGGTGGGGGTATTCGACTTGTTTTTCATGCTGTAAATTTGAAGCCGCAAAAGTAGCCCATTATGACCAAGAAGGACGGCCCATGCCAAACATTCTCGAATTTTTAGCCCATACTCATCAATCGTGGATTCACCCCCGGGGCCGCGCCGCAACCCGTTGTCTGCTCGACAAACTGGCCGCAGAAACCCACGACAAGGTGCTCGAAATCGGCTTTGGCACGGGGCAAACCCTGGTCGAAGCGGCCGGGCGCTGGCCGGACGCCCGCTTTTGGGCCATCGAGCGATCGGCAGCCATGTTTGAAGCGGCCAGCCGGCGCTTGCGGTTTTGTGGCATCGGGCAGGCAGAACTGATGCTGACGGGCGATCAGCCGACTTTGCCTTTCCCCGACGGCTTCTTCGACGCGGTGTACGCGGAGTCGGTATTGGCCATTTTGCCCGATGCGGCGATAGAAGGTTATTTTCGGGAAATTCACAGGGTGCTGCGACCGGGCGGCGTTTTTTTGAACAACGAGTCGCTTTGGCTCAGCGGGCTGCCGGTAGATAAAAGGCAGGAAATCAATCGTATGGGGGTGGAAAATTTTGGCATTCAGCAGGCTGCGGAGCGGTGGGCAACCAAAGAGGGATGGCTTCATTTGGCCGAAACAAGCGGATTGATCGCAGCGGACCTGTTGCCGCTTTCCGCCATTCGGCCGCTTTCGAGGTGGTCCTTGCAGCCGCCGTGGCGGTCCACTGTTTTTTCGGCATTAGGCTGGGTGCGCCGAACCTTTCATCCGGCCTTGCGCGCCCAAAGGCGCAGCTTGCTGGCGGCGCAAAAAGAAATGGGCAGGCAGGGGCCTTTTCTGGAGGCCTGGCTGTTCCATTTTACCAAGCCGGCATCGTAACTATTTGAGGTGCAGGATATTCCCCATGTGGTAGCAGGAGCGGCAGCGGGGTTCGTATTGCTCTTTTTCGCCCAGCAGCACGATGGCATCGCCGTCGGCGAGGCGGTAGGAATGGGTAGCCAGGTTGCCGCAATGGACGCAGATGGCATGTACCTTGGTGACGTATTCGGCCACGGCCAGGAGCTTGGGCATGGGCCCGAAAGGCTCGCCCCGATAGTCCATATCGAGCCCGGCCACCACGACCCGAACGCCGCGCAGGGCCAGTTGCTGGCAAACCTCGACGATGCTCTCGTCGAAAAACTGCACCTCGTCGATGCCGACCACGGCCGTGTTGTCGTTGATGTCGAGTATTTTTTCGGGATGATCGACCGGAGTGGCCAGCACGCTGGCGGTATCGTGCGAGACGATATTGGTTTCGTCGTAGCGCGTATCGATGCGGGGTTTGAACACTTCGATTTTGAGCGAAGCAATGCGGGCGCGTTTGAGCCGGCGGATCAGTTCCTCCGTTTTTCCGGAGAACATGCAGCCGCAAATTACTTCGATCCAGCCCGAGCGCTGGCCTTTAAAATGAGGTTCCAGGAACATGAGAATGCAGGTTTTGACAAATTACTTTTTTAAATAAAAAATTGATAAACAATGCTTTATTATAAAAAGTGAGAAAAAACAGGTTGAAGTTGGCCGAACTTTTTGAAATTCGCCGTGAAAATAAGAGCATGCAGGAAAACCCCCAACATACTCTAATCACCTCCCCGGGGTTCGGGACCGATCCGATCACTACGTAGCACGAACAACGAAAACATGGATTTACTGAAAGCCAAGGTTTACCTCGACAAAATCAACCGCGAATTTGCCCGGATGGCCAAAGATCCGGACAATATCGCCCGGATCGATGTGGACATCATGATGTCGTACATCCGCGAATTTTACGATGCCTATCTGACCGAAAAGACAACCCCGACGCCAGTGCCGCCGGCGCCCAAAGCGGAGCCTGTCGCGCCCAGTCGGCCCGTCGTGGCGCCGCCAGCCGAAACGCCCGCTCCCAAACCCGCAGATCCTCCTCCTCCGCCTGCCCCGGCGCCACCGCCACCGCCCGTCGTGCCCGATCCCCCGCCGCCGGTCGTCGCGCGCCCGCCGGAGCCTGTGGTCCCGCCTGCTCCGCCGGCGCCGCCCGTGGTGGAAGAAAAACCCGCCCCTGCCGCTCCGTCGCCCACACCCGAACCTGCTCGTCCGCACGTGGCGCACCACGGCAGCCACCATTTGCCGCCCGAAGCAGAGGCCCTTTTCGAACAAAAACAGGCCAAGGAATTGTCCGAAAAACTGTCCGAATTGCCCGTAGCGGACCTCCGCAAGGCCATTGCCCTCAACGACCGCCTGCTGCTCACCCGCGAACTGTTCGGGGGCGATGCCCAGGCTTTCGAAACCGCAATCGCCGCGCTCAACAGCTACACCAGTTTCGACCAGGCGAAGCATTATTTGCTCGAAAACTGCGTGATGCGCTACCACTGGACCGAGAAAAAACACCTCGAAACAGCGCGCAACTTTATCAAACTGGTACGTCGCCGTTATAAATGAAAAACTTTTTGGTTGTCGGGCAGGGCATCGCCGGCACGACTATGGCCTGGGCGCTCCGTCAAAGGGGCGCCCAGGTTCATTTAATCGATGCCGACGAGCCTACCAGTTCGTCGTCGGTGGCCGCCGGCATTATCAATCCGGTCACCGGCAAACGTTATGTGAAATCCTGGGGCGTGGAGACGTTCTGGCCCGCGGCAAAGCAGTTTTACAGCGAACTGGAGCAGTATCTCGAGACCAAATTCTGGCATGAGACGCCCATTCTCCGACTGCTGCCGACCCATCTGGAAAGCAACGATTGGGCCGCGCGCTGCGCTTTGCCCGACTACGCCGACTGGCTCGGCGAACGCCCCGATGCCGGCGCCTGGTCGCCTTATCTGCATCCACGTTTTCAAATCGGATTTATCCGCAAAAGCGTGCGGGTCGATTTTTCGACCCTTTTGTCGGCTTTTCGCCAAAAATGGCAGGATGAAGGCCTCTTCTCTGTTGCCAGCATCGATTACAGCCAGATGGAGGACTGGCTCCGTGACTACGATCAAATCGTGTTTTGCGAGGGCTGGCGGGCCATGCACAACCCGTATTTCCCCGGCCTGGGCTGGCAGGTGGTGAAAGGCGAAGCCTTCCATATCCGCTTTCCAGACGCCTCTATGGCCGAACTACCCACGGAAATGGTCAAAAAAGAAGCCCTGATCGCGCCGCTGGGAAATGGCCTGTATTGGGCGGGTGGCACGTACAACTGGACCTTCGACGATGAATTGCCGACCAACGGTGAACGCGCCATTCTTCAAGGACGCCTCGCCGACATGCTGGCCGTCCCTTATGACATTGTCGCGCATCGCGCTGCCGTTCGCCCGGCCACCAAAGACCGCCGGCCTTTTCTGGGGCGGAGCCCGCATCACCCGAGGGTCGCGATGTTCAACGGCCTGGGCACCAAGGGGGCCTTGCTGGCGCCGTACTGGGCGCAGCATTTGGCCGACCACCTGCTGCATGGCGCCGTGCTCGATCCCGAGGTGGATATCCGGCGATTTTAAAACTGTTTTTGAGCCGTGCGTTCGAAGAATTTGTGAAAAAACAGCACCTGGTAATCAATGGCATTGCCCCAGTAGTCGCCATTGTGCTCGCCGGGCCGCTCGGTGTATTCGTGCGGAATCCCCGCTTTCAGCAGCCGGCTGTGCATTTTTCGGTTGGCTTTGAGGAAAAAATCGCCATCGCCGCAATCGATGATCAGGTCCATCGGCACGCCTTCGATCAGCGGGATCAGGTTGACGACCGAGTTCGATTTCCAGTTTTCCCAGTATTGGATCGGGTTGCCGAGCACTCCTTCCAAATCCCAGTCATTTTTGCGAAAAGGTTGTAAATCCAGCCCGCCTGCCATGCTGCCTGCCGCGCCGAACAGATCGGAATGCCGGAAAGCCAGCGACAAGGCGCCGTGGCCGCCCATGCTGAGTCCCGCGATGGCGCGGCCTTCGCGGTCGCGGCGGGTATGGTAATAATAGTCGATAAAAGGGACCACTTCGCGGGTGATATGGGTGTCGTAGCGCACGGTCGAATCCACCGGGCTGTCGAGGTACCAGCTGTCGTAGCCGCCGTCGGGGCACACGATCAGCATCTGGTAGGTGTCGGCCAGCTGGCGCAGTTGAGGGGCGTCGGTCAGCCAGGCGGCAAAATTGCCGCTCCAGCCGTGCAGCAGGTAAAGCACGGGGTAGGGGGCGTGGGAAAAAGTATAAGTGTCGGGCCGCACGACGAGGCATTTGATGGCCTTGTGCATCGAGGGGCTGTTGATTTCCAGGGTGTCGACCTGACCGGCATGCAGGCGGTCGAGGCCGAGAAAGAGGCTGATAAACAAGATATAAGCGCGCAAAGTCAATAAAATGAAAGATGGTTTGTGGCGGTGAAAGTAAGGGCATGCGGGATTTGTCGCAAAAAAATGCCGCCGGGGGTAACAAAAAAACAGGTCGGAGGATAACAGGGTGTATTTGTTACTTCACAACCATCATACCATGAAAATCAAGTTTCAGCAGCCTGTCATTTCACTTATGACCCTTGTGCTCGTCTTTTCCAGTTTGATCACCCTGACGTCGGCGAAAGCCCAAACCCTGAACGAACCGCTTGCCCGTACCGAAGACTTCATGAACGTCTTTATGCAAAACGGGTTTGTTCCGTTTGTAGATTCGGTGTTCGGCGGCACGAAATGGATGGACGCCAAGGAAATTCAGAAATTGAAATTTACCGGGGAACCCTATTTTTCAAAAGCTATGAACGGTCAGATCTACGGATTCGACCTGGTTTCTTCTGCGCACATCAGTGATCGTCTGATGACCATTACCTACCTGGTCAGAACCGATCGCACGGCCATTGCCTTTCGTTTTCTGTGGTATCGCCCTGACACACAATGGAACATCAATGCTTTTAATTTTGATACCAATCTCGATGACGAGTTGAGAGAGGTGGAAAAATGGAAAATGTCGTCGTGGACCAGTGAAAACTGAACGGCCTGCCTCCTGAGGGTTTCCTCGATTTCAACACACACGTAAACCTGCGTTCCGCCCGGCCTGGGCTCACCGGCTACAGGGCCGGGTGGAACCTTATTGCCAATATTCAAACGATGAAAAACATTCTATTCGCACTGCTCACGCTTGTTGCCGGTCCAATGTTCGCCCAGAACCCAAACACCATGTGCGGCAACGGCAATTTTGAAAGCGGGTCGATCGACCCCTCCGAATGGAGCGGCAAGTATGGTAATTTCAGTACCAGCACGGGCTGTTATCCGCTCAGTTCGACCAACGGCTTTTCCCCCAACACCAACATTTATCAAAACGACGGCAACCAGACGATCGTAGCGGCGGGTACCGATCCGATCATTACGACCTTGTCGACCGTGCCGCCTTACCCGTCCGTCAACAATTATTCGCTCCGCCTGGGCAACGCGGCGCCCTGCTACGGCGAAGAGTCGATCAGCAAAACCTTTTTCGTCAACCCGGGCGACAAATACCTGCGTTTCTGGTACGCCTACGTCGGCGATTTTACCCATGCCAACGGTGCGCCAAGTACGGTTACTCCGCTGTTTCAGGTAGGCTTGTACGACAACACGCATTCGCATGACTACAGCCACTTGGTCAACCTCGGCAACGGCTCCAACATGCTGTTTGCGACCACCGCCGACAATTTTGTGGTCAAATACAACAACCAGTGGGTGTACAAAATCTGGTCCTGCGTCGAAATCCCGCTCGATTCGATGGTCAACAGCAGCGTGACCCTGGTTTTTTACAACAGGGATTGCACGGCCGGCGCACATGCCGGCTATACGTACATCGACAACCTTTGCCTCGACTGCTACGGCGACCCTTCGGGCAGTTTCCAGATGGATCCGGCCAACTCCGACACCTGCGGGCTGCCGGGCCAGATTTGTTTCAACTATACGCTGCCTGATAATGGCTCCACTACGGGCGATTGCCAGATCGACCTGACCATTTACCAAAATGGCACGCCGCTGGCCCAGTTCAACAGCCCCTTGCTGACTTCGGGTACGCAATATTGTTTCCCCCTGAACACGGGCAACCTTTCGGCGCTCAACACGGGCCTGGGCGGCTTCGATTTTGCCGCTACCGCCCATTTCACCATCACCGATGCCGGCGGGAATATTCAACTCCTGCCCGATAAAACCCTGGGCAGCGCCCCCGATGGCACGGACCTGGGGCCCAACAACGACTACGACCTGATCTGCGGCGGCAACGCCAACTGCGACTCACTCAGCGTGACGGTCAATGACCTCGGCGGCGACCAGTGCTGCTATGCCATCGATCTGCACAACCATCAAAGTGTGCCGATCGCTTACATGGAAGCCACGGTAAACGGCGACTGGGTATTTGCCACGGGTTACTCGGCCGGCGCGCCCTTCGGGTGGTCGCCGACGGCTCCCGGGCCCAATTCGCTCCCGATTTCGATTCAATCGCCGACAGGCAGCCATGCCATCCCGCAGGGCGATTACCCGGGCGTTCTGAATTTCTGCCTCGAACCCGCTCGTCCGAATACGACCGCGCCGCAAATCCTGGTATTTACCTGGTATGCCCCGGCGCCGGGCGGTCAGGGATTCATGCCGGTGTGTAGCGACACGATCGTGCGGCAATGCCAGCCCGTGGTCGACGAGCCTTGCGTCACCGTTTCGGCCGGTCAGGTGGTGTGCAACCCGGAAAATCCGTACGAGTACATCGTGAGTTTCCAGGTGACCAACCACAGCGGGTTTACCGCCACGCACGTGACGCTCGACAACCTTGCCGATCCCGTGACGTTCGGATTCAGCGCCTGCAATGCCAGCAACCACTTGCCTTCCATTGTGATTCCGCTCTCGCCGGCTTTGCCCGACAATGCCACCTCGGGGCCGCTGTGCGTCAAATTTACCAGTCTGGTCCCGATTCTTTCTCCGACCAGCCTGACGCTCACGATCGGCTTGATGAGCCCGACTTCGTGTTGCCACAATGAAGACCCGTACAAAGTGGTGCTGCAACCTTGCTGCGATCCCTGCGGCTCCATTCACTTGCAGTCCAGCCCGATCAATGTCAGTCAGGACGACCAGTGCTGCTGGAGCCTCGACGTTGAAAACGACTGCGGCTACAAGTTTTTCCACAAATTTGAAATCGACATCCTGACGCCTGGCGTGCAGTTCGGCTACCATGCCCTTGGCGGCCCGAATGCCAGCGACTGGAACGTGACGGCTTCCACGCCTGTGAGCCTGAGTTTTGGCCTCAACGGCGCCAACTACATCCCCAAAGGTACGACGATGGACCTCGTCCAGTTTTGCCTCGACGATATCGACCAGGCGTCCGAAGCGCCGCAACGTATTGTGGTAAAATGGTTTACGCAAAACATACAAGGCAACGACAGCCTCGCCTGCACCGATACGCTGGTGTACGATTGCCGTCCGCAGATTGACAACGAATGTCTGGCAGTGAGCGATCAGCAACTCGAATGCTCGCCCAGCGACAGCATGTACTGCTACACCTTTACCGTAAAAAACACCTCGTCGATACCCTTCGGCGCGACCAACCTCGACCTGTTCGAAATCAGCGGCGCGCACATCGATTTCAACGGCTCCGGCGGGACGTTCCCGCTGCCGCCCCTCAACTCGGGCGACAGCATCCGGCTGACGGTTTGTTTCGATGCCTCGCCGTTCCCGATGACGGAGGATTTCCTGGTGTTCCAGTACCGCCTCCGCTACCTGATGGGCGACACCTGTTGCTACGAAAGCTCCCTCGACACCATCGCCGTGCCCAATTGCTTCGACTCCATTTGTCCGCCGACCTGCTGCTGTTATCCCTCGAATATCGTGTTGCCCACGGGGCTTTCGCCCAACAACGACGGTTTCAACGACACCTACGTCATCAAAGGAATCGACCGCTGCAACAAGGTCACACTGACCGTGTACAACCGCTGGGGCAACGTCGTGTGGAAAAAAGATCAGTACGACAACAGCTGGGATGGCACTAACGAACAAGGCAACGAACTGCCGCAGGGCACCTACTTCGTCTTGCTCACCCTTCACGACAGCGGCGCCTCCATGTCGGGTTTCGTCGACCTGCGCCGGCAATAAAAAAGGTGAGCCTACCCGCCATTTTTACCGCTAAGGCGCTAAGGCGCGAAGAAATTCGCGAACCCTTCGCGACTTCGCGCCTTAGCGGTAAAAATGGCGCGCAAAGGGTGAAATTACTGACCATACCGGCTTTTTCATGGGCGGGGGAAAGAAGAGGCCCCCGCCCGATTTTCCTCCTCATCAAGCAAACTATCGCCATGCGAAACATACTTTTCCTTTCCGCTCTTTTCCTGCTTTCCCTGCCTTTGACGGCCCAGCAGGACGCCATGTTTACCCGCAACACCTTCAACAGCATGTACCTGTTCGGCAACCCGGCCTATTGCGGCGTTCACGGTTACTGGACCTCCAACGCCCTCTACCGCACCCAGTGGCTGGGTTTCGAAGGCGCGCCGCAAACCATTTACCTCGGCGCCGAAGGCATGGTGGGTCGGCGGCAAAATGCCGGGCTCGGTTTCTCGCTCATGCACGACAAGATCGGCCTCGACCGAATGACCCATTTGTCGGCCAACTACGCCTACCACATTCGTTTGGACAAAGACCAAACCCTGTCCCTGGGCCTCAAAGCGGGCGCTTTTTACTACAAATCCCTGCTCGGCTCGGCCATTCTCGACGACAACGGCGATCCCGTGTACAGCTCGGGCGACGTGCAGGGCGTGGTGCCGCATGTCGGGGTGGGCGTTTACTGGTACACCCCCGATTTTTTTGCGGGCGTGTCCATGCCCACGCTTTTTGCCTTCGACAAACGGGACAACGGACTGAATTTCACGCCCATCGGCAGCGGTATTCAACGCATGCACCTGAATGCCTACACCGGCTACGTGTTTCATCTCGACAACCGCATCGACCTGAAACCTTCCCTGTTGCTCAAATACCAGCCCTCGGCCCCGCTTGAAGCGGACATCAACCTGAATGTCTGGTTCAACAACGTCATCGCTTTCGGCGCCTCCTACCGCACCAACGACGCGGTGTCGATCATGATCGAAGTGCCGATCAACAAGCGGCTCTCGGTCGCCTACGCCTTCGACCACACCATCACGCCCATCCGCAAGGTATCCGACGGCACGCACGAACTGATGGTCGGGTACAATTTCATCAACGACCTCCGCGTCACCGGCGTGCGGCGCAATCCCGGGCGATTCTGATTTTTTGAAACATTAAAACCTGTTGAAAATGAAAAAGTTAGGTTTTGTTCTTTGGCTGTTGTTGCCCCTGGGCCTCTTCGCCCAGCGCAACCTTGAAAAAGCCAACGACGCATACGATCATTTCGAATACGCCCGCGCCATCGACTGGTACCTCAAAGTGCTCGACGAGGGCGCCAACCCCGAGGCCGAGGAAAAACTGGCCCATTGTTACCGCCTCACCCAGCAATACAAAAACGCGGTGCAATGGTATGCCAAAGTGGTGGAGTCGCCCTTCGGCAACCCCGACAACCGCCTTTATTACGCTCAAATGCTGCTTTGCACCCAACAACGCGATGCCGCCGACCGGCAGGCCCAGCAGTTTCTGGACAGCAAACCGGGCGACCCGCGCGGGCTTGCGCTCCGCCAGGCCGTGCGCGACATGGAGCTTTTTTATAAAAATGAGGGTCGTTTCGAGTTGCGCCCCGCACCCTTCAACACGCCCGACGCCGCCGAATTCGCGCCGGCCTGGTATGCCGACGGACTGGTGTTCAGCTCCGACCGAAAAGGCGCGGGCGACCGCAACGACGCCGGCTCCGGGCGATCTTTTACCGGCTTGTATTTCGCCCGACAGGGCGTTGCACAGGCGGAACCCTTGCGCGGGGATGTCAACGGCGCCTACCACGACGCAGCAGCCTGTTTTTCGACCGACGGGCAGACGATGTTTTTTACCCGCAACAGCCAGAACAAAGGCAAGGGCGACGTGCTCTACCTCAGCTTGCAACAAGCTGCCCTGAACGGCGGAAAATGGCGGATCGGCAGCAACCTGCCCTTCAATTCGAAAGAATTTAACAGCGGTTACCCGACGCTCAGTCGCGACGGCCAAACCCTGATTTTCGCCAGCGACCGGCCCGGAACGACCGGCTCCTTCGACCTTTTTATCAGCCGGAAAACGGGCGGTGTGTGGTCGGACCCTCAACCGATGGGTCAGGTGATCAACACGCCCGGCGCCGAATTGTGGCCTTTTTTGACCGAAGATGGCAGCCTTGTGTTTGCCTCCGACGGGCACCCGGGTATTGGCGGGCTCGACCTTTTTCTCTCCAAATACGAGAACGGGGCCTGGCAATCGCCGCAAAATCTGGGCTTTCCGATCAATTCACCTTTCGACGATTTCAGCCTGATCTGCAAAGGCGACCTAACGGAGGGCTGGTTTGCCAGCAATCGCAACAACGACAACGGCACGGACGACATCTACGCCTTCAAACAACTGCGCCCCGCCAACGAAATGACGGTGCAGGTGGTGGATAAATTCACCCGAATCCCCCTGCCGGGTGTGGATGTCGAAGTGCGCGACCTCAGCAGCGGCGATGTCGTCACCGCCACTACCAATGCCCAGGGCCAATGCGTCGTGCCCGTGAAGCCCAACCGAAAATACGAGATCAAGGGCGTCAAAAACGGCATTGCCACCAACACCGTGCAGAAAGATGCAGGGCCCTTGCAACCCGGCGACAAACTGTTTGCCGAACTGGAACACAACGACCCGCGTTTCACCCTGCGCGGCCAGTGCCTCGACGGAAAAACAAAAACCGGGGTGCCCGGCGTGCTGGTTCGACTGACCGACCTGAAAACCATGAAAGTAGATTCCATGCTGTCGGATGCTTCGGGGAATTTCTCCTTCCAGTTGGCACAAAAGACAGATTATCAAATTCTTGGGGAAAAAGACGGGTACTTTACCACCATCGGGACCGCCACCACCAAAGGCCTGGACCGAACGACGACGCTCTACGTCAAACTGTTCCTTTCGATCGACGTCATCGAACTGCAAAAAGTGAATGTCATCGACGAAAACCTGAGTATCAGCGGCTTCAAATTCAAGCCCATTTTATACGACTACGACAAATCGAACATCCGCCCCGACGCTGCCAAAGAACTGGATAAAATCGTCGAGATCATGCGGCTCAACCCCACGCTGGAAATCGAACTCCGCTCGCACACCGACAGCCGTGGCGACGACGATTACAACCAGTTGCTCTCGCAGCGACGCGCCGAATCTGCGGCCATTTACATCATCAACAAGGGGATCAGCGGGAAGCGCATTGCCGCCAAAGGTTTCGGCGAAACCCAGTTGCGCAACCGCTGCCGCGACGGGGTCAACTGCACGGAGCAGGAGCACCAACTCAACCGCCGAACCGAATTTGTCGTGCTGAGGTATTGAGGTAAAAAGAACAAGAGCCATCCGTAATCGGGATGGCTCTTGTTTTTTGACTTAAAACCTGCTGGCGACGTAGTAGGGCAACATGGCGCGCCAGGTTGGCCAGTCGTGTCGCATATCGGGACCCCAGATGTCGAGTTCGTGCGGGATACCTTTCGAAGCCAGGATGTTCGACAGGCGTTTGGAGCCTTCCGGATCTTCGTAATCGCCGGAACCGGTCAGGATATGAATATGGCGTGCCTGCTGGAGGCGCGGCAGGAAATAATCGTCATTGAGGCCCGGCAAATAATGACAGGGCGAGTTAAAGTAGACGTCTTCATCATAGTACCCTTTGGTGTAGGTCGTCAGGTCGTACACGCCCGACATAGCAATGGTGCCGTTGAACAGGTCGGGGCGACGGAGGTACAGATTGGCGGCGTGCAAGGCCCCCAGCGAAGCGCCCGAAGTAATGATCGAGGTATCGGGGCTGGTATGCATGCGGATAAACGGCACGACCTCCTCCTCCACATAAGCATTGAACTGCTGGTGGCGGATGGCCTTGTGGCGCGGGTGCATACGGTTATTGAGCCAGGCTTCGGAGTTGATGCTGTTGATAGAAAAAACCTTCACCTTGCCCGCGTCGATGTAGGGTTCGAGCACGGAAATCAGGTGAAAACGCTCGTATTCCAGAAAATCAGCGGCGGCAGTCGGCAACAACAGCAGCGCAAAGCCATAATGGCCGTACATGGCAACTTCCATGTTTTTGTTCAATCGGGGGGAGTACCACTGGTGTATTTCTCGATTCATCAGATAACTGGGTGATTCCGTTGGTGAAAAATATAGTTCAAGCAAGGGTAGTGTCGCCTGTGCGACGGGTATGGGCAAATGTAGAGAAGAATAATTTTCTTATTTAAGAAACAAATTGTTTAATTTAAAAACACTTTGTTTAATTTTGTGTCGCGCAAGCAATGCAAAGATCCTTTTTCACCAACACAATCTGTTAAGCTATGAATCTAGTTAAAAACGCCATCAACTGGTTTGAAATCCCGGTGCTCGATTTTGAGCGCGCCAAAAAGTTTTACGAACAAATTTTCGACTACCAAATGCCCGTCATGGAAATGGGCCCCGTCAAAATGGGGATCTTGCTCTATGAACAACAGCAAGACAGTGTCGGCGGCGCCATCTGTATCGGCGACGGGTACCAACCTTCGGGCGCCAGCGGCCCCAAAATTTATCTCAACGGCGGAGATGACCTGAACGTCGTTTTGTCCAGAGTTGAAGCCGCCGGCGGCCAGGTCACCATGTCTAAAGGCTTGATTTCCGAAGAGATCGGTTACATGGCCTTTTTCAACGACACCGAAGGCAACGCGCTCGCCCTGCATTCCCCGCACTGAAAAAATATTTTTTTTGACAACTATTTGCAAAAAGCTTGCGTAAGCCGCTCCTACTATTTTAAATTTGCCCATCGGAATTTCAAAACCGGCTCCGGTTTCTCCGAAAAAATTAAAAGGGTTTTGTTTTGAATAGGTTTTTTAGGTGTGCCGCCTGTTGCCGTAATGGCGCAGGCGGTTTTTCTTTTTAGCGCCTTAAAAAATCCCCGTAGAGCGTCTGCAAATAAGCTTTTGCGGTCGATTGAGCCGAACTGTCGAGCGGAGATCCGTAGAACTGCCATTCGCGATCCTGAAAGCGGTAGAACCCTTTTCCCGACGGATCAATCCATCCCAATCCATTTTCATTGGCATAATAGGCAAAGCCCCTGGCAAAGCGATTTCCCTGCTTTTGACTTCCAGCTTCCCAAAACCACAGGTTGCGGCTCCACGGCAAAGGATATTCCCTGAAACCCAGCATTTCGCCGACGGTAGCCGGAATATCATGGTGGTTGGCGTAAAGCGATATCCGTTTGCCTTTCCACCCTGCGTCGAGATGCGGATGAAACAGGATCAGCGGCAAATGCCTCGATTCGGGCTGATCCATCCCCAGCCCGCCGGGCATGGAGTTGCCGTGGTCGGCTACGAGGACGAACAGGGTATTGTCGTACCAGGGTTGTTGCCGTGCGGCTTTGAAAAATTCGCCGATGGCGTAGTCGGCAAAAGCCGCCGAGTGCCGGAATTTTTCCGGGTCGGTCGCGCCGTTCCAGCGACTTTCGAAGGGCACATCGTACGGCGGATGCAGGCTCAGGGTCATCAGCGTCGCAAAAAACGGCGTTTTCAGGTTCGCAATTTCCCCGATGGAGCGCTGCAACATGTGATGGTCGTCCACGCCCCATCGCTGGGTTTTGGCTTCCGAAGGGAAATCTTTTTCCGAAAGGATCGTATTGAACCGCTGGTGGGTGAGCCATACTCCGATGTTGGCAAACGTGAGTTCCCCACCGTACACGTACAGGGTCGAATAACCCGAATCGCGCAGCATTCGGGGCAAAGAGGGCAGGGTAGCGGCTTTGTCGTCGAGCAGCACGATCGACTGGTCGGGCTGCGCAGGGTAGCCGGCCAGCACCGACACGAGGCCCTGGTCGGTTCGGTAACCGCTGCTGTACACGCTGTCGAACAGAATGCCTTCGCGGATGAGCGCGCTGAGGTTGGGGCATACGCCAGCCTGCCCGCCGAGTTCTTCGATCACCTGCGCCGTCATGCTTTCCATGATGATGAAGACCACATTGGGTTTCGTGTCCGTGCTGTCGGGCCACCAGTTGTGCAGTGCGGGCTCGCTGTCGGGGCGGTTTATCCGTCGGTCAAACAGGTTTTGAGCCTCATTATCGTCCATAAACCGAAAGTGGTTTTTGGTCGAGCGGGTTTCTACCAGGCTGTGCACCAGGTGCCAGAAGGTATTGGTCGCCGCGTGGTTGTTGAACAGGTGCGGGGAATAATACACGGCGCTCTCATTGATCGGCATTACGCCGAGCCCGCCGCGAATCGCCAGCATCAGTAAGGCCAGCATAGCCGGCAGCCACAAGGCATGCCAGCGGGTGAGACTCGGCGGGTAGAGCCTCAGGCCGACCACAGCCCTGTAAATCCGCCACCACAACCAGGCAAAAAGGATGTAGGCTGCCAGACAACCCAGTTTGAACATCAGCGACATCGAATCCAGCATGGCGGCCGGCGTTTTGAAATAGGCGATGGCTCGGTTGTTCAGGGGGGTGTGCCATTCTTCGTAGAGAAAAATATTGGCCCCGAAAACAAATATTAAAATACTGAAAATCAGGACATTGTAACCAAGAATTGCGCGTTCTGAAAAATGCCTGGCCCGATAGCCCAGGGCCATTCCGATGCCCCACAACAAAACGGGGATCGCCATCAGGTAAGCCGCCGTACTGAGGTCGAGCGGCCAGGCGTGCCACAAGGCGGCCCAGGGAGAAAACGGCGCTTCTTCCGGCCATCGATCATGAAACCAGCTGATAAACCACAGGCGGAAAACCGCAAAAAACAGGAACCAGAACGCGAGCAAGCGCAGTGGAAAGACAAATATGGATAATTGACGTCGCAACAGGATAGATATTGATTCGGTTCAGGCTTGGTCGTTCAGCCAACTGATTTTCAGGGCCTTACGGGTTTGGCTGGTGATTTTGAAACGTTCGTCGGGGCGCCAGCCGAGCAGCCAGACCACGGCGCCCGAGGCATCGGCAAGCACCCAGGCCTTTTCCTTGTCCAGCCGAGCCACTTTGTTGTTGGTAAAAAAGTCCTGGATTTTCTGGTGGCGGCCTTCCATCCCCAGGGGTTGAAACACGTCGCCAGGCTGCCAGGGGCGCAAAAGTAAGGGAAAACGGAGTTGGTCGGCATCGACCAGCGCCACCGAATGGCCATCGGGCCAGGGGGGAGCGGGCAGGGCAGGGGTGAGCACCAGTTTGGAGCCATCGGGCAGGGTGCGCATGAGGTCGTCGGCCTCGATTCGCACGGCGGACCGCAGGGTTTTTGCCTGTGTGATGGTCAGGGATTCGCGTTCGTTGAAAAGCCGAACGCCTGCATTGCCGGTCCATTCCTGACCTGTTTCGGGCAGATGGGCTGCAATTTGCCGGGCTTGTTCGGCGCTGAAACCAAAAGGTTTGAGCAAACTGCGCAAGGCCTCGGCAGGGGAGGGTAGCGCTGCAAGTTGTTGTTTGTCAATAAAATAAGTCTCGCCATCGGGGCTGCTCATCAGCGCCGAAAGCAGAAAGTGGAGGTTGTCGGCAGCGCCTCTGAATTTTTCCAGGCTTCGTTCAGTCGTGTGCAAAAAGCCGGGGTTCAATTCCAGAAACCGGGGCAGAATGTGCTGGCGAATAAAATTGCGGGTATAATCATCGCTGGCATTGCTGCTGTCTTCCCGCCAGGCCAGTTCTTTTTCGCGGGCAAAGGCTTCGATCTCTTCGCGGGTAGCAAACAGCAGAGGCCGGACAAGATGCTCCTGATACGGCCGGATACCTGCCAGTCCGCGCAGTCCGCTGCCCCGACTGAGGTTGATCAGCGCCGTTTCGACGCTGTCGTTGAGGTGATGGGCCGTTACAATGACGCCTGCCCCGACCGTCTCCCGAAGTTCTTCAAACCATTGGTAGCGCAACTGCCGGGCAGCCATCTGGATAGACAACCCGTTTAGACGGGCATAGGCTTCCGTTTCGAACCTTTTTACATAAAAAGCCGCCCCGGCCCGTTCCGCAAGTTGTTGTACGAAACGTTCGTCCTCGTCGGATTCGGCGCCCCGCAACCTGAAATTGACGTGTGCAACAAAAAATGGCCATCCGGCGTCTTGAAACAATCGCATCAGACAAACCGAATCCAGCCCGCCGCTGACCGCCAGCAAGGCCGGTTGCCCGCCGGGCAAAGGCAGGTCGTGTTGGTTGATAAAAGTCTGAAAACGAGATAAAAGCGTCATCCTTGCTGATACATTCGGGAAAAATGAACGGCTTTAAGATTTTTAAAAAATGGGTTAAAGTCCTTTTAAACCCTTTTCATATTTATGCCGTTTGTGTAACCGCCATGATTTTTGACCTTTAAACATTCGCCATGAAGACAATCCTGCCAAAATTAAGCCTGTTTTTATTGCTGTTTTTGCCTCTGCAAATCTTTGCCCAGCTGACGGGTAAAGTACTCGACGAGAACGGCGAACCCTTGCCCTTTGCCTCCGTCTACGTACGCAACAGTACGACCGGAACCACTGCCAACGCCGACGGAGAATACCGGCTTCCACTCGCTCCCGGTGAATATGAGGTTGTGTATCAATACATTGGCTACAAACAACGAATCGAGCGCGTCGTTATTGAAAAAGGTCCTTTGAAGCGTGACGTACGGCTGGAGCCCAGCGATCTGCAACTCTCCGAGGTCACGATTACAACCGAAGACCCCGCCGTCGGGATTATGCGCAAAGTGATCGAACGGCGAAGTTATTACAAAACAAGGGTGCCCGATTATTCCTGCAACGTCTATATCAAGGGATTTCACAAACTGGTTGACGCCCCCAAAAAGATCCTCGGCGAAGAAGTGGGCGACATGGGGGGCATCCTCGATACCAACCGGACGGGGGTGTTGTACCTCTCCGAGTCGGTCTCCCAACTCTACGTTCAGAGCAATCCCGAGCGCACGCGGGAAGTGATGATCTCCAGCAAGGTCAGCGGTCGCGACAATGGTTTCAGCCTCAACCGCGCCACGTACACAGACTTCAATTTGTACGACGAACGGATCGAAATTGAACGGGAAATCCTTTCTCCCCTGGCCGATAATGCGTTTAACTACTACAATTTCAAGCTGTTGGGACGTTACAAGGATGAGAACGGCTACGATATTTACAAAATCAGCGTCATCCCGCGGCGCAGCGGCGACCCGACTTTCTCCGGCGATTTGTACGTCGTCGATGAATGGTGGAACCTCGCCGGCGTCGATCTTGCCCTGACCGGCGATGCCATCAAACAACCTGTGCTCGATACGCTGCGCATCGTGCAGGAATTTGTGCCCGTGGAACGTCCCGACAAGTGGCTCCTGCTATCCCAACGGACCACTTTCAAATTCGAGGTGTTCGGGTTCAAAATTCAGGGTTTGTTCAACGGCGTTTTTTCCAACTACAACATCAAACCCGACTACTCGAACGACTTTTTTACCCGCGAAACCTTTAAAATCGAGACAGCTGCCCCGACCCGCGACAGTCTTTACTGGGAAAGCGTGCGGCCCGTGCCGTTGACCGCCGAGGAATCGCGCGACTATGTGAAAAAAGACAGCCTCAAGACAATCTGGGAGTCCAAACCCTATCAGGATAGTCTGGACAGGAAGAATAACAAGTTCAAACTCAACAACTTGATCTTCGGCTACACCTGGCGCAATTCTTATAAAAAAACCACGGTATCCTACCCGCCGGCCCTGCAATGGATACAGTTTAACACCGTTCAGGGCTGGGTGCTCAATGTGCGTCCGGAGTTCAGTCAGTATCAAGGCGAGCGCCGAACCAGTTTTTGGCGCGCCGAGGGTACGCTGAATTACGGATTTTCGGAAAAACGTTTCCGTGGCGGCTTGCGACTCCAGCGGCGTTTTGAGAGCATCCGTTATTCCAATCTCGAAGTTTCGGGCGGTTTGCTCACCCAGCAATTCAATCCCGACGATCCCATCAGCCCGGCGCTGAATTCCAGCTATTCGCTTTTCGACCGCCGCAACTACATGAAAATTTACGAGAAAGCATTTGGCAGAATCGAGTGGAGCCAGTTTGTCAGCCCGGGGATTTTCCTGCGTGCCGGCGCCGAATTTGCCGACCGCGCACCGTTGATCAATCATTCCTCCGAAAGCTGGACCAAAAAAGGCGCTCAACGCTACACCAGCAACGACCCGCTGAACCCTGATGGGCCCAACGAGCCGGCATTCGCTCAGAATCAGGCATTTATCCTGAATGTGACGGCTCGTTTCCGCTTTGGTCAGACTTACAGTTCCTACCCCGATTTCAGGGTTTACGATGATACGCCCTGGCCCGACGTGTATCTCCGCTATCGAAAAGCAATCGCGGGCATTGCGGGCAGCGACGCCGATTTTGACTTTGCGAGTATCCAGATCAAACAGGACCGGCTGTCGTGGGGACTGGGCGGGTACACCGACTGGAACGTTGTTGCGGGTATGTTTTTGCGGAAAAAATCGCTGGGTTTCATGGATTTACACCACGCCAACGGCAACCTGACGCTGTTGGGCTTGCCTTCCAACTACACCAGCAGTTTTTACATGCTGCCGTACTACACGTACAGCACGGACCAGCCTTTTGTCGAAGCGCACGTACAGCACCATTTGCAGGGCTGGCTGCTCGACAAAATTCCCGGCGTGCGAAAACTGAACTGGAAGGAAGTGGTCGGTTTGAACTTTTATTGGACCGACCAGGCGGCGGAGTTGCCTGCTTCCCAGCAGAAATTGCCTTATTGGGAGGCTTCTTTCGGGTTTGAAAATATTGGTTTCAAGTTTTTCCGCCCGCTGCGTATCGACGTCGTGTCGAGTTTTTACGGAAAAGAGTATAACAAAACAGGGGTTCTGATCGGGTTGAACCTGTAAAAATCCTCGTCATCGCTTCCTGTAAAGGGCCATCCAGACTCCGGCCTGTCGAGTGTGTCGCACCAGTTGCCAGTCGCGCTCCAGAACCGCGTATTCCTCCTCATCGATGTCGTTGAACACGTTGGAGGCCAGTACGTATTGGTTTTGCGTCAGGTCGAGTGCCGTAAAACGACGCTGGTCGCCGTTCAGCAACAGATTTTCACCCGTATTCAGGTTGGGGAATGCCGACCCGACGGCGCTGAAAGGGATGTGTTGTGCGTCGAGATAATCGACCATTTCGGCGCGGAGCCGATGGTAGGGCAAGTGGGCCAGCGTGGCGTCCCAGTCCATCGAAATACCGCGCGGATAAATCCAAAGGTTGCCGGTGGCGAGACAGATCACGACCAGGGGGAAGGCGGCTTTTTTAAAAAAAAGCGACCAGTATAGTTGTGCAAGTTGTTGGAAAACAAACAAGTGCAACGCGAGGTAGGCCGGCAGAAAATATCGGTGGGCCGACAGGTTGTGGTAGATCAGGGCTGAAAAACTCAAACCCAGCGTCAGGATAACCCAGAGCCAAAACATTTTACTCCGCCAAAATGTCCTTCTTTGGGAAATCAAAATTAATAAAAAAAGCCACTCTGCGAAGCGCCCCAGGTCGGTCCAGCGCCACCCCAGGATGGCGGCATTGCGCAAGATTCCTTTCAGGTCGACAGGCTGAAAAGCCGCCGCCCATGGCGAGGCGGGGTGAAACCCGGTCCAGCCCGTATTTTTTTGGTGCCACCAAAGAAACCAGGCTGCAAACAGGAACCCTGGCAAAAAGGGTAGGGTTGACTGGAAAAAATAACGAACCGTGGCAAATCGGCTGTCTCTTTGCATTCGCGACCAGACAAGATAACTGCCAAAAACAAACAAGGCGCCTGCCGTCATCATGCCGCGCATACTGATACAGCACAGACCGAATACGCCTGCTGCGACCCACCACCGTCTGCCATAAAGCAGGCCCGACACCGACAACAGGAAAAAAAATGTCAGTGCAATATCGGGGCTGACCAGGGCGCTTTGGCCGGCCAGCACCGGGTCGAGTAAAGCCAGCGGAAGCAGCCAGGCTGCCCACTCGTTGCCGCCGAGCCGGAGGCCGATGCGCCACAGCAGGACGACATTGCCGGCCAGAAAAGGAAACATCAACCAATGCCCGACCGGCAGGGTTTTGCCGAAAAGCGTCCATGCTGCGGCCAGTAGCCAGCCAAAAAGCGGGGGATGGCCACTGTCGATGTCAGGGGGCAGCGGCGCCCAGCGCAGGCCATTTTCGTAGAAAAAATGCGCGTGTTTGGAGCCCAGTTGCACGGTATCCCAGAAAAACGGGCTGTTTTGATTTTGCCAGACAAAAAGGGCGGTGAGCGGCAAAAAGAGCCATAAGGGGCTGAATTTCGGCATTGGGCAAAGTTGCATCGAAGTGGCGAGCGATCAAAATTTGAGCCGTGCAACCTTGTCGCCGCGCCCTGCGTCAAACGTGCCATGCAACACAAACGCCGCTTGTACCTTTATATCGCAGCCAGCCTCGACGGGTATATCGCCCGCCCCGACGGCGATATTTCCTGGTTGTCCAGTGTGGATACACCCGGAGAAGACTATGGCTACGGCCGTTTTATCGAACAGATCGATACCGTCATTTTAGGCAGAAAAACTTACGAAAAAGTGCAGAGCCTGGGCGTGCCGCTGCCGCATTCCGACAAAAACGTGTATGTCCTGAGCAGCCAGCCGCGCCCGCCGGCGGGGTCGCTTCGTTTTTACAAGGGTCCGGTAGCGCAGTTGCTTGCCGAAATCAGAACGCAGCCGGGAAAGCATATTTTTTGCGACGGCGGCGCGGAGGTGATACGCCAGTTGTTGCAGGCGGGCCTTGTGGACGACATTATTTTATCGACCATTCCTGTCCTGTTGGGAGAGGGTATTCGGCTTTTTCAGGGCGGCGTGCCGGAAATGCCTTTGCAACTGGTGTCGGCGCAATCCTTTGCGTCGGGACTGGTTCAGGTGCATTATCAGCGGGTCGAGGGCGACGGGCAGGATTGATCAGTGCAGTTTGGCGCCGATCAGGTTCATGAATTCCGCCCTGGTTTCTGCCTTTCTGAATTCGCCGGTAAAAGCCGAAGAGGTGGTCGTGCTGTTTTGTTTTTGCACGCCCCGCATCATCATGCACATGTGGGCGGCTTCAATCACGACTGCCACGCCAAGCGGTTGCAGGGTGTCCTGAATCACGTCCCTGATTTCGATGGTCAGGCGCTCCTGAACTTGCAGGCGACGGGCGAACACATCCACGATGCGGGGAATTTTGCTGAGCCCGACGATGTAGCCGTTGGGAATATAAGCGACGTGAGCCTTGCCGAAAAAAGGAAGCATGTGGTGTTCGCAAAGCGAGTACAACTCGATGTCTTTCACGATGACCATTTCGCTGTAATCCTCCTTGAACATGGCCGAACGCAGGATCGCAGCCGGGTCTTGTTCGTAGCCCTGGGTGAGAAATTGCATGGCTTTTGCTGCCCTTTCGGGGGTTTTGAGCAGCCCTTCGCGGCCGACATTTTCCCCAATGCCTGTCAAAATATCGTTGTAGTTCAGCCGAAGTTGTTCAGTCAGCGCTTCGTCGTAGCGGTCGGATTTTTTGTAAGCCATGAATCGATTGTGAGATGGGGCGATTGGACCATGTTTCAACCGCCGTAGTATTCAGCATAGATGGTTTCGGTTTCCCAAAGTTTGACGGCATGCAACTGGCAGGCATGGCCTTCAAGAGCCTTGTGCAACCTTTGCCAGATCAGGATAACAAGATTTTCGGTGGTTGGTTGCATGCCTTTCGGGATGAACGGAACGTCGAGGTTGAGGTTGCTGTGGTCGAGGTGTTCGATCACTTCATCCCGAATGATGATGCTGAGTTTTTTGACGTCGATCACAAAACCCGTCACAGGGTCGGGCCATCCTTTGACGGTGACGTGCAGGGAATAGTTGTGTCCGTGCCAGTTTTTGTTGGCGCATTTGCCGAATGCGGCGAAGTTCTCTTCTTCCGACCAGGCTTCGACCCAGAGCTTGTGGGCAGCGTTGAAACGTTCGATACGAGTGATGTAAACCATGTCTTGCAGGTGCAAAAGTACGACCCCGAACAGTATTCGACGGTATTTGGTTCGCACACTGCTTGATGGAACAAGGCCGCCGCTTTATCCTTTGCTCCTTTGTTTTTATCGAAAAACGCAGCGGCTCAGGGGATGATTCACTTGTTTTGTGGCGAATGACGGCACGGAAAATTTTCGACGCGATTTACCGCATACTGACCCGCAGGCTGGTGTACCACGGCCTGTTCTGGGTGCTTATGTTTTTGGTAGCGGTCGCCCTGGGGCACAATCCGTCGGTTTCGATCTGGTTTACCATCTCCAACGAACTCATACACATGGCTTTCTACGCGGTGCTGGTGTATGTGAATATCCGTTATCTCGTGCCCAATTACCTGGCGCGGCATGTCATGCTTTACCTGGGTTTGGTGCTGGCGGCCTGCGCCGTTGTCACGCCGATCAAAGTGCTGGTATTGTACCTGAAATTCAGCGGTTTGCCCTATTACCGGCTGCGGCTGGTGGAAAGCCAGGGGGTCTTGTTTATCGGCGCCATTGTCATTACCCTCTTTTCCACCCTGTTGAAAGTATTTACCGACTGGTGGCGGTATCAGCGCGAAAAGCAGCAACTGGTGACCCAAACCATGCAATCCGAACTGCGCTTCCTGAAAAGCCAGATCAACCCGCATTTTTTGTTCAATACCCTCAACAACCTGTATGCCCTGACGCTGAAAAAAAGCGACAAAGCCCCCGAAATCGTGCTGAAACTGTCCGAAATCATGCGTTACATGCTCTACGAGTGTAATGAAAAACGCGTGTTGTTGTCGAAGGAAATCCAGTACATCCACAACTATCTCGACCTTGAACGACTGCGCCAGACGGGCAATGCGGACATCCGTTTCGTGACCGAGGGCCATATCAGCGATCAGATGGTCGCGCCCCTGCTGTTTGTGCCGTTTCTGGAAAACAGTTTTAAACACGGGCTCAACCATCATGTGCAAGGCGGCGGTTTCGTGCGTATCCGATTGAGCGTTTCGGGCGACGACATGGAGTTTTTTATCGAAAACAGCAAAACGGAACACGCCCCGCGACAGGAGCACCCGCGCAGCGGCGGCATCGGACTGACCAACGTCCGCCAGCGCCTCAATTTGCTTTACCCCGAACAACATACCCTGATGGTCGACGACGACCCGCATCGTTTTGCCGTCACCCTGCACCTTAAAATGACCTGAGTAAAAAATTGGGAGAATTCCCCGGAGACTATACCTTAGAGGCTCAGACTTAAAGCCCTTTACAACACCATGCTGAAAGTACTCATCGTCGACGACGAACCGCTGGCTCTCGATGTGCTGGAAACCTATATCGGCCAAATGCCCGAACTCCAGCTCGTGCGTCGCTGCAGCAACGCCCTGGAAGCCAATGAAGCGCTGAAAAGTAACGATATCGACCTGATGTTCCTCGATATCCAGATGCCCCAGCTCACAGGCATCGATTTTGTCAAAACGCTGACCAAGCCGCCCATGGTCGTCTTTACCACGGCGTATCCCAACTACGCCATTCAGGGTTTCGACCTCAACGCGCTCGACTATCTGCTCAAACCCATCTCGCTCGACCGCTTTATGAAAGCCGTCAACAAAGCGATCGACCATGCCGGCAACAACAGCCGCGATGCCGCCGCGCCTGCCGCGTCCGATGGGCAGGAGTTTTTCTTTGTAAAAGCGGATAAAAAGCTGGTCAAGGTCAATTTTGACGACATCGTTTACATCGAAGGCCTGAAAGACTACGTCATCATCCGCCTGTTGCAAGGCCGGGTTATCACGCTCCAGACCATGAAAAGCCTGGAAGATCGCCTGCCGCAGGGCCGTTTTAAACGCATTCACCGCTCTTATATCGTCGCGATGGACAAGATCACGGCCATCGAGGGCAACATGGTGGAAGTGTTGGAAAAAGACAAACCTAAACTGCTTCCGATCGGGAAAAATTACCGCGACGAGTTGCTGGATTTGATCGAGAAAAACCGCTTGTAACACATCGAAACGGTTTGGATAAAAACGAAAGGGGCCTTGTATTGCGGTACAAGGCCCCTTCTGTTTGAATAAACAGGTTGGTTTTACCGGTATTTCCCGATAAACTCATCCACGCCCGGCAAATGCCGCCAGTGGTACATTCCGATCACCTGTCCGTCGCGCAACACGACCACGCCCGGGTTAGAGCGGGTGATGGTTTTGAGCAACTTGTCATCGGCCTTGTAGAATGGATAGGCAGCGCCTATTTTTTGCTTGAAATCAGCGCTCACGTCGCTGTCGGGCGTGCTGGCAATGGCATACACTTTCCAGCCTGCCTTGGTGGCGGCATCGGCCAGAGGATTGACCTTGGCGCGGAATACGTCGGCGTAGTCCAGGTCGGGCTCGATGGTGGTGCGGGTTTCTTCGTGCGCGTCTACGCTGGCCACACGCGGAACGAGCTGGATCGAATCGGCACTGATGCGGAGGGTGTCGTTGGTCCAGACGGTATCGCGGACGGTGACCGTTTCCTCGCGTTTTTCGCCTTCGAGGTGGAACGCGACGATCATGAGGCTAAGGCCTTTTTCTTCGAGCAATTCGTCGGTCACCTCGCCGTTTTCGCCATCTTCCACGGCAAAATCACTGACCTTTGTTTCCTTGATATACACCTTCTGACCGTCTTTTTCGATATAAGGTTCGGTCTGGATTTGATCTTTCACGTGCCAGCCCTGGTCTTTCGGATAGGTTTTGACGTAGGAATAGGGCTTTTTCGGATCAGGTTCCATGAATTTGGCAACCTCGCCGGTGCGGGTATTTTCGAGCACATAGCCCAGAATTTCCACATTGCTGCGCGCCTCGGCTTCGAGGGCTTTGCGCTCGCGGATGTTGGAACCGACTTTAAACGGTCGGAAATCGACCATCGGAAGATCCCAGTAGGTATTGCGCCAGCAGAACAACAAGGAGACCACGACCGTGGCGCCTACGATGAGGTTGCGTGTGCGGGGTGTCCACAACTGGTGCATGTTGCGTGACCAGAAGAGGAAGAGCAGCGCGGGAACCATCAGGCCCAGGTCTTTAAAAAACGAGGTGCGCGGGTCCAGCAGGATAAAATCGCCGAAACAACCGCAGTCGGTCACCCGCATTTGAGACTTGATGTAGGGGCCCCATTTGGCAAAATCGAAGAAGTTGGCTTGCGTGGGCACGTAACCGGTCATAAACGTAAAGCCGGTCAGCAGCGTGAAAAATACCACGATGAGGAAAAACAGCCATACCGTCAGTTTGCGGCGATAGCCCAGAATGAGCATCACGCCAAGCGCAATTTCAAGCACGATCATCGTGATCGAAAAGCCCGTGCTGTATTTCGACAGCCAGGGGAAAAGCGGCGCCAGCCCTTTCATAAAATTGTCGAGGCCAGAGAAGGTGTTTTCAAATTCGCGGAAATAATCCTGCATTTTGTACGCCGTGCCGATCGGGTCGACGGCTTTGACCAGCCCGGAAAAAGCAAACCAGACCCCGCAGAAATGCTGCAAAAAGGTCCAGAAAAGGTTGTCCGTGCGTTTGGCCAACCGCGTCAGCGCGGTAAAAACGAGGCCAACAAGTGCAAATGACAAGATCAGGGTAGGAAGTGTCGTCATATCCTGAGGATGTGTTGAGTGAGGAGTGCGATGAGAAGGTTCTTTATGATTGTTCGGCCGATTCCTGCATGCGGATCAGTGCAAAAACGGCGTAATTGAGGATGTCGCGGTAATTGGCTTCCAGGCCTTCCGATACGAGCGTCTGGCCGGAATTATCTTCTATCTGCTTGATTCGCAGGATTTTTTGCAAAATCAGATCGGTCATGCTGCTGACCCTCATCAGGCGCCAGGCTTCACCGTAGTCGTGGTTTTTGGCTTCCAGCAGGTCAAGGTTGGCCTGTATCTGCGCATCGTACAAATGCGCTACCGTTTCAGGGTCGAGGTGAAGCGGGGAGCCCGCCGGCAAATTGAGTTGAATAAGCGCCAAAACACTGTAATTCACCAGTCCGACAAACTCGGCATCGATCGGATCGGCTACTTTCTGAACGCCTTTTTCCTCAATACTTCTTATCCGCAAAGCTTTGATATTCAACTGATCGGTGATGCTCGACGGGCGCAGGATACGCCAGGCCGTGCCGTAATCGACCGTTTTTTTCAAAAACAAGGCGCGGCAACGCGCAATGACTTCCTGGAATTGCTGGGTAGTTTGGCTCATACGTAGCAGGGCAAATGTAGCAACAAAGTGCAGGGGCTCGTAATCTGCTTTGCTTATTGTTAACGCGAAGGGGTAATCGAATAAACTCGGGGCATACAAAATGTTTTAATTAAGTTCTGTTCCCGGGTGTTCTTTTTCACCGCAAAGACGCAAAGACGCAAAAATTTGGCGAATTTCTGTACGCCTTTGCGTCTTTGCGGTGAAAAAGAGTAGAAATGGGTGTAGTCTCTTTTGTTAATTTAAAACAAAAAATTACATTTGCGGGAGATTCGATTTTGATTGGCTACTCAAACCCTGTTTATATCATGCAAAAAGTAACCGGCCTTGGCGGCATCTTTATCAAATGCCGCGATCGGGACAAGACCCGCGAATGGTACCAGACGCACCTCGGAATCAATATGGACGAGTGGGGCGCCCAACTCAACTGGAATGATGACCCGCATCAGGAGCCGTATTCCATTCTGGGTTTTTTCCGCCGCAGCACCGACTATTTTGACCCTTCCGAACAGCCTTTTATGATCAATCTGCGCGTCGCCGACCTCGAAGGACTGATCGCAGAATTGAAAGCCGCGGGCGTAACGCTTGTTGGAGGTCCGCTGATTGAGGAATACGGGAAATTTGCCTGGATACTGGACCCGGAAGGGAACAAAATCGAGTTGTGGGAACAGGCGCGTTGAGTACGCATCCCCGGCATTCTGCAGTGCTTTAAAAAACAGGCAGGAGCGGTTGATCGATACCTGACCTTCGCTTCTGCCTGTCTTGAGTCGCCGCAGTGCTTATCGCACGCGGGGCTGACGCCGTTTGCCGCCCGGGCGAAAACCCTTGGCCATCATGCCGACCATGCTGGGATTCACGGACTGCTGCATCATTTTGAGCTGCTTCTCCAGTTCCTTGATCTGCTCTTTCAGCATGGGTTCGGTGATATTGAGCTTTTTGACCTCGGCCAGCTGGTTGGCAGAAGCCATTCGGTTGCCTTTGGACCCGTACACAACGGCCAGCTGGAGCATGGCAGCACCGCGTTCATTGTCGGAAGGCAGGCCCGCCGCCAGTGATTTCTTCAACCAGTCCTCCGCGGCATTCATGTCTTTTTTCTGCATGGCCAGCGCCCCGTGCGTCATGTAAAAAACGCCTTTGTAGCCCATGAGCAACAGGCCCGGGAAGTAAGTCATGTTGAGGCGTTTCTCTGCTTCATCGAGTTGCATTTTGCTGAGCAACTGATTGGTGGAAAGGATGGTGCCCAAAAGCAAATATCCGATCAGCAGGACGATCCCGATGAGCAGAAAAGGGAAACCGTACCAGAAGCCGTATGCAGCCCACAGAATGGCGCCGCCGATGATGCCGCCAGCAATCAGTGCAAAGCGGAGGTAGATGTTGATGGTAAACATGGAACTGTGGTTCAAAAATTGAGGCGCAAAGGTAGGGAGGAAAGAACAAATGAGGCCTTTTCCGCCGGACGGAACTTTGACAAGGATCAGATTTTGACAAAATCCAGTTGCGGGCTATTGCTTCCCAATGCTTTGATTTGCAGGGTTTTGCCGTTGCAATGCAGCACCAGCATGCACTGGTCGCCAGCCGAGGATTTTTCAATAAAACACCACCCGTCTTCCGGCCGGCCCTCTGCCGAGCAACTCACAGCGGCACAGCTTGCATCGATTTCAACGGTGTCGGTTTGTTTCAACTGGTCGTTGTACCAATGCGAAATCTGGTCGTCGACGATGGAAATGCGGTACGTTGGGTCGGATTTGCTTTGCCAGGTGCCGCGCAGGATTTCCAGCAAATCCTGCGGGTCGGGGATGGCCACCATGGTGGTATCGATAGTGGCGACATTTTCTTCCGGTTTCTGGTTAGGCGTGTTGTTATTCCGGCAGGCGGCAAACATTAAAGCGAAAACGAACAGGATCAAATGGGATTTCATCATTTGAAAAGATTTGAAAGACGTCCGCGAGAGCGGACAAGGCGGTTAACGGTGCTCGTAATCGGTTGGGTATTAATAGATTATTCGCTGAAAACTATTGGCAATTTACGCAGCGGTAAACGGTCATGCCATAGGAACCCTCCGGCGGTAAATAAATGTCGATGCGGGGCCAATTGTTGTCTGCAACGACGCCTGTTTTGTAAATAATTCCGCCGCCATGATTGTCGTAGCTCCATTGCGTCGAAAAATCCTGAATGTCGAAGTTCTTGCGGCTCGACAAACACATCGGGAACTGGGCGCTGGTAAGCACTTCGACCGAACGCTCGCCGTTCTTGCGGAGCATAAACGACGAGGCGCCTTTGCTTCCGCTGACAATGACCTTGTGTATGCCATTGCCCAAATAAAACCATCGTTTGTTGTAATCCTCCCGATCGGGATTGACCACCACGCTTTCCGAAAAATTGCCTTTGCACCAGTCGCCATCCTGCAATTCGCCTTTTACCATCTCGGATTTGCCGGCCGTGAAATAATAGCCGGATGAGGGCGGCGCGGATGAAGTGCTTTCCGGAGGCGTGTCCGCACTTTTACGCTCCGGGGCCTGACAGGCGCAGAGGTTCAAGGCCAAAGCAAAAAAAAGGAAGGCTGATTTGGTCATAGCAATTAAAAAGAGCGGAGCACAACCCGTAAGTCATGCCCCGCAGGGACAGGTTTCCCCATTTAAATTTTCCAGTCGAGCCGCAGCGTGAAGTTGCGTGGACCTTCCAGCAACGCGGGTCGAAGCGAGTATTCCTCATTCAGTAAATTACCACACAATACGCTGGCTCTCAGATTTTTAGTCAATTGATAAGAACTTCTCAAATCCACTACCGTGAAAGCGCCGTGGTTTTGCCTGAAATGTTTGACAGCCTTGAACGGCTCAATGATTTCTACCTCAAAGATAGCATCTATTGCCTCCATTTTACTGTTATAATTTACAGAACCGCCAAAAGTGAATTTTTTCCAGGCATACTCTGCATCCAGTTTGAATGAATTGCGGAAGCGATATTTCAGCACGTTATAATCGACCGAAGATCCTTCGTCGATACGGTTGGTGAATTCCTTGTATTTGGGTTCCGTCCAGGTGTAGCCGGTGAGCAACGACAGGGTGCCGCCGCCCAGTTTGCCTTGGCCGGTGACGGAGCATTCGAACCCTTTCACCTTGGTATCGCCGACGTTTTGCGATTCAAAACTGGCCAGCGGAACCAGCGTCGGCGGAGGGCCCGGATCGATGCTGAACGTCAGTTCGGCCAATACGAACTCCATCATATCCTGGTATTCAGACTGGAAGGCCGTGAGGTCGGCAAAACCCATCCAGTTGCCGATGCGGAAGCCCTGCTTCAGGCCGAGTTCCGCGGTCCAGCCGGTTTCAGAGACGAGTTTCGGGTTCGGGCGCACCACGTTGCCCGTGCTGAAATCCGTATTGATAAATTTTTCTGCAATAGTCGGATAGCGATACCCTTGTCCCCAAGAAGCACGGAAGTAGGTGGCCCGTCCGGCCTGGTAGTTGGCGCCCACCCGGAATACGGGCTTGGACTCTTTGGTCAGGCCGTTCGGGATGGTGTCGAACCGTGTTTGGGTGATCTGAATCACGTCCGGGCTGTGCTGCACATTGCGTTCGTAACGCACGCCGGCAGAAAGGTTGAGTTTGCGGAACGCTTTGTAGTCCAGTTGCAGGTAGCCGGCGTAGTTTTCGTTGGTAAAATTGCCGTTGCTGTACAATTTGGCATCGACGGTGGTATAAATCCCGACGACGCCCGCCGTGGCTACGAGCCCGATATCGTCCATCTGGCGCTGGTATTGGTATTCGCCGTAGAGCATGCGGCTGTCGTTGCTTTGGTTGCCGCTGTTGTTGTTGTGGACGTAGAAATAACGGCCGAGGAATTTGTGCCGGTTGCCGCCTTTGTCGAAGTATTGCAGCGAGGGGTCGATGGTAAACCGCAGGCGGCCGTTGGAACTGGATGCGGAACCCAGGCCTGCCTGGTAAGCGCCGACGCTGTCGTTGGCCCAAATGAAGAAACTGCCGCTGCGACCGAAATTAATATTCGTATTGAGGCCGAGCGTGAGCCGGTCGTTCAGGCGATAACGGATGTTGGGGGTGATGCGGCCGTAGCGGCTGTACGTGTCGCGGTTGTAGCTGTCGCGGTAGAGGCCAAAGGCGCCGAGCACCAGGTCCCAGCGGCCGGCTTTGCGTTTGTGGTTGATGCTAAAACCGGTTTCCAGCGGCAGAGCGATGTCGGAAGTATCGCGGCCCCACCATTGTTTGGCCTTGTCTTGCGGCGCGCCCCAGACTTTGCCAAAAACAGCCACCTCGGTTTCCGGCTGATCACGGGCGTAGCCGGTGCGGATGTTGATGATGCCGTTCATGGCGGATGAGCCGTAAAGCGCCGAGGCTGCGCCTTTCAGGACTTCCACCTGGCTGATGTTTTCCACCGGAAAATCGCCCCAGTTGGGGAAGCCTGCATCGACCTGCAGGGCCGGCATGTCGTCCATCAGCAGCAGCACACGCGTGCCTGCGCCGTAGGAAAATCCCGCGCCGCCGCGGATGCTGGCTTGCCCGTCGAGGATGCTCACGCCGGGTACTTTGCTCAACACGTTGTCGATGGCGACGGTGTTGGTGTTTTGGATCAGCCGGGGCTTGAGCACGTCGAGCGAGACTGTCACTTCGCCCAGCGGTTTTTCAAATTTGCCGGAAGTAACGGTGGCTTGTTGCAACAGGTTGTCGGCATCGCCGAGTTCTACGTCCAGGATCGTGGTTTGGCCGGCTACGAGCCGGACGGTTTGCTTGCGGGTTTCGAAGCCCGTGTAGATAAATTCAAGTTCGTAATTGCCCGCGGGCAGCGACAGTTGATAAGCGCCTTTGTCGTCGGTAGATGCGCCGCCGCCGTTGGTTTTGACGGTAGCGCCCAGCAGAGGCTCGCCGTTGGCGGCGTCGGTTACAACACCTTGTAAGGTGGCATTTTGTGCGAATAGGTTAAAAACAGGACATAGCAAGGGAAAAAGGAGGAGGGTGATTTTTTTGCGCATAGCATGTTTTCTGTTTAACAATCGTTCAAATTGGGTCGGATACGGCGGTAAAAGTAAAGAAATTTGCCGCACTCGAAATTATTCTGACCATGCGTTACTTCGTCCTCTTTATCAGTATGTTGTCTGTTTTTTCAGCGTGCAAATCATCTCGTCAGGGGGCTTCCCCGATGTCGGTTTATGCCTTGCGGCTCCGACCCGGCCAAGACCTGCGCCGCGAACTGGAAAACTTCGCCAGCCGGCAAAAACTACAGGCAGGCTTTATCGTTACCTGCGTTGGCAGCCTTCGTAAAACCGTGCTTCGGCCGGCCAATCAGTCCGGGCCCATGCAGATTGACCAAAAAATGGAAATCGTATCGCTGACCGGCACCTTGTCGCCCGATGGCGTACACCTTCATCTGGCGGTGTCCGACAGCACTGGTCGTACGCTGGGCGGCCATTTACTGGAAGGTTGCGAGGTGTACACGACTGCGGAAATTGTCGTTGGAGAGGCGCAAAAACTGCGTTTTCGAAGGGAGACCGATCCTGAAACGACCTACAAGGAGTTGAAAATAGAGTCGCGCCAGTAAAACCCGTGCTGTTTAATCGTTGTCGTCGTGATGTGGATTCGGCTGCACCCGCTGCCGGGTCGATTTGATTTCCGAGCGCCGGCGTTTTTCTTCGGCCCTGGCTTGCCTGGCTTCTTCGGGAATGGCAGTAGCCTTGCGTTTTTTGCGGGGTTTTAAGGCTTTTTCAATCCACTGGATCAGTTTGGCCGTGGCATGTTCCTTGTTGGCCAATTGCGAACGCTCGGTCTGGTTGGTGGCGCTGAGTATGCCTTCCGCGTTTATCAAATGGGCCAGTTTGCTCGATACGAGCGCTTTTTCCTCATCACTCAATGCCGCGGATGCGGCAATATCGAAGCGCGCTTCCACTTTTGTTTCCACCTTGTTGACGTTTTGCCCGCCCTTGCCGCCGGAGCGGGAAGTGCGGAATACAAGTTCGGATTTGAGCAGATCAGCGTTCATGGCGGGTGAGCAATTGTTGTTTTAACTCCTTGGTAACCCGTATTGTTCCGTCAATATCGGGATTTACCGAATCGTTTGAGCCGGTGCTGTAAGGCACGCCACAAAATTCGAATGTGCGCCAAACGGGCTTGCTGGCCGCCGAAGTGTTTTTTCATAATGTCAAAACGATCACGAAGGCTTTGGCGGTGCCGTTGTTTTGACATGCCGCCCATGAGGTAATCGCTGAGAATCAGGCCGGTATTCACATTTTCACGACTTTGTTTCAGGATACGGATGCACCAGTCGTAGTCGGCGCAGAGGTTGCCTTCGATGTATTCCGGCGCGAGAATGCGCCTTGCGACAAACGATTGATGTACCACCAGCATGCCGCCGAGATAGTCGTGCCAGTGGAGCGATTCGGGCAGGCGGCGGGTGCTGAGTTCGCTCATGGTGCCTGCCGGTTTTCGGTTGGCGTCGACGAGAAGGGTTTCGCCGTAAAGCACCCCGGTTTCGGGGCCGACCAGCGCCGCAACTTTTTCAACCGTATCCGGAGCATGCAGGTGGTCGCCGCCATTTAAAAACCACACGAAATCGCCCGTAGCGCGGCGCAGGCCTTTGTTCATGGCGTCGTACAGGCCGCGATCAGGTTCGGACAGCCAGCGGAGCCCCGGCATTTTGGCTTCAAACTCCCGGATAATGTCCAGGGAATTGTCTTTTGACCCGCCGTCGATCACCCAGTACTCGATATGCGGCCAGGTTTGTTGCCTGACACTTTCCATGGTACCGGCGAGGAGCGCCCCTCCATTGTAGTTTATCGTGATGATGGTGAATATGGGGGGATTGGATTGGAAGTCGTCAGAAGCCTGATAGAGAATGTTCATTGCTGAAATCACGCAACTTAGGGAGAAAATAAGGTGAGCATACCCACTTGCATATTTTCACCGCCAAGACGCTAAGGGTTCGTGAGTTTTTTGGCGTCTTTGCGTCTTGGCGGTGAAATAGGTACACCGAAAATAAAATGGGTGCCCCGACGATGTATATCATCGGGCCACCCATGAGTCAGACCTGCGTCTGTTTATTGTTTAAAGTAGGATTTGGCATTTTTGCCGCCTGCTTTTACGGTATCGAGGCGTTTTTTGAATTCCGGAGAAAGCGTTTCGTCTTCCTTGCGGGCATAGATTTCGTTGAGTGCGATCAAGGTGTTCATATCGTTGGCGTCGAGGCTTTCTGCCTTTTGGAAATAGGGGAGGGCCTGATCGAACAGCGTATTGATCTCGTTTTTGATGGCGTCGTATTTTTTGATGCCGGCCGCCGAGTAGTCTTCCGGCAGGGCGTTCAAATCCTGGGTGCGGACCGCGGCTTTGTTGTAGTACAGTGCGCCCAGCGAGTAAACGGCGTCCACGTTTTTCGGGTCTTTTTCAGTGGCTTGAGTGTAATATTTTTTTGCCTCTTCGAAGTATTCGGTGGCTTTGGCTTCGTTTTTAGCCTGAAGTTCGCGCTGGTACAGGTTGTCGTACACGTTGCCCAAAGTGACGTACAAGCCGACGTTGTTGGGTTCCTTGGCGATAGCCGTTTTGAGGCGACCGGTGAGTTCGTCGAGTTTGCCGGCCTTGAGGTAGGCATTGATCTCGGCAAACAGCAGACCCGAGTCATCGGGGAATTTTTTGCGGCCTTCGTCCAGTACGCTTTGCGCGCCGGCTTCGTCGCCCGATTCCAGCAGACAGGTGTAAAGACCTTCGTAAGCGGTCGGCTGGTCGGTTCCGGCGGCGATCAGGCTGCGGAAGAGCGGAATTGCGTCGGCGCAACGTTTGGCTTGCCAGGCGGAGAGGGCGGTGATGTACACCTGATTGGTGTAGCGATCTTTGTCGTCGAAGATGCTTTTCTGGTTGTTGGCTTTCAGCAATTCATGGGCCTTGAGGGCGCCGGAAAAGGACAGGTAAGCCTTGTCGTACTGACCGGCTTCGTATTTGCCTACGCCGATATCGACGAGGTAGCCGTAGATTTCGGAGATACCTTTGATCGCATCGCTTTTTTCGTACTTTTTGGTCGCGAGGTCGAAGGCTTTGTTGTACGCTTCGAATGCGATGAGGGCGTCATTGTCGCCGGAGAAGGTAGCCTGGGGATTGATCACTTTCATGGCCGCCTCATTTTTAATGATGGCGCTGTAGATGTCGCCCCGGGTATACCATGCAGAGTAAAGGGCCTGTGCATCAGGCATTTGCACAGCCTGGTCTATTTTTTCCTTCGCTTCTTTCAGGCTGGCGCCGTTGTTGCCCTGGTCCTGATAGTAACGGGTGAGGAGTTTTCCGGCCGATTTGGCCAGTTTGGCGCCTTCGTCCTGCGCCGTTGCAAAACCGGCGGTGAAAAGAAGGGTCAGTACTGCGAAAAGCGTCTTTTTCATGGTTAGCAAATTGTATTGGTTAAAACAGGACCGGAACCTGAACCGCACGCAGGGCTTCATGTACCCGTACTCGTTTGAGGTGCTTGTCCGCTCGTTTTCCTGACGTATTTGGTGCAAAAAAGTTTGACAACAGCTTGTTAACGGATTGATTTTTTAATCATTGGCTTCGTCCGAAGGCGTCTCACCGTTGCCGGTTACCTCCGGCTCGGCCGAGGCAACAACGGTAACATCGGCGATATCGTCGCTTTCTTCGAGACGAATCAGTTTGACGCCCTGGGTGGCCCGGCCCATCACGCGCAATTCGCTTGCAGCGGTTCGGATCGTGATGCCCGAGGTGGTCGTGATCATCAGATCATCCTCGTCGGTGACCGATTTGATGGCGACCAGGTGGCCTGTCTTGGGTGTGATGTTGATCGTTTTAATGCCTTTTCCGCCGCGGCTCTGGGTGCGGTATTCCTCGATGGAGGAGCGCTTGCCCATGCCTTTTTCCGAAACGACGAGGACCGTGGCATTGCTGTCGGACGGATCGACGCAGACCATGCCGACAACGGCGTCGCCGCCTTCGTCGTCGACCTGAATACCGCGCACACCCGCCGCGGTGCGGCCCATCGGGCGCACATCGGATTCGTTGAAGCGGATGGAGCGGCCGCTTTGTACGGCCAGCAGGATTTCGTTTTTGCCGTTGGTCAGTTTGGCTTCGATCAGGGCGTCGCCCTCGTTGATGCCGATGGCATTGATGCCGCCCTGGCGCGGACGGGAATATTCTTCCAGCAATGTCTTTTTGATCTGGCCCCGACGGGTGCAGAAGACGATATAGTGGTTGTTGATAAACTCCTCATCGTCCAGCTTTTTGACAATGATGTAGGCACGCACCTTGTCTTCTTTCGGGATGTTGAGCAAGTTCTGGATTACCCGACCGCCGGTATTTTTAGCGCCCTCGGGAATCTCGTACACCTTGACCCAGAAACAACGCCCGCTTTCGGTAAAGAGCAGCAGCGTCTGGTGATTGGTGGCGGTAAACATGTGCTCCACAAAGTCTTCGTCGCGGGTACGAACCCCTTGTGCGCCCCGGCCGCCGCGGCCCTGCGCGCGGTACTCGGTGATGGGCGTGCGTTTGATGTAGCCGGCGTGGCTGATCGTGATGACGACTTCTTCGTCTTCGATCAGGTCTTCGATGCTGATGTCGGCTTCATCGATCTCGATGCTGGTGCGGCGTTCGTCGCCGAAACGGTCGCGAATTTCGCCAAGTTCGGTTTTGATGATGCCGCGCTGCAGGCCTTCGTCGGCGAGAATGGCTTTCAGTTCGCCGATTTTTTTCATCAACTCCTCGTATTCCAGTTTCACCTTGTCGCGTTCGAGGCCGGTGAGTTGCTGGAGGCGCATGGCCAGAATGGCTTTTGCCTGTATTTCGCTGAGGCCAAATTTTTCCATCAAACCCGTGCGGGCTTCGTCGGCGTCCTTGGAAGCGCGGATCAGGGCGATCACCTCGTCGAGGTGATCGAGTGCGATCAAAAGACCTTCGAGAATGTGGGCGCGTTCTTCGGCCTTACGCAGTTCGTACTGCGTGCGGCGCACGATCACTTCGAGGCGGAATTTGATAAATTCCTCGACGAGGTCTTTGAGATTCAGCGTTTTAGGCCGGCCGTTGACAAGTGCGATGTTGTTGATGCCGTAGCTGGTTTGCAGCGGCGTGAGTTTGAACAACATGCTCAGGATCACGTTGGCGGCGGCGTCGCGTTTGATTTCGATGACGATACGCACGCCTTCGCGGTTCGACTGGTCGCTGACGTCGGCAATACCCAGGATCTTCTTTTCATTGACCAGCTCCGCGATTTTCGCGATCAGCATGGCCTTGTTGATCTGGTAGGGAATTTCTGTGACGATGATGCTTTCGCGGCCCTTGTCGTCGGTTTCGATCTCGGTTTTGGCGCGGACCACCACGCGGCCGCGGCCGGTGCGGAGCCCTTCGCGCACGCCGGAGAGGCCGTAAATGATGCCTCCGGTGGGAAAATCGGGCGCCTTGACGAATTCCATCAACTCGTCCACGGTAATTTCAGGATTGTCGACCGTTGCGGCGATGGCGTCGCACACTTCCCGGAGGTTGTGTGGCATCATGTTGGTCGCCATACCGACGGCGATACCCGAAGCTCCGTTGATGAGCAGGTTGGGCAGTTTGGACGGCATGACCGAGGGCTCTTCGAGCGAGTCGTCGAAGTTGAGCTGGAAATCGACGGTGTCCTTGTCGATGTCGTCGATCATGGAGTCGGTGATGCGGCGCAGGCGGGCTTCGGTATAGCGCATGGCAGCCGGCGAGTCGCCGTCCATGGAGCCGAAGTTGCCCTGGCCGTCGACAAGCGGGTAGCGCAGGCTCCATTCCTGGGCCATACGCACCATGGTGTCGTACACCGAGGCGTCGCCGTGCGGGTGGTATTTACCCAACACTTCACCGACGATACGGGCAGATTTTTTGTAGGGTTTGTTGTAATCGAGACCCAGATCGAGCATGCCGTACAATACGCGGCGGTGCACGGGTTTCAGGCCGTCGCGCACATCGGGCAGGGCGCGCGAAACGATGACGGACATCGAATAGTCGATGTACGCGACTTTAAGTTCTTCCTCAATGTTGATGGGGACAATCCGCGATTCTTGCATACACTACTTTGAAACGGTGGACGACAAACGGTACACGGTGGACGGGGATTCTTTTGCGGTGAAAAAAGTTTGGGTAAAAAGGCGCCGTTCGGGCCGCTTGCCGTCGTCCGTCCACCGGAAAAACGGTGCGCGAAGGTACGCATTTTAACGGGTATTAACCCCAAAACTACCCGAATTCAAAACTTTAAAACGTCGCTAACAAGGCTTTAACGCCCCTTAACGACAGAGGCCCGCACATTTGCCCCGTTGCGACTCGACACGCGCTGTTTTTTTCATCACAAAACGAACTGAATTTGAATACTGGTTTTTACTAAAACTTTGATTTTCAAAACAATTCAACCATTTCTTTTGCCATGAAATCCTTTCGGAATATTGCGGCTGTCGTTGCACTTGCAGTTTTTACCCAACATATTGCCACTGCCCAAATTGCCGTGGGCCTCAAAACCGGCGGCCATTTTTCTACCGCCGGCGTGACGGAAACCCTCGACCAACTGACACCCGACTTCAAATTGTCGCCCGGTTTCACGGCCGGCGTGGTGTCGGAGTTTAATTTTGGCGACTACTTCGCCCTCCAGCCCGAACTAAACTGGGTACAAAAAGGCTTCCGCTGGGATGAATCGCTGGGTGTGCCAATCGGCAATATCGACATCCCTGTTGGCGCCGAAGCCATCATCCGCACCAATTACCTCGAACTCCCGCTGCTCGCCAAAGGCAAGCTGGGCAACGATGTGGTACAGGCTTACGTCGCTGTCGGCCCCTCCTTCGGGTATGCCCTCAACGGCAAACTCATCACCAAACCCCGCGTGTTCATCGAGTTCGACCCGATCAAAACCGATTTGAACCTGGATAACCTTGATTATGAACGTTTTGAAGTGTCGGCCGTGGGCGCACTCGGCGTGCAGTTCAATATTCAAAACGTGAAAATTTTTGCCGACGCGCGCTATACCCACGGCTTTACGGAGCTGTACAACTTCCCGCTCGTCAATGAAAAAATACGCCACCGGGGCGTCAGCGCCAACATCGGCGTGATGTACAACCTGACCAGCGGCGACTGATTCGATTCGCAAGATTTGGAGTTGATACTTGTCGTGAGGAGGTGGGCAACGATTGTTGTCCGCCTCCTTTTTGTACACGAACTTGTCGGCTCAATTAAATTTGTTCCATGCATCGATTCCTGTTTTTCCTGTTTCTGCTCTTTGCCATCCTTCGACCTGTCGCCGTGGAGGCCCAAAAACCTGCCCCTTTGAAGAAATACTGGATCGAACTGAGCGATAAAAACAACTCGCCGTTTTGCACCTGCCGCCCCTGGGAGTTTTTGTCGGCCCGCACCCTTGAACGCCGTGCGAAAGCGGGTATTCCTGTGGAGGAGAACGACCTGCCAGTCAACCCGGCCTACCTCGACGGTTTGAAGAAAAAAGGCGCTGTTATTCACAACACTTCGCGCTGGCTGAATGCCGCTACTGTTATCGCTGATTCTGCCACAGCCGCGGGTTTGCGTGATCTGCCCTTTGTTCGAAAAGTTCAATATCTCGGCCCTGATCTTCGCATCCGCAATGCGCCGGACAGAATGCCCAAAAAGCGGGTTCCACTTGCCGAAGCTCCGCAGGCAAAAGGGAAATTCCGCACCTGGGGCTATGCCTCGCGACAAAATTCGCTCTTGGGCCTCGATCTGTTGCATGCTGCCGGCTATCGCGGCGAGGGCATCTGGGTGGCGGTCATGGATGGCGGTTTTGCCAATGCCGATACCATCGCCCTGTTCGATAGCGTAGCGCTCGACCACCGGCTGATGCAGGGCCACGACTTTGTCGAGCGCGACGGCGCGGTGTTTGAAAGTGCGGCGCACGGTTCGTCCGTGCTCGGTGTGATGGCGGGCAATATCCCTGGCTGGTTTGTCGGCGGCGCGCCCGATGCCACCTATTTTTTGCTAAAAACAGAAGATACCGGCGGCGAATACCCGGTGGAAGAAGCCAACTGGATCGCCGGTGTGGAATGGGCGGACAGTATGGGCATCGACCTGGTAAATGCCTCCCTGGGCTACACGCAATTCAACGACACCACGCTCGGGCACTGGTACCGCGAACTCGACGGCCGAACAACCATTGGTTCCCGCGGAGCATCCATCGCAGCCACCAAAGGGCTGATTATTTGCAACAGCGCCGGCAACGAAGGCGACGGCCCCTGGCACTACATCGGGGCGCCGGCCGATGCGCCGGGCATTATCGCCGTCGGCGCCGTGGATCTCGACGGCAAACACGCGGTGTTCAGTTCCTATGGCCCTACGGCCGACGGGCGCATCAAACCCGATCTGTCTGCGCCGGGCGCGCCGGTCGTTTCCACAGCCGGCCACGATGCCGAACTCGACCTGGCCTATGGCACATCACTCGCCTCGCCCATGTTGTGCGGGGCTTTCGCCGCCCTGTGGAGCGCATACCCTGAAAAAACGGCCCGGGAAGTGATGGACGCGGCTTTCGCTTCCGCCGATCAATACGACCGCCCCGACAATGACAAGGGCTACGGGATTCCCGATTTTGACCGTGCCTGGTTGCGACTCGGCGGCTTTTCGAGCGGGGTCACGGCCAACAATTGCCGGGAGGGCCTCTTTTCTTCCGGGGCCGGGCAGCTCCGTTTTCTGGTGTTTACCCCCATCGGCAATGTTCAATCGCTGGTTTTGTACGATGAACTCGACCGGGAAGTACCGGTTGAGTTGGTTGATTACAAACAGAACAGTATCAGCACTTTGACGGTTAATTTGCCTGAAAATATGCCGTCCGGCCCTTGCCGTCTGAGCGTCGTGACTGATGAAGGCTGCTGGCAACTTTGGGCGGTTGTTTTTTAGGTTTTTGGGAAAAACCAAACTACAGAAATCAGGTGGTGACAAGAGGCAAACTGCATGACTATCTTAAACATACGCAATGCCGGACCAAGGCAACGATCTTTGATATTTTGCCGCGATGCGGCGCAATTTCACCCCCGATAATACCAGGGCTACATACGTTTTGCCGCGATGCGGCAGTTGTGATGATAGTAAACCTTATACAGGTCTGAAA
>JBGAHL010000008.1:0-194966 GCA_044226205.1 Saprospiraceae bacterium
GGTGTTGGCTTCGAACTGTACCAGAACCAGCCGAACCCGTGGGTAGGCCGCACGCAAGTGGGCTTCCACCTGCCGGTTGCTGCCACGGCAACGCTGACGGTGTACGACGAAACGGGCCGCGTACTGTTCACGCAGAAAGGTGACTTCGCGAAAGGCTACAACGCCATCTCGCTGGATCGCGCCATGCTGAACACGACGGGCGTGCTGTACTACAAACTGGAAACGGCTACGGACAGCGCGACGAAGAAGATGATTCAGACGAAGTAATCGCCGGATGATCCAATCGGCCATAAATAACAAGCGCCATCCCGGAAACGGGGTGGCGCTTGTGTTTTTTACGTGTGGCCAGATTAACAGGGCCTCTTGACGCTATTTTAAAATGATTTTACCAGATAAATGACTGAAAGAAAGCCATGCATGGGCAGTTGGGGCCTATGCGCATCCAAAGTAGCATGGCATATTACGCGCCACGCGTTTGTTCAAGAACGCGGGTCACGCACAACAGGGTGTTCAACAAAATTTACCGTAAAGAAAAACTTACACGTTCAGGTAAGTCATCAAGGAGTCGTAACGCTCCTTCAAATGGTCGGGAAACAGTGACTCTGGGTAGGTCTCGCGTACCTCGTACTCATGCCGCTCATACGCATCGATGACCCGGCCAATGTCCTGCCGGTTGAGTTTGAGGGTGACGTGTACAGTCTCCGAATCGGCCGTAGAGGTCACAAAAGTGCTCAATACCTTGGTATCTTCTTCCTCTGCCAGCCGGGCCAGCGTAGCCAGCGAATAGTCGCGGCGATTCATTTCCAGAACGACAATGCCGCCCGGTTCCGCGAAGGAAGCCATATCGGCAAAACTGCGCAGCACCTCGTTCTGCGTAATGAGGCCGAGGTAATGGTTTTCGTCGTCGATGACCGGGATAACTGTCAGGCGATGTTCGCCCATCATACGCAACACTTCGAAAACGTGCTGGCCTGCGTGCACGGCGATTCGGCGCAGGTGGGAAAAGTCGTACTCGCGAAGCGGCTCGTACAATTTGTGGTTGAAAATATCTTCCTCCGAAAGAACGCCCAGCAATTCTTTTCCTTCCACAACAGGCAAATGTTTCACGTGGTGATCGCTCAGCAGGTGAAAAGCATCCCTGCCGGTGTGATCTACACTCAGGTAAGGAACATCATGGGCGATTAGATTTCTGGCAATCATGGCAAGCAGTGGCGGTCTGTCGGGAGTTAAACGGTTCTTTTGCGTAATTGATTCAATAAGACGCAAATTCTTCACCGAATGGCACAAATATTTATCCAATTTTTTTTCCGGCAAAAAAAATCGTTCAATACGTCCAACTTCGTGCCGTGTTTATTGGATAGAAAAATACAACATTTCTCCTGAATGTCGAACATCCGTACTGCTTTTCTGGAACAAAACGACCGTCGTTTCCGGTCGGTAAGCCAGCGGCAACTTTTTTTGCAACACGTCGCGCAAACCTCGCCGGCGCCTTTGTCGCTCGAGATCGTGCGGGCAGAAGCTTGTTATTTATATGACCAGGCCGGCAAACCCTACCTCGATCTGATTGCCGGCATCGGTGTCAGTGTACTTGGGCACCGCCATCCGGTCGTTCAATCTGCCGTGCAGGAACAACTCGACCGATACTGGCATACGCTGGTGTACGGGGAATTTGTGCTTAGTCCGCAAGTAAAACTTGCGAGTTTGCTGGCGGAATGCCTGCCCGGGCTGGACTCGGTGTACTTTGTCAATTCGGGCGCCGAGGCCACCGAAGGGGCCATGAAACTGGCCAAGCGAGCGACCGGCCGCGCCGAAATCATTGCCTGCCGGCGGGCCTATCACGGAAGCACCCAGGGGGCTGCCAGTCTCATGTATCCGCCCGATTTTACCCTTGCCTATCAGCCTTTGTTGCCGGGTATTTGTCATATTGATTTTAACCAAGTGGCTGACCTTGAATATATTACGACAAAGACTGCGGCGGTAATCGTGGAAACGGTACAGGGAGAAGCAGGTATTTACAAGCCGGACCCGCAATGGTTGAGCGCACTGCGTCAGCGTTGCACCGACACGGGCGCCTTGTTGATCCTCGACGAGATTCAGGCCGGATACGGCCGTACGGGGACCATGTTCGCTTTCGAAACTTACGGCGTCGTGCCCGATGTATTGTTGCTGGCCAAAGGTTTTGGAGGCGGTATGCCCATCGGCGCTTTTATAGCCCGGGGAGAATTGATGCAGGTGCTTTCTCACGATCCGCCTTTGGGGCATATCACCACGTTTGGTGGGCATCCGGTCAGCGCGGTAGCGGCACTGGCAACCTTGCAAGTGCTGCTTGAGTCGGACCTGATCGACCAGGTGCCGGAAAAAGAAGCCTTGTTCCGACAACTGTTGGCGCATCCTGCTATCCGGGAAGTGCGCAGCGCTGGACTTTGGCTCGCTGTCGATCTCGGTAGTGCCGAGCCTGTGCAACGCGCGATCAGGCATTGCCTGGATCGCGGGGTGATTACCGACTGGTTTTTGTTCAATGACCACAGTTTGAGGATTGCGCCTCCGCTGACTATTTCCGAGGCAGAAATACGAATGGCTTGCGAGGTTTTGCTGGAAGCCCTGTAGCGCCGACCTCCAGGTCGGCGCGGTTGAGCGCGGGAATAACCCGCGATTACCAACCAATGTGCGTATCGGGTATTGCTGAGTACAGATTGTGCCATGTATCACAATCTGGAAATAAAGCGCAAATCGATGCTCGCAAGCCTTCTTTGGGTCTCGTCTATGGCGGTTAATCGCGGGTTTCTTTTGCCCTCAACAGCGCCGACCTGGAGGTCGGCGCTACAGCGCGCAGCCGAACACCGCGCATTCCAGACACCGCTTTTGCTCGCAATACCGCGTTTTCAGGTGCAACAGCGCCTGACTCTGAAAGGCGTCTTTTGCTTTGGCGCCCAGATTTTGCCACTGCCGCAGGATTGAATTGTCCTCCGGCGGCAACTGCTCCAGCAGCGACACGGCTTTCTCCTGATACTCCGGCAGGTGGCGGATTTTGCCGTAGTGAAATAAAAAAGGGGCAACCGTATTGATTAACAAAGACTGAATGAAGCCGGACCCCGGATGATGGTTTTGCGTCGCGGAAATTTTGTCGAATATGTAATGGGTTTGCCAGTATTCGCTCACGGGGACGGCAAACAATCGTTCCCAATCGTGCAGTTTGCGGGCCTCCAGGATTTGCCCGAACAATTGCCCCGACTGCTGCCATAAAGCGGCAAACTGCGCCAGCCGCAGCGTGGGGAAATTGCCCGGCCGCATGCGTAAAAACTTCCAAACACTGGCTTGCTGGGGCGTAAGGTTGAATTTTCGCCGAAAATGCGCGTATTCGCGGGCCAGAGCCCTCGGGTAGTCATCCTGAAATGTTTGCTCCAGAAAACCCGCCTGACCGAACAGTAACGCTTCCAACTGAAACAAACTGCCGCGCTGCCGCGCCAGCACAGTCAAGGGCAGGGAGCGCGCCAGCGCTTCAAAAGGTTCGGTGTTGACTTTAAGACCATAATTGCGCGCCAGCGCCCGGTAAAATGCTTCCTCCCAGTGATTGCCCGTGTCGGCCAGCCACGCGGCAACCAGTGCGGTTTTTTGTTCCAGCCGCTCGGCCAGCAATCGGTCGAGCCAGTTGTGCAGGACAATCGGAGGCACCCGGGGGAAAAACCACGCACAGGGAATCCATGCGCGTTCGTGCTCGAGGCGGAGGTAGTGCTCGAGCAATTTGGGCGGAACGCGACTCCGAAGGCTCAGGCAAGGCAATAGTTCGCCGCTGACCCGGCGGATCGGTTGATCGGCCTCCATGACGACGTGCAGCACCACATTGTCGTAAGCCCGATCCGAGTCGTGCCGATGCGCCAGCCATTCTGAGGCGTGGACGTGGATTTCGATCGCGCCGGCCCACAGGGTTTCGCCGAGACGGATGCGGGCGTTGAGAAAATCGGGGCCGGCATGGTCGTTGGGTTCGCCGGGGTGCAGAATTTCCAGGGATTGACCGTCGGTGGTTTGCAGATTCTGGCCGTCGAATCGCCGCCAGCGCCAGAGGTAGTGGAGGAATTTTTCGTGCATCGCGGAGCTTTTTCCCAAAGTTCGCCGCTGTCGCACGGGCTGTACCTGCCAGCCGATAATTTATTTCAAAAAAAACACAGGGCTGTTTGAGGGTTTTATTTGCTTTTGTTGCACTAATTAATCAAAGATTAATTGTTTGTTTTTTAAAATGCTTTTTACGGAAAATTAATTTTGTTTTTACTCGAATAGGGATGTTAAGGAATTCGCCACAATTTTCACTCGTTTTATTCATATCAAACTCAGATTACCATGAAGAAGTTTGCCTCTACCCTTGTCTTGTTACTCTGTCTGAAAGCCATCCATTCACAACAATGGATACCCGTTGCAATCAACACCCCGCCCCCCAATTTTGACATGTTGGACATTTCGGTGTTCAATGAAAATGTCGTGTGGGTGGTAGCCGATTCTATTTATCAAACTTCCTTTACGGGGCCTGACAATGTTCCAATGGTGCTGCGCACGGTCGATGGCGGCGCCAACTGGGACGTCATCCGTGTGGATGAAGCCATCGGGCGTTTTGCCTGGTCGATTCAGGGGTTGGATGAGAACACGGCAATCATCACGACCAACCAGTTCATGGCCTCGGATATGCGACCTGTTTTTAAAACAACCGACGGCGGGCAAAGCTGGACGCAGATCACGCCGCCCGGCAACTCCGGGGGAGTACTTGTACATTTTTTCGATGCCATGAACGGCGCAGTGATCAACCGGAATGCCGTCTCGACCACGACCGACGGGGGCGAGACCTGGACGCCGGTGGTCTCCCCGGCCGCCCCTGCGTTTGCAGCCAACGAATTCAATATCCTGAATTATACCTGCAACTACTCCGCTCAGGCCGGCGACCGGATCTGGGTGGGCACCAGCAAAGGCCGCATTTACCGCTCGCTTGACCGAGGCTACCATTGGACCATGAAACAGGTCGCCGCCTCGAACGATTGTATCATGAGCATCGCCTTTACGGATACGCTCCACGGTGTCGCCAGCGCTGTCGGAACCTATTCTACGAGTTCGGGTCTGATAACCTATTACCCCGAGTCCAAACTGTATGTCACCGACAATGGCGGCGATACCTGGACGCCGGTAGCAGATGTTCCTGTCGGTATCGTAACCCATCTTGAAGCCGTACCTGGCGCGGCTGGGCATTTTTTCGGCGGTTCTTATGCCGGCCAATTCGACGGCGATGCCAATATCTGGCTCAATTCCAATTACCTGGCGGCCGATGCCTGGGAGAATACATCTGTCGATTCATTTCGTTTGCAGGGGGCCGAATTTCTCAGCCCGACCCTGGGTTATGCCATTGGCTGGTCGGCTCGTGCTTCCGAAGCAGTGATCATCGACGGCAATGTTTTTGCTAATAATTATATCCTGAAATGGACAGGAAACGTGGTGCCGACCCGGGACTTAAAAGACCCTCTTCACTCGGTAAGTATATTTCCCAACCCGGTTGGCGATTGGCTGACGATTCAATCCGCCGACCCGACCGCCCCGATGTTTGTCCGTTTATCCGACTGGAGTGGCCGGCTTGTTTTTGAAGGTGAAATTTCCGAACCCAAATTATCGATGAAAAACCTGCCCGCCGGCGCCTATTGGCTGCAAATACAAACCACAGAACATGTGACGGTACATAAAGTCATCCGGCAATAGAAATGGCAAAGTGACAGGCAGAAGGTGGATGGAATCTCAACCACCTTCTGCCCATTTGTAAAAATACCCTGTTCAGTAGTCTGCCGCCTAGTCGCCCGGGACGTGCCTGCGCTGTACCTTTGCGGCGCAATGGCAGATTCTTCCGATGTTTTTCGCACCCTGGCAGGGCCGTCTACCGGCGAATTCAAAGACCGTGGCAGCAAATTCATTGCCTATGCCTGGCCTGTGCGCGACGAAGCCGAGGCGCTTGCGCACCTCGAACACTTGCGCAAGGAGCATTTCAAGGCGCGCCACCATTGCTTCGCCTGGCGAATCGGGCTGAAAGGCGATCGCTTCCGCGCCAACGACGACGGCGAACCGTCCGGCACCGCTGGCCGGCCAATCCTGGGCCAGATCGATGCTTTCGATCTGACGGATGTGGTGATCGTCGTGGTTCGATATTTTGGCGGCACGCTGCTCGGCGCTTCGGGCCTCATCCACGCCTACCGCGAGGCCGCGGCCGAAGCCTTGCGACAGGCTGTTATTGAAGAAAAAATCGTGCAGGACCATTTTCGCTTCTCTTTCGACTATGCCCTGATGCCGGACATTATGAATGCCGTGAAAAAACTGGAACTGGCTGTTATTCATCAGGATTTTGGTGAAAACGGCCTCATGGATTTGGGTGTCAGGCAAAGCGAAACTGCCGACAAGTTGTTGAAAATGAAGGCTTCTCTCTGGAAAGTGAGCGTCGAGGAAGCGGCTGCGCTCGACTGGCCGCCCGGCCTAAAAGTGACCCCGATCTGATGCGCCGAACTGCTGTTTTTTCCATCAACGACCTTGCCGGCCTGAAAAGGAATCTGTTTGCCTGGGCGCAACAGTTTCAGGTGGCCATGTATCTCGACAGCAACGGGCATGTCGGGCCTCATGCTGAGTGGGAGTGCCTCGTGGCCGTCGGCGTCGGCGATGCCGTTGAAAAATACGCTGGCTCGGCTTTTCCCGCGCTGCGCGATTTCTGGACGACCCGCCGCGACTGGTGTTTCGGGTTTCTGGGCTACGACCTCAAAAACGAACTCGAAAGCCTTTCTTCCCGACATCCCGACCGCACGGGTTTCCCCGACATGTATTTTTTTCGGCCGCAGGTGGTTGTCGGTATCCGGAACGGCCAACTCGAAATTGACAGTTTGACAACGGAGCCTGTTGAAGTTTACAAAGAAATAACGACAGCGCAGGCAGTTGCTATTTTGCCACCGGGCGCTGCCCCCGAATTCCGTCCGAGGATGCCCAAAAACGAATACCTGGCCACGGTTGAAGCCCTGCGCCGGCATATTTTCGATGGCGACGTGTACGAGGTCAATCTTTGTCAGGAGTTTTATGCCGAACATGCTGCAATCGATCCGGCAGTGGTTTTTACCCGGCTCAATGCGCTTGCCAAAGCACCGTTTTCCGCTTTTTTCCGGCTCGGCCACCGCTATTTGCTCTGCGCCAGCCCGGAGCGTTTTTTGAAAAAAAAGGGCGACCTGCTCTTGACCCAACCCATCAAAGGCACCCGCCGGCGCGGCCAAACGCCGGAAGAAGATGCTCGAATTCGGGCCGAACTTTTTTCCAGCGAAAAGGACCGCGCTGAAAATGTGATGATAGTCGATCTGGTGCGCAACGATCTGGCGCGCCATTGCCTTGCCGGCACGGTCACGGTGGAGGAACTGTTCGGAATTTATTCTTTTGAAACCGTTCACCAGATGATCTCTACCGTGAGCGGCTGTTTGCGCCCCGGGGCCGATCTGTTTGAAGCGCTCCGCGATGCGTTTCCAATGGGCAGCATGACAGGCGCGCCGAAAGTGATGGCCATGGAATTGATCGAGCAATACGAACGCAGTCGGCGGGGGCTTTACTCCGGCGCTGTCGGTTATATCACGCCGGAAGGTGATTTTGATTTCAATGTGGTGATCCGCAGTCTTTTTTATAATAACATCAGTGATTATTTGTCGGTACAGGTCGGCGGGGCAATTGTGTACGACTCCGTACCGGAAGCGGAGTACGAGGAGTGCCTGGTGAAAGCGGAAGCGATGTTCTGTAGCGCGCTGTAGCGCCGACCTCAAGGTCGGCGAAGTTGAGAGCGGAAACGCCCCGCGATTATCCTGAATGCTAGGGACAGATATCTTCGCAACCAATGATTGTGGCAATGGCTGGTAATCGCGGGGTGTTACTTCTCTCAGCATCGCCGACCTGGAGGTCGGCGTTACAGCGTCAGTTTGCCGCGTCCGACCAATCCGCCCCGCGATTCTACTACGAACGTGTAAAGCCCCGAAGGCAAATCACCCCGTTGCAAAACAAACCCCAGGGCATCTCCCGTAATCGTGCGGACCAGTTGCCCCTGCTGGTTGAAAAGCCGCAACTTCAGGTCGGAACTGCCCGTCCAGCCGCTCAGATCGATCCAGGCCATGTCGCTGACCGGGTTGGGAAATACGCGGAGCAAAACCCCGGGCCGGGCCGGCTCCCAGGTGTCCAGACCGGGCACGAACTGCGTGCCAATGCGGTGCCAGACGGTATTGGTAGTCACCGGCGCATTGAAATCGAAATAAATGGCGGCCGAATTTTCAATCAGCGTTTCCAGCGGCAGATCGGGCTGCTGATCAATGGTGAATTTGACAAAACCCTGCGATGCCTCGAGATTGGTCGTGCTATCGGGGAGCAGGATGTTTTCAAAATGAAATTCCAGTACGCCGTTGCCCGTAAGTCGCCAGGTAAACGCATGGCTGGCTGAAATAGAGCGAAGGCTGGTCGCTTTCAGGAAGGAAGAAAGCGTGTCGCGTACCACCACGTTGAACGCCGTATCGGTGCCAGTATTCTGAAAACGAATGGTGTACGTCAGCGGAATGTTTCGCTCGATCAGGTGTTGGTCTGCATAGCCGACAGGCACGGCCTGCTTGTCGTTAGGGTCGAAAGCCCCGATGTTGGCCTGGCAGTCGCGATCAGCGCCGTCAGTATCGACAAATTCGGGGAACATATTCCAGTACCCCGGCTCCACAGGACCATTGCAGCCTTCGATGGCGGCAGTGGGCGAGAAAAAGGGCGAATCACCCGGCACCTGACCCGCGTACATGCGGTAGGTACTGCCGTCGGCCGGGCAGGTGATGACCGTCTGCTGCTGATTGGGCAACTGGAATTGCCCCTCCCGCATCACAATGAGGTCTTCAATGACCACGAACTCTGCGGGATTGACCATCGGTGCATCGCCGATGTTTTTAATCGTAAAAGCCACTGAATCGGCCTGACAATTGGCTTCCACCGTAATGACGGGAAAGGCAATCGGGGTGGACGGACAGGGATTGGTAAACTCGATCGAGGCGGAAGAACAATGGGTTTGGCCCAATTCCGCATCGCAACTCACCAGCACGGTCACACTGAACGTGTAGGTTTCCAACGGCCCCACGTCGCCCACCGCAAAAGAAAACGTGTTGTCGCCCAGATCGGTGAACGGTATGGAGGCCCCCTGAAATTCGAGCAAGGGGTCGAGCGCCAGCGTGACTACGGCGCCTTCGGCAGTGGCGCTGCCGTCGTTGGTGTAGGAAATCTGATAGGTGCTCGCGAAGCATCGGCGCAAAAAACTCGCGCTCAGATCGATGCTGAGCGAAGGACAACCCAGGGCCGACACTGCCGAATTAAAACTCAATGTATCGAAGGGGCCATTCAGGCTGACCGTCACGGAATCGTTGCAAATTTCCCAAAATGCCGACGGCGGCCTGACGCGCATCAGATAATCGCCGCTCCCGATATTGATGTAATAATTGCCGGCGGCATCAGTCGTGGCGTAGTAGGTGTCGTCGTTTTGTTGGGCCGTCAGAACGAAGCCCGCGTGTGTGGTATCGAGACCGGGCGAGAACAGGCAATCGTTGTCCAGATCGGTAAAAATATTGCCCTGGATCAGGTTGGTAAACGTGTTGCCGCTGCCGTCGATTCGAAATACCAGCGGTGTGTAGCCCGAACCGATAAACCCGCGACCGATACCCGCAGCGCCGCCATCGGGCATGGGCCAGAAAGCATAAGCGCCTTCGATATTTTCGGGGCGGTCGATGATTTTTTGCCAGATCACCGTCCCGTCCCACTCGCGTTTGCTGATGTAAAAATTGCCGTTGCTGTTGCTGACGAATACCAGCAGCTTCCCGTCGGATGAACGCGCCAGCCTTGCCGCATCGCCGAGGGGGATCGTGCCCGTCACGACGCCGGTTTGCGGATTGATCAGTGCAATGTTATTGGAGGCGGCAGCAGCCATCAGGTTGTCGTTTTGCAAAGCCAGTGAACCGAAACCGAAGATCAGGGCAGAGTTGGTGTACACGTTGGCATACACGAGGGCGCCAGCCGGAGAAAATTTGCCAATTACCGGCGCGTAAGGAAAGTCTTGAACGCCAGTGATGTAAAAATTGCCCTGGCTGTCGGAGGCGATATCCAGAAACCCGCGAATGGAAGCGCCATAGAGGTCGAAATTGTAACTTTTTTGCCAAAGCAAGGCGCCGGACAAGTCGGTTTTGGTCACCTTGATTTCGCCGTATTCACCGGCCTGATAGGCAAAAAGGTAGCCGCCAGCCGTGGCGATCAGTTTCGGCGGGTAGTAGTTGCCCAGATAAATTCCCGGGTAACTGGCGGTCCATATAGTTTGAAAATTGGCGTCTGTTTCGGTCAGCACCGTGCTGCTGGTCGCCGAAGCAAATGTGCAGAACAGCAAGTGCCCGTTGTCGAGCGGCAGCATGGACGGCTGAAAAGCGCTCAAAACCGAGCTTTGATTCAAGGTCGTATCGACCGAGCCGTCGGGGCCGATTTTGACAAACAGGTGTGGCGTAACGCCCCAGTAGTTTTGGTCGACGCTCATCACAAAACCGCCGTCGGCGGCGGGCGCAAGGTTGTACAAATAGTCGAGCGAGCTGAACTGAGGGTAAACGCGTTCCCAGCCCTGGCCAAAGGCGCCGGACAGCGTGGAGCAGAGGAACAGCAACGTGAATAACTTTTTCATGGCGTATAATTTTTGTGCAAAGCCTTGGGGGCAGAAGGACATAAGAAGTTGAAATGAACAGATTAATCGATGTGCCGCAACCGTGATTTGGGGCCCGTTTCAGTCGATTCGACATTCCGAACTACCCAAACCATTGACCGTGCGCATGGCCTGTGGGTTCGAGTACAAAATTGATGCACACTGCAAGGGATACCAAATCCAAATTTTTACTTTTGTGTAAATATAGTTGTTGTAAAAAATTGATTTTCAATTAATAAAAATATGATTTGTGCAAAATAGCCAGCTCGCCCAATTGCTGAAAACCCTTACACCCGCAGAAAAAAAATCCTTTTTACGCTTTCTGCAATCGCCCTGGCGAGGCGGTAAACCTGAATTGTTGCGACTGGCCGAGCATTTGCTCCATCCTGCCGACACGCCGCGACGTGAAAAAGCAGCGGCTTTTCCTCGCGTTTTCGGCCCTGAAAAGGCTTACGACGACGCCCGTTTGCGCAAGGCGATGGAACAACTGTTGCGCCTGCTCGAACACTTTCTCGTACTTGAGCAGCGCGAAACGGAGCCTTTTGACTTTCGTCTTCGCCTGGCCGGCTTGCTCGCCGAACGCAAGCAGGAACGACTCTGGCGGCGTGTGGCCGAAGCGCCGCTCCCTTTCCCGGCCGATGAAGCCGACTGGACAGCCGAGACTTTCGAGCAGGCTGCCCGCTGGTATCGCCATCGCTACGACCGCAACATTGCCACGCGCCGCGAACACGACGCCAGCCTGTATGCCCTCGTGACGCGTTATGAAACCATCGGCTTGTTGGCGCGGCGACTGCGCAACGCCTGTGTTTTTTTATCAAACAGCAAAGAAAAAGGGAGTCTGCCCGACGATTCTTTGCTCGTGTGGGCCGAAACAATTGCCCCCGAATACGACCGATTGCCGCTGCTCAACACCTTGTTTGCCGGCCTGCGCGCTTTGCAAAACCCGGACGAAGCGTCTCATTTTATCACGTTTCGCGACGGGCTGCTGTCTCATCACAAGTGCTTTACCACTTCCGAACGCCGCGACCTCTTGCTTGTGGCCATCAATTTTTGCAGCAAACGCTACAACGACGGCGACCCTGCCTGGCTCGACACCCAACTCGATTTGTATGAATACGGACTTCGGGAAGGACTTTTGCTCGAAAACAACTGGGTCTCCGGTTACACGTTCACCAACATTGCCACACTGGCGCTGATCGGCCGGCGCTACGAGCGCCTCGCTCATCTCCTGCGCGATTACCGCGACAAAATCGCTCCCCGCGACCGGGCGGGGGCCGCGGCATTCAACGAAGCCCGCCTGCATCATGCCCTGCGGCAATACCGACCGGCTTTGGCCCTGCTCCAGCAAAACGTATTCGACGACCTGTTGCTCAACTTGTCCGCCAGAACTGTGCAGGCCAAATGCTTTTACGAACTTGATGAATACGACCTGCTCGATACGCATCTGGAAGCGCTTCGGAAGTTTATTCACCGCCACAAAGAGGTCGGGTATTACGGCGAACGCTACCTCAATTTCATTGCCGTACTGCGCCGGCTGACGCGCCTGGCGTCCGGTGATCGCGAAAGCCTGCGGGCGGAAATTGCGGAGATGCAGGTGCTGGCGGAGAAAGCCTGGCTGCTCAGACTGTAGCGCCGACCTCAAGGTCGGCGCAGTTGAGCGCAGAAACAACCCGCGATTAAAAGCCAAAGCTCCAATCATTGATTGCTTCAATATACTGTCCGGGTTTTTCCCCCATCGCGGGTCAATGTAGCGCCGATCGGCAATACTGGTACATCATTGCGCTCGTTTTGCGCGATTAATCGCGGGTTGTTTCTGCGCTCAAACTCGCCGACCTGGAGGTCGGCGCTACAGTCCGGCAGCGGCCGAAATCTCCAGCATCCGGTCGATCGATTTGCGACCGTCGCGGATGATCCATTCCGGCAAAATGATTTCCGGCAGTTCGTGCGCCATGCACAGGTAAAGTTTTTCCAGCGTGTTGCGCTTCATGTGCGGGCAATCGTTGCAGGCGCAGTTGTTGTTGGGAGGAGCGGGGATAAACGTCTTTTGCGGGCTGGCTTTTTGCATCTGGTGCAGGATGCCCGTCTCCGTGGCGACGATAAACTCCATCGCCGGGTCGCGTTGCGTGAAATTCAGCAAACCCGTGGTAGAGCCGATAAAATCTGCCATTTCCAGAATATGCGCTTCGCACTCGGGGTGGGCGATAAACCTGGCGTTGGGATGGCGTTGTTTGAGTTTTACGATGCGCTCGTGGCTGAAAATCTCGTGTACCATGCAGGCGCCGTTCCAGATCACCATGTCGCGACCGGTCTTTTTGACCAGGTAAGCGCCCAGGTTTTTGTCCGGCGCAAAAATGATCGGCTGATCCGCCGGGATGCTTTCGATCACCTTGACGGCGTTGGTGGAGGTACAGCAGATATCAGTCAGGGTCTTCAATTCAGCCGAACAATTGATGTACGACACCACCAGGTGATCGGGGTATTTCTCCTTGAATTTGCGAAACAAATGCGGCGGGCAACTGTCGGCCAGCGAACAGCCGGCCTTCAAATCGGGCAGCAGCACCTTTTTGGAAGGCGAGAGCATTTTGGCTGTTTCTGCCATAAAATGCACGCCTGCAAACACGATGATGTCGGCCTCCGTTTTGGCGGCCTGTTGCGACAAGCCCAGCGAATCGCCGATGTAATCGGCCAGGTCCTGAATCTCGGACTCCTGGTAATAGTGCGCGAGAATGATGGCGTTCTTCTCCTTTTTCAGGCGCTGGATTTCAGCGGCAAGGTCGAGGGTAGGATCTACGTCGATATCGAGGTAGCCGAGGCGGTCAAGTTGTTGAGCGGCGTTGGCGATCATGTGCGGAGTGTGGGTGAAAAGGGAGGACAAAAGTAGAGGCTTTCCGGTTGTCGCAGCGGATGTTTTTAACGTTGAAAAACAGATCAGGCTTGCGAACCGAACGATTTCGGACTGGCGCCCGTCCATTTTTTGAATGCCCGCCGGAATACGCTGGGCTCCGCGTAGCCCAGTTTGTAGGCAATTTCATTGACCGTCAAGGCCCGGTTTTTGAGCAGCCCGAACGCCAGTTCGGATTTCACCGACTCTGCGATCGACTGGAAGCTGGCGCCCTGTTCTTTCAGTTTGCGTTGCAAGGTGCGCGGAGTCGTACGCAGGTATCCCGCAACGTCGTGAAGCTGGGGCAGGGTAGTGCTGAAATTTTGCAAAATGACACGGCGCACCTCGCTGGAAAACGATTCCTCCCGGGCGGTTTTGGCGAGTTCCTGCTCCAGTAATTCGCGAAAAAGCCGGTTTAACGCAGGGTTGTGGCCCAAAACGGGGAGCTGCATGTCGCGAAGGCGATACACGATACAATTGCAGTCCTGCCCGAACAAAGGTTCGGTTTTAAGCACCTGCACGTAGGGCCGTGTGTCGTTCGGTCGCGGGTGGCGCAGCAGGACGCGGATCGGAAAAAACGTTTTCCCCGACAACATTTTGGTCATGTGGACAAAAGCCGACAAGGAGTGCTCGACGATCTGCCGGGCGGCATCGGGCGCCAATTGGTACCAAAGCGGCACCGGCTCGATAAAATAATGAAACTCCTCGCCCCTGATTTGAATGTCGTATTGGGTGGCATTGGTCAGGGCACGGTGAAACTGCTGGCCGTACTGAAACGCGCTGAGCAAATCAGGGCTGCTTTCCGCCAGATAACCCACCATGCCCGCGACGCCGGGCGTGGTTGTTTCGCCCAGATGCAGGCCCAGGAGCCGGTCGCCGGTATGGCGGATCGCGACCTCCCAGGCGGCGATGCACTGTTCGATATTGACCCGCCCTTCGCCTTGCTGCAGGGCTTCGGCCGCCACGCCAATTTCTGCGGCCAGGGCCGGCCACTCAGCGCCTTTCCGGACGGCCGCGAGGGCGACGTTCCGTACAAAAGCCATGCTCGACCAGAGGCTGCCGTTTTCCATTCCTTTTTCTTTTGGCGTGAAATGTCACATTTGTGGCGCAATTTACGACAAGGAAGATATCCACCCGCTCCGACCTTTGCCCCAAAACAATCACTATCTCCCACCTTCATCAACCATGAAAAATTACAGCATCCTCGGCGGCGGCATCGCCGGACTCACCGCGGCCATTGCCCTCAAAAAAATTGGTATTACTGCCACCGTATTCGAATCGGCAGCCGACATCCGGCCCGTGGGCGCCGGCCTGCTGCTGGCTGCCAATGCCGTGAAGGCTTATGAGCACCTGGGCATCGCCGCGCAAATTGTCCGCCGAGGCCGCGCACTTCCCGAGTTTCGTGTCCTCGATAGGCAAGGTCGAACGCTGGCCGGGGCCGATGCGCAGGCGCTTTCGCAGCGCTATGGTCTGCACAATTTTGCCATCCACCGCGCCGAACTGCACGACGCCTTGCTGGCCGAGCTCGACCCTGCACAGGTTCGGACCGGTCATACGGCCACCACATTGACCGAACAACCCGACGGCAGCCTGAGCCTTCATTTTGCCGATGGTAGTGTGCATGAGACTGATTATCTGATCGTTGCGGACGGCATCCATTCCGCCATTCGCGGCCAGATGGCGCCCGAAGCCCGCACCCGCTACTCAGGGTACACCTGCTGGCGCGTGGTAATCGACGATCCGGGCCTTGCCCTCACGGCTGCCACCGAGACCTGGGGCGCCAGGGGGCGTTTCGGCATCGTGCCGCTGGCCGGCGGCAAAATCTATTGTTTTGCCAGTATCAACGCCCCGCAAAACGACCCGGGCATGGCCAAAATGCGTGTGGCCGATCTGCAAAAAATATTTGCCGGCTACCACGCGCCCATACCGGCCATTCTGGCGCAATGGCGCGACGAACAGTTGATCTGGAACGACCTGTCCGATCTCAAACCCCTCGATCGCTTTGCCTACGGCCGCACGGTCCTCATCGGCGATGCGGCGCACGCCACCACGCCCAATCTGGGCCAGGGCGCCTGTCAGGCCATCGAAGACGCGGTTTTTTTGGCGGAAATGTTGAAAAAACACCCCGATCCCGAGCAGGCGTTCCGCTTTTTTGAACAAAAACGCCTGCCACGCACCCGTTTTATCGTCGAAACCTCGCGACGAATGGGCGCAATTGCCCAATGGCAAAACCCTGTGCTCGCGGGTCTGCGCAATATCTTGTTCCGCCTGATCCCGCGCTCCGTCAACGAGCGGCAACTTCACCAGTTGCTGAGCGTCGACTTCGGAGCATGAGCAATTTTCTTTCGCTTACCAGACGATAAACTCCGTCCGCCGGTTTTGCGCGCGGCCCTCATCGGTGTCGTTGGAGGCAACGGGCTTGGTTTCGCCGAAACCCTTGAAACGCAGACGGTCGGCTGCGATCCCCTTGCCAATCAGGTAGTTATACACTGATTTGGCCCGATTTTCCGAAAGAGTCTGATTGCTGCGGTCGTCGCCGACCTGATCGGTATGCCCGTTGATCTGGATGCGCAGCCCGGGATTTTCCGTGAGCAAGGCCGACAGGCGGTCGAGTTCGGTTGCCGATTCGGGGCGCAGGGCGGCGGAGCCGGTTTCAAAAAACACGTTGCGCAGCACGACCGGCCTGGTTTCGGCGAGATTGGGCGTGCCGTTTTCCGCCACCGTCGGGATGGGTTGCAGGGCGATGTTGAACTGGAAAGGCTTGTCGAAAGTCGAGCTTTCCAGCAGGTTGAAGTTTTCGGAGTAAAAAAGGTACTTCTCCTTGCCCACGCTCAGCGCGTAGTCTTTTCCGGCCGGCAAACAGGTCAGAAAACTGCCGTCGGTTTTGGTCGTGGCGCTTTGGTACGACTGACCCGTGGCCAGGTCGGTAAGCTCGACCTTTGCCTGCAAGGGGTAGCCGGTAGCCGCATCGGTCACTTTGGCCTTGACGTAAGTGACGGCCTGCGGGCGCGCCTGCTGCGGCATTTCAAACTGATAAATATCATAACCGCCTGCGCCGCCGGGCCGGTTGGCGGCAAAATAGGCCGTGCGCCCGTCGAGGCTCACGGTCAGGCCGCCCTCGCTGGATTTGGTGTTGATCGGATAGCCCAGGTTTTCGGGCTGGCCCCAGGAGCCGTTGGGCTGGCGGCGTACGTAGTAAATATCGCTTTCCCCCATGCCGGGCAGACCGTTGGAAACGAAATACATCGTCTGGCCGTCGGGGTGAAAAAAGGGCATTTCCTCGTCGTAAGGCGTGTTGATGCCGGCGCCGAAATTCTGCGGGGCGCTCCATTTGCCACCCGTCTGCCGCACGGTGTACCAAAGGTCCTTGCCGCCCTGTCCACCGGGGCGATTGCTGGTGAAAACCAGGGTTTTACCGTCGGCGGAAATGGTAGGCTGCGCGTCCCAGTCGGGTGAGTTGATCACGGCGCTGAACGGCACGGGTTTGGTCCAGCCCGTACTTTTGAGTTGCGACCAGTAGAGGTCGCAACTGCCCTGGGAGCCGTCGTTGCGGCGGTTGCAGGCGGTAAAAACCAGCCAGCTGCCATCGGCGCTGAGCGCCTCGGCGCCTTCGTTGAGGTAGGTATTGACTTCGGTCATGGGTTCGGCGGTTTGCCATTGTCCATTGACGCGCCGGCTGAGGTAAAAGTCCTCGTTGTCGCCGGGGTTGCGGGTAAAAATCATGGTTTCGCCGTCGGCGGTAAGCACGGGCGGAAATTCGTGGGCGGGCGTATTGACCCCGCTGCCGACCGAAACCGGCTTGAACGGCACGGGGTGTTTGACGGCCTCCGCGGCAAAACGCGCATTGTCGCGCAGGCGGGTCGCGCGCTGGATCAGGTCGGCACTTTTGGCGCCCGAAGCCAGGAAATTATCGAGGTGCGTCGAGGTTTCGGCGTATTTCTCCTGCTGCCACTCGGCAAGCGCCAGGTAGAACGGCACGATGGGGTCGTAGTTGGCGGCGAGGCGCTGGGCGCGTTCGTAACCGCGTTCGGCATCGGCCCAGTGACGGGCGTCGTAGTGCGCGTTGGCCCAACCGATCTGCGCATCGATAAACATCGAGTCGATCTCGAGTGCGCGTTCGAACTCGCGGATGGCGCTGGCCTGTTCGCCCATTTGCAGGGCTTCTTCGCCCGCTTTCAGGGCGGCGAGCGCGCGGGGAGCGGCTGTTTTTTTGGTGGTGATGTTTTGGGAAAAAACGGCGAAGCCGCAGCAAACAAAAGCGAGGGAAAGGACTATTCGGAGGAAGGGCATTGGAATGACTTTTTTGGGGAAAACGCCGGCTTTTGACGAAAGATTGCCCGGATGAATGCCCCTTCCCGGCCGGAATGGAAAGCTTAACAGTTTTTAACCACCGCGCCGGCCTGTTTTATTTCAATTTTCCCGCAAAGTCCAAAAGCGCCTCGTCTGCCCCGGGCCGGGCCATGAACTGGATGCCGACCGGCAGTGCGCTTTCAGGGTGTGCGCCGATGGGCAAGGCCAGAGCGGGCGCCCCGACCAGGTTGGCCAGCACTGTGTAAATATCGGAGAGGTAAGCGGCCACGGGGTCGCCGGCTTTTTCGCCGAAACGCCAGGCGGTCGTCGGCGCCACCGGCATCAGGATGAAGTCGAATTCGCTGAAAATCGCCAGAATACGATCGCGGATCAGGCGGCGGGCCTGTTGGGCTTTGCCGTAATAGGCATCGTAATAACCGCTGCTCAGCACGAATGTACCCAGCAAAATGCGCCGTTTGACCTCGGCGCCGAAGCCCTCCGTCCGGCTTTTCAGGTACGTCGCTTCGAAGTTGCGGGCGTTCGGGCTGCGATAGCCGTATCGAATGCCGTCGAAGCGCGCCAGGTTGCTCGATGCCTCGGCGGTGGTGAGTACGTAATAGGTGGGTATGAGGTAATCGAGGAGATCGAACGAGACGGGTGTCACTTGGTAGCCTTCGCCGCGCAGTGTTTGCATAAAAGCCTGGGTCTGTGCGCGTACGCCGGCTTCCAGCCCTTCGCTGTCGATGGCTTCCGGGAAGTAGGCGATGCGCGCCGGGCGCCCGGAAAGGGCAGGGTAGGGCTGTGCTTCACGAGGCAGACCCGTAGCGTCGTAGGCGTCGGGGCCGGCCATTACATCGAGGAAAGCGGCGATGTCGTCAGCGTTGCGGGCCAGCACGCCGATCTGGTCGAAAGACGAGCCGTAAGCGATCAGACCGTGCCTGGAAATGCGGCCATACGTGGGTTTGAAGCCCCAAACGCCGCAAAAACCGGCCGGTTGCCGCACCGAGCCGCCGGTGTCGCTGCCCAGCGCGACCAGGCAGGCATCCGTCTGAACCGAAACGGCGGCTCCGCCCGATGAGCCGCCCGACACCCGCTCGGGGTCGGCGGCATTCCGCACGGGACCGTAGGCCGAGTTTTCGTTGGAGGAGCCCATGCCGAACTCGTCACAATTGGTGCGCCCGATCAGGATGGCGCCTTCGGCGAGCAGGCGTTCTACGGCCGTGGCGGAGTAAAGCGACTCGAATCCGCCGAGGATGCGCGAACCCGCCGTGGCGCTGTGGCCGGCATAACAAATATTGTCTTTCAGGCTCACCACGGCCCCGAAGAGCCGCCCCGGCTGCTCCTCTCCGCTGGCGAGGCGCCGGTCGAGCTCGCTTGCTCGTGCCAGTGCTTCATCTGCCCAAACTTCGATGAACGCATTGAGATCACGAGTTTGTTCGATGCGCGACAAATGATACTCGACGACTTCGCGGCAGGTGGTCTTTCCCTGGCGAAGCGCCGACTGGAGGGCGTGGAGAGAATGGAACGGAAACATGTGCGGCAAAAATAGCCGACACAGCAGGAAATCTGTGTGAAATAATGCCTCGACTACCTGAAATCAACAAGGCTGCTGACAACACAACGGCGTTCGGCATGACTGATTTGCATGACGAACGCCGTTGCATTGTTTTGATTCTGATCCAATTTTACCCTGGATCCGGGGTGCGAACCACTAGCGTGTGGCGCGCAGGCTTCGGAAACCCCGAATTGCTGCGAAGCAGCCCGCAAGACTGACGCCGATGCCGGCGATCAGAACCATGATTTCGAAAATGTTCATCTTTGGAAAGGGTTGAAAATGTGATGTTTATTGGTTAACCCCGGCTGATTTATACCGGTCGACCGGGTTGTTGATCGGGGGGATGGTTTTGAGGTAGGCCCAAATGGCGGCCGCTTCCTGTTCGGTCAGGGCAGAGTAGGGCGACATGGGGTAGTGCAGCATTCCGCCGCGCGGATTTTTACAAAAGCGCACCGCGTCGGTGAACTGTTGTTCGGTCCAGCGGCCAATGCCGGTTTCCGGGTCGGGCGTGAGGTTGGCAGTACGCACCACTTCGCCGTTTTCGTTTTTCATTTCGGCGCCGCCGCCGTAGAAGCGGAAGCTGTTTTCTGCCACCTTGTCGTCCACTTTCAGCAGGTCGCCGCTGTGGCAATGGTAGCAGCCGAGCAGGTCGTTGGCCAGGTAGCGGCCGGTAGCGACCTGATTTTGCGCTTCGGGGCGCACAATAGGCTGAGCAGGCATCGGCGGTGGGCTAAACAGGGTGTTGGACAGTACGCGACAGGTCAGGTTGTAGTCGTTCGGCGGATACTCGCGGCGGTCGGGGGCCAGGGCGGGGTCGTCGGAGCGCAGCCAGGCGATGATGGCGTACACGTCTTCATCGGCCAGGTGGTTGAACTTGGGCATAAAAGGCGGCGACCACGAACCATCCTTGTGCAATCCCGTGCGCAGGAAGTAGTACAACTCGCCGTCGGACCAGGCGCCTACGCCGCTCACCGAGTCGTGCGTGATGTTGTACGTGGCGATCGTACCGAACATCGGCGGGACGTCGGCCATGATCGTGCCGGTCAGTTTTCCGCTGGAGGGGTCGGTGTGGCATTTTTTGCACAACATCGACGCGATGCGCTGCCCTTCGGCCACATGCGCGCTGTCGCGCGGTACCTGCAATTCGGCCAGGCCGTCCGGCAGCCCGGGTTCAAATTCAGGAATACCCTTGATCTGGAAATAGGCCGCGGCAGCGGCAAGGAACAGGACGACAGCCCCGAGCGCGAAGCCCAGGTATTTCAGGACACGTTTCATCTGGACAAATAGTTTTTGTGAAAAAAGTACTGTACCAGACAGAGGCGGACCGGAAAAGGTTACATCGGATTGCGGGATGACACGATCCGGGCTCTCGGTATTTAAGGTGATAATGCCCGCCTGGCCATTTTTACCGCGGAGACGCAGAGACGCAAGGGGGCGCGAATTTCTGAGCGTCTCCGCGGTAAAAATGTCCAGGCGGATTTAGCCACCTTTTAAAATCAACTGCCTTTGTAGCGCTTCACCTCATTCATGATCGGCGGCACCGTTTGCAAATACGCCCAGATAGCGCTCACCTCGGTATCCGTCAGCGTGGTATGCGGGAACATGGGATAGTACAGCGGGCCACCCCTCGGGTTTTTGCCGTTTTTGACCGCTTCGTAGAACTGCGTGTAACTCCAGTTGCCGATGCCGGTCGTTTTGTCCATGGTGATGTTGGCCGAAGGCACCAGTTCGCCCTCATAGTTGAGCATGGGATTGCCTCCGCCGTAGAAGCCCAGGCTTTTTTCCGGATGGATGGGGTCTTGTTTGGTGAAATCAGCCGAGTGGCAGGCGTAGCAGGCGCAGAGGCCGTTGGCTACGTAGCGGCCGAAGGCCACCTTGTCGGTAGTATCGGGAATAGCGACGGTTTGTGAGGGCAAGGCAGGTGGTTTAATGGCCGTATTGGCCAGAAACTTGACCAGAAAGTTCCATTGGTTGGGCGGCAATTCGCGCGGGTCGGGGGCAAGTGCGGGGTCGTCGGAACGCAGCCAGGCGATGACCGAGAGCAGGTCTTCGTCGGCCATCAGGGGGAATTTGGGCATGAAAGGCGGCGCCCAGCTGCCGTCCTTTCGAAGGCCGGTGCGCAAAAAATAGTAGAGTTCGCCGTCGGACCATTCGCCGATGCCGTGGTCCTTGTCTTGCGTGATGTTGAGCGAATGAGCCGGTTTGAGCGCGGCGGGCATGTCGGGCATGTCCTTGCCGATCAGTTTGCCGCCCTCACCTTTGTGGCATTCGTTGCACAGCAGGGTGGCGATTTTGGCGCCGCGAGCCACATGCGCACTGTCGCGGGGGGCCTGCAATCCGGCAATGGCGGGCGGGATATTGACCTCGTAACGCGGGATTCCTTTCAGGTAAATGTAGAGGGCAAACAGGCCGGCCAGCAGGGCCAGCGCGCCGAGCGTCATGCCGGCAATTTTGAACAAACGTTTCATTGGACAAGCGAGGAGTTTGAGTGAAGAAATAATGTCCTCGTCCTCGAAGACGCTGCAAAGGTTGAACAAGACCTTTTTCAGCCGCCAGCTCATATTTTGTTCAAAATTTGCTCAAAAGTTCAAATAGGGGGCTGAACGGCGATTTTCGGCCTACGAACGGGTGTTTTACGGAGATAAAAGGCTTCACAATTTTCAATTTTTTTTGAAAAAATTGCTGATCAAAGAATCATTCCAAACAGTATAAATTGTTGATAATCAGATTTTTAAATCAAAAATGCTCGAAATAGCAAAGCTTGTCACCAAAGGCTGACAAATTTTTGTTTAACGAGATGTTGTTGATTGTTCAACAAAGCTGTACCTTTGAAACATCTAAAACAACAACAAGGGAGGTTGCTATGACCATGACCGAATTCAATATCAAACTGGGTACTTTGACCAGCCTGTTGCATTCTTTCGCGTACAACTTGACCAAGAACGTAGAAGACGCCAAGGACTTGTATCAGGAAACAACGTTCCGTGCACTTTCGAACCGCGACAAGTTTCAGCCCGACACCAATTTCAAGGCCTGGATGTTCACGATCATGAAGAACATCTTCATCAACAACTATCGCAAGAAAGTCAAAGCAAACACGATCCTCGATACCACGGACAACCAGTTCTACCTCAACTCGGGAAGCCACGCCACCGGCAACGCGGCCGAAGGCGGCATCCTGATGAAAGAACTGAATGCCATGATCGCCGGGCTCGACGACAGTATCCGTATTCCCTTCCTCATGCACTATGAAGGGTTCAAATACCAGGAAATCGCCGACGAACTTGCCCTGCCGCTGGGCACCGTGAAAAGCCGGATCTTTTTTGCCCGTAAAGAACTGAAAGACAAGATCCTGTCGAACTACGGTTTTCACCCGAACTAAGAAATTATTCCACGCTTTCAATTGGAATCGCAGGCCGCCGGAGTCACTCCGGCGGCCTTTTTATTTGTCCGCAGCACGATTTGCGTCTTACAAACTTCTCGTCCGGCCGCCATCCACGGGCAGATTGATGCCGTGAATGTAGCCCGCTGCCGGGCTGGCCAGAAAAGCCACGGCCGCGGCCACCTCCGAGGGAGCGGCAAATCGGCGGAGCGGGACGTGCGCCTTGAACTGCTCGGCCACGGCTTCGGCTTCCATATTGCTCGCGGCGGCGCGTTTTTGAATGATTTCGTCGAGACGCCCCGTGGCGGTGTAGCCGGGCAGCACGTTGTTGACCGTGATGCCGAAACGCCCCACTTCGTTGGCCCAGGTCTTGGCCCAGGAAGCCACAGCCCAGCGCGTTGTGTTGGACACGCCGAGGTTGTCGAGCGGCTCTTTCACCGAGGTGCTGATGATGTTGATAATGCGGCCGTAACCCGCATCTTTCATGCCCGGCAAGACCGCCTGGGCCAGCAACTGATTGCAAATCAGGTGGTTGTGATAGGCTTCCAGAAAGTGTTTGGGCAAGGCGTCCACGATGGGTCCGGCCGGAGGTCCGCCCGTGTTGTTGACCAGAATGTGGATGGGGCATTGTTCGAGCACGGCCTGCACGCGGGCTATGAGCGTTTGGCTGTCGGAAAAATCAGCCACCACGTAGTCGTGTTGCTGCCCTTGCGAGGTGTCGAGCGCATGCAGGGTTTCGATCAGTTTGCTGTCGGTACGCGCCAACACGAATACGTTGGCGCCCAGCGCGGCCAGTTCGATGGCGACGGCCCGGCCGATGCCGGCTGAAGCGCCGCCGACCAGCGCGTTCCTGTGGAGAAGGGAGAGGTTCATGTTATATTATACTTCGCGGCGGGAAGATTTGAGCATGAGGTTTATACGGTTTATGGTGGTTGATAAGGGTTTAAGAAGCCTCATTGTGCTAAAAATCTGGCGGTGCAAGGTATGTAATTTGTTGAAAATAAGCCTTTTCTGTTGAGAAGTCCAGTCTTGGCGCTGCTGTTTCCAGCGAAGCGATCAGGTCCAGTTGCTTACGGGCAAATTGCCGGTGTTCAGCCGAATCGGGCCGGAAAGGGCGATGTTGCAGGGCCGCCTGGAGTTGTCGCAGGCGTTCGGTCAGTTGCGCCGTAGCCGGACTGAAAAAAGTGTCGGCAAATTTTTCCCAAATATAATCCTGTGCCAGCCCCGACGGGTGGCTCAGGTCGCGCTCGTAAAAACGATAATCGCGCAGGTCGTCGAGCAGGAGTTCGTAGGCGGGAAAATACCGAACGAACGACAGGCGGTCGCACAACTCGGCGCAGGCCAGCAGGAGGACGGCCTTGCTGCGCTGGTTGGCCACGGGGCCATTGCGCAAATGCCGTATCGGGCTGACACTCAGCAGGATTTGCAAGTTGGGCAGCGCTTGTTTCAATCGTTCGAACACGCCCAGCAGAGCATCCACGGCTTCCGCGACCCCGATCCTGCGCTCCTGAAAAAGCGCGGCGGGCGCTTTGTGGCAGTTGGCAACCGGCTGCCCGTCCGAGCGCAAAAAAAACACCTCGGCCGTGCCAAGGGTGAGGATCAGCCGGTCGGTTTGCCGCAAAAAAGCCGCCGTATCGGAGTAGCGGGCGTTCAGGCGGTCGAGCAGCGTTTCCGCGTCGGGGTCCGACAAACTGCCGTGATGATCCCAGCCATGCCAAAGTCCTGCGTGGAGGGCCAGTTCGCCGGCAGAAAAAGGGCGATTGCCGTCGAGCAAACGCTCGAGAACACGGCTGATGGACAAGGGGTTGTACACGATGCCGAAGGGATTGACCCGGGCATTAAATTTGAGCGCTGCAAGGCGCGAACCCATATTTTCTGTAAAACAGGAGCCCAGCAGCAGCATCCGGTTGTCGTGCGAGAGGCCAAACGGCGCTTTTTCTATAGGGAAAGTGCTTCGGAAGGTTTCCATGCCCGCAAACTTGCTACTTTTACGGCTCTTTTCACTATGCGCCGTGCAGGCATGAGTTTTTTCGAGCGACTTTTCGGCAATTTTTCCGGACAAAAAAATAACCAGCCCGACGTGGTGTTCGGGCGGTATTCCGATGCGTACAAAACAGCCGACCAAATGGCTGCCTGGGAACGTTCCCTGCAATTGTTCGACGAGGGCCAGCCGCTGGAAGCCTACCGCACTTTTTTCAGGTACTTGCGCGACGAGGCTGCCGACAATGTTCGCTGGAACGACAACCCCGACTTGCTGCATTTTGAATTCTGGCAAGGCTCGCGGCACATCACCGGCTTCGCCAACGCGGAAAAACTCAAGGCCGAAAGCAAAATCGCCCTCGCCGGCGACCTGAACGTCGGCTTTCTGCGTCGCCTGATGGAGGCCAACTTTGCCCTGAAATTCAGTCGCTTCGCCCTCACGCCCGACAATGCGCTGGCCATCGTGTTCGATACCTCCACGCAGGACGGCTCCCCGCTCAAACTCCAGCAAGCCCTGCGCGAACTGGCCCTTCATGCCGACAAACAGGACGACCTCCTGCTCGACGAGTTCAAGTCCCTGCAAGCCGTGGATCCTGTCATTACCGACCTTCCGGAAGCGGAAAAGCAGGTGAAATACGACTACCTCCGCGCTCAGATCGAACAATCTTTTGCCGTATTCGACCGGGGCAAGCCCGACCCCAACCAGTATCCCGGCGGGTACGCCTATCTTTTTCTTGCGCAGGCTTTCCGGCTCGACTACCTGCTGCGCCCCGAAGGATTCATGATGGATGCGCTCGAAAAAATGCACGGCTCCTATTTTGCCAAAGACGAACGCACGCCGCAGCGAAAAGTGCTCGGCCTCCGACAGGATTTTCAACAATTGTACGAGCGGCCCAAAGAAGATTTTTACAAGGAATTTTATCGCACCCGCAGCACTTTCGGCATCAATCAGGCGGTCAATCACGATCGGCTGGTGGCCTTGATCGACGGCGAATTGCCCAATATGGAGTGGCATTTGCAACAAAATCACGCCGAACTGGCGCTGGCCATTCCGCAATACATCGCCGGCTATGCGCTCTTTCACTACGCGCCGCCGCTGCCCGATCGCGACTTGCTGCACCTTTTCTTTCAGGTGACCGAACAGGCCTTTTTCAAAAGCCTCGGTTTTCGCCTCGAACTGCTCGACGAAAAAGGACTGCCCGAGCGCCGCAACGTGACGGCTGCCATCAAAGACATTTTTGAAGCCAACAAAGCCAAGTACCCGAAACTTCGCGCCGATTTTAATGTCTTGAATTTCAGTTCAATGCCCCTGTTTGCGAAGACCTACCTCGAAATGATCAGGAACCTCGATCTGTCCGCCTGAAAACCCTCAGCCCGCCATGAACAACGACTTTGTTGATATTTACCGCGATGTTATTGTCCAGATCGCAACGCCCAACAGCACGGGTACGGGCTTTTTCCTGAAAGGCTCGGGGCTGGTCGTGACCAACCACCACGTGGTGGAGGGCAACAGAAAGGTGATCGTGGAAGGCGCGCGTTTTAAAAAACAACTGTCGCGGGTGCTTTACGCCGATCGAAAGTACGACCTGGCGTTTCTGGAGTGCCCGAAAGACCACCTCGAGGACATCCCGGAAGTACGCCTCGGGGTTGGCAAAGCACTGCGCGAACGCGACCCCGTGACTGCCCTCGGGCATCCGTTCGGCCTGAAATTTTCCGTCAAAACCGGCATCGTGTCCGGTACGCGGGAAGTGCTTAACAATATTCCCTATCTGCACATCGATGCCGCGCTCAACCCCGGGAATTCGGGCGGGCCGCTCGTCGACAACGACGGCGAGGTAGTGGGGGTCAATACTTTCGTGATTCGCGACGGCGACAATATCGGCTTCTCGCTGCCCGTGCAGTTTCTGCAGGATTCCATTACCGATTTTCAACAGGCTGGTAGCGACAATGCCTGTCGTTGTGTGGGCTGCGGCAATGTTGTTACTTTGCAAACGGTTGAAAATCAACATTGTACTATTTGCGGCTACCGGGTTCAGTTGCCTTCCAGTGTCGAAGAATACATCCCGACCGGGGTGCCGCGCACGATCGAAGCCATCATTGCCCGAACGGGCCATGACGTTACGTTGAGCCGGGGCGGCCCCAATGTTTGGGAGATCCGGCAGGGTAGTGCCCGCATCAGTATCGCTTACCACGACCGATCCGGACTGATGACCGCCGATGCGGTGCTTTGTCAGTTGCCCCAAACCAATATCAAGCCTTTGTATGAATACCTTTTAAGGGAAAATTACACGCACGAAGGGCTTACGTTCAGCGTTCATGATCAGGATATCGTGCTTTCCCTGTTGATCTATGATCGCTACCTGAACGAGGAAAGCGGCCTGCGGCTTTTGCAAACCATTTTTGAAAAAGCCGACCACTACGATAATATTCTCGTGGAACAATTCGGCGCCAGCTGGAAGTCGGAGGATTGACGGCGGCTGCCAATAAACTGAAAATCAAGACGATGAGAACCTTTTTGTCGCTGTTCGCCCTGGCGACCCTCCTGTCCTGCAACGACGCAAGCGGGCCTTCCGCCAGCCAAACCGCCCTCGCCAAACAACTCGCCGGACAGTACCAGGGGCTCACGCCCTGCGCCGACTGCGAGGGCATCGAATACCTGCTGACCCTCAACGAAGACTATACCTGCCTGGGCGCCATGATGTACCGGGGCAAAGCCGCCGCTCCCGTGATGCTGACCGGCAAATGGTCGTTTGCCGCCGACAACAAAATCAAACTCGACATCGCGGCACTCGAGGGGATGAATATGTTTGAAATCGGTGAAAATCAATTGATTCTGCTCGATCAGCAGGGACAGCGCATCGGCGGAGAACAGGCCGACCGCTATATACTCTGGAAGGACGGATTTGCGCCCAAGGCGGCCAAAGAAAGCGCCGGAGAGGACCCTTTTGCTGAAAAACGCGCGGCAGGTATCGATTTTATCGGCCTGGGCACCGAACCGTTCTGGAGCCTCGAACTCGATTTTGAAAAACAGTTCCGTTTCGTTCCCATGTCGGGCGACAGCCTGACGTTGCCGGCAGTTGCCGGAATGGACAAGGACGGCGGCTGGCAATACGAAGTCCGTGCCGGCAAGTCCGTGATGAACGTGCTGATCAAAAAAGAGGCTTGTTCGGACGGCATGAGCGATAAAACGTACGACTATTCCGTCGCGCTTCGGGTGAACGGGCAGGAATACAAAGGCTGCGGCATTTTGCTTTTCCGAAGGGAGAAAACCCGCTTTTTTTAAAAAAAAGTGTAAAAACTTAGGCCGGGCAGCGCCCCGAAAGGTATGTAGCAAATGGTGGCGTCAGGAGGGGCAGCGCCCCGAAATGTATGTAGCAAATGGTGGCGAAAACAGGTCAGGAGGGGCTGCGCCCCGAAAGATATCTAGGGGGCGCAGCCCCTCCTGGATGAATTTTGGTGCTAAAAGGCTACAAACATTACGGGGCGCTGCCCCGGCCTAAGTTTTTCCAAAAAAGTAAAACAAAGGCGGGGGGGGAGAAGGTAGAGGGTGGAAGGTCTTTGTGTTTCAGGTTCGGATGTCGATCGAAGGGAGACATCAGATAAAGCACAGTGCACAGTGCATTATGCATAAAAAACCGGAGCAACCAATCATGGTTGCCCCGGTGAAGAACAGTACTTTAACCTGGTGACTTACGTAGGGAGAATGTTTGGTTTTTAAGGAGTTACCGGATGATCAGTTTCCCGTATTGAATTTTGCCGTTAGCAAGCCGGGCCTCGACCATGTACACACCGGCACTCAGGCCGGACCGTTCGACAGAAATGCCCGGGGCCTGGGCCATGTATTGCCGCAGGGTGTGTCCGTAGGAGTCGATCAGACGAACCTGGGCGGCCTGATCGAGGCCTACGAAGGTTTTGTCAGATGCCGGGTTGGGCCAGATATTGAGCGGCGCGAGGCCGGAATGAGGTTCGGATGTGCCGACTGTCTGCACAAAATTTACATCGACGGTGTGCCAAACGGTGTTCGTGAGGACGACGTCGTTGATATCGAAGTAGATGCCTGCGCGATTTTCAACGATCGAGCCGAGCTCGATGTCGGCCCTGGGTTTGATGTCGAACTTTACAAAACCATGCGAAGCGGCTTCGTTGGTCGTCGAATCGGGCAACTGGATATTGTTGAACGTAAGGGTCAGAATGCCTGGGCCTTCGAGTTTCCATTCATAATTGTGGCTGCCGGGGCCCATGCGCAGGGTGGTTGCATCGAGCAGACTCGACAGCGTATCGCGCAGCACCACGGTGAATGCCGTGTCGTTGCCCGTGTTCTGGAAGTTGATCTGGTAGCTGATCGGCGTACCGGGCTCGATGTAATGCTGGTCGGAGAAGCCGCGCGGGAAAGCCAGTTTTTCGTTCGGGTCAAAAGAACCTACTACTTCGCGGCACTCGAGAGCGGTGAAAGGATCGCCGTCTTCATTCCGGAAATCGAACAGGTTGGTGTTGCTGGTCGTGCCGTTGCAATTTTCGATGCCTACGGAAGGCGAAAGGGCGATCGGATGGCCGGGCTCCTGCTCCGCGCTCAGGCGGATCGATTCGCCGGCGGCCACTACCACTTCTTCGATTTGTTGGTCGGGCTGGAAGCCGGCCGGCAACTGGCCGGTTCGCATGATCACCATGTCGTCGATGATCACGTAGTCCAGCGAAGCGGCCGTCGGGTTTTGACCCACATTTTCCAGGGTAAAGTGCACCGAGTCGCCTTCGCAGCGGCCACGGGCCACGATTTGAGCGCCCGACCAGCCTTGTTCGGCGGGCAAGCAGGAGGTGTCAGGATAAATATGTGCATCCACACAGGCCCGTGTACCGATGAGGTCGGGGTCGCAACCCGCCAGGTACTGCACGGAGAAGCTGCCACATTGACCAACCGCAAGGTCGCCCAATTGCACCGTGATGGTATCGCCGTAGATCGTGTACGGTTTGGACGCCCCGATGGGGGTCAGCACAGGCGCGGAAGAAACCAGTTGCACGTAAGCGTCGGTAGCCGTGGCGCCGCCCAGGTTGCAGTAGGTCGCGAACCACGTGCTCGTGGAGCAGGGGCGAACGAGGTTGGTCGCCAGATTGACGTTCAGCATCGGGCACTCCGTGACAGCCTGTGCCGCGAAATTCTTCACGAGATAGCCGGCAGGGTCAGGAACCGAGATCAGGGCAGGGTTGTCGCAGATGGTCCAGAGCGGGGAGGGCGGGGTCACTTCGAGGCCCGTCAAACCGGCCACCGGGTCGAGGAAGCTGTACACGCCAATTTCCGAACCGGCCGAGTACAGGGTGTCGCCGTTGCTGTTGATGGCCCGTACCACTGCGCCGGGCAAACCTGTGGGTTGTGCCTCGGGCAGGCAGTCGCTGTTGGTATCGAGCGAAACCTGGCCGGTCAGTGTGTTTACATCGTCGTAGCAAGGCGAAAGTTTGACGGTTACCAGCACAAGGCATTCGTTGAACACGGGGGCGCCATCGACGGTCGCGAGGTTGCCGGCCGCATCGAGCTGGTACACCCGCAGAATAACAGGCTGCTCGGTGCCGGATTCGCAACAGTAAAACTTGATGGAATCCAGTTCGCTGATGGCGTTTTCGAACTCACTCGGGAAATCGGGGAAAACATCGGAACAATCGGGGTGTCCATTGACAATGTTCAACGACTGAACACAATCCGTGTAGGGCGCAATGCGGCGTACCGTTAGTTTGATCCCGCCGCAATCGTCGTACGACCCGTCGTCGAATTCGCTGGCCTGAACCCACTTCACCCCGCCGCCATAGCAGTCGTTCGCGGCATCGGGGCCCAGGTTGACAGACAAAGCTTCCTTGCACACCGCGGTCGGCGGCGTGGCGGCTGCAACGGTCACCGAAAAGGAGCAGGTTGAGGTGGTGCCGCCCACATCGGTCATTTGAAAAGTGTTGATCGTGGTTCCGATCGGGAAAGCCGAGCCCGAGGGCAAGCCGGCGGTTTGTTGCAAGGTCCAGCCCGGAAGGTCTTCATTCACCTCAACGGTGTAGTCGACCTGTGCCGTGCATTCGCCTGGCTGTGTCGTAACGACCGGGGACGCAGGGCAAATGATTTCGCCGTCGAGCAGGATAATTTGCAGGTATTGATAGCCATTCACGTTGGCGCCCCAGAAAGTGCTGAAATTGGTAGGCGCAGGGTCGCCCGGGGCGATTTTTGAGATGGTCGGGGCCCAGGGCCACGAGGCGCCCGCCGCCGAAACGATGGGGCCCGGCAGATTCGCCGGATGTTTGTCGATCGAATTCGGTTCGGGGTTCGGGACGATCACCAGCGGGTCATTGTTGTTGTAGGTGTCCCAGTTGATAACCGTCCAGGTCCGCTCGACACGCGTACAGGCATTGGGGACATTGGATGTGTAGATCACGTCGGCAAAGCTGACCGCGATGGGAGCAGTACCCGTGGGGTCGTAAATCTGGGGAGGGGGAAAAAGGTTTTCGTCGCCCAGATTGGTGTTGTTGTCGCAGGTTTTCAGGATGATATCGTTCGGAAAATGAACGTAGTAGGCCGACTGCGACCAACCGGCGCTCAGGGCAAACAGGCAAGCAAATGCCAACGCAAGCAAATGCCTGCCGTGTTTAGGGATTGTAAAAAGAATGTTCATGTGGCAATGATTTAAGATGAAACCAAAACCGGATTGGGAGCGAATGTGGCTTGCACTGGCGCACTTCCGGATTACGAGTACAAAAGTGCGGGAAGTGGCTTTTTCAATTTTGCACAGATTTATCAAATTATCAATCCTCTATTTGTCCCAAAACCTACTCTTTTTTTTAATAAAAACCTGTTTTTTAATAATTTTTGTAAAATTTGTACGCTTGTTTTGGGTCAAATTTTTTAAATTATCAAATGGAAAACACTTTTCTACTGGAACTGTGGTCCGGTTTGTTTCCACAAGAACGGCGTACTTTTTTGAGTTTCTTGGACAATCCGCAATTCAACCAGCGCGCCGACGTCAAAAAGCTCGCGGGTTTGCTGGCGCAGACGCGGGAAGGGGAATGGGGCGCGCTGGACAAAAAGCAGGTTTTTGAACAGGTTTTTCCGGGAGCGCCCTACGACAACCTGCGTTTCAACTACACCTGTTCGTTTCTGGCGCGCTTGCTCGAAGCGTTTTTCTTTCAGCAGGAAATGCAGCAGGAGCCGGTTTGGCGCGAGTGGTTTTTGTGCAAGGCATTGCGTCGCAGGGGCGTCAACCGCCATTTTTTGCGCAAAACCGCCCAGCTGGCCCAAACGCTCGAACAACAACCCCTGCGCAACGCGGGCTACCACCTCACCCGCTACCTGCTCGAAAGCGAACGCTACCAGTATCGGGTCTTGCACGAGCGCGAGGCGCCCACGACGCTGACCAACGTGACCGGCCCGCTGCACCATTTTTTTACCCTCGAAAACCTGCGCTGGGCGGGCACAGCCCTTGCCTTGCAAGCGCGCTACGGCGCCCGCAACCCCCTGCCCCTGGCTGCCGAAGTGCTGGCCAACGCCGCGTCTGCCGATCCCGAGCAACTGCCCGAAATAGCCATGCTTCACCTGGGCTACCTGACCCTGAGCGATACGGAAAACGAGGAAAATTTCCTTCGGCTGAAAAACCTGATCGCGGAAAAAAGTCACCTGTTCAGCGCCGCCGAGATCCGCGACCTCTACCTGTCGGCCATCAACTTTTGTCTGCGCCGCCACAACCGCGGCGAGCGCCCGCAATACACCCGGGAGGCGCTTGACCTGTACCGTGCCGTACTGGAAAAAGGCTTGCTGTTCGAAAACGGGGTGCTGCAAAAATTTACCTACAACAACATCCTGCGCCTGGCCAGCGGCGCCGGCGAGCGCGAATGGGCGCTGCGCTTTCTCGAAGATTATCAACGCTACCTGCCGGCCGAAGACCGCGCCAACACCTTCCGCTTCAACCTGGCTTGCTGGCACTACCTCGGTCGCGAATACGCCCGGGTGCCCGAGCTCCTCCAAACCTTCGACTTCGCCGACCGCGACACGCAGCTCACCGCGCGCCAGATGTTGCTGCGCAGTTATTTCGAATTACAGGAATGGACGGCGCTCGATTCGCTGCTCAAAAGTTTTTACTCGTTCCTGCGCCGCCGGCACGACATCGGCTACCAGCGACTGATGTACCTCAATCTGATCAAATACACCCGAAAACTGATTGGAGGGCCTTTGTCGAAACGAAAGGCGGCAGCGTTGGCGGAACGGATCAAGGCGGAGCCGTACGTTGCGGAGCGGGAATGGCTGTTGGGGCGACTGTAGCGCCGACCTCAAGGTCGGCGCAATTGAGGGCAGCAAAAACCCGCGATTATCCGCCAAAGAGGAGAGCAGCAGATACAGATCTTTCGCTCCCGACACGGGCTGATAATCGCGGGTTATTCCGCCTTTCGGCAATGTTGTCAGCGTATCACCGAACATGCTAGCCTGGCGTACCCTCTAATCTTGAGAGAGTTGTTGGCGGAAAAATGTGAAAAACTTTTGAAACAAAATATCACTTTTTCGTGATTTCTTAAAAAAGTAATTAATTTTGCACTGATATACATTTAATCCCTAAACATCACCATACTAGTGGACTCATGAAGAGGATAATTTGTTTCCCAATTATTACATTAGTATATAATCATGAGATCATTAGAAGTCGAAATCTTTCTCGACAACTTTAAAGTGAAAATGGGTATTTGGAACCTGGTTTTACTCAGCGCCCGACAGAAGAACACCCAAACCCTCGCCGATTTAGAAATCAGTTTTAACGATGTGCGAAGTATTCTCGCCTCGCTCGAAGCAACCGAGTATTCCGAAGGGCCTTTGTCCGATCATATGCTTGGCGGCGCAGAAATGTGGGTTTTCGGCCGCATTGTAAAAAGTCGTGAGGTTTACATTAAAATCACACTCGGCCGCACCAATAACCCGGTAATCTGCATCTCGTTTCATTTTGCAGAATACCCCATGAAGTACCCGTTAAGGGTTTAATTTTTGACCATTTATCCCAGAGAAGGAATAACCCATGCAAAGTCCGATAACCGGCAAAGAAATGAAGTTGCTCGTAAGACCGAGCACCCTTGTCATTCGCAAAGAAGCCTTTCCGGTGATGTATCACGTTTGGCAATGCGAGGATACTGGTGAGGAATTTGAGGATCAACTATTGGTTGAACGAAATTTGCGTCAAGCCTCGGACCAATACCGTAGCAAACACAACCTGCCATTCCCCGAAGAAATACAGGCCATTCGGGAGCAATATGGTATTTCCGCTGCCAAAATGTCGGAAGTATTGCGGTTTGGGATTAACCAGTATAAACAATATGAAAATGGTGAGTTGCCAAGCGAATCTAATGCCAGCCTAATTTTTCTGGCCCAACATCCGGAAGGCTTTTGCCAACTGGTAGCGTTGAGCAATCTTGAATCCATTGAGAAAGAACGATTGATTCTAAAAGCAGAAGATCTTTTAGAAAAGCGTGCTAATTGGCGTGAATGGGAATGGATGACTCATTTGCTGATGGGGCCAGAGCGTCCTGATGTGGAACGGGGATTTCGTGCCGGCAACTTGCGGAAATTTGGCTCGATGGTGAAGTTTTTTGCCCAGAAAATGTCGCCTTACAAGACTCTAATGAACAAATTATTGTTCTACGCCGATTTTACACATTTCAAGCGCCGCGGGCGCTCCATTAGTGGCGCAAAATACCGTGCGATCGAAATGGGACCAGTCCCCAATAATTTTGATGGTCTGTTTCAATTTGCTGAAAATGAGAATTTTGTGCGCTTGGAACATCACGAATACTCAAACGGAAGCATTGGGACGAAGTTTATACCAGATGATCATGATCTATTTCTGGAAGATGTAGAACTGGAGACTTTACAAGCCGTTTTTGAGCGCTTTCAAGGCATTAAAAGTGCAGAAATCGTAGAAATCAGCCATGAAGAAGAAGCTTGGGTTAAGAATGCTAAAACCCATTCAATCATTAGCTATCTGGATAGTTACCTTTTAAAGGCGGTGCAATAAGAAACAGGGTCGCGCCTGTAGCGCCGACCTCCAGGTCGGCGCAGTTGAGGGCATCAAAAACCCGCGATTACCAGCCAAAGAGGAGAGCAGCAGATACAGATATTTTGCTCCCGGCTTTGGCTGATAATCGCGGGTTATTACTTCTCTCGGCATCGCCGACCTTGAGGTCGGCGCTACAGTCGGCGCTACTTGCCGTGGCAGTTCTTATACTTCTTCCCGCTACCGCAAGGGCAGGGCTCATTCCGGCCCACGACCTTGTCTTTCACGATCGGTTGCACCCGCTGTACCGGCCCGTTGTGGCCTGCCGACATGGCGGCGCGCTGGGCGGCCTGCTGGGTTTCCGTCATGGCCTGTTGGTTGTTGGCTTTCAGGCGACTGGCCTGCGCGCGCTGGGCGGCTTCGGCAGCGGCCTGTTGCTGCTGGGCGCGTTGCATGGCTGCTTCGTCGGGCAATGCCAGCGTGCCTTTGAGCAGGAAGGACGTGACGTTGGAATTGATGTGGCCGATCAAACCTTCGAAAAGGTTGTAAGCCTCCATTTTATAAATAACCAGCGGGTCTTTTTGCTCGAATGAAGCGCCCTGAACGGATTCTTTCAGGTCGTCCACATTGCGCAGGTGCTCCTTCCAGGCATCGTCGATAATGGCAAGGGTGGCGACTTTTTCCACGTCCTGCATAATCGATTTGCCGTTCGACTGGATGGCAAGGTCCATGTCGGCAGAAATATTGAGCCCCAGACTGCCGTCGGTGTACGGCACGACGATGCGTTTGTAGCGATGTCCTTCGCGCTCGTGTACGTCCTTGATAATGGGCAGCAGACGGTCGCCCACTTGTTGGCGTTTGCGGTAGTAAAGGTCGAACACCTGCTGCTGGTAAGTGGCGAGCACCGTACCGGCAGGGGCGCTTTTGAACCAGGCGGCGTCCATTTCCGGGTCGATACCGATGGCGCGGATCGAGTCGAGGCGGAAGGTCTCGAAGTCACCGCCTTCGCGGTGTACGTGCACCAGTTCTTCGGTGATCCCCTGGAAGGCGCTGTTAATATCGACGGCGAGGCGTTCGCCGAAAAGGGCGTTGCGGCGTTTTTTGTAAATCGCTTCGCGCTGGATGTTCATCACGTCGTCGTACTCCAGCAGGCGTTTGCGAATACCGAAGTTGTTTTCTTCCACCTTGGTTTGCGCGCGCTCGATGGATTTGGTAACCATGGAGTGCTGGATCACGTCGCCTTCCTTGTGGCCCATTTTATCCATCAAACCGGCGATGCGGTCGCTTTGGAAAAGGCGCATGAGCGAATCTTCGAGCGAAACGTAGAACTGCGAGGTACCCGGGTCGCCCTGACGACCGGCGCGGCCGCGCAACTGGCGGTCGACACGGCGGCTCTCGTGGCGCTCTGTACCGATGATGGCCAGACCGCCGGAATCTTTTACGCCCGGCCCGAGTTTAATGTCGGTACCCCGGCCGGCCATGTTGGTCGCGATGGTGACTTTGCCGGCCAGACCTGCTTCGGCCACGATCTCGGCTTCACGCTGGTGTTGCTTGGCGTTCAGCACGTTGTGGTCGATGCCGCGCAGTTTGAGCATGCGGCTGAGCAATTCGGAAATCTCGACGGAAGTGGTACCCACGAGTACCGGGCGACCGGCGTCGCGCAGGCGGGTGATCTCGTCGATCACCGCGTTGTATTTCTCGCGGGCGGTTTTGTACACCAGATCCTCTTCGTCCTTGCGGGAGATGGGGCGGTTGGTCGGAATCACGACCACGTCGAGTTTGTAAATGTCCCACAATTCCTTGGCCTCGGTTTCGGCCGTACCGGTCATACCGGCCAGTTTGTGGTACATGCGGAAGTAGTTCTGGAGTGTGACGGTGGCGTAGGTCTGCGTGATTTCGCCCACTTTCACATTTTCCTTGGCCTCGATAGCCTGGTGCAGACCGTCGGAATAGCGGCGGCCTTCCATGATACGGCCGGTTTGCTCGTCGACGATCTTGACCTCGCCCTCGGGCGTCACGATGTATTCGTTGTCTTTATCAAACAGGGTGTAGGCTTTCAGCAATTGCTGCACAGCGTGCACGCGGCGGCTTTTGACGCCGTAATCCTGTGAGAGGCGTTCTTTGGCCTCGGTGCGTTCGTTGATGTCGAGTTCGGTGTTCTGGTCAATTTTGGCCAGTTCGGTGCCGATATCGGGCAGGATGAAGAAGTTGGGCTCGTTGTTGAAGCGGGAAAGGAATTCCACGCCTTTTTCCGTGAGTTCGACCGAGCGGTTTTTCTCGTCGATGGTAAACAACAACTCGCGGTCCACATCGGGCATACGTTTGTTGTTTTCCTGCATGTAAAAGTTCTCCGTTTTCTGGAGCATCACTTTTACCCCTTCTTCGCTCAGGAATTTGACCAGCGGGCGCGCTTTGGGCAATGCGCGGTGCGCGCGCAGCAACGACATGCCGGCCTGGCCTTCTTCCAGCCCCGTGGCGCCTTCTCCAAACTGTTTGCGCGCATCGGCCAGGAATTTGGCCGCCAGGCGGGTTTGTTCTTCAAAAAGCCGCTTGACGTTGGGGTTGAGTTCGACGTATTCCTGGTCCTCGGCGCCGCGGGTGACCGGGCCCGAGATGATGAGCGGCGTCCGCGCGTCGTCGATCAATACCGAGTCGACCTCGTCGACGATCGCGTAGTGGTGCTTGCGCTGCACGAGTTCTTCGGGGCTCACGACCATGTTGTCGCGGAGGTAGTCGAAGCCGAACTCGGCGTTGGTGCCGAAGGTGATGTCGCAGAGGTAGGCATTGATGCGCTCCTGGGAGTGCGGGCGGTATTTGTCGATGCAATCGACCGTCAGCATCAGGAATTCGTAGATCGGGCCCACCCACTCGGAGTCGCGGCGGGCGAGGTAGTCGTTGACGGTCACGATGTGCACCCCTTCGCCGGCCACGCCGTTGAGGTAGGCGGGCAGGGTAGCGACGAGGGTTTTACCCTCACCCGTGGCCATCTCGGCGATTTTACCGTCGTGGAGCACCATACCACCGATGAGCTGCACGTCGTAGTGCACCATGTTCCAGGTGATGTCGCCGCCGGCGGCCACCCATTTGTTGTGCCAGACGGCTTCGTCGCCTTCGATCTGAACGTAGGATTTGCCTCGGGCCGACAGGTTCCGGTCGTGCTCGGTGGCCGTGACGCGCAGTGTGGGGTTTTCGTTGAAGCGGCGGCTGGTTTCCTTGACGAGGGCGAAGGCTTCGGGCAGGATGTCGAGCAGGATTTCTTCGAGGGCCTTGTCGCGGTTTTTGCGCAGTTCGTCCACTTCCTTGAAGAGCGCGTCCTTGTCGTTGAAGTCCTCCGTTTCGATGGCCTGCTGGTTGACGCGGGCGATTTCGGCGTCGATTTCTTTCAGGTATTCGCGAATACGCTGGCGAAAATCGAGGGTTTTTTGGCGCAGGGCATCATTGGAAAGGGATTGATATTCCGCAAAATATCGATTGATCTCGACGACGTTCGCTTCGTATTTGTTCAGGTCGCGTTCCTGTTTCGTGCCGAGAATTTTTTTCAGAAAACCAAACATGGTCTGTTGTGTATTTGAAAGGTGGTGTTGTTAAAAGCGGTGGAGGCGACAAACAGGGGCGCCAAATTCCGGGCCGCAAAGATAGGGTATTCGCGGGCGGATCGGGCAGGGCAGCACATATCATTCCATGCGGGGAAAATGTTATTTTTTTGTCAAAATGGCAGGATGAGCCGCCTCAATCGGAAAGAATGGCGCGAAAACCCCTTGCGCAGCCCCCAAACTGACACTACCGGCAGCCCCCGTCACAGCATTCCCCGATACAGCGTCAGCGCCGTCGCCACCAGCCACACCGCCAGCGCCACATTGAACAAAAGCGCCCCGATGGATGTGAGGCTCGCGTACCAGCGCCGCGCGCGCATACTGGCGCTCAGGCGGTCGTGACTGCCGTGGTCCACTTCCGGCGGGCGCACCCACAAACCCGAACAGATGGCCAGCGCGCCCAGGGCCAGCATGCCCCACAACACGCGGTTGAGGCCCGTAAACGGCTGAAATAGAAGGCTGTGAAACACCCAGTCCATCAAAGCCAGCCCCGCGAACAAGGCGCTGAAAAACCACAACACCGGCCGGTAACTCAACAGGTAATTGCGCTCGCGGATGGAGAGATCGAAACGCCGCTGCCCGGCGCGCAGGGCCGAGAAGGCGAAAAAAGCGGCGAGCAGCCAGAGGGGCCAGTAGTGGGTGAGGAGGGGCATGGGTATTGTTGAGTCAATAAACGGGTTCAGGCAGGCTGATCGGGCGGCGCTTCCAGCAGGCTCCTGACGTGGGCAGCCCAGCCGGCGTATTGCGGAATGCGGGTCAGTTCGGCCAGCTGTGTAAAAATATGCAAGGCTTGTTCGAGGTATTGGCGCGATTCTTCCGGCCGGGCAAGTTGCCCCAGCAGCTGCCCGAGTTTGAAATAGGAAACTCCCAGACCTTTGAAAAGTTCGGCTGAGCGCGGATTGGCCTTGAAAAGTTCTTCGCCCAGGTGAGCACGTTTCAGAAAAAACTCGAGCGCCTGCTCGAAATTTCCCTGAGCCTGGTAGATGGAGCCCAATTTTTCATAAGAGATGGCCAAACCGTTTTTGAGGGATTCGGATTTAGGATTGGCCTTGAAAAGTTCTTCGCCCAGGTGAGCACGTTTCAGAAAAAACTCGAGCGCCTGCTCGAAATTTCCCTGAGCCTGGTAGATGTCGCCCAATTTTTCATAAGAGATGGCCAAACCGTTTTTGAGGGATTCGGATTTAGGATTGGCCTTGAAAAGTTCTTCAAAGAGATTGGTTTGTTTCAGAAAAAACTCGAGCGCCTGCTCGAAATTTCCCTGAGCCTGGTAGATGGAGCCCAATTTGGAATAAGAGATGGCCAAACCGTTTTTGAGGGATTCGGATTTAGGATTGGCCTTGAAAAGTTCTTCAGTTAGTTGCAAGTCTTTCAGAAAAAACTCGAGCGCCTGCTCGAAATTTCCCTGAGCCTGGTAGATGGAGCCCAATTTTTCATAAGAGATGGCCAAACCGTTTTTGAGGGATTCGGATTTAGGATTGGCCTTGAAAAGTTCTTCGCCCAGGTGGGCACGTTTCAGAAAAAACTCGAGCGCCTGCTCGAAATTTCCGATGGTTTGAAAATATTCACCCAGTCTGGATATAACAGTTGCGGCATTGGAAATGTCTTCTGCTTCCAGAAACAGTTCGAAGGCTCTTTGGAGCAAAGACTCCATTTCCCGGTAATCACCCAGTTCTTTCAGGGTATCGGCCAGGTAAGCCGTCAGCAGCGCCAGCCGGCCGCTTTTTTCCTTTTCCAGCCAGCCGAGCAGGCTGCGCGCGGCCTCGGTGTAATTGGCCCTTATGCCGAGGTGTTCCTGTTCGAGTAAGGTGATGAGCCGCTCGATCAGGTCGGTACAGGATTCGTAGCCGTTCAGCAGGCGTTTGCGCACGGCCGAGGCCGTTAGCGGGTGTACGCGGTAGCCTTCGCCGGCCTGCCATTCGAGCCAGCCGCCGCGCGCCAGTCCGGCGAGCCGCTCGTCAAAAACGGGTTCCTCGGGGCTGTCGGGCTGCACCCCGAAGAGCGGGTACAGGAAGGGCGGCTGCATGGGTTCGGAGGGCAGGAGCGAGAGGCGCAGGAGCAGGGCGGAGTCGGTTTCGTCGAGGCCCGAGAGATCGAAGAGGGCTTCGAGCAGGGCCTCGGGCGTGTGGCCCTGGCGGTTTTGCCAGTCCACGTCCACGGCGTCGGTTGCGGGCAGCCGCAGGGCGCCGGCTTGTTCGAGTTGTTCGCAGAGGGTTTCGAGGCTCGGGTCTTTGCCTTTGTCGCGGCGAGCCGCCAGGTGTTTGGCCAGGGCTTCGATCAGGAGCGTATTGTACCCGATGGCCACCAGCAAGCGGCCGAGCAGTTGTTTGGTTTCTGACTCGGCGGGCTGGAAGTATTCGAGAAACAATTGGCGGGCGAGGGGCGGCGGCAGGGCGCCGATCTTGCGTTCGGGCAGCCCCGTCTGTTCGGCGCGGGAAGTCAGGAGCACGGCCCAGCCCCGGGCCGCGAAGGCTTCGAGGCGGCGGCGCTGGCGGCTCAGGTCCTGGCCTTTGTTGGCATTGTCGAGCACGAGCAGGCTGCGCCCGACCGGCACAGGCGGCGAGCAAAGGGCTGCCAGCAGGCGGTCGAGGCGGTCGTCGTCGGAGAACTCGGGCGGAAAAGCGCCGGGCGGAAACAATTGCTCTACAAGACCGCAGCGGAGCAGCGCTTCGCCGACGGTGGCCTCGCCGCAGTTGACCCAAAGGATATATCGAAACTGTTCGCCCCGGCGGGCGCACCAGGCGGCGGCCACGCTGGTTTTACCGATGCCGCCTGTGCCGTTGACGAGCGCCAGGCAGCTGTCGCGTGCCAGCATCTCGTCGATGGCTTGCAACTCCGCTTCGCGGCTGTTGCCAAAAAAACGAGGCTCCGCGTAGGGCGTGAGGGCGAGGTAGCGGCGTTGCCACACCGCCTCGGGGTTGTAGAGGGAGATGATTTTCTGGCCGCCGACGATGAAATCGCCGCCGCCGGTGTCGATGTCGCCTGTGCCGGCCACCACACCTGTGCTGTTTTCGACCGTGTATCGGGGATCTTGTTCCATGGGGAAAAACTCAGGCGCCGGTTTTGGTGCCGCCGACGATGAAATCGCCGCCGCCAGTGTTGATGTTGCCTGTGCCGGCCACTACGTTGGTACTGCCGCTGATCGTGATTTCGCCTCGCGCGGCCTTTTGGTCGAGGGTGGCGAGCAGGTCACGGAGTTCAGCGCCGAGGTTTTCGTCGTTTTTGATGGTTTTTTCCAGGACTTTTTTTACTGCCGGCTGGCTTTCGGCGGCCTCGTCGAGGCGGCCTTCGCCGTCGTTAAAATCCTCGATGAAAATGGGTTTGACTTTTTGCCAGAGGAGGCGCAGCTCGGTTTGGGCGGCTTCTTTGAAGTCGCCGGCAATTTCTTCGATGAGTTTGCTTTTTTTCAAAAAAGGGAGTAGCCAGGCAGTGGCTTGGGCGGCGATTTCAGCGGGTGTCATATTGGGTTGGGTTTGACGATTGGTGAGGAAAGCAGGCAAATATAATGAAAGGCGCTGTAAAAATTTAGGCAGAGGGTAGAAGGTACTGATGTCTCCCTTCGGTCGACAGGACAGGGGCGAGTTTTGTGCTGGTGCTTTATCAGATTTCTCCCTACGGTCGAAATTTTTTCAGGGGGTAAAATTTCGACCGTAGGGAGAAATCTGAGGAATATCGCCTTTTGTATCCGCCCCCTGTCCTGTCGACCGAAGGGAGACATCTGTACCTACCCCTTGCCTAAGTTTTTACGCCGCCCTAATTTTTTAAGTCCAAAAAAGTGTCTTATTTTTGTAGTCAACTTAAAAAATATAACCAGATTTTTAAAGTAGATGTTTCAAGTACCCATTCGCCGTGATCTGGAAGCCGTGTTGGAAAGATGGCTGTTTCGCGGCAAGGTTTTGATCTTATATGGCGCCCGGCAAGTGGGGAAAACCACCTTATCGAAGGCGCTTTTGCAGCCTTATGCCGAAGATGGGGCGTATTTTAACTGTGAAATCCAGTCGGTTCGTTCGGCGCTGAGCGTTCAGGAGCCGGCGAGTTTGCGACGTTTAACCGGGGGGAAAAAAATAGTGGTGTTCGACGAGGCGCAGCACGTGCCCGACATTGGTCGGGTGTTGAAAATATTGCACGATACTTTCCCCGACTTACAAATCATTGCCACCGGCTCATCCAGTTTTGAACTGGCCAACCGCTCCGCCGAACCGCTCACGGGCCGAGCGCTGCAATTTGATCTAATGCCTTTGTCGTACGCGGAACTCGCCCAGGCTATGCCGCTGCACGAACGCCGGGCGCAACTGGAATTCTGGTTGCGCTTCGGCATGTATCCGGAAATTGCCCTGGCCACCGAGGGGCAGGCCCAGGTATTGCTCGACAACCTGAGCAGCCAGTATCTGTATCGCGACGTGCTTGAATTTGAAAACCTGAAACGCGCCGACGTATTGGTCAAACTCCTCCAGTTGCTCGCTCTTCAGGTGGGCCAACTTGTCTCCTATCACGAAATTGGCAATGCCCTTGGCATTAGTTCCGTCACCGTCGCGCGTTATGTCGACTTGCTGGAAAAGGCGTTCGTGATTTTCCGATTGTACCCGTTCAGCCGCAATTTGCGCAGCGAAATCGGGAAAAAACACAAAATTTACTTTTACGATACCGGTATTCGCAACAGCATCATCCAGCAATACCAGCCTTTGTCGGTTCGCCTGGACAAAGGTGCACTATGGGAGAATTTTCTCGTCAGCGAGCGCCTGAAATGGCTGAGCGCCCGACAGCAAAAGCCCAACCGATACTTCTGGCGCACCCACGAAGGCTACGAAATTGACTACCTCGAAGAAAGCGGCGGACAATTAAACGCCTACGAATTCAAATGGCAGGAACGCCGCGTCAAAGCGCCCCCGGCTTTTCTCAACGCTTACCCCGGCAGCGTTTTTTCGACCGTGGATCAGCAGAATTTTGAAGAATTCATCACGTAAGCATCACCCTTTCATGCACCAACCCCACAATCTCCGCTTCCAGCGCCGTGGCTTTTTCAGCCATGCGTTCGGCTTCCTCGGTCACGGTGCGGGCGTATTCCTTGTCGGTGAGTCCCATCGCGTTCACCTTGACGTTGAGCCAGGCGCCGTGCACGGCTGTGCGGGCGCAGAGGGCGCCCACGCCCGCGTCGGTCACGGAGTTGGGATTGCCTTCCGCCACCATTTCACGGATGAGGCCGAAGGATTCGAGGGCCAGGCGCATCACTTTGAGCGGCACTTTGATGGCCACCACCGTGGCGGCCTGAATGGCCTGGCTGCGCGCGAACTTTTCCTCCGGCGTGCCCTTGGGCAGCCCGAAGGCCGCCATGATGGCATTGAACGCGGCGGTGTCTTCATCCACGGCCAGCAAGAGGGCGTCTTTCAGTTTTTGGCCGCGTTCGGCTGCCTGACCGAAGTGGTCCCAGCGCTCGTCCCAGCCGCGTTTGTGGCTGCTGAGGTTGGCGACCATCGTTGCGAGCGACACGCCCAAAGCGCCCACGTAGGCGCTGACGGAGCCGCCGCCGGGAGCGGGACTTTCGGCCGCCGCTTCGTTGGCGAACTCGCGCAGGTTCTTCCTGACGAGCAGTTTGCCGCTGTCGGGATCGCTGGCGGCCAGGTTGTATTCAATGATTTTGCGCTGCGGATCGAAGGGCGCGAGCTCGTCGAGGCCCATCGATTTGACCGCTATTTTGATCAGTTCCTCTTCGCTGACGCCGGCACTGCGTTGTTGTTTTTTTAAAAAATAGCGCCCTGCTTCGAGCATCACTTCGAGGGGCACGAGGCCCACGAGTTCGGAGCCGGTGACGCGCATGCCGCGGCGGTCGGCGCTTTTGCAGCATTCTTCAAAAGCCAGGAAAAGCGGCGTATTGCGGATGTTGGTGAGGTTCATCGACACCTGCGCAATGCCGTATTCCTCGATGTACCAGCCGATGGCTTTGACGTCTTTCAGGGCGCCGGGCTGGCGCAGGGGTTCGCCGCTGGCGTCTTTGAGGGGCTTGCCGGTGGCGGGGTCGTTCAGCACGCGGCCTTTTTCGCGCACGTCGAAGGCGACGGAGTTGGCGCGCCGCACCGAGGTGGTGTTGAGATTGATGTTGTAGGCGATGAGGAAATCGCGGGCGCCGATGACCGTGGCGCCGCGTTTGGCGTCGAAACGGGCGGGGCCGTAGTCGGGTTTCCATTCGGGGCGCAGGATCTTGTCGGGCAAACCCTCGTATTCGCCGGCGCGGATGTCGGCCAGGTTTTGGCGTTCGGGGCTGGTGGCGGCAGCCTCGTAGCAGTACACCGGCAGGTCGAGTTCGCGGCCCACGCGTTCGGCGAGCTGGTGGGCCCATTGGGCCGTTTCTTTCATGTTGATGTTCGACACGGGGATGAGCGGGCACACATCGGTGGCGCCCATGCGCGGGTGTTCGCCGCTGTGTTTGCTCATGTCGATCAGTTCGCCGGCAGTGCGGATGGCGCGAAAAGCGGCTTCCACGACCGGGCCGGGCTCGCCCACGAAGGTGACCACGGTGCGGTGGGTGGCTTTGCCGGGGTCGACGTCGAGCAATTTGACGCCCTCCACGCTTTCAACCGCGTCGGTGATGGCTTTGATCACGGCCGGGTCGCGGCCTTCGGAGAAATTGGGGACACATTCTATCAGTTGCTTCATGGTATTGTCTGTTTGGAAAGGAGGCGCAAAGGTGGGGCTTTTGCAGGGAATCTGGTACGGATGTGCGCAGGGAGGAATGCCTTTTACCCTTAACTGACAAAGGATCGGGCGCGCGGTTTTTTTTACCTGACCACCCGGATATCACGGTAACACAGACTGATCTTTGTGGATAAACCATAAAATTTTACAACATGGAAACGGATTTCATCACCATTGCGCAGTTCCAGTTTGCCCACGATGCGGGCTTGATCGTCTTGCAGGAAAAGCTGGACGAAGCGGGCATTGAACACCAGGTTTTTAACGAAAACATAGGCAACGTCGTGCCTTTGGGCGCCTGGGCTGGCACCAGTGTCGAACTGCGGGTCGAGCCGGAAAGGGCGGAAGAAGCCGCCGGAATCTGGGAGGAAGTGCAGGGCTTGCTGGACTATGAGGACTATGAGGAGCCCGAACTGGCCGGAATGCGCGAAGAAGAGGAAAAGCAAAACCGCCGCAACTGGAAAGCGCTTTTGTATACGCTGGTATTCGTCGGGACTGCGCTTTGGATACTCAGGATTATCCTGTCCGGCGAATTTTGATTTATGTTTTTACCGCGAAGGCACGAAGACGCGAAGGGGGCGCGAATTTCCTGGCCTCCGCGTCTTTGCGGTGAAAAAATTAAAAATCACCCACATGCACCGCATCGAAGTACCCGGAGGCCCAGAGGCCCAGGATCAGCAGACCGACGGCAATGCGGTAGTAACCAAAGGCTTTGAATCCGTGACGAGTCAGGTAGTTGACAAAACCGCGAATAGCCAGCATGGCGACGACAAAGGCCACCACGTTGCCCACGATCAGCAGCAGGATTTCCTGTTGGGACATTGCCGTGGCGCCGTTTTCTTTTACAAAATCCCACAGCGACTTGCAGGTGGCCGCGAACATGGTCGGCACGGCCAGAAAGAAAGAAAACTCGGCGGCAGTGCGCGGCGAAAGCCCTTGCGTCAGGCCGCCGATGATGGTCGCAGCCGAACGGCTCACGCCGGGCACCATGGAAATCACTTGAAAAAGGCCGATTTTCAGCGCTTTCGGGTAGGTGATGTCGTCTACCGTCGTCTCATGGCGGCTTTGGCGTTTGAAAAAATCATCGAGCAAAAGGAACAGGATACCGCCCACGACAAGGGCGACCGCGACCACGACAATGTTCTCCAGCAGGGCGTCGATCTGTTTTTTTAGCAAAAGACCAAAAACCACCGCGGGTAAAAACGCGACGAACAGCCGGACGTAAAAAGCGAAATTTTGAAAAAAACGCCGCCAGTACAGCACAACCACGGACAGGATGGCGCCAAACTGGATCGCAACGGTAAAAACCTTCACGAAACGGTCGGCCTCGATACCCATCAGCGTGGAGCCGATGATCATGTGCCCGGTCGACGATACGGGCAAAAACTCCGTCAAGCCCTCGATAATAGCCAGGATGATGGCTTGCAGCAGGTTCATTCTGCCTCGGTCGGGTTATTGTACAAAGACGTTGAGTTGTCCTCGTTCTGTTTGGGGCGTTTGAAAATGCCGATGGCGACCACCACGAAGCCGGCTACCATCAGAATCGGCGAGAGGGTGATGCGGCGGAAGCTGTACAGTTCCTCGCCGTGCCACTGGTTAGGGTCGGTTTGTGCGCCGCCGGTCATGGCGAGCAACCCGATCAGGATAAGCGCCAGCCCGATGCCGAAATACATGAAATTCTCGCGGGTGTACAGGATTTCATGGTCGCCCGTGCGGAAGATGTTCTGACGCTTCGAAGCTTCGCGACGAGGGGCGGCAGGCGCCGGCGCGGGGCGTTGTGCGGGTGCGGGATTGGGACGACGAGGTTGCTGTTTAGCCATTTTTATGTGCAAGGTTGGTGGTGATGACGGAAAGGACTTGGTTTACAAGAGGTTTGCCAGGGCTGATAAAAAATAAACCCTCTCCACCTTATAAACCCCTTCCTCAATATAAATCATCGACGCGCATTCTCAAAAACTTGTTGACGACAAACCAGGTGCTCAGACCCGAGATCAGGATGCCGAGTACGATGAGTCCAACGTACACGGCGAGCGTGCTGTTGAGGTCCTGCAAATCGCGCAGTTCGGGCATCTGACGCGCCATGATGGTGGAGGCGGTGATGAGGGCGGCGATTGCCAGCGCTGCGCTGAGCAGCCCGTTCAGGATGCCGCGCCGGATGTAGGGGCGGCTGATGAACTCCCAGGAAGCGCCCACCAGTTCCTGGTTTTTGATCAGAAACCGGTTGGAGTACAAGGCCAGTCGGATGGTATTGTGAATGAGCGTTACGGCGGCAAAGATGAGTAAAAAACCGAGGGCGAGGGTAATCCAGCCCAGTTTTTCGAGGTTGGGGCCTACGTTGCCGGTCGTGGCGGCTTCGTAGTACAGGTCGGCCACCATGGTATCGGCGCGGAGTTGTTCGCGCCAGTTGAACATGCTGTCGTTGTTGAGGTAGTCGGCTTGCACATTGAAGCGCACGACATCGCGCATGAGCTCGGGCAGGTCCTGCAGCAGGCTGGCGTCGCCGAGGTCTTCTTTCATGGAAGCGGCCGCCTGCTCGCGGGTGATAAAGGTGATCGTTTCGCTTTTGACAAAGGGTTGCTGACGCACGGTAGCGACGATGCGCTCCACGTCTGCCGGTCCGGCGTCGCTTTTGAGTTCGAGCCAGATGTCCACTTTTTCCTTGAACAACTGCACCAGTTTGCGGCCGTGAATGGCGGTCTGGGCAAAAAAACCAAGGATGAACAACACCAGCGCGACACTGATGATGGCGTACAGATAGGTCGGTTTGGTTCGCGACATCGGGCGGAGGGTTGAGATGGAAATGAACCCGCTTACGAGGAAAATATTGCCGTTTTCAGGTCGATTTTACAAATTTCCGACGGCAAGACACGGCAAAGGTAGCCGACACCGTTTTCTTTGCATTAAAGACGATCATTTTTTCCATGCAAATACATTGGTTACTCCTTCTGGTCAGCTGGTTGAACATTCAGCCCGACAGCAAAATCTACTTCACCAACCCTTCTTTTGAAGATACTCCCCGCGAATCGGCCTCCCCCGTGGGCTGGCAGTCGAGCTCGGCGGGCAGCACGCCCGATATTCTTCCGGGCCCCTGGGGGGTGCAACACCCCCCGCAGGAGGGCAAAACCTGCCTCGGACTGGTCAGCCGCGAAGATGGTACCACGGAGGACGTGGCCCAGGCGCTGCCCGGCATGTTGAAAGCCAACACTTGCTACACGTTTACCCTGTACCTGTCGCACGCCAAACGCTACGCGGGTTACAACCTGCCCATTCGGCTCCGCATCTGGGGCGCTGCCGGCCGCAATGGCCGCGAACAACTGCTCGCCTCTTCTCCGCTGATCGATCACGAAGACTGGCGGGTGTACAAATTCCAGTTTGTCCCCAGCCACGACATGCGGGTCATTACTTTCGAAGCCTACTACGGCCCCGGCGTGTTCAAACCTTACAAAGGAAATATCCTGGTGGACAACTGCTCCTACATCGAACGCTGCGACAGGGCGTAGCCGGGATCAGGCCTGCTCCTCGTTTTTCCGGTTGCCCAAATCGATGTTGACGAGTATGGCGATGCTCATAAAAAACAGCGACCCGATTTTGTCGGTCTCGACGAAATCATTCATCAGCATGAGCAGGTCGATCAGCACGAAGCAGAGCATGGCGGCGAGCAACATTCGCCGGCGGGAAGGGTCGAGGGTCTGGTGGTACACTTTTTCTCCGCGCAGCATGACGAAAAAGCAGAATCCGACAAAAATCAGCGTACCCGGGATGCCTTGTTCCACAGCCGTCATCAGGTAGTAATTGTGCATGCCCGAGCGTTCGGGGTTGTTGCTCACGTAGGTTTTGAAACTGCTGACTGTGTAGTTTTTATAAAAAAAATAAAAGTTGCCGGGGCCGAAACCCAGCAAAGGTTTGTCCTGAATCATGGCCGAAGCGGCCACCCAGCGGTACACGCGCTCCATGGTGGAGATGTCTTCCAGTTTGGTCGTGGCTTCCAGCAGGTTGTCAAAACGCGTGTGAGTGACGGTTTTTTGGTAATCAGGCGCAAACATCAGCCAGTTGTCGCGGGTGCTCAGCCAGCTGATAAACAGGGTAATCACCAGCGTCGTCGCGACCAGCGTTGCTTTCATCAGCCGCCGCCGCATCAGCCAGCGGATGCCAATAGCGGCCACGAGTGCCACGTACGCCGCCCGGGTGTAGGCAAAATTGATCCCGACCAGAAAAATCAGGATGCCGCCTGTCAGCAAAAACCATTGCCACGACCACCGCCTGTACCACCAGGCGCCATACCATACGAAAGGCAAAAAAACGGCCAGCAGGCAGGCATACATCACGTGGTTGCGGTAAAATGGCCCCATCACGAAATTGACCGTTTTGAAGGAAAAACCCGTCGGGGCATGTCTCGCAAGTACGATCAGCACGGTGACGAGCAAGGGAATAAAAAACCACCACAGGAGATTTTTCCAGGCCCAGTTGCCCTCGAGCACCCGCCCGGCCAGAAAATAGAATACGATCACGTACCAGCCCTTGGCCAGCAGGAATTTGATGGAAACGACAGCGTCTTCCGAGGCGGCCACGCTCACGGTCATCCAGGCCAGATGGACAAAAAGCGCCAGGGTAACAGGGTGGCGTAAAAAGCGCCCGTCGATGCTGCGCCAATGCTGTATAAACCAGAAAACAGACGCCAGGGTGAGCAGCCACATCAGCGGTTCGGATGGAAAATCAGTGCCGAAACCGCCCGGCAGATCCATCTCGAAGGACGGCGGAATGCAGGCCAGCATCACGAAAAAAATGCGGTGGTAGTCCACCGCAGCCCACCACAACAACAGCAACGCAAATGGCAAACCCATGATCCAGAGCCGGTCGAGCCAGACTGCGCACCAGATCGCGGCAACACCCGCGAGCCCTGCCAGCGCGACGCGGCCGTTGCCCGGCCGTTCGGCCGGTACGGCAGTGATCCGCAGGAGCAATTGGCGGAGTCGCTGAAACGTCTTGTGGAGGAGGGCAGTCATGTCGCTACTGCCTCAATTGTCGCGTAACTGGCTCATAACACCCCGGTAGTTTTCGGCCAGCAGGGCGGCGAGCAAGGTAAAGAGGAAAGCGGCCACCACGGAAGCGATCACGATCACCGAGCGTTTGGGACGGCTTTTGATTTGAGGCACTTCCGCGCGCTCGACGACCAGCAGGGCGGGTATGTCGGTGTTGTAGGCGGCCTTGATGTGGTTGTATCGTTCCATGTCGTAGCTCAGTTGTTTGCGCGACTGGAAGTGAAGATCCTTGAGAATGGAGACCTGGGGCAAACCCTCGTTGAAACGGCGGATGGTCAGGTTGTCGCCATTGGCGAGCAGCTGTTTCCGCTGGCTTTCCGCGGCCCGCAGGTCGGCTTTGATGTACTCGATGGTATCGCGCGGGATCAGCGGATTGTTTTGCAAAACATCGAGGCGGGCGCGGTTTTGCGTAATGCCGGCTTCGGCCAGGGTCAGTTGTTCGGAAAGTTGTTCGCCTTGCGCTTCAGGGTCGTAAATGCCGTAGTGCGCCTGGAGGGTGCGCATGCTGTCGCTCAGTTGGATCAGTTCGGCCTGCTTGCGTTTGATGTTGTCGTTGAAGGCGTCGAGCAGGCGGCGCTGGCTCTCCTTGGTCAGGTTTTGAGCCATGGTATTGATCTGTTCGCGGGCGGCATTGGCGATATCGGCGGCGAGTTGCGGGTCCGTATCTTCCATACTGACCACCACGGCGTCGTTTTTGTTTTTTTCAAAAGAATAAAGCCCGTTAAAGACTTCATGCACCTTGTATTTGCCGTCTTTCGAGGTCGAATCGATGCCGTAATGCTGGTACAGGTTGAAATGCGAAATCAGGTAGTCGGCCAGTTCACTGCTGCCGGCGATTTCGAGCAGGCGGTCCAGTTCGCGGTCGCCGCCATAGTAGTCGGTCACGGCACTTGAGCTCCCGAACATCAGTTCGGGATTGGACAATTGCGGGCTGGTCGGGTAGAAGGTGGTGGTGGCTTTGTAATAATTGTCTTGCAGCAGGGCAAAAACAATACTTCCGACCAGGGCTAGGAGGCACATATTACGGATCGCTTTTCTCCACCGGTAAATGGTCTGGAACGTATCAATCAAATTGTCTCTCTTATCCATGCGCTGGATGGTTTGTTCGTTTTGAAGCGGTGGTTTGGCCACGGTCCTCGTTGGGAGGGCGCAAAAGTAGCAAAAACATGGCCGGCCGAAGGTGTCGGGTGAAAAAGAACGCCCGGCGGGACGCATGTTCCTGCCGGGCGGCAATTTTTCCGGCAGTTGCCGGAAAACGCCCCGGGTGGCCAAAAGGCTGCCTTCGCCGGGGTATTTGATTCAATTTTTTAGCATAAAATTTCGATCAGCACCATTCTGCCAGCAGGCGTTCGGCTTCTGCCGAGCCCATTTGGGCTGCCGCTTCGAGGTCGTGCGCGAATTCGGGTTTGCCGACCTTGCGTTTGGCAATGCCGCGATACAACAAACCTTCGGCTTTGGGCACGAATTCTTCGCCGGCCGGTAAATCGAGGCTTTGATCGAAAGCGTCGAGCGCTGCGCGGGCATCGTTCAGTTCGAGCAAAGCTTTGCCCAAAAACCAGGCTGCACGACTGCGGCGCGCGAAGTTGGGATCGTCTTCGGTGAAATTGCGTTGCAGGTAGAGGCGCATTTCCTGGGCGGCTTCGGCATACCGTTTGGCCCGGAACATACATTCGCCTCTTTTCAAACGCGCCAGCCAGTGCAGTGGTTGCAGCGCCAGCGAGCGTTTGACGGCCTGTTCAAAATCGAGGATCGCCAGGTCCCATTCATTTTTGAGCATCCGCACCTTGCCGCAACCGTAGTAGGGCTCGGGGTTGTTCGGGTTGAACCCGATGCTCTTCGTGAAATCGTGCAGGGCGTCGTTGAAATTTTTCAATTTGTAATTGACGTAGCCCCTGCGCTCGTAGGCGAGGGCGTGACGCTCGTATTTCTCGATAGCGCGGCTCAGCGCTTCGTTGGCCTCCTGTTGTTTGCCTTGTTCCACCAGCTCGCGGCCGCGGATGTATTCGGCCACGGCCACTTTGTCCGACGAGGGTTCGATGGTGAGGTTGCCAATCAGGCGGCCATTGTCGACGCACCAGGCGCGGATATGACCGCAAACGGCAAACTGAGCCACCTCATCGAGCAGGGCGGTCGTGCTGCGCCAGTGTTTTTCACTGTTCATCAGCGTTTGTTGCGGCACCACGAGGGCAAATTCTTCAGGCACGAACAGTTGTTCGGGCTTGAACAAAATATCTGCCTTGTAACAGGTTTCAAGGCGCGTCAGCCAGTGACGCGTCGCCACCTCGAAGGTGCGCTGACTGCCGAACTCCAGCCGGCCTTTAAAGATCAGTTTGAGCGCTTGCATAACATCCTGCTGTTGGGTTGCCTTAATGGCAACTCAGTGAAAAATCCGGTCAAAAGGGTGTTTTCAGAGCGGTCAGTCGGGGGTATGGCCGGCGACAGGACAGACAACGAGCCTTAACCACGTGGTGTCGGTACTGCCGGAACGATTGCGTGTTAGTGTTGGACGATTAGCGGCACGCATGCCTTGAATCGTCTCAAATAAAGACCCACAAAATCAGAAGATAGAATGCCCTTTCGAAGAAATGATTACTTGAACAGCCGTACGTACGAAAGGGTTCGCTTTTTCCAGTTATAGGAGGTCAAATATCCGAAATCCGGCGCGCAGGACCAAATTGAAAATGAAGGTTTTTATAAAAAAATTATTTGTTTGTAAATACTTCGTAAAATATCATTCGGCCATGAGGCTGTAATCACAGGCTTTACCCAATAAAGGTTAAGTTTTGACTTTGCTTTTTTTCCTGCCAACATTCTGAAATGCTTGTTTAATTTGCCTTTCGTATCCTTGCCTTCCCCAACAGGGTCGGGGTGCTGTTAAAACAAATTTTGATACAAATTATTTGAAAAATAAAACTGTGCAGGATGTCGGACAAGCGTCTTTTTGACTACCTCTTCGAACAATTGGCTCACTGCCCCCAACCCCGCGCTTTCGGCTGTAAAAATGACGCCGGCGAATGGGTGTACCGCTCAACCGCCGAAATGGCGGCGCTGGCCAACCGCCTGAGCCTGGGCTTGCTGCAACTCGGGCTGAAACCGGGCGATAAAGTCGGAACCGTCGTGTACCGCACCACGCCGGAATGGGTGGTGCTCGATGTCGCACTGCTCCAAATCGGCGTGCTCAACGTGCCCATGTACCCCACGATCAGCGTCCGCGAGTACGTGTACATCATGAACGAGGCGGAGGTGAAATATTGCTTCGTCGGCGACGGCGACCTGCACGACAAGGTCGATCAGGCGCGCCGGCAGACACCGGGCCTGGAAACCGTGTTTTCTTTTTACCCGCATCCGCAGGCGCCTTTGTGGGATACGCTGCTGGCGCCCGCCGACAGCGATTTTTCGAGCCTCGACGCTTTTCGCAACACCATCCATCCCGATGACCTGGCTACCCTGATATACACTTCGGGCACGACCGGCGAACCCAAAGGGGTCATGCTTACGCACCGCAATGTGGCGTATAACGTGGAAACCATGCGCCCCCTGATCCCGCTCCAGCCCGGCGACCGCGCCCTGAGTTTTCTGCCGGTCAGCCATATTTTCGAAAGAGCCGTCATTTACGCTTACACGGCCTACGGCGCCAGCGTGAGTTTTACGGGAACGGACAATCTGGGCGGCGACAAAGGCGATTTCAAAGCGATCAAGCCCCACTTTTTCTCGGCTGTGCCGCGCCTTCTGGAAAAAGTGTACGAGCGCATACTCGAAAAGGGCCTTGAACTGGGCGGCCTCAAACGCAGTATTTTCTTTTGGGCGCTCGCGCTTACCGATCACTGGGCTTTCGATCAACAACCCGGCTGGTGGACGCGCGTCAAGCGCAGCCTGGCCGACCGACTCGTGTTTTCCAAATGGCGGGACGCCCTCGGCGGCGAAGTGCGCGGCCTGGTGACCGGCGCCAGCCCCTTCCCCTTGAAAATCATGCGCACCTTCAATGCCGCCGGCATCCGGCTGCGTGAAGGCTACGGTATGAGCGAAGCCGCACCTGCGCTCAGTTTCAGTCGCTTCGAGCCGGGCGGTGCCTTGCTCGGCGCCGTCGGACCGCTGCTGGACGGGGTGGAGGTGCGCATCGAACCCGACGCCGATTACGGGCATGGCGAAGGCGAAATCGTGGCAACCAGCCCGGGCATTATGCTGGGTTATTTCAAACAAAAGGAAAAAACCGAGGAGGTGCTTTTTGTCGAAAACGACCGCCGCTGGCTCCGTACCGGCGATATCGGTCGTTTCATCGAAGGGCCGGGCGGCAGGCCTTTCCTGCAGATCACCGACCGCAAAAAAGAACTGCTCAAAACCAGCGGCGGCAAATACGTGGCCCCGGCGCCCCTGGAATCGAGGCTGAAAGAACACCGACTCGTCGAGCAGGCTATGGTGGTGGGCAATAACCTGAAATTCGTCTCCGCGCTCATCGTACCGGCCGAAGTGGCCTTGCACGACTGGTGCAGCAAACACGAAATTGCCTGGACCACCCTGGCCGACATGGTGCGCCATCCGCGGGTGCTGGCCCGTTACCAAATGATTCTCGACCGCATCAATCCCGACTTCGGGCGCGCCGAGCAAATCAAAAAATTCGTGCTGCTGCCTGAAATTTGGGAACCCGTGCGCCAGGACGGGACAGAGGGCGAACTCACGCCCACGCTCAAACTGAAAAGGCGCGTGATCGAACAAAAATTCAAAGATGAAATAGCCAACCTTTACGCCTGACCCGGCTTGTCTGATTATGCCATCCGAAGAAAAAATACGCCGCCTCCAGCCCCGAAAACGCATCGCCCTCGTCGCCCACGACCATAAAAAGGACGACCTCCTCGACTGGGCGCTGTACAACCGGTCCGTGCTGTCGCAACACGAACTGCTGGCCACCGGCACGACGGGTTTGTTACTGGAAAAAGCGCTGGAATTGCCGGTCAAACGCCTGCTGAGCGGCCCGCTCGGCGGCGACCAACAGATCGGCGCCATGATCGCGCAGGGCGAAGTGGACGTGCTCATTTTTTTCTGGGACCCGATGGAGGCCCAGCCTCACGATCCCGACATCAAAGCCCTGCTGCGCCTGGGCGTCGTCTGGAACATTCCAATCGCCTGCGACCGCTCCACCGCCGATTTTTTGCTGACTTCGCCCTTGATGCACCAGGTGTACGAAGCGACGCAGACGGATTATTCCGAATACCTGCAAAGGATCAAACAAACGGTCGCAAAGGCCGAAGAACACACGAAATTGAACGAAAAATCATAAAAAAAAGCCCCGCAGGTTTCAACGCCTGCGGGGCTTTTCTGACAACAGCGGGCTTACCTGTTTCCGCCGCCGCCTTTTTTCTTGTCCTTGTCTTCCTGATCGCGGCCGAGCAACTTGTCGAAAAAGTCTTTGCGGCGCTCCTTGCGGTCTTCGCGGCGTTGCTCGCGCTCGGCGTCGGACGGATTGTCGATGTCGCCGCCTTCGCCGCCAGGTGTTTCCTGGTTGCCGAAATAGGAGTCCATAACGTCCTGAATGTCTTTGTAGCCGCGGGCACGCAAAGTGTCTGCAATAGAACTGTCCTGCATCAGGATGTTGAAAGTGTCGGGTGACATACCGATCCACGGCGGGCATCCGAACTGGCCGAGCACAGCCGGGCTGGGTTCGGGGAATTTTTCCGTCAGCAGTTTGCCGTATTTTCGGTCGTTGGCCACTTTGTGCCAAAACCAGGCCACGATCGGCAGCGCCATGGCAGAGCCCTGGCCCAGCGACATATCGCGGAAACGCACGGCGGGGCTTTCGCCGCCCACCCAGGCGCCGGTGACGAGTTCGGGGTTGTAGCAGATGAACCAGCCGTCGGACTGGTTCTGGGTGGTGCCGGTTTTGCCGGCAAAATCGCCCTGAATGCCAAAGCCGGAACGCAGGCGCGCGCCGGTTCCGTAATTGATCACCTGCTGGAGCATGCGCGTCATGGTTGCAGCCTGATCGACCGTCAATGCGCGTTCGCTGAGGTTGAGTTTGGGGTCTTTTTTGAGTTCTTCCTCGTAGTCGTAAAGCACGTTACCGTTGCGGTCGGTCACTTTCAGCACCACCACGGGGTCGGGGCGCACACCTTTGTTGGCCAGGGTGCCGTACACCTTCATCATGTCGTAGAGGGAAATGTCGGCTGCGCCGAGACTGATCCCGAATTCGCGGGGCAATTTGGCGGTGACCCCCATTTTGGTGGCTAGGTCGATGGTTTTCTGAATGCCAACTCGCTCAATGAGTTGTGCGGCGACGACGTTGACCGATTTTTGCAGGGCGCCCACCATGGTGTAGTAACCGCCGTAGCGTTCGTCGGCGTTGTGCGGCTCCCAGTCTTCCAGTTTGACCAATTGGTTGGGGAAAAACTGGCAGGGTCGGACGCTGTCCTGAATAGCGGCAGCGTACACGATCGGCTTGAAAGTGGAGCCGACCTGGCGTTTGCTCAGGTTGTGGTCGAATTTGAAATATTTGAAATTGGTGCCGCCCACCCAGGCCCTTACGTAGCCGTTGTGGTGGTCCATCGCCATGAATCCGCAATTGAGCAGGCAGAAATAATAGCGCACGCTGTCGAGCGGGGTCATGGTGGTGTCAGACTCCGAACCGCCGTCTTTCCAGGAAAAGACGGTCATGCGGACCGGCTTTTGGAAATTTTCGAGGATTTGCGTTTCCGACAGGCCTGCATCGTTAAGGTTGGCCCAGCGCTCGCTGCGGCGCAGCTGGTCGTCGATCCATTTATCGTCGCCCCAGGGTTTGCCGTTTTTATAGTTTTTCCAGTGCCGGTCGAATTGCTGTTGCAGGGTGACCATGTGTTTGGCCACGGCCTCCTCGGCGTAGCGCTGCATTTGGCTGTTGAGGGTGGTGTAAATTTTTAGGCCGTCGGTGTAGAGGTTGTAATCGCTGCCATCCTCTTTTTTGAGGTTTTTCAAAATACGCGGCATGGCCGAGGTGCGCAGGTACTCGCGGAAATAGGTGGCAAGTCCGTCGTTGCTCCCGAAATCGCCGTGGCGTTTGGCGCCGACGGGTTTTTTGCTCAGGCTTTGAAAATCCGCTTCCGACAAATCGCCGTTGCGCACCATTTGCCGCAGCACGATGTTGCGGCGCTCGCGCGACAGTTCGGGGTTGCGGGTGGGGTCGTACTTCGTACTGGCCTGGAGCATCCCGATCAGCGTGGCGGCCTGGTCGGGGCTGAGGTCTTTGGGTTTTTTATTAAAAAAGTACTTGGATGCTACGTTGATCCCGAAGCGGTCGCCGCCGAAGGGGACGGTGTTGAGGTACAGGTTGAGCAGATCGGGTTTGGTATAAATGCGCTCGAGTTTGATCGAGATGAAGTTTTCCCTGATTTTGTTGATAATGAGGTTCAGCGGGCCCAGACCGTACGATTTGCGTGGATACAGGTTTTTGGCCAGCTGCTGGCTCAGGGTGGAGCCGCCGCCCAGCGATTCCTTTCGGGTGACCATGCCGTAGGCAACGCGCATCCAGCTTTGCAGGTCGATGCCCGAGTGGGTGAAAAAGCGCCGGTCTTCGGTCGCGATCAGGGCTTTTACGACGTAGGGCGATATGCTGTCGAGCGGGATGGTGGTTCGGTTTTCGATGTAAAACTTGCCGATCGGCTCGCGTTCATTGTCGGCCGCGTACACTTCGCTGGTGTTGGCCGTTTCGATGGAGCGAAGTTCCTCCGTGGACGGCAGTTTGCCGAATACGCCGGCCCAAACGCAAAAAACCAGCACGAGCAACGCATAGACCCCCCATTTGAACAAACGCCCCGTCCAGCTCAGGGTTTTACCCAGCATCGGGTTGCGCTGCCGGAAGGCCGCCCAGCGTACACGCAGCGGGTAGGTAAGTTTCAGCCAGCGCTGGGTGAGCGGCGCGAATAAAGTGCGGATCGGCGCGGTCAGCTGGGCCCAGAACGTTTGAACGGGCGCCCAAAGCAGCACGAAGCGCTGGCGTACGTTTTGAACAGTCGGGTGCTGAAGGAGGGACTTGAAATAATTGCGCATAGTCAGGAATACCCGGGTTTGCAACGCTGCAAACACAGCGTCAAGGGCAGATCAGGGCAAACTATATTATCCAGAAAATCAACGGGTTGAGCCCCAAAAGCGTATAAAAAAGGCCTTCTTTGACTCAAAAAACGCCCGAAGGTAGGGAAAAGTGCTGAGTGATGAAGCATTCATCACCCAACACTCAAATTCTGTATGCATCCCCGGATTCGGGCGTGCCGCCGGCGGGCTTTGCTCCGCGTTCGGCGCTTTCTTCGGCTGCTTCGCCTGCGCCCACGCTTTCAAAACCTTTATCGGGTTTGGCCACCAGTTTGCGTTCCGCATCGGTGAAGAGCGGGTGGTTTTTCGGGTCGTCGAACCAGTCGACCAGCTGCTCCACCGAGAACTGCGGGGCGAAATCGCGGGACGCCTTGCCCAGATCGCCCAGGCCGAGAATGTCGGCGCCCAGGTACTGCCCGAGCCGGTAGTAGGATTCCCATTGCACGGGGTCAAAAAACTGATCGCCTGTCGATTCATGCGGGAACTCGGGGTGGTAGATTTTGTAATAATACGTGCTGTATTTCAACTCCGCATCGGGCTGGTCGGGCGGCGGCTGGGTAGGCGGGGTGACCGACGATTTCACATACACGAAGGTGCCGATCTTGCGCGGAAAACCCTGCTGGCGATACATTTCGGGCACGTCCACCTTGCCGGCATCCCAGTGTTGAATGACGTCGGCTACGGCAAAACGCCGCTCGGAATACACCTTCGAGGGTTTGGGCGCGATGAGGTCTTCGGGCTGGGCGTCTTTGGGAAAACGGATCTCCAGCCCAAGTTCGTTGCGCGCCCTCAGAATCAGGTTGTTGAGATCGGCGAACGTGTAAAATCCGTCTTCGCCGGCATCCATACAAATGATAAGCCGGCAGCCCCGACGCAGCAATTCATACGCGCCGAGGTTTTCGATATGGCCTCCGTCGGAAATATTGACCATTTGTTTTTGGGTGCCGATGCGGCCCAGCAACTCGCTGAAAAAATAGAAAGGCCACCACACGGGCGGGCTTTTTTTCGTGCGGCTCAGCGGGTTGCTGACCCAGAAGCCCAGCCGCGCGTTGAAAAGCGTGAGCAGGGCGCTTTTTACTTTGGAGGAATAAATACCCAGCCCTGGATTGACCGCCGCAGCCGAAACGGTGACAGCCGCCGGCAGGGTCATGTTTTTCCAGTCGCCGTACTGCGTGGTAGGGGCGTAGCCCGTGATTTTGGAGCCGCAAAACAGCGGGCTGAGCAAGAAATAATCGCTGGCTTTTACCCCCTGAAACTTGTAGTCACCCTTTGGGTTCTGGAGGTTCATGCAGGTGTTGATGAGCGGGTAGGGCGCGAGAAAATCCGCCTCCCGCTCGGAATCCACCTGAGCAAAGCGGTGCAACGCATCGTTTTTGTAAGAGCCCGAAAAACGAAGGAACAGATCGGCCAGTTGTTTGCGGTAATAACGGTGAAAACTCAGCCCGTTAGGATTGGCCACAAAACCCAGCGCGATCAGCCCCAGTGCGATCAGCAGGGATTGCCACCATTCAAAACTGGCGGCTTCGGGGCGCAGATTGACCGCGTAAATCCAGGTCAGCAGCCCCGCGCCGAGCACTGCCACAACGGCTTCGATGCGGTTGAATACTTTCGACAAATTCAGTTTGAACGTAAACAACACATTGACCACAAAATGCGCAGCCAGCAGCACCCCGAGGCTGCACCAGTACCAGGTGGTGAGATCGCCCGAGTCTGCTTTGGCTTTCAGCGTGCCGTTTTCGGGGAAGTGGAGCAGATCGGCCAGGGCTTCGTAAGCAAAATACAGGATGCCCGCCGCAATGACGAGGCTGATCAGGCTCATGATCCAGCTGACCAGAAAAGCGATGATCAGCACGAAAAGGTTGCGGTTTTTGGCAAAACCCTGCCCCGGCGTCATGTACTCGCCGTGCTGCCGAAACTCGGCGGCATGCGCGTCGGAAAACAACTCGCCGTAGGAGCCGGTATTTTTCAGCGTGCCCTGCACGTACGAATGGGTATAGCCGCCACCCGACACGGTGCTCAGGTAATCGGCCTGCCGGAGTATGCCGAAGCGGTTCAGTGTGCGCAAAAAGCCCATGTTGATGGTGGCGGAGCGGATGCCGCCGCCCGACATGGCGATGCCGAACCAGTTGGGTTGCTGCGCTTCACCGTGTTCTTGTTTGAGGCGTTCGCGCCGCGTTTTCAGCAGTTTTTTTTCCCGGGCGATGATCTCGAGCAGTTTCATTCGGAGACGATCGGATAAAAAGTGAAGATTGAGTACGACAAGGGTATCAGGCGAGAAGATTTGGCTGTCGGAATGCCTGATTTTGGTTCTACCTTGCAGCAAATTTGAACAAGCTTCGGCAATTCGGCCGCATGCCGGCCCAATAATTCCGGCCGGGAGGCCAAGTTTTTTGGCATCCTGCGTTCATCCCAAGACTCAGCACCATGCAAGTTGTCGTTTTTGGAAAGCAATACCGCGATAAAGACCAGCCTTTTGTGCAGGCCCTGTTCGATGCCCTGCACGCGGAAGGTATCACCACCTACGTTTACTCGCCCTTCCTCGACGATCTGGCGGATACGATCAACCTGAAAGGACCGCACGGCCGCTTCGACGACTACCGCGATTTTCGCGTGCATCGCATTGATTTTGTGATCGTTCTGGGCGGCGACGGCACCATGCTCAGCGCCGTTACGCTCGTGCGCGACGCGGGAGTGCCTATGCTGGGCATCAACCTCGGCCGTATGGGTTTTCTAAACACCATCGAGAAGGTCCACGTGGCTGACGCCGTACAAAAACTCAAACGAGGCCAGTACGTCGTCCACGAACGCACCATGCTTTACCTCGAAAGCCACCCGACCCTGTTCGGCGATGTGCCTTTCGCGCTCAACGATTGCACCCTGCTCAAGCGCGACACATCCTCCATGATTACCATCCACACCTTTATCAACGGTGATTTTCTCAACTCCTACTGGGCCGACGGCATCATCATCGCCACGCCAACCGGCAGCACCGGCTATTCCCTGTCCTGCGGCGGGCCGGTCGTGTTCCCCAATTCGGGCAATTTCGTGCTGACGCCCGTCGCACCGCACAACCTCAACGTGCGCCCCATCGTCATCTCCGACGAGTCGGTGCTCTCCTTCGAAATTGAAGGCCGCGGAGAGAATTTTATCTGCACCCTCGACTCCCGCTTCGAACTCATCAATGCCCACCACCAGCTGGCCGTGCGCCGCAACGATTTCCCGATCCGCCTGGTCCAGTTGCAGGACGTCACTTTCCTGCATACCATCCGGCAAAAACTGGCCTGGGGCGCTGACATTCGGAACTGAGCGCGTGATTTATGTGAAAAATAAGTTTATGTTTAAATATCAGGACATGAAAAGATTAGTTGTCATTCTGCTATTGTTGAGTGGAATCGGCCTGCCGGTTTTTGCTCAAAAAACGCTTCGCACCCTCAGTTCGCCGGGCAAGAACACCGTCGTGACCGTGGGGCTGAACAAATCGGGCGAAGCTTTTTATAAAATAACCTTCAACGGCGCCACGGTGGTCGACTGGTCGAGGCTGGGTATTGCGGCGCGCGAACACAACTACAGCAGCGGATTCCGGCTGATAGCCGCCCAAACGGGCGCCCACGACGAAACCTGGAAGCCGGTCTGGGGGGAGGAGTCGAAAATTCGCGACCACTACAACGAACTTTCCTACCAACTGGCCAACGAAAAGGACGCCATGACCATTCATTTCCGCGCCTACGACAATGGCGTGGGCTTCCGCTACGAATTTCCCGCAAAGGAAAACGCGGCAAAGGTCACCGTGACCGACGAACTCACCGAGTTCCAGATGACCGGCGACCACACGGCCTGGTGGATTCCGGGCGACTACGATTCCAACGAACACGTGTACAGCACCACTCCCCTGAGCGGCATCAACACGGCCCCTTACATGGCCGAAAAATCCATTGTTACTCAACATATTGTGGATGCCTACAACGTGCAGACCCCGCTGACCATGCGGGCCAAAAACGGCACCCACATCAGCATCGCTGAGGCGGCGCTGGTCGATTTCGGCGCCATGCACCTGACGATCGATCCGAAAGCCCTCAAATTCAAAGCGTTTCTGATCGCAACGCCCGACCCGGCCGTTAAATCAATCAATACGCTGCCTTTCCACACGCCCTGGCGCGCTGTTTTGCTGAGCCGCGATGCTGCCGGCATTCTCACCAACCGCCTGATCCTCAACCTCAACGAACCCTGCAAACTTACCGACGTGTCGTGGATCAAACCCATGAAATACTGCGGTGTCTGGTGGGAAATGCACGTCGGGAAAGGCACCTGGGACTACTCGGGCAGCCAGAACGGCGACGGTTTTAAAAACGGCCAACCCTCCGGCAAACACTCCGCCACCACCGCCAACACTAAAAAATACATCGACTTTGCTGCCCAAAACGGCCTCGACGGCGTGCTGGTCGAAGGCTGGAATATCGGCTGGGAAAACTGGTTCAACCAGCAGAAAGAAGAGGTGTTCAGCTTCACCACCCCGTACCCCGATTACGACGTGGAAGAATTGTCCCGCTACGCGAAATCGAAGGGCGTCAAACTGATCATGCACCACGAAACCTCCTCGGCGGTGACCAGTTACGAGCGGCAAATGGACTCGGCCTATGCCTTTATGAACCACTACGGCTACCCGGCCGTCAAAACGGGCTATGTCGGCAAGATCATTCCCAAGGGCGAATGGCACGACGGCCAGTGGATGGTGAATCACTACGTCCGCGTAGCCGAGCGCACGGCCAAATACCGCGTCATGCTCGACGCCCACGAGCCCGTGCGCCCCAGCGGCTTGCAACGCACCTATCCCAACTGGCTGGCTTGCGAGGCCTCGCGCGGCCAGGAATTCAACGCATGGAGCAAGGGCAACCCGCCGGAACACGAGTGTATTTTGCCGTTTACCCGGATTCTTGGCGGCCCGATGGACTACACGCCGGGTATTTTCCAGATCGAAGTCAACCAGTTTGACCCGAATAAAAAAGAGCGCGTGCACACCACGGTAGCCAAACAGCTGGCGCTTTACGTCACCCTCTACAGCCCGCTGCAAATGGCGGCCGACCTGCCGGAGAACTACGAAAAACGCCTCGACGTGTTCCAGTTTATCCGCGACGTGCCGGTCGATTGGGACGAATCGCGGGTGCTCAACGCGTCCATCGGCGATTATCTGAGCATGGCGCGCAAGGAAAAAGGCAAGCCCAACTGGTTTATCGGCAGCATTACCGATGAAAATCCGCGCGACTTCGCCTTTAAACTGGATTTCCTCGATGCCGGCAAAACCTACGAAGCCATCGTTTACGAAGACGGTCCTGGCGCCGACTGGCTCAGCAATCCGTACCCGGTCAACATCCGCAAGGTGAAAGTCCGCAAGGGAGACACCTTGAAGGTCCACCTGGCAGCCAGCGGCGGCTGCGCCATTTCGATCAAACTTTTGTAAAAACCTGGGCGGAGGGTGGAGGAGGCTGTCTCATCAGTAGCATCCTTGAATAGGACAGCAAATATTATATCGCATTCAGGTTATTACTGACGGGGTGACGCCAAAGTCACCCCGTCAGTTGGCCGCGAAGCGGCCTGGGGTGCAATGTTCAATGGCCTGCATGTGGTTATCGCGCGGCGTATGAGACATCCTCTTTTTATGCCTTGCCCAGGCGCACCAGCGCTACCAGATGGGCAAACAGAACGCTTCCCACGACGATGGCGGGCAGCCATACGAAGGGGAAATACAGCACGGCTACGTTGGGTTGGTCGAAAGCCAGCCGCTGAAAAGGCGAAGGCGCCGACAGGATGCCGCGCACCACGATATTGAGCAAAAGAGCAAGCGCGCCGAGGTTCCACCAGCACAGACTGCGTTCGGGCAGCAAGCGGCGGTCGTACACCAGCCAGGCCATCAAAGGCGCGCTGAGGCCCGCGAGTATGTCGAAATTTTGCCCCTCAAAGGTCATTCCTACGGGTACGAGCCGTGCGCCGGCCAGTCCGAAAAGCACCATTTCCACGGCAATACGGATGCTGTGGAGGTAGGTCAGGGTACGCAGGTTGAATTGCCGGAGCAGGTTTTTCCCCGAAGGGATAAAAAAAACGACCGCAATCAGCGCCAGGCTCGGGACAACCAGCAGGGGGAAACGCGGCGGGGTAGTCGATTGAAGGTAAAATCCGCTCAACCCGAGCGCCGCCTGCACAAGCATGAGCAACAAAACAGCCAGTAAAAGGGGGCGGCTGCGGCCGCTGGCAAAATAAAGCAGGAGTACAGTGACGAGCGAAATGGCAATAAAAGAAAGGGAAAGCAGTGTAGATGCGGGCGCCATAATGGATAGAAAGGATGGAAGATGAATGAACGGCGTTCTTGGACAATGGATCGCTTCAAGAGGTTGCAGTCGAAGGGCCGGCACGAAAATATCGCCAATTCCCCGGATATTGGTCCGACAAATCCCCGTTACATGACGTCCCTTCAACGCAATTTGCTCTGGATTGCCGGCCTGCTTTGCTTCGGCGCGGTGGCCTGGTACTTCGCCGACATCGTCTCTTATCTGCTCATTGCCTGGGTGTTGTCCATGCTGGGCAAACCCCTCATGATCTTTTTCCTGAAACGCGTCAGGATACGGCGTTTTCGCATCGGGACCAATGGCGCGGCCATGCTGACCATTCTCACGTTTTTCCTGATCGTGACGGGTGTGATCATGATGTTCGTGCCGACGCTGGTGGAGCAGGCCAGGGTATTGTCGACCGTCGATTACCAGGCGGTAGGGGAGAAGTGGCGGGGGCCGTTTGCGTGGCTGGACACCGAGATGCACCAGCTGGGCATGCTCAACCCGCAGGAGTCGCTGGCCGACCGCACCCAGTCGGTGCTTTTGCAGACGTTCAGGCCCGCGCTGGTTGGCAATTTTGTCGGCAGTTTTCTGGCAACGGCCGGCAACGTGGTTGCCGCTATTTTTTCCATCACCTTTATTTTGTTCTTCTTTTTAAAAGAAAACAGGCTTTTTATCGACATCCTGCACGCTTTCGTGCCTGATGAATACGAGCCCAAGGTGCGTCATGCCGTGGAAGAATCGAGCGATGTACTGACGAGTTATTTCCGGGGGCTGCTGACCCAGATCGTGTCTTTTGTACTGATTTGCAGCATCCTGCTTTGGATAATGGGCATCGACAACGCGCTGCTGATCGGCGCGTTCGGGGGGCTGCTGAACGTGGTGCCGTACGTGGGGCCGATCCTGGGCGCCCTGTTCGGCATTTTTATCACCGTGTCGTCGCACCTCGACTACGAGATTGCCGCCATGATGCCCCTGATGGGGAAGGTGGCAGCGGCTTTTTTGCTGACCCAGTTTGTGGACAACAACTTTGTGGGGCCGCTGATTTTTTCAAAAAGCATCAAGGCGCACCCGCTCGAGATTTTTATCGTGACGCTCGTGTCGGCCAAAATAGGCGGCGTCGTGGGCATGGTGATCGGCATCCCCGTGTACACGGTGCTGCGGGTGATCGCCCGTACGTTTTTCAGTGAGTTCAAACTGGTGCAGCGGCTCACCGAACACATGGAAGCCGATGAAAAAGACGCATAGCCAGGCCCTGCCGGTTTGACGGGCCGGTTTGTGGAATCAGTGCCTTAACCTTACTTTTCGCGGTAAAATAACCTGCAGTGAAGATCCGCCTTCTTTTTCCTTTTTTGCTTCTGGCCGGCCTCTTGGGCGCGCAGCCGGATAGTTCCATGCTGCTACGGCCCGAACGGCTGGGCAATGACAACATCCTCGACCGCGACCCGACCTTGCAAAAAACGCAGGCGATTTCCGCCACGCGTTCGCCCGAGGATGTGGACCAGTTGCCCTACACCGTCTGGGTCATCACGGCCGACGAGATTCTCCGCTACGGCTTTGTCACCCTCGGCGATGTGCTTCGCGCGGCGCCCGGCATCCGGGTGTCGCAGCCCGGCAATGCCATGGAAGGCGAGACCTTTTTGATGCGCGGCATGAACGGCAATGAGTACGTCAAAATCCTGATCAACGACGTGCCGGTCAAGTCCTCGATGGCCTACGGTATGTCGATCGGTTCGCAATTGCCTGTTCGTCAGGCAGAAAGAATTGAAATTATGTACGGCCCGGTGTCTTCCATTTATGGCAATGAAGCCTGTGCAGGCGTGGTCAATATTATTTTGAAAGAAACCGAACGGCCGGTTTATACCCAGGCCGATCTGTCGTTCGGCAGGTTCGGGTACAATAACCTCGATCTGATGTTCGGTGGCAAAATCGGCCGCGACAAACGCATTTTTCGGTTCAGTTTGTACGGGAGCAGTACGGTCAGGGACGACACCGATCTTTTCTACGATACTGATCTGTTCAATGTAGACAACTACCTCTCGACCAGAATCGATACCAATTTTTACCTGCGCAACCCCAACTACCGGGGCACTACCCCGAGCAGTCACCAGGCCAAAGTAGCGCCCATCCCGCACGAAAGCCGGCTTTTCGGCATCAATCTGACCTGGCGGGGGATTCACTTTACCTATCATCGCATGGGGCGTTTCGATCATACTGCTCTCGGACTCAACCCTTTGGCCGTAGGTTGGTACAATCCTTCCAATCGGCTTGCCGAGCGGGTCGAAACCTTTTCCCTGGGTTTTCAGCGCAAGCGCAAAGCCCGCACGACGTACAATACTTTTTCGGCGATTCGGTACAAAATTGACAACACCTCGACCACCACTTACGTGTACGACCGCCTCAGTGCGGCCGTGTATTATACCAACGCCGCGTTCGTGACGGGCGATTCGGCCAAGCAGGCCTTGCGCAACAACATCTATCGAACGCTTGCTTCCGACGAACGTTACACCACGGCCAATGGTATCGATTTGCGGTTCGAATCGCGGATGACGGCCGCGTTGCGGCCCAATTTTTTTCTGGAGGCCGGGGCGCAGATCAATATCAGTCAGGGAGTGCCTGCCCATTCCTACTACGGCATACCGGTCGAAGTCAGGGTGGATGGTGGCAGCAACCCGCCCGAAGTCAGGCCTTTCGGGGCGTTCAGCGACGGCGACGTGGATGTAGCCGGCTATGCCCAGTTCGAGTACCGCGGCAAAAAACTGTTTGTCGTCGGGGGAACTATGCTCGACTGGATGTTCGATTACGGCGTGGTGCCAGCGCCGCGTCTGGGGGCCCAGTATCGCATCGACAGCACCTGGTCGGTGCGCATGAATTTCGCATCGGGTTACCGCCGTCCGTCGATCTATGCTGCCAACGAAGCCTACCTGATTTCTCCTTTATATTCAGACAATGTGCAACGGTACAGCGCCCCTTTCTTTTTTGGAAAGGCGGAGAAAACCTATGCCGGCGAGCTGGGGTTCAGGTACCGGGAACCGGGTTTTCAGGTGGATGGCGTGATGTTTTACCAAGAGGCTTACCAATTACTCAGGGCAGGATATCTGTCCCTGGAGCCCGGCATTATCCCCACCTGGCGGTATGGTTATGCGAATGCCCCGGGCCTGGCCATGCAGCTATTGGGCGGACAGGCCATGATGCGTTGGGAGAATACGCTCGAAATTGCGCGAGGCGCCAAGGAGCCGCTCAATCTGGTCTGGAGAATGGAGATGTTTGCCCAGTATTGCAGGGGAAAAGAATGGTTTGGTCCGCAGTTCCCGGCTGCCGACGATGTGCGCAACCAGCCTCGGTGGATGTTTCAGTTCCGCACCTCGTGGCGGACAGACCGCTTCGAACTCATGTTGAGTTCCAACCGGCAGCAATCGGCCCTCAGCAAAGCCGTGACCTGGCAAGCCGATGCCGAGCGCCCGACCATTTTGACCCGCACGCCGGCTTTCCGTACCTGGGATGCTGCGGTGCGGTTCAACCTCAGCGACCATTTTTTGCTCTACGTACAGGCAACCAACCTGTTTAACAAACGCTATGCGGGGCTTGACGCAACCGGAACGCCCGATGACCTGTTGTACAATCCACAACCCGGGCGCCAGATTCGGATCGGTGTGAATTACAACATGAACCTGCGGGTCAAACAAACGACCAAAAACAACGCGGAACGCAAAAATGCCCGCACCGAGGACGACTCGGAGTGATGCATTTTGTATCTCGTTCGTTCAATTAAAAATGTACAAATAAGGCATTTGGGAAAAAAGGAGTCGGTCTTCGTTTCCATACCCGATACTTTTTTGGAATTTTGGCCACTCAAATCATGATTCAAACTGTTAACCAAAAAGATGTTCTCATGACTAAAACACTGACTTACAGAAGCTTGGTAATGGCTCTTCTGCTCGCCACTGGCTTCCAAAGCGCTTTTGCCCAGACGTTTTGGACGGAAACCTTTTCCGACGAAGCTTCTTCCACCACAAACTGGGTTAGCGGAGGCGACAACCTCGGCGCCGAAGTGTGGACCTGGACCAGCGACCCGCTCGCCGGTTTTCAAGACCCGGCTGTACCGGCGTTCGGCGCAGCAACTGCCGGCGACGGATACTTCCTGTTCAATTCCGATGCCAACGGTGAAAATAACGCACACGACGTGACGCTCACCGGCGTTGGCAACCCGGCCAACTGCACGGGCCAAAGCGGCGTTCACCTCAAGTTCTATACCCAGTACTTCTACTTCGGTATCAACAACGCGCGTGTCGGCGTGAGCACCAACGGTACGGACTTTACCTACTACCAGATTCTGTCCGACCTGACCGAAAGCACCATCTTCGACGGCGAAATCGACCTCGCCCTGCCCGAAGCGGACAACCAGGCCCAGGTTTGGATCCAGTTCCGCTGGGAAGGCAACTGGGAGTACCACTGGAAAGTGGACGATCTGGAACTGTCCGGCCAGGCCGGCGTTGTGTCCTGCATCGACAACCCGGACAAGATCATCTGCGACGACTTCGAATCCTACAACGTAGGTAACCTCAGCTCGCAATCGCCCCACTGGATTCCGTGGGACCTCAACGACGCCGCCAACAACGTGGTCAGCGCCGAGGTTTCGACCGAACAAGCCTCCAACGGCACGAAATCGATGAAAGTAAAACCCGACGGCGCCTCCGGTGACGACCAGTTGCTCCAACTCGGCAACCGCACCAGCGGCCGTTACAGCCTGAAATGGAAATACTACATCCCGACGGGCAAAGCCGCTTACTTCAACATCCAGACGGACGAAACCGACCCGGGCGCTACAACCGATAACTTCGCCCTCCAGGTGTACTTCCGCACCACGGGTGTGGTGGATGTTACCGACCCGACTCCTGCCGTCGCCGGCACCTACCCGCAAGGCGTCTGGTTCCCGGTCGAACTGGTGATGGACCTGGACAACAACCTGGCCAAGTTCTTCGTGAACGGCGCGCTTGTAAAAGCATGGGGCTACGACAAGGACTTCGGCGCTATCGACTTCTACGCTGAAAACAACAACACGTACCTGGCTTATGTGGACGAAGTGGAATTCATTTCGCTGCCCGCTATCGTGTACAATGTGGACGACTGCGCCAACGCGGTTGACCTGACCCAGTACTTCGGCCAAACGCCCGATGTTCCGCAAACGACCGGTCTGTACGACAACACCGACGCTACGGTGGCCGCTACCGACCCGGCTGTTACTTGCTGGAACGAAAACGCAAGCGGCGCCAACGACATCGTAAACGGCTCCATGTGGTACACGTTCACCGGCGACGGCGCCACCTACCACATCGAAACGGTTCCCTGCAATGCTACCAACTACATCGGTACCGCTCAACAAGACCCGGGCGATACCCAAATGGCTATCTACGAAGGCTCCGGCTGCGGCGACCTGACGCTGGTTGCCTGCAACGACGACCTCTTCACGACCGGCGAACCCGACTGGCGCGCAGGTCTGGATCTCCAGACCGAATCCGGCACGAACTACTACATGCTGGTCGACGGCTTCGAGTTCCAGGGCACCCTGGCACTTGGTGAATACTGCATCGAAATCACACAAACGCCGAGCGTCACCTGCGACAACGGCGCAGTAGGCACCTACACGGTTGCCAACGACGGTTTTGTGTGCAACCTCGCCAACCTCGGCGCACTGATCACCATGAATACCGACGAGTTTGCCATCCCGACCGTAGGTCCGGTTTATGGCATGCTCTGGGCAATCAGCTCCGCTCCGATTCCTTCCGGCCAATGGCCCGGCGACGCTGCCGGCTTCCTCGGCGGCACCGGCGTACTGCAAAGCGTGTTTGCCGTAGGCCTCGTCAACGACAATGATCCGTTCGCTTATGGCCCGTACTATGTGACGCCCGTCGTGCTGGGTGGCGCAACCGACACCGACCCGAGCAATGGCCCGAGCGTATTCGACGTAGACCCCAGCACGGGTTGCTTCTTCGTCGGCGCTTCCACGCTCGTTACCCTCATGCCGCCGCTGAATGACCTCTCCATCGACAACGCCGATGTTACCAGCAGCTCCATCGATATCACCGTATCGGGTGGTCTGGCTGAATTCCTGGCCGATCCTTCGCTGTACATTTTCAGCTGGACGGGCCCGGGCGGCTTCACGGCCAGCACCGAAGACATCAGCGGCCTCACGGTCAGCGGCGCTTACTCGGTAGTGATCTCCGACCCGAGCGGTTGCATCGATGCGTACACGCAAACCTTCGACGTTACCACGGGTACCGAAGATCCTTCTTCGATCAAAACCCTCACGATCAGCCCGAACCCGACCCGCAACACCGTGACGCTGAACCTCTCGCTGGTACAAGCCGGTGAAGTACGCATCGACGTGGTGAACACGATCGGCCAGGTGCTGCAAACCCTCAACGTCGGTCAGGTGAGCAACCTCAGCCAGCAGGTTGAACTCGGCGACCTCAGCGACGGCACCTACTTCCTGCGCATCTCGGTCGACGGCGACGTGACCCAGCGCAGCGTTGTGCTGCAACGCTAATCAGGTAGCCAGGCACACCGGACTCCGGTTGGCCCGGTTTTAACCGCGAACGGGAAGCGAATCACTCGCTTCCCGTTTTTTATTTTTCAAAAACAAGGGAAGGTGTACCGCTTTTCGCCACATTTGCTGCCGCAGTTGACACAATCGTCAACAACCCGATTCGGTAGTTTTTTATCAAAGCCATGTACGAACTCGACATCACTCCCTTCGGCGAATGGCGCCGATACGACATCCACAACCCGGCCAATGGCAACGGTTTCAGTCTGGTTCCCGGAAAAGGCGCCACGCTGCTCGATCTGCGCTTTGGCCGCCGCCAGGTGCTCGACGGCTATTCCTCGCCCGAAGAACTGGCTATCGGCAAATGGGGCAAAAGCGCCGTGCTTTTTCCCTTCCCCAACCGCTTGCGCGACGGACACTACAACTGGCAACATCAGGATTATCAATTCCCGATCAATAACGCCGATACCGGCAATGCTATCCACGGTTTTGCCCGCGCGGAAGCGTTTGAGGTGGTGCGGGTGGAACTGACCACCGAGAGCGCCGAGATAGAATGCCGGCTCGAATACGCCGGCAACCATCCGGGCTATCCCTTCCCCTGTACGCTCGATCTGACGTTTTCAATGTCGAACAGGAACGACTTCAACGTGGCTTTTTTTCTAAAAAATCACCACTCCCAGGCCATACCGGCCGGCTTCGGCTGGCATCCGTACTTCCGCCTGGGCGAGGGCGCCGATCAGCATCTGCTCCACCTTCCGGAATGCGAAATGGTGGCCATCGACGAGCGAATGATCCCGACCGGAGAAAAGACGGACTACGACGGCTTTGCTCATGACCGGCGGCTGGACGACACCCGGCTCGACAATTGTTTTAAAGTAAAAAAAGCGGGCTCGCTTTACCGACTGGGCCTGGCAGGCACTGAAGGTCGTTTGTCGGTCGTCGCCAGCGCTGCCAGTTTCCCGTTTTTTCAGGTTTTTACCCCGCCGCATCGCGAAAGTATCGCGCTGGAACCCATGACCTGCAACGTCGATGCATTCAACAACGGCGAAGGTCTGGTGACCGTTCCTGCCGGCGGCGACTGGCTCGAAGCCTTCCGGGTCGAGTACTACGACCATTGAGCGCTACCGCGCCATTCAACCCATTTGTTCAACAATCGGATCACCGACCACCCTGTTATGTCCACCGAACTCAAACGTTCCCTGACCCTGTACGGCCTTACGATGATTGCCATTGGCAGCACGATCGGCAGCGGTATTTTTCGTACGCCCGGCAAAATCGCCCTGCAAATGCACCAGCCCGAATTCGTCATCGCGCTTTGGGTGCTGGGCGGCCTGGTGGCGCTTACCGGCGCCCTGACCTTTGCCGAAATGGGCAGCATGTTCCCCGGCGCCGGCGGCCTTTACGTGTACCTGCGAGAGGCTTACGGCGATACGGTGGGCTTTTTGTACGGATGGTTTATTTTATTTATCAGCACCTCGGGAAGCATAGCCGCGCTGTCGGTGGTCTGCGCGGAGCATATTTTATACCTGACCGGCGATACGGATACCGGGCTGGTGACGCCGCTGGCGCTGGGCATCACCGTTTTTCTAACTATTGTCAACCTGTTTGGGGTGCGCATCGGCGGCTGGATGGCCAATCTGTTTACCGGGGCGAAACTGGCAGGTTTGGCGCTGATCATCCTGGTCGGGATTTTCTATTTCCGCCCCGAGGTATCTGCCGCCAATGAGGCCAGCAGCTTCGCCAATTCGTCTCCGGGCAACTGGATGAGCGCTTTTGCCGCGGCCTTTGTGGGGGTTTTGTGGTCGTATGGCGGCTTTCAGCACGCTTCTTATCTGGCTGGCGAAACCCAGGACGCGCAGCGCAATGTGCCCCGCGCCATGGTGCTGGGCGCATCGGTCGTCACGCTGGTTTACGTACTGGCCAATGTGGCCTACATGCGCCTGTTGCCAATCGAAACCATTGCCCAATCCAAAACGGTGGCCGCCGACGCCATGCGCACAGCTTTTTCGTGGGGAGGCTGGCTGATGGCTTTTCTTATCGTACTGTCCACTTTCGGGACCACGGCAATCTATTGCATGTCGGCGCCCCGCATTTATTACGCCATGGCCAAGGACGGTATCTTTTTCAAACAACTCGCCGAACTACATCCTCGCTGGCATACGCCGGTCAAGGCGATTTTGATCCAGGCCGCCTGGTCGATCATCCTGCTGCTGGTCTGGGGGACTTTTGGCGATCTGATTGATTACGTGACGTTTATGGACTGGATCGGCCTGGCGATGGTCGGCACGGCCATCTTCGTATTCCGCAAACGCCGGCCCGATGCCGAACGCGGTTACCGCACCGTGTTGTACCCGGTCACTCCGCTGGTTTTTATCGCCCTGTCCGGCTTGTTTATCGTGCTGCAATTTGCCGACAACCCCAAACATTCGGGAGCCGGCATCGCAGTCGTCGCGATTGGCTGGGTGGTGTATTACTTTTTCTTCCGCCGGGCAAAGTCATAACATTGCTAACGCGCGGTTTGAAGCCGTCGGGACTCCCAAAATAACAGGTATGCAAAACCTGCCAGACTGGCTGCCGCGGCCGACCAGAACACCAGCGGCATGTGCCTCATTTCGTTGCCATAGCACCAGCCGGAAAGCGCCGCGCCGCCGCCGATCGCAATTTCCAGGGCGATGTACATGGTAGCCAGGGCTCGTCCGCGACGGGCAGGGTCGCCCAGATCGACCGTCCAGGCGGTGATAGTTGGGGAAAAGATGCCGATTCCGAGCCCGAAAAGGGCCGACGAAACGTACACCATGCCGGGCGTGGTGGTCAGGGCAAAAGACGCCATTGCCAGGGCGATCAGTATGGCCGAGGCTTTCAGGACGGGAACACGGCCCAACTGATCTGAAATTTTTCCCGCAAAAAAACGGGTGGCTACACTGGAGAGGGTGGCTATGGTGAAAAATGTACCCCGGTTGGCCACGCCAACCGCATCGCAGAGGTCAGGAACAAGCGTCAGGATGACGCCATAGCCGAAATAACAGCACAGCATGGCAATCGCGGCCGGAATGGCCAGCGGATCGAAAATATCGTTGCGGCCGATTCGCAGGAGTTGGAGGGAAAAAGGCTGCTTGTCGTGCAGGGTTTCCTGCATTCGCAGCAAAATGATCATGGAAAGCGCCGCCAGCACGGTGGAAGCGTAAAACATCGCATTGATCGAATACGCCTGCGCCAGCCAGCTGCCCAGCGGAGGCGACGCCGAGGCGCCGATGCTCAGGCAGATCCCCAGAATCCCCATAGCCTCGCCCCGACGGTGCGCAGGCACGACGTCGGCCACATAGGCCGAAGTGCCCGTGGGTTTGAAACCCGTGGAAAAGCCGTGGAAAAACCGCAGCCACAAAAAGCCGCTCACGAAGGTCAGCACGGGGTAAAGCAAGCCGCACACCACACAGGCCAGCACGCCGATGTACATCACGGGCATGCGCCCGATCGTGTCGGCGAGTTTGCCGCTGAACGGCCGCGATAGACCCGCCGTGAGCGTAAACACCGCGATAATCAGCCCTTTGTAATCGCCGCCGCCCAGCGATGCGAGGTAGGACGGCAGTTCCGGCAACATCATGTTGAAACTCGCGGCAAACAGCCCGTGCGACAGGCATAGCAACAAAAATGCCGGGGAATACAGGGATTTTTCGGGCGGGTCGGCGATGTGTTTCATGCTGGCGGTAAAGTCGAAAAGCGGCTGAAAAGTTTCCGCGCAGCGGTAAAAAACAGGCTCATTTGATCTCCTGCAACTTGGATCGGATAAAACCCGACAGCACCGATAGCCCTCGCCTGAAATCGCGATAGTCGTCCCGGTTGTTGTTGATCACGATGTCGGCCTCGTCTTTGTACGGCAGGATGTAGCGCTCGTAGGCAGGCAGGACGTGGTACTGGTATTTGTACAGCACATCGTCGATCGGATAGCCGCGGTCGCGCTGGTCGCGGTGAATGCGGCGGATGATTTTCAGGTTTTCCTTGGCGTAGAGGAATACTTTGAGATCGTAAAGCGGCTGGATTTTTTTGTAATGGAAAACAAACAGGCCTTCCAGGATGACGACCGGCGCGGGTTTGAATTCCAGTGCCTTGGGCTGGATGTCCGGGTTGTTGAACGTGTATTCCAAGCGGGTTACCGTTTCGCCGGCCAGCAGTTTTTGAACGTCCCGGTAAAAGTCTTTTTTGTGAAACGACTTGGGCAGGTCGAAATTGAATTCGTCGTTCTCGTCCCGGTGCTGCCTTTCCCGGGGCAGGTAATAATCGTCCTGGGAAAGCACGCACAATTGCTGTTCGTTGAATTCGGCGCGCAGGGCGCGGATAAAACTTGTTTTGCCGGAACCGCTTCCGCCGGCTATGCCAATAAGAAAAGGGCGCACGTGAGTGGATATCGGGTTGTGGATGTGAGGATCTGAAAATGTGTGATTTTGCCCTTCGGCAAATCCTCGCGAAAGTAGGCTTTTGGGCAAAAATTTTTGCAATCCGAACAGGTCGCGTACTTTTCGGCGCCTCATACGCCCAATCACACATTACCCATATTAACACATCAGCACATCAACACCACATGGATCGTTTTATCGGCATACTGGGTATTATCCTGATTCTTGGTCTCGCTTACCTGTTGTCCAACAACCGCAAAGCCATCAACTACCGCACCGTCGGTACGGGTTTGTTGTTGCAGGCGGGTCTGGCCGTTTTTATTTTGAAAACATCGGTTGGCCAATCCTTTTTTAAATGGCTCGGCGACGCGGTGACCAAGGTGCTCAGCTTTTCCGATGCCGGCGCGCAGTTCGTTTTTGGCATTCTGGCGCACAGCGGCGCATTCCAAAAGGTGGTCGACAGCGCCGTGGCGGCCAACGGCGGCCAGCCGCTCGCTTTCGACGACAAGGGGCATGCCATGGTGTTCGGCGGCTTTATCTTTTTCTTTAAAATTATTCCCACCATCATATTTGTCGCCTGCCTGGTCAACATCATGTACCACATCGGGCTCATGCAAAAGGTGGTGGAAGTGCTGGCCAAGGGGATGAATTATTTCATGCGCGTCAGCGGCGCCGAGGCGCTCAGCAATATTTCCAGCGCCTTCGTAGGCCAGGTGGAAGCACAGATCATGATCCGCCCCTACCTGCGCGGCATGACGACCTCGGAACTCATGGCCTCCATGACCGGCTCCTTTGCCTGTATCGCCGGCGGGGTGATGGCGACCTACATCATGTTTGGCGTAAAGGCCGAATACCTCATCGCGGCCAGCATCATGGCCGCCCCGGGCGCTCTGGCCATCGCCAAGATCATGCACCCCGAAACGGGCGAACCGGAAACCAAGGGCAGCGTCAAACTGAAAGTCGAAAAAGCGCATTCCAACATCGTGGACGCCATTTCGGCGGGCTGCTCCGACGGCCTGCGCGTAGGCCTCAACGTACTGGCCATGCTCGTGGGTTTTCTGGCGCTCATCGCCCTCGTCGATTTCACACTGGGCGGTATCGGCGGCTGGTTCGGCCATTCGGAGTGGAGCCTGCAAACGATCCTGGGCTGGGTTTTTGCGGGCTTTGCCTGGGCAATGGGCGTGCCTTCCAATGAAATGTTTACGGTGGGCTCGCTCATGGGCCTCAAACTGGCGGCCAATGAATTTGTCGCCTACGTTCAACTCTCCCAGATCAAGGACACCCTCAGCCCCAAAGCACTGGCGATCGTGAGTTTCGCGCTGTGCGGTTTTGCCAATTTCGGCTCGGTGGGCATTCAGATTGGCGGTATCGGCGCCCTCGAACCCGACCGTCGCGCCGACCTCGCCCGCCTCGGCTTCCGCGCCCTCATCGCCGGCACACTGGCGTCCTATTTGTCGGCAACCCTGGCCGGTATGATGGTAGGGTAGGGCAACCACTGGCTAAGTTATTTTAGGCACACACAATCATCAATCTTCAATTTTCAATTATCAATTATCAATTATCAATTATCAATCTTCAATTATCAATCTTCAATTATCAATCTTCAATTATCAATCTTCAATTATCAATCTTCAATTATCAATCTTCAATCTTCAATCTAATGCATCACTGGTCTGGATCGGCCTGCATTGATCAGTTTGCATACTTCATGTAGCATGCCGGTGAATCTTTTTATATGATTGAAGATTGAAGATTGAAGATTGAAGATTGAAGATTGAAGATTGAAGATTGAAGATTGAAGATTGAAGATTGATAATTGATAATTGAAGATTGAAGATTAAATACTTGATAACCAGTTTTTTATAAAATCTCGCCTGGTCGCTTCTTAATCATCAGGCAGCAGGTCCCAGCCTTCGCCTTCCTGGGTCCACCAACTGTATGTAGCCGTTTTTACAATGCCGTTTTGCGCCGAATAGGCATACCAGGCGCCGGGGCCATCAAGCGACATCGGCCGGTTGTCGGTCAGGATGTTGAGATTGGCGTAGAGAACGCCGAACAGGGAATACTCAGGGTCGGTAGCCGTCCAGTATGATTCCGTGTAGCCGTGGTTGGTTTTCCAGCCGGTAATATTGACTTCGGGGGCTGTAAACTGCGCCAGCGGAAGTTTGAAAAGGAGGTAGTTCAGGTGGTTTTCCAGCCACGGACCTCCGCCGGGGAGGTTCCGTTGGAACACGGTGTCATTTTCCACTTTTAAATAATACTGGTACACTTTGTCCGGGTCGGAGACATTGTTGGCGCCGTTCAGCGAGGCGGAGCCGGGCGTGAGTTTATCTTCCACGAGAAATCCGTTGGCGTCCGAACCGATGATCGTCAGTTGCAGCGTATCGGGGAAATACGTGAAATTAATGTTGTTGAGATCGTCATACGCTTCGCCCTTGAAAAAGACATAGCGCGACGTTTGCCCGACCTGCATGTCGGTAAAGCGAATGTGGTTGTTGGGATCGGGCAACAGGTACTCGCGCCGATCGCGGCAGCTGACAAGGAACAGGCAGCAAATGCCGAAAAAAAGAAGGTATTTCATAATTGAACAGTTTTTTAATGCCATAGACCGAGCAGGTCGGTTAGAAGCGTTGGAGAGGTCAGTTGTTTTAGGAAAAATTTAAGAATCCCCCTTTCCTCATTCCGGCAGCAGATCCCAACCCCATCCAGTACCCGTCCAGGAACTGTACACAGCCGATTTGATCAGGCCGCTGGCTGCGGAATAGCCGCACCATCTGCCGGGGCCGTCGGCCGCCATCGCGCTGTTGTCGAACAGGATGTTTACATCGGGGTAATAAATTCCGAACAAGGTGTAATCCGGCGCGATGGCCGACCAGTAAAAATCATAGCTCAAATGATCCGGCTTCCAGCCTTTAATCTCTACTTCCGGCCCGGAAAAAGGCGCCAGCGGCAGGGTGAAAGCGTTTATTGTGAGGCGGGTTTGCGGCCAGGCGCTCTGTCCCGGCACAGCCTGCTGAAACAAGGTATCCTGAACCACCGAGAAGTAATACTGGAAAACTGCAGCGGCATCGGAAGTGTACTGGGCGCCATGCAGGGAAGCCGAGCCAGGCGACAATTTTTCTTCGATCAGAAAGCCGTTGGCATCGGCCCCGATGACTGTAAGTATAAGGGTATCAGGGCGATAGACAAAGTTGAAATTGTTCGGATCGTAGTAGGATTCGCCTTCAAAACGGACAAATCGTGAAACCTGCCCGACAGCCATGTCGGCAAATCGGATGTGGTTGGACAGATCGGTTTGAAGGTATTCACGGCGGTCGCGGCAGGCGGCCAGAAAAAGGAGCAGCGCAAAAAACAGGACTTGTTTCATCGTTTTGTTTTGATCAAAGACGGGAGGCAGGGTAATGAAGGTTTGTCAAAACCCTTGAAAAATTACGGGGCAGCCGACTTTGGGCTGTTTTTGAAAAAAAAGTGCCTGGGCAAAGCCGACAGGCCAATTGGCGGGGACCGCATTTTTGTCCAAAATTTTCCTTGTCAAACACGCCTCAAAATCTAACTTCGCCCCTGCTCGGACCAAATTCACCCACCACACATTCCCCCATTTGCCAAAAAATGTTTTGCCGCCGACGCCGAGGGCGTTTGCGATCTTTGGTCTTTCCACTACCCGTTCTATTGCACGATGCTCAAATCTCGTACCCTCTTCCTGCTACTTGCCGTGGGTTTGCTGGCCCTCTGGTATTTCGCCGCTCGCGGCAACAAACACACGGATATCCCGGCTTCCGACCGCCCCAACGACCCCTGGGTGTTCCGCTCCGTGCTCGACAAGCAGCCGCGCATGATCACCTTCGCGCTCGACGACCACCTCTGGGTGGCGTATTCCACCGACTCCTGCGCGCTGTACAAGGCCTGGAGCGGGAGCGCCGCTTTCGAAGGCGCGGTGTACAACATGCGCCACGGCCCGCAACCCATGAGCGTAGGGCCGGCCTGGTTTGAAAATACCCACAAACGCCCCTGGGTGGTCAAAACCTCGGCCGGCGCCGAGATGCCCCGTACCGATTACAAAGGCCACCGCTATACCAAGGGCGGCCACGCGGAAATTATGTACGATCTGGTGCTGGCCAGCGGCCAACGCATCCGCATCAACGAACAACCCGAACTGGTGAAAGTAGATGGCCAACGGGGTTTTCAGCGCACCTTCACGGTGGCCAATGCGCCTGCCGGCGCCGAAATCGTGCTCCGCACCAATGCCGCCAGCATCGCCGACGCCTCGGCCATTGCCACCAATGGCGCCTGGAAAACCGTGGAAACGAGGTATCTGCCACAGGTGTCGGACAACCTCAGCACCATGACCGTCGACGGCGAACTGACCTTGCGCAACGATGGCGCCACCACGCTGACCACCATGTTCGTGGCCTTGCCCTGCATCCCCAATCCCTTCGATGCAGAACGCAAAGCCGCCGCGGAAAGCGAGCAGACCGTCAGCCCCGGCGAACGCCTCATGGCTAAAAACGATTGCCGCACCTGCCACAATCCGCAAGTCCAAACCGTGGGCCCCGGCTACGCCCAGATCGCGCAGCGCTACAAAAACACCCCCGAAAACATCGAAAAACTGGCCAAAAAGGTCATGGAGGGCGGCTCCGGCGTATGGGGCGCCGCTGCCATGAGCGCCCACCCCGACCTCCAGCCCGAAGACGCCAAATCGATGGTGGCTTACGTGCTTTCGCTCGATGAAGGCGAGGACGATGGCGAGGGCGGCCCGGCCAAAAGCCTTGCCGATATCCCGGCCAACAAATGGCTGAGCCCGGAAAAAGTAAAGGATGCCGACCTGCTCCCCGGCCTCGTGTTCCGGCTGTTCCAGTTCAAAACGCCGCCGCACACCTTTGCCGAGGTCAGTTACGGGGCAAAACCCAATCAGGAAGGCGTGATTAGCCAGATTGAAGCCGGCATTGATGGCTTCGGCGATTTTCGCGACAACTTCGGCGCACAGGCCGAAGGCTATTTGTTTTTGGAAAAAGACGACAACGTGGTGCTCCAGTTGAGCTCCGACGACGGCTCCCGGCTGTATGTCGACGGGCAGTTGCTCATCAACCACGACGGCTGGCACGGCTCCACGCCCAAGGAGGCCGAAGTGGCCCTTCGGGCGGGTTATCACCCGATCAGGATCGATTATTTTCAGGGCGGCGGCGGTCGCGGCCTGTTCCTGAAATGGGCGCGCTCGGGCGATCCCTTGTTCAAAACCATTCCGCCGCAAAATCTGGCGCGTATCAAAGGCGCCGTGCCCGATAACGCCGCCAATTTCGGTGGCGGCTCCACGGCCATCCCCGGCGATGGCGCAGCTTTGAAAGACGTCCACCCGGCCTATACCCTCACGCAAGCCCGCCCCGACGAGTTTTTGCCCAAAGTAGCGGGCATGGACTTCCTCAGCGACGGCCGTCTGGTGGTATCTACCTGGGATGCTATGGGCGGCGTGTATTTGCTTGAAAATGTGGCCAGCGGCGACCCGAAAAAGATCAAGGTAAAGCGTATTGCCAAAGGCCTCGCCGAGCCGCTGGGCTTGAAAGTGGTCGATGATACCATCTTTGTTTTACAAAAACAGGAACTGACCAAGCTGATCGATACCGACGGCGACGACATCATCGACGAGTACCAGTGCTTCGCAAAAGGCTGGCTGGCTTCCGCCAACTTCCACGAATTTGCCTTCGGCCTGGCCTATCAGGAAGGTTATTTTTACGCTGCCCTCGCCACGGCGATCATGCCCGGCGGCGCCAGCGCCCGCCCGCAGATACTCGACCGGGGCAAATGTGTGAAAATCAGCCGCCAGGATGGCAGTATCGAGTTCGTGGCCCGCGGTTTGCGTACGCCCGACGGTGTGGGCACGGGCGCCAACGGCGAGGTATTTATCACCGACAACCAGGGCGACTGGCTGCCCTCCTCCAAACTTCTGCTGGTGAAACCCGGCGCGTTTTTCGGCTCCTACTCGGTCGACAGCACGACGGTCGCAAACATGCCTGTGACGCCGCCGGTAGTCTGGCTGCCGCAAGACGAGATCGGCAACTCGCCCACCCAGCCCTCGTACCTCAAGGACGGACCCTATCAGGGGCAGGTGATCTTCGGCGACGTATGCTATGGCGGTCTCCAGCGCGTATTTACCGAGACGGTCAACGATGTGATGCAGGGTTGCGTGTTCCGTTTTTCACAAGGCTTCGAAGGGGCGACCCACCGCCTGGCCTGGGGCCCCGACGGCGCACTTTACCTCGGCATGATCGGCAACCCGGGCAACTGGGGCCAGGAAGGCAAACTCTGGTACGGCCTGCAACGCATGAAATACAACGGCACGTCCGTGTTTGAAATGCTGGCCGTCAGGGCCAAAACCAACGGCATGGAAATCGAATTTACCGAGCCGCTGCGCGAAGGCGAGGGCTGGGACGCCTACCATTATCTCGTCAAACAATGGTGGTACAAACCCACCCCCCAGTACGGCGGCCCCAAACTGGACGAAGAAACCCTCAACGTCGCCTCGGCAACCGTATCCAACGACCGCAAAAAAGTGTTCCTCGAAATCCCCGGACTCAAACCCGGCCACGTCGTGAACATCCACTTGCGCAACCTGCCGCTCAGCGATCTGGGACACGAAATCTGGACGACCGATGCCTGGTACACCCTCAACAATATCCCTGCCAACGCACCCGGCGAAATCCGCCCGCACCCGCCGGCTACGCCGCCCGTGGACAATACCCTGAGCGCCAGGGAAAAAGCCGAGGGCTGGACCCTGCTTTTCGATGGACAAAGCCTCAACGGCTGGCACAATTACGGCAAAAACACCATCGGCTCAGCCTGGGTTGTCGCCGACAACGCCATCCACCTCGACGCCAAACCGAGGGGCGAAGGCGAATGGCAGCAAAAAGAAGGCGGCGACATCCTGACCAGCGAGTCGTATAAGGACTTTGAACTCGAACTCGACTGGAAAATAGGGCCCTGTGGTAACTCGGGTATTTTCTACAACGTCATCGAAGACCCGGCCAAATACAACTTTGGCTGGATGACTGGCCCCGAAATGCAGGTGCTCGACAATGCCTGCCATCCCGACGCGCGTATTCCCAAACACCGCGCCGGCGACCTCTACGACATGATTTCCTGCAAATACGAAACCGTGCGGCCTGCCGGCGAGTGGAACCACGTGCGCATCGTGTCGAAAAACGGCAAGATCGAACACTGGCTCAACTATCGTAAACTGGTCGAGTACGACCAGAATTCGCCCGAATGGCCCAAAATGATCGCCGCCAGCAAGTTCAAGGAGTGGGCGGCTTTCGGCACGGCGCGCGAAGGCAAAATCGCCTTGCAGGACCACGGCGATTCGGTTTGGTACAAAAACATCAAAATCCGCCGACTGTAAAATCGGCTGGTATTGATCTTTTTTTAAAAGAAAAGGCGGTTGTTCCGGGCGAAACCGGCTCAACCGCCTTTATTTTTTCAACCGCGTAGCGGCCCGTCGAAGGGGTTACAGCTGCGGCAGGATGACCTTGTCGATCGCGTGGATCACGCCGTTGGTGGCTTGCACGTCCACGGCAATGATGTTGGCCGTGCGGTTGTTGGCGTCCACGATTTTGGCGCCGCCATCGAGGTCGATGGTCAGGTTTTGACCGCCGAACGTGCCGACGACCTGTCCATCGGTCAGGCTGGCCGAACGGACGTTGGCATTGGCCACGACGTGGTATTGCAGCACTTTGTTGAGGGTGGCAGCGTCGATGGCATTCAGATCAGCCACGTTGAGTTCGGTCAGCAGGGCGGCAAATGCGCTGTTGGTCGGTGCAAATACGGTGAAGGGGCCCGTGCCGGAAAGTACGCTGACGTAGTCGACACCGAGGTCGGAGCGGGTCAGGGCAGCCACCAGCGTGCTGAAATTCGGGTTGTTGAGCGCGTGATTGACCACCGTCGGCGGCACCAGCACTTTGTCGATAATGTGCACCACACCGTTGTCGGCCGATACGTCGGCCGTGGTCACGCGGGCTTCGTTGACTTTCACGCCGGAAGACGTGTTGGTGAACAGGCTGACCGGGAAGTTGCTGCCTGCGTAGTTGAGCGAGGACGGTACGTAGCCGGTCGTCACGGCCGTGGAGCGCACTTCGCCCGCTACAACGTGGTACAGCAGAATATCCTTCACAGCGCTGCTGGGCAGGTCGGTGAGTTTGCTGACGCCCAGGGAGCTCAGCAGGGCGCTGAATGCCGCGTTGGTCGGGGCAAATACCGTAAACTTGCCGGAAGTCGTACCATTCAAGACATCGCCAAGACCGGCGTATCCGACGGCTTCCACGAGGGTGCTCAGTTCGGGTGTGGCCGCGGCTACGTCGGTAATGTTATTGGGAACAACCTTTTCATTGTCGTCTTTGCAGGCCGTAAAAGCCAGAGCGCCGCCGATCAGAAAGAGGAAAGAGAAGAGCAGATTTTTCATGATCTGTTGGAATGTGTTAGGAGGTGAATGTTTGGTGATAACTGAGCCCTTGAACGTGCCCGCTCCTTTTTTTGTTTAATTTATTGACAAAAAATGTTTGTAAAAATTAAACAAAACTCGCTTAACTCCCTCAAATTCAACACCTGTTTTTTTAAAAAAATCAGCCCCTTGTTTAGTTTTTTCCCAAAACGATTCGGTCTTTTCTACATTTGGCCGTTCATTATTCTTCAAAACGAAACTGCATGAATACTTCTACCCGTGTCCAACTTTCTACCATGATGTTCCTCGAATTTTTCATTTGGGGGGCGTGGTTTGTGACGATGAGTACCTACCTGAGCAAGACGCTTTCTGCCGACGACGTTCAGATCGGTCTGGCCTATCAGACGCAAAGCATAGGCGCCATTCTTGCCCCTTTTATCATCGGTTTGATCGCCGACCGCTTTTTTGCCGCCCAGAAGATTTTGGGGGTGTTGCACCTGTTGGGCGCGGCCCTGATGTGGTATGCCGCTTCCCGGCCCGATTTCGGCGGCTTTTACCCGGTCGTACTGATCTACATGGTCTTTTACATGCCGACTTTGGCGCTGGTCAATTCGATCTCCTTTCGTCAGATGGAAGATCCCGCGGGCCAGTTTCCGAGTGTTCGGGTGCTGGGTACGGTCGGCTGGATCGTGGCGGGTCTGACCATCGGCTGGCTGTCCTGGGAAATAAAGGGCCAGTTGGTCAATACTTTCCGCATGGCGGCCGCGGCTTCCGCCTTGCTGGGCGTGTACAGCTTTTTTCTGCCCAACACGCCGCCGCCCAAGGCCGGCAGCGACAAGATCAGTGTGTCCGACCTGCTCGGTCTGGATGCCCTGGGGCTGCTGAAAGACCGCTCTTTCTTCGTCTTTTTCCTGGGTTCGGTGTTGCTGTGCGTGCCGCTTTCTTTCTACTACAACTTTACCAACCTGTTTCTCAATGAATCCGGCATGGAAGGCGCGGCGGCCAAAATGAGCATGGGCCAGATGAGCGAAGTTGCTTTTCTGATTGCCATGCCCTGGTTTTTCAAACGCCTCGGCGTCAAACGTATGCTGCTCGTGGGCATGGCTGCCTGGATGCTTCGATATCTGCTGTTCTCCTGGGGCGATACCGGCGCCGGCTACTGGATGCTGATTCTGGGTATCGTTTTACACGGTATTTGCTACGATTTCTTCTTTGTTACCGGCCAGATTTACACCGACGAGCGCGCCGGCGAACGTTTCAAAAGCGCTGCCCAGGGCCTCATCACGCTGGCTACCTACGGGGTCGGCATGCTGATCGGTTCGTATATCTCGGGCTACGTGGTGAATTCCTACAAAACGGAAACGGCCCACGACTGGCACCAGGTCTGGCTGATCCCGGCGGGCATTGCAGCGGCCGTGTTGCTTGGCTTCGCGCTCCTGTTTCGGGGCGACAAGGCGGCCCGTGCCTGATGTGAAAACCTGATTTACCCGGGCCCGAAAAGAGCGGAAGTCACCTCCTTTTTTCGGGCCCGGGCCACGGGCACGCGCGTGCCGTCGGCCAGCAGTAAATCTTCGCCATCGAGGCGGCGCACCATGGCTCGTGCGACGATGTAGGATTTGTGGACGCGCAAAAAGTGCTCGCCCGGAAGGGTTGCTTCCAGGTTGTTGAGACTTTCGAGGGTGATGATTTTGTCTTTTCCGGTGAAAATTTTGACGTACTCTTTCCACCCTTCGATGTAGCGGATGTCTTCGACGGGGATTTTGACCCATTGGCGGTCGGCTTTTACCGTCAAAAAACCTTCGGGTTTGCCAACCGAGGCTTCTTTGTTCGACAGGAGAAGCGCCCGGGCTTTGCCCAGGGCGTGTTCGAAGCGTTCGAAAGCGTAGGGTTTTAGCAAATAATCGGCCGCGTCGAGGTCGAAGGCTTCGTGGGCATGCTGGGCGTAAGCAGTGGTGAAAATGGTGACCGGCCGGTGCGAAACGGCTTTCAACAGGTTCAGCCCGTTCAGGAGAGGCATCTGGATGTCGAGAAATAAAAGGTCGACGGTCTGCGTCTGCAGTACTTCCACGGCCCGGATGGGGCTTTTACATTTTTCCACCACTTCCAGGTCGGGCACCCGCTGGATGAAGTTTTCCAGCAGTGCGAGGGCAAGGTGTTCGTCGTCGACCAGCAAACATTTGATTTTCATGGCTTTGGATCGGGTTTGTCGAGCTTAATCTTTAATGTGCAAAGCCGCTTCGAAAACCCCTTCCGATTCGCCGGCGCTGAAGGTGTGCCGGCCGGGGTAGTTCAGTTCGAGCCGCCGCCGGATATTTTCAAGCCCTACGCCGCCAACTGCGTCTTTTTGCTGATCGGAGGGGTTGAAGGTGTTTTTTACATTAAAGAAAATTTCCCCCGGCGCGCATTGCAGAAACAGGTGCAGGAAGCCGGCGGGATTGGTTTCGAGGTCGCCGTGTTTCAGGGCGTTTTCCACCAATGGAAGCAGCAAGACGGGCTCGACCTGCGCAATGGACGTATCGCCTTCCACTTCGAAACCGATCGGCAGCGGCTGTTCCGATTTCATCTCGTACAAGTCGAGGTAGGCCCTGATCTGGGCGATTTCTCTTTCCAGCGGCACCATTTCCGCCTGGGCATCATACGTCACGTAACGCAACAGATCGCTGAGCCGCAGCACCATGTCGGCCGTGCGCGGGTGTTGGAGGGTGGCGGCAGCATAAATGTTGTTGAGGGTGTTGAACAAAAAGTGGGGATTGATCTGGGCTTTCAGGTAGTTGAGCTGCGCCTCCACGTGCCGGGTTTCCAGTTCGCGATGCCGCAATTCGAGGGCATGGCGATTCTCCACAAGTTGATATAACGTGCTGAATAACAATAACAAAAAGTAGGAAATCGAGTACACGATGAACATTCGTATCCAGCCCGGCTGCATACCTGTCCGGGCGACAAAAACATTGCCCCCGAACGTATTCAGTTCCACCCAGGTGCGCAGCGCGGCGGCTCCCAGCCAAAAAATCAGCAGATAGACGATCAACTCGCGGTACCGGCCGGTTTCGAGGTATCGGTTGACGAGCAGTTTGGCATTGCCGTAATAGATAGCGAGCATGAACGCGATGTTCATCAAGGTCCGCAGCAATGCCTCGCCGGGCGGGCGTACCTGACTGAACAGGTAGAAGAAGGACACAAAAACCAGTGTCCACCCTGTCAGATGGGTAATCAGGCGCGCCCGCCCGGAAAGCAGCATGGAGACGAAAGACGGCATGTTACGGCTCCGTTTTTATAAACCTCGCAACCTGCGGCGCTCCGCCGCCGGCCTGTATTTGCACCAGGTAGTACCCCTGCGGCAGATCGCCAATCTCCGCTTCGAGCAGTTGTTTGCCGGGGGCGGCATTGCGCTGCATGGCAAATATTTTCAACACCCGACCGTTCAAATCCGTGATACTTGCTTCTATATCAGCCGTTTCGAGCAGGTCGTACTGCACCTGTATGCGTGCGCTTGCCGGGTTGGGCGACACCCGTAAGGCGCCCAGCCGGGCATCGGGCGCCGAGGCGCTGCTGCTGAGCAGGGTGCTGTCGAGCACGATGTTTTCGTCGCCCGGCTGGTACAGCATGTAGGTGAAGTACACCAGCATCATTTCATCGGTGGTGGCTTCGCCCTGGTACACCCACAGGGGAGGGTCGGAAGGGTTTTGGTCGTTGTTCAGCGTGTTGTCGTAGGTGGCATAGGCGTGCACTTTGGCGCCGATCGGGACTTTTTGCACTTTTTGAAACAAATACGAACCCTGCCAGTGGAAATCCCAGTCGGGTATTTTGATCAAAGGAATGGTGTCGCCCTGTACGGTACGGGCAAAACAGGTGATGCTTTGGCCAATCAGGTGCATGTGCGGCCCCACACCGATCAGTGAAGCATTGACCGGTACGGTGAAATCGGCGTGGTAGGTTTTGACCTGATTGGGCGGAATGGACAGCGGGTAGTCGTCGAGCGAGGGCGGAAAATGATTGATAAACGGCGCGATGCTGACCTCCCGAATGCCCTGGTTCGTGGGTGTGAAAAACATGTTTACGGTAGCAAAAGCGCTCAGTCCCTGGGCGTTGCCGGGATAATGGATTTGCAAGACGAGATGCGCGCCGGGCGTGAGTTTTACCCCCATGAAAGGCGGCAGCAAGGAATTTCGCGCCCCGGGGACCCAGGCGCCAACCAGCCGCGCGCCCTGCACGCCGATGCCGCCGAACTGCGCGTAGCCCGGCTCCGGCGTAGCCTGGTCGTTGATCAGGGCCTGGCCCGTGGTGTCTTCAAACACCAGCACGTGGTGAATGGCCTGGTGATTGCTTGGGATCACTTCCAGACCGCGCAAAAAGGCCGCCTGAGTCAGGCCGTTGGGCACCACAAAACAGCGGTATTCGTCCACGGGCGACGTCATCGTGTACAAGGGCGTTTGCACGATATGGTCGGGCATACCGATTTCCGAACCGTCGGCAAATACGGGATCGGGCGGCGCAGCGGCGAGATTGCCGGCGGGGCCATTGGCTGCTACCCAGTCCTGAATTCGCTGGATTTCTGCCGCGGAAAGGGTGTTTTCATGGGCAAAATGCCGGTAAGTCGGGTCGGCTTTCCAGGGCGGCATGCGGCGGGCGGCAGTGGCGTCGGCAATGGCTTCCTTGTAGTTGAACGCATTGTCGTAGCCGATGAGCGAAAATCCGGCGATACCGCCGTCGCGGTGGCATTTGACGCAATGCTCGTAGAGCAAGGGCGCGGCATCGGTGGCCCAGTTGAGGGTTTGGGCCGTCAGTCCCGACAGCGAAAACAGGAGCAAAAGCAGGGACGCAACGGAACCTTTGTGTGGGTGCGACATGGTAGTTTTATTTTTTAAATGCTTGACAGTCTGCTTGTTGGCATCAATAATACGGTGAATTTCCTCCACTTTCTCTGCACTGTCGGCACGCAAGGTACCCATTAACCGGTCCCAAAAGGTGAAGTAAAGCCCGTAATTGCCCGTAAACCGCTCGTGGTGCTGGTTGTGGTAAATGGAACTGTTCAGCCAGCGCCCCACCCGGTGTTTGTACAGGCTTTTTGGAAAAATCTCGTAGCCGAGGTGCCCGTACACATTGAACCACAACATCAGGGTAATGAAGGCAAAAAACGAGATGGGATGCATGGGCATCACGATCAGCAACAAGGGCACAATACCTGCTTCCAGCACGGCCTCGCTCGGGTGAAATGCGTAAGCCGCCCAGGGGGAGGGGTTGATCGATTTATGGTGCAGCAAGTGTACCCGCCGGTAAATGCGCGGATGGTGCATCAGCCGGTGCATCCAGTAAAAATAGGTATCGTGGATCAGCAGGCTCAAGGGGATGCTGGCCAGCAGCCAGGGCAGGCCGTACTGGTCGATGTCGAGGTAAAACCGGGTGTATTGCCGCAGGGGAGAACCCAGAAACAGGAAGGCCGTCGTGCCGAAAATGCAGGAGGTCAGAAACGAGTACCCGATCTCGCGGCGATAATCGCGGTCGGTCGGGAAGCGCTGCTGGATTTTCCGGTAAAGCCAGTCGCGGCGTTTCCACACATAAAAAAGCAAAAAGAGCATGCCGCACAACACGGTGTAGCGGCCAAAAATGATCAGCGGGGTGATCAACCAGCGCAGGGTTGAAAAATCGGTCGGGTCGAACATGGCGTACGGGTTATTTGAATGAAAAGCGGGCGAAGGGTTTAGTCGGGCCCGTCAAAATTTTATCCAAAGTTACCTGCGCCGGCAGGCAGTACGCAATCCGCTTTCAACCAACGGCGGGCTGGCTTCAACGAACGGCAATCGCTTTTCGGCTGGTTGAGTCTTCCTGACCGTTCGTTGAGCCGGTTTGGCGGCCGCTTCCGGAGGGGCTCACCTTTGCCTTGCGAACCACAACAGATCAAACGGTTCAACAATTTTTCCACTCGAAAACAAATCCTCATTTATCATGCAAATCTTCCGTTCCAGGCTCAGTATCCTGACTTTCGCCCTTTTTGTCGCTCTGTTCACCTTTGCTTCCTGCCGCAAAGACGCCGAAGAAATCGTTGCCCTGCTCACCGATTCAGAAGCCGCCGAAATTGCCGAATCGGCCGTGGCCGAACGCACCGCCGGCGCCACCATGCCCACCATCGACATGACCGAAATACTCGCCGCCATTCCTCAAACCTGCGATGTGCCCGGCGACACCATCCTGCAAAGAACCGGCGGCGTGGCCGGTACGAGCTACAACTACTCCTTCACGCTGGACTGGCTCGTCGATTGCAATGACTTCGGCATTCCGCAAAGCGCAAGCGTGGATGTGACCGGCGCCGGCACGTTTTCCTCGGCGCATTGGTCGGGCAACGACCAGTGCACCGGCGATCTCGCCATCACCGGCGTCGCACCCTCTGCCACCGACTATGTGGTCAACGGCTCCTTTGCCCTCACGGGCAGCATGACGGGCAGCCTGCGCCACAACGACCCCACCCTGACCGTCAATACCACGGTCAACCTGAGCAACATGACCGTTCGCAAATCCGACTACGTCATCACAGGCGGCAATGGCACCCTTGTCATCACGGCCTCCAACGCCCAGGGCAACAGCCAAACGGTCAACGGCGCCCTCGTTTTCAACGGCGACGGCACGGTCACAGTGACCATCAACGGCCATAGCCACAACTTCCCCATCTAAGCTCAACATGCTCTAAACAACAAAACAACCCGTGCATCCGGCGGCTGTCAAGACATTTGACGAACAGGCCGCCGGATTTTTATTTTAAATATCAGCGCATTGCGTGCAATGAATTTTGCAGGCAGGCGCTGATTGTCTTTTGGTTTGAAATAATATTCGGCTCCTCTGCCAAACTGTACCCTGTGGGTATTTTGTGCCAGAATGGCAGCATTTCGAGGCAAAACGTCCAGATGGCACACCATTTTCTGTGCTGAAAATCAAGGTCGCCTGCCGGACAAAGCGGGCGGCATTCGATTTCACATGGAACTTACCATTCAGACCCCCGCTTTGCTTTTCCCCGCGGTATCCCTGCTGATGCTGGCCTACACCAACAAGTTTCTGGCCATTGCCAATCTCATCCGCAAGTTGTACAACGACTACGAACAAAAGCAGCAACAAGTATTGCTCTCCCAGATCTCCAACCTGCGCCGCCGCCTCATGCTCATCCGCTGGATGCAGGTCGCCGGGGTGGCCAGCATCCTGCTCTGCGTGGTGACGATGTTTCTGGTGTACGAAGGCTGGCAGTTGTGGGCCAAGCTGCTGTTTACGGCCAGTCTGTTGCTGATGATCGGCTCGCTGATCATTTGTCTGGTCGAGATTTTTCTCTCCGCCGGCGCCTTGCGACTCTTGCTCAAAAACTTGCAGGAGAAAGAATACGGCGCCCAACCGTAACAAACGGGACGGGCATGCTGGCCGCGAGGAAATCCTGGCCCGCTCGGAAGCGGAGTTTTGCCGTATGAAAAATGCGTTGTACCTTTGTGGCACAAATCTGATCGCAGTAAAAACGAGAGGGAACCAAAAGTTCCCTCTTTTGTTTATATCTGACTGATAAACAGGTCAGTACGAAGTATGGACGTTACAGAACGCATCTCCCGGCTTCTCGAGGAAAAATTTGTTGCCGACGAGGCATTCGCCGATTGTTTCATCGTCGAAATTGAACTTAAAGGCGGCCAGCAGCTCAATGTGTTTGCCGATTCGGACTCGGGCATGACCTTCGAAAAATGTCAGGGCCTCAGTCGCTACCTCGAAAAGTACCTCGATGAAAACGGCTGGCTCGGCGAAAAATACGTGCTGGAAGTCAGCAGTCCGGGCATCGGGCGTCCACTCAAATTTCCCCGGCAATACCGCAAAAACGCGGGCCGTACCCTCGCCGTCACCCTGACCGACAAATCGCTCAAAACCGGGCTGTTGAAAAGCGCCGACGACCACGGGATCGTACTCGAAACCACCCATATCGAACGCGAAAACAACAAGAAAAAAGAAGTCAAAACCGATATTCCCATTGCCTACGACCAGATTGAAAAGGCCGTGGTGCAATTGGCATTTTGATTAAAAGGGTTGATAGGGTTTATAAGGTTTATAAAAGGGTTGCTGCTGCTTCTGCTTTACATGGCGTCAGCACCGATTAACCCAACAAGGGTCGAGGGCATCTACTCTCCTTTTCATCAACCTCATAAACCCTATCAACCTCATAAACCCTTATTTATCAACCTCATAAACCCTTAAAATAATTATCCCATTCATCATCAATAATTTCCACGATGGTAAACTTAGTAGATGTTTTCTCCGACTTTAAAACCGGCAAAAACATTGACCGCCCCACCATGGTGCGCGTGCTCGAAGATGTATTCCGCACCCTGATCAAAAAGAAGTACGAAAACGACGAAAACTTCGACGTCATCGTCAATACCCAGAAGGGCGACCTTGAAATCTGGCGCGTCCGCGAAGTCGTGCCCGATGGCGAGGTGACCGACGACAACAGCCAGATCGCCATTTCCGAGGCGCACCTCGTCGACGAGGCCCTCGAAGTCGGCGAGGAATGCTACGAACAATTGTCGATCGAAGACTTCGGCCGCCGGGCCATCATGGCCGCCCGCCAGACGCTGGTGTCGCGTATCATGGAACTCGAAAAAGACGAGATCTACCGCAAATACACCGAGCGCGTGGGCGAGGTGGTCACCGGCGAAGTGAGCCAGATCATGAAAAAAGACCTGCTCGTACTCGACGACGCCACCGGCAACGAACTCGTATTGCCCCGTACCGAGATGATCAAGGGCGATTACTACCGCAAAGGCGACATGGTGCGCGGCATCATCCGCAAGGTCGAAATGCGCAACAACGCCCCCTTCGTCATGATCAGCCGCACCGACTCCGGCTTCCTCGAAAAACTGCTCGAAGCCGAGGTGCCCGAAATCGAGGACGGCATCATCGAGGTCAAAAACATCGTGCGTCTGCCTGGCGAACGCGCCAAAGTGGCCGTCGAAAGCCACGACGAACGCATCGACCCCGTGGGCGCCTGCGTCGGTATGAAAGGCAGCCGCATCCACGGCATCGTGCGCGAACTGCGCAACGAAAACATCGACATCATCAACTACACCAACAACGTCTCGCTCTTCATCCAGCGCAGCCTCACCCCGGCCAAAATCACGACCATCGAACTCGACAACGAGCGCAAACGCGCCGCCGTGTACCTCGATGCCGACCAGGTGAGCCTCGCCATCGGCAAGGGCGGTTCCAATATCAAACTGGCGACCAAACTCACCGGTTTTGAAATCGACGTGTACCGCAACAACCAGCAGGAATTCGAAATCGACGACGTGGATCTCGAAGAATTCAGCGACGAAATCGAACCCTGGGTCATCGAGGCATTCAAAAGCATCGGCTGCGACACCGCCCGCCAGGTGCTCGAACTCAGCGTAGAAGAACTCATTCGCCGCACCGACCTCGAAGAGGAAACCGTGCAGCACGTGGTGAATATTCTGGCGCGGGAGTTTGAGGAAGAATCTTGAAAATCGTCCGATTGCAAGTTTCAAAGGAGCTTTGTTTTGGGTTAATTCTGGCAAAAAAGAGCACAGAAGTTCTCTGAATAGCGCCGTAGAATGCAACTTGGAACTTTCAACTTGAAACTTGCAATCTTTTTTGTAGTACCTTTGCGACGCCAATAAGAACTTGAAATTTGATCATATTTAAATCGAACAGCCTTCTAATACAGGACCTTTTACCCAACACAGCGCGTTACGTGCCTTTTATCAATACCATACCTTTCTTTTTTTTCAGTAGAAAAACCGCTTAATGGCATTAAAACTTATCAAGGTAGCGAAGGATTTCAACGTCGGACTGCACAGTATCGTCGAGACCCTGCATGCCCGTGGCTTTACCCACGTTGAAGAACGCCCCACCACGGAGATCACCGACGAAATGCTGGCTGTACTCCAGAAAGAGTTTCAGAAAGACCTCGCTATCAAACAGGAAGCCGACAAGCTCCTGCGCCCTGTGCTCAAAAAAGATCCTGTTCCGGCTGCTGCCGCCCCAACCGTTACGCCTCCCCAACCTGTTCAGGTCAACCGCCCCGCGCTGCTGCCCCGTCAGGAACCGGCCAACGTCACCCCGCCGCCTCCGCCCCGGGAAGAGCCCGCGCCCGCGCCACCCCCTCCCGCCGAACCGGAAGTGGTGACGCCGCCCCGCGAACGCCCCGCACTTCGTGTCGTTGGTAAAATAGACCTTGATGCGCCGAAACCGGCGCCCAAACCCGAAGAAAAGAAACCGGAGCCGACCCCGACCCCGGTAGCCGAAGAGCCGGTCAAACCGGCAGAACAGCCCCCGGCTCCCCCGGCGCCTGCTCCGCCGCCCGCACCGGCTCCTCCGGCTCGCACGCCTGCTCCCCCGGCAACACAGCCCGAACCGCCAGCCGCTGAATCGGAAGACCCCGAATTCTACCGCGCCGACGCCCCGCAACTCCGCGGCCTTAAAATCCTCGGAAAAGTCAATCTCGACAAACCCGCTCCCAGCACGAGCGGCGGCTCGGGCGGCAACAACAACAACCGCGGCGGCAATAACAACAACCGCGGCGGTGGCGGTCGCCCCGACAATCGCGGCGGCCATCGCCAGCAAGGCGGCGCCAACCAGCCTCAGGGCGGTCAGGGCGGCCAAACCACCCAGGGCGGTCAGGGCGGCGACTCCAACGCGGAACGCCGCAAACGCAAGCGCAAAAAAGTACAACAACCGGTCACTGCCGAATCCCTGCAAGCCTCCATGTCGGGCAATCAGGGCGATCGCAAAGGTGGCGGCGGTCGCGGCCCTGCGCCCGGCACCCGCCCGGGCGGCCCCGACGCTCCCAAAGAAGTCTCGCTCAAAGAGATTGAAGATCAAATCCGGCAAACCATGGCCCGCCTCGGCGCCGGCGCCAGCCGCAAGCGTCAGAAAATTCGCCGTGACAAACGCGACGAACGCCGCGAACGCGCCGAACAGGCTCAAATGGCCGAAACCGAAGGCGGAAAAACCTTGCAGGTAACCGAGTTTATCTCGGTGTCCGACCTCGCGGCACTCATGAACGTGCGGCCGGCTGATATCATCAAAGCCTGTATGACCCTGGGCATCTTCGTGTCGATCAACCAGCGCCTCGACGCCGAACTGATCGAAGTCGTGGCCAGCGAGTTCGGCTACCAAATCCAGTTTATCAGCGCAGAGGAACAGGTCGAGGTCGAGGAAGAAGAAATCGACGACCCGGGTGATCTGCGTCCGCGCCAGCCTATCGTCACGGTGATGGGTCACGTCGACCACGGTAAAACCTCCTTGCTCGACTTTATCCGTTCCGCCAAGGTCGCCGAAGGCGAAGCCGGCGGTATCACGCAGCACATCGGCGCTTACGAAGTCACTACCGACGACGGCCGCAAGATTACCTTCCTCGATACACCCGGTCACGAAGCCTTTACCGCCATGCGTGCGCGGGGCGCCAAGGTAACCGACGTAGCCATCATTGTGATCGCTGCCGACGACTCCATCATGCCCCAGACCCGTGAGGCCATCAGCCACGCTCAGGCAGCAGGCGTTCCCATCGTATTCGCCATCAACAAAATTGATAAAGCCGGCGCCGACCCCGAGCGCATCAAAAACGAACTGGCTCAAATGAACCTGCTCGTGGAAGAATGGGGCGGTAAATACCAAAGCCAGGACATTTCGGCTAAAAAAGGCTTGAACGTGGACAAACTCCTGGAAAAGGTGCTGCTCGAAGCCGAATTGCTCGAACTCCAGGCCAACCCCAAACGCCGCGCCGTGGGTACCGTACTCGAAGCCTCGCTGGAAAAAGGCCTGGGCTACGTCGCCAAAATCCTGGTTGAAAACGGCACGCTCGATATCGGCGACCCGATCATCGCAGGCGAATTTGCCGGCCGTGTCAAGGCTTTGTTCAACGAACGCGGCAAAAAGGTAAAATCGGCCGGCCCCGCCCAACCCGTGGTCGTACTCGGCTTGCCGGGCGCCCCGCAGGCCGGTGAAAAAATCAAGGAAGCCGCTACCGACGCCGAAGCCAAGGAGATCGCCTCCAAACGCGCTCAAATCCTTCGCGAACAAGCCAACCGCGCCAACAAACGCATCAGCCTCGAAGAAATCGGCCGCCGCCTTGCACTGGGCAACTTCAAGGAACTCAAACTCATCGTCAAAGGTGACGTGGACGGTTCGGTGGAAGCCCTCAGCGATTCGCTCATCAAGCTGTCGATGGACAAGATCCAGGTTTCGGTCATCCACAAAGCCGTGGGCCAGATCGTCGATTCCGACGTCATGCTCGCCTCCGCTTCCGACGCCATCATCATCGGCTTTCAGGTACGTCCTTCGCTCACAGCCCGCAAACTGGCCGAAAAAGAAGGTGTGGAGATCAAATTGTACTCCATTATCTACGAAGCCATCGAAGAGATCAAGGCTGCTATGGAAGGCATGTTGGAGCCGACCAAGGAAGAAGAGATCATGGGCCAGGTGGAAATCCGCGAGGTGTACAAAATCTCCAAAGTCGGCACCGTGGCCGGTTGCTACGTACAGGAAGGCAAGATCAGCCGCAACCACTATGTACGCATCATCCGCGACGGTATCGTGGTGTACCCGGTCAATGCCAACCAGCATGCCGAACTTTCCTCGCTCAAACGCTTCAAGGAAGACGCCAAGGAAGTCAAGGCTGGCCTCGAATGCGGTATGACGATTCGCAACTTCAACGACATCAAAGTCGGCGACGTGGTCGAATCCTACGTAGTGAACGAAGTGAAAGCAACACTTTGATCGATATCGACCCGCGAAATTATTGGCGGGAAATACAAGTTAAGATGAAACCCAAAGCCCCCGGCGACGATGCAGTTGCCGGGGGCTTTTGCTTACTTTTCAAATGTGCGAAACCGTGTACTTTTGTGTTGTAAACAGGTTTTTTATTAGACAGGATGAACAAGATTTACGAAATTAAAATACACGGCAAAGCCGCATAGTCCTGTAAATCTTGTTCATCCTGTCTAATAAAAAACAAGTCTGCAAAGGCATGCAAGGCTCATATTTGATGAAAAGTGTGGAATACGCGCCATTTTGTCCGGTTTTTAATATGGCCGATCCTAAACCCTCATAAACCCTTATCAACCCTCATAAACCCTTATAAACCTCATTAATATAATTCACCCATGAAAGGACTCATCCTCGCCGGCGGCCTCGGCACCCGGCTTTACCCCCTGACCCTCGCCGTGAGCAAACAGCTCATGCCGGTGTACGACAAACCCATGATTTATTACCCGCTCAGCACCCTGATGCTGGCGGGTATCCGCGATGTGCTCATCATTTCCACGCCCTACGACCTGCCCAAATTCGAACAACTGTTCGGCGATGGCTCCGCGCTGGGTATGAACTTTTCCTACGTGGCCCAATACGAGCCCAATGGACTGGCGCAGGCCTTCGTGCTGGGGGCGCCTTTTATCGGCAACGACTCGTCCTCGCTGATCCTGGGCGACAATATTTTTTACGGCGCGGGCCTGGGCGAACTGGTGCGCTCCTGCGAACAACCGCGCGGCGGAATCATCTTCGCGTACCAGGTGGCCGACCCCGAGCGCTACGGCGTGGTCGAGTTTGATGAAAACTTTCGCGCCCTCAGCATCGAGGAAAAGCCGCGCCAGCCCAAAAGTCATTTCGCTGTGCCCGGCCTTTACTTCTACGACAACTCCGTGGTGGAGGTAGCCCGCAACCTGCGGCCCAGCCCGCGCGGCGAATACGAGATCACCGACGTCAACAAATACTATCTGGAAAAAGGCCTGCTGGAAGTACGCCCCATGGGTCGGGGCTACGCCTGGCTCGACACGGGCACCCACGAATCGCTGATGCAAGCCAGTCAGTTTATCCAGACCATCGAAACCCGTCAGGGCCTCAAAATCGGTTGCATCGAGGAAATTGCCTGGGAAATGGGCTTCATCGACGACGCCGGACTGGAACAACTGGGGCAGAAATACGTGAAAAGCGGCTACGGGGAGTATTTGCTGAATTTGTTGAAAAACAGGTGAGTTGCCGTCTGAGCAGAGGCTGATAGCCTTTGGTGGTGCTTGGTGAAAATATCAACAGCCTACTTCCAGCCGTCAAGGGCAATTGCATGGCTACTCACAAAGAACCCGCGGTATTCCGAAATAAGGTACTTGGTAAAACACCAAGCACGGCCTCAAACAACCACAAATCGCGAATCGGATACCGCCAATCATTTCTGATATGATGTTAATCACCTTTCTTCTCCTCCTCACCGCCATCCAGCCGCCGGACACATCCTCGGTCGGTGCGCCCGGCCACGAAAACATGGCGCTCATCCCCGGCGGTACGTTTCAGATGGGCGACTTGTTCAATGAGGGCAGCAATGATGAAAAACCGGTTCACCCCGTCACACTCGATACGTTCTATCTCTCCAAAACCGAGGTGACTTTCGATGAATACGACGCTTTTTGCAAGGCTACGGGCCGCACAAAGCCCTCCGACAAGGGCTGGGGCAGGGGACGCCGCCCGGTGATCAACGTGGACTGGTACGATGCCCTGGAATATTGCAACTGGTTGAGTGCAAAGGAAAACCTGACGCCCGTGTATACCTTTGAAAAAACAAGCCCGGACGGGAAAGAAGGAATATTCAAAGCCGATTGGAGTGCCAAGGGCTACCGCCTGCCCACCGAGGCCGAATGGGAATACGCGGCCCGAGAAGGCGGCAAAAAACTGCGCTTTGGCCATGGGCGCGACACGATAGCCCCTTTTGAAGCCAATTTCAACTGCAACGATTATTACAAAACAAACTATTCCGTTGCAGGAGAGTGTGAGGAGCAAAAGACCGTGCCCGTCGATGAAATGGGGGCCAACAGATTCGGATTGAAGCACATGACGGGCAATGTCTGGGAATGGTGCTGGGATTGGTACGACGGTTGGTATTACCGCCAGAGTGCCAATGCGCGCAATCCTGCCGGGCCGGCAAACGGCGCATACCGCGTTTGTCGTGGCGGCTCATTGGGCTACGGTCCCGAAGACTGCCGGGCTACGTCGCGGTATAGGGTTAGCGCCGACGCCAAATTTTATGTGCTGGGTTTTCGCGTAGCCAGAAGTTGGTAATCTCCGGTTTTGAGCGTGGCGCTGCTTGGGGAAAACATCAAACACGGCCCAAATTTTCACCGCAAAGACACCAAGACGCCAAGAAATTCGCGACCCCTTCGCGTCTTTGCACCTTTTCGGTGAAAATATGCGGGTATAGCCCCTGAAATAATTCACCTTCGGGAACATCGCGAACCCCTCTTACGGCCTGCTTCCCCCGTCCATCATCTCCCGCAGGTTCTCGCCCACGATCCGATGCCCTTCGTCGACGAGGAACAATTGCATGTTGGGCACTGCATCCGTCATTTTTTTGAGGGTTTTGAAGCGGATCATTTCGTCTTTAGTCCCGAAATACACATCGATCGGAATACCCGAATCGTGCAAAATGGACTTGATGCGGCGGCGGCGCAGGTAAAAGGTGCTCAGCGCAAACCAGCAACCGAAGGTGCGGCGAAACCGCTCTGGACGCGTAAGATTGAACTGTAAAAAATTGACGATCAAACCCGGCACCAGCCGGACATGCCGCCCCCAACGCATCAGACGGATAAACCAGTCGGGCTTGCGCAGCAGCCGCGCAAACAAATGCCGCACCCACAGTGGGGTGTGCACGGCCATCCACATCCCTTTGGTATTGATCCCGTCAGGGGAAAGCAGGTAAAGTTTGTCGATGCAGTCGATAAATTCGGGCAACAGGGCCTGCACGATACGCGCGCCGAAGCTGAATCCCATCAGGTTGAAACGCTGTTTGCCTTCGTGCGCCACGATTTGACGCACAATGGCGGCAATTTCTTCCTTGTAAAAAGTATCGTTGTGCCACTCCGTCTGGCCGTGAAAGGGCAGATCAAAGGCTACAACCGTGTAGTTTTTTGCCAAAGCCTCGGCCAGCACGGCAAACAGCCGGGCCCGGTCGCCAAATCCGTGCACAGCGACCAAAAGGCGTTCGCCTGCCCCGAAACGCAGGCAGTGAATGCGATTTTGCCGAAAATCAAGATAAAAGGAAGTCAATCGTCAACCCTGAATTTAAAACCTACGCCGTGAATATTTTCGATCTTGATCCGCTCATCCTGGGCCAGGTATTTGCGCAGGCGGGAGATAAAGACATCGAGGCTTCGTCCGAGAAAATAGTCGTCTTTGCCCCAGATGGTTTCGAGGATAAAAGAGCGTTTGACCACCTGGTTGCGGTTTTCGTTGAGGAGTTTGAGCAGGTCGGCTTCTTTCTGGGTCAGGGTTTCGGCCTGTTCGCCCAATGCGAGGCTAAGGTTCTTGTAATCGAACGTGTAGTGGCCGATCGCGGCAGGTTTATTGCCGCGGAGGATATTGGCATATTTGGTGCGGCGCAGAAAAATGTCAATTTTCAGCAAAAGTTCCTCGATGCTGAACGGCTTGGTGATGTAGTCGTCTGCACCGATGGTGAGGCCCTGGATCTTGTCCTGCTTCATGCTTTTGGCCGTGAGAAAAATGATCGGCACCTGATCGTCCCGCTTTCGTATCTCCTGAGCCAGGGTAAAGCCGTCCACTTCGGGCAGCATCACGTCGAGGATGCAGAGGTCGAACTTTTGGCCCGAGCGAATAGTATCGAGGGCTTTTTGCCCGTCTTCGGCATAAGTGACCTCGTAGCCGTTGAGTTCGAGGTTGTCGCGGGTGACGTAGCTGAGGCTTTCGTCGTCTTCGACGTAAAACAGATGCGCTTTGTTGTCGGCCATGCGGATACGGATTTGGCGGGAGAACTGATAGGGTAGGGGGCAAACATAAATAAGATACGGCAAACGGCCAATTCGCTATCTTTTACGGACCAGCATCAAACCATCGCGCAGGGGCAGCAACAACATCTCGACCCGCGGATCGACCATGAGCGTTTCGTTAAAATCGTGCAGTACACGCGCCGTGGCGTCGGCGACCGGCTGTTGGGCGACCTTGCCATCCCACAACACGTTGTCGGCCAGCAGGAAGCCCCCCGGCCGCAATTTGGGCAGCGCCAGTTCGAAATGCTGCGGGTAGTCCATTTTGCCGGCGTCGAGAAATACGAGGTCGAAAGTATCGTCCAGTGTCGGTATGATTTGTGTCGCGTCGCCGATGTGCAGGTGTATTTTGGCCGTCAGGCCCGCTTTTTCAAGGTAAGTGCGGATCAGGGGCGCCAGTTCGTCGTCGATCTCGATGGTGTGCAACAGTCCATCGTGGGCGAGCCCCTGGGCCAGGCAAATGGCCGAGTACCCGGTGAAGGTTCCGATTTCGAGAATACGACGCGGCCGTATCATGTGGCTGACAAACTGGAGGAGCATGCCCTGATAGGGCCCCGACAGCATTTGAGGGTGCAGGGTGCGGAGAAATGTCTGGCGTTGCAGTTCGTTGAGCACCGGATCAACCGGCGAAGTATGCTTTTGACAATAGTCCCAAACCTGATTATGCATATATATAAGGTATAAAAGCCCGGAAATCGGGCCTCGGCAAAGTTTAGCTTAAATTTTCAGGCTTTTTTTAAAAATTCTTTTTCTGCTTCAAAGTAAAGCCTTACCTTTGCACACGCTTTTCGGAAGGGGTCTTAACGATTCGACCAAAAGCAAGTTGTTTGAATCTTCTTTTCCTGAAAAACCAGCCTGTGGAGGCGAAAAACTGCCAGTGTAGCTCAGTTGGTAGAGCAGCTGATTTGTAATCAGCTGGTCGGGGGTTCGAGTCCCTCCACTGGCTCAAATCTGTGAAGATTTGAGGTACTTTATAAAGGTTTCAAACCTTATAACGCTTCTCAAAGCCTCGAAACAAGGGGGTGCCCCGGAGTTGGAGAGCCGGGCCAGACTGTAAATCTGGTGCTTGACCGCTGAGTAGGTTCGAATCCCACCACCCCCACACTTTGAGTGATGAGTGATGAGCGATAAGTGATGAGTTTACAATCACGAATCGTTTATTACTCATCGCTCTTCACTAATTCGCGGTGGTAGCTCAGTTGGTAGAGCGTCAGCCTTCCAAGCTGAATGTCGCGAGTTCGAATCTCGTCCGCCGCTCCCAATGTTGATTGTTGTTTGCTGTTCGTTTGCGGTACGCTTTCCTTCGAAACACTTATCCAAAAACTGGCACCAACAACAAACAGCCTAAGTATCAATGCGCCGTTGTAGCTCAGGGGTAGAGCACTTCCTTGGTAAGGAAGAGGTCGTGAGTTCAAATCTCATCAACGGCTCGAAGTAATTCTTCATTTTTTCACCAAACGTTTGATTTTCAAACTTAATTACAATGGCAAAAGAGACATTTGTCCGCACCAAACCGCACGTAAATATTGGTACGATTGGCCACGTGGACCACGGTAAAACTACGCTGACTGCCGCTATTACATATGTGTTGGCGGCAAAAGGTCTGGCCAAGAAAACGGACTATGCATCCATCGACGCTGCTCCGGAAGAAAAAGAGCGCGGTATCACGATCAACACTGCACACGTTGAATACGAAACCGAAAAACGCCACTACGCACACGTGGACTGCCCGGGTCACGCCGACTATGTGAAAAACATGATCACGGGTGCCGCTCAAATGGACGGCGCCATCGTGGTGTGCGCTGCTACGGACGGCCCGATGCCCCAGACCCGCGAGCACATCCTGCTTGCCCGTCAGGTAGGTGTACCCAAAATCGTGGTCTTCATGAACAAGGTTGACCTTGTTGACGACCCCGAAATGCTCGAACTCGTCGACATGGAGCTCCGTGAACTCCTCAGCTCGTACAACTTCGACGGCGACAACGCTTCCATTATCCAGGGTTCGGCCCTCAAAGCACTGGAAGGCGATGCCCTGTACACGCAACGCATCATGGATCTCATGGACGCTTGCGACAACGACATCCCCGATCCGGTCCGCGAAGTAGACAAGCCCTTCCTCATGCCCGTGGAAGACGTGTTCACCATCACCGGTCGTGGCACGGTTGCTACCGGTCGTATCGAGCGTGGTGTAATCAACGTAGGCGACGCCGTAGAAATCATCGGTATGATGAAAGAAGGCGAAAAGCCGCTCAACTCCACGATCACGGGTGTTGAAATGTTCCGCAAACTCCTCGATCGCGGCGAAGCTGGCGACAACGCCGGTCTGCTCCTCCGCGGTATCGACAAAGAGCAAATCAAGCGCGGTATGGTTATCTGCAAGCCGGGTAGCGTGAAGCCGCACAAACACTTCAAGTGCTCTGTGTACGTCCTCTCGAAAGAAGAAGGCGGCCGCCACACGCCGTTCTTTAACGGCTACCGCCCGCAGTTCTACTTCCGTACGACCGACGTAACCGGCGACGTGAAACTCCCCGCCAACGTGGAGATGGTCATGCCCGGTGACAACATCGAACTCGAAGTGAAACTCCTCAACACCATCGCTCTCGAAAAAGGCCTGCGTTTCGCTATCCGCGAAGGTGGCCGTACGGTAGGCGCTGGTCAGGTGACGGAAATCCTCGACTAATATAAAGAAGCAGCGGGCAGTAGCAGTTTGCAGTTGAAAAACTGATAACCGCTACTGCCAACTGCCGCTTTAAACAGGGGCATAGCTCAATTGGTAGAGTGGCGGTCTCCAAAACCGCAGGCTGCGGGTTCGAGCCCTGCTGCCCCTGCTGAGTAAAAACGTTGTTCGTTTTTCGCCGATCGATGTTCGTTGCCGCACTTAGCGACAACGAACTTTTTTAACGAAAACAGATTACCTGAACGAATAACCTCCAACTTTTAAACCATCAACGAGATACGATGGATAAATTGACGCTTTACCTGAAAGAAAGCTACCACGAGCTGGTCAAAAATGTTTCTTGGCCCACCACGGCTCAACTCATTGAAAGTACGATCGTGGTGATCGTCACGGCAGGCCTTCTGGCCCTGCTCATTTTCCTCATGGATATGATCAGCGGTCTCGTGTTCAAAAATATTTACGGCATCTGGGGCGGTATCAACTAATCACCCTTTCAGCGCCTTATTGCACCCGGCACAACCATGCAAAAAGAACCGAAAACGGACAACGCCGCAGGCAATGCCGTTGAAGAAAAAAAATGGTATTCGCTCCGTGTCATCAGTGGCAAGGAGAAGAAAATAAAGGAACGCATCGACCTCGAAGTCGAGCGCGCCGGCTGGGCAGGCTTTATCTTCCAGGTAATAGTCCCTACCGAGAAGGTGTATAAAATTCGCAACGGCAAAAAGGTCGTTCAGGAACGCAACCTGTTGCCGGGCTATATCCTTATCGAAGCTTACGGCTCCAAACTTAATGGAGATGTGGCCAAGATTATCAGCGATATGCCCAATGTGATCCACTTTCTGGGCAAGGAAACGCCTATCCCGATGACCCAAAGTGAAGCCAACCGACTGCTCGGCAAAGTTGACGAAAGCAGCGAAGCGGGCGAAACGATGATCGAACCCTTCCTCATCAATGAAACCGTCCGCATCATCGACGGTCCGTTTACCGACTTCGTGGGCGATATCCAGGAGGTCAATGAAGAGAAGAAAAAACTCAAGGTTATCGTCAAAATCTTCGGGCGCGGCACAGAAGTAGAATTGAACTTTATGCAGGTTGAAAAAATCAGCTGATCCAGTCTTTTGATACCCGCTTCTCCCGGGTTCGCTTCCACAAAAAGAGTGAGATCATCAAGATTTTAACCTAGTGTATAACAGGACTTTATCTTTCAACCAATCCTTTGAATTCCTCTAAATCAGGAATCCATCATGGCAAAAGAAGTAGATGTTTATATCAAACTCCAGGTAAAAGGCGGCCAGGCTAACCCGGCCCCCCCGATCGGTCCGGCACTCGGTTCGAAAGGCGTGAATATCATGGAGTTCTGCAAGCGTTTCAACGCGCAGACGACCGAACAAATGGGCAAGGTATTGCCGGTCATCATTCAGGTGTACAAAGACAAAACCTTTGACTTTGTCATCAAAACGCCGCCTGCCGCCATCCAGTTGTTTGAAGCCGCCAAACTTGCTCCCGGCAAAGGTTCTCCCGAACCCAACCGTAAAAAAGTAGGCTCCGTAACCTGGGAACAGGTGCGCGCAATCGCTGAAAACAAAATGCCCGACCTCAACTGCTTCACGATCGAATCGGCAATGAAAATGGTTGCCGGTACCGCTCGCAGCATGGGTCTGACGATCTCCGGCACACCGCCGTGGGAAAACTAAGTATGAATTCAGCACGGCATTAGTATTCTCTGGATACCCGCCGCTGATACCAAAGGGAGTTTCGGCCCAACCCGGAACGTACAACCTTAAATACATTTTTAATGGCACAACTGACGAAAAAACGCAAAGCCGTTGACTCGAAAGTGGACAAAGACAAACTCTACTCGCTCAACGAGGCCATGGGTTTGGTCAAAGAAGTCAACACGACGAAGTTCAACGCATCGGTCGATGTTCACGTTCGCCTCGGAGTCGACCCCCGCAAAGCCGATCAGGCACTGCGCGGCACGGTATCGCTTCCGCACGGTACCGGCAAAACCAAACGTGTGCTGGTTTTCTGCACGCCCGAAAAAGAAAACGAAGCCAAGGAAGCCGGCGCAGACTTTGTCGGCCTCGACGATTACATCCAGAAAGTCTCCGAAGGCTGGATGGATGTGGACGTCATCATCGCCACGCCTAATGTGATGGCGCAGCTGGGTAAGGTTGCGCGTATCCTCGGCCCTCGTGGCCTGATGCCCAACCCTAAAACCGGCACGGTGACCAATGACATTGCATCGGCGGTTTCCGAGGTGAAAAAAGGTAAAATCGCTTTCCGTGTTGATAAATTCGGGATCGTACACGCTTCCATCGGTCGCGTGAGCTTCTCGCCGGATCAACTGACTGAAAACGCACATGAATTGGTCGCAACGCTCGTCCGCATGAAACCGGCCAGCGCGAAAGGGGTTTATATGAAATCCATTTCCGTTGCCAGCACCATGAGCCCGGGCATCGCCGTCGATCCGAAATCTATCAAAGTCTAATTCGGTGCATCGGTGATACGGCCAAGAGCAAACCGGTTGTTTGCCCCACCGCCCGTCACCTCGTCACCCACCACTCAACACTCACATTTCAATTCATTATAGAAATGACCAGAGAAGAAAAAACGGCGGCGATTGCGGAATTGAAAGAAGAACTCGGCAACAGCCCGTTCTTTTACCTCACCGATTCCTCGACCCTGTCGGTCGCCAAGATCAACAAATTCCGCCGGATGTGCTTCGATCAAGGCATCACGGTCAAGGTGGCTAAAAACACCCTGATCCAGAAAGCACTCGAATCCGAAGCGGAAAGCAAAGGTTACGCCGCTTTGTTTGATGCATTGCACGGCCCAACCACTATCCTGATTTCCTCGAATCCCAAGGCCCCGGCCAAACTGATCGAGGAATTCCGCAAATCGGATGAACGTCCGCTGCTCAAGGCTGCCTATATCGATACGGCAGTGTTTATCGGCGACGATCAACTGAAAGCGCTCACGCAATTGAAGAGCAAAGAAGAGATGATCGGCGAGATCATCGGCCTGTTGCAGTCGCCGATGAAACGCGTGGCCAGCCAAATCACGGCCGCAGGTACCAAAATCGCCGGTATCGTCAAAACGCTCGAAGAACGCGGCGCCTGAAATTTTCGGCTTCCAAGTACGCACAATATGCGCTCCTGAAAAAACCTTTCATCATTCACCACATTCGCAAACAACTTTTTAAATTTTACTACAATGGCAGATTTGAAAGCACTGGCTGAAACGCTCGTGAACCTCACGATTAAAGAAGCCAATGAACTGGCCGCTATTTTGAAAGACGACTATGGCATCGAACCGGCTGCTGCCGCTGTTGCCGTGGCTGCTGCTCCGGCAGGTGGCGGTGGTGGCGAAGCTGCTCCTGCTGAAAAAACCGAATTCGACGTCATCCTCAAAGATGCCGGCGCCAACAAACTCAACGTCGTGAAAGAGGTGAAAAACATCCTCGGCCTCGGCCTGAAGGAAGCCAAAGACCTCGTCGACGGCGCTCCCAGCCCGCTGAAAAACGGCGTGAACAAAGCCGAAGCAGAGTCGATCAAATCCGCTCTCGAAGCTGCCGGCGCTGTTGTCGAAGTGAAGTAAGCAGGAAGGCGGTTCCAAAGTCTGGCGCTTTCAAAGCGCTGCTTTTTCCACCCTAGGCTTACTTTTCCCGACTTTCATGCTCGCAACGACCACACTTCTTTACAGATTATAATGATAAGGCTTAACGCTGAACCCTGCGGGGAAAAGCGTTAAGCCTATCGTTGTCTGTACCGGAAACCTGTTCGACAAAACTTTTCCGCTCTAATTTGCGTTATAAACGGCTTGCGGTTGAAATGACACCCGGCCTCGTCGGTAAAAGCACCGACGTACTGCAAATCCAGCACACCAGCATACTTTGCAAAAAATGACCAATAACGGCATCTCCAAAGGAGTAGTAAAAACCGGCGTACAGGAGCGCGTGAATTTTGGCAAAATTCGCCTCGCCGATCACTACCCCGACCTCCTCGAAATCCAACTCAAGTCCTTCCAGGAGTTTTTCCAGCTGGAAACAACTCCTGAAAATCGGGCTACGGAAGGATTGTACAAGGTGTTTAAGGAAAACTTCCCGATCACCGACGCGCGCAATATTTTCAATCTCGAATTCCTCGACTACTTCGTTGACCCCCCGCGCTACACGATTGATGAGTGTATGCAGCGTGGCCTTACCTATTCGGTACCGCTCAAAGCGAAGTTGAAACTCTCCTGTAACGATCCGGAACACATTGATTTCCAGACGATCGTGCAAGACGTGTTTCTCGGGAATATTCCCTACATGACCCCCAAAGGCACCTTTGTCATCAATGGCGCCGAACGGGTTATCGTATCGCAGTTGCACCGCTCGCCGGGTGTTTTCTTCGGTCAATCGTACCACCCTAACGGTACGAAAATCTACTCTGCCCGCGTGATTCCTTTCAAAGGCGCCTGGATGGAGTTTGCCACCGATATCAACCTGGTCATGTATGCCTACATCGACCGGAAAAAGAAATTCCCCGTCACCACCCTCCTTCGCGCCATCGGGTACGATACGGACAAGGCTATCCTCGACCTGTTCAACCTGGCCGATGAAATCGCCTGCACCCGCGAAAACCTCGAATCTGCCGTTGGCCGCAAACTGGCCGCCCGGGTACTGAAAACCTGGACGGAAGACTTCGTCGACGAAGATACCGGCGAGGTGGTTACCATCGAGCGTAACGAGATCATTCTCGAACGCGATACCGTACTCGACGAGGAAAACCTCGAGCAAATTCTCGATGCCGGCACCACAACGATTATCCTTCAGCGGACCGATATCGACGAGGACTTCTCGATCATTTACAACACTTTGCAAAAAGACCCGACTTCGAGTGAACTCGAAGCCGTGACCTATATTTATCGTCAACTGCGCGGCAGCGACCCGCCCGACGATGAAACCGCCCGCGGTATTATCGACAAGCTGTTTTTCTCCGACAAACGCTACAACCTCGGCGATGTCGGCCGCTTCAAGATCAACCGCAAACTGGGTCTCGATATCGACGAGAACAACCTGGTGTTGACGAAAGAGGACATCATCGCCATCGTGCGTTACATGGTGAGCCTCATCAACAGCAAGGCCGACATCGACGATATTGACCACCTCTCCAACCGCCGTGTCCGCACGGTGGGCGAGCAGTTGTACGCCCAGTTCGGCGTGGGTCTTGCCCGTATGGCCCGCACCATCCGCGAACGGATGAACGTGCGCGACAACGAGGTCTTCACCCCTGTCGATCTGATTAATGCCCGTACGTTGTCGTCGGTGATCAACTCGTTCTTCGGCACCAGCCAGCTGTCGCAGTTCCTCGACCAGACCAACCCGCTGAGCGAAATCACGCACAAGCGGCGTATTTCGGCCCTCGGCCCTGGCGGTCTGTCCCGCGAGCGTGCCGGCTTCGAGGTGCGCGACGTTCACTATTCGCACTACGGCCGTCTTTGCACCATCGAGACGCCGGAAGGTCCGAACATTGGTCTGATCTCGACGCTTTGCACGCACGCCAAAATCAATAAAATGGGCTTCCTCGAAACCCCTTACCGTCGCGTAAAAGACGGTAAAGTGGTGCTCGAAGGTGGTACGGAATACCTCTCGGCCGAAGCCGAAGACAAGATGAAGATTGCCCAGGCCAATACACCGGTCAGCGAAGTGGGCGCCTTCCTCAACGATCGTATCAAAGCCCGCGAAAGCGGCGACTTCCCGATCCTGACGCCCGAAGAGGTGGAATACATCGACGTGGCGCCCAACCAGATTGTAGGTGTGTCCGCTTCGTTGATCCCATTCCTCGAAAACGACGACGCCAACCGTGCACTCATGGGCTCCAACATGCAGCGTCAGGCAGTTCCGCTCATTCGGCCGCACTCGCCGATCGTCGGTACGGGCCTGGAAGCCAAAGTAGCCCGCGACTCCCGGATGCTGATCAACGCAGAAGGCCCCGGCGTGGTAAAATACGTGGATGCCAACGAAATCACGATCAGCTACGACCGCACCGAACAGGACGAACTCGTGTCGTTTGAAGATTCGGAAAAAACGTACAAACTGACCAAGTTCATGCGTACCAACCAGGGTACCTGCATCAACTTGAAACCGATCGTACGTCGCGGCCAGCGCGTCGAAGAAGGCGACATCCTCTGCGAAGGTTATGCCACCGAAAACGGAGAACTCGCCCTCGGCCAAAACCTGAAAGTGGCGTTCATGCCCTGGAAAGGTTACAACTTCGAAGATGCTATCGTGCTCTCCGAACGCGTGGTTCAGGAGGACATCTTTACGTCGATCCACATCGAACACTTCGAACTCGATGTGCGCGATACGAAACTCGGCGAAGAGGAACTCACGGCAGATATCCCGAACGTAAGCGAAGACGCCACCAAAGACCTCGACGAAAACGGTATTATCCGGATCGGCGCGTGGGCCAAGGAAGGCGATATCCTTATCGGTAAAATCACCCCCAAGGGTGAAACCGACCCGACACCCGAGGAAAAACTGCTTCGAGCCATCTTCGGCGACAAGGCAGGCGATGTGAAAGATGCATCCCTCAAAGTGCCGCCCAGCATCAGCGGGGTTGTCATCGACAAACAACTTTTTGCCCGTGCCAAAAAAGACAAGGTGCAAAAAGAGTCGGAAAAATTGCAACTCGACAAACTCGAAGACGAGCACCAGGTCAATCTCAACGAGTTGAAAACTCGCCTGATTGACAAACTGTTGCAACTTGTAAAAGACAAAGTAACGAACGGTATTCGCAGTATTTATGGCGAAGAAATGGTGCCTAAAGGCACCAAACTGACCCAGCAGGTGCTCCGCGACCAGATTGATTACAGCCAGGTCGACTACAGTAAATGGGTCAGCGACACACCGACCAACCAGTTGATCGCACGCCTGTTGCACAACTACAGCATCAAGGTGAACGAGGAGGTTGGCCGTTACAAACGGGAAAAATTCAACATCTCCATCGGTGACGAATTGCCCGCAGGCGTGTTGAAACTTGCCAAGGTTTACCTCTCCAAGAAGCGTAAACTCAAGGTAGGTGACAAACTCGCCGGCCGCCACGGTAACAAAGGTATCGTGAGCCGTATCGTGCGTATGGAAGACATGCCCTTCCTTGAAGACGGTACGCCGGTCGACGTGGTGCTCAACCCGCTGGGTGTGCCTTCGCGTATGAACCTCGGCCAGATCTTCGAGACCGTACTCGGCTGGTCGGGCGAGCGCCTCGGCCTCAAGTTTGCCACCCCGATCTTCGACGGCGCCAAAACTGACGAAGTCGAGGCCTGGATCGAAAAGGCTGGTCTGCCTGAACTTGGCCAGACCTACCTCTCCGACGGCGAAACCGGGGATCGTTTCCACCAAAAGGCAACGGTGGGCATTATTTATATGCTCAAACTCAGCCACATGGTCGACGATAAGATGCACGCCCGTTCCATCGGCCCATACTCGCTCATCACGCAACAGCCGCTCGGCGGTAAGGCCCAGTTTGGTGGTCAGCGTTTTGGCGAGATGGAGGTTTGGGCACTCGAAGCTTACGGCGCATCCAATATCCTGCAAGAACTTCTGACCTTCAAGTCGGACGACATTCAGGGTCGTGCCAAGGCATACGAGGCCATCGTTAAAGGCGACAACCTGCCGGAAGCCAATATCCCCGAGTCGTTCAACGTGTTGGTGCACGAGTTGAGGGGCCTGGCGCTGGATGTGAAGTTTGAATAAACGATAAAAAGGTTACGGTCGGAGTTATTCCGGCCGTAACCCTTCAACTGTTTTGATACGTGAACTGTATTGCCACCTGGATTTATCTGGACAGCCCGGACGAAAGTTCCGAGTATCCTCAGGTTGGGCAACAGTCGCACCTTGAAAAGTTTCAGCGGACCTATTGGAAGTGTGTCGCGGTATTTTTTGCCTTGAGCACTCGACTGAATCCCGGCTGCAAACACCTGTTATTCTCCAATAAACGATTGGATGAATTCCCTGATATTCAGGGCTTTGACTTAAAAAAATATTTGCGCGATGCTAATGTGGAAGTTGTAACGCTGCCTTTGACCTGGCAAACGCCGCCCGGTTATTTCGGAAAATGGCGAAACCAGTTCTACATTTTCGACGTGCTGAAGTTCTTTGAAAAAAACTACCACGACAATACGGATGCGTTTGTTGTGCTCGACTCGGATTGCCTCATCAATCGTCCGCTTGATGAACTTTTTAAAGCAATTCGTGAAAAATCATTGCTGGCATTGACCATGCCCTATGATTCGACGCACAACATCAACGGCGTAACCCGGCGCGATATGCGCACGATTTATACCGGTCTTGACCAGGGGGCTGACCCCGGGCATAATCCGGTGTACTACGGCGGTGAAATTTTTGCGGCAACCCTGCCGGTTGTTCAAAAAATTAACGCGATAGTACCTGCCGTTTGGGATAATATGATGTCCAGATTTCGCAAGGGAGAGCCTAAATTGAACGAAGAAGCGCATTTCCTTAGTTACTGTTACTACAAAATAGGTAACCCCGGCGCTCTGGAATCTTTTATCAAACGTATTTGGACCGCACCGCACTACAACAATGTCGCTGCTGCAGATGTACACTTGCCTATTTGGCATTTGCCTTCTGAAAAGACTGGAGGCATTGCTTTGCTTTTCAATCGCCTTCGGCAAAATCCGGGAGTGCTTGATGTGCCAGATGTGAAGTTGCCTGATGCGTTAAGCCGATACGTCGGTGTGCCGGTTCGTACCAAGTGGTTGAGTTTCAAGCATTTTATGAAGTACACGCCGCTTTACCGCTGGCTGAAAAAACAATAGACGAATATCGCCAATCGACATAATCTCCAATAACTTGACCGGATCGGCGCAATATGGGCTTCGACAACAACAGTGTAAAACTCCTGCTTCATGCCAAAAAACGCTTTGGCATTCATTTCGGGCACACCCTGATGATCGGCCGTCAGGAGATGAAAATTTCCCCAGACTGGTTGAGCAAACATCTGGACGACTTCGATCTGAAACAACTGAATGCGAAGGATATCCTGGATGAAAACCAAGGCTATGCCGAACCCTTTTTAATCAAGGCCCTAGAGGCCCGTTCGGTCGACTCCATTGATGCCTCGGATTACGAGGGTGCATCAATGATCCACGACCTAAACACCCCCCTGCCGGACGCGGTCAAACAAACGTTCGACGTGGTGGTGGACGGCGGCTCCCTGGAGCACATCTTCAATTTTCCGGCCGCAATACGGAACTGTATGGAGTTGGTAAAACTAAACGGCCATTATATAGGCATTACGCCTTGTAATAATTTCTTCGGGCACGGTTTTTACCAGTTTAGCCCCGACCTGTTCTTTCGCATTTTTTCGCCCGCCAACGGCTTCGAAATCCTGAAAATGTGGATGTACGTCAGCAGGCCTAATGCCCAGATTTACTCCGTGAAAGACCCTTTGGCGCTTCGCCAGCGCGTGACCATGAATAATCGATATCCGACGACCCTCTTTTTTATCGCCAGAAAACAAACCGAAACTGCCTTATTTACTCAACCAATCATCCAAAGCGATTATCAGTTTACGGTCTGGACGAACGAAGTTTCACATCGCTATCAGCCCGATAAACCCGTCGCCGCTCAAAAACTAATACCCTTTCTACCGCACTCTTTCAAAGCAATAATAAAAAGCAGTTACGAATCTATAAGACGGTTGCCTGACCTGTGGACGATAATCTTCCGGCAATCCGGGAAAAGCAATCCGGAGTATATACGGAAAGAAAACCTCTGAATTCCTTTATTGATAAAAGTATTCTTCATCATAGTACATCGTTAGTATGCCGTTTAAAAAGAAAACTAACAAGACCGACCAAGGCTTCGACAGCATCACCATTTCTCTTGCCAGCCCGGATGAAATCCTGGAACGCAGCTATGGCGAAGTACTCAAGCCCGAAACCATCAACTATCGTTCGTACAAGCCCGAACGCGACGGCTTGTTCTGCGAACGTATTTTCGGTCCGGTAAAGGACTACGAATGCTACTGCGGCAAATACAAACGTATTCGCTACAAAGGCATCGTGTGCGACCGCTGTGGCGTGGAAGTAACCGAGAAAAAGGTTCGCCGCGAACGCATGGGCCACATCCGCCTCGTGGTGCCCGTAGTGCATATCTGGTTCTTTAAAAGTTTGCCGAATAAAATCGGCTACATCCTCGGCTTGTCGTCCAAGAAGCTCGAAGCAATCATCTACTACGAGCGCTATGTCGTTATTCAACCCGGTATCAAGGGCGAAGAAGGCATCAGCAAAATGGACCTGCTGACCGAAGAAGAATACCTCGAACTGCTCGCTACCTTGCCCAAAGACAACGAGCAACTCGACGATACGCATCCCGATAAATTCATCGCCAAAATGGGCGCCGAGGCAGTATTCCATCTGCTGAGCATCCTGAACCTCGAAGATCTGTCGGCCCAATTGCGCCACGAGGCTGCCAATGAAAGCAGCCAGGCCAAAAAAACCGAGGCCAACAAACGCCTGCGCGTCGTGGAAGCGTTCCGCGAAGGCCTCGAAGATTCCGGCCAGCGCCCCGAATGGGCTGTTATTCAGTACCTTCCAGTCGTACCGCCCGAATTGCGCCCCCTCGTTCCGCTCGATGGCGGCCGTTTCGCCTCGTCCGACCTGAACGACCTGTATCGCCGGGTCATTATTCGCAACAACCGCCTCAAGCGCCTGCTCGAAATCAAGGCGCCGGAGGTGATTTTGCGCAACGAAAAACGCATGTTGCAGGAGGCTGTCGACTCGCTGTTCGACAACTCCCGTAAATCCAACGCGGTCAAAGCCGAAGGCGGCCGTGCCCTGAAATCATTGTCCGACATTCTGAAAGGCAAACAGGGCCGTTTCCGCCAAAACCTGCTTGGCAAGCGCGTCGACTACTCCGGCCGTTCGGTTATCGTGGTAGGCCCGACCCTCAAACTGCACGAATGCGGTATCCCGAAGGCAATGGCGGCCGAGTTGTTCAAACCGTTCATCATCCGCAAACTCATCGAGCGCGGTATCGTGAAAACGGTTAAATCGGCTAAAAAACTCGTTGACCGCAAAGACCAGGTCATTTGGGAAATTCTCGAAAATATCCTTCGTGGGCACCCGGTTCTCCTCAACCGCGCCCCGACGCTGCACCGCCTCTCCATCCAGGCATTCCAGCCGCGTCTGATCGAAGGAAAGGCTATCCAGTTGCACCCGCTCGTTTGTACGGCTTTCAACGCCGACTTCGACGGTGACCAAATGGCCGTCCACGTACCGTTGAGCCATGCTGCCATCCTCGAAGCGCAGGTGCTGATGCTGTCGAGCCACAACATGCTCAACCCGCAGGACGGCTCCCCGATCACCCTCCCGTCGCAGGATATGGTGCTTGGTCTGTATTACCTGACCAAAGAACGCATGTCGATCGCCGATAACCCGGTGAAAGGTGAAGGCCGCCGTTTTTATTCGCCGGAGGAAGTGATCATTGCCTACAACGAGGGCCAACTTGATTTGCATGCAGGTATCGAATGCCGCGTTGCGCAGATCGAAAATGGCGAGATCGTACACAAACGTATCAAAACCACCGTTGGCCGCGTGCTTTTCAACCAGGCTGTGCCTGTCAACGTGCCGTACATCAACGAACTGCTTACCAAGCGCAACCTGAAAGTCATCATCGCCGACGTACTGGCCCGCACCAGCTTCAAGGCAACGGCCGAATTTCTCGACGGTATCAAGGAAATGGGCTTCGGCTGGGCATTCAAAGCCGGTCTGTCCTTCAACCTTGGCGACCTTATTATTCCGAAAATCAAAAAGACCGTGCTCGAATCGGCACAGTCGGAAGTAGACGAGGTATGGGACAACTACAACATGGGTCTCATCACCTACAACGAGCGCTACAACCAGATTATCGATAAATGGACCTATGCGGACAACCGCATCACGGACCAACTGATGAAAGAACTGAGCAGCCACAAACAAGGATTCAACTCCGTGTTCATGATGCTCGACTCCGGCGCCCGCGGTTCCAAACAGCAGATCAAACAGCTCTGCGGTCTCCGGGGTCTTATGGCCAAACCGCGTAAATCCGGTGACACCGGCGGCGCTATTATCGAAAACCCGATTCTGTCCAACTTCCTCGAAGGCCTTTCCGTACAGGAGTACTTCATCTCTACGCACGGCGCCCGTAAAGGTCTTGCAGATACCGCTCTGAAAACGGCCGATGCCGGCTACCTGACGCGTCGTCTGGTCGACGTAGCGCAGGACGTGGTTATCCGCGAAACGGACTGCAATACGCTGCGCGGCATCGAAACTACCGCACTGAAAGAAGGCGACAAAATCATCCAGAACCTTCGCGATCGCATCAAAGGCCGTTTCAGCCTTTACGATATCTACCACCCGGAAACCGAGGAACTCCTCGTCGCTGCCGGTGAATACATTACCGACCAGATTGCTACCGCTATCGATGTTGCAGATGTCGAATCGGTAAACATCCGTTCGGTACTGACCTGCGAAAGCCGCCACGGCGTCTGTGCCAAGTGCTACGGCAAAAACCTCGCTACCGGCCGTATCGCCGAAATGGGTGATGCCGCGGGTATCATTGCTGCCCAGTCGATCGGTGAGCCGGGTACCCAGCTGACCCTCCGTACCTTCCACACGGGTGGTACGGCAATGATCGGTCAGACGGAAAACAGCCTCGTCTCCAAAAATGCCGGCCGTATCGAGTTCGACTCGATCAAAACCGTCAATGGTACCGATAACGATGGAAACCCGGTGCAGGTGGTCGTTTCCCGAACGGGCGAACTTCGCGTTGTCGATCCTAAAACCAACCGTATTTTCGCTAATAGCCACATCCAGTACGGCTCTTACATTTTTGTAAAAGACGGCCAGGAAGTGAACAAGGGCGACAAAATTTGCGAATGGGATCCCTTCAACGCCGTGATCGTCAGTGAGTTCGATGGGGTAGCCCGTTACAATTCACTGGAAGAAGGCGTCAACTACCGCATGGAGCGCGACGACCAGACCGGCTTTGCCGAAAAGGTCGTTATCGAATCCAAAAACAAGCGGAAAATCCCGTCCATCACCATCGTCAATGCCAAAACCGGCGAGGAACTCAAAAACTACTCGCTCCCGATTGGTGCTTATATCACGGTGGAAGACGGTGATTCGGTCAAATCCGGTCAGCAGATCGTCAAGATCCCGCGTAAACTGGGTAAGATCGCGGATATCACCGGTGGTCTGCCGCGCGTAACCGAATTGTTCGAAGCCCGTAACCCGTCGAACCCGGCTGTTGTAGCCGAAATCGACGGCGTTATCACCTTCGGCTCTATCAAACGCGGCAACCGCGAATGCATGATCGAAGCCAAAGACGGCCAGAAACGCAAATACCTCATCCCGCTCACCAAGCACATCCTTATGCAGGATGGCGACTTTGTGCGCGCCGGTACGGCACTGACCGAAGGCACGATCGCGGTGAAAGATATTCTTGCTATCGAAGGGCCGTTCGCTGCTTCGTCGTTCCTCGTCAACGGTGTACAGGAAGTGTACCGCTCGCAGGGTATCAATATCAATGACAAACACATCGAGGTGATCGTGCGCCAAATGCTCCGCCGCCTCGAAATCGTTGACCCGGGCGACACCCACTTCCTCGAAGGCGAACCCGTGGAACGCAACGAGTTTATCGATTACAACGACTGGATCTTCGACAAGAAATTCATCACCGACCCGGGCGACAGCTCCAAACTGAAAGCCGGTGCACTGGTCACGCTGCGCCAGGTGCGCGAGGAAAACTCCTTCCTCAAGCGCAACGACAAAAAACTTGTCGAATACCGCGACGCACTTCCGGCCACCGCCGTTTCGATGCTCCTGGGTATTACCAAAGCCTCGCTCGGCACCGAAAGCTGGATCTCGGCCGCGTCCTTCCAGGAAACGACCAAGGTGCTTTCCACCGCCGCTATCGCTGCGAAGAAAGACTACCTCATGGGCCTCAAAGAGAACGTCATCGTCGGCAAGAAAATCCCTGCCGGTACGGGTATGCGTCAGTACGACCGCATCCAGGTCACGGGCTCGGGCCGTCCTTTCCGCGAAAACCGCGAAGAGGAAGTGCTGGTGGAAGACGAGAATTGATCCTGGTTTTTTAAAAATATTAAAAAGCGCAGCCGGAGTTTTTCGGCTGCGCTTTTTTTGTTTGCTAACTGGTTGGGACACGACCCGGCGCAACCTATTATTGGCCTGAGCTGTTTTTTGTAGTGGGATATGTCGAAAACTGCCAAAAGCAGAGATGGTGCAATTTTTTCCAGAAAGGAGGATGAAAAGAGAGGACATCACCCAATGGCAGTATTACGTTTGTGGATTGAAAGAGCATTTATTTGAGGGTGCTCCAAATGATAGTTATCCCTACTTTGTGCACAGTTTTTTACGTCCTTAACCAGCAATATCCGCCTCAGTAATGGAAATTATTCCTTCGTTCGATCTAATGGATGGTCGTCTGGTGCGGCTCCATCAGGGTGATTTTGATCAAAAGACTGAATACCCGGCCGATCCGCTCGAACTGGCCCGCGAACTTGAAGATGCAGGCATTAAACGCCTGCACATGGTCGATCTAGACGGCGCCCGTTCTGGAAAACCTGCCAATTTGCACATCCTTGAACAATTGGCGGCCCGAACGCGACTTTTGATCGACTACGGCGGCGGATTGCGCTCCATTCCCAACTTAAGACAGGTTTGGGACGCCGGGGCGGCCATGTTTTCGGTGGGCAGTGTGGCGGTGGTGGCGCCCGATGAGTTTCGCGCCTGGGTCGAGCGCTTTGGCCCGGAACGTTTTCTGGTTGGCGCAGATGTGCGCGATCGTATGATTGCCGTTCATGGATGGGTACAACAAACCTCGCTGGGGCTCTTCGATTTTATCGAACGCCTGCGCAAACTGGGTATCCAGCAAGTGTCGGTCACCGATATCGCCCGCGACGGGTCGCTTGGCGGCCCCGGACTGGAACTGTACCGCGATATTTTACGCCAGTTCCCCGGCTTGCAACTTGTGGCCAGCGGCGGCGTGAGTAGTGTGGCCGATCTGGAAGATCTTCAGGCAATCGGGTGTGCCGGCGCCATAGTGGGTAAGGCCTTTTTTGAAGGGAAAATTTCCCTGAAATACTTCCGCGTATTTTCCCAAACCTGACACTGGCAGGTATCCTGTCCACAGTTTTTAACTGAGTCCCTGCAAAAGACAGCAGGAGAAAAGCGCCCCTGTACGGGTGATGCGCAGCTGCTGGGTATTTCCCGATAATGGCGTAAAACGAAGCGGCACGCTTTTTGGACACTTTGAAGCAAGTTATCCTGATGTACTGACTTGCTGCGATGCCTGCCGGTTTTTCCGACGATAAAAAACGGCTGAACGGTGTGGAAGCAGCCTTGCAGGGACACCTTCGTTGATTTGTCCGTTTTTTGCCAAAATTCGATTACAGGCAAAAGAATATTAATTCTGCCAAAACGTTAAAGTGACGTTTTGAACCGACAAACGTTTTGCTGTAAAAAAGTTTTTTTGTCAAAAATTCGTCAGGCACTTGACAGGTGTCAATGTCCCCTTTACCTTTGCACAAAATTAAATTTCAAAACGACATACAAATCAACCTTGGCTATCGGATAAATTCTACTTGTTTAGATTTTTTCAAAATTTTTATTTTTTCATTGCTTTAAATCCGATTTTCCATGAACGCCAGGGCAATCTTCACCGCAGTATTCCTGTTCGCCGCATTCGGCATCGCCAGTGCACAATCGCGCTACCAGATGGGTTTTACCGTAGGTAGCAACTATTCCTCACTGAATTCCGACTTGTTTACAACTGCTTCCGGCCGTCTGGCGGCTGCCGTAGGTTGTACGTTTTCCTTTGGTTTTGGCGACCACTTCGAACTCAATCCCGAGATCATTTTTACCCAAAAAGGCGCCAGTGCCAAAGCCGTTTATTTCCGCCCCGAGCAAACGGCCGATCAACGTACCTATAGTTTTTACTACAATACTTTCGAAGCCGGTCTTTTCGCCGGTTTTCAACCCAGCAAGACCATTCCCGTTCGCCTGCAGGCAGGTGGTTTTTTCGGCACCCATTTTCATACGCTGAACAAAAATAACCGCGATCTGATGGTGGGCGATTACGAAAACATCAATAACGCCACCCCGGCTTACCAGTTGAACGACGCTTTTTCCGGCGTCGATTTCGGTCCGGCCGTGGGCATCAGCGCCGGCGAAGGACACTTCCGCGCTTCTGCCCGCTACTACTTTGGCGCCGCCAACCTGTACAACAACCTCGATTTCGTGGAAGGTGGTCACCACATCCGCACCAATTCGCTTCGCCTCACACTGACTTATTTCCTGTAATAAGCAGTTGGAAAGATATTAAAGCCAAAAACCGGCCCCCCGGCCGGTCCACATCTTTAAACCGCACACCCGTAGTTTGAGTAATTGAAAAGCCGGCGTCCGAAGGGATGACCGGCTTTTTACTTTGCGTAGGAACTTAGAGCAGACTCTTTTTGGTTTGACGGCCTTCTTATAACAAGTTGATACATAACAGTATCCAGGGTCAAAGCAGGAAATCGAGATAATTATCCCGGTTTACTGTTTGAAAAGAAGCCTCAGGGTAAGTAGCCAGCCAGGTCTGGGGAGCCCGGGCGGTTTTAGTGCTGAACTTAAACTCGAATCCGTTCAAGGCGCCGCCACGTTCTTCCACATAGTCCAGTTCTGCCCCCGTATAGGTCCGCCAGAAATAGCGATTCGCATTTTCAAGGCGATAAGCCTGTGTTTTCATCCGTTCGACGACCAGAAAATTTTCCCAAAGTTGTCCCTGATCGTTGCGTTGATGGACCGGATTGAAATTTTCGATGACTGCGTTGCGAATGCCCAGATCAAAAAAATAAATTTTGTCGTGTCGGACAACTTCCTTGCGCAAGTTGCGGCTATAACCAGGCAACCGAAACAGCACAAACGCTTTTTCCAACAAGTCGATATACGTAGCCACAGTTTCTTTGGCGATCTGTAGTTTATTGGCCAACTCATTGAGCGATACCTCGGAGCCAATTTGAAAAGCGAGTAATTTCAATAGGTCTTTAAGTTTGGCAGCGTGGCGAACAAAGCCAAACTCCAGAATGTCTTTGTACAAATAAGACCGCGTGATCTCTCGCAAATACTCTATTTTGAGAGAGAGATTGGTTAGCGATAATTGTTCGGGATAGGCACCGAATACCAACAAATCATCGAGCCTGCGATTGATCTCCGCCCGATTTTGTTGAGCAGCCAATTCTGAAAGGCCAATGGGGAATAAAGTAAAACTCCAGGTACGACCCGTGAGCGGCTCTTGCACCTTGTTAGCCAGGTCGAAAGAAGAGGAGCCTGTGGCGATAATTTTTAAGTTCGGTAGTCCGTCGTGCAGGATTTTCAGATTGATCCCTATGTCTGGAATCCGCTGTGCTTCGTCCAAGAACAATAAATCATACCCCTCCACTAACTGGCGCCAGCGTTGCAGGCTACGACCCGACATAATATCTGCATAATCTGTGTCGTCAGCGTTTATTTCCAGTTTCCTGCCGTCAAATCCAGCCAATACCTGATGCACCAAGGTGGTTTTGCCGACCTGTCGCGGGCCGTATAGCAGAATGATCTTGTTGGAAATGCGCAGTCGCTCCGCAAGAATCGCTTCGAAAAGTCGGGGAATTAAAGATGTATGCATTCGCAAAAATAGCGCTAATTCGGAGAATAAGGTCGCCAAATTAGCGCTATTTCAGAGAACGAGAAGGCTTCTACACATACAGTCCCCCGTTCAGCACATTCCGCGAGATTACGATCCGCTGCACTTCCGAAGTGCCTTCGTAGATCTGCGTGATTTTAGCGTCGCGCATCAGGCGTTCGACGTGGTATTCTTTCACGTAGCCGTAGCCGCCGTGGATTTGCACGGCCTCGACGGTGTGGCGCATGGCGGCCTCCGAAGCAATGAGTTTGGCCATGGCAGCGGCCTGATCGTAGTCGGCGTGCTGGTCTTTCAGCACAGCGGCGCGATAGACCATGAGACGGGCGGCCTCGATATCTGTGGCCATATCGGCAATTTTGAACGCGATGGCCTGGTGGTTGGCGATCGGTTTGCCGAAAGCCTGGCGCTCCTTGGCATAGGCGACCGAGAGTTCGTAAGCGCCTGCTGCAATGCCGAGGGCTTGCGAAGCGATACCAATACGCCCGCCGGAGAGGGTTTTCATGGCGAATTTGAAGCCGAAGCCGTCGTCGCCGATGCGATTCTCCTTGGGCACCTTCACGTCGTTGTACATGATGGTGTGGGTATCGGAGGAGCGAATGCCCAGTTTGTCTTCCTTGGCGCCGATCACCACGCCCGGCCAGCTGGTCTCCACGATCAGGCAGTTGATGCCTTTGTGACCTTTGTCCGGGTGGGTCTGGGCCATGACGAGGTGCAACTGGGAAGTGCCGCCGTTGGTAATCCAGTTTTTGGTGCCATTGAGGAGGTAGTGGTCGCCCATGTCCACCGCCGTCGTGCGCTGGCTGGTGGCGTCGCTGCCAGCTTCGGGTTCGGAGAGGCAAAACGAGCCGATCCATTCGCCGGTGGCGAGTTTGGGAAGGTACTTGCGTTTTTGTTCTTCAGTGCCGTAAGTCTCGAGACCCCAGCAAACCAGTGAATTATTGACCGACATGATTACGGCGCAGGAAGCATCCACTTTGGAAATTTCCTCCATAGCCAGTACGTAACTCAGGGTGTCCATTCCACCCCCGCCGTACTCGGGCGACACCATCATCCCCAGAAAGCCGAGTTCGCCCATCATGCGGACTTGTTCGGTGGGGTATTTCATGTGCGAGTCGCGTTCGATAACGCCGGGTTTCAATTCATTTTGTGCAAATTGACGGGCCGCTTCCTTGACGGCCAGATGTTCTTCGGTCAGATGAAACATGATGTGGTGGTCTTTACTGCAAATGCTTGGTTGATGAATGGACAGGGCATTTTCCGGAAGCGGCAAAGGTACAAATCCGCCGGCGAATCTATTCGGTCACATGTGCCTGAACCGCCTGCAAAACCTCCTTGTCGGGCGTGCCGCTGTGGTGAATAAAAGCCACCACGCTGCAATGCCGGGCTTCCCAGTCGGGATCGAGTATAAGGTTGTAGTCGAACTTGTATGCTTCTCCTCCCTGGAGTGCTCCGATCGGGTCGCCGGCGGTTTGGGTGACGACGTCGCGCAAAACGTGCCGGTGGGTATAATTGTTCACCTTGACGAGGTTGACCTGCTGCACGTCCACAATGCTGTCCTGCGTAATCAGGATGGTCAGCCGCAGATCGCCGTCGAGCGTATTTTCGGGGGTGGCATTGATTTCCATGTGCAGTTTACGGCTCGTGGAGTCGTATTCCGTATTCAAATACAGGCCGAGTTGGTAATCGGTTTGCAGCTGGCTGGCAGCGCTGCTGGCCCAGAGCGAGGGGAGCAGAAATGCCGACCCGTTGACGGTGCGGCGATTGAACGCCGCCGTGGGGAATGCCAGCGGTGCACCGATAAAATCGGCCAGCGCAGTGCCTTCGTCGGTGCGGAAATCGTACTGACTGGTCGAGAAAGGCACCGAAAACTGCTGGGCAGCGTGGATGGACACGACGATCACGTTTTCCTCCCCGTAGGTTTCCACCAGGTTTTCGAGCTCGATGGAGCCGTCGGGGCATTGAGCGCATTGCACGCCGGTAAGTTCTTCCACGAGCAGGCGGTGGCTGCCGGAACTAAGATCGGGGATCGGAATCGGTTCTTCCTTGCAGGCGGAGAGTGCCAGCAGCGACAGTGCGAAGAAGCTGAAAAGGAGATTTTTCATGATGAGAACAACTGTTTTTTATCCGAAAAGGCTGGTTTTAAAAAGAAGAATTGATGCGCAACTGCACCCCGTGGAACGTCGGTTCGTAGCGGCAAATACCGCCTGCGCAATTGATGCCTTCCACCTGCTTGACGTAAGCCAGTGAAAAACGGTTGGCTTTGTGCGTGTACACGATGCCCACGGTAGGGTAGTGGATTTCGTCGAAACGGGTGAACTCGGGTTTGTACTTTTCCGGGTTTTTGTGCGGCATTTTGTACATATCGGAGGCATAAATCAGCCAGTGGGGCGCCAGGCCGACCTCGGCCAGCAGGAATGCCCAGGAGCCGAATTCCTCTTCCGTGTCGAGGTATTGTGCTTCCACCCGAATGGACCGTTTGGGCGTAAAGCGATACAGGAATTCTGCGTAAGGCGTCAGGCCTTGTACGTACGTCCGGTCTGCCTGACCTTTCACGTCGTACAGCGCTTTTTTGCCCTGATAGATTTCCATGTTGTATTTCAGGATCTGGAAACCGAACAAAGCTTGCCACTTGCGCTTTTGTTTGAACGTGATTTCGGGCGCGATTTCGCGGTACAATTCGGTGCCGTCGAGCAAACGGATGTCGGACACATTGAGGCCCACGCCCATTTTTTTATTCACTGCGTATTTGACGTCGAGTTGGAAAGCCTGTTCGCCGAGTTCCTGCGTGGCCGGGCTGAAACGGGCCGTCAGGCGGTAGGTATTCTGGCGGGCCATGGGCGGCAAAAAATTGATAGCGCCCTGCACGCCCGTCACAAACGGGTTTTGACGGAAAGAAAAGTCTTTGGTGCGTTTTCCTTCCAACGTGATCCCCAGGCCGTCCTTTGCATAAGAAAGACTGCTGTAAACCGTGTATCCCTCGGCATTGCGCAACTTGCCCTTGCCGCCGGTGGCTTTCGACGCCAGCGGGTCGTAGATGACATCCTTGGTCTTCAACGCGCCTTCCACATACCACGTGATCGGGCCTGCGGAAAGGGTGTTGTACAAAGTAGCAGCGTACGTATTGTATTGAGCGCCAATACTATCGATGGGGTTGTACGTCGCGATGGTGTTGACGATCTGGTTGATCGACTCGTCGTCGAAGGTGCGCGCCACCACGCCGATGCCGGGCGCGAGCGTGAGGCTTTTGGCCGAGTCGGGTTTGATAAAACCTTCGAGTACTAGGCCGCGCACATTGGTGCCGTACTGGCTGAATTGCTGTTTTTGTTTGCCCGTGAAGGCGCGGATGTTCCAGTTGTCGTTGAACTGATAACCCACTTTGACGCCATGCAGCGCGTTGTCGATCATCAGCGAGCGCTCTTCGTAGGAGCGGTAGATGATGCCCGAGCCGATCTGGTCGTAGAGATAGCCGCCGGCGAGGTCGAATTTGCCGACCGTTTTGTGCACGTACCAGCGCCCGATGCCCTGGCCGTTGAACGAGGCCAGCGGATTGAGCAGGTTGGAGTTGTTGAACACATCGAAACGAAGACCGAAATCGAAGCCCCAGTTGGAATAATTGAGGTTGAGCCAGCTTTCGGCGCCGAATTTCTGGTAGTCGTACTGCGGCGTGCCGAAGGCGTTGATGCTCGAATCCGAAACGAAAAAGTTGCCGTTGCTTTGCAGGTTGCCGGTGATCCGGGCGTTGTTCTGCGCTTGCAGGGTGAAGGAAACAAGGCAGCAAAGGGTTGCGAGTAGAAGGTGTCTCATGCTTGTAAAGTCAGTAGAATTTAGGGCGAATGTAGCGCCTCGCCAAACCTTGTTGGTCAAACAAAGCCGGAAAATGGAACACTACGGACAAAAATTGGCCGGCGTGTCGTTCCAGCGACATCAGCGCCGCAGTTTTTCGAGCAGCCAGTCGCGCTCGGCAACCGCGGGTGTTTGACCCACTTTTTCCGCCAGAGCCCGGCGGCGCGCGGGGCCCTGACCTATCGTTTTGGCCATTTTTTGGGTAAATTTTACAAAATTCAGGTAGTTGTCGCGGTGATACCCCAGGTCTTTTCTGCGCCGCAAAAACGCCTTGAAACTATCGAGCAGGCTGCTCAAAGGCAGCCATTCGCCCAGTTCGAAATAACTGCGCACCAGCATCTTCCGCGCATCGATCTGGATAAAAACGTCGGGGAATTCCACCTCCCGCAGCAGTTCGAGCACCGCGCGGTAGTCCGAGCTGCGAAAATGCAGCACCGCCTTGGCGTATCGGTAAATATTGTCGCGGTCGGTTTCGGGCAGAAAAACACGGCAATCTTCCAGGAACACCGCCGCCCAGTCGTGCTCGCCGCAGAGTTTGGCCAGATTGAGGATATTGATATAGGTGTATTTGGGCAGCACGCCGTTTTCGAGCAGGATGCCGCGCTCCAGCGCCTGGCGGTACAGGTCGAAGGCTTCGCGGGTGTAAATTTTCTCTCCCCGATTGTGCCGCCGGATGGCGAAATTGATGGCCGTCATAAAAAGGTCGCGGCTTTCGGCAGCGCGGAAAAGGTGCACGTGGGCGGCAAGCAAATCTTTTAATTGCCTGAAACACTGCTCGTTGTCGGGGTCCTGCACCGCCCGGAAACCGGCGTGCATGAGCGCCAGCGCGGGGTTGTCGGCGGCATCCGAGGCCATCGACAGGGCTTCGGCGGCGAGCGGCACGGGCGGCTGGGCGGCGCGGGTGAGGTTTTCCAGCGAACGGGCGGTGCCCGACCATTTGAGGTTTTCGAGGAGGTAAAAATTGGTCAGCGCGCCGGTCACTTCCCGCAGGTTGGGCTGCCCGTCCTGCGGCGCCACGATCCAGTGGGCGAAGCGTTCTTTTTGCAGTCGATATTCGAGCAGCCAGTAATCGGCGTCGCGTTGCGGGGCATCGAGCAGGCGTTCGTGCAATTGTTGTGCATTGTGCTCGAAATGCCGCGCCAGCCCGCGTTTGCGGAAAGCGCAGCAGCGCAGCAATTGCTCCGAATGCGGGTCGCTGCGCAGTTCTTCCACCGCGAGAAACTGCTCGAGGCGCTCCGAAAACCAGTTGAGCAGAAGGTTGAAACGCAAATTATCGAATGCCTGATCGGGATATATTTTTTTATAAATGTCGTTTTTTGTGATCGAATTATCGAGTGTGCGCAGCTGCTCAAACAGGGCGAGGACATCCTGCCTGTGGTTGAAATAGGGCGATTGAAGAAATTTTTTGAACCGAATTTGCTCTTTTTCTGACAAAGTTTGAAAAAGCCGGACAGCGAGTGTGTGTTGCATGGGATCAATTACCGGTAATTTCAGTTTTTTATAACCAGATATAAATGTACCGGTTTCCGATGCCCGGGCGGCCGACTTTTGTGCAAAAAATCACCTTTAAACAAAAACCGTATCGTTCGCCCATGAAGAAGTTGCTCTATTTGTTGCTCCTGTTCCTCGCCGCCACGACGACGACGACGCGGCTTCCCGCGCAGTCTTTTTTGAAAAAATACAATGGCCTGAGTTTTCAACGCATCGTCACACCGCTATTTGTGTACCCCAACGGCAACATAGGTATGGACCTGCAGCAGCCTTACGCCAATAATTCCTACACCCGGCTGATCGCCGATCCCGACGGCAACCTGCTTTCCAATACGCCGCAAAGCCTGCCCGGCGCCTTGCAACACCTGCTGCTGCCCGACGGCACCCTGATCTCCGCGGGAGCCGTCAATGAAAAACTCGACGTCTGGAAACGCGACGCGGCCGGCAACGTCGTCTGGCACAATCAATACCCTATGACCAGCGCCGGAGAAGTGGCTGTTTTCCGCGACACCCGTGTCAACGACAACGGCGATATTTTTATTCGCGGTTATTTTGCCACCACAGGAGTGCCTCATTATCAGCTGTTTGTCGTGAAAATCGATGCTGCGGGCGTTTTCCAGTGGGTCAACACAGTAACCACCAAAGACTTCGAATACGGCGTCAGTGTCGAGCCCGACCCCCTGGGCGGCTGCCTGGCCGGCCGGTTGGTGATCGATACGGCTGTAGTAGGTCTGTCCTATCAGCTCTTGTCGCGCTACGAAGCAGATGGGACCACCGCCTGGTCGATCAAGGCGCCGGGCCGGATTGGCGAAACTCATTATACCCGAGGCTACGCCTCCAACGCGGCCGGTCAATCGCTGGTCATCTCTACCAGCGACCAAGACTGGGTGTTCGACTCCACGTACTGGATGCTGCTGGGCCCCGCGGGCGATACCCTGTGGAATTTTACCAGCACGGCATCCCCATTGATCAAGTATTTGCGCCCTCACGTAGTGCTGGCCGACGGGACTTCGGCGTTTTATGTCGCCGGCAATTACGAACTCAATGACCAAAATCAATACATCGCGACGGTGGCAAGGATCGATACTGCCGGCAATCTGGTTTGGGTCAAAAGTTTTGGCCCGCTTAGCAGCCCGGGCGCCGGCCTCGCGTATTTTAACTCGGGCACGGTGCTGACCGACGGCAGCGTTTTGTTGACCGGCACAGTTGCCGATGATGTTTTTCTGCTCAAAATACCGGCCGATGGCTCCTTTTTCGGCTTCCAGAATGTCGTGCAAGGCCTTGTGACCTATGACGAAAACACCAATTGCATCCCCGAGTCCGGCGAAACGCCGCTCAGCGGCTGGGTCGTGAAGGCCGAAGGCAATGGTTTCGAGCAATACGGTTTTACCAATGCAGTCGGCCACTACGACATCCCTTTCCTCGATACGGGCTATTATCAGGTCATTGTGACCCCGCCGAGTTACCTCTGGGACGCCTGTCAGGACACCGTGCCGATCTATTTCCCTTACAGCGCCACATCGCTGACCGATACCGTCGATTTTGCCGAGCAGACGCCTGCTTATTGCCCTTTGCTCGAGGTACAGCTGACCGCGCCCTCGTACCGCCCCTGCTTGTCGCGCACCATTTACACCAACGTATGCAACAACGGCACGGCGCCCGCGGCCCCCTATCAATTGACGATCGTACTGGACCCCCTGCTCGATATCGCGAGCGCCCCGCATCCTTATACCGTACAGGGCGATACCGTGACGTTCTCCCTCGACACCTTGCAGCCGTTTCAGTGCGAAACCTATAATTTTCAGGTAAATGTCAGTTGCAATGCGCAACTCGGCCAGACCCTGTGCCTGACCGCCCACGTCAGCCCCGACTCCCTTTGCCTGTTCCCGCCCGACTGGTCGGGCGCCAACATCGTGGTGAACGGCGAGTGCGAAGGCGATTCCGTGCATTTCAGGATCAAAAATACAGGCGGCGCACCAATGAACCAGAGCCTCGATTTCGTCATCATCGACGATCATGTGATCACCCGGATGGGAGAATTTAACCTCGCTCCCGAAGAAGTCCACACCGAAACCGTACCAGCCGACGGCAGCACCTGGCGACTCACGGCCGAACAGGAGCCGGGCCATCCCTTCGGGTACCAGAAACCCAGTGTGGCAGTAGAAGGTTGTTCTGTAAATACTTGGTTTTCAACCGATATGGTCAATCTTTTTGCCAATTACAGCGGCGACCCCTTCGACGATGTGGAATGCCAGCCGGTGGTGGCCAGCTACGACCCCAACGACAAAACCGGCATGCCGCTGGGCCTCGATTACGACCATTGCGTGGAAGCCACAGAAGTGCTCGACTACGTGGTTCGTTTTCAAAATACGGGCACCGCCCCCGCCTTCTACGTCGAAATCCAGGACACCCTTTCCAACTGGCTCGACCCAGCCAGCATCCAGGCCGTCTCGGCCAGCCACGATTTCCGCTGGACCCTTTCAGGCAACGGCATCCTCAAATTTTTCTTCGACGACATCGTGCTGCCCGACTCCAACGCGAGCCAGGAAGCTTCGCAGGGCTTCGTCCGCTTCCGCATCGCCCAACGAGCGGGCAACCCGCTGGGCGCGCAAATCTTCAACCGGGCCGGTATTTATTTTGATCAAAACGCGGCTGTACTGACCAACACCACTTTCCACACGGTTTGCCAGGACTTTATCGAAGTGCAGGTCAGCGACGTGCAAACCCCCGGACGTATGGACCCAGGGATGACGATCTATCCCAACCCTGCCCGAGATGCTGTGTTCGTACAGTTTAGCCCCGACCGCTTCGCCGGCGGCCGGTTGCGGCTGCTCGATTTGTACGGGCAGGTGCTGTGGCAACAAGCCCTTCTCGCACCCAGTGGGCGCATCGAGCGGAATGGCCTCGCTACTGGAATGTATTTTGTTGAATATGAGGGAAATAACGGAGAAAGGGTCGTTCGGCCGGTGATGTTTGAATAGTGCCGAGGGGCATTTCTGAAACATGAGTCATCCCGAATTTTAGGAGGGATGAAAAGAAGAGACCTCTTGTGTAAATTTGAGTATTACGACACACTCAAAAACACAGGAGGTCTTCATGTTTAAGTACTTGTTACAAAGGAAAGAGAAATGGGAGAGAAAACAAAAAGCAGCGAGTTTTGTACTCCATCAATCGCAGCAATATTTGCGAGGGATTGAAAGTCGATTGGCCAAGCGATTGGACAGCCGGTTGGTTCGGACGTTTTATGATTTATTCATGGTGATATTGACCTTTCGCAATCGTTCTATGGGGTTGGTATTGAGCGAGTTAGGGGGTTATGTTTGTGGTTTTGATCATGCTGCTGCAGGCACCAAACGGATCAGTAATTTGCTTCGGAGTAAGAATTGGGCATCTGAGCAGGTGGATGAGATGTTTCAAGAGCGGAGCAAAATGCGGTTGGATCAGATGCTGCAAAAAGGGCAGCGTCCTTTATTGTTGTGGGATGACAGCCGGCTGGAAAAGCCCGAGAGTTGGTTTTCGGAGGGTTTGTGCCCGGTGTACAGCAGCAAGGGACAGCGACTGACCCGCATCAAGCCGGGCTACTATCGACAACCTCGTGGTCGCATTTGCGTGCCGGGTTTTGAATGGACAGCCGTGCTGCTATCGGCCTTGGGCGCCGTGCCCAGGGTATACCAAATGACGTGGTGGACCAGCAGAGGCAAATTCAAGGACTCTGGCGACAACATTCTGTATCGGATGCTCAAAAAAATTCAGTTGCAGTTCGGCTCGGCGGCCCTGCATGTGTTCGACCGCGGGTATGCCAGCGCGCAGATGCTGCAATGGCTTTTTCATTTCCAGCAGGATTTTATCATTCGCTGGAAAAAAAACTACCTGATGATCAACGAACTGGGCGTAGAGAAACACACACACCTTGTGGCTCGTTCCTACAAAGGGCAAAGTAGTCGCCTGGTGTGGGATAAAGAACGTAAAAAGTTCAAACGCCTGACCATTGCCTGTGCTCCCCTCAAACACCCGCAAATGCCTGACATCCAACTCTATATGGTCATCGTCCGCGATAAAAAAAACCACAATGGACCTATGTATCTCCTCACTTCAATTCCCATACTGTCCGCCAAATCGGCATGGGAAATTTGCTCCTCCTACCTCCACCGATGGAACGTGGAGCAGGCCTTCCGATTTGGAAAATCAGAACTGGCTATGGAATCTCCCAGACTTTGGTTCTGGGAAAACCGCCTCAAACTATTGGCCATCGTAGCCCTCGTTTTTGACTTCCTGCTCCAATTACTCCAAAATTGGCGCCCATGGGTGGCCCAATTCATCAACAATTGGTGCCATAGAACAGGAAATCGGCACCGAAAGGCTTCGATGCCGATTTACAGATTCCGTCAGGCCATCTCTAATTGCCTCGCACATTGCTTGGCTCAAAATTCGGGATGACTCATGTTTTTAAAAAAGGTAAAAACTTAGGCAGGGGCAGCGCCCCGTGATATTTGTAGCCTTTTAGCACCAAAATCCATCCAGAAGGGGCAGCGCCCCGAAAGATGTCTCGGGGCGCTGCCCCTTCTGACCTGTTTTCTCCACCATTTGCTACAAATCTTTCGGGGCACTGCCCCGGCCTAAGTTTTTACGAAAAATCAAAACTCTATCTCAAAACACCCCGCGTCGGGCGTCACGGCATCGCGCAATTTGCCGTCTAGGTCGTGGTCGATGCCCGGCACGGGCAGGGCGTAGCGATTGGCGACCGATCCGATGGTGTCGAGGTGGTAATCGTCGCGGTTGGGATTAAGGAAAAGCGTATCCGTTTGTTCGGCAAAAAGGCAGGGTTGGCAGTGGTCGGGGAAATCGGGATAGCCTTCCGGCTTGATCAGGTCGCGCACCTTTACAACGCAATTTTCAAAGCGGTAGTCGAAGGACGCCGGGTCGTTGCCGAGCCGGTCGAACAGGGTAATCTGGTCGGCCCGACTGCCGAAAGCGATGCAATTGCTGAACCGCGCTTTGAGCGGGTAGGCGTAAAAACTCTGACAAGCCTGGTCGAGGCAGCGCGCATTGCCCAGGTAGATGCTTTCCCCGTCGACCCCGTAGCTGGCCATGGTGCAATAGGTGAACTGGTAATCGCCCCCGTAAGCCAGTTGTACGGCAAAGCTCCCGTGGTTGTAAAACAGGCAGTTTTCGGCCGTGATTTTGGCGTGGACGCCGATCAGTCCGCCGTTGGTGGTGTTGTAAATGCGGGTATCGCGGACGCTGAGTTCGGCCGCGCTGTCGACGTACACCCCGATCACGCTGTTGCGGATGATGCAGTGCTGAATGCTGTGCCCTTTGGTCGCGTCGGTGAGCAAAATGCCGGTCCACTGGCCGGGTTCGTCGTCGAACTCGGGTTCGAGCCGGTCGCCTTCGAAGATGACCGGGTTGTCGCGGGTGCCTTCGACGATGAGGCGGCCGTTGCCGTAGAAAAAGAGCAAGCCGTCGTTGCGGAATGCGGTGGTGACCGAATCCACTTTTTCCTTGGTCAGGCCTCCGTGTACATAAACGCGGGCGCCGGCGGGGATGCGCACCGTACAATCGCCGATGCCCACCTGCCCGTAAAGGACGTAGGGTTTGGGGTCGTCCCAGACCCATTCGCCGCCGTTGCAGCCGTAAAAGACGGTGCTGTCGGCGTAAAAACGCGAGGGAATATAGTTGGCATTTTGCCCCCAGGCTTCCAGCACCACTTTTTGGGTGTTGCCATTGGTTTCAAATACCACGTTTTCATCGACCACGAAAGGGCTGGCGCTGAGCGGGTCGTCGGGATTGATCGTCACCTCGGCGAACACGTAGAGGCTGTCGTTGGGCGCGATCTCGATGTCGCGGTGGTCGCGACCCGGCAAGCCGTCCACGTTGAGGTTGAACTTGGAAGCGGCCCCGTTTTCGAGGTAAATTCGGCTGACACGCAGGCTTTCCTTGTGGCGGTTGTAAATTTTGAGGGTCCGCGTGGCCGACCCGAGTTGGGTGAACACCGTGTCGAAGTGCAGGGTGTCGGTCGAGAACTCGAGGCGGTCGTTCGGATCGGTGGTAAAACGCTCTTTTTGGCAACAGGTCAGGAGGAGCGTCAGCGCCAGGAAGGCGGGAAAGGCGATTTTGAGCCAGTTTGTCATGGGCAAAATGATGGAATGGCGGCAAAGGTAGTCCGCGTCGGGCGAAGAGTATGTCCGGGTTTTACAGTTGATGATAATTGCGCCAGTCGGGTAGTTGCCTGCCCTCCGAGAAGGGCTTGTCGGGCAGCCTTTTTTTGTTAAAAAATTAACAGGTCGGCGCCCTGCCGCTGGCGTGACGCCTCGAACCGGGGAGGCGCAGATGATTTGGCGAAGGACTTTTTTTGAAAATTCCGACCGAATCATCTTTGGCTGTTTTTCAAAAAAGTGCGCATGAATACCAGAAGAAGCCGGATCGGTCGCGCTATTTGCTAAACTTTAACACGCCCGCCCTTAAAACTTTTTAACCTTTCCTTAACGGGGTGATTATTTTTGCAGCGTCAAAAGCTGAAAACGACTGCCTGGCAGGTTCGCTTTGGCCGCGACGACAAGCCGGCGGAGGGCGTAGCAGCAGGCCAAATTTTTAACAAGAAGATTATAAGTTTGATAATCAACTAATTAAAAACCTGCATGTCAGAGTTCCCGAGGCCGAAGCCGTTCATTGATGTCTTGATACCCGCTTTCAACGAGGAAAAGTCGCTGCCGCTCGTGCTGGCCGGTCTTCCTCGCGAGGGGTTTCGCCAGGCGATCGTCTGCGACAACGGCTCTACCGACGCCACTGCCGCGCTCGCCAAAAGCCTCGGCGCGGTGGTCGTTCATGAGCCGGAAAAGGGCTACGGCGCCGCTTGCCTCGCCGGAATGCGTTACCTCGCGGCCCTGCCCCCGTCCGAACGGCCGGAAATCGTGGTCTTCCTCGATGGCGATTACTCCGATTATCCCGAAGACCTGCCAAAAGTGGTCGGTCCGATTCTGAACGACGACATGGATATGGTGATCGGCTCGCGACTGCTCGGCGGCCTCGAACCCGGCGCCATGACCCTGCCCCAACGCTTCGGCAACTGGCTCGCGCCCCTGCTGATCCGCTGGTTCTGGGGCTACCGGTTTACCGACCTCGGGCCGTTTAGGGCTATTCGTTACGAAGCCCTGCTGAGGCTCGACATGGCCGACCGAAATTTCGGCTGGACGGTCGAAATGCAGGTCAAAGCCGCCAAACTGGGCCTCCGTTGCACCGAGGTGCCGCTGCGTTACCGCCGGCGGGCCGCCGGACAAAGCAAGGTGTCGGGAACGATCAAAGGCTCCGTGAAAGCGGGCTGGAAAATCTTGTACACGATCTTTAAATCGCTGTAAATCTTTTAAATAAACTCAATTACCAATTAGAAAACGCGAACTTCGCAACTCAAAACTCAATATGTACGGTCTTAATTCGCTCTTCAATGCCCTGCAGTATCAAGCTTTTGTCGATTTCGGCTACCTGATGCTGCTCATTTACTTCATCGCCATGAGCGCGGTGACGATTTACTGCCTGTTGCAGTTCCACCTGTTGTATCTGTACAAAAAATTCCACCGCGAAAACCCGGAGATCAAATACCGCCGCTACGACGCCGACGACAGCAATGTGCCGTTCGTGACCGTGCAATTGCCGATGTACAACGAAATGTACGTTGCAGAGCGCATCATCGACTACGTTGCAGCGCAGGAATATCCGAAGGACCGATTTGAAATTCACGTCCTCGACGATTCCACCGACGAAACCGTCAACATCGTGGCCGCCAAGGTCGCCGAGATGAAAGCCAAGGGCTTCAACATCGAGCACATCCACCGCGTCAACCGCCAGGGCTACAAAGCCGGCGCGCTTCAGGAAGCCATGCCTCGCGCCAACGGCGAATACATCGCCATTTTCGACGCTGACTTCACGCCGCGCCCCGATTTTCTGCGCACCACCATGCCGCACTTCGAAGATGAAAAAGTAGGCATCGTACAAACCCGCTGGGAGCATATCAACGCCGATTACAGCCTGCTGACCAAAATGCAGGCCCTGCAACTCAACGTGCACTTCACCGTCGAGCAGGCCGGCCGTTCGTACGGCAACCTCTTGCTCCAGTTCAACGGCACGGCTGGTTTGTGGCGCAAAAAAGTCATCAACGAAGCCGGCGGCTGGCAAAGCGACACCCTCACGGAAGACCTCGACCTGAGCTTCCGCGCCCAGATCCTGGGGTACAAAATTCAGTACCTCGAAAAACTCGAAAGCCCGGCCGAACTTCCGGTCGAAATGAACGGTCTCAAAGGCCAGCAATTCCGCTGGAACAAAGGCGGCGCGCAGAATGCCCGCAAATTGCTCCACCTGATCTGGAAAGAAAGCGGCAACAAACTGAACATCATGCAAAAACTGCACGCTACCAGCCAGTTGCTCGCCTACGGCATGTTCCTCTGGGTGTTCCTGGCCGCTGTGAGCAGTATTCCGCTGGCTTTCGCTTTCCGCGAACTGGGTATTTCCACCCACTTCCTTTCGTTCTCGGTGCTGGGCCTTTTCTCGATGGCCGCCATTTCCTACACGGCCAATATCACCGCTGCCCTCAACCGCACGGCGCCCTTTACTTTCTGGGAAAAAGTGCGCTTCTTCGGACTGTTCCTGTCCTTCATGCCGATCTCCATGGGCTTGTCTTTGTACAACGCCGTGGCGGTTATTGAAGGCCTGATGGGCAAAGCTTCGGCTTTCGTTCGCACGCCGAAATACGGTATCGACGGTGAGAAAAAACAGTTCAGCAAAGCCAGCTACGTAGCCCGCAAGATTTCCTGGATCACGATTGCAGAGGGCGTTATGGCGCTCATCTTCGTGGTGGCGGTTATTCTGGGTATTCGTACCAAAAACACGGCTTTCGTGCTGTTCCACTCGATGCTTGCCGTTGGTTTCGGCACCATCTGCTACTACTCGATCAAACACTTGCGATTCCGCTAAAAGCGGCTCGCTTTTTTCCGGAAATAAATCGAAAAATGACGCCCTGTGCCGCGCAAGCGGCACGGGGCTTTTTGTCAATATCATACCAAACAGATGTTCGAATCGCGGGATGGCGTGTCAGGCATTTATTTTCGTTCGATAGTTATTCATCTTTTCAACTTACCGAACATGAAAACCATCTTGACCTTAGCCCTGACGGGGATAATCACTTACGTGCTCGGCGCGCAGCAGCACGAATACGCCCTTTCATACGGATATAATACGACACCGACCCGGTCTTGTCTGCTTGCCAACGGCAATGTTCTGGTATTGGGACGAAGCGAAATCAAGCCGGATCAATTGATGACCGACACCGTTTTTGCCCTCATATTCAGTCCGGACGCACAAATACTACATCGTTTCAATCTCCCGGTTCCGTTAAACGAAATACGGTATGCCGATGACGTAGTCGCAACGCCCAATGGGGGATTTATCGTCAGCATTGCTGCACAAAATTGCGATGCAGGCCCTGTAGACGAGGCTTTGCAGGGCTATGATCAGGACGGAAACCTGCTTTGGAATCTTGAATTGGATTATGGTCTTTGGCATCTGGATATCGCGCCGGATGGCTCTCCAATCGTAATCCTGTATCACACGATGATTGCTCTCGACTACCTTACCGGCGCTACACTTTGGGAATGTGAATTGACTTCAAATAATAATTTTGAGATAAATGACCTTGATTTTATACCCGGCAGCTGGGATTTTGTGGCGACGGGTAATCCCGACATCCAGTTCTGGCATCAAAATGGCACCCCGCCTGTCCCTCAATACTCCCTGCAAAGCGCGGAAAATCTGATCGGTAATATCGTATTGAACAAAGTTTTGGCAACAGAGGCAGGAATTTATGCCCAGAGCAGCTACCCCGGTGCGATCATCCGGTATGATGGTCCGAATTACAACACCGTGTTCAACTCACCAATTTTTCCGCCACTTGATTTTATAAAAGCGGACTCGGGCTTCTTTTGGGTTTTAACCCGCGAGATCGACCGGAACACCTTGCTACGCCTCTCGTACCAGGGCCAGGTTTCGGACACCCTTGGTTTCGGAGACAAGTGGCGCTGGGCTACGCAGGTCGTCGTATCAGACAGTCTTGTTTTTGTGCAAGGAGAATGTGGTTCTGGCGATGTAAACATCCCGGCCTCAGTCGTTAACCCTTTGGGTTACTACGATGCCAAACATCTTTGGGTGCAGCGTTTTACAATGGAAGAGCCACCCGGCGACATTGGCACGGCGCACAACGCTGCGCTGACGGAAGTTATTCAAGGCGAGCCAATGAGCGTAAGTTATAGTACATCGCCGTTTTGGGGTACGCTGACTAATGAATATGGCGGTGATTTCTCTGCCCGAATAACCAACAACGGCGATTCCATTTTGCAATCTGTTGATGTGATGATCGTCTTCCCGACGGACTATTCCTGGGGAATTTGTTACGAAAAACCGGCCGGATATTTTCATCTTGACCATCTCGGGCTACTTCCCGGCCAGTCTGCCGTTGTGCCGCTCGGTGATGTGCTGGCGAGCGGGCAGAAGTTTTTTCCGTCCCAATTTTGTTTCTGGACCGCGGCGCCCAATATGCATCCGGACGCCAGCCACGACGATGATGCATTTTGTCTTGCCATTTATACGGATGCATCGGAACCTGCCACGACCCGGCCATTGGAAATTTACCCCAACCCCTCTTGTACCGGCGAATTTTTTATTTCCTGGAAAAACACCGGCCAACTGCCGCCCTGTTTCGAAATGTTCGATTGGAGCGGAAGGCTTGTGCTGACTGGCCGTGTGGATACAGGCGTGGAACGGATCAGGATCGATGCCGGGCATTTAGCCGCGGGTACTTACTGGATCAGAATGGGCAGGGACGCGGAGAAAGTGGTATTAATGCCATAAAACGATTTTGGGCCCAACCCAATGGCGCGTCGTTTCCGTCTTTTCCCCCAAAAACATCTCTTTTATGAAAAATCTTTTCTCTCTTTTCCTTGCCTTGTTGCTTGCCCAGGGGCTTGCCGCCCAAACCCACGACCACGTGCTGGGTTTTGGCTTCTACAATAATGTTTCTGCCGTTTGCGCCTTGACCGACGGTCGGTTTATGGCGGCCGGAACGGGCACGCCGGAGCCCGGCGCTTTGTTCGTCGATACCGTTTTTGCCGTGGTGTACGATGCCAGCGGTCAGGTTTTGCTGCGCAAACAAGTGCCCGCTCCTTTGTCAGAAGTTCGGCGGGCGGCCCATGCGGAGGCCACGCCCGACGGCGGTTTTGTACTGAGCACAAATTCAACGCTTTGTGATGTAGTGAGCGATAATGTCTGCCTCTTTTCCTACGATGCGGAGGGTAAACTGCGCTGGAGCAAAACCGGGTTCAGCTCGTTCGATGGGGGGCCGCTGGCGATCACACCCGAAGGAGACGTTGTCGGGGTGCTCAACAATGCCATCATGGCATTCGATCGGGAGACTGGCGACCCGCTCTGGAACTTCCCGTTAAGCAACAATGTGAGCATTTACGACCTGGCATTCGTACCTGGTACCGAGGATTTTGTGGCAGTCGGAGTGCCCGCAATGCAGTACTGGAAGCATATCGGAGTGTCGGGCTCCCCCAACTTTTTCCTGTCTTATTCCGACAATCCGCCGCAATTCAGCTACATGAATAAAGTAATCGTAAAAGCGGGCGCGGCTTACGCCCTCGACCTGTGGCAGCATCGGCTGGTGCGTTTCGACAACACGGGTTACACCCTTTTGAATACCTATTCCTGGGATGTAAACGACTTTACCCAGTTTGGCGACGGGTTTGTTCTGGGGGGCTCACCCAACAATAATTATCAACTGATCAGGGTCGACGCCAACGGCGAAGTGCTCGAATCGCTTGAAAATGACGACCCCTGGAAAAGGGGGGATTTATTGGTTTCCAACGGCGATCATATCGCGATTGCGGGCGCTTACGGCTCCGGCCCGGAAAGTTTTCCGCTCGTACCGCAGTACCAGGCTTCCCATGTCTGGCTCCGCACCCTGAACAATTTTTCGACGCCAAGCGCTTCCGGCCAGTCAGGCGCCTCGCTCACCGGCGTGCAACAACTCGTTCCTGTGCAAGTCGACGAAACGTCGTTCCCTGGCCTTACCCAATCATATTATAGCCTATCTGGAGGTGATTTTAAGGTACAAGTGACCAATACAGGCAGCAATGTGCTCGATCAGGCGGATGTGCTGATTGAATTTAACAACAACGCCTTCTGGGACATCTGCTTCCTGCGCCCGGCAAAACGCGTGCATTATGATGGCCTGGCCCTTGCGCCCGGCCAGTCGGTCTGGCTTTCGTTCGGCAATATTGCTGCGGAAGGGCAGACCAGCGTGCCGACAGAATTTTGCTTTTGGACGGCAGCGCCCAACGAACAACCCGATGCCCACCACGATGACGACTACTACTGCCATACCATCACACTGGGTAATGACGAACCACAGATTGCTCCCCTGAGCATTGCGCCCAACCCGGCAGACAGCCGCGGATTCAGGGTTCAACTCCCGCAGGAAGCTGCGCAGCCGCTCGATTACAGGCTGGTCGATGCATTGGGCAGGACCGTTGTAAAAGGCCAACTGGAAAAAGGCAGTACGGAAACCTGGATCGAAACACCCGGCGTATCGCCCGGCTTCTATGTCTTCCAAATTGGAAATTGGTGCGCCAAAGTGGTGATAAACCGCTGATCTGTCCGAATTTTGGCCCGGTATGAGCAAACGTCTGTTGTATTCCGCGGCCTTTACAGTGCTCACCGTTTGGCTTGGGTTCTTTACCCGTCGTTCGGATTTCGGGCCTTTTATCGGGGCGTACGGGCTGATGTTCGGCCTGTACGCCCTGCTGATTTTTAAAGAAAAGCCGGAAGGCGCCGACCGGCGCTGGTACCTGGGGCTGGGCATAGCCCTGCGAATCATTTTGCTGTTTGGCATGCCCATGTTCTCCGACGATTACTTTCGTTTTTTGTGGGACGGACGGTTGCTGGCGCAAGGGATACATCCTTTTGCTCACCCACCCGAATACTATATGGCGCAGCCCGTGCTGCCTGCGGGCTTGAGCGGCGAATTGTACGCCCGGCTAAATTCTCCTCAATATTATACGGTATATCCGCCAGTGTGTCAGGCGGTATTTGCGCTGGCTGGCTGCTTGTTTCCGTTCGGCGACCAGGCATCGGTGGTCGTGATTAAGTTGTTCTTGCTGGGTTGCGAAGTGGCGACGATCGTTAGCCTCACCCCCCGGCCCCCTCTCCAAAGGGGAGGGGGAGATCGACCCCGGGTTGTGATCGCCTCCCCCTCTCCAAAGGAGAGGGGGCCGGGGGGCGAGGCTTTGGGGCTGGCAAGCCTGGCCTACGCCCTGAATCCCCTTGTGCTGCTCGAAATCGTAGGCAACCTGCATTTCGAAGGGGCGATGATCTGCTTTTTGATCATCGGATTGAAAGCCCTCGAGCGAAACCGGCTCGGCGCAGGCGCCTTCTGGTGGGCATTGGCGACGGCCTCCAAGTTGCTGCCGCCCCTGTTTTTGCCGGTGATCTGGCGTTGGCTGGGGTGGCGACGCGGCTTGCGGTTTGTCTTGCTGTTCGGGGCAATTACGCTTGCCTTGTTTTTGCCATTGCTTCAACCTGAAGTATTGGCCAACATGGGCAGCAGTTTGAATCTTTATTTCCGGCAGTTCGAGTTTAATGCCAGTGTGTACTACCTGGCCAAATTTTCAGGCAACCAGTTTTCAAAATGGGAAACGGGCCGGTTGGTCGGCCCGGCCCTCAGCGTACTGACTATTCTGGCGGTCATGGCTCTTGCGATCTGGCGAACCGCCAAAAACCGCAAGCGTGAGCGCTTGTACGAAACGCTCACGCTTGCTTCTGCCATTTACCTGTTCGATGCCACGACCGTACACCCCTGGTACGTCATTGTCCCGCTGGTATTGTCGCTGGGTACGCGCTGGCGGTTTGCGATCGTGTGGTCGGGCATGGCTGCCTTGTCGTACAGCCACTACGAAGGCGGGTTATTTCAGGAAAAATGGGGCCTGATCGCCCTCGAATACGGCGTAGTCTGGTGTTTTTTGCTCGCCGACTTGTGCCGTATCAATCCTTTGAACCTTCTCCGACGAAGTAGTCTTCCCGGTTTTTAAACAACACATTGAAGGTCGTCATACTTCCGTAGCAACGGGTGATATACTGCTGGAGATTGACTTTGTCCTCGTCGTCGAGTTTTTTGTGTGCGTTGATGTTTTGCTCGAGTACCCGCAGGCGATCGCGCATCATGACGATCTTGTGGAAAAAGGTTTCGATCGGCACTTCTTTGGGTTGCAGGCTCGTATCGGAGGGTTTCATGATGAGGACGCCTTTGGCCCAGCGGTCGCCCATGGGCACGGTTTCGAGGCTGGTGCCGGCCCACGCGCGCAGGATGCGCACGAGCGATTCCTCCGCTTCGGTGAAAGAAACGGCCTCGTCGGGGGTGATCCGTTCCACGATTTGCCAGCCGGAATAGTCTTTTCCGACCATTTTCAAACCAAATTGCATAAAACAAACTTCGTAAGCCGCTACGTGCAGTCTTACCACTACGCCGTCGCCAAAAGCAGGATGTTTGACGCGGGAGCCGATGCCAAGGAGTTCCATATTTGATTAATTTAATTCAGATGTTTAAAGGTCAATATTATCCGCAGGAGCGTTTCGGGCAGGAGCCTGGAGTTGGCGGTCGAGCGAGCGCATCAGGGCAAAAAGTAGAATAACCGAGATCAGTGCGCCTGCCCAGGGAACTTCCACGTCCTGTTCAAAATTGACGCTGCTCAGGTCCTTGCTGTACAGGTATTGCCCCAACACCTGCAAGCCATTATTGACAAAGTGCGCAGCGACGGGCACCCAAAAGTTGCCGGTGCGCCAGTACAGCCAGCCCAGCAGAATGCCCAGCAGCCAGCGCGGCAAAAATCCTTCAAATTGAAAATGTACAAAACTGAAAATCGCCGCCGAAAGCAGGATGACGACGTACGGGTTGCTCATGCGACGCATCAACTGCCGTTGCAACACACCCCTGAACACGAGTTCTTCTCCAATGGCGGGCAGCAAGGCCAGCAGGCTCAGATTGGCCAGCAATTCGAGCGGGCCGTCCATGTGCAGCAAGGCTTTCAGTGCCTCGGTCGTTTCGGCCTCCATCTGCTGAAATGCCTCGGGCATGGGCACCAACTTGTTGATACTGTAGGAAAAAAGCACGGCAGGCAAGGATGCCAGCATGATCAGTACGCCAGTGCCCAGGACTGTTAAAGCGGGCCATTGCCGCGCGCCCAGGTAGGTGGGCCAGTCGAGGCGCCAGGAGCGGGAAAAGTCGTTGACCGGGTAGAAGACCCGCACCGTGGCCCAGCCGGCCAGCACGAAGGTGAGCAGATGGCTGAGTCCCAGCAACAAGCGCATTTGCCAGACCTGCCCCGACGGGGCGTCGGCTGAAAAATTGCTGCGCAAGGCGTCCACATCCCACCCGAATACGATGGCAATGGCCTGAAAAACAAGCGCCCCGAGGAGCGATCCCAGGATGCAAAACGCCAGTTGAGCCATCAATACCTGCCTGACTTTTGGCCCGGCAGGCGGGCGGGGCGACGAAATTGCCAATTCGGTTTCTTCCATATCGGTCCGGTTTCGCGACAAAAGTAGGCCGGTTTGCTTGTTTAAAGGGAGGGAAAATAGACGCGGGCATGTTTGCCGCCACTCTTTATGAAAGATTTAAAAAAATAGCCGACCAAACAATGTTTCGCCCGGCGCGTATGAAAAGGCGGGGTGAAACATTTTCCATGTGTAAATTTGTGTTTCTTCGTGAAATTGTTTGGTCTGTTCAGTTGTTTGAACCCGGATAGTATTTACAACTTAAAAATAAATTGTCATGACCCGTTTGAGCGTCAACATCAATAAAGTCGCCCTCTTGCGCAATTCCCGCGGCGGCAATTTGCCCGATCTGGTGCAGGTTGCGCGCGATTGTGAAGCCTTCGGCGCCGAAGGTATCACCGTGCATCCACGCCCCGATCAGCGCCACATTCGCTACGACGACGTGCCTGCGCTCCGTGCGGTCGTCACGACGGAGTTCAACATCGAGGGCAATCCCACCCCCGATTTTCTCGATCTGGTGCTGGCCAATCCGCCGCATCAATGCACCCTGGTGCCCGATGCGCCCGATCAGCTCACGTCCGACAGCGGCTGGAACACCGTACGCGATCAGTCGCGACTGCGGGAAGTGTGCCAGACGCTGCAGGCGGCAGGCATCCGGGTGTCGGTATTTGTCGATCCCGTGGCGGCGATGGTGGAAGGTGCGAAGGCTGCTGGCGCCGATCGTGTGGAATTTTACACTGGCCCCTTCGCGAAGAACTACCCGCTCGACCCGACCGGCGCCGTACGGGCTTATACGGAGGCAGCGCAGGTGGCTGTGAAGGTGGGTATCGGCGTAAATGCCGGGCATGATCTGAACCTCGACAACCTGCGTTATTTTCGGGAACATTGCCCGGATTTGCTCGAAGTCAGCATCGGTCATGCGCTCATTTCGGATGCTTTGTATTACGGATTGTCGAATACCATCAGGATGTATTTGAGGCTTTTGAAATGACCGGGGCCGGAGATTGCAAGGCAGGCGGGCAGCGAAAAATCGCCTGTAATGCGAGGCGGAGAGATGCTTGAAAAGTATTGAAAATGAGGACTTTATTGGTGTTGTAAAATTCCGGGAAGAATGATAAGATTTGGCACTATTACAAAAAAACCAATCCTGACTTTACTTTTTGTTGACGGGGCATTCTACCTTTGGTCGCAGGAATGATATTGCCAAATAATATAGGTCAAACGGTTATAGTCAAATCAAACTTTCACAGCCGCTGAGCGGAGGGCCAATCGGTATTCCGATGACCTTCACAGGCGGCTTTTTTTATGCACATAATCTTTCTGGTGCCCCGGAATTCCATTGGTACGTGCTCAAATCTTTCACACAATTATTTAACCAAATCAACTTTCGTATGAAGCGTTTCCTTACCACCCTTTGTCTGCTGCTGGCAGCTACCGGGATGGCTCTCGCTCAGCGTGCCGTGACGGGTACCGTTACCGGCGACGACGGAGAAGCCCTTGTCGGCGCCTCCGTACGCGTCAAAGACGCCAATGTAGGTACTGCTACCGATGTTAATGGTCAGTACAAAATTCAAGTGCCGGATGGCGCTACTACCCTGGTGGTATCGTACACCGGTTACTCCACCCAGGAAGTAGCCCTGGGCGCCTCCAATGTCGTCGATGTCGTGCTGGCATCCGGTGTTCAGCTGGGTGAAACGGTCGTTACGGCCTTGGGTATTTCTCGCGAACAAAAATCGCTGGGCTATTCCGTGCAGCAGATCGGTGGCGATCAGCTCACCCAATCGCGCGATGCCAACGTCGTTAACTCGCTGTCCGGTAAAATCGCAGGCGTCAACGTCGTGAGCTCCGGTGGCAACGTCGGCGCCTCCTCGCGTATCGTGATCCGCGGTAACACCTCGATCACGGGTGAAAACCAGCCGCTTTTCGTGGTCAATGGTATTCCCATGGACAACAGCTCGCGCCCGTGGTCGTCCGACCCGCGCGGCTCGCAATATGGCGGTGTCGACTTCGGCAACGCTATTGCGGACATCAACCCTGACGATATTGAAACTATTTCGGTACTGAAAGGCCCGAACGCGGCTGCTCTTTACGGCTCCCGCGGCGCCAACGGCGTTGTGCTGATCACCACCAAGACCGGCAAGAATGCCCAAAAAGGTCTGGGCGTTTCCTACACCGGTGATGTCGGCTTCTCGAATCCTTTCCGCCTTCCGAGCTACCAGAACAAATTCGGCCAGGGTTCGGGTCAGCAGTTCAACTACGTCGACGGCGCAGGTGGCGGTCTGAACGACGGTGTTGACGAAAGCTGGGGCCCTGCTTACGACTCGGCTATCAACTCTGCCGACGGCATCGACAACAACGGTGACGGCGTGGTGGACGAACCGAACGAAGCCGCTGTGCTCGACCAGTTCACCGGCGCTCAACAGCCCTGGATTGCACACCCCGACAACGTGAAAAGCATTTTCCAGACGGGTGTTACTTTCACCAACAGCATTGCGATCACCGCCGCTGGCGACAAAGCACATGCCCGTTTCTCCTTCACCAATCTCGACCAGACGGGTATGGTGCCCAACACCGACCTGAGCCGCAATACGTTCAACCTGGCTTTCGGGATGAAAATGAGTGAAAAGTGGAACTCGGATGGCAACATCGCCTATACGATCGTTGATTCGAAAAACCGCCCTGCAGTAGGGTATGCCGGTGACAACATCATCCAGCAAACCATCTGGACGGGCCGCCAGGTTGACTGGGAATACCTTCGCGACAATTACAAAAACCGCGATGCAAGGGGCAATATCGTCAACTGGAACAGCAACTACCAGAACAACCCCTTCTTCACGCTTTACAACAACCTGAAGCCTCAGCACCGCGATCGCATCAACGGCTACTACTCTTTGTCGTATCAAATGCTGCCCTGGCTGAAAGTGTCGGGTCGCGTGGGTACCGACTTCTACCGCGATGCACGTGAAATTCGCTACGAAAAAGAAACCGTCGACTTCCCGAACGGTCGCTACGAAAAGCTGAACTACGCGATGAACGAGACGAACAGCGACGTGCTGTTCACGGCTAACAAGTATTTCTCCGACAACTTCTCCGTACTGGCTACCGTAGGTGCTGCCCGCCGCGATTACAAATACCAGGGCATCGAGCAGGTTGCTACCGCACTGGTTGTTCCCGGTCTGTTCAACTTCTCCAACGCCGACGGCCCGGTTCAGGTCAATGAATTTACCAACAAACTCCGTATCAACTCGGTGTTGGGTAGCCTCTCGCTGGGCTTCTACAACTTCATCTACCTCGATGCTACGGCTCGTAACGACTGGTCGTCCACGCTTCCGGCAGAAAACCGCAGCTACTTCTACCCTGCATTCAACCTGGGTGTGGTTGTTTCGGAAAAAGTGCATATCCCCGGCATTACCTATCTCAAAGTGCGCGGTGGTTACGCCCAGGCCGGTAAAGACACCGACCCCTATCGTTTGCTGTTTACCTATGGCGCCAACGTTCCGTGGAATGGCACACCTTCGTTCTTCGTACCGGGTTCGCAGCCGAACAACACGCTCAAACCCGAACGTTCCAACTCGATCGAAGCCGGTATCGAACTGCGCGCCATCCAGGATCGCGTTCGTCTCGACGTCACCTACTACAACACCGACAACATCGACCAGATCATTCCGTTGAACGTTTCCTCGACCACCGGTTTCTCCAGCCGCATTATCAATGCCGGTACGATCAACAACAACGGTATCGAGGTACAACTCGGCATTACCCCCGTTCGCTCGCGCAACTTCCGTTGGGATATCGATGTGAACTGGGCCAAAAACAACTCGCTGGTAAAAGACCTGCCGGATGGCGTTACCGAGATCACGATCAACACTTACTGGGGCCTGCGCCTGGTTGCTCGTGAGGGCGAACCCTACGGCATCCTCGTGGGCAGCCGCGTGAAACGCGCACCCGACGGCCAGATCGTCGTCAACAAAACCACGGGTCGCCCGGTATTCGACGTAGATCCGCAAACCGGTCTGACCAACAACTTCAACCTCGGTACCATTACCCCCGACTGGGTCGGTGGCGTACGCAACACCTTCTCGTGGAAGGGCCTGTCGCTGAGCGCGCTCATCGATGCCCGCCAGGGTAGCGATGTGTTCTCCATGACGTATGTCTTCGGTCGCTACACGGGCGTTTTGGAAGAAACGCTGGAAGGCCGCAACACGGCGGATGAAATTGCCAATGGCTACAACTTTGGTGGCGTGGTTGATAATGGCGACGGTACGTACTCGCCCAATACCGTCAAACAAAGCGCAGAAGCCTGGAACGCCGACTTCTACGGCCGCCGCCACGACCGCGGTGTGTTTGACGCATCTTTCATCAAACTCCGTGAAGTAACCCTGGGCTACGATTTCCCGAAACGCTGGTTTGACAACAGCTTTATCGGCAGTCTGCGTGTATCGGCTTACGGCCGCAACCTCGCACTGCTGCACTCCAATATCCCGCACGTGGATCCGGAAACTGCATTTGACAACACCAACGCCATGCAGGGCGTCGAATTCGGCCAACTGCCTTCGGCTCGCACTTACGGCCTGACCGTGAACGCCCAATTCTAAACATTCACATCCATAAAAATTGATAACATGAAAAATATCAAAATCTGGATGTTGCTGCTTCTTCTCGGTTTTACCGGTGCGGGCTGCGACAAAGATTTCGACGAAATCAATACCAATCCGAATGATCCGGAAGAGGTACCTCTTACGAACATACTGATCTCCGGCATTTCTCAAGGTGTACGCCGTGTTCACGGCGCAAGTTTCGACGCTACCTACGCTGGCCTCTGGGCACAGCATTATGCCAAAATTCAATACATCGATGAAGACTGGTACGAGTACCGTCCCGATGCATTCGACACCCACTGGCAAGGCCTGTATGCAGGTCCGCTGATGGACTTGACCGACGTCATTAACCGCGCACCGAATCCGAGCAATATGCGCGCCGCCGCCATGGTGATGCGTGCCTATTACTTCGCTATCATCACGGATATGTGGGGCGATGTGCCTTACAGCGAAGCATTGAGTATTGACCGGGTTACCAATCCCAAGTACGACTCCCAGGCTGATATCTATGCGGCACTGGTGAGCGAATTGCGCACTGCCGCCACCATGTTCGACGCAAGTGGCGACGACCTCGGCGCAGGCGATCTGATCTACGCAGGCGACGTGAACAAATGGCGCAAATTTGCCAATTCGCTGCGCGCTCGTTTGCTCAACCGCGCCAAGCACAAAAATCCGGCATTTGCAACCGAGCTCCAGTCGTTGCTGAACAACCCGGCCGACCTGATCGCCGGCAACAGCGAAAACGCTCAAATGTCGTACTACGATGCTACGCCCGATGGCTCCAACCCGCTGTACAATAACAAATACAACGACGGCCGTAACGACCATGCCGTGAGCGAGACGCTTGTCACCATCATGCAAAATGACCCGCGCCTTTCGGTTTATGCCGAACCGGCAGATGGCGGTGTTTACAAGGGCCAACCCAACGGTACCGTAGAACCGAATCCGTTTACCTCCGTATCGCAAATCGGTGCTGCTTTCCGGGATGATCCCACGGCGCCCTCTGTGCTGATGACTTATTCCGAAGTGTTGTTCATCATTGCCGAAGCGAAAGGCGACAAACAGGCTTTCCTTGATGGCATTGCCGCCTCCTGTTCGCAGCACGGCGTATCGGCCGACCAGGCATTCCTCGATGCCAAAGCCGCTGAATATGATGCCAACTCGCTGGATGCGATCATCACGCAAAAATGGGTGGCCCTCTTTGGCAATGGCTGCGAAGCATTCACGGAGTTCCGTCGTACGGGCTATCCCAACGAGATCGCTGAAGTTCCCGGCACCGCGTATCCCGGTCAGGGCGTACCGCGCCGCTTCGCTTATCCGACCAGCGAAACCAGCAACAACAAAGCTCACCTCGAAGCCGCAATTGCCGCCCAGGGACTGGGCAGCGATCCTTCGAAAATCTTTGGCGATTACATGTGGTGGAGGCTGTAAATGCGCCTTCTCCAACTTTTTAACTCCCGCGCGGCGAAAGCCGCGCGGGAGTTTTTTTATGTGGAAATAGAGCGTATCCACCATTTCTCCCGAAATTCGCATCTTTCAATAAAAACACTCGACAACCATGTCATCCGACGACCGCATTAGAAAAAAACAGGGCCCTTTCCGCACTTCCATGCTGATCCTGGGCATTACCATGACCGTGTTTTTCATCGGCTTCGGCCTCTGGTTGTTGCTGGTGCCGGGCGCAATCCCCGACCTGCCGGCCGAATACCGCAATATTTTCGGCATCACGGTGGCAGTGTACGGCCTTTACCGCGGGTGGAGGGTGTACTCCGACTACTTTTAATTGTCACCGAGCGTTTGAATTGTTTGATTATCAAGAATCTGCTGTGTTATGAAGCACTTACCTCTCTTTGCCGCCCTCGTCGCCGCTTTGCTGATTACCCAGGCCTGCGACCAACCCCGCAACCCCTCGACCGGTCAAACACTCGACACGCCAACTACCGGCGACCTCAATGTTTTGATCGATGAAGGCTACAAACCCGTGGTCGAATCTGCTATCGACGTTTTCGACAGCATTTATCGGCAGGCCAGGGTGCATGCCCGTTACGTCTCGGAAGGGGAGGCGGTTGCTGCCATTATCCGCGACTCCGTCCAGGTGATCGTTATCCCGCGCAAACTGACGGAAGACGAACTCAAATACTTCCGTCAACGGGGCTTTACGCCCAAAATGACGCCCATCGCTCACGACGCCGTCGCTTTCATCCTGAACCCTTCGAACATGGATTCGGTGTTTACCCGCGAGCAACTGCGGGATTTGATGACCGGCAAAACCGCAAACTGGAGCGATCTGAACCCCAAATCCAAACTGGGGCCGGTGCGACTGGTGTTCGACAACGCGCTCTCCGGCACCGTCAAATACGTAAAAGACACCATCGGCGGCGGCGCTCCCTTGCCCCCGAACGCTTCCGCACTGAATACCAATGAGGAAGTGATTGCTTATGTGGCCAAAAATCCGGCCGCGGTCGGTATTATTTCCGCCAATATCATCTCCGATACCGACGACGGCGGCGTGCAGAAATTCCTGTCGGAAATCAAATTGCTGCGCGTTTCACAAGCCGCCGGGGAGCATGGCTACGGCCCATTCCAGGCCTATCTTGCCACCGGGCAATACCCGTACAAACGCACCATTTATGTGATCAATGCCCAGGCCCGGCCCGGATTGGGACTCGGTTTTGCCTCCTATCTGGCCGGCGATGGCCAACGGCTGATTCTGAAAGAAGGGATGCTGCCCGCCAACGCCGTCACCCGACTCATTGAAGTACAGCGTTGATCCTTCAAAACAGTCCACTGGCTCAGTTTCAACCTGTTGAGACAACTATCAAGGGGTTGATTGTGTTAAGGTTACATTAAACATTGTTGGCTGAAGCCTTTTTTTGCCATAGCCAATGTGGATTTTTTTGAAAATAAGCGTCATAATGCCAGACCTTTGCCGCGAAAACCGAATCACAATTCCCTTACTGTTTTTTTCAACAAAAACCTTTTTTCCGAACAATGACAACGTTCTTCAAAAAAGCCCTTCTGCTTCCAACCATATTGTTTGTACATGCCGCGGCTCTGATGGCGCAAAGCTATGCCGACGGCCTGGCTGCCGTGCAGTTGAAAGACTGGGATAAAGCGATCGGAATTTTCTCCGCCATAGCCCAGGCAGACGCCGCCGATCAGAATGCCCGGCTTTCGCTCGGCAACGTTTACCTGGCACAGGGCAAAAAAGATCAGGCCATGAGCACCTTTAAGGCCGCATTCGATGCCAAACCCGAAGGCTCACTCGCACTCGTGGCCAACGGCCGCGTACTGCTGCTCGAAAACCGGGCCGCCGAAGCGGAAAAACAATTCGATAAAGCGACCCGCAGCGCCCGCAAAGACATGAACGCCTGGCGCCATGTCGGCGAATCGTACTGGTTCTATGTTGCCCCCGGCGATAATCGGCCCAATCTTACCCGTGCAGAACAATACCTGAAAAACGCTCAGGATGTCAATTCCAAAGACTTCCAGACCCTGATGTCACTGGGTTTTACCTATAAAGAGCTGGGTAACGGCGGCTCGGCTGCCACGTATTATGAATACGCAGCGCTCGTCGAGCCCAAAAATCCGCTTCCGCAGCTCATGCTGGGCCGCGTATACCGCATTGCCAAGCAGTTCGACCGCTCGATCGAATATTTTGACAAGGCCATTGCCCTCAACCCGCGCTATTCGCCCGCGCTGCGTTCGAAGGCAGAATACCTGTTCATTTCCCGCAAATGGGAGCGCGCTACCCAGGCTTATAAAGATCTGGTCAATAACGGCGATGCCGTCACCATCGATGATGAAATGCAGTTGGCCAACTGCCTCTACATCACCAAAGACTGCAAAGGTTGTAGCGAACTGGTAGAAAAGATCCTGAAAAAAGACGGCTCGAAAAACTACCTGCGCCGCCTGCAAGCCTACTGTGATTACGACAACGGCGAATACCAGCGTGGCCTCGAATTGCTGAACTCCTATTTCCAAAACGTGACGCCCGACAAAATCCTGCCCTCGGACTATGAGTATCTGGGTAAACTGATGCTTAAAACCAAAGGCGATACGCTTGTTGCAATTAAGAATCTGGCTAAATCGGTCGAGGTGGACTCGAGCCACTCCCGCTGGCCCGTGTACGAGGAAATCAGCAACCTGCACTACGTGCGCAAAGAATATTGCCTCTCGGCGGCAGCCATGCAGACCTACCTCGATTCGGTGCCCTCGCCGACGGCTACCAATTACTACAACCTGGGTTTGCGCAACTATTTCTGCGGCGATTCACTTAGCTACGTAAATGCGCTCGCAGCTTTTACCAAGGTGACGGAAATCAATCCCAATGCTCCGATCGGGTGGCTGTGGCGCGCCAAAACCGCTGCCAAATTTGACCCCACTCCGGAACAAATCGAAGCGGATCCGGAGAAAGCCAAGGAGTACGGTAAAGCCACTGAATCCTGGGAGAAATACACGGAGAAAGCCGAAACAGACAAGGAAAGAAACAAAAAGGACTTGCTCACGGCTTACAACTATCTCTCCTATGTGTATTTTGTAAAAAAAGACGCGGAAAAATTCAATGCCGTAACGGCCAAATGGGCGGAGCTCGACCCGGCCAATACGACCATCAAGGAAATGCAGGATGCCTTTGGAAAGGATATGCCCGATCCGGCCAAACCTGGCCCTGATGGCAACAAACGTAATTAATCAGCCCGGTAACGGCTAATGATCAGCAGGGGCGATCCGAACACATCGGATCGCCCCTGATTTTTACATTACAATGGGTTCAATCTTGCCCGTTTTGCGACTTTGCTCGGCCATGAAGCCCATCACATGGCTCTCAATGGAAGCATCAATAGTCGAAGTAAGCAGGGCCGGGTTTTGCTGACTGATCGCCTGAATCCAGTCGCGTACCAGTCGCCAGTCGCCACCACCATGCCCGGTGTTTTTATAATTTTCTACATCCTCGATCTTGGAATGGTCGTACACCGTTGATTTTCCGGTGCGAAAGTCGTTCAGCGTAAAGTTGTCCATATCGCCCACGATGTCGCCCATACTGCCCATTACACGGGTACGCCGCCCGGCATAGGAAGTAAATGCTTCCATGGAGAAATTGGCCGTCACACCGCCTTCGAATTGCATGGAAGAGATGTAGTGGTCTTCCTGGTTGTTGTCCATTTTATATACGCAGCGCCCGTAGTTGGTCGTACGCAGGTATTCGAGAATGGCATCCCCGTGCTTGGCCGGGTCGTCCGGCAGGTCGAATACGTGCAGCCAGGAGCGGTTGCGGTAGTAAATTTTCATGGCGGAATACGGGCAATTCCCTTCAATGGCGCAGCCATCCATGCATCTGGCGGTGCTGCCGGCGGGTGCGTTCTCGGAACGGAACCATTTCAGACTACCCATCGCGACGATTTGTTTGCAGGGCTTTCCGATAATCCAGCGCAGAATATCGAGGTCGTGGCAGCTTTTGGCCAGAATGATAGGGGTAGTTGCGTTTCGATCGTGCCAGTTGCCCCGCACGTAGGAGTGCGACATGTGCACATGCTCGATAGGTTCCATGTGCTGAATACTGATCAGTTCACCGATGGCGCCCGACTGCACCAGTTCGCGTAATTTGACAAAATACGGGGCATAGCGCAGTACGTGACACACAGCCACGATGCGGCCGGTCTTTTTGGCCAATGCCAGAATATCGCGACATTCCTGCTCGCTGGGCGAGATGGGTTTTTCCAGCAACACGTCGTAACCGGCTTTCAAGGCTGCCATGCAAGGGCCGTAGTGCAGATTGTCGGGCGTGGAAATGATGACCGCGTCGGCAAATTTGGGACGGTCGAACACGCGTTCCCAGGTCGGAAAACGGTTGGCTTCTGGAATATTGTGCTTTTGCGTGTAACGTTCGTTGCGAATCGGGATGGGCTCTGCGACGCCTACAATGTCGAGTTCATCGGGGAATTCGAGCGCGTAACCGCCATACACGTTGCCGCGCGAGCCGGCGCCGAGGGTGATAGCCGTGATGGCTCTGTTCGGCTTTTTATACAAGGGGTTTTCTTCAAAAAAAGACAAAGGCGTCCGGCTGTCCAGGCCCGTGGGAAAATGTCCAAGCAAGGCGGCTCCTGTGGCGGCGCCGAGGGTTTTAAGGGCTTTGCGGCGAGAAACTGGCATGGCAAGTTGTTTTTAAAAACGTTCCAATAATGTCTCCAAAAGTGATGAATCCCGTCGAAACCGCCAATTTTGTTGCTCTTCAAATAAACCTGTTTTTCAAAAAAAAGCCGCTTACACAGGTATGAATCCTGCATAAGCGGCACAAACACGACAGCGGCTATTGGGGTAAAAAACTGCTTATTGCAACCTGAACCGGATGGGCAGGGTGAAGCGGACCTTTACGGGATGGCCGTTTGCTTCGCCAGGTATCCAGCGGGGCATCGAATTGACGACCCGGATGGCTTCTTTTCCGCATCCGCTGCCAATGTCTTTCACCACGACGACATTGCGAATGTTGCCCTCGGTATCTATGATGAATTGCAGCGCGACCACTCCCTGGGTATTGGTTTCACGGGCTATATCAGGGTAGCGGATATTTCGGGAGAGGTACTTCAGCAATTCGGTTTCGCCGCCGGGGAACGACGGCATTTTTTGCACGTCGCTTGCTTCGTACGGGCCTTCCGGTTCCTGGAAGCGGGGCGTTTCGATGATGGGGCCGTCAACAGCGGCGGGTGAAATCGAAGGTGCAGCGTTGGGGTCGCCCAGTTGCGTGTGGTCGCCGATGTCGTCGCTGGAATTGACCAGTGCTGTGATTTCAGGCGGCTGAGTTCCATCGGGCACATCTTCATCAGGTTTAGGGGCCGGTGGCACGAAGCGGATCGTGCTTTTGGCCGCCGGCGGAGGGGTATTCACGACCGGGGGAGGAACCGGTGGCACCTCGATTATTGGTGGAGTAATGGTCTTGTATTCCACAGAGAATGTGTTTTCGGACGGAATAGTGCCCGACAAGGCGCGCAGTACGCGTGGAATGATCAGAAACACGCTGATCAGCAGCATCGCCATAAAAACGGCCCGGCCAAGTGTGTTGGGGTACTCGCGGCGCAGTTGGTAAGCGCCATAAGCCCTGTTTCGATTTTCGAAAATAATGTCCAGCATGTCCCGTTGGGACAGGTTCGGTAAGTTTGCCATGACCGTGGATTTTGAGTGTGAAAATGTGGTTGAAACCCGGGACTCAGGGCCTGTTCTGAAAGTTGGTTTGGGGCTGATAAAACCGGGTGATCAGATTCAACCGTCTTTCAGAAGTATAGACTCTTACCATGTAAGATGCTGGTAATGAATATTTTGGTGGGTGGAAATTAATTTTTTTTGTAAAAATTTAGGCATGGGGAAGAAGGTGGAGGGCAGAGCGTTTTTGGGAATAGAATGGAAATTGGCATTAAAAAAAGAACGGTGTTGATCGTAAGATCAACACCGTTCGGGCAAAAATAAACGGGCGCCGGGGCCGCGATTATTCGAGGCGGAAACGAACCGGCAGGGTAAAGCGCACTTTAACCGGGTGGCCGTTGGCTTCACCGGGTACCCATTTGGGCATGTTCTCTACCACGCGGACGGCTTCTTTGCCGCAACCGCCACCGATATCTTTTACAACTTTAACATCGGAGACGCTGCCGTCCTTGTTCACCACGAAGGTGAGGGCGACGACGCCCTGGATGTTATTCTCGCGAGCCAGCGGTGGGTACTTGATGTTCTGGTTCAGGTATTTGAGCAGCTCGGCTTCGCCACCGACGAAACTTGGCGCTTTCTGAATATCGAACATTTCGTATGTTTTTTCCTCGACGACCTTGGGCTGTTCCACGACTTCGAGTTCCTGCGGGTTCTCGTCGATCGTGGGAGCGGCTTCATCATTGCCCTGTTTGGTTTCGGAGCTGATGTCCTTGTCGTCTTCCAGGATTTTTTCAATATCCTGGGGCTTTTCATCCTGCACTTCTTCGTCTTTTTTGACAACGGGCGGCACAAACTTCACCGTCGAACGGGTCGGCGGCGGCGGCGTTTCTACCGGCGGCGGTGGAGGAGGAGGGGGCTGGTTCGGGTCAATATCCGGCGGCGGGCCGAGTTCGGCTACTACGTCGATGGGTTTTTCCTTCTTGGCGAACACACCGGACACGACGTTCATGATGAAAGGCATGAGCAGGAAAAGCAGGATCACTGCGACTCCGTACAGCATGGCTCGCGTCAGGTACTGTTTGTAAGACCGACGGAGATGATACGCTCCGTAGGCCTTATTCCGGTCGGCGAAGATGATATCCAGCATATCGCCCTGGAAGGATGTACCTTTTTCTTCTGCCATTGTTGAATGTTTTTAAGTTTGAGACAAATTCTGGTCGTGCTTACTGCGTTGCGGCGTCTGCCTGAGCATCGGCATTGAAATTGAGGCCGCCCGCCGGATTTTTGATAAACTTCTCCTCGTCGGGAGAGATATCGAGAATCACGTAGTAACGCACTTTGGTAATGGCCATCTCGTCGAGGGCATCCACGAGGTTTTTATAGCGCGCTTCTTTGGTCGGTTTGATGAGCACCGTGATGAAAGAGCCTTTTTTCATCTCTTTCGTCTTGGCGTCTTCGTATTCGTCCATACCAAAAGCCTGGTTCACCTTGTCCATTTTGTTCAGGATGACCTTGCGCAGTCCTTCCGCGGAATAGTCCGTCGAATCGAGCGTTGGTTTGGTAATGCCTTCGTACCAGTAAACTTTATCATTGGCGCCGAGCAGCAGGGTAAGCACCTTTGATTCTTTTACAGGCTCGAGATCTATGTTTTTGACATCTTTTTCCGGCATTACCAGGGCCATGATCTGTGGCTTGGCCAACGTGGTCGTCAACATGAAAAATGTAATCAGCAAGAACCCAAGGTCTACCATCGGCGTAAAGTCGATGCGGGTAGACATCTTTTTCGATCTTACCTTCCCACCTTTCTTTTGACCACCGGTGTCGGCGGTTTGCATTTCAGCCATAGTGTGGCGTTTTTTTAGTGTTTAAAAAAAACTGTTTCAGTCAATAGCCGGTCGTCAACCCGGTTTTTTCACACCCTCCAGTTTGTTGGGATCTGCTTCCATGTTAGTGATCAGGTTAAATTTGTTGACGTTGATATCCGTCAGCGTATTGATCACTCTTTGTACGGCAGGGTAGGGGGTGTCTTTGTCGGCTTTGACAACGATCACGTATTCGGACTCGACTTTACCTTCTTTTTTCAGGTTGAACTGCTCCACACGGGCGGTGTGAATCCAGTCGGCGAGTTCGCTTTTATTGATATCAACCGTGTCGATCGGAACACCGTTGAACTGTTTTTCAAATTCCGTGCGTTCCGGGCCTGCCAGTTCGAGCCATTGTTTCAGGCTTTTGATGGGCACCCCGAAGCTGCCGGAATTGGCAAAACGCTTCTGGTCTTCTACCGACAAATTCAGCTGATAGCGGGAGTTCATGGTAGCGATCAGGTTTTCGCGGGTGTGCGAGCCGGCCATATCGAGCATGGGTTTGCCTTCCTTGCTGATCAGAATGGTCAGCGTATTGGCGTCGGGCAATTTTGTCTCGGATATGGACGAGGGCGTGTCGATCACCACCGACTCCTGATTCTTCATTTTTGCGGTGAGCATGAAGAAGGTCAGCAGGAGGAAGGCGACGTCGCACATGGCCGTCATGTCGATCGTTGGGTGACTCCGTTTCGGCTTATGCTTGGGCATAGCGTAAATGAGTTATTGATGATGAGAGATGAACAGAATCTGTTTGAAAGGATTGATTTTCAGACGATTCCGTCCGGGGCTTTGGATCAGTGGTGCTTCGAAGCGAAGGTTTGCGTCAGGCTGTAGCCGGCTTCGTCGATGCGATAGGTCATGGCGTCGATACGGCCGGTAAAGAAGTTGTAGGCGATGATCGCCAGGGCCGAGGTGAAGATACCGAGAGCCGTGTTGATCAGGGCTTCGGAGATACCCGTTGCGAGAGCCGTGGAGTCCGGCGCGCCGGCATTGGCCAGAGCGGCGAACGAACGGATCATCCCGAGTACGGTACCCAACAGACCCAACAGGGTAGCGATCGAAGCGACGGTAGCCAGGATGCTGAGGTTGCGCTCGAGCATCGGAAGTTCCAGCGTTGTGGCTTCTTCTACTTCTTTCTGAATGGCGAGCACCTTCTGGTCTTTGTCCATGTCGGTTGCTTTTTCCATTTCGGCATATTTTGCCAGACCGGCACGTACAACATTGGCAACAGCGCCTTTTTGTTTGTCGCAAGCAGCCGTGGCGCCTGCGATATCATTGCGGTCGAGGAAGCCTTTGATGCTGCGTACGAATGCGTCGGCATTGGTGGCGCCGCTGGCTTTGCCGAGGGTGATGAAGCGTTCGAACACGAATACGATTACCGTGAAGAATGCCGTCATCAGGATAGGTACGATAGGGCCGCCTTTGTACACCGTACCGGCGTAGTTGCCGGGAAGCGGGTCTTTGGTGGGGTCATTGTCAACGAAGTTGGCCGGCGAACCGAAAACGAACTTGAAGATGCAAAAAGCGATGGCATACAAGCCGACAATGATAAGGAAGGTCATCAACGCCGTCGATCCGGACTTCTTCGGTTGATTGTTGGCGGTGGGTTTTGCTGCTGTCATGCTGCGTCTTTAATTTAAGTGAGTGAATGTTTTGTTCGAGAATTAACTCCGCTTAGGGCAACACATTTTTGCAAGGACAGGCAAAACGCCGTTTGGATTTCTTTGATACCTGAATAGATGCAGGTGTCTGAAATTTTGGCGTGCAGCCTTGAAAAATATTTTGCCGTTCAGCGAAAAAACGCCGGATTTGTACGCCGGACGTTGCCTTTATGCGGCGGTAAAAATAGTGTAAGACATACAATTTCCAACAAGCCCTATTTGAAATGAATTTTTATTTTCATGACAAACAGGCAATTTTATTTGTTAAATGCAGGTAAATCGGGCTTTAAGGATGCTTCTGGCCAAACATCCCGGGCGAAACCCGGGGCTTGGCAGTACGCATTGGCTGTTTTGGCCCGCTCCCGCCAAATTTGTTTGACGCTGTTTCCCTAAACGACATTCCTGCTTCTTCGCTGCCCGCCCTGTCAGTATCGGATGGCTTGCCTGATGCGAACCAGTCGTTCCAGCAGACCTTCCAGCTTGTCGAGCGGCAACATATTGGCGCCATCCGACTTGGCTTCCGAAGGCCTGGGATGGGTTTCGATGAACAGCCCGTCGGCGCCCACCGCGATACCTGCCCGTGCAATGGTTTCGATCAGGGCCGGCCGCCCGCCCGTCACGCCGCTGCTTTGGTTGGGTTGTTGAAGGGAGTGCGTGCAATCGAGCACCACCGTGGCGCCAAAGTGCTGCATCGCCGGCAAACCGCGAAAATCCACCACCAGATCCTGGTAGCCAAAGGTGGTGCCGCGTTCGGTGAGGATGACGTTCGGATTGCCCTCCTCTTCTACTTTTTCCTTGGCAAAACGCATGGCTTCGGGACTCACAAACTGCCCTTTTTTGATGTTGACGATCTTGCCGGTTTGTGCCGCCGCGACGAGCAGACTGGTCTGGCGGCACAGAAATGCGGGTATTTGCAGGATATCGACGTAAGCGGCCGCCAGGGCGGCCTCGGGGTCGGTGTGAATGTCGGTCGTCACGGGCACATCGTAGTGCCGGCCGACAGCCTGCAAAATACCCAGCGCTTTTTCGTCGCCGATGCCTGTAAAGGAATCGCGTTTGCTGCGATTGGCTTTTCGGTAAGAGCCTTTAAATATATAAGGTATTTCGAGGCGGGTGCATATTTCATTTACAGTGCCGGCAATGTCGAATGCCATTTGCTCTCCCTCGATCGCACAAGGCCCGGCGATGAGAAAAAAATTGCCCGAACCTGTGTTTTTCAGCCGGGGAATGTCGGTTTGCCAATTCATATCTGATCTTCTTTTTCCCGCAAAGGTAGATGTTCGTCAGTGCAGAAGATGGTCTGCAATGTCGTTGGGTGTCAGGTTGCGCAGGCGAATGCTCCACGTTATGCGCGATCCGTAGCCGCCGCCGCGCTGGTCGTATTGGTCTTCCAGAATGCCCGCATTGACCAGGGGGAAGTAAATTTCGAAGCCTCCGCCGAAAAAGCTCAGCATCAGGCCGCCACTCCATAAAAACTGGTCTTCAAACGACAGTTTTTCCCCTTGCAAAGGGGCTTTTTTGAAATAACCCAGATCGAACCAGGGCTTGACCGGCAAGCCCATGGGCAGTCGGAAAGGCAGGTCGGCGCGCAGGTTGAGCGAAGCGGCAAAATCCTGCGAAAACCCAAGATAGGGATAGGTCGAGCCGAAGGCATTTTTAAAACCGCCATCCGTCTGACTGACCTGCTGCGCGAAAACGCCGTCCGTTTCCGTGCGCCCCAGGAATAGTTGATCGAATCGGTAATCGGCATAGCCTTCCGGCAGGAGGGTGAGCCGCTCGGGCGTGATGCGCGTGGTGCCCCCGTCGGTGTTGTACCAAAACACACCTGCGAAGAGGCGCGCCGTGATTTTTCTTTTTTCCGAGTAATAAAATCGCTGTTCGTAAGTGAGCGTATTGCGCAGATAAGTGCGGCCGCGCTGGTAAATGTTGATGTCCTTGTCCTGAAATTCAAGCGCAAAGACGAGGCTGTAGGGGTTGGGCAAACGCTTCTGTCGGGCTTCGTAGCGCAATTCGTAAATCGTGTTGCGATCGAATGTGCGCCCCAGCCGGTTGCCTTCGACATCGAATTTGTCCACCTCCCGGCCGGCAAAAATCGCGCGCAGGTTGAGCCAGTGGCGGAAGGAAGTCGAGTTGCTCCGCAATTCGCCGCGCAATTGCGGCACAATCCGATAGTAACGGTCGTATGTTTTTTCGCCCCAATCGTAGTCCATCTCGAAAGTTTTGGCGCTTACCCCGGCCGTCAGGCGCGGCAATGCGCCGCCAGGATAAAGGTTGAGCCGTACGTCGGCGAGGCCGACCGGCTTTTTCGAGCCGAGTCCGAAGCCGGGGGCCAGGTAGTATTGAATTTTCTGACCCGGGAAAGGCGGGTTGTACAACAACAGCCCCACCATGGTTTTGTCATAATTGTTCCAGCCCAGCCAGGGCAGGATGCCCAGCGTCCGCCGGTCGGGTTGTTCGAACAAACTGGCCATGTTGACCTGTATTTTGTTGCGCCCGCCGTTGTTGTGGCGCTGCACATCGAGCGTGGTGAACTCGCGGTCGATCACAAACTGGTCGACGTTCTCGGCCGGGAAAACCACCGTTTCCTTTGCCTCGGCCGGCGCCGGGTACCACTGGGTGCCGGCAGGCTGGCCTTCGCGCAGCGCGGTGACCGGAAACGGCGCGTTCAGTTTGCCTTCGTTGCGGACCGTGAGCCGATAGCCGCCGGCCACTTTTTCCACCTTTTCGAGCGAATAGTCAGTGTGTTTACCGGTGCTCATGGCTTGCATAAACCAGCCGATATCGATACCGGCAGCGGCCATACTTTGCTGAAAATCTTCGGGATACGGGTGCTTGAATTGCCATTCGCGGTAATAGGCCTGCATGGCCTGGTCGAATTTGGCCGTACCGGCCGATTTTTCAAGCCAGTTCATGCAAAGCGCCGTTTTCATATACACCATCAGGCCGTAAGCGGCCGGTACGAAGCGGTCGGACTTCGTATCGGGCGGGGTGTCGTCGTGGTGACGGGCCAGTATCAGGTAGCCGTTTTGAAGCAGCGGCCCGAATGTTGCGGGGTTGTAGAATTTTTTGGGCAGGTAGTCATCACCCATTTTACTTTTATAATAACGGTCGATGTAGCGCATCTCGTAATACGAGTTGATGCCTTCATCCATCCAGGGGTGGTCGCGCTCGTTGCTGGCCAGAATGCCGTAGAACCAGTTGTGGCCGACTTCGTGGGTGATGACGTCGTCGAGCGATTTCGGGTCGCCGGCATTGCCGATCACGGTGATCATGGGGTATTCCATGCCTCCGCCGGCGCTCAGGGCGGAGTGCACCGCCGTCGCGTGCGGCCAGGGGTATTCGCCCACGCATTCGGAATAAAACTCCACGGCACGGCGCACATAAAACGCACCTTTTTGCCAGGTACGAAAATCCTCATCTGTAAACATGGCCCAGCAATCGACCGTCCGGCCCGAAGCCAGGTGGGCAGTGTCGCGCAGGACGTTGAAACGTTTGTCGGCGAACCAGGCGAAGTCGTGTACTTTTTCCGCCTTGTAACGCAGGGTTTTGGTAGAGGAGGAGGAAGCCGGGAAGGGCTGCGCCTCAAATTTCTTCTTCTTTCCTTTCAAATCCGTTTTTTGCAATTTAGCCCGTGTTTCGGCCTCCTTTTGGGCTAAAAAGGTCCATTCTTCGGGGTTTTGCAATACGCCCGTAGCCCCGACTACGTAGTTGGCCGGCAGGGTGAGCGTCACGTCGAACGATCCGAACTCGGAATAAAACTCGCCCTGATCGAGGTAGGGGATGGGGTGCCAGCCGCGGGTGTCGTACACGGCGGGTTTGGGAAACCATTGCGTCATCTGATACGACTGGCCGACGTGCCCGAGGCGGGAGAACGAGGCCGGAATATCCAGTTCAAACGGCGTGCTTATGGTGATGCTGCCGCCCGGGGCCAATGGCCGGGGCAGTTGCAGCCGGGCGATGTCCGGGTTTTTCGGATCGAAGGACCACTTGACCTGCTGGCCGTCGACGCGGAAGTCGAGTTTTTTTAGCCCGCCCATCGAGCTGTCGGGCGCAAAGTAGAACTCGCCGTCCTGCTGCCCGGCTTTTTGCCGCGCAAAAGCGGAACGGCGACTGGCGTACGCATTGGGCCAGCAATGCATCCAGATCTCGCCGAGTTCGTCGGGCGAGCGGTTGGTGTACACCATGCTGATCTCGGCGCTCAGGCTGTGCTGCCGGTCGTCGAGCGATGCCTTGATCGTATAATTGACTTCCTGCTGGAAATAGTTTTTCTGGGCTGACAGGATCGCGGGGAGCATCGCCAGCACAACAAATAACGGTCTCATGTGAAACGGCTTTTTATCCAAAAACGTGGTCTTATTTGAATTTATCCTTGACAAAAACGAGCCCGCGGAAGCGCATCAGGGCGGCATCGCCGTTTTCGCCCGGGCGCAGTTCGAGTTCTTCCACCACGATACGCGCTTCGATTCGCCGGCCGTTGAAATCAAAGGTTTCGGCGCCGGTCGGCAAGTAAATCGCGTCTTCAACCAGATCGCTGGCGAGCCATTCCTTCATTTTTGGCCTGAAATCGATGGTTTCCAGGTCTTCGTAGCGGCTGCCGTGGCGTTCGCGCCAGACGAGCCCGCTGCCGTCGCCGGCTATTTCAAAATAGCGACCGAGGCCGGGCGGGTCGGAATATTCATTGGCATCCACCTGGTACCAGGTTTGATAACCGCGAATGTTGCCGGTGTTGACCAGACCGTTGGGAGCCACCCGCAGGAGGTTGGAATAGTCGTTGCGCGCGCTGCGAATGCCGATCAGGTGCGTGAGCCGGCCGACTTTACCGAAGTTGCCTCGCGGGGCGGGCGGAAGGCTGTCGATCGGACGGTCGAGCCAGGGTTGAATTTTTCCCAGCGACGAATGTTGGTCGAGCCAGTAAAAAATATCCGTAACCCTTTGGGCGTCGCGGCCGATAAAATCCTCGTCGGAGTGGATGATTTTACCGTTGAGCATCCTGCCGTTGCGAATAAGCAGGTCTTCGAGCGCGCCCAGTTGGCTCTGTTCAGATACGCGGAAGGCATTGTAGGGCCCCAGGGCCGACAGGAGCGCAAAAATGCCGAGCGAGATGGGGATAAATTTGATGTTGTCGAGGCGGGAAATGGCAAAATACAGGCCGTTGACGAGCAGCCACAGCGCGATGGCGCACACGAAAAAACGCGGCGGCGTGACGCCATAATCGTCGATGCGGCGATAAATGGCGGCAAACAGCAGGGCTACCAGCGGCAACAAAACCCACCAGAACCAGCGGCGATAGTTGCGAACAATCGGGCTTTGATCAAATTGCGGCAACTGGTAGTTGAGCAGGTAAGTGAAAATACCAGCCACCGAAAACCCGATTACCAGCGAGGAAATCCAGCCGTGGGGCAGCCACCAGCCGACGATGATCCGGCCGGCATAGGCGTATAAAATCAGGAAATACAGTACGACGATGGGGATGAGGATGTACTTGCACAGGTTTTTAAAAACCGTGTTGTAGGCACTGTCTGTAGCGTCGAGGGCAAATTGCCGCGGCACGTGGTGGAGGAAATAAGTCGTATTGAACAGGCCTGCCAGCAGGATGAACAGGTGCACGTACACCTCGTCGCGGATGTCGAAATCGAACAGCCTTTTGAGGGCAACGATGGCCAGCGCTAGGCCGCCCCAAAGGATCAGCGTGAAAACCGCGCCTACGATGAAACTGGCAAATAACTGTTTGTTGTATTCCCAAAAGTCATTGATTTTCAGGCTGTTCAAATACGGCGCCACGGCCACGAACAGGTGCGCGGCCAGCAGGATCACGACGAATCGCACCCCTTCGGTCTCACCAAAATTGGCAGCCTGAGGGTTGGGCAAAGCCATGTAATACACGAACAGCAGCAGGGCGCCACCAGCCACCAGGGCCCAGTGCCGCCAGTTGCGTTCGAACCACCCGCGCGATTCCGCGAAGGTGTTCAGCCCGATCAAAAGCGGGATGCCGAGTTGTGCCATCATCCAAAGGCGGATCATGTCCGGCCGGTTCTCGTTTTCTACAAGAGTCATCAGTGCCACGACGGCTACAACAGTCGAGACGGCGACGACCGGAAAACGGCGGAGCACCGCTCCCGTCGAGCGCAGCAGAAATATCAACGAGGGTAATTTCATGGTTCAATACGGCTTGTCGGGCGGAAAATTAGGCATTTTTCAAAGGCGCCGGGTTTGTTGGCTATTTTTGCCGGAAAGAAAGACTGTACATGCGACCCATCTTGTTCTTCTGCCTCCTGCTCGGCGCCTTCAGGCTTGGCGCCCAATCGACCGATTCTCTCGCGTTTCCTGCCTCCTGGGCCGGCGACTGGTCGGGCAAACTCCTGATTTACAATGCCAAAGGGCTGGCGCAGAGCGTCGATATGACGATAGAGATCCATAAAATCGACACGTCCACCACGGGGCGCTACACCTTCGGGCTGATCTACGGCTCCAAGGAGCAGGACTGGCGGCCGTACGAACTGGTGCCCGTGAAGCCCGAACGCGGTGTCTGGAGTGTCGATGAAAAAAATTCCATCGTCATGGAAAGCTACCTCGTAGGCCCGAAACTGCTGTGCTGGTTTGTGGTCGAAGGCAGTCGCATCCTCTGTACCTACGAAAAAACGGGCCCCGATACCATGACGTTCGAGGTGCTGTCAGGCAGCGAAACCCCGGCCAGCACGACCGGCAACACCAAACAAGGCGAAGAAGATATCCCCGAAGTCAAAACCTACCCGTTCGTTGTATTTCAACGGGCTTTGTTGCAAAAAAAAGGATAAGGCTTTCGACTGTACGCACTTGCAGATTTTCACCGCGAAGACGCGGAGACGCTAAGAAATTCGCAACCCTTTGCGTCTTCGCGGTGAAAACGAAAGGTACCTAAAATATTTAGTAAATATTTGATCGTCAGATAATTATCAACCTCATCAACCCTCCTGAATATGGACTCTCTCACCCAAATCGTACTCGGCGCTGCCTGTGGAGAAGCGGTGGCGGGCAAAAAGATCGGCAACAGGGCAATGCTGTGGGGCGCTATCGGGGGCACGATCCCCGACCTCGATGTATTTACCACCTTCCTGACCGACGAGCTGACAGCCACGTCGTTTCACCGCGGGTTTATGCATTCCATGCTGTTTGCGGCGCTGGCGCCCTGGGTATTGGCCAGGATGGTTCAGTGGTTTTACGAAAAAGGGCATTACAAGAACCGAGGGTACAAGATTGGCGCCATGACGGTCTGGATCGCGATCTATTTCCTGGCGGCGGCGGGTATTAATTTTATCCCGGTCATGCTGGGCGAGGGCCTGAGCTGGTACGTATTCCTGCCTACACTGGCGCTCGGGTTGTGGTTTGTGCGCAAGCTGTGGCGCGACTACCTCCAGCGCGATTTTACGCAGGTGGAAGCGCCCTATCTCGTCTGGGTGTCCCTCTTTTTCTGGAGCATTTTTACGCATCCCATCCTCGATTGTTTTACCAATTTCGGTACGCAGGTCTGGCAGCCGTTCTCCGATTACCGGGTGCAATGGAATTCCGTGTCCGTCGTCGATCCCCTGGCCACGGTGCCTTTTGGCATCTGCCTGATGATTGCTTCGCGTTTTTCGAGGGGCGCGCGCCTGCGTTTCGGCTGGAACTGGGCCGGCATTCTGTGGTTTTGCGGTTACCTGGGTTACACCATGTGGCATAAAAGCGTGGCCGACCGAATTTTCGAAGACACCCTGGAAGCGCGAAACATTCGCTATCACCGCTACATGACCAACCCTTCCATTTTTAACAACATCGTATGGTACGGCATTGCGGAAGGCGACACGGCCTACTATTTCGGTATGTACGGTTTCAACGACACGGGCAAAAGTTTCCGACCCATCTCCGTCCTGCCCAAAAACCACGAATTGCTCGATCCGATCGGCCAGGACACCCGCGCGGGGTATTTCCTGCGCTGGTTCAGCAACGGGTATTACACGGTCAACCATTACAATGGCGACACCCTGCAGGTCAATGACCTGCGTTTCGGGTTGCTCGGCGACTCCCTGACGGACAACAACTACGTTTTTCCCTTCCTTGTCTTCAAAAATGAGCGGGGAGAATGGGACATCAAACAAAACAACCGCAACCGCAGCAGTGTGAAAGGAAGCGAGGCTTCGTTCGAGGGGCTGTGGAAACGGGTAAAGGGAGAGGGTTTTTAATCAAAAACATTTCTAATTCAACAAGATGAAACAACGCGCCATTACGGCAGTATTTTTTGCCATAGCCATGATCGGGGGAGTGTACGGAGGGTTGCTGCCGTTCAGAATTCTCAGTTTTTTGATCGCAGCCGGAAGCCTTTGGGAGCTTTTGGGCCTGTTGCTGCCGGAAGAGGAAGAAAAGCCCTTGCGCCGCGTGGTCGGCCTGATTTGGGGACTGGCGCCTTTTGTGGCGGCCCTGACATTGGACAGGGAGTACCTGGTTCTGTCGGCGGTATTTCCCGCTTTCGTATTCCTTTTGTTGTTGTTCGAACTGTTTGGAAAGTCCTCGTCGCCGTTTTCAAACATGGGCACCTACTTGCTCGGCCTGTTTTACATCACCATGCCGATTTTGCTGCTGCAATATCTGGCTAACAAAACCGGCTACGGGTATGCGCCCAATCGGGTGTTCGGACTCTTGTGGCTCGTGTGGACCAACGACACGCTGGCCTATCTGATCGGTTCAAAAGTGGGGCGGACCAAGTTGTTTCAACGGATTTCGCCGAATAAAACCTGGGAAGGCACCCTGGGCGGTGTGGTGTGTACCATTGGTATGGCCTGGCTGTTGTCGCAATATTTCGATGACTACACGCCCCCGCAATGGCTCGCGTTGGGCGCTGTGGTCGGCGTGTTCGGCACCCTGGGCGACCTGGTGGAGAGCATGCTCAAGCGCAGCATCGGTGTGAAAGACTCGGGCAATCTTTTGCCCGGCCACGGCGGCCTGCTCGACCGCTTCGATGCGTTCCTTTTTGTCATTCCTTTTGCCTGGCTGGCAATTGTGATCCTGGAGCAATAAATTCAGGCCAGTTTGCGCTTCCACTCGATGTAGCCCAGTGTCGCCTGGACGAGAAACACGGTGTACAGCGCCGCGAAAAAGTAGAGCGACTTGTCGGCGTACATGAAAATGTACACCTGATCGACGGCCAGCCAGAGTATCCAGTTTTCGAGGTAGCGTTTGTTCATCCACCATTGTGCAATGATGGATTGGGACGTGCAAAAAGCGTCGCGAAAAGGAAAACTGGCGTTGGTCCAGCTGTGCATGGCATATCCCAGGCCCAAAGTGCCTGCCAGCATGAGGGCGCCGGTGATCAGCCATTGTTGCGGAGAAAGGGAACGGACCGCAATGCGCTGATCGTCAGCACGATCGCCGCGGCTCCATAGTATCCAGCCTTGCACCTGCATAATGCCAAAAACGCCCTGAAGCAGCATGTCGGAGTACAGCTGACTTTGGTAGCACACCACAGCGGTCAGCGCGACCTGTACGAGGCCGATAGGGAAAGTCAGGATGTTGCGTCGTACCACGAGCCAGACGCAGACGACACCGAGCAGGGAAGCGATGATTTCGAGCCAGTTCATGGGGGTAAATGTAAAAAGCCTTTTGTCGTATTCGACAAAAGGCTTTGACAGGGCCGAAAGACGGAAGCGGAGTTACTGCGGGATGGTATCGCCGCAGCTAGAGCTGAGGTCGAAGAAATCGAGCACCGATTTGGATGCCGATTTACCGCCGCCGAGCCTTTCCAGCTTGTTGTCATCGAGGACGTCGAGTTCGTCCTGGAGGTCGTTCAACGAGCGCTTTCCCCCTTCAGATTGCGGCTGGTTGTTCGATTCCTCTTTTTTGTTGTTACGGAAAAAGTTTCGCATAGCACGTTTTGATTTACCCGTCTCAAAGGTAGCGTGTTTTCCCAATCTGGCAATGTGAGCGGCGCTTTTTTGGACGTGTCCCCTTTTTTTAACTTAAACTTTGCAATCTGGTCGACAAATTTCGTGCCGTGAAGTGCCTGTTCGAACAAGCTTTTTTCGTTTTCAGTACGACTTTTTCCTGCTTGACGCTGCTTTTGGCCTTCGGGGCTTTCCATCGCTTTACTTTTAGCCCAATTTGACACTTATGGCGATCAATTTCTTATCGACAATCATCGGTTTTTGCGCGGCTGGCATGCTGAATTTTTCAGGCGGACCGGCGCAAACTGAAATTCTTCGTTGCGAGGACGGGAAAATTCAGTTCAAATCCGACGCCCCGCTCGAACTGATCGAGGCGCGCAGCAGCAAATTGCGCGGCGTGATCGATCCCGTTGCCCAGACCTTCGCCTGGTCGGTCGAAATCAAGACTTTCGAAGGCTTCAACAGCCCCTTGCAGCGCGAGCATTTCAATGAAAATTACATGGAGAGCCGCAAGTACCCGAAGGCGACTTTTCAGGGTAAAATCATTGAAAAGATTGATTTTCAAAAAGACGGGGTGTATACGGTGCGGGCCAAAGGCAAGCTCAACGTACACGGCGTAGAGCAGGAACGCATCATTCGCGGGCAGGTGGAAGTAAAAGGCCCCCGGGTGCGTATTACTTCCGATTTTACGGTGCTGCTGGCGGATCACGATATTTCGATCCCCAGAGTGGTTCATCAAAAAATAGCCGAGGAAATCGCGGTAAGCATGGATGCCCAGTTGCTCTGGGAATCTACCGATTGATCGAATCACCTGTCGGCAGGGTCGTATCTCCCTCATTTTCACATGAAAATACAATTGCTCCTTTTCCTTTCCCTTCTTGTCAGCGCGGTGACCCGGGCACAGATGCCCGTTTTCAAACCGCACGAAGTGAAGGAACTGGGCGCTACGAAATTCACGACTTTTTGCCAGGACAAATACGGCTGGATCTGGCTGGGCGCCAAAAACGGGCTTTTCCGCTACGACGGCGCCACCTACCAGGCCGTCGCAATGCCGGACAGCCTGGGTGCTGTGCCGGTCAGCGCGCTTTACGAGGCCGGCGACCGGCTTTGGGTGGGTTTTGAAAACGGCTCGATCGGGTACCTGTCGCCGGGCGCCGTGTTTTTCCCGGCTTCCAGTGGCCAAACTCCCGGCCCGGAAGTGCTGCCCACCAGTCTGCAACGCTGGCAGCCCGAGGAAGGTACGCCCGAGGTTACGATCAAAGCGTTCGTGGCTGACCCTTCCGGCGCCTTGTGGATCGCCTCCTACGGCGAAGGTTTGTATTACTGGAAAAACGGCCGCCTGTATTTGTTCGATCAAACTGACGAAGGGCTGGCCAGCAACGACGTGTACGCGCTTGCCTGCGATGCCCAGGGGCGTGTCTGGGCCGCTACCGATGGCGGCGTCAGCATTTGCACCATGAGCGCCGAGGGTAAAAAAACAGTGCAAAACATCGGCCGCGCCGAAGGATTGCAGGACGAAATCATTCCGGCCCTGTTGGCTGATCGCGATGGAAATATCTGGCTGGGCGGCTACGACGGCGGCGTCAGCCGCTTCAATATCGCACAAAACAAGTTTGATTTTTACACCCGCGAATGGTCGTTGGGGGCTGTAAACAGTCTGGCCTGGTACGCCGATAACGAACTTTGGGTGGGCGCCTCGGGGCACGGAGTGGTCAGAATTTCGATCGCGACCGGCGCTGTGAATACCCTGCCCGATGCGCATCCGCTTGCCCGCAACAGCATTCTCGCATTGTTGAAAGACCGCGAAGGGCTGCTCTGGGTGCTCGACGACAAGGGCGCGCCGTGGTCGGCCCTGGTCCGTTTGAGCATTCTGGAAATGCCCGGGGCAAATGTGCAGGCCACCTGCTTCGATCGGATATCGAAACTCTGGATCGGCACGGACGATGGTTTGTACCTACAGCAGGAAAGTGGTCTTGTCCCGATTTTGAGTGGCAAACAAAACGTCATTGCGCTCTCCGCCATGCCCGACGGGTCCATCTGGGCGGGTACTTTTGGCAATGGCGTCTTCGTGGTGTCGCCCGAGGGGCGGATTTTACGCCACCTGACGGAAAAAGACGGCTTGGCCAATGGCAGTGTGCTCTCCATTACCGGCGACGGCCAGCATGCCTGGATGGCGACACTGGGCGGTGTCACCATGGCCGATTTGAACGGCGGCGAGATCGAGCATTTCACGCACCAGAACGAACTGGGAACCAACTACATCTACAAGGTTTATGTCGACCGCCAGGGCCGTGTGTGGTTTGGGACCGACGGCAAGGGGCTGAGTATGTTTGAAAACGGCGCTTTTCATCATTATGCCGAAGCGGCGGGCGTTCCGCTCAAAACCATTTACGCAATTACGCAGGACCGGCGCGGAAACATCTGGTTCAGTACGGAAAAGGAAGGGCTCTTTCGCTTCGATGGCGCCAGTTTTACCCGTTACGGCACTGCCCAGCGCTTGCACAGCATGACCATAACCGGCTTGTCGCTGACCGGCGAAGGGGAAATTTTGATCTCTTACGAAGACGGTTTCGATGTGCTCAATTCCGAAACGGGACACATCACCTTTTACACGACGGCCGATTTAAAAATAGCCAATCTCAACCTCAACGCGCTTTGCAACGACCCTTCGGGCAATGTGTGGCTTGGCGCACAGGGCGGCATCATCCGGCTGGCCAATTATCAGGAGCCGTTTATTTATGACCCGCAAACCGTGCTCACTTCCGTGAGCGTGTTTTTGCAACCCATTGATTTTGTTAATGAAAAGGTCTTTCCTTACAACCAAAACTATTTCATTTTCAACTTCACGGGCCTGTGGTATTCCCACCCCGAGAATGTCAGGTATCGGTACAAACTTGAAAATTTCGACCCCGACTGGAAGGTGACCAAGGACCATGCCGCCTCGTACCCCAACCTGCCTCCGGGCCGGTACACGTTCAGGGTGCAAGCCAGCGAACACGGCACTTTCGACGGCACCCCCGAAGCGAGTTATACCTTCGTGGTGAGGCGGCCGATTTGGGCAAGGTGGTGGTTTATTGCGTTGATGATCATCGGTTTTTTGACTTCCTTGTATGCTCTGGTGAGCACCCGGGAGGCGCGATTGCGGCGCGAGGCACGCCTGCGGCGGGAGTCGGTCGAATCGCAATTTGCGGCCCTGAAAAGCCAGATCAACCCGCATTTTTTATTCAATAGTTTTAATACCCTCATCACCATCATCGAGGAAAATCCCAAAATAGCGGTGGAATATGTGGAGCATCTGGCCGATTTTTATCGAAAGATCATGTTGTACCGCGAAAAGGACCTCATCAGTCTGGAAGAAGAACTCGAACTGGTGCGGCACTTCGATTTTTTGTTGAAAAAACGTTTTGAAGACGGGTTTTCTCTCGTGATAAAAGGGACGGGCCGCAACGGGTTGATCATGCCGCTTACCCTGCAAATGCTGGTGGAAAACGCGGTAAAACACAATGTCATCACGCGTTCGAATCCGCTGCTGATCGAGATCATGCCCGACCCCGAAGACCCTGCCTGCCTGCTCGTACGCAACAACATCCAGCGAAAAATAAAGCCCGAGCCCAGTACGCATTTCGGGTTGCAAAGCCTCATCAGCCGGTACAAACTGATGGGCGAGCGCCCCGTGGTCGTGAAGGAAGATGCCGGCTATTTTATTGTCAAAGTTCCAATTATCAAAAAAGAACCTTAGTGCCTGTTGTGGGGTTGCCCGGCAACAACACGGGCCAAGGCGCCTAACCTGATCCGTTATGAAAGTCCTGATCATCGAAGACGAAAATGCGGCCGCCCGCCGCCTTGAAAAACTGCTGACCGAACTGGATGCCGATATCCTGGTGCTCCAGAAAATCGATACCGTGGAATTGGCGGTCGCCTGGTTGCAAAGCAATCCGCAACCCGACCTGATTTTCCTCGACATCCACCTCGCCGACGGCTCGAGTTTCGATATTTTTGAACACGTCAATGTCACCTGCCCCGTAATTTTTACCACGGCCTACGACGAGTATGCCCTCCAGGCATTCAAGGTCAATGCCGTGGACTACCTGCTCAAACCCATCAAAAGCAGCGAACTGGCGACGGCGCTGGCCAAGTACAAACAAGTGTTCGAATCGCCTAAAAACGCCGATTACAGCGCTTTGCTCGACAACCTGCGCCGGCAGGAAGGGGCCAATCACCTGCGTCGTATGCTGATCCGTTTTGGCAGCAGCATCAAACTGGTCGACATGAGCGACGCCGCCTATTTTTACACCAAGGATAAAATTACGTTCCTCGTGGTGCGCAGTACGGGCAAGCGTTTTCCGGTGGATTACCCGCTCGACAAACTCGCGGTGATGCTCGACCCCAATATTTTTTTCCGGATCAACCGCCAGTTTATCGTCAACGTAGCAGCCATTCGGGAGATGCATCCTTATTCCAAAAGCCGCGTAAAAGTGGAGCTGGAACCACCGATCGACCTCGAAACGATCGTCAGTACGGAGCGCTCGGCCGAATTCAAAAAATGGCTGGTGGGCGAGAAAGCCTGAGAAAATGCGGTATTTGTCGCTAAATTTTTGTTGAACAATAGCAGACTTTGCCTGTTAGCGTATTTTTGACGGCTCTTTTGATGTGAAATTTCACAAGGGCAAGGTTTTGCCGGGCTGAACATCCGGCTTCATTTTTTGCAAAAGCGGCATCAGGCATTACAATGGCTATTTACTCCATACGTGATTTGGAGAAACTGACAGGCATCAAAGCGCACACCATCCGGATGTGGGAGCAGCGCTACGACCTGATTGCCCCTGCCCGTACGAGTACCAATATCCGGTATTACACCGACGAGCACCTTCGCCACCTGTTCAATGTCGCGCTGCTCAACCGACACGGGTTGAAAATCAGCAAGCTGGCCCGCATGGGGGCGGATGAAATCGCCAACAGGGTGTCGGAAATTGCTCAAAACAACAACAGCGCCAACACGCAGATCGATGCGCTCACCCTGGCGATGATCGATCTGGACGAAGCGACTTTTCACAAGATTTTCTCCGCATTCGTCGCTGAAAACGGGTTCGAGCAGACTATGCTGAATCTGGTGTATCCTTTTTTGAACAAACTCAATGTGTTGTGGCTGACCAACAGTGTCAGCCCGGCGCATGAGCATTTTATCGGCAACCTGATCCGCCGCAAGATCATGTGCGCCATTGACAAGGAGCCGCGCGAAATCGGGCCGGAAGCTGCCACCTTCCTGCTTTACCTCCCCGAAGGCGAACCACAGGAACTGACCCTCTTATTCATGCATTATTTGCTTCGCAATCGCGGTCAGAAAGTTATTTACCTCGGGCTGGGCAATTCGGTTGGCGATGTTCGGGACGCCTGCCAGGTCGCGCATCCTGATTATGTGTTTACCATTTTGCAGGAACCCTTGCCCAGGCAGTCGATCCAGAGCTATCTCGATCAGGTGTCTCAATTGTTGCCAGGCGGGCGTTTGCTGTTGACCGGCGCGCAATTGTACATCGGACCGCTGCGTTTGCCCGACAACGTGCGGATACTCAATGGTTTGCCCGATACGCTGCAATTGCTCGACTCTCTCCAGATCCGGCAGATGTCTCCCAAGTCCGGGCAGGCTCATTGAGCTTGCTTGTTGACCATCGTCAACATGGCGGTCTCCTGCGGGCTGGGTTCCTTGATCTTTTCAAGCCATTTGCGCGCGACCGGCCAATTCTCCGTACGCACCGCCATCATCGCGCAAACGGAGAACAGCGCATCGTTTAGCGTCCGGCGCAGCAGAGCCCCTTTTTGCAACTCCGTGATATTTTTAAAAGCCTGAAAGCCGGTGCTGTTGCCGGTTTGTTCGTTGTTGGAAAAAACATAATTGACATCGACACGGGCCGAATCATCAACGGAATAGCTCCCCCAAATAACCAGATCTGCCTGGCAGTGCCTGCCATATTCGGCAGCCTCGGCAGCGTCGGGGTTTCGTTTTTCCGGGGGGAATTTTTCCAGAATCTGCACCTGAGCCGGCATGTTGTTGTCGCCGGTGAGTTTGCGAATGCTCGATTGCAACACGCTTTCAGGGTTTTGCTGCTGGCTGCCGACGTTTTGGAAAGGCAGCAGCATGACCCGCAAACCGGGCGTATCCTTAAAATTCGGGCAAGAACGTGAGTCCCGAAAAACCAGCAAACCCAACGCAACGACAAAAAGTAAAGCCGCTGCTGCGATCAGCCAGGTGCGCCGCCGGCGAACGGTGCTGGCCAAAGGCCGGGTTTGGTGGACATCCAGATCGCGCAGCAGACTGAAAATAGCGTCGTTGATCCGGTTGTATTCCCGTTGGGTTTCCTGCGGAGACAAAATACCCTTGAATTCATTTTGACGGGTCGTATTGTACGATGCTTCCAGGGTATTCAGTACCTGAAGGGTGTCGGCATATTGCTGCGCATTATCTGTCAGGAAGAGGCGAAAGGTCTCGATAGCAGCGGCTGTATCGCCCTGTCGCAAGAGTGCCTGAACGGCATCGATAGCGGCTTGTTTTTCCATACATTCGATTTTGAGTGGGTGTTGACCGGGTAAAAATGCAAGTTTCTGCGCATTTCGCCTTCATATTCGTAATTTTCGAGTTACTCAAAAACAAAAAGGCGCCTTGCTGTGCAGCAAGGCGCCTTTCCTGTTTATTGCGGAAACGGGTCGATCAGAAGAACTTGCTTCGGAAGTCTTTGATCTCCGAATTTTTCTTGATCTCCGACATCAGGTTCATCCGGATGGCCGAACCGGCCATGGACGTAGCCTGACGACGCGGATAACTCAGGTCGGAGGGGATGGTCACCGGCGTACGGTCGGAGATGGGTTGCACGAGGAAAACGCCGGTATTGCCAATGACCGGGCCGCCAACGGCGTCTTTGTTCAGCGAGAATACCGTGCCGAATACGCGCGGTTCGGAGCCGATGCCTTGTGCGGCGCTTTGGAAAAAGTTGGTCATCTTGGCCGTATCGACGCTAACCTGCCATTGCCCGGCAAAGCCCATGAGGTCGGACTTATTGGTCGACTTGTCGATGATGATCTGGCCTTTTTTGCGGCTGCGGATTTCGTTATCCACACGCGGTTGGCCCTTGATGCTTTCCACGGTGGCAGTGCCGCCGGGGATCACGTTTTTGAGGGCTGCAACAACGTATTTGCTGTTGTAATAAACACCTTGTTCGCGCAGCGAGAAGACTTCCTTGCTCACGTCGCCGACCTTGGTTTTTTTGTCAAAAGCCCAGCGGATAATATCGCGAATACCCTCGCCGGTTACAGACTGGCTAAGTGCGAAGTCGTTGGCTTTGAGCGGCGAAGAGGTTTGAAGCTGGAGGCCTTGTTGAGATGCGATATTTTGCAGGTCGGTGAGCGACTTGGCCTGCTGAGAAATCGAGGCGGCGCGGTCTTCGAATACCTTTTGCGTGGCATCGCTGGGTGCGAGTTCGCTGCTGATAAATACGCAGCGTACCGAAGCCTCGTTTTTGATAAATTTCTTGCCGGTGATTTCGATCAGGTGCCAGCCGTACTGGGTCGAAACCTTGTACAGTTTGCCTTGTTCGCCGGTGTTGAACAACACGTTGTTGAACTCGGGCACCGTGCGGCCGTTGGCCATGTAGCCGAGGTTGCCGCCTTTGGCTGCGGAGCCGGGGTCCTGGCTGTTGCGTACAGCCAGCGAGTCGAAGCGGGCTTTGCCGCTTTCGATCAGGGCGCGGAGGCTGTCGATCTTGCGTTCGCTGGCCGGCGTTGCGTCACGAATCAGGATGTGGCGCGCGCTGACGGAGTCCGGAACGAGTTTGCGCTCAAGTACTTTGGCGATCGTGTAGTTGCCGGCTTCGAGGAAGGGGCCCAACACCGTGCCTACGGGTACTTTCATAAGGCTGTCGGCCACTGTGCTCGGAAGTTCCGTTTTCGAGCGGAAGTTCTGATCGTAAACGCCGTTGTTGGCGATAGCGAACGTGGAGTCATTCGTTGTTGTGCGCAAGCCATCAACCAATTTGGCGACGTTTTCGCGGGCGGCGCTGCTGTCCGTTGCGGAAGGCGCTACATCGAAAACGAGGAAGTTGAGGGTCCGGGTTTCCTCGGTTTGGTCATAAAGACCGGGGTATTCTTTCAGGAAGTTTTTGTAGTCTTCTTCCGTGATTTGAACGTCGGTATCCGGAACGCGCTCGAAAGGAACGCGAACGTATTTGAAGTCGAGGCGTTCGTTGGTTTCACGGAACGCCATTTCAGCCTGCCAGGTGGGCGTGTAGAGGCCTTTGAGCACCATGCCCGTCAGTTTGTCCTGAAGGCGCTGCTTGACGATTTCTTTTTCCTGAATCGACCAGTAGGCGCGGTACTGCGGGTCGGTGAACTGACCGCCTTCGATGGCTGCCTTGATCTGCATCAGGTTGTTGAGGTTGACCTGGCCGTTCTCGCCTTTGAAGCGGTCGGTAATGACCGGGCTGAGGTTGTCGCCGAATTCGAGGTCCTTCAATTCATCTTTCGGAACACCCAGTCCGAGATCATCTGCGATTTCAGTAATGAGCGCATTTTCAACAAAGTAGTTCCATACCTGCGAGCGAATCTGATAAGGATTGCTGCGTGCATTGGTGTACACCAACTTCTCGTATGTATCAAAGTCGGAACGTTTGATTTCCTGGCCATTCACCCGGCCTATGGTGTTGACGTCGCCTGCGCTGTTGCGCTGAATGTTGGAGTAAATCTCCATTGCAATGAACCCGCCAAGTGCGAGCGTCATTAGCACAATAAGGATCCATCCGTTTTTCCGAATCGTACCGATTAAAGCCATTTTACTTGTAATTAACTGAGTATCAGATTTTTAAATACAAAAAGCTATCCTTTCAAAAAAAGCAGGCACAAAGGTACATTTTCAGGGTTGAAAAAGTGAAGAATTTTCCAAATTGCTCGATTGGCGCCTCTTGCTCAGGGCTGGACCCTGACCACCCGAAGCGCCGCGTGGCCTCCCGTCCATCGCAACATGAGCGTGTAGATGCCCGGCGGCCAGTCGGAACAAGGCACCACGAAAGAATAGCCCGGATTGTTCGAGGACTCCGCCAAGGGCGCCAGCGCCATGGCTTGCCCTCTGGTATCGAAGCAGGCCCAATACGAAGGGACCGCTGGCAAGCCGGATACCCGGAACCAGTCGCCGGCGGGATTGGGCCAAACCCAAACCGAATCCGTCGGGGTGGTCGTCGCCGTGCCGCTTGCCGTGGGAAGCAATACGGTATCGCTCTGAACACAGCCGTTTGCATCTGTGATCGTGATCGAAACCGGCCCGCCCGCAGCAATAGTATTGTAGGTCGTCGCTCCGTTCGACCACAGATAAGTGGCCGGCAGGGGCAGCCCAGGACCTGCAAAAGCATATAAACTATATTGCGTCGAATCGAAATTGGGGTATGCCTGGAGGTCGATCGACCATGCCGACGGACTGGTGAGCGTAAAATCATTGGTAAATGTGCAGCCAAACTGATCGACGACGCTCAACTCGTACAATCCAACCGGTAAATTGGTGACAACAGAATCGCCCGGCACGCCATTCCACCAATACGCATACGGCGCTCCCTCGCCCGAAGGCGTCACCGAGACCCAGCCGTCGCTGGCATCAAAACATGATATGTCCGACTCCGCGGTTTCATAACTGCTCACAGGCGGGATGCTCAGGTACACACTGTCGTGCAGGACCTGTCCGGAAAGATTGATCACCGTTAGCCCCAGCCAGCCGCTTTCCGTTGCTTCCACGGTCTGGCTCAGGCTTCCGTCCGACCAGACATGCGTCAGGCCGGGCATGCCGCCGTCGAGGGTCAGGGGAGCGCATCCGCTCAGGCTATCGGGCAGGGGAGGGTAGAGGCAATAGTCGATTCGGATGGTGTCGCTGACCGCGCACACGTTTCCAGCCCGGACCGAATAAATACCTGCGGCCGTAATTACCCGGACGGTATCGTAGGCGTAATCTTGCCAGATGACGGGTACCTGCGCCGAAGCCGCCGACAACACAAGCGTATCGCCGATGCAAAGGGTGGTATCCGGGCCCAGGTCGAAAGCTTGCGGCGTTTCGCCGTTTCGCCAGATGTCGACCCTGAGATGAAAGTCGGCAAAGGGGCAGCAATGCCCGGCAGGCCCGGGATTGTAGTTTTCATACCAGAAATGCGGCCAAAGGATATCGCCGCTGCCCGTGAAAAAAGGATAACCGTTGATGCCGACCCCGGTCTGTGCGCGGAAGGACCAGATGGTATCGCCGTTTTGCGGATCGTAGAGGGTGAGGCGTTCGGCGCCGGTTTGAAAAAACTCGTTGTCGAAGCCAGTCTCGTCCGTACTCAACAACGGTGCGCCGTCGGACCGAAAGCCGACGCGGGAGTTGTTGGGAAGGAGATTGCTCCATTTAAAATGGCCGTCTTGCCCGTCGAGTCTCATCATCCAAAGCAGAGAATTGCCCGTAATATTCTGATTGTCAAGATCGCCGGTGTTAGAGTCGGAGCTTGCATAAGCAAGCAGATCGCCGTCCGGGGTGGCTGCAATTTCTATCCATTCATCCTGTCCGGCGCCGCCATACCATTTCGAGCCGAGCACATTGCCCGACAAATCGAGCCAGTACAGGCGCATGTCTTTGCTTGAATAATTGAATGCGACGGAATTGGCGATCAGGGCTATTCTGCCGCCGGGCAACAGGGCCAGATTTTTACCATACTCCTTTGCATCGGGTTCGTTGATCTCGGTCGTCCAAAGGGTCTGTAATTGGTGGTCGAGCCGAACAACCCTGAGTTCGACGTCGTAATTGCCGCTGGCATTGCTGTATTGAAGCAAAGCCACATAACCGCCGTCGTCGAGGGGCAGTAAATCGGTTAAATAGTAACCCGGAGTAAAGTCAAACTGTTTGACCAAAGCGCCTGTGCGGTTGAATATCAGCAAGCGGTTGCCCTGTGCGTTCAAACCCACTACCGCGAAAGTGGTGTCTTTCAAAGGGACAATACGGCTGAAATTCGAGGTAAAGTTGTAATTGGGTACTGTGATGAAATCGATGCGTATTCTGGGGTAGTTGGAGTAATAATATACCGGCGTCCCGTCTGTCAGCGCGACAATCTTGCCCGCTCCATTGCCCCAGCCATAACCCGTGAACAAGGTGCCGATCGGAGGTGTAAAATAACCGCCCGGCTCAGGCGCAGAGCCCGATTCGATCTCGGGCGAAAAATGCAAAGCACACACGCCGTCGCTGACGGTCACGGGATACAGACCCGGCGACAGCTGGGTCCGCACTGTGGAATCGGCGCCATCCGCCCACTGAATTTGTACAAGCCCCGCGTTGTCGATCGTACCGATCCGGATTTTGCCCCTGGCTTCCCCGCAAGTAGCGCTTTCAACTTCCAGCCTGGCCCGGAACTGATCGACGTTTATTCGCCTTCCTATGCCGGCTTCACAAGCTTCCGCATTGCGGGCGACCAGCCATAGCAGCGTATCCTGGTTACCGACTGTCCATTGCGCAGGTAAAGGAATGTCGGGTGTCGGCCAGCCGTACTGCTCGTACATACCTGCCTGATTGTCAAGGTTGAGTACCACGGTAGCGCCCGGACAAACCAGGGTGTCGGCAATCGGAAGCGGCCCCTCGGCACGGGGCAACACCCTGAATGCGGAATACAACCAGTCGCCCTGTCGGAGATCGCCATTCGGGGCTTTACCGACGATCAGGAACGAGTCTTTTCCCAGTTGAAACAGGGACGTGCCATACAATCGGGCGGGCAGCAACACCGGTATTACAGGGCTGAAATGCATGGCACTGTCCACCAGAATGACCGAAGTGCCGATCGGGTTTGATTCATTGGACATCAGGATCGCCCAGCCGCCTTGCGCCAAAGGGATCATTTCGCTGAACAATTGGCCCGATGGCGGGGCCACAAAAGTAGTATCGATCCCTGCGGCCGAAAACAGGGTCAGGGCAGGATGATACTGGCCGTTGACCCAGCCGGAATAAGCTGCCATGAATCGCCCGTCGGGCAGGGGGTACAATTTACTTCTGCCAACGCGGGACTCGGTCAGGTACCATTGCTGGTCGCCGTTATCGTCGATTTTCAGGAGGTTGATGGCGGGCGGCTGGCCATTGTTCGCCCCCTGAATTTCACAGCTTAGCACAAATCCGCCGGCGGGGTCGGCCACAATATCGCCGCGCATCAGGTAGGCGTTGTTGCCATAAATCTTGCTCCAGACCAGGTTCCCGGCGGCGTCGAGCCGGGCCACCCAAACCGGCGAGTTGAAACCGGCGCTGACGTATCCATTCCCTGTGAGCATCAGGCTGCCGTCGGGCGCCTCCATGATCTTCTGGATACTGAGTTTGTGCAGACCGTCATCGATCTTTTTTACGTCCAGCAAGGCGCCGTCGTCTGCCGATACGAACAGGATGGCTGACATCCACTCGGACAGAGTGTCGGCAAAAATGCCGTCGTGCGACAGGGTGTAGGCGGCCAGCACGAGCGTGCCGTCGTTGCGCGCCAGTACGTCCACGCCCCGGTCGAGCGCGATTGCGCCGTAGGTTTTTGACCACACGATTTGTCCCTCGCGGTCAGTTTTGACCAGCCAGATATCACCGCTTCCCTGCACTTGTTCCACGTCGAGCCCGTCGCGATAGACTGTTCCTACGGTGTAAAAAAACTGTCCGTCGGGGCTGACTGCACTCGCCGCAGGCACATTCTCCTCCGTGTTTCCATGGAAAATTTGACGAAACGGAAACACATCCATCTGAAAACCAATGCCAATGCTGTCGATTGTCTGGCAGCTCTGATCGCTGATCGTAACCGTGTACGTACCGGCCGTCAGGCCGGTTTGCAGGCTGTCAGGGGAGCCGTTGCTCCACAAAAATGAATATTGCCCGCTGCCGCCTTCGACCCGAAAAGCGGCGCGCCCGTGCCCGGGGCCGCAGGCCACGTCGGTAGCCGGGTGCAAGACCAGAACAGGGCAGGTGTCGGGGGGTGAAAAGTTTTGCGCGCGGGAGGAAAAGGGCAAAAGCCACAGGGTTGCGAGGAAAAGTCGACCGGTCATGGAATAAGTTTTTGGCTAAAAAATGTCGTGGAAATCCAAGGCATGGTAAGATTACAAGGGTTTTGCCGCATTATTCACCATTTTTTACAAAAAAATACGCCCCCCGGCGCGCAACCGGGGGGCGTCGGACGAGTCGGGCCGGGTTTATTTTTTCGCCATGCCGAAAATGAAACTGAAATCGGTCGCGATGGTGTCTTTTCCGGAAATCACACCGGCAAAGCCGTGGCACTGGATGCAGGAGGCATTTTCCTGGATATACGTCTCCAGGGTCGAATTGCCGAGGCGGAAGGGCACATTGATCGTGTTGCTGGTGCCGCCGTCGTTGGGCACGGTCCATTGGGTGCCGACCAGCCGGTAATTGGCCCAGACGGTGCCGGCGAGTTTGGTTTGCCAGAGCTGGTTGACCTGCTGGGTGCGGTAATAAATCGGGTACGTGCGGGTCACCTGTGTGCCGAAGAGTTTGCCACCTTGCTCACCGGGCACGCTGGTGGCGTATTTGGCCGCGTACGGCGGGCTCGGGTTCCATTTGTAATGACCGCTGTCCGACTGGGTGAGAGCCGGGTAGGAATCGACTGGGCAGGTCAGGCATTCCACATTGTAAAACGACCAGCGGCGCGAATCCTGACTGGTTTGGGCTGCCTGAACATCGTCGGGGGTGTTGTCGATGTGTTCGAAAGTGCTCCAGATCAGGAAGGGAAAATTGCCGGTTTTTCGAATAATATGCATGCCAACGAGCCCGACTTTGGCTTTTACCTGAAAAGCTTGCCCGGTCGAGCTGTTTTGTTTCGGCACCTGTATAATGGCGTCGCGGGTGTAATAACGCGTGGTATCGTCGCCTGCGGCCGGGTCGAGAATCCGCCACGAGGCCTTGATTTCCATGGCCCCGACCGTGGAAGGGAAACGGCTCGACGGGAGGGAGAAGGAATCATGGTGCGTCCTGTAATAGTCGTCGATGCCGGGGAGCGTACCGAGGTGGTTGTTGCGGATAAAATCGGCTTCATCGGGATTGACCCGGATTTCGAACAAGGCAAAATTCAGGTTGCGGTCGATGAGCGCATGGCCGTCCGCTTCTTCGTCTTCGTCGTCGAAACTGTCGCCCGGCGCGATTCCGCTGTTCAGCGGGTGCGGGCTTTTGGCAAAACGGTAAAAGAATTTTTGCCCCTTGGCCGCGGCATCGTCGATGGCCAGCAGCAAGGGCGCATCGCCATGCTGGAAAAGCGTGGCAGCGTCCGCATACCTTTCCCAGACCCGTGGGGCGTTCGGATGATCGCCGAGCGGGCAGTTCAAGGCATTGCCCTTGGCATCCGAGGGCCAGTTGAGCGCGATAAAGGTCTGCCAGGAAAAAATGTCGAACGGCGGCTGGAAGGTCGGAGTGAGCGCGCCGGAATACCCGGGGTTGAATTTTTCCAACACATCGATGGGCAGGGTGGAGCAAAAGTCGTTGCAGCGGGTCGAGTCGGCGCAGAAACAGTTTTTGATCGGCGGGGCGTTGGATGGCGCGGTAGTTTGAGCGAGTCGGGTGCAGGCGAAAATGGCCACGGCGAGCGCCACGGCAATGAGCAGGGAGTTTTTCATTGGTTCGAAAGTTATGGATGGATCAGACACTGAACCGGTCAGCGAAGTCCGGGTTGCAGAGAGTTGCAGGCGAAAATAATATTAAATTTTTGATCAATTTAGTCGAATCCTTCAATTCCGGTGAATATACCCGGTCGTGGCACGTACTTTAACCTGACGAAGTAATCGGGTATTACTATCCGGAATTAATACATTTCGCCCCGATTAGATCAGCAAAAACCTCTTGTATGAAGCGTCTATTTGTGCGTTGGGCACTGCCTGCCATCCTTTTGTTGTCCGGAAATCCGGTATTTTCACAAATAACTCCCGACCCGGCCTGGACGATCGTTGCCGACAACATTGATCCGTCCAATTACTACGGCATTACGGTGGCCAATGGCATGATCGGGCTGGTATCGTCGCCCGAGCCCATGAAAATGTCGACCGTGGTGCTCAACGGCGCCTACGACAACTACCTGCGCGGCAGGGTGTCCAACATCCTCAAAGGGTTCAACTTCGTCAACATGAACCTCGATGTCGACGGCCGGCGCATTGGTCGCCACGACATCGCCAACTACCGCCAGACGCTCGACATGCGTCATGCCGAACTCACGACCACCTTCGATGTGGGCAATCAACTGAGCGTCCGGCACTCGGTCATGGCGCTGCGCCACCTGCCGTTTTGCGCCCTCAGCATCGTGGAAATCACCGCCAAAACGGACGTGACCATCACCCCGGCTGCCGTGATCGAAGCGCCTGAAATGTTGCAGAATGTGCGCAACTACTACGCCGAAATCGACCGGCCGCACGCCCTCATTCCGTTGATGACTTCGGTGGGGCAATCGCCGACCGGACGGTACACCGTGGCGGCCAGCACGAGTTTTATTTTTGAAGAAAAACACGGCATGGAACCCGATCTGATCCATGAGGACTGGGACTACAACATGCATTTGCTCAAATTCAACAAACGGCTGAAAGCCGGGGAAACCTACCGGTTTGCCGTGGTCGGCTCCATTATTTCCTCCGCCCACGTGGCCGATGCGCACAACGAAGCCGAGCGCCTCACCATCTATGCCGCGCTGGAAAAAACCGACCGCTTGCAGCGGCGCCACCGACTGGAATGGGACCGCCTCTGGGCCTCCGATATTCAGATCGAAGGCGACGTGGCTGCCACCCGCGACGTGCATTCGGCGCTCTATCACCTTTATTCCTTCGCCCGCGAAGGCACCGCTCTTAGCTTGTCGCCCATGGGGCTTTCGGGGCTCGGCTACAATGGTCACGTGTTCTGGGACACCGAGTTGTGGATGTATCCGCCCTTGCTGGTGCTCCACCCGGAAATCGCGCGTTCCTTGCTCGAATTTCGCTACAACCTCCTCGACGAAGCCAAACAAAATGCTTTCGAGCACGGCTACCGGGGCGCCATGTATCCCTGGGAGAGCACGACCACCGGCCAGGAAGAAACGCCCGTTTGGGCGCTGACGGGGCCTTTTCAGCAGCATATCACCGGCTGCGTGGGCTGGGCGGCCTGGCAGTATTACCTCGTGACCAAGGACAAGGTGTGGCTGCGCGATCGCGGCTGGCCCATTTTGAAAGAAGTGGCCGATTTCTGGGCTTCGCGGGTCGAGCGCAACGGCCCCGGACACTACGACATCAACAACGTGATCGGCGCCAACGAATGGCAGGAAAACATCGACAACAACGCTTTCACCAACGGCATGGCCATCACGGTGCTGAGCTACGCCGGCGATGCGGCCCGCGAACTGGGCTACGCGCCCGATCCCGACTGGGCGCTTGTGGCCGACAATATCCCGATCCTGAAATTCCCCGACGGCACTACCCGCGAAAACGCGACCTACGATGGCGTCACGATCAAACAAGCCGACGTCAACCTGCTGGCGTACCCGCTCAAAGTCATCACAGACCCGGTTCAGATCAAAAAAGACCTCGATTACTACGAGCCTCGTATGGCCAAAGACGGCCCGGCCATGGGCAATGCCATCCTGGCGGTATCTGCCGCCCGCAACGGCGACGCCGAGCGCGCTTACGAACTTTGGCTGAACAGCTACAAACCCAACCAGGTGCCGCCTTTCGGCGTACTGGCGGAAACGGCAGGAGGGACCAATCCTTACTTTGCCACGGGCGCAGGCGGTTTTTTACAGGCCACCATCATGGGCTTTGGCGGGATCGACATCAGCGCGCAGGGTATTGTCAAACTGAAAACCAAACTGCCCAAACGCTGGAAATCGTTGACAATCACCGGGGTAGGGGTGGAGAAAAAGACATTTATTACCACAAATTAATTATCTTTTCAATTTTTAAACACAATGAAAAACATCTATTCACTCCAGAAAACAGGGCTGCTCTATTGCCTCTTTCTGGCTTCTTTTAGTCTGCTCAATGCTCAAAACCCCGGCACGCTGGACCCGGATTTTGGCCAAAACGGTAAAACAATCAAAAACCTGAGTTCGACTTTCGAACTGGCCTACGGTTGCGCGGTCCTGCCCGACGGAAAGATCATCGCCGGCGGCGACCTCTGGACGGGTCTCAAAGACTATGTTTTTGCCACCCGACACCTGCCCGACGGCTCGCTCGACGAAAGTTTTTCCAATGACGGCCTCGCCACGTTCGGCAACGGAATGGTCGATTTTTATCCTTATGCCGTTACGGTACAGCCGGATGGCAAGATCCTGAGCACGGGCTGGCATTACGATGGGAATAACCTCTATGGTTTTGTAGCCCGTATGCTCCCGGACGGCAGCCCCGACCCCGGATTCGCGAGCGGCGGTATGTTTATCTATGATACCAATGGTTCGATTAGTCGTTTTTATGCCATCGATGTGGATGCAGACGGCAAAATCCTGGTTGCAGGAAATGCCAATCTGGGCGCAGGCAACGAAGCCGTTGTAGTGCGTCTTTGGGCCAATGGCGCGCTGGACACGGGATTCGGCGTCGGGGGAACGACCAAACTGGACGTCTTGACCGGCACCGGCTCCTCATTTTTTTATGGCATCGATGTATTGCCGAATAATGGCGTTGTTTGCGCCGGCAGTCGCTCTGGCGGCATCGGGATTGTGGGGCGGTTCAACCCCGACGGATCACCGTTTTCCGGCTTTGGCAATAACGGTCTGGTAGAACTTGATAATACGGAGGGAAACACCCAGTTGTATGCCGTTTCGGTACAGAACAACAATCAGTTTGTTGTAGCCGGCTACCGCAATTTACTTATCGGCCGGGCATTTTTGGTGGCCCGCTTGCTGGCCGACGGAGCGCTCGACAACACCTTTGCCTCAAATGGCGAAAACCAGTACCTGATCGGTACTGCCAATACGCTGCGTGCCGTATTGCCCCTGGCAGACGGCAAGATCCTCGCAGCGGGTTACCTGACCACTCCTCCCGACCAAATCAGCAGGGCCGCTCTGGTGCGTTACGACAGTGATGGCACGGTGGACCAAAGCTTCAACCCCGTGATCCCCGAGGAAAACTCGGGTTTTTACAGCCTGCAAACATTTCCCGACGGAAGGATACTCGCTGCCGGGTTCAAGCTGGAAGGCGATTCCAATTTTGACCTGGCTTTGGCGAGTTTTATGCCCAACGGGGATGTCGACGCCAGCTTCGGCGACGCCGGCTGGAAGGCCCTGAATCTTCGCAATGGCTCCGATTATCAGCACGAAATTCTGCTCGGTACGGATGGCGTTATCTGGACGAACAGCGAAAAAGTAGTAGATGGGCAGACCGTACTGTCGAGGTTTTCGGGCGACGGCAACCTGTTGTCGGCAGAAAACACGCCTGCCGAACTGCAGGATGTGCAGTTTTCCCGTGACTTTACCATGCAGCCCGACGGCAAACTGGTGTACGGCGGCAGCGCAGGGGCAAATCTGTTGGCACTTGGCCGCTGGCTGCCCGACGGCTCGATCGATGTCTCGTTTGGCGATCAGGGTTTTCTTCAAATAACGGTTGACAGCTTCTCAGAGCTGATTGTCAAGAAAATTGCTGTGCAAAACGATGGCAAATTGCTCGTTTTGTTCGATGCTTACGAAACTGGAAATTTCACCTATGATCCGTATGTCGCACGTTTCCTGCCGGACGGCACACTCGACCTGACCTGGAATTCGACAGGGATGGTTCATTTCAATGGCAACATCGGCAAAATTGACATCAACTCAATCCGCATACAACCTGACCAAAAAGTGCTGCTTGGCGGGACTTTCGCTTACGGTGACAAGGTTTATATCGCCCGCCTGTTGCCCAACGGTCACTACGATCCTGTATTCGGCATCAACGGAACCTATAAATTCGACCTGGGTTTGCAGGATGAAGAAATCATCTACGACCTGTTTGTCGATTATGACGGCCGAATCCTCGCTGCGTTTTCCAGCGATATGAACACCCATTCGACCGGCGTACTGCGCCTGACACCCGATGGCGACGACGACTTGTCTTTTGATGACGACGGGCTTGTACTGGTACCCAACAGCCACAACCCGACGGCCTACGAGGATATCATCTATGCCCCTCGCGTCGTGGTGCAAGCCAACGGCCGTATCCTGCTCAGCACCCATCGCGGCGCCAATGCCGACTTCGCCCTGTATTGCTTTCTTTCGAATGGCGCGCCTGACCCAGGCTTTGGCGTGAACGGTATGTCGAAGCAGGATATTCAGGGGTACAACGACTTCCCGACCGGCATGCTCCTCATGCCCGACGGTGGTATCGTGCAAACCGGCATCACGAGCAACGGCTTCGATCTGGATATCGCGCTGGTGCGCTACCTGCCCAATCTTACGGTCGGGGCGCCTACGCCCGCTGACGGCCCCAAGGCAATGCTTGTCTATCCGAACCCGCTCGGCCCGTCCAGCACCCTGAAATACGTCAATCCTGCCCCCGGCGCGGTTACCGTGCAACTGGAAGACAGCCAGGGCCGTACGGTCCAGACCTGTTTTTCCGGCTGGCAGCCCGCCGGCGAACAAAACATCGATCTTCACCCCGATACCGGGCTTTCGGCTGGCTGGTATGTTTGCCGCGTGATGACGGGACAAGGGGATGTGGCGGTAAAAGTGGTGATCAGGTAAGCCAGCAGCATTTATACAGGACAAAGAAGCCGTCTCATAAGTCCTTTTGCTCAAAATCCTGCAAAATTGAATTTTAAATCGCGGCCAACTGACGGGGTGACCCCAAAGTCACCCCGTCAGTAATAACCTGACAAATTCGATACCCTGTAAATACCTTGCATCCCAAATTCGCCATCTGTCATGTCCTCCCGTTCCAGCAGTCTTTTTCAGCTCGCCGTCGTGGTCAGCGCCCTCGGTTTTTTCGTCGATGTGTACGATCTTCTGCTATTTGGCATCGTGCGCAAACCCAGTTTGAGCGCGCTTGGTCTTTCTCCTGAAGAAGTGCTTACGCAGGGGGAATGGATCATCAGCGTGCAAATGATGGGTTTGCTGATCGGGGGGATCGTGTGGGGTATTCTGGGCGACAAAAAAGGCCGCCTGAGGGTGCTTTTCGGCTCCATTTTGCTCTATTCCATTGCCAATATCCTGAACGGGCTGGTTCAGTCGATCCCGCAATACGTAGTGCTTCGTTTCATTGCGGGCGTTGGCCTGGCCGGCGAACTGGGCGCCGGCATCACCCTCGTCAGCGAATTGTTGCCCAAAGAAAAAAGGGGCATGGCTTCGGCCATGATCGCCTCCTTCGGTATTCTGGGCGCCGTGACGGCATTTTTGCTCAGCACGGTGTTCGACTGGCGTACCTGCTATTTTATCGGGGGCGGACTGGGGCTGGCGCTGTTGCTGCTTCGGGTATCGGTTCGCGAAAGCGAGTTGTTTGCCCAAATGGCGCAATCAGAAGTGTCGAGAGGCAATTTTTTGATGTTTTTTCAAAAAAAGGAACGTTTCTTCCGCTACCTGCGCTGCATCCTGATCGGCTTGCCGGCCTGGTACATCATCGGCGTACTGGCGACCTTTTCGGATCAGTTCGGCAAGGCTTTCGGCATCCCGAACATCGATCCGGCCAAGGCCATCGTGTCGCTTTATTTGGCCATAGCCTTCGGCGACCTGAGCGTAGGATTGCTCGCACAGCGCCTTCGGAGCCGTAAAAAAGCCCTGTTCGTCTTTTACGGCATCTCCGTTTTTTTCACCACCCTGTACTTCCTGCAGCAGGGCGGTTCGGCTTCAAATTTTTACCTCATCTGCGCGGGTCTGGGTTACGGGACAGGGTTTACCGTGGTTTATATCACGATGAGCGCCGAGCAGTTCGGCACCAACCTGCGGGCTTCAGCCGCCATCAGCATCCCCAATATGGTGCGGGGGGCTTTGCCGCTGATCATGTTGCTGTTCCGTTTTTTGCGCACGGCGCTCGACAGCTACGTGACGGGCGCCTGGGTCACTGGCGCCATCCTGTACGCCATCGCGCTGGTCTCGGCATGGTCCATCAAGGAGTCGTTTGGCAAGGACCTGGATTTTGTGGAAGAATAAAATTTACCTCACCTGCCCGTCGCCCCTCACCAGCCATTTGTAACTGGTCAATTCGGGCAAACCCATCGGGCCGCGGGCATGCAGTTTCTGCGTGCTGATCCCGATCTCGGCGCCGAAACCGAACTCGCCTCCGTCGGTAAAAGCCGTACTCGCATTGACGTACACCACGGCCGCATCCACGGCGCGCAGAAATTGATCGGCCGCGGCAACATCTTCGGTGAGGATGGCTTCGGAATGCCGGGAGCCGTGGCGGGCAATATGTTCGAGGGCTTCTTCCAGTGAGTCGACGGTTTTGACCGCCATTTTCATGGACAAAAACTCGGTGCCGAAATGTTCTTCCCGGGCGGGAAAGAGACATTCTGCCGTGTAATTGCCCCGCAAGGCAGCCAACGCTGCCGCATCGGCAAACACCTGGCACTGGTGTTTTTCGCCCAGTTCGCGCAGCAATTCGGGCAGGTCGGGCAGCCGCTCGCGGTGCACGATCAGGGTGTCCAGCGCATTGCAGACGCTGACGCGGCGGGCTTTTGCGTTGCAAACAACGGCTTTGGATTTGCCCAGGTCAGCGGCGCGGTCGAAATAGGTGTGCACGATGCCGGCGCCCGTTTCGATCACCGGCACCCGGGAGTTGGCCCGAACGTAATCGATCAGTTGCTGGCTTCCCCTGGGAATAATGGCGTCGATAAAACGGTCGGCCTGCAGGATGTGTCCGAGCGCTTCCCGTTCGCTGGGCGCCAGCCAGCAGGCATTTTGCAAACCGTGCGGCTGCAACACGTTCCCGATCAGTTCCGCGATGGCCATGTTGGAATAATGAGCATCACGGCTGCCTTTGAGCACGCTGGCGTTGCCCGATTTGAGGGTGAGGGCAAATACGTCGAAGGTCACGTTGGGGCGCGATTCGTACACGATACCGACCACCCCGATCGGCACACTTGTTTTTTGTAAAAAAAGCCCGTTGGGGCGGGTGGTTTCAGCCAAAACGCGATGCAGCGGCGAAGGCAGCGCGGCAACCGCGCGAAGATCGGCGGCAATGGCGCGCAAGCGGCTTTCGTCGAGTCGCAGGCGGTCGTATTTCGGGTCGGCGGGGTCCATGCGCCCCAGGTCGAGGGCATTGGCCGAGAGCAGGGCCGGTATTTGTTCGAGGGTGAGGTCGGCGAGATCATGCAGGATCGCATTGATCGTATCGTCGTTGCACAGGGAAAGCCGCCGGCTTGCGGTTTGCACCTGTTCCAGTTGCGCCTGAATGGCCCGGGCTGAAACGGTAGAGGTCATGGCATCAATCGAGATAAAGATAATCGTAGTGAACCAGCGGTTTTTTGCCCTTCTGGCCCAGGTTTTTTCGGGCAATATCGGCGCCGTATTGCACTTTGCCGTAGCCCAGCGTCGTGCCGTCTTCGGCCGCAATGGCGACCAGATCGCCGCGTTCGAACTGGCCTTCGATGCGCACGACACCCACCGGGAGCAGGCTCGATACCCGTTCGCGAAGCGCCAGCGCCGCGCCGTCGTTGACCACGATGAGGCCCTTGCGGGCCGATTCGTCGTAGGCCATCCATTTTTTCAGGTTATTGACGGCCTGGCGGGCGGTAAAACGCGTGCCGACCGGTTTTCCTTCCATCAGATCGAGCAGCACTTGCGGGCGTTTGCCGTTGGCAATCCAGGTGGTGATGCCCACGTTGGCGGCTTTTTGCGCAAAGCGAAATTTGGTCGCCATACCGCCCCGCCCGAAACTCGAACGGACAGGCTCGATCACGTCGGGCAGCCGCCGGTCGCCGGGCAGCACCTCGGGGATCAAACGGCTTTCGGGGCGGCCGGGCGGGCCGTCGAGCAAACCATCGACATTGGAGAGGATCACGAGCGTATCGGCGCCGGCCAGCGCCGCGGTCAGGCCCGCCAGTTCGTCGTTGTCGGTAAACATCAGTTCCGACACGCTCACCACGTCGTTTTCATTCACGATCGGGACGATATTGTCGCGGAGCAGGGCCGAAAAACAGTTTTGCATGTTGAGGTAATGCCGCCTGTCACGGAAATCCTCTTTGGTCGCCAGCACCTGCGCGCAATGCAGTCCGTGGTCGGCAAAAAGTTCGGCGTAGAGCGAAATCAGTTTGATTTGTCCGACGGCGGCCAGTACCTGTCGTTGCACCACCCGGCTGATGTCGCGCGGCAGCGCGATGAGCGAGCGGCCGGCGCCCACGGCGCCCGACGAAATGACAATCACCTCCTTGCCCGCCTTGCGCAAGGCGGCGATCTGTTCGACGAGGTGCCGGATCGTGTCCAAATCCAGCAACCCGTCGGGACGAGTCAGCACGTTGGTCCCGATTTTAATCACGAATCTGTGCATGGGAAATTTCAGCGGTAAAAAAGCGGCGGCGGTCAGTAGGTGGCTACCAGTTCCTGAAGGTCGCGCAGGTATCCCTGTTTGACCGGTTCACGCAAGTCCTTGTTGGTCTGGGTATGGAAGCGGTGGGCATTCAGAAAACTGACCTGAAGCCTGTTCCAGGCTTGTTCGTCGCCGATGAGGTGGTAGGCTTGTAATTCTTCAAACAGCCAGTTGCCGATCTTGAAAAAATCGTCGCGGCCCAGGTAGTCGAGGTCGGCATCGCAGATGATTTCTTCCAGCAGGTTGTTGGGCGACTGCGGGATTTTGGTGGCCATGATCATGCCGCAAATGACCTCGATGTCGCTGTCGGAATATCCGAAACGGGGGAGTTCGGCCTGCACCATCAGGCAGCCTTCGTGTTCGTGGCCGGCGTGTTTGTTTTTGACGAAGCCTGCGTCGTGAAACAGCGCCGCTGTTTTGACCAATGTAACTTCGTGGCCGCGAATGCCCTCGGCCGCACACAGCTCGACCGATACGCGCAGCACGTCCAGGGTGTGGTGGAGGCCGTGGTAATGAAGTTGCCCGGAAAGCTCCGCACGGAGTTTGGCAAGGATGAATTGTTTGGCAGCGCGATAATCCATGCTGTAGGGTCGGGATCGGGAGTAGCGTGTTCCGGGCTAAAAATCCGGCTTTTCCAGAAAAAAAGCCTGAGCGGCAAAATTATTTTGCAAGGCGAGCCAAATTTGTGCCGATTTTCCCGGAAAGTGGAAAAAATCCTACCGGAAATAAAAATCTTTGCGCAAAAGTGTGACCCCGGTCCCCTCGCTCGTCTAATCGCTGCGATTATCAACAACCGGTCGTTGTACTTGTTTCAACACCAGATTAAAAACAAAATTATTTGAGACTTATGAACTTGATGGAAATCCTCCAGGGCCAGCTGTCCGACGATGTTCTCGGCCAAATCAGCGAGCAAATCGGCGCGCAGCCCGAACAAACGGCTTCGGCAGCCAGTGGCATTTTTGCTTCGCTCCTTGGCGGCCTGGCCAATAACACGGCTCAGGAAGGCGGCCTTTCCGCGCTTTCCGGCGCACTCGATCGCAACCACGACGGCAGTGTGCTCGACGACATCATGGGCATGGTCGGCTCGGTCATGAACGGCCAGGGCAACGGCGCCACCAACGGCGTCGGCATCCTCGGCCATATCCTCGGCGACCGCCAGGATACCGTGGCAGAGCAAGTTAGCCAGTCCTCGGGCCTCAGCATGAACCAGGTGCTGAAACTCATGCCCGTGCTTGCCCCCATCGTGATGGGTGTGATCGGTAAAATGCGCGGTCAGGATGGCTTTCAAATGTCCGATTTGCCCGGCATCTTGCTGGGCTCTGCACAATCGGGCGCACAACAGTCCGGCATGGGCGACCTGCTTGGCGGCCTTCTCGGAGGTTTGCTCGGCGGCGGTGGCCAGCAGGGCGGTGGACTCGGAAATATTCTCGGGAATATTCTCGGCGGCGGCCGCTAAACCTAAGCGGTACGTGCCTTATTCAAAACGACCCGCGCCGGGCGACTTTCAGTCGTCCGGCGTTTTTATTTAAAGCAAAATCGGGGCAGTCTACCGTTCGCGCACCAGCACCCAACTGCGGGTACTTTCCGCGGCCCGCAAGCGCAATACGTAGGCGCCCGGCGGCAAATCCGCCCGTGTTGAGATCAGGTTGTCACCCGGCAGAACCTCCATCCTGCCCTGCCACAGGCATTGCCCGGTGGCGTTCGTCAGATCAAGTTGCACCATGCCGGTATGCTCGCTCCGAATAATCAGCCGGTCGCGGAACGGATTCGGCGCGACGCTCCATTCGGGTTCGGAATGCGGCTCCGCCGCTGCCGAAGTATTGCACAAGGCCAGCGTGACGCCGCAAGGCGTATTATCATTCAGCATGGGGGCAAAAAAATCGGCGGCATGCTGCGCGCGCAGGGGGCGGTTGACCGTGTAGTGGTAAGCGCCGTTGTTGACGTCGGCGTAGCGCAAGCAATCAAAAAAGGCGATATCCGGGTTAAACGCGTCGCAATTGACAAAATCGGTGGTGAAGCAGGGCGGAGCCCCCGAGGCATCGAAATAAGCGGCGATCGAGCCGCTCCCGAAAGTGTGCGGGTAGTTGCTGTGCCAGGGCGTGCAGCCGGTGTTGCAGTAGTACGACAGGGTGAAATACGGCTGGCTGTATCCAAAGGGCACGACTCCGTCACAAGTCATGTGGTAAAGATAAACGGCCGGCGTGTCGGGGCCGCCCAGCCAGTCTTTGTTCAGGGCGTCGTAAGGCACTCCGCCGTAGAAACTCATAATACCCATCACGTTGGCGTCGTAGCCGTTGAGGTTGTTGACGCCATCGACCGGGCCGAGATCGGGCCGGGCTCTCGACCCGGGCGGTATCGACCACGATTTGAGTATGCAATCGAGGGTGGTCTGGTTGTAGAGGGCAGGGTCGGGCAGCGGGGCGTCGTCGAGCGCGAAGCAGCAATCCGGTTTTTCAGAAGGACGGTCGAGAAAGCCGGTCGCCAGGGCCAAAAAACCGCCGGCGCTCTCGCCGCCCACCAGCACGCGGCAGATGTCGGTCGAATCCTGCACGTGTCGGGCTTTCAGCCAGCGGATGGCGCTTTTCACGTCTTGCTGACCCCGGAAGATGGCCCGCAGAATTTCGCAGCTATCGGCTGCATAGAGGTTTTTTTGCGTGCCGTCGAGCAGGCAGTCAGGGTTTGTCACGTCCGCGTCTTTGTGCCAGCCGAGGCGATAATTGACGGTAGCCACCACGTAGCCGCGTCCGACCATTTCGGTAGCCAGCCAGTCTACATCTTTTTTGCAGCCGCCTATCCAGGCGCCGCCGTGGGCCAGCACCAGCAGAGGGCGTTGCGTATTACCGTCGTCGAGGGGTTTGTACAGGTCGAGGCGGAGGGTGTCCGTAGCGCCCATGTAGTTGACAGCGGTGGCGTAGACGAGGTCTTTTTCGACCCAGTAGCCGTATTGGCCGGCCTGGGTGAAAGGCAGTTGGGCCGACAGGCCCAGCGGGAAAAACAGCAGACAAAAAAGGGAGGTGCGCATGTCGGGTAGTCGGTAAGGTGATGCCGTCGGGGCAATGGGTGCTATAATCCGCAAAACCAAATGTGCACGAAAAAACGCGCAACAATTGCGGAATTATAAAAATTAAAGGCCCCAAAAATACCCTTTAAAAAACCTTTAAACCAGGTCGAAATTAGCCGTCAAAACCTCCGTTTTCGGCTTCAACTTTCCGCCTTTCGCATTGACCGAAACCTTCAAGTCTTTGCGCATCTGCGACCATCCAAAACGGCCCACGAATTCTCTCAAAACATCGCTGTCATAACTTGACAATAAAAACTTGCCTTTCAGGCTCGACAGCGTCGTCAACAACGCCTCAAAGTCGGCTTGCGAATAGCCGTCATAATGTCCACAATCGCTGTTGAAGTAAGGTGGATCACAGTAGAAAAAACTGCTCGCAGCATCCCTGCTACGAATTACGTAAAGTGCATCAGCGGACTCCAAAGTAACGTTCTGAATCCTGATCGCATAAGCCTCAGTAAAGGCTTCTCTGCGCCTACCAATTAGTCCGGCAGTTCGGCCTTGCGTCACATCAAAGCCGAAAGTACCGTCGAGCATAGCGCTGAAACTTTGAGCAGCCATTACCCAAATGGCCCATGCTCTTTTGACCTCAGAAAACATATCCGGATTGCCGTAGATCACTTTGGCTTTCCGGTGCAGATCGCGGCTATGCAGCGATATTCTGACCTCCTTTTCGAGGGCCACGAAATCATTCTGAACCACCCGGTAAAAGTTCATCAGCTCCCGATTGGTATCATTCAGCACCTCGATCTCGCTGGGCTTTTTTGCCCAAAAAATTGCGCCACCGCCTACAAATGGCTCACAGTAAAGCACATGCTCTGGGATCAATCCAACGATCTCCGATGCCAGTTTTTGTTTGCCGCCGTAATAGGCAAAAGGCGGCTTCATTTCAACATTTTTCATGCCTCAATATCCAATGCAAACGCCCCGCTTCCAACCGGGAAACGGGGCGTTAACAAGGCGTTTAACCAACATTCCAGATGTCAATATCTGTTCCAGATGGAGTAGTGAGACACGTCGATCCCGACTGCCGTAGCGTCCGATCCATTGGAAATATAAATGTGTGGACACAAAAAAGTAGTGCTGCTCGGCAAGTCAGTTGTTGCGCTTCCAGATGTGCTGTTTCCAGTCGACAAATTAGTAATGTGGTAGTAAACGGTTCCAGCGTTGGGAACGGCGTAAATCCTGGCCTCGTAGAAGTCCGAATCCGTGGTATTTGATGGGAAATTACTGCCCAGGTCCGTCATAGTCGCCGTACCGCTGCCATCGTTTACGATGAACCTCAAACTGGTCTGGGTGGCATCGATCCCGAAACCGATC
>JBGAHL010000050.1:0-6466 GCA_044226205.1 Saprospiraceae bacterium
AAGTTGGTATTCAGTTTACCCACAAACCTTATTGCTGGCAGGTTGCTCCTCAGCAGAGCCTACTTCCTCTTCGGGTTTGCGCGCGTAATATCTTACCAAAATTCTCTAAAAACAGGAGCTATTTTTGAGCTCATTACCTTTATAAACCTTATAAACCCTATCAACCTTATAAACCTCATCAACCTCATCAACCTTATCAACCTCCTTTTTCAATTTCCCCAAAAACCTTCTCGGCCAGTCCCGCTTTTGTGGATTGGGAAAGATGAACACGACGCAGCCCGTCGTGCTGAATGCCCACCGCCGAAACATGGTAGTTGCCCGCGGGATCGCGATGCGCGTGTACCGCCAAGAGCCTTGAATCGCCGGCCAATTGTTGCACCCGCCGTTCGATATTCGTCAAAGCCGACACTTCGGGGTGGTGGATGCGCTGCAACAAACGACGGGTGGGCACATCGTCACGGTGCGTTTGCCAGGCGATGACCCCCTGACCGGGCGCCGGCACAAATTCCCTTGGATTCAATTCAATGACCGTCCAGGCTTCCTTGCCGGGCCGTAAATGGGCGACCTCGGCCGCGGCGACCACCAGGGCGTCGCAAGCGCCGTTTTCCAGTTTTTCCAGTAAAAATTCGGGGGCTGAATGCTCCGCGACCGACACCCGGGCGTCGGGCCGGAAATCGGCCAGCTGAGCGTTTTGCACGGGCGTGCCCGTCAGGACGACAGCCCCTTCTTTCAGCCTAAAAATTTTGCCGGCAACCACTGCATCCGCGCGCATCACCAGACAATCCATGGCATTTTCACGGCGGCTCAGGGCACTGATCGCCAGTCCTTTTTCGGCGGGCAGGGTCGGCAACTGCGACAACGCGTGCACCGCCACGTCGATATCGCCGCGCAGGAGCGCGGTTTGCGGTGATTGCGGCGTAAACGCGAATGTCGCTTCGATGCCCGCGCGTTCCAGTTCGATTCGGGAGTGTTCGGCCCAAAAGCGGCCAAGGGTAGTATCGGCGGCGCCGATTTTCAAGGAATCTGCCAAAGTGAAATCAATTTTGGGCAAAGGTAATGAAGGCTGCCCTGTCCAAAGCGTGTGTCGGGCTTTCGCCAGCGCAATTGTGGTATTGCCTTCGCATTACCGACCGCCTTTCCTGTACGTGCTCGACCTTGCTTTAATCCAATGATAATGAATCAGATACGATAACTGTTTCGCACCACGGCAAACCACCAGCTGTCAGGAATCATTTTACGCAAACGAAGCAACATGGGCGCCGGGGCGCCGACCGGGTAACGCAAACGCCAGCCGCTGTCGGTCGCCGATTTGAAAACAGCGCGGGCCACCTTGACGGGCGACTCCCCTTTTTCACCGGTTTCCATGCTTACCTTTTCACATTTGGCAATAAATGCGTCGTAGTCGGTCGTATCGGCGGGCTTGATAAATTGCCGGCTTCGGCCGTAAAAATCGGTTTTGATGGCCCCTGGCTCGATCAACCGCATTCGAATCCCCATGGGTTTGAGTTCGTATTGCAGGGCCTCGGAAAAGCCTTCCACCGCCCATTTTGTGCCGTGGTAAATGCTGTACAGCGGGAAAGCCAGTCGGCCACCCATCGACGCCACCTGAATGATGGCGCCCTGGCGGCGTTCGCGGAAATAAGGGATGACCGCACGAGTCACCCGCATCAGCCCGAACACGTTGGTGTCGAACTGGCGGCGGATAAATTCGTCGTCCATCGCCTCAAAAACGCCATCGGCGCCGTAGCCAGCGTTGTTGACGACCACATCGAGCGCGCCGAAATCGCGGATGGCGCCCTGGATGGCCTGCTCGATCGATGCCGTATCGGTGACGTCGAGCCGGTAGCATTTGAGCTTGGGGAAACGGGTGAGTTCCGTTTCTTTTTCGGGATTGCGCATCGTGGCGGCGACATTCCAGCCTTGCCCGGCGAAATATTCGGCCGTAGCGCGGCCTATGCCGGAGGAAGCCCCGGTAATGAGAACGGTATTTTGCATAATGGATGTGTTTTTGAAATGTTGTGCGGGGATAATCAGCCTTTGGCAGAGGCGGGCAGCAGAATAAGGTTGACCCAGAAATCCATGCCGGCAATCGCCGATGAAAAATCCATTTCGGCGCCGGGAAAACGACCGGCAGCGCGGACGCAGTCGTGTTTGAGCGCGTCGGAAAGTTCAAACAGGCGCTCTGCCACCATTTCGGGTTGGTCCGGCAGATGAAAAGCGCCGGAATCCCGCCCGGCGGCAAGCAATTCGGTCAGGAAAGAAACTTCGCTGGCTTTCGTCTCCTGATAGACCTCGTCGAATAGCGGTTCGAGTTTTTGAAGGTGCTCCACCGAAAGGCGGGTCAAATGGATGACTTCACTGTACCGCCGAATTCGCTCGGTGAGGAAAAAGCGCACCTGCTCCGCCGGCGCCGGGTACGACAGGGCTTTTTTCCGCAGATCGGCGATGAATGCCTCCGTCTCCGACAGTACGACAGCGATGAATATTTCCTCCTTGTTTTTGAAATAATAATACAAACTGGCCTTGTTGAGGCCGGCGCGTTTGCCGATGTCGTCGAGCGTTGTTTTGTCGTAACCAAAGCGTGCAAAACACTCGCTGCCGGCTTGCAGAATTAGATCGCGTTTTGGATTGTCTTTCATAAGCGTCCAGTCACGGCGCATCGGTAGATCTTCAAAAGACAAAAACGGACCATCAAATGCCTGCTTTTGCCTCCCTCAGCCCGCACTATGCCCTGAATGTGGTGCAAAGGTGCAGGTGTTATTTTATTTTTCAAACTTTTTGTCAAATTGTTTGAAAAATAAAATTAAAACCGCCCCTTCCGACCATTGAGATCAGCCGGGCCTGTGCCGTTTGAAAAGCAAAGCCGGGCTTGCCAGCATGTCGCCGGCAGGCGAAAAACCTGTTGCTTGTTCGTTGCTGTCGTCTTGTACAAGTGGGCGATGTCAGGCCTGCGCTATCTCGTTCGCTGCCGAGTGTCGCCGCTTTGTCGAAGCCAAAATGATCCCTTACTCCACTTTTACAGCGCTCTTTTCCAGCACTTCCGCGTAATAGGCCTCGTATTCCGGCAGGATGTTGTGAATATCGAAACGCCGGGCCTGCGCCAGCGCATTCTGGCGAAACTGCCGCAGCATTTCCTCGTCGCTGAGCAAGCGGATGGCATTGCGCGCCATATCGGCCACGTCGCCGACCTCGCTGAGAAAACCGGTGACGCCCTGAATATTGACCTCGGGCAGGCCGCCGCCGTTCGAGGACACGACGGGCACTTCGCAGGCCATGGCTTCGAGTGCGGCGAGGCCGAAGCTTTCGTTTTCGGAAGGCATGATAAAGAGGTCGCAAATGGCCAGCAGCTCCTCGATGGCGTCCTGCTTGCCCAAAAAACGCACGTCGGCGCCGATGCCGAGATCGCGGCAAAGTCGTTCGGCGTTGGATCGCTCGGGGCCGTCGCCCACCATGAGCAGTTTGGAGGGCAGGGCATCGTGTACGAGTTTGAAAATATGGATCACGTCCTCCACCCTTTTTACCCGGCGAAAGTTGGAGGTATGCACCAGAATGCGCTCGCCTTCGGGCGCCAGAATGGTTTTGAAATGGTCTTTATTGACCTTTTTAAAGCGGTCGAAATCGATAAAATTGTAGATCACCCGGATATCGCGCTCGACGTTGAACAGCCGGAGCGTGTCGTCTTTCAGGTCTTGCGACACCGAAGTCACGCCGTCGCTTTTGTTGATGCTGAATTCGACCACGGGCGCGAAGCTGCGGTTGTTGCCCACGAGGGTGATGTCGGTGCCGTGGAGGGTGGTGACCACCGGCAGGTAGCGCCCCTGCGTCAGGAGTATTTTTTTGGCCATGTAGGCCACGGCGGCATGAGGGATGGCGTAGTGGACGTGCAGCAAATCCAGGTTGTGGTATTGCACCACATCCACAATCGTGGAAGCCAGGGCCGTGTCGTAGGGCGGGTATTCGAAGAGCGGATAGTCCTCGTTGTCGACCTCGTGGTAAAAGACGTTTTCGTGGAAATGCGCCAGCCGGACCGGTCTGCGATACGTGATAAAATGGATCTCGTGCCCCCGGCGGGCTAGACCCATGCCGAGTTCGGTGGCGACGACGCCCGAACCACCGTAGGTCGGGTAACAGACAATGCCGATTTTCATGGTAAGGACAGGTATTGGGCTTTGAAGGACCGGCGTATAACACGCCTTGCTGGCAAAGGTTGTTGATTTCTGGGAAACAGAGGCTGTGATCGGCTACCTATGGCGAGGCCGCGGCGGACCGATTTCGGCATTGCAATATGCCGGGATTCGCCCGGCCCGATCAGTTTTTCAGACGGACGTTCAGCAAATAGTCGCGTTCGAACGATTCCCTTGTATCGGCAACAATGTTGCGGAGTTCGGCGCGCAAATGAACAGGCAGAACGCCGGCAGTTCGAAACGTATCGCGATAAAAAAAGCCGGAGTCCGACACAGGGATTTCCCGGTTATTGACCCAAAAACGCAGCCGGACGGGAGAAGGCGCTTCTCCGGTGTTCTCCAAAAAGTACTCAGAATCAAACGATTGCCCTGCGTAAGGGTATATTGGATTGACTACCAAAACAGGCAAAGGCGAAAAAAACCGGTCATCAACATTGGAACTGTTTTTTACCTGTGCCTGAATCAGCGCCAGCCCATTGCGCAACCGCAAATCATACAGTAAAAGACGCCCTTCCGGTGAATTCAGCATCGATTGATAGGCGGGGGACGACCAGATTTTTTTGTCCAGCCAGACATTACGGTCAAAATACTGAGCTATCCTGGGGTCTTGGGGATCAGCCAGCACCAACATACTGTCCCAAAAAGCCAGGGACCTTGCCAGCAAGTCTCCTGCCGTCGGTATCGGCTGGCCTGGAACTGGGGAAAGGTAATTGCTAAACGCCTGATCCAGCGTATCGAATAGACAATGAGCCGTGATCAGTCTTTTAAACTGATCAACCGACACATGGATTTCTGCATAATTGATACATAACTCGTCCGTTTCTCTGATATCAAGCAAGCGCATATTCGCTTTGGCCTCGAAAGCGGCAGCCAGTAGCTGGTCGGCCTGAGGATGGGAATGGGCGCGCCAAATACTGATGCCAAGGCCCGGCAGGGCAACCCAGCAGAGGACGTGAAATGTCCCGATCAATAAGGAAGAGGGCATTTTCATGGCTCAAAAACAGGAATGGTGAAATTTGCGCTGAATTCGCGTACGTCCCTGAACGGTCCTTTCAGAATACTTCTGGTCTCGATTTTCAGCAAACCGGGTTTGCTTGCCCGTTCGGTCCAATAGTACACGCCATCTTTCTCCTGTCCTTTTTTACGAGGCAAAATCAGGTTGTTATTTTTGTATTGACTGACCAATCTCAGTCTTGCTGCAAAGGGCTGGCCCACAAGCGGGTAGCTCCCGTTTTCGAGCTCCAGAATTGGCGTTCTCGCAATTTCCTGCCGGGGTTGCAGTTTTTTAGAAAATGTCTCCAAAGCCTTCTCTGCAAAAAATGCTGCTGTGCGTATGCGCCAGATCAGATCCTCGCTCAACAGCCCCCACCGAGTCGTATCCTGAGGAGGAACACTTTGAAAAGCAGCAGACAATTCGCTGATGTCAAGTTGGGCATGTATTTGCCCGACAGCTGCGGAGTCTTCCCGAACGAGCCCCGCCAGTGAGCCAGCCAGGTTTTTCAACGAGTCGCTCACGAGGCTCAGGTGAAATGCCGCGGAACCCTGATAGGGCACGGAAAGTTGAAATTGAACCAACTTTTCAGCCTGATCAGCCAGCGTATTGATTTGTTCGGCCCGCCGGGCATAGTCCATATTTTCACTGGCAGGGTAAGCGTCAGCGAGTTTTTGCATTTGATACCTCACCGACAAATTGTGCTGAGCCATTTCAGCTGAGTTGGATCGCATGCCCGATCTCAACAAAAACTGCCGAATTCTTTCCTGTTCGGGGTCCCCCTGACTGAGCCCTGATAAAAAAAACATCCCCGCTGCAATCGCCGCGTACAGGACAAACGCGGCATAATGAGGATTGATTTGTTTCAATAACATGGGAACAAATATTTCCCTTCAAACGGCTCAACGCCGATTTTCATTTTGGTGACTATACCCACTTGCACATTTTCACCGCAAAGACACAAAGACGCGAAGAAATTCGCGAACCCTTTGCGTCTCCGCGCCTTTGCGGTGATAGAGGCGTACAATGGGTGTAACCGGGTTTAGTCACCTTCATTTTAATAAACTTGTTGCGGTGCGATTTGGCCGAGCGAAAGCCCGCTTGTTCATTTTCACCGCAAAGACACAAAGACGCGAAGAAATTCGCGAACCCTTTGCGTCTCCGCGCCTTTGCGGTGATAAAGGACAAACGAGCACCTGGAACAATATTTCCCCGACCCAGTCGCATCGCAACAGGTAAAAAACAAGCCGTGGGCTGAAACCTGTTCTGGTGAATATTGACCAGAACCCGG
>JBGAHL010000050.1:6496-22554 GCA_044226205.1 Saprospiraceae bacterium
TGAATATTGACCAGAACCCGGGTTTCAGCCCACGGCTTGTTTCAAGGGTATTCAATTATGCCCTGTCGATCAAATGCGCAGTTTCTGCCGGATCGACGCCGGAATAGCATCCTTGTGCACCAGCATCGACATGGTTTTGGCGCGGAAGTAGGGCTGCGAAACATAGAGGTAGCCGCCGGTCGATTTATTCACGTCCGTGCCCCAGGAGTTTTTCACGATATAGTATTTCGTGCCGTTCTGGTCGGTAGCCGAACCCGTGATGTGCATACCGTGGTCGTCGGTGGTGGTGAGCTCGTCGAAGCCTTGCTGGCGTTCTTCGGCCGTCACCCATTTTTCCTTGCCGGGGGTTTTGGCCCAGCTGTCTTTTTCTTCCTGGCTCATATCTGCCCAGGCGGTCTGGGGCCAAACGGCGAGGCCTTCCTTGGCGGAAAAGGTTTTTTCCGACACGTCGCTGGCCCACACGATGGAGTAGCCGTTGTTGACGGCATTGTCGGCCACCTGCGTGAACTCGTCGATGGGCAGGTTGTAGAACATGCCGTTGGACCAGTTGTCCGACACTTCCAGCACGAAAGGCTGGTAGTAGGGGTGGTGGGTGTAGGAGGTCAGGGCCACGTAGTTGTCGAGGTTGATACCCAGGCTTTGGGCGTAGCTCTGCGGTGTGTATTCTTTGCCGTTAACGGTGAATTTGGCCGGCGGAGCGCCCATGTAACCGTCGAGAGCGCCAGTGTAGGCGGCTTTCCACTGGGCGCTGAGTTTGCCGTCGGGCGTTTTGACGACTGCGTCGAGAATGGCTTTTAGCACGGCTTCCATTTCGCCGTGAACGGGCTTGTCCTGGCCTGCCGGGAAGCCGGAGTAGGCCGATTGCGGCATCAGGCCGTATTCGCGCACGATGTTGAGCACGTCGTGGGTTTCGGCGCCCTGGCCGAAAGCGGTCGCGCCCTGGCGGCGAACGTAGTTTTCGGCGCGTTCGAGGTAGCCGGCGCGCACGATATACATTTCACTGAGGTCTACCTTGCCTTTGCCCATACGGAGCAGTTCGCTTTCGAAAAACGAGTTGGCCGAATAAACCCAGCAGGTGCCGGATTTGTACTGGTTTTGTACGGGCGTGGCCTGCACGTTTTTGGCAACGGTGAATTTGTAGCCGTTGAGTTCGCCCGGCAATTCCTGGGCGGGAAGGACGAAGGCCGCGAACAGCAGCGCGGCTAAAAGGAAAATACGTTTCATGTGTTATGAAATTTTTGTGGCGAATGTAGCCGCTCGCACGGCTTTTTCGCGGCACAAACGACCAAATGCGAACTTTTTCGTTCCGACGGCGGCCTTCAACCGAATCCCTACCCTTTTCAGGTTAAATTTTCAGTTTTCGAAAACCCGCGAACAATGCCCGAACGCCTTCGGCGTTTTACTCGTCAATTTAATCCCTCATCCCGCTACCGGTTGCCATCTAATATTCGTCGTTTCGCGTATTCGCTGAACCGGTATCGGCATTTGTCCATCTTTCAATAACCGGTTCCCATGGGAAACAAATTAATCCTCCTCTCCTTCCTGCTCTCCGTTTCGGCTCCTCTGGCCGCTCAAAACTCCGACGTTTACCCCTGCACACCCGGCCCCGGCGGCGGCGCTTCCTTCTGCGACGAAATTTGCAACGCCTGCTCGCTCAACGGCTTCTCCGGCTCCAACGACGGCTACTTCCAGTCCATTGCCAATGGCTTTTGCGGTACGCTCGAAAACGCCCAGTGGTTCGGCTTCATCGCCGGCGAACCCAATGTGGCCATCACCATCACAGCCTCCAACTGCCTCGACGGCCACGGTATGCAACTCGCGCTGTACGACGACTGCGACAGTCCGCCGCTCGACTGCGGCGAAGGCCAGGTGGATGGCGCCGCGCTGCCCGTCACCGTCAGCGCAGGCCTCACGCCGGGCAAACAGTATTTTCTGCTGGTCGACGGTTTTGCAGGCGACCTCTGCAATTTCAGCCTGAATGTCAGTCCGCCCTCCGCGGTGTATTCACCCCCGATTGGCAACGCGGCGCAGGTGCAGGGGCCAAGCGAAATGTGCCCCGGCGCTACGTTCACCTTCGCCACCCCGACCGTATCGGGCGCCGGCGGTTACGTGTGGGACGGCCCGCCCGGCACCCTCGTCAACGGCGATCCCGTGCCCGTCACCGTGCCTGCCCCCGAAGGGGTTTCGGTCGAGATCACCATCGGCAATACGGGCGGGCAGATCGGCGTGCAACCCGTCAACGGTTGCAACCAGGGCAATTCCGCCGCTTCCAACGTAGTCATCCTGGGCGACGAATACCGCCCCGTACTCACCCTCGATTCGGTAGCGGGCCTGTCCTGTGTCAGCGCACTGACCACCCTGGATGTCAAGGTTCACCCCAACGGCGACTACCGCTACGCATGGACCACCGCCGACGGCCACCTCGTGGATGGCGCCGACGGCCCCGAACTGAGCTTCGATTCGACGGGCACTTACACCGTCGTGGTCAGCAATGCCCTCAACGGTTGCTCCTCCACCGACAGCGTGCTCGTGGGCGAGCCGCTCGTTCCCGACAGTGTCGACCTGACCCTGACGCCCGTCCGCTGTTACGGCGAAAAAAACGGGGTCATCACGATCAATCAGGTGTTCGGCGGAACCGAACCTTTCATGACTTCGCTCAACGACCTGCCGCTGAGCCCGGCCGCCGAATATTCATTCCTGACCACGGGCGACTACCAGCTCACGATCGAGGGCGCCGACGGCTGTCGCTGGGACACCCTGCTGCACATGCCCCAGCCGGATGAACTGCTCGTCAATCTCGGCGAAGACACGACCATCCACCTCGGACAAAAAATTCAGTTGTGGACCGACGACGCGATCAGCGACCCAACCCGGAAAAAGGACCTGCTGGTGACGCCCGGCCTGCTGCAACCCATGAGCTGCGACACTTGCTGGTACGCGGCGCCGGCTTCGTTCCGCTACGAGATCATGGTGCGCGACTCGGCCGGCTGCGAGGCCGCCGACGAGAGGGTGGTGACGGTCAACAAAGAGCGCTACCTCTTCATTCCCAATGCTTTCCATCCCGACGAGGCGGGTACGCTCAACGGCGAATTCCGTATTTATGGCGGCGAAGACGTTGAAAAAGTGCTTTCCCTGCAAGTATTCGACTACTGGGGAGGGCTGGTATTCGAAGCTTATGATTTTTTCCCAAATGAAACCAGCCCGGCCTGGGACGGCCGCTCGCACGGGGAAAAACTCGCCCCGGGCGTCTTTTTGTACACGGCCGAAGTGGCTTTCCGCGACGGGGAAAAACAATGGTTTCGGGGGGATGTGACTTTGCTGCGTTGAAGTTTTTGCGCCATGGCTACATTTGAAAGAGGTTATCTCATAAAAAAGAGAGGCCTCAAGGGGGCCTAACCGATATTGCACCCCTGACGGGACGAAAAAAAGGCCCACAACCGGGATTTCCGTCCCGTCATGGGACGCAACATCGGTAAAAGCCCCGCCGGCCCCAACTTTGCCGCCATGAATCCAATTTACGATTTGCTCGTCATCGGTGCAGGGCCCATCGGGCTGGCCTGCGGCCTGGAAGCGCAGGAAGCCGGCCTGCGTTATGTGATTATTGAAAAAGGGGCGCTGGTCGACTCGATTTACCGCTATCCGGCCAACATGACCTTTTTTTCTTCCTCCGAACGCCTGGAAATCGGCGGCGTGCCTTTTGTTTCCCAAAATGCCAAACCCAGTCGCTCGGAAGCGCTGGAATACTACCGCCGGGTAGCAGAATCGAAGCGGCTCGATATTCGGCTTTACGAAAACGTGGAGCGCGTGAGCCGGCTGGACCCGGGCACCGGCTACCGCGTCGAAACCACAAAAGGAAGCTACCTGACCCGCAACATCGCCCTGGCGACCGGCTTTTACGGATTGCCCGTCAAACTCGGCATTCCCGGCGAAGACCTGCCCAAAGTGACGCATTATTACGCCGAACCGCACCCCTACTACCGCCAGAAAGTCGTGGTGGTCGGCGCCAACAATTCGGCTGTGGACGCGGCCCTGGAAACCTGGCGCAAGGGCGCCGAAGTCACCATGATCGTGCGTGGCGGCGACATCGGCGAGCGGGTCAAATACTGGGCCCGGCCCGACATCGTGAACCGCATCCACGAAGGCTCCATCCGCGCTTTTTTCAACGCCGAACTGAGCGCCATCCGCCCCGACGAAGTCGATATCCGGACGCCGGAGGGGCCGCTTACCCTGCCCAACGACTACGTCATCGCCGCGACGGGCTACCTGCCCAACTTCGATTTTCTGCGCAGCATGGGCATCGAATTGTCGAACGACGAGCAGATGAAACCCGCCTACGATCCGGACACCCAGGAGTCGAATCAGCCGGGTATTTACCTCGCCGGGGTCGTGTGCGGCGGCATGGACACGCATGTCTGGTTTATCGAAAATTCGAGGGTGCACGCGGGAGCCATTGTGCGGGATATTTTGAAAAAACAAAAAGAGTAATTTTTGTTTAAAAGAAAATATTTTATGTTTATCAATAAAAAATATTTGCAAAACAGAAAAATAGCCTGCACATTTGCCACATCTTTTCACACCAAAAAGTTGTGGTATGTCCCATTGGAAAAAAATCACCTTGACGCGGGTACTGCACTACCTGTTCCTCTCGCTCACCGCGGCGACGGCCCTGCTGCTGGTTCTTGAACTCAGCGCCTATTTCGGAATTGGCCAGGATGGGCCGTTTATCCGGGGCTGGGTTACGACGGTCAGCGAGCAAAGTCAGCCCGTCATGCTGCCGCATCCCGACGGCAGCGGCGACATCAAACTGTACAATTTCGGGGAGCAAAGGCTCGTCATGCTCGAATTTGCCGACCTGTCGGGTTTGCTCAAAGCGCGTTACCTCGGCTACCTGTTTTTTCAAAACATGGCTACGGCGCTGGCTGCGTTTATCCTTTTTCAGATCACCCTTATTTTTCGCAACCTCGACCGCGGGCAGTTTTTCAAGGATGAAAACACCCGCCGTGCCCGGCGGGTCGCCCTGGCCGTGCTGGTTTATCCGCTCACAGGCTACGTTGCTTCCCGCATCCTGGCAGGGGTGACCCACGAAGCCGGCGGCCACACCATCACCACGGCGCGACCGGCGGTGCACCTCGACAGCCTGTTCCTGGGCGTACTGTCCGCCCTCGTCATTTTTGCCCTTGTAGAAATTTTCAACAAGGGCGCTCAACTTCAACAAGAACAAGACCTGACCATCTGAGCCATGCCGATCATTGTAAATCTCGATGTTATGATGGCGCGGCGCAAAATGTCGCTCACCGAGCTCGCGAGCCGCGTCGACATTACCCTCGCCAATCTCTCCATTTTAAAAACAGGCAAAGCCAAGGCCATACGTTTCAGCACTTTGGAAGCGTTGTGCAAAGCGCTGGATTGCCAGCCGGCCGACCTCCTCGAATTTGCGCCCGAGGCGCCCGAGACGCATTAAAAAAACCATTCATCATGAAAAACATTCTGATCCTGTTCCTTTGGCTGCCCCTGCTTGCGGGCGCCCAAACCATTGAAAACCCGGGCTTCGAACGGCTGGATACGACTGCGAGCAGCGGCTTTGCCGCTTGGCAGTCAAAGCGGCAATATCTACTGGCGTCGGACAGCCTCGTGCGGGCTGAAGGGCGCTACTCGCTGCGCATGAGCGGCGTGGAGGGGCAGAATTTCGGCTCTTTCAAACAGGAAGTGCCGTTTTCTCCCTCTTCGTCCTTGCGCAAAATGCGTTTGGCCAGCCGCGTAAAACGCGAAGATGTGGGCGGATTTGTGGGGCTCTGGATAGATCTATACGAAGGCGGGAAGTCGGTTTTTTTCGACAATATGTACGCTCGTCAATTGAATGGCACGGCCGATTGGGTCACTGTGGAGTTGGAATTTTTTGCCGGCCCCGGGACGGACAAAGCGTATCTGGGCGGATTGGTAGCCGGCGGCGGGACGGCCTGGTTCGACGATTTCAGCCTGACGGAAATCCCGCCTTCGCAGACCCTCTTGCCGGATTCGATCCGCAGCTATCTTCAGGAAGCGATCGACACCCTGCAACGCCATGCGCTGAACCGCGATTCGGTCGACTGGCCGGTGGTGTGGGAACGAGTGCTGTTGATGTCGGCAGGCTCAACGAGTTATGCCGATTGTTACCCGGCTTTGCGCTACGCAATTGCGCAACTGGGCGACCACCACAGCTTTCTCATGCCGGCAGAAGACAGCCGGAAATGGTCCGAACCAGAGGGCGATGGCAAGGCCAAGGAATTCGAGCCGGTGACCGGACGTATGCTCGACGGCGGCATCGCCTATCTCAGCATGCCTGCTTTCGGCGCTGGCGACGAGCAAACCTGCGTCGCTTTTGCGGAGCAAACCCAGGGTCTGCTTCGCCAGCTCGATCGCTCCCGTCCGCGCGGCTGGATTCTGGATTTGCGCAACAATGGCGGCGGCAACTGCTGGCCCATGCTGGCAGGCGTCGGTCCTTTGCTGGGAGAAGGGATTTGCGGTTATTTTCTGGCGCCGGGGGAGTCGCCGGCCAGCTGGTTTTACCAAAAAGGACGGTCCGGCATCGACACGGCGACGATCACGACCGTCAAGCACCCGGTTCGTTTGCGGAAATCGATGCCCCGTGTTGCCGTTTTGACCGGGCCGCGCACGGGCAGTTCGGGAGAGGTGGTCACGGTGGCCTTTCGTCAGCGGCCGAATACGCGGAGTTTCGGGGCGCCAACAGCTGGTTTGTCGACCGGAAACGGCAATTATCCGCTACGCGACGGGGCCTTCATTTTTCTGACAGGCTCCGTGTACGCCGACCGAACGATGACGGCTTACGGCAGCCGGATCGTGCCCGACGAGGTTGTGGCAGACAGCGAAGGATCGACAGATCCTGTGATCGAGGCGGCGAAAAAGTGGCTTGGAGAGAAATAAACAGGGGATAAATGACGAAGGGATGGCTGCTGGCCATCCCTTCGTTGTTATGCTGCTTCTGCAAATTCACGCATATTTGGAATTGCATTTGGGCGCAATGGCGTTAACTGCGTTTCGTGTAGCCCTACCACATCAAGCGTCTGGCCTGTAACGCTGACAATTTCAACCAGATATCCATTAGCGTGACCTGGATTGGCGGGCAATATTTCTACAACTGTAACCAAATCTCCTTTTAAAAGGCCGTATTCCGGAACGTCAACAGCCAATGCGACTCGCGAGAAGAGTTCGTATTTCATCGCTTTATTTTTTATTGAGGGATTAGAGTGATAAAACGAAATGTAGTTGTTCCATATTCTCTAAACCAAATCGTTTTGACCCATAAGTTTCCTTTTAATGGACCGGATACGACATAATAGTCACCAAAAATATCCTTTTTTTGGAAAACAGCCTCAAATTGTAACAAGTTTCGGATGTCACTTTCAAGCGTATCCCAATTTTCCAAAGTATATCCCCCTCGTCCCAAAAAGGCAGATTTGTCTCCGTAGTTGTTAAAAACAAGAAGGTATTTCGTAATCTTTTCAGCAGGAATAAGGCTGTCAACCGGAATTTTCACAGGCTTTTCAAGTTAGGAAGTAATTATCACGCATCGATCCGCGCATACTTCGCATTGGCCTCGATAAACGCCCGGCGCGGCGGCACCTCGTCGCCCATGAGCATGGAGAACATGCGGTCGGCTTCGGCGGCGTCGTCGATGGTGGCTTGCTTGAGGATGCGATTGACGGGGTCCATGGTGGTTTCCCAGAGTTGTTCGGCGTTCATCTCGCCCAGACCCTTGTAGCGCTGCACTTTGACGGAGTCGTCGTCTTCGCGGCCGCCGGAGAATTCCAGTTGGGCTTCCTTGCGTTGTTTATCGTTCCAGGCGTAGCGCTGGTTTTTGCCTTTTTTGACCAAATACAGCGGCGGCTGGGCGATATAGATGTGTCCTTTTTCGATCAGCGTACGCATGTAGCGGAAGAAAAAGGTCAGGATCAGGGTGGTGATGTGCGAGCCGTCGACGTCGGCGTCGCACATGATCACGATCTTGTGGTAGCGCAGTTTTTCGGTATTGAGCACGCGCTGGCCTTCGTCGTTTTCGGCGATGCTGACGCCCAGGGCGGTGAAGATGTTTTTGATTTCCTCGTTTTCGTAAATTTTGTGTTCGAGGGCTTTTTCCACGTTCAGGATTTTGCCGCGCAGGGGCAGGATAGCCTGGATATTGCGGTCGCGGCCCTGTTTGGCCGTACCGCCTGCGGAGTCGCCCTCGACGAGGAAGATTTCGGATTCTGCGGGGTTGCGGCTGGCGCAGTCGGCGAGTTTGCCGGGCAGGCCGCCGCCGGTGAGAGCGCCTTTGCGCTGCACCATTTCGCGGGCTTTGCGTGCGGCGTTGCGGGCAGTGGCGGCCAGCACCACTTTTTCGATGATGCGTTTGGAAAGGTTGGGATTTTCTTCCAGAAACACTTTCAGCGCATCGCCGACGCAGCGGCTCACGATACCGAGCACTTCCGAGTTGCCGAGTTCGCCCTTGGTCTGGCCTTTGAACTGAGGCTCGGGTACTTTGACCGATACCACGGCGGTGAGGCCTTCCATAAAGTCTTCACCCGACACGGCGAAGTTGAGTTTTTTGAAAAAACCTTCGTCCTCGCCGTATTTTTTGAATTCACGGGTAAGCGCCCGGCGGAAGCCGGCGACGTGGGTACCGCCGTCGCGGGTGTTGATGTTGTTGACGAAGGAGACGACGTTTTCGGAGTAGGAGGTGTTGTAGGTCATGGCCACTTCCACGTCGACGCCGTCTTCGAAAGCGGTGATGTAGATCGGCTTTTCGATGAGTTTGGTTTTGGCCTCATCGATCCAGATGACGAACTCCTGCAAGCCGCCTTCGGAGTAAAACTCCTCGGTTTTGAAGCCGTCGTCTTCTTTGACCCGTTCATCGATGAGTTTGAGATTCAGGCCCTTGTTGAGGAACGAGAGTTCGCGCAGGCGGTGAGCGAGGATGTCGAATTTGTATTCGTCAGTTTCGAAAATTTCGGGGTCGGGCAGGAAGGTGACGATGGTGCCGGTGTCGGAGGTATCGCCAATTTCGCGGGCATCGTAGAGAGGTTTGCCCTGTTTGTATTCCTGTTCAAAAATTTTGCCTTCGCGGTGTACTTCGGCGCGCAGGTGGATAGAAAGCGCATTGACGCAGGATACACCCACGCCGTGCAAACCGCCGGAGACCTTGTACGTGTTTTTATCAAATTTACCCCCTGCGTGCAACACGGTCATGACCACTTCGAGGGCGGATTTTTTCAATTTCGGGTGCATGCCGGTGGGGATGCCGCGGCCGTTGTCGCGCACCGTGATGCTGTTGTTGGGGTGGATGGTGACGGTGATGTGGGAGCAATGGCCGGCCAAGTGCTCGTCGATGGAGTTGTCGACGACCTCCCAGACGAGGTGGTGCAGACCTTTGGTGTCGGTGCTGCCGATGTACATGCCGGGGCGCTTGCGCACGGCCTCCAAGCCTTCGAGCGCGGTAATGCTACTGGCGCCGTAGTCGCCGCTTTGCGCGGCTTTCTTTTCGTTTTCTGCTGCGGGATTCAGTTCATCTTTCATAGGGGGGCAAAATTACGAAAAATGCCCCGGATGGCGAAGCAAATGGGAAAGTTTAGGGGCGGAAAATGGCAGCTTTTGGCAAAGAAAACCTCATTTCTTTTTCAAAAGATCCAGGGTTCCGGCCGTCACCTTGCTGGTGATCTGCAAATAGGCGGCCCCGTCGATCTCGTTGCTGTTGTGCATCTTTTTTGCTTCCACCAGCTGGCCGCGCAGTACGATGGCTTCGGGGTGGATTTTGACTAAAAGATCCAGCGCGGGCATGATTTCGGACAGGTCGAGGTAAGTGCGGGCCTGCGCTTCTATTTCGAGGCATTCGCGTTCGGCGGCGTTGGTCAGGAACACGTTTTCGATCAATTGATCGACGCCTACGTTGTCGTAGCTCACCTTGCATTCCACGGTTTTTTGTCCCTTGGACTGACGGCGTTGCAAATCGCTGAGTTCGTAGAAATTAGGACTGGAACTCCTGGCGCATTGCGAGCAATTGCAAGGCACGAGGCGCTCCACGCGGATGCCCTGAAAATCTGCATGGAGATCGTCGAAGGTTTTGTCGACGATGCTCAACAGGCCCTTTTTATCAGCCCCTTGCACCCGTATCTCGATCGTGCCCTGATTGACGCGGTATTGTTCCGTCACCTCGGCGCGGGTGCCGTGCCATTCGAGCACTACGCCCGAGTTCCAGGCCAGCATTTGGCCTTCGGCGATGTCGGTATGGCGGTTGACGGTGAAGCGGGTGAGCAGGCCCTTGGGCATGAATTCGTAACGCAGGGTGAGGCGCAGGTCGTTGTCGGGCGACCAGAGATAGCCCTTTGGCGGTGTGGCGGGCAGGAGTTGCGGGGCGATGTAGAGGTCCTGTTCGCGCACCTGGTAGCAGAGTTTGAACTTCTTCATGAGTTCGAGCAGCTGCGGTTTCATGCGGGCGTAGTCGGGGCGCGTCCAGATGCGGTCCAGATCGGCCTGGTGGAAGCGGCCTTTTGTCTCGAAAGTGATCACCTCGTCGTCGAGGATGCGATACACCGCGTCGGTGGCCCATTCGTTTTGAAGGATTACAAACTGGCTCAGCAAGGGGTTGTCGGCGTAGTGCAGCATGGCGCCCAGGATATGAAGGTATCTGCTGAGGTTGAGGGCGCGGTCTTCTTCGGGGATGCCGCGTTCGGCGCAGAGGTCGAGGAAGGCGTCGAGGGCGATGTATGGTTTTTTTACAGCCAGATCGCGCAGGTGGGTGCGGATTTCGGCCCAGATGCGGGGCAGTTCCTCGCCCACGTGCGGCAGGCGTTGGATATGGTAGCGGATGGCTTTTTCAAGTTCGTCGAGGCCGCGGCCCGTGGCGAAATTGACGCGGATGGCGTCGCGGATAAAACTTTTGCCTTTTTCACCGTCGGGGCCTTCCTTGGCCGGGTAGCGGGCCTGGTATTCGGCCAGGTTGAAGAGGCCGCGGTTTTGGTCGCCGAATTCGTTGTGCACGATGATGACCGGGCTGCAATTGCTGCACAGATCGGCCGTCTGGAGCCAGTAATCGAAGTCGGTTTTTTGCTCGCGGCTGTTTTCCACCAGAATGTACAGCGCCCGATGGGTGTAAAAAAACTGGTGGATGCCCTGATATTTTTCCTGGCCGGCAAAGTCCCAGACATTGACGGCAAAAGGCTGGCCGTGGTCGCCGGTGAACTGGTATTTGGCGATATCGATCTGTACGCCCTTGGTGGAGGCGTCTTCGGGCGGCAGGGGGGCGTTGCGGTCGTTCAGTTTGTCGCGCAGGGTGGTTTTGCCGGCCCGGCCGTCGCCGATGAGGACGAGTTTGGCTTCGTAGAGTTTTTCGGTGCCCTGGGCGTCGCGTTCGGCGAAAAAACGCAGGATGGCTTCGTTGCCTTGTGAAGCAATTTCGGGCGGAGGGATAGTGCTCCTTGTATTAGAGATTAGGATGCCATTTCCGGAAGTACTGTAAAGTACTGGAACTCCCTTTTTTATTAAAAATAAAATCGGAGTCAAATCCCGAATTCTTCTACAATAGACCAACCCAAGCCAGCGTAATTTTTGTAAATCCTTCAAAGGAGATAAATCCTCTACTTCTGTATAGGATATATTTAAAACCTCTAAGTTTACTAATCCTGCAATTGGGGATATATCAGAAAATGACCAAGAATCCAATGAAGTTGCTTCCAGAAACAATTTTTTTAGATTTTTTAATAATCCTAAGTCCTTTGGCAAATCATCGATCATATTAGGCTCTCCTGCGTTCTTGGTGTTTAGGAGCATTGATTCGTCAACATCTGAATTGTTGTAATTTTCGCTAATTACAAGTTCCTCTAACCATTCCAACTCCACCAACGCCTTCATCACTTCCTCAGGAATCGTTCCCCTAAACCCGCAGTTCCCCAAATCCAACGCCCGTGCATCCTCTCCGTTTGCATGTTTTCTTTTATTCTCCCGTATAAGTTTCAAAGCCAGTTCGGACATAATGAATCAATGTTGATTGAAGAATCAGGGTTTTAACCCGACAAATATGTAAAATCCCTGCCGAACTCCCCTCTGCACATTTGAACAAACTTTGACCAAAGATCTGAGCATACCCGGCCCGCACCTTTGCCCTCTCAAAACCATCTTTTCAAATGCAGCACCCAGGGCTTACTCAAGTACAAAATATTGTCCCGAACGCCGACTACCAGTTCCGCACCGTCTGGCGCATGGCCGGCGCGACCTGTGAAGAAGTTTACCGCACCCTCGAAGACGTCGAACAACTCGCCGTGTGGTGGCCTTCCGTGTATCTCGACGTAAAGGTTCGGGAAAAAGGCCAACCCAGCGGCATCGGCAAGATCGTCGACCTGCACACCAAGGGCTGGCTGCCTTACACCCTGCGCTGGTCGTTTCGCGTCGCGGCAGTCGGGTTTCCGTATGGTTTTGCCCTGCAGGCTTCCGGCGATTTCGCGGGCTCGGGCGTCTGGACTTTCGAGCAGGACGGCCCCGATTGCGTCGTCACCTACGACTGGCGCATTTCTGCCCAAAAACCGCTCCTGCGCCGGCTGACGTGGCTCCTGCGCGGCATTTTTTCGGCCAATCACCACTGGGCCATGCGCAAAGGCTTCGAAAGCCTGCAACTGGAGCTGCGCCGCCGTAGAGGAGAAGCAGGCGTACCCGCTCCGCCGCGTGCGACCTGGCCGCATGGGTGACAGGCGTTGGGAGGGGAGTATATTGACAGGGTTTACAGGATTTTTTAGAGGAGGGAGAAGGATTTTACGAACGCTTCTTGTCATTACCGGACAGTCGAAAGGCAATGACTGACGGCCAGCCGTATCTTCGCTGCAAAGCGAAACCCATGGACAAGTCTTATTTCAACAACCTCGAACTCTTGATCGCCGGCAGCCAGGTCGATGAACTGGTCACCAGCATCCTGAACAATTTCGAAGCCGACTTCCTGGGCGAGCTAAAAAACAACCTCCTGCTCCTTTCCAGCCAATACAACAAGGCGACCAAGGACCGCGCGCTGAACCTCGTAGACTACAAGGAGTACAGCCAGGATCAGGCCCGCATTACCAACGCCTTTATCCTCGTACTGGGCGAGTTGAAGAAAAAATGGGCAGACAGTCAGTCTACGCCCGTTGCGCCGCCAGCCAGCGCTGCGGCTCCGACGGTTGCGCCCGTGAACTCCGGCGCCATCACCGATACAAGCACACGAAGCGTGGAATGGCTGGAACAACTCATGCAACGAACCCGCAACGTGTGCCACATCCTTTTGCCTTCCGATGGAACCATGGGCACGGGTATTTACCTCGGCAAAGGCTGGCTGCTTACCAACCACCACGTGCTGCCTTCCGAAAAGGAAATTACGGAAGGTATCGTTCGCTTTTTTTACGACAAACAGACGGCCGACGGAGACCGGGACATGCTCAGCGTAAGGCTTTCCCCGGAGGGGTTTGTGACCGATGAAAAACTCAATTTCACCTTTGCCCGGTTGATGGACGGCGACGGCGACATGGCCCGGATTGATACCATCCCCGACTTTCCCCTGGCAACCGCGGCTCCAGCCGCCGGCGACATGGTCAGTTTGATTCACCATCCGCTGGGTGGCGTCAAAAAAATCGACCTGATGGGCGAAATCATTACAGTCGAAGCCGAAAGAACCATCTACCGCATCTTTTCGCAACCTGGCTCCTCGGGCGGCGCCGTGCTCAACGCCAACCATGAACTGCTGGGTGTGCATACCGGCAGGGCGCCTAACCAGCAGATGAAATATTTCCTGCCGATTCAATGCATGGTCGACGTTTTTAAATCATTGAAAATCAGTGAATAAACCTGTTTAACAAAGCCCCGCTGCGCCTTGTTTTCCCTGCCTTAAACCAGCAACAATTCCAGATCTTCCCTTGACAATACCGGCGCGTCTTCTCCCGTGGCAAACAGTTCCTGCCCGAGCTTTTTCTTCCGCTCCTGCAATTGCCTGATCTTTTCCTCGATCGTGCCATGCGAAAGGAAGCGCAGCGCCGTGACCGGCCGCGTCTGTCCGATCCTGTGCGCGCGGGCGATGGCCTGGTCCTCGGCGGCGGGGTTCCACCAGGGATCGAGCAGAAACACATAATCGGCGGCCGTCAGGTTGAGGCCCACCCCGCCGGCTTTGACCGTCATAAAAAAAGCCTGCACGGAAGCGTCTTCCTGAAAACGTTTGACCTCCCTGGCGCGGTCTGCCGTGGCAGTGTCGCCGGTAAGCCAGGCGAAAGACTGCCCCGCCGCTTCAAATTCGCGGCGAAAGAGTTGCAAATGCCGCTCGAAGCTGCTGAAAAACAACACCTTGTGCCCTGCCCGCCGAACAGTGTCCCATTGCGCCAGCACGTCGTCGAATTTGCCCGAACCGCCCGCGTAGTCCGCTTCGATCAGTCGGGGGTCGCTGGCGACCTGACGCAGCCGGGTGAGCGCCTGCAAGGCCAGAACGCGGGTTTTGGGATCGTCGAACAGCGCCAGAATTTCGTTGCGGACAGCCGATTTGGTGCGCTCGTACAGTTTTTCCTGGGCGGGTGTCATTTCGGAGAAAAACAGTTGCTCGCTCAATGCGGGCAACTCGGGCGCCACCTGTTCCTTGGTACGGCGCAGGAAAAACGGCCGGACGCGGCTGAACAAGCGCTGTTTGGCCACGGGGTCGTCGCGTTTTTCGATGGGCACGATGAATTGCTCGCGAAACGCGTTGAAACTGCCCAGCGTGGCCGGGTTGATGAATTCCATCTGCGTCCACAGGTCGCTCAGCGAGTTTTCGATCGGGGTGCCGGAGAGCGATATTTTGCAGTCGGCGCGCAGGCTGAGCACCACTTTGGACACTTCCGACGACCTGTTTTTGATCTGCTGACTTTCATCGAGCACAATGACGTGCCAGTTGACTTTCGACAACAGATCGAGGTCCTGCCGGGCGGTGTGGTAGGTGGTGAGCACCACGTCGTGGCCGGCCAGCGCGCGGGCGTCGTTGAGGCGTTTGGGGCCGGTATGGGCATAGGTAAAAAGCGACGGCGCAAAGCGGCCGATCTCGTTTTGCCAGTTGAACACCAGCGAAGCGGGCAGGATAATGAGCGCGTTGAGCGGGCGCAGTTCCTGCCGGTACGACTGGAAAAGGTCGAGCTGGGTCGTGGCTGCGGTCGGATCGCCGGGATCGCCGCGTTGCGCCTTGGCATGCAGGAGCAGGGCGATAGTTTGCAGGGTTTTGCCCAGCCCCATGTCGTCGGCCAGGCAGGCGCCAAAACCGGCGCGGTAGTGCCCCACCAGCCATTTGACGCCCTGCAACTGGTAGGGCCGCAGTTCGGCTTTTAAATCGGCAGAAGCTTGAAAATCAATCTTTTCAGGATCAATTTCAGGAAAATCCACGCCTTCCGTCGCTTGTTCCAGCCCCGCATTTTGCAAAAGGGTAAACAATGCTTTGGGCAAACGCAGCGCATCGTCCGGGCCATCCTGGGCGGCTTCCGCCAGTTCGGCATAACGCGCAAACCAGGCCTCGGGGATCAGAAAATACGTGCCGTCGGGCAGCCGGTAGAAGCGGTCGCGGCGGCGCAAATTCGGCCACAAAGCCTTGAACGGAAACGAGTATTCGCCCACCTCGACCCGCCCGTGCACATCGAACCAGTCGCCCGCAGCCTGTGCCCGAATGTTCAGTCTGCCCGTGCGCAACGCCAGCGGCTTGCCTTCCACCGTCGGCGCCTCCACCAAAAAACCATTGGTTTCGAGCAGGTCTTTGTGGGTAGAAAGCCAGTGGAGAAGGGTGTCGAGGGTGTCGATGCCTGCTTCACTTTTTACTCCGGGTACTCCTCCGTTGTTGGCCCTGGTTCCAGCCTCAGTCCCGCTTTTTACCCCAACTCCTTCCCCCTTGTTTACCCCTCCCTCAACCCCCTTGTTTACCCCACCCCCAACCCCTCCCCCCTTGGGGGGGGGAGCGGCCAAGAGCTCGGGGGGGCGGCCCGCCCCCAGGGGGGGGGGGTGGGGGGGGGGGTGAACAAGGGGGGTGTGGGAGGGGTGAACAAGGGGGTAGGAGTTGGGGGAAAAAGCGG
>JBGAHL010000051.1:0-22191 GCA_044226205.1 Saprospiraceae bacterium
CTGGGCCAATTACCATGTGGCTGGGACTGCAAAAACTCCAGACCTATGTGAATGCACAGGCCCTCTTTGCTAAAAATAACGATACCTAATTGTCAATGAACTCATTTTGTGTGCATACCGTAGGTGTTTTCACCAAGCACACTACTTCGGAATACTGGAATCTTCGTGAGTGGCCATGCAATTACCCCTGGCGGCCGGAAGTAGGCTGCTTGGTGAAAACACCAAGCAGGGCCAAAATACTTCCTGACCCCAAACCGCCCCGAACTTTAAACTTTAAACTTTCCAACTTCAAACTCAAAACTTTTTTCGCCGAAACTGTAACCTGCCACTGCATCCATGCTGTCAGAGTGGATAACAGCAACAGAAACATCATTATTCACAAGAAAAACAACAAAACATGGCAGAAGGTATCGTAGCACTCATGATCCCAATTACCATCAGCCTCGGCGCTTTTTTGATGGTTTGGGGTATCCGCTACTTCGAAAACAAGGAAAACATGGCGATGATCGAAAAGGGGCTCGACCCCAAAAAACGCCGCACCGCCGACCCCTCCCGCACGCTCCGCAACGCGCTGATGTTTATGGGCGCCGGCCTGGGTTTGCTGCTGGCAATCGTGATCACCAAAATCGCCAGCCTGACCGACGGCGAAGCCAGCGGCACTTACTTCGCCCTGATCGCGATCGGCGGCGGCCTGGGTATGTTCCTCGCTTATATGTACGAGCGGAAAAACCCGCCTTCACACGACGATCTTTAACGTATCGCCTGCAAGATAATTACCGCACCACCCTCCATCGGACAAGGCTCCGATGGAGGGTTTTTTATTTATCCGTGTAAAATTTAAAAAAGATCATACATTTGTGAGTGATTACTCACTTTTATGAATAACAAGGAAAAAATCCTCCAGACCGCGCTTTCCCTGTTCGCCGAACAAGGTTACGACCGAACGCCCACCAGCCAGATCGCCCGGGAAGCCGGGGTGTCGGAAGGCCTGATTTTCAGGCACTTCGGCAACAAGGCAGGATTGCTGGCGGCCATCATCAGGGAAGGGCTGACGCTGATCGCCGAGACGATGCAACCCTACGACAATGCGGCGATCGATCCGCGGGAAGCCATCGCGCAGCACATCGAAAGGTCCTTCCGGCTCATGCGCAGCCATGAAAATTTCTGGCGACTGGCGCACAAGGTGCGTTTCCAGTCGGCCGTACAAGACCTTGCCGCTGCTCAACTGGAGGAGGTCAATACCTTCATTATCAGCAACCTGACGGAGCATTTTGAAAAAGCGGGCGCCGCCAGGCCCGATCTGGAAGCCCAGCTCCTGTTCGCCCTGATCGATGCCATCACCCTGCATTACCTCGCCGATCCCGCCAGATACCCCCTCGACGACATGAAATCCCTGCTCCTCGAACGCTACCGCTAACCACCGCTCTGTCAAATGTCCCATCCTGTCATGTTTCCCGACCGCACCCTTTTCCCTTTCGAATCCCGCTATTTTACGTTGCCAGGCGGTGAAAAAATGCATTACATCGACGAAGGCGCCGGCCCTGCGATCCTGTTCGTGCACGGCACGCCCGAGTGGTCGTTCGGCTGGCGCGAACTGATCGGTTTGCTGCGCGACCGCTATCGCTGCATCGCCCCCGACCATTTGGGTTTTGGTTTGTCCGACAAACCTCTGTCTGCCGATTACAGCTGCAAGGCCCACGGCGAACGCCTCGAGGCATTTATCGAGGGGCTGGGGCTGCGCGATTTTCACGTAGTGTGCAATGATTTCGGCCTGTCGATCGCCATGTCCAGCGTGATGCAGCACCCCGAACGAACCGCCAGGATCAGTTTTTTCAACGGCTGGATGTGGCCGCTCGACCAGGACCCCCACTACGCAGGCCCCGCGCGGGTGATGCGTTCGTTTTTCGGGCGCTGGATGTACAAATGGTTCAATTTTCCGGTGCGGGTGGTGATGCCGGCGGCATTCGGCGATCGTTCCAGACTCACCAAAGCCATGCACTGGCATTATAAAATGGCCTTGCCCAACCCGGATTCGAGGGTGGCTGCCTACCGTTTTTCGCATGAATTGCTGGATGCTACCGATTGGTGGGCCGGTTTGTGGGCGCAACGCGACAAATTGCTGGACAAAGACATCCTTGTTTTCTGGGGAATGAAAGACCGCTTCGTGCCGCCTTACGAACTCGACAAATGGGTTGCCGCCCTGCCTCATGCAAGGGTCGTTCGTTTCGAGGATGCCGGCCATTTTGTACAGGAAGAAAAGCCTGTGGAAATGGCCGAGGCCCTGCATGACTTTTGGGCTCAGACGCCCGGGAAATAATATTCGGAAAGCTGACCCTTTTATTCTTTCCCCAAAAACTATCTTTGCCGCCGAAATCGGAAGGGCGAAAAAAGGCCCTTTTTAGACAAAAATCATGGTAAAGATACTCGCCAATGACGGCATCCATCCGGACGGCCGCCTGCTCCTCGAAGAAGCCAACTACATCGTCGACGAAGACAAAATTCCCCAGGAAACGCTCCCCGAGCGCATTGGAGAATATGATGTACTGATCGTTCGCAGTGCCACCAAGGTGAACCGGGAGGTGATCGACGCGGGCAAAAACCTCAAAATTATTGCCCGGGGTGGGGTAGGACTCGACAATATCGACGTGGAATACGCGCAGTCGAAAGGCATTTCGGTGTTCAATACTCCGAACGCGTCCTCGCGGGCGGTTGCCGAACTGACTTTCGGCCACATCTTCGCCCTGTCGCGCATGATCCATCTCAGCAACCGCGAAATGGCCGCCGGCGCCGATTTCAAAAAACTCAAAAAGAACTTCGAAACCGGCGCGCAACTACGCGGCCGCACGCTCGGCATCATCGGTTTCGGCCGGATCGGGCAGGAAGTCGCCAAAATCGGCCTGGGTATCGGGATGAATGTGCGCGCACACGACCCCTTTGTCGGCGAAGCGGAAGTCGGGCTCCAGCTGCACAGCTTCCCGGACATGAAAATCAACATCAACATCCGCACGGAGTCGTTTGACAAAATCCTCCGCGAATCGGACTACATCACTTTCCACCTGCCCGGCAGCGGGCGTGCCGTGATCGAAGCCGCGGAAATTGCCAAAATGCGCAACGGAGTAGTCCTGATCAATACCTCCCGAGGCGGGGTGATCGACGAGCAGGCGCTGCTCGAAGCACTCGATTCCGGACAGGTCGGCGGCGCTGGCCTCGATGTGTACGAAAACGAACCGACCCCTCGCGAAGCCTTGCTGCGGCACCCAAAAGTGTCGTGCACGCCGCATATCGGCGCCAGCACCATCGAGGCACAGTCGTTTATCGGAATGGAACTGGCAGATAAAATCCTGGCCTTTTTCGGCGACGATAAATAAGCCGGGGCCGGAACAAGCCGGTTACCGCTATGGAAGTCCATCTTTTACATACATGCACCGGCCACAGGGCTGCCCTCTATGCCTTGTGTGAAGGGGAAAATACGGGCTGTTTCCGCTCGGCCGGCGGCGATGGCTGGGTGGTCGAGTGGTCCCTCGACAACCCCGAAACCGGCCGCGTGATCGCCGACACGGGCGGCCGTGTTTTTGCGATGCTGCCGCTGGGCGCCCAAAAACTGGTCTGCGGCGACATGAACGGCGGCCTGCATTGGGTCGATCTGGCCGAGCCGTCGAAAGGGCGCGACATCGCCCACCACCACAAGGGAGTCTACGATTTGCTGCATTTCGGCGATCAGGTGCTGAGCGCCGGCGGCGATGGGGTGCTGACGCGCTGGTCTGCTGAACAGGGCCGCGCGCTCGAATCGATACAATTGTCGGCTCAGTCCCTGCGTGCCCTGGCCCTGTCGCCATCCCGCCACCTGCTGGCGGCAGCATGCAGCGATAACTCGATCTATTTGCTTGACCCTGAAACCTTTGCCTTGAAAACTACGCTCGCCGCGGCGCATGCCAATTCGGTATTCTGCGTGGCCTGGTCGCCCGATGGCCGCTATTTGCTCAGCGGGGGGCGCGATGCGATGCTGCGCATTTGGGATGCCGGGGAAAATTTCAAACTGGTAAAAGAACAGGCCGCGCACTGGTACACCCTCAACCACCTCGTCTTTTCTCCGGATGGTCGCTTTTTTGCCACGGCAAGCCGCGACAAAACCATAAAAATCTGGGACGCCGCCAGCTTCGAATTGCTCAAGGTGATCGACACCATTCGCCATGGCGGCCACATTAATTCAGTCAACCGCCTGCTCTGGCTCCCGGGTGGCCTGATTTCGGCCAGCGACGACAGTACGCTGAAAATCTGGGCTGTTCACGCGCCGTAATTTCACGCAATCTCCCCTTCCTCCGAAGGCTTTTCTTTTCTCCAATAACGCCGCCAGGCGCCTTGCACGGCCACCAATACGACAATCGGAATGGCAGGGACGGGCATTGCCTGCGGGATGAACGCCCAAAACACCAGCGTTAGCGCGGCAAGGATGGACACGCCGGTAAAATAGTTTTCCACCAGTTCGCTCCGCGTCCTTCGCCAGAAAAACAGGAGGTGCGTCGGCAAAGCCCAAAGCAGATTCCAGTTGGTTTTCGTGGCGGAGTGGTCGGTTGCCACCCACATCAAAAACATGACCAGCCCCAGTGCGCCCAGTACGAACCAGAAGATCGGGTCGAAAAAACGCTCGGTGCGCGGATTGGACAGACTGAACAACCCGATCAGGGCCAGAAGGGTCGTGACGAGCAAGGGATGGTCGAGCCAACCTGTCTGGACTTGCTCGTTCGAAAAACCCTCGGGCGGCAATTGCGTCTCCCTCGACACCAGAGGGCGACCGTCGGGCAGGCGGGTAGCGCCGAACACATCATGCAGATAATCAGGCAGAAACATAAAATCCTTGGGCTCCGCCACCCGGTCGGCAGCCTGGCCCAGAATCAGGTCGATGCCGAAGCGCGTCCAGGGTTTGTCCAGCAGATAAGGCTTGAGCAATTGCCGCATGGTCGTGCCCTTTTTCGTGGTGGTCGAATCGAAAAACACTTGGTACATCAGCGCTTTTTCCACGATGTCGCGGATGCGGGTTGCGCAGTTGTCGTAGAAAAAGTCGTATTTGTACTCGCGGTTTTGCGGCAGTGCGTTTTCCTGCAACAGGTTGAACAGTTCCTGTTTTTGGCTGGCGTCGAAGTTGAGCGTCTGTTCGCGAAGCGCGCGCCGATCCATCAGGTATTCGTATTCAAAATCCCTGTGGCGCTCCACATTGAGGTAGTAAAGGAGCTTGCCGCGGCAAAAGTTGAGGTAGAAATTGGGCTGGTCGAAATCAAAGGTGCCGTAGTTGTAACAACGGTCGAAGTTGCGTGCGGGATCTTTGACCCGGATGGCGCTGTGCCCGAAAGTGCTGTACAGTTCTGCGCCGGGCGCAGCCGTAATCAGGCTGATAAACGCGCTGTCGGACAGGGTAAAAGCGGCCGACTGCGCGCGGGCAGCCAGGGGCAAAACGAGCAGGAACAGGGGAAGAAGGCGAAGACGCAACATAGGCACCAGTGTGGTTTGTTGGGGCGAAATAAGTGCCTTTCGGCCTGATCTGTTGCGTCGGCAGCTATTTTTACAGAATCTGGCCCCCCAGAAAATTCATTATTTTATAAAAACCAAGGCCGATCAGCCAGACCGAGGCGCCGACCATGCCAAGAAACAGGACGGAAAACAGGGCCAGCGACCACCCGATATGCGGGCGTTTTTTCCCCTCGGCGTAGTAGTTTTTTAGTAAAACCACGTTGCGCGTGTTGGCCTTGAAACCGAAATCGAACAGGTCGCCGAGAAACGGAATGGCGCCCACGGCCGCGTCCGCCAAAAAATTGAACACCATGCGCAGCATGATCAGCGGGCCCGCGCCGCGCCGCGCCATGATGAAGAACAAATAAGAGGACAAAATCAACCCGACCACGTCGCCGGCTACGGGCACCAGCCCGATCACGGCGTCGAGGCCGAACCGCAGGTTGGTTCCGGGCACCCGGAAACGGTTGTCCAGAAACTGCGCCAGCGCATCCAGCCGGGCCAGGTCGCGGTCTTTGGGGGTATCATTGGCTAATGGCTCCATATCGTTCAGCGGGTTTTGATTTTTTGCCCGGTTTTGACCACCGTGCTGCCCATTTTGTTCAACACTTTCAGTTGCTCCACGCTCGTGTTAAAACGTTTGGCGATGGAAAAAAGCGTGTCCCCGGGTTGCACTGTGTACAGGCCGGCGTCTTCCGACAATTGAATGGTCGGCACCGCATCCTCCTCCTCGTCTTCGGTCGTTACCGGAAAAAGCCGCTGGGCCTCGGCGTCGGTGAGCAGGATGTCAAAACTTTCGGGCGCGGGCGTTTCGTTGGTGACGACAAACGCGGGCGGCGGTTCGGGCAGGGGTTCCCGTATCTGCACCTTGTCGCCCGGCTGCACGTCCTCTCCCTGTGCGAAGCGGTTGCGGCGGCGCAGGGCATCCATCCGGATACCGTACACCTGGGCGATGGAGAACAGGGTTTCGCCTTCCAGTACGGTGTGGTACACAAATCGGCCTTGCCAGTCGTCGGCTTTTTCAGCCAGAAAAATAAAGGTCCCTTCGGGCAAAGCCTCCGCTTCGTCGTAGCCTTCGTCGTTGAACCGCACCACGTCGGCCGGGCTGAGTCCGAAGGCGCGGGCCAGTCCGGCGGGGGTTTCGCCTTCTTCTGCCAGCACGACGGGCGTGTTGTTCAGCCAGCCCAGCCGGCGCTGCAAGGCATTGGCTTCTCCCGTGAACCCGGCCGACTTTTGGTCGTCGTACAGGTAAAGGTGGTAGCGGTCGATGATGTCGATCAGTTTTTGACCGTAGCCCTCTGCAAAGGAATAGCCGGCGGTATCGAGTCCTGTGGCCCAGCCTTGATAATCGGTGGGCTCGAGTTTCCAGAGGAACGCGTAGCGGCGGCGTTTCAGGAATTTGCTGTGGTCGGCGTAGGAATCCTGCGGGCGGGTGTAGAGGCGAAAGCAGGACTCGACCGGGTTGCCGTCGACGTCGGTTTCGTCGTCATTTTTAAAAAAGGTTTTGCCCTTCCACTGGGCGCTGCATTTGGTGCCGAAATGGTTGTTGGCTTCGCGCGCCAGCAGGCTTTGGCCGCCATTGGTTTCGAGAATGGCCTGCGCCAGCGTGATGCTGGCCGGGATGCCCGTGCGCTCTCTTTCGGCCATGGCAAGCACCTTGAATTGCTCTACATAGCGCAGTTGGGCGAGCATGTTGACCCGCACGTCGGGCACGGTGCTGTTTTGGGCAGACAGGAATTGTGTGGCAAGAAGGGAAAGGGAGAACAGGAGTCGAAGTCGGACGGATAGCATATAAAAAGCGTGTGTGTGTCAAAGTGTTGGCCGCAATGGCGGCATTTAGACTTTCGGATTAAAAAAAGTATCAGGGCAAAATCAGGGTCCGTTTCAGACTGCCAAGGTCGGAAATTGTGTGCAAATCGCGCTGCCAGGTCAGGGACGATGTTTTTCTGGTTATACTCACCTGCATATTTTCACCGTGGAGACGCAAAGACGCAACGAAATTCGCGAACCCTTTGCGTCTCCGCGCCTCCGCGGTGAAAATGGCGCGCAAAGGGTATAAATTAAAAAAAGAGCGCAAAGCCCGCACACCGCTGCTTTGCGCTCCTTTTGAAAAAAGGCTTGCCTGGCCGGTCAATTGACCCTCAAACGCTGGCCTGCCTGAATGTAATCGCTTTTCAGGTTGTTGAGTTGTTTGAGTTTGGCCACCGTCGTGTTGAACTTCTGGGCTACCCTGAACAGGGTTTCGCCTTTTTCCACGGTGTAGTATTTCTGCTGCCCCGCAGGAGTGGTGGTGTCGGTAGCAGGCTTGGGTTTTTCGCCCGGATAGGTCGCGCCCGACGTCGATGGCGGCGGCAGGGTGGGCTCCGTCGGCTGCACGGGTTTGGCGGGCGGCGGGGCCGGTTTGGGCTCTTCGCCACCGATCTCGAACAGTACTTCGCCGGAGTCGGGCGTCATGCTATTGCCATTGCCCGAGCCCGAAACGGGCAGCGGTGTGGAGTCGGTCTTGTTGTCGGGCTGGCCCGGCGTCGGCGTCGCGGGCTGCGAAACGGTGTTATTGCCGGCAGTTGCCGTGCTTTCGCGCAAACGCGGTTTTTCACCCGCGTTGCGTTTGCCGCGCAGCAGGATTTTTTCGCCGGTTGCGGGTTCTTCGCCGTGCACCATGTTGTTGCGTTTGAGCAGCGCGGGCAGTTGTACGCCGTAAATCTGCGACACTTCGAACATGGTCTGGTCTTTTTTGATAAAATGGCTGCTGGCGCGGCCGCGGTAGCGGTCGTATTTGCGCTGGATGAACACCGTCGTGCCGGCCGGCAATTTTTGACTCATGGTGTAGCCGTTGTCGTTGTACGACTGAACGCGCACCACCGGCAGGCTGTACATACGGGCAATATCGCTCAGGGTTTCGCCCGACTGCGTGCTTACCATTTTGGTGTCGTTAATGGTGCGGATGCGCTCCATGGGCGGCAGGTTGGTGCTTCCGCCGGAGGTGGTAGAGCCCGGCTGCTCGGGTTTGTTGCCCGTACCGGAAGTATTGTTTCCGCTATTGTTGGCGTTGCCGTTGTTGTCCGAGGGTTGTGTTACCGGCGGCGGACTGGGCACGGTGCTCGGGTCGTCGTACACGTACAGCTGGTAGCGCTCGATCAGGCTGATCAGTTGGGAAGCATAGGTGCCCGAGGTAGCGTAACCGGCTGATTGCAAGCCTTTTGCCCAGCCCTGGTAATCCTTTCGGTCGAGGTTGAACAGAAAACCATAGCGGTTGGCTTTGCGCGGGTCGCGGAGGAATTCGCTGTGGTCGTAGTACGATTCGCTCGGGTCGCGGTATTTGCGGAAACAGGATTCGATCAGATCGCCATTGCTGTTGCGGTCGTCGTCTTTTTTGCGGTAGGTCGGGCCGTTCCAGTCGTTGCCGCATTTAATGCCGAAGTGGTTGTTGGCTTCGCGGGCGAGGGGGCTTTGTCCCGCGCCGCTTTCCAGAATACCCTGCGCCAGGGTGATACTGGCCGGGATGCCCGTGCGGTTCATCTCGGCAATGGCGGCGGTGCTGAACTGGTCGGCGTAGCCGCGATTGGCGTCGGCGCCGGGCGTCACTGCCATGGCAGTTGTACTGGCTGCACGGCCGCGGGGCGTCGTTGTGTTGCTTTTTCGGGAACTCAGGGTTTTACAATCGGAGAGCAGCAGTGGAATGCTGAACAGGAGGAAAAAGGGCAGAAAATGTTTCATGTCAACCGGTTAGAATGGTTTGTTGTGGCAGTTGGTTTTTAGCCAAGGTAAAACGGCTGCTGCAAATTTCTATTTTATCAGGTGAGGAAAGTCGTCGGCTACACATTGAGCCAGTACACGACTTTGACCACCAGGGCTCGGTTTTTAGGGGTGAAAAAACGAACGGGCGTATGCTCGATCTGCTGGGCGAACGAATTGTCGGTATAGACCAAAAATACGTCAGAGACGGGCGCAAAACGCCATTGAATCCGGGTATTGATGTTGAAATTGTTGTCCTGCGTGTTCCATTGCAAAAAAGCGCTGGCGAACAGGTTGCGCGTAAAAGCCAGTTCCGTGCGGGCGCCGACCAGCCAAAGATCGGCCGAGGCGTAGGGCCGTGGCAATTTGATCAGGTTGTAGCTGTACGTGACCGCTACGGTGCCGTAAGGTTGCAGACGGTACACCAACTCGCCGTCGGCGTTGAAGATGGAGCCGTTAAAAAACTCGCCGGCAGAGAGGCTCAGGCTGGCCTGCAAATCGCGGCTCTGGCTCGTGGCTCCGTCGATCGAAACGCTCGAGTAGGAATAACCGCCTGTCGGCAGCGGCTCGGCGTCCTGATTGCTCGGGTCGAAGGGCTCGAAAAGGTAGGTGTACTCGTTGTAGAAACCCAGATTGAGCGAGGCCTGTTGTTTTGTTTCGAACCCAACACTGATGCCTACATCGCGATCGGTTTCTTTAAAGCCGAGGCTGTACGTCAGGTCGCCGTTGACGTCGATCCCCCAGGTGTTGATCCAGGGGTGTTTGGGGTAAAAAGTCAGACCTGCCCCCGGGAAAAAACTCTGATAACCGACTCTGGGCACAAACCCGGCCTCGGAATTGTAGCTGCTGTCTACCAGAATATAGCCCAGCCGGCTGTTGAAATGGCGGTCGGAAAAGCCCAGAAAATGGGCCAGTGTCTGGCCGCGTTTTTGTGGATCGGGCGAGAAAGAGCGGTGGTAGTACCATTCGCCTTCCCAGCGGTTGTCGCGCGAGTAAAGGTTGTATTCCAGTCCGGCTACGCGGTTCCAGGGCTCATAACCCGCCTTTTGCGTTTCGGTCAGGGGATGCAGCACATTCACTTTGTTGACCAGAATAGCGCTCACCGCCGAGCGGCCGAACACTTTTTTTTGCACCGTGGCTACCGTGAAATTGGCTGCTGGCAGCGCCTGGGACGTGTCCCATTTCACCCTTGCCGTTTGCATGTTGAGCAAGCCGACCCGCCATTCGTCGTTGATCTTTCCACTCAGGCGCGCGCCGGCCACAATGGGCACCGTCTCGGTCCGCCCTTTGACAGGGTTGTAGCCCAGGCCGATTCGACGGGAGAAAAACGGCCGGGTGCCCGGGAACCCGAACATGGCGAACAGGTCGCGGTTTTCCAGAAAAAACTGCCGCCTTTCAGGAAAAAACAGTTCAAAACGACTCAGGTTGGTCACCTGCCGGTCGACTTCCACCTGCGAAAAATCTGGATTGAACGTGAGGTCGAGGTTCAGCGAAGGGGTCAGCCCGATTTTGGCGTCGCCGCCCGCCGCAAAGTCTCCCGACGTATTTTTTTTGATCAACTCCCGGGTATTGTCGTCGCGCAGGTAGTTGACGTCGGTTCGGCCGGAGACGTAGGGGATGAGGGCTACGTTGGCGCCGGGTTTCGGGGGCGGGCTTTCCCAAAGCAAAGGGCCCGCAAAAGCGATATTGTTGGGGACGAACTGCTGCGGAACAGGCTGCCAGCTGCTCACTTCCCAGTTTTTCAGCCGGGTGCGGACAAAATTGATCCGCCACGAATTTTCCCCCTCGGCCACCTTGTACCGCAGGGTTTTGAACGGGATCGCCATCTCCACCACCCAGCGGTCGGGCAGGTTCTGGATGGCGGAATTCCAGCGATTGTCCCATTCGAAGGAAAAGGTTTGCCCGTTGTCGATCAGGGCTTCGCGCTGCACGTTGAGCGGGTTGACGCCAAAGAAAAAACCGTTGAGGCCGTCCTTGTAAGGGTCGATCAGCACATTCAGGGCATCGGAGGTGCCTGAGACAAAATCGCGTTTGAGACTTTGCACCGTGTAGTCTTCGCGCGCCTGCCAGCAGACCGCGCCGACGTAGAGAAATTCGCCGTCGAAACACAGGCGGATCTCCGTGCGGGCCGTGGCGAGCCCGGTGTCGACCGGAAACTGCCGCCGGAAATCGGTCGCTACCTGGGCGTTTTGCCAGGCGGCATCGTCGAGGGCGCCGTCGAGCACGATCGTCTTGTCGGTTTTTCGAATCGTCAAGGTTTGGGGGGAGCCGCTTGACTGGGCAGCCAGCAGACTGCTCCACAACAGGAATACAGAGAGAAGGGTAGCTTTCATACGCCGGATTTGGCGGCGAATGTAGGAAAAAGCAGGTACTGCCCCGGCGTTTCGGCAGACAGGAGAGTGGTTGACAGGATGAACAGGATTGGCAGGATGAAACGGGGCAAAGACTCTTTTTCTGTGTAAATATCAACCCTGTCAATCCTGTTAATCCTGTCCCGCTGGCGCGGGGTTCCGCCCCGTGCCTCTATCATCGGGGCATTGCCCCGAAAAAGCACAGACAGGATCAACAGGATTTACAGGATCAACTTTTGTGGTGAAGCCGTTTTAACCTATACTTATCCTGTTCATCCTGTCCACTATAAAAACACCCGTCACTGCCCCGCTGGCGCGGGGTTCCGCCCCGTGCCTCTATCATCGGGGCATTGCCCCGAAAAAGCACAGACAGGGTCAACAGGATTTACAGGATCAACTTTTGTGGTGAAGCCGATTTATCCTGTACATATCCTGTTCCCCCTGTCCACTATAAAAACACCCGTCACTGCTCCCGGATCAGCACGATGCCCGAAAACTGGGCGTCATGCGTACGCAACTCGGACGGCCGCCCGTCGGGGAACCTGGCATTGACGAAGTACACCACATCGCGACCGCCGATCGTGGAAATGATGTTATCGCCCTCGATACGCCCGGTGCCCGAATCAGGGGCGCCCACCACGCGCCAGGTGTAGGAGCGGCCGTTCTGATCGATTCGGTAGGTCAGGGGCGGGTGGTTGGTGGGCCAGATACCGTTGATATCGACGATCTGGTCGATCACGCCGGGTGGTGGATCGACCGTTTTGTTGCCGTCAGATGTACCGCCGCCGTTTTGCGACAGCCAGAATACCACCGCCAGCAGACCAATACCCAGCAGGATATACAGCCAGATTCCTTTTCCTTTATTTGGCGAGTTAGCCGGATTGGCGGGCGGCGCGGCCATCGGTTCCTGAGCCGGTTTGCCGGTTTCCATTTCCTGCATCAGGGAGAGCAAGGTGGTCATAAAAGCGGCGTTTTCCTGTCTGATTTCGGGCAGGGAAAGTTCTCCGCTGTTCTCCTTGTGTTTCAGTTTTTCGAAGCGCTGACTGAGGATGATCAGGTCGTCGCGAAAACGCTGGCTGCGCGCCTTGTCTTCCTGCGCGAGGTTGAGCAGGGCCGTTAACGCATTGTCGATTTCATTGTGCGAGACGAGGTCCCGGATGTCTTGATAATTCATAAACTGGTCATTTTGAAGAAAGGATGTAGCCTAAATTTACCGGCTGCGTACCTTGAATAGCAATGATTTTGAGCAGCGGAAGCATTTATTTTGCCCCATGATTCTCATCACCGGCGCCAACGGCCAACTGGGACAATGTTTTCGCCCCCTGGCCGCCCGATTCCCGCAATATCCCTTCCTGTTTGCCGGTTCGGCAGATCTCGACATCACCGACCGGCGCGCTGTCGCGCTTTTTTTTAAACAACACCGCCCTGCCTGGTGTGTCAATTGCGCGGCTTACACTGCCGTCGACAAGGCGGAAAGCGAGCCCGCACGGGCGCGCCGCATCAATGTGCAAGGAGTGAAAAATCTGGCGCAGGCCTGTGCTGAAGCGGGTATTCCGCTGATCCATTTCTCTACCGACTACGTGTACCACGGAAAGTCAAACACCCCCCTCAAGGAAACGGACGCGGTCAGCCCCAAAGGCGTGTATGCCCGAACCAAACTGGCCGGCGAGCGCGCCGCCCTGGCCGCGCACCCGCATACCATGGTGATCCGCACCTCCTGGGTGTACGCCGCGCACGGCCACAATTTCGTGCGCACCATGCTCCGCCTGGCCGCCGAACGCCCCGAAGTCAGGGTCGTTTGCGATCAGATCGGTACGCCGACCTATGCCCCCGATCTGGCGGAGGCGGTGCTGCATATTATTCAAAAAGTGGAACGCCAGGAGGTCGCACTGCCCGATTTTGCAGGCGTCTGGCATTATTCCAACGAGGGGGTGGCCAGCTGGTACGACTTTGCCCATGCCATTTTCGACCAGACAGCCGCCAAGGTGCGGCTGTTGCCGATCGAAACGCGCGATTTTCCGACCCCTGCCCGCCGCCCGCCGTTCAGTGTGCTGAACAAGACGAAGATCAAGGCGCAATTCGGGCTCGACATCCCGCACTGGCAGGACAGCCTGAAAAAGTGCTTGTCCGAACTGGTCTGACCGCGTTAAATGGTCTCAGAACCAGCGCATTACGCCTTGCACGATGGTGTTGGCCAGTTTCGACGTGTAGGGTGGCTGAAACAGGTTGGTGTGCGGGAAAATCCGGTTTTGGTACGTGACTCCCCTTTGATTGACGAATTCGAGAAAACCCGCGTAGCCGTGGCATTTGCCGATGCCGCTGGTGTTGATGCCACCGAAAGGCAGGTCGTTGTGGTAAAAATTGATGCCCGTGTCATTGACGGAGCCGCCACCGGCCCGCGTCTCGCTCAGCAGGGTTTCAATGTTGCGGCGTCGGGCGCTGAAAATGTACATGGTCAGCGGTCGCGGACGGGCATTGATCCAGGCAATCGCTTCTTCGAGCGTACGGTAGGGCCGCACCAGCAGCGGCGGCCCGAAAATTTCTTCCGTCCAGATGGTCGATTCCTCGGGCACGTCGGTGAGCACGGTAGGCTCGAAATACCGCTCTGCCGGGTCGAGCACGCCGCCAAACGCAATGCGCCCGCCGCGTGAAACGGCATCGTCGAGCAGGCTTTTTACCCGCTCGTAATGCCGGTCGTTGACCATGCGACAATAGTCTGGCGAAGCCTTGCGGGCCTCGGGCGTGTCGCCGTAAAAGTGGCGCAACTTTGCTGCAATCTTGTCCAGCAGCCGGTCTTTCACACTTTCATGCACCAGCACGTAGTCGCAGGCGATGCAGCACTGTCCGGCGTTCATGGCTTTCAGCCAGGCGATTTTGGCGGCGGCCACGTCGAGGTTGGCGGTCTCGTCGACCACCACGGGGCTTTTGCCGCCCAGTTCGAGTGTGACCGACGACAAATGCCGCGCGGCCGCGGCCATCACCCGCTTGCCGACTTCGGGGCTGCCGGTGAAAAAGATATGGTGAAACGGCAACTCGGTCAGTTCACGGGCGACATTGGCGTCGCCCTCCACGACGCAGACTTCCTCCGGCGCAAAACATTCTTCCACAATACTTTTGATCAGGGCAGAGCAATGCGGCGTGTATTCGGAGGGTTTCAAAATGACGCAGTTGCCGCCGGCAATCGCCGAAATAAGCGGCACGAAAGTCAGGTTGAACGGAAAATTCCAGGGAGAGAGGATCAGGCAAACGCCTTTGGATTCGTAACGGATTTCCGAGCGCGTGCCGATCAGCATGATCGGGGTGCCCACGTTTTTGGGTGTCAGCCAGGAACTCAGGTGCCGGATGGTGTGCCGGATTTCGGTATTGATCACCCCGATCTCCGAAATATTGACCTCGGTTACGCCTTTTTTGAAGTCGGCTGCCATGGCCTGGTACACTTCCTCCCGACGCCGCAGCAGGCAGTCGTGCAGGCGCCGAAGTTTCATTTTGCGTTCGCGCACCGTGCTTCGTCCGATTTTAGGCGCATTCGCCAGTTGTTGTTCGAAAAGGGCGGTGATTTTGGGGCTCGAAGACACGGAAGCGGAGGCGATGTGTATGGCTGACATGGCAATTGAAAAGTGTTTATTTCGGAGGTGAAGGTCGGGCTAATCCGTAGATTAATTATGGCGAAGATTTTGGCAAATACGAGTCAAAACCGTATTTTATAATTTCTTTTTTTAACTTGTAAAGATTGGCCCTTGTCTTTTTACTTGAAATTTTTGACTTAAAAATTACAATTTTATGATAGTATGTTTTTTATTAAAATGTAAATCAAAAATTTTAGTTAAAAAGTTTGTTTGAAAATTAAACTACTGGTAAAATTGGGTGTTGAAAAAATAAAAGCGCTCTCTCGGGCGTCTTCAAGATGTTGGAGCGAGCGTGCTCCGGCACGTTTGCAAGAAAATCACTCACGGTAACAGGAAGCCGTCACTATGAAACAAACCGAAGTCAAAACGGTTATTTTCAAAACGTCATTCAACGTCCCACCACGGCTTCCTTTACCGTATTCTCCCTTCAAATATTTCACTGTGACCAAATTGTTCACCTTACAAAATTTGTGTGCTTATGATGAACCTAAGTGTGCAATCCCAGCACTTCCATGTTGATGCAAAATTGATCGCGTATATCGAGAAAAAACTCAGTCGCCTCGACCGAATGTCTTCCTGGATCAAAGACGCAGAAGTCCATCTCAAATTACAGGAGACGGGCGGGAAAGTCCAGGAAAAGATTACCGAAATTCGTCTTCATGTTCCCGGCGGTTTTTTAGTCGATCGCAAATCCAGCCGCACCTTTGAATCGGCCATCGATGCCTCCCTTGATACGCTTCGCCGCCAATTGGTTCGCCACAAGGAAAAAACAGGCGGCAACCGTCCGGCTCGCCAGACAGATACCAACATTGCCGAAGAAGCCGAATAAACAACACGAAACCCCGAGGGCTCAGCCCCCGGGGTTTCGTCATTTTTGAGCCAAAAAACGGATGAACAGCCAAATTGCCGAACAGGCGCTTACTTTTGTACCCTGTTTCCGGACACGGGATTATGATGCACAGTGCCAATTTTAGAAAAAATGTCGCCTTATCGCTGGCATTTTTGTTCGTGGCTTCGCTTCTGACGAAGACCGCGCACGGCCTGTTACTACATCACCACCATGCCCACGAGCGGCATGCCTGTTCGGCCATCTCCGACAAGGAAGGCGGCAAAATCCACCTGCACGACCAGCGGTTTTCCATCGAAGACTGCCAGGTGTGCGACATGTGCTTCGCCGTCACCGACGTATTGCCCGACATTTTTATGCCCGTATTGCCCGCCTTGCCGGGCGTTAAAACGGAGTTTGCCTACCGTACGGCCTTCACCTGTCTGGCATTCGATCACACGCCGCTCAGAGGTCCTCCCGCTGCCTGATCCTTCCTGCCGAGGGCCGTTTTTTAGCCCTCTGTTTGCTCCCGGCCGTCCCGGTCAGGAGCGCCATTCCTTTTTTATTTAACGCATTATCAAGTATTTAACCATGCGAGCGAAGCGATTCGGCTTGCTGGCATTCCTTGTTTTGGGGGCTGCGACACTTGTCGAGGCCCAGGATTGCCACGTCGTATTACAGGGCCGTGTCACCGAGGCCGAAACCGGTGAACCTCTGGCCTATGCCTCTATTCATATCACAGAAGTGGATCGTGGCGCCGTGACGGATGAAAACGGCAATTACGCCATTCCCAACCTTTGCGCGGGGCAGGATTACACCATTGAAGTACGGCACGTGGAGTGCGCGCACCTGACGCAAGTGGTCCGCCTGACCGAAAATGTGGCGACCGATTTTCACCTGCTGCACAATGCCGTGCTGGGCGAGGTCGTGATTGCCGAAAAAGCGCTCCCTCCGGCCCCAGTACAGGCGGAAAGCACCGTTGAATCGGCCGATTTGGCGGCTACCCAGGGCGTCAACCTTGGAGAAACGCTCAAAAAACTGCCGGGTGTAACCACTTTGAACACGGGCTCGACCATTGCCAAGCCGGTTATTCAGGGGCTGCACTCCAATCGGATCGCCATTGTGTCCGACGGCGTCGCGCTCGAAGGCCAGCAATGGGGCAGCGAGCACGCGCCGGAGATCGACCCCTTTACCGCCGAAAAAATAACGGTGGTGAAAGGTGCGGCAGGGCTGCGTTACGGTGTAGGCGCCCTGGCTGGCGCCGTGGTGCTGGAACCCGCTCCCTTGCGCGAAAAAGCAGGTGTCGGCGGCTGGCTGACCCTGGGCGCCGTGTCCAACGGATGGGGTGGGGTAGCGGCCGGCGCGGTCGACTGGCATTTGCCCGGGCGTTCGCTCGCTCTGCGCCTCCAGGGCACGGTCAAACGAAGCGGCAACCTGAAAGCCCCCGACTACCGGCTGGGCAATACGGGCGTCGCAGAGTTCGACTTTTCGGCAAGCGCTGGCTGGAAAAACGGCCGTTGGACGCACGACGTCAGCGTGTCCAGGTTCTCGCAGCAGCTGGCGATCCTGCGCTCGTCGCATATCGGCAACATCACCGACCTCCAGCAAGCCATCGCCAGCGACAGCCCGCTGAACAACCCGGACGTGTTTACGTACAAAATCGACCGGCCTTATCAGCAGGTTGCACATAATGTGTTGAAATACAAGGTGCAAAATCGATTGTCGGAAACCTGGAAACTGACTGCCCGCTATTCCTTTCAGGCCAACGACCGCAAGGAATACGACGTCGTGCGCGCCAATTCCTCGTCGGCCGACAAACCGCAGGTCGGTTTCCAACTCTGGACCAACACCGTGGACGCCGCGCTGGAACATTTCCCGATCCGACATTGGGAAGGCGGGGTGGGCATTCAGGCCCAGTACCAGAAGAACGTCGTCGGTCGCGGCGGATTCATTCCCGACTACCAGAACTACGGCGGTTCGCTTTGGATTTCGGAGCGCTGGCGGAAGTACCCCGTGCCCTGGGAACTGGAATGGGGCGCCCGATACGACTACCGGCTCAGTCAGGCGCTGACCACCGGCAATCTGGTCGATCTGGATACCACGGTGCATTTTGGCAACGCCTCGTTTGCCGGCGGCGTGGTGTATCACCTTTCAAAAAAATGGTCGCTGACTCTGCACTCGGGGCTGGCCTGGCGCCCGCCGCACGTCAACGAACTGTTTGCCCGAGGGGTGCACCACGGCGCCGGCACCTACGAACAGGGCCGCCCCGACCTGGCGCCCGAAAAGGCCTGGAACACCAACCTGACGCTCAACTGGCAGGATGAAAAAGCCGACCTCACGCTGACCCTCTACCGCAACAGGATTCGCGATTTTATCTACCTCGACCCGCAGAATACCTTTGTTTTGACGGTCCGCGGGGCGTTTCCGGCTTATTTCTACGCGCAGGACGACGCGGTGCTGCAAGGGCTGGACGCCAGTGTGTCATTGCCCATTGTCCGCCAATGGTCGGCCGAAGGTCGGCTTTCGCTGTTGCGCGGCTACCGGGTAGCCAGCGACTCCGCCGAGGGCAGTTCTTACCACGACTGGCTTCCGCTGATGCCGGCCGACCGGTTTCAATACGGCCTGAAATGGTCGCTTGCAAACGCGGATAAGGCCGGGGAGACTTTTATCCGGCTGCTGGCTTCCACGACCCTGCAACAAACCAGAATTCCCGATGCCGGACTGCTGAAGCCCGCTCCTGCCGGCTACACGACCCTCGGCTTCGACGCGGCGCATACATTCCACTGGAAAGACCGGCCGCTGGAAGTGGGTTTGAACATTCAGAACCTGACCAATCTGCGCTATCGGGAGTACCTGAATTTTTTCCGCTACTACGCCGACGAACCGGGGCTCAACCTGAGCCTTCGGGCCAAATTGACCTTTGGCTGAGGGCGCATTTTTGTTGTTGAAATTTTTTAAAAAACCATTTAACTTATTGACTATGAAAAATTTATTTGTAAAAATCTCGCTCCCTTTCCTCCTCTTCACCCTCGGCCTGACTGCCTGCAAAAGCGACAAAGCCGAAACGGAACAGGAAAATATTACCACCGTCGTCGTACACCTGACGGCGACGGACGGCTCGCTGGACCATGAATTTGAATGGAACGACACCGACGGGCCCGGCGGCAACAACCCCGAAATCGAAACCATCGCGCTGGCTGCCGGCAAAACCTACAATTGCCACATCCATGTGTACGACCGCAGCAAAACGCCGGAAGACGATATTACGGAGGAAATAGAAGCAGAAAACACGGCGCATTTGTTGGTGTACAATATCAGCCTGGCCAATGTGACCATCACCGCTACGGACACCGACGACAACGGCAAACCTTTCCGCCTCGATACCCAATGGGTTGCCGGCGCCGCTTCCAGTGGCAGCGTCAACATCGTGCTGAAACACGAGCCCGACAAATCCGCTTCCAACCCCGACGCGACCGGCGAAACGGATTTCGACGTGACTTTCCCGGTGACGATCCAGTAAGTTGATGGTCCCCGGCCATCAAGGCTGTCTCATCAGTTGCATCCTTGAATAGGATAGCAAATAGTATATCGCACTCAGGTTATTACTGACGGGGTGACTCCAAAGTCACCCCGTCAGTTGGCCGCGATTTAAAATTAAATCTTGCAGGATGTTGAGCAAAAGGACTTGTCAGACAGCCTCGTGTGGCTGATCAGGGGCAATTAAAACCGCATGTGGAGCACCCGGACCGCGTTTAAAATGGCGAGCAAGGCCACGCCTACGTCGGCGATCACGGCCTCCCACATGGTTGCGAGGCCGCCGGCGCCCAGCAGCAACACGAACAATTTTACCCCGAAAGCTAGACCGATGTTTTGCCAGACCACGGCGCGTGTGGCGCGACTGATCCGGATGGCCGTGGCGATCCGCGAAGGCTGGTCGGTTTGAATGATCACATCAGCGGTTTCAATGGCCGCGTCGGCGCCCAGACCGCCCATTGCAATGCCGACATCGGCCCGGGCGAGGGCTGGCGCGTCGTTGAGGCCGTCGCCGGCAAAAGCGAGACAAACGGCCGGGTCGTTTTTCAGCGCCTCGATTTTTTGCACTTTTTCTTCGGGTAAAAGCGCGCCGTAGGCTTCGTCGAGCCCCAGGGTGTGCCCCACCATCGTGGCGATTTCAGGGCGGTCGCCCGACAACAGGACGATGCGCCGAATGCCCGCATCGCGCAGGTCGCGGATGGCCTCAGTGGCGTCTGATTTGAGGGTGTCGGCCACCAGAAAATGCCCCGCCAGCCGCCCGTTCAGGGCGATCAGCACCCGGATAGCGCCCTCGGGCTGGTGGTTGGGAAAGTTGCCTTCCACACCGAATTTTTGCATCAAAGCGAGATTGCCCACGAGCAGGGTTTGGCCGTTGACCTGTCCTTTTACCCCCATTCCTCCGAATTCTTCCACCCCTTGGGCCGCCGTCAGGGTTGTTTGATTTTCCCTGGCAAAACGCACCAGGGCCTGCGCCACGGGGTGGTTGGAGGCTTGCTCGAGCGAGGCTGTCAGGGCCAGCAGGGCAGGGGAACGGAGTTCGTTAAGCACCGATTCGAATGCGCTGACGGTAAATTTTCCCTGGGTCAGGGTGCCCGTTTTGTCGGTGGCGAGGGTGTTCACCTGGGTCATCAGGTCGAGGTAATTGGAGCCCTTGAACAGGATGCCGTGCCGCGATGCCGTGCCAATACCGCCGAAATAACCCAGAGGAATGGAGATCACCAGCGCGCAGGGGCAGGAAATGACGAGAAAAACCAGCGCACGGTAGAGCCAGTCGGTCCAGACGTAGGGATGCATCAGCAAGCCAGGCACCAGTATGATCAGCAATGCCAGTCCACAAACGATGGGGGTGTACACCTTGGCGAACCGCCGGATAAACTGCTCGGTCGGCGCTTTTCGTTGGGAGGCATCCTGAACCAGGTGAAGGATACGCGCCAGGGCGCTTTCTTCGTAGGGCCTCAGGGTGCGCAGTTCGATCATCCGCCCCAGTGCGATGCTGCCTGCCATGACAGGCGCCCCGGGTTGGACGGTGGCGGGCAGGCTTTCTCCGCTGAGCGCCGCGGTATCGAAATCGGCGGGTGTATCGCCCAGCAGTACGCCGTCCAGTGCGACGCGTTCGCCGGGCAGTACGCGAATGGTCGCTCCCACGGCCACCTTTTCAGGCGGCGACTGGTGGACATGATCGTCGTGTATGACCCTGACCTGTGTGGGGCGCACATCGAGCAGGGCGGCTATGTTGCGCCGGGCGCCTTGTACCGCGGCATGTTGAAAGGCTTCACCGATCGCGTAAAAAAGCATGACAGCTACCCCTTCGGCGTATTGACCGAGGTAAAAAGCCCCGGCCGTTGCGATGCCCATCAGAAAAAACTCGCTGAAAAATGCGCCCTTGCGCATGCCCCGAACGGCCTGCAACCAGACCGGCCAGGCGACCGGCGCGTAGGCCAGCAGATACCAGCCAATTTGCAGATAGGGTAATTCAAACCATTGGAAATCAATATGATCGAGCCAGATGCCGACGATCAACAGTGCTGCTGAAATGGCCGGTGTCAGCCATTGCTGCCAGCCGGCTCCATGATCGTGGTCATGATCGTGATCGTGGCCATGCTCATGACTGTGGTCGTGATGAGGGGCAGGCGAATGCGGAGAGGCTCCCCCGGATTGCTCGTCGTGGCAACATTCCTGGGCCATAAACCATGTGCTTTTGTACGAACATGCCGAAGGAACGCGGGAGACAGAAGAACAATTTTGACCAGCCCCTTGGCATACGTTATGATTTGTAGCAACAAAGTAAGGGGTTTGGGCCCGGAAAACGGGTCGTTCTTTGTCATAAAATTTAAACCAAGGTTTTTAAAAAATTTAGACGGGCTTAAAAATTGAGGTTGTTTTATTAGTTGGGTTGATGAGGTTGATGAGGTTGGGGCCGTGCTTGGTGTTTTCACCTACGGTATGCACACAAAATGAGTTCATTGACAATTAGATATCATTACCCAAAAAGTTATGGAGACGCAACTGGTGGGTTTAGGCGATAAGCGCCTTGATGTAATTTTCAACACGTTGGTCAAGCGAGTAAGCGATTTTGGAAGCCTGATCATCAGTCGACTATCGCAAGGGCGTTGGG
>JBGAHL010000052.1:0-18321 GCA_044226205.1 Saprospiraceae bacterium
CCCCTTGACTTGCATGTATTAGGCCTGCCGCTAGCGTTCATCCTGAGCCAGGATCAAACTCTCCATCGTGTATTCTTTAGCATGACCAACCACCGAAATGGCTAATCACACCAGTCTTTCTTAAATGTCCTGGCTTCTTAATTGTGAATCTCCCCTTCCTTACCTTCTTATCTTATTCACCCACACTGTCAATGAACTTTTTGCAAGATATTTCTTAAAACATCTGCCCCCTTCGTTTGAGGGGACGCAAAGGTGAAAACATTTTCTGAAACAAAAAACAGTGCGCTGAAAATTTTCCAAAAAAATCTTGCCCAAGGCCCGTCAGGCCCCGTTTTTAGTCTTTCACACCTTAATCTATAGGGACAAAGGGAAAAAAATCTCGTAGCCCGGCAAGCCACTGGACATTTCGGGTTGAAGCTTACTGTTTTTTGTGCTTGCGGTGCGTCAAGCCGAGCGAACGTGCGGCCTTTTTCCCTCTTCGCGCCTGCTGTTTTGGGGTCATCAGACGGGCCGTGATCCTTCCATCGGCGTATTCGCGGATTTCGAGCGCAGGGAATTGTTGCAGCAGGTAGTGCAAAAGCCGCCAGATCTTGAACTTATTGACCATTCTCCGGTATTGCGGACACTGATGCAAGCGCCGCATTCGGCTCAGGTCCGCGTTGTCGATTTGGGTCAGCCGGCAAATATGGCTGGCGGTAAGGCGCATTTGGGATGCGCGGAGGCAATTGAGGGTTTCGTGTAAAGCAATGGACAGCCGTACCGAATCCCCCAAGTCATGGATGGTTATACTTCTCATGCTATAAGGTTTAAAATCGGCAGGTCTTTACAGAGGCAAATAAAGTTACATTTTGAAAATTATACATTATTCGGTTATAAATTTTTTATTTAAACAGAAAAATAAATTTATAATCTACGTTTATAGTCTATTTGTTTGTTTAAATTTCAAAACAGGAAAATATTTTCATAAAAACCTAATTATCAATTGATTGCATCATTTTATGGGCGCCATTTTTTGAAATATTTTTTGTCGTCACCGTTCCGAGGTCAACAGGCCCGATATAAATTTGAGGAAAAATCACATGCGAAACCTGTTGAGAATGCCCGATTTAAATGCTCTTGCAGAAGGATTTCTGCATATCCTGTATCCCAGGCTTTGCATCGCCTGCGGGGAAGACCTGCCTGCAGGGAAAAGTTGCTTTTGCTTTTCCTGCCGTTTGAAGCTCGATCCGGCCGATATGCACCTGCAGGGTAATAATGAATTCACCGACCGGCTTTGGGGCCAGATTCGTATCGAAAGCGGGGCGGCGTTCTACTATTTCACCCGAAAAAGCCCTATTCAACACGCCTTACACCAGTTGAAATACCACGACAAGCCGGACGTCGGCATCAAACTGGGTCGCGAATTCGGTTATTTACTGAAACAATCCCCTCTTTTCAGCCCGATAGACCTCATAGTGCCGGTACCGCTTCACCCCAGAAAAGAACAGCTGAGGGGCTATAACCAAAGCGCCATGTTTGCCGAGGGAATTGCCGAGGCCATGGACCGCCCCTGCCTTGGCCGCGCACTGGCCCGCAAGGTGTACGCCGACTCGCAAACGAAGAAAAAACGACTCGACCGCTTCGATAACGTGGAGGCCAGTTTCACCGTCTTGCAGCCCGAACGGCTGAAAAACAAACACGTTCTGCTGGTCGACGACGTGCTGACGACGGGCGCCACCCTCGAATCCTGCGGCCGTATCATCCTGAGTATCACAGGCACCAAACTCAGCATGGCCACCATCGCCATTGCCGTGCAGCATTCCGTATGAGACCGCCGCCGAAACGCATTTTTCCCCGGCAGATTCGCGACAAAATGCTGTTGTCTCGACTGCTGGACCAACTGTTGGATTTGCTGACCGACAGCCCTTTGCAGGTATCGCTCCGCACACTGAGTTATGATACCCATATTCCGGCCTGCGTCTACGAACGGCTGGCGGCGCTTCATCGAGAGCCCGAGGATGCGCCCAATATTGAGCAGGAGGATTTTTATATCGTTTTTGCCAACGTCTTGTTTCGTTACCCGACGGTCAAAATATTCCGGCAAGCCGACGGAAAGCTGTTTTTCACTTTGTAAATCCATGCCAGGGTGAACCAAAGCGGCCGACATGCGTTACTTTTGTCGCGCATTTCTTTTGAAAGAATCTAAATCAATATTAGTAGCATGGAAGCTGCAGTGAAAAGCCCCGTGATGCTTTACACGGAGCAAACGCCGAACCCCGAGGCCCTGAAATATGTCACCAATCGCCTGTTGTACCGCGGTATTGCCGATTTCAAGGAAAAAGACCTGGCTGCCGAGTGGAGCCCCATGGCCAACAGTCTGATGGAATTGCCGTACGTCAAGAGTGTTTATTTCAACAATAACTACGTCACGGTCACCAAAGAAATGAACTACGATTGGGCAGAGATCATGCTCAAACTGAAGGAGTTCATCAAAGACTACCTTGAAAAAGGCGGCACCGTGATCAACGACGGCTTTGCAGAATACTGGGAGGCCCGCACCGCGGCCGACAATGCCGGCCAGTTCAGTGGCGAAGGCGGCGAAATCGCCCGAAAGGTGAAAGAACTGATCGATACCTACGTGAAGCCGGCCGTTGAAATGGACGGCGGCAATATCGAATTCAAAGCTTACGACAAAGGCGTGGTGTACGTGACGATGCAAGGCTCCTGCAGCGGCTGCCCCTCCTCGACGGTGACGCTGAAAGCCGGTATCGAAGGCATGCTGAAACGTATGGTACCCGAAGTGACCGAGGTTGTGCAGGAAATGGCCTGATCGCAACCCAATTTTACCGGTCATTGACTTGCCCGCGAAGCGCTCCGTTCTTCGCGGGCAAGTTTTTTTAAGGGCCGTGTGATTGCTGAATGCCTGCCACTACCTTTGCCGCCTTCACCGACTCAGGGTCAGCGCATGTCATTATTGAAAAAACTTGCCGGCGAAACCGCGCTCTACGGGCTCAGCAGCATCGTGGGGCGCATGCTGAATTTCCTGCTGACCTTTATTTACACCCGCACCCTGAGCAAGGCCGACAACGGCGTGCTGAACGAACTGTACGCGTACGTCGGTTTTCTGATCGTGGTGTATTCCTACCGAATGGAGTCGGCGTACTTCCGCTACGGCACCCCCGCGCCTGACCGCGAGCGCACTTACGCCACGGGCCTGATTTCGCTGATCGGCTCCACCCTTCTCATCACCACGACTATTCTGTTTTTTTCGCAGCCGCTAGCCGATTTGCTGCACTACCACGACCACGCCGAGTATCTGCGCCTGTTCGCCCTTGTGCTGGCTTTCGATTGCCTTTCCGAATTGCCGTTTGCCCGCCTGCGGCTCGAGCAGCGTCCGCGGCGTTTTGTCGCGGGCAAATTGATCAACATCGGCGTCAACATCGTTCTGAACGTGTTTTGGCTGGTCGTTTGCCCCTGGGCCGTGCGCCACGGCTACACCTGGGTGTACTCGGTATGGTCGCCCGACTGGGGCGTCGCATCGGTATTTATTGCCAATGTGCTGGCCAGTCTGGCTACCCTGATTTTCCTCATTCCCCAGTTCAGAGGCCTGCAAACGGGCTTTGATCGGGCTTTGTGGAAAAAAATGATGCTGTACGCCGCCCCGCTGATCATTGTGCAGTTTGCGGGCATCGTCAATCAAATGCTCGACCGCACCATGCTCAAATGGCTCTTGCCAGGCACGCCGGAAGAGAATCTGGCCCAGCTGGGTGTGTATGGCAACAATTACAAGCTCGCCATGCTCATCACCATTTTCACGCAGGCCTACCGCTACGCTGCCGAGCCGTTTTTTTTCCGGCACGCCGCCGACGAAAACGCGCCCGAAATACAGGCGCAGGCGACCAAGTGGTTTACCATTGCCGCCACGACGGGCATGGCCGGCATCCTGCTGTTCCTCGATCTGGTCAAATATTTCCTTGGGGAAGCCTATTTCAGCGGCCTGAAAGTGGTGCCGATCCTGTTGCTGGCCAATGTGTTGCTCGGCATTTACTACAACCTCTCCGTGTGGTATCGCCTGAAAGACAAAACCATGCTCGGCGCGCTTATTTCACTGGTCGGCGGCCTGCTGACTTTCGTGCTCAACATCGTGCTGGTGCCCCGCATCGGCTATATCGGCGCCGCCTGGACGGCGCTGGCCACCTACTCTTTCATGTGCCTGGCGACCTGGTACACGGGGCTGAAACACTACCCTGTACCCTACCCGTTCGCGCGTATGGCGCTGTACATCGGCGCTGCGCTCGCCGCGTACGCCATCAGTGCCAGCGCCAAATACCTGTTGCCCGGGCAGCCGGTGCTGAGCTGGTTGTTGAACATCGGCCTGTTCGGCGGCTACCTGCTGCTGATTTACCGGCTCGACGGGAAGGACTTGAAACGCAATCGAAAAGCCTCGGCCTAAATTTCCACCTCGTCGCCGAGAGCGGGAATGTCCACCTTGCCAAACCCGTGATCGACCAGATAATCGCGCCATTTTTCCTGCCGGTCGATGGTGCCGTGCACCAGCCAGACGTTGCGGGCGCTTTGTTTCTGGTTTTGTAAAAAGTTCAACATTTCGGTGCGGTCGCCGTGGGCGGAGAACGAGTCCATCGTCTCGATATCGGCCAATACCTGCTTGTTTTGCCCCATGATGTAGAGGCTTTTGGCTCCGTCTCGCAGACGTCCGCCGGGCGTATTGGGTGCGCAATACCCGACGATGAGGAAGGTATTTCTTTTGTTTTCGATGTTGTTGAGCAGGTGGTGGCGAATACGGCCGGCATTCATCATGCCCGATGCGGAGATGATGATGCCTGGTTTTTGAATAAAATTCAACTTTTTACTGCCTTCCACGGAGCGGATGTAGAACAGGCCGTTGAACCCGAAGGGGTCTTCGTCTTCCACCATGTGGTTGTGCAGTTCTTCGTCGAAGCACTCGGGATGCGAGAGGAAAACGTTGGTGGCATTGACGGCCAGCGGGCTGTCCACGTAGATCGGAATATGGGGCAATTCGCCTGCATCGTACAGTTTGTCGAGCATGTACACGATCTCCTGGGTACGACCCACGGCAAAGGCGGGAATGATTAGTTTGCCTTTTTTCTCAATGCAGGTGTGGCGCACGATGCGCACCAGGTTTTGTATTTCGCCGGGCGCCGCTTCGTGTTCACGGTCGCCGTACGTGCTTTCGCAAATGATATAATCCGCTTCGGGCATTTGCAGCGGGTCGCCGAGAATGGGCCGGTTGGGGCGTCCGATATCGCCGGTAAATGCCAGCCGGATCACGCGGCCGTTTTCCTGAATTTCCAGGTTGACGCTGGCGCTGCCGAGGATATGCCCTGCATCGCGGTACATCACCCGTACGTCTGGATGGATATGGAACCACTGTTCGTAGTTGTAGCTGGCGAATTGCCGAATGGTCTGGTGCACATCGTCGGTCGTGTACAGGGGCTTGCGTTCCGGCTCGCTGCCGTGGCGATGGCGGTTGTCGTATTCCGCGTCGTTCATTTGAATTTTGGCGGAATCAAGCAGCATGATGCCGCACAGGTCGCGGGTGGCGTGGGTGGCGTAAATTTTTCCGCGGAAACCATCGGCCACCAGTTTGGGCAAACGGCCGCTGTGGTCGATGTGGGCATGGCTGAGGACGACGCTGTCGATGTCGCGGGGCGAAAAAAGCCAGCGCTCGTTGAACCCTTTCATCGACAGGCCGCTTCCGCCCGACGCTTCGCCTTCGTCGGCGCCCTGGTACAGACCGCAGTCGAGCAAAAAACGAAACCCGTCCTGGAGGGTGATCATGTGGCAGGAACCGGTTACTTCGCGGGCGGCGCCGCAGAACTTAATTTTCATGGTGTGGTGATTTGCGTGACCAAGGTCGGGAGAAATACGGCCGAAATGTAGGACTAAAACCGTTTTTACCTTCGCCCCGGGTCGCTTGTTTTATTTTCGCCCCCGATCCAAAACAAATATCATGCTTGCACCTGCGCTGTTGCAACACCTCGAATCGGTGCTCCGAACCCGCCTGAGTCCGGGTCCCGCGGTCAAAGGCGGCGACATTCACCAGGCTTCCACGTTGTTGAACGAGGAGGGCCGGAAATTGTTCGTCAAATACAACCGCGCCGATTCGGCCGCGGACATGTTCCGCACGGAAGCGCAAGGCCTTGCCTTGCTCGGCGCTTCGCGGGTGATTGCCGTGCCGCATCTGCACGCCCACGGCGCAACGCCCGAGGGCTGGGCCTATCTGGTGCTCGATTTCGTGGCGTCGGGGCCCCGAAGCCGTTTGTTTTGGGAAAAATTCGGGACCGCTCTGGCCAACCTTCACGGCAATACTTCCGAAAAGTTCGGTTTTGCCCACGACAACTATATCGGTTCGCTGCCGCAATCGAACCGGCGGCACGATACCTGGACCGATTTTTATGCCGCCGAGCGCCTGTTGCCGCAAACCCGGCTGGCCCGCGATGCCGGCTATTTTGATGCGGCCGCCGCGCGGCTCGTGGAAAAATGTTGCGCGCGGCTCGACAAATTTTGCCCCGAAGAAGCCCCGGCCCTGATCCACGGCGACCTCTGGAGCGGCAATTTTTTGTGCAATGCCGACGGGGAGCCCGTGCTGATCGATCCCGCGGCGGCGTTCGCCCACCGCGAAATGGATCTGGGCATGGCCCGCCTGTTCGGCGGCTTCGACCCGGCCTTTTTTGCCGCCTACGAACGCGCCTGGCCCCTCGAACCCGGCTTCGAAGAACGCCTGGGGATTTACCAGTTGTACTACCTGATGGTGCACCTCAACCTGTTCGGTGAAGGGTATTTGCGTCAGGTCAGGGACATTTTGAACCGATTTGCGTGAATTTGCCGGTCGAAGACCCCACTTTTGTAGCCCCATAACCGCATGCCGAATTACAGCGTGAGACTTTCCGTCATTATTGTCAATTACAACGTTCGCCACTTCCTCGAACAGGCGTTGCTCTCGGTCCGCAAGGCACTCCAGGGCATCGATGGCGAAGTGTGGGTGGTGGACAACAATTCGGTGGACGATTCGGTGGATATGGTGCGGGAAAAATTCCCGGAAGTACGGCTCATCGCCAACCGCCACAATCCCGGCTTTGCCATTGCCAACAACCAGGCCATCCGGGAAAGCGCCGGCGAATACGTGCTCCTGCTCAACCCGGACACACTGGTAGAGGAGGATACTTTTTCCAAATGCCTGGCTTTTATGGACGCGCACCCCGACGCGGGGGCGCTCGGCGTCAAACTGATCGACGGCAGCGGAAAATACCTGCCGGAAAGCAAACGCGGCTTCCCCTCGCCCTGGGTGGCGTTTTGCAAAACCGTGGGGCTGTCCACTATTTTCCCCAAAAGCCGCCTGTTCAACGGCTACTACATGGGTTACCTCGATCCCGAAAAAAGCCATGCCGTGGACGTGCTCGTCGGCGCTTTTATGTTCATCCGACGTGCAGCGCTCGACAAGGCGGGTTTGCTCGACGAGGCATTTTTTATGTACGGCGAAGACATCGACCTGTCGTACCGCATCAAGGCGGCCGGGTTCGAGAACTACTATTTGCCCGACACCAAAATCATCCATTACAAAGGCGAAAGCACCAAAAAAGGCAGCCTGAATTACGTGCGAACGTTTTACCAGGCGATGATCATTTTCACCCGCAAACACTTCTCGGGCAGCCGGGCGGGTCTGTTCATTTTTATGTTGCAGGCGGCCATCTGGCTGCGGGCGGGAATCACGCTGGCCAAAAATTTTGCCCGAAAAATCTGGCTGCCCGCGCTCGATGCCGCGCTGATTTTCGGCGGCATGGTGTTCCTGCGCGACTTCTGGGAACAGTATTACTACAAAGAGCCCGGCTATTTCAAGCCGGCCTTGCTCTGGTTCAATTTCCCGCTTTACATCCTCGTCTGGCTGGGTTCGGTATGGCTCAACGGCGGCTACGACCATCGTTACGACATGCGCCGGCTGCTGCGCGGACTGGGCTTCGGCACCCTTTTCCTGGCGGCGATCTACGGTTTTCTCGATCAGGACTACCGTCCTTCCCGCGCCTTGTTGCTGCTCGGCGCCGCCTGGGCGATGGTGGGCGCCGCGGGCCTGCGCACCTTGATGCATTTTATCGAATACCGCAATTTCCGGATCGGTCGCGACCGTGTCCGCAACCTGCTGATCGTGGGTTCGCAGGAAGAAAGCCGGCGGGTGCAAGGGCTGCTCAACCAGGCGGGTGTGCGCAAGAATTTTATCGGCACTGTACCGCCCGACGACACCAAAAATACCCGGGGCGCCGACGGCCCCGCGATTGGCAACCTTTCGCAGCTGGATGAAATCGTGCGGATATTCGAGGTAAATGAAGTGGTTTTTTGCTCCAAAGACCTCTCTGCGCAGGACATCATGAGCTGGATGACCCGTCTTGGCCCGTCCATTTCTTACAAAATCGTACCCGAAGAAAGCCTGAGCATCATTGGCAGCGGCAACAAAAACGAGCCCGGCGAACTCTACACGATCGAAATCCGCTACAACATCGCGGAGCCCGGGCAACGCCGCAACAAGCGGGTGTTCGACGTGCTGTTTTGTCTTTTTTTACTCTGTATTTTGCCGATCTGGTTGCTTTTTTCGGGAAAAAGAGGACGTTTTTTGCAAAACTGGCCGGCTGTCTTGTTCGGACGCCGCACCTGGGTCGGGTATGCGCCCGATGCGAAAAACGGCAGTTTGCCCAGGCTGAAACCGGGGGTATTCTCGCCCATGGAAGGTTTGCAGGGATTCAATGCGAGCGAGGCGGCCATCGCGCGGCTCAATTTTCTCTTCGCCAAAGACTGGAACGTGTGGCGTGATCTGGCGATCCTTTGGAGGGCCCTGTAACGCGGGCGTTACTTCTGCGCCCGCATCACCAGCCACACCGCTATGCCTGCAAACACGATATTCGGCAGCCACATGCCCAGAGCGATCGGCACCGTGCCGCTGCTGGCGAAGGATACCGCGAATTTGGACGTCAGGATGAACATGGCGCCGATGCCAATGCCCAGGGCCAGGTGCAAGCCCATGCCGCCCCTGACTTTTCTGCCCGCCACAGCGAGGCCGATGATCGTCAGAATAATGTTGGTGAAGGCATCCGCCGTGCGGCGTAACAATTCAATTTCGTAATTTTTGGCACTGGAAAGGCCCCGGCTTTGGTCGCGGGCGATTACTTCCCGAAGTTCGGCAGAAGTCAGTTCCTCGTTCTGGTTGTGGTACCAGATGAAATCCTGCGGCGTCAGGTTGATGGCGGTATCGAGCGGGCTCGGGTAAAAGTGATAATCCTCTTTCAGACCGTCGAAACTGCGGATGCTGTAATAGCGGATTTCCCAGATGTCGGGGTCTTTTTTCCAGGTCGCTGTCTGTGCTTCGAGCAGGCTGACCACCTGGTTATTGACAAATTTTTCCAGTCGGAGCCCTGTGGCGGTTTTGCTCGCCTTGTTGTAGTTCTGAATAAAAACCTTGACGTCGGGGCCGACCAGAAAGTGTACCTGTGCGGTTTTGCCTTTTTCCTGATCGGTCCACACGAATGTTCGTTCAAACCAGAGGCGAAGTTTGTTGCGTTCCGGGATCAGGTGATTGTTGAGGCTAAAATGCAGGGCAGCAACCAGTCCGCCGGCGATCAGGTAAGGTCGGAGCAGGCGGTTGAAACTCACCCCGGCGTTGAGCACCGACAGGATTTCGGCGTTGAATGCCATTCTGGACGTAAAAAAGACCACCCCGATCAGCGTATAGAGCGGCAAAAGCAGCCCTGCCATGTGCAACACAAAACCCACGTAATAGTCGAGCAGGATGTTGCGCAGGGTCGCGGGCTTCTCAATGAAGTGCTGCACCTTGTCGCTGAAGTCGATGGCCATCGAGATCAGGGTGCAGATCAGCATGGAGAAAAATACCGTGGAGAGGTATTTCCGGATGATGTAGCGATCCAGCGTTGTAATGTGCAACAACTTCCACATGGCAGTAGTAATCCTCGACATACGCTAAGAACGCGGGAGGGTGAACTTTAGTTGCTGTATCCGCCGGTTGTCGGCGGCCACAACGGTAAAAACAAAGGAGTTCCAGCTGATTTCGGCCCCCGGCGCCGGTATGTCGCCGCTGAGTTCGAGTACCAGTCCGGCCAGGGTATCCGCAGTGCCGCGGCCTTCATCGAAGGTATCGACCGGCAGGCCGGTGATGCGGCACACATCGTTGAGCAGGGCCTGGCCTTCGAAAGCGTAGCAGTAATCGTCGATTTTCCGGTAGCGCACCTCGCTTTCCTCGTCGAATTCGTCGCGGATCTCGCCGGTCACTTCTTCCAGAATATCTTCCATCGTAACGATCCCTGCCGTACCGCCATACTCATCGACGACGATGGCCAGGTGCAGTTTTTTCTTTTTAAATTCCTGCAACAGCTCGCTGGCCCGCTTGGATTCGGGCACGAGCAACACGTTGGTGCGAATCAGCGACTGCCATTCGAAGTGCGCCGGCTCGTTCAGATGGGGCAGCAAATCCTTGACGTACAGGATGCCCGTGACGTTGTCGAGGTCGTCGTCGTACACCGGCAGGCGCGAAAAGCCGGATTCCCGCACGGTGGCGAGCAGTTCGGCAAAATCGGTGCGAAAATCGATGCCCACGATTTTCGAACGCGACTGCATGACCTGTTTGACCGTCACATCGCTGAATTTGACAATGCTTTTCAGCAGATCGATGTCGCGCTTCGATTCTATCGGGTTGTTTTCGGCCGTGGCGTCGGTATTCGAGGGAATGTCATCTGTTTCGGGTTCTTTTTTCTCCCGCACCAGCAATCCGAACAGTCCGCGCCAAAAACGGATGAATCCGCTCAACCGACGCAGCCAGAGCAGGCTTTTCCCTTCGCCAGACATGCGCAACCCGAGCCATTTGAGCAATTGCAAAACCAGAGCCAGGCCGGCCGCAGCGAGCAACAGCACGCCGGCGCCGTACCACCATCCATAGGGTTCCTGTCGGGCCATCTGCATCCATGCTTCGCGGTGCATCACCCATGTCGTCGTCCAGACGGCCAGCAGCACCAGCAGCAGGATACGCGCCAGCAACAGGGCGGCAAGTGCCGGCCGTGGGTTTTCGACCAGCAGGCGCAGCCGGCGGGCCGCCGCGGACTCCCGTTCCGTATGTCGCAACTGTTCCAGGTCGCGCGGACCGACACCCACCAGTGCGCGTTCGGCGCGCAAGATGAGCCAGTAAATGATCAGACCTGTAAAGAGAAAAAACATGGGTTAACCGTCCTGCCTTGCAAAAGTACGCAAACCGGCCTTCCCGATGCGGCATGAAACCCGAACAATTGCCGGTTGTTGTCGCAAAAGGAAGGCCGGAGTACTTTTTTGCCTGAAAACAAGGCCGGAACACAATGCTGCATGATTCAAAAAACTTGAACAAGCGACACACGCCCGGCATTGCTGCGCCTTCGGTCGGATTGAAAAAAACCGAAGGCGACGCATTAAAACGGCAGGTCGTCGCCCTCGGCGGGCGCAGTATCGGCAGTAGCAGGGGCGTTGGCCATGGCAGCCGAACGGGCCGGCGGCGCGTTTTCGGCGGTGGGGAATCGGGCATCGGAGCCGGAGCCTTCTCGCTTGTCGAGGCTGCGGAAACTGTTGATGACAATATCCGTGGCGTAGCGCTCCTGACCGTCCTTGTCGTTGTATTTGCGGTAGGAAATTTTGCCTTCCATATAGACGAGGGAGCCTTTTTTCAATTGTTTTTCAGCGCGCTCGGCCAGCTCGCGCCAGGCCACGGCGTTGTGCCATTCGGTTGTTTCCTGGAAGTTGCCGTCCTTGTCCTTGTAGTATTCGTTGGTGGCTACAGACAGCCGCGCGACCATGACGCCGTTGTCGAGATGCCGCACTTCCGGGTCGGCGCCCAGGCGGCCAATGAGGGTTACTTTGTTAACCATGATGAGTTGTTTGTTAAAGACACATTCGGGTGAGCTCGCCCGTTAAAACAGACTGTAAGTTACGGTTTTTTCCCGCAAGTACCAATCAATTATCCTCGGAAAAGCCATATTTTTTATCAAATTTTGAAATAATTCCCATTGCCCCTCCGGGCACTCAACCTGCTCTTTTACAAGGCTTTGTAAAGATTCCGGCAAGTCGATTTCACAAAAAATAGCGGAAATTTGTTGATGGGTCAACGTTTGCCTCATCGGCTGGCTTGTCCGCACGATCTGCATCCCCGCCGGGCGCCCCTGCGGAAAAAACCGCTCGTCGATCAGGCGCTCGGCTTCGGCGCGGCCGTCGGGCAGGGCAGGCAGTTCGAGCAGCGGGAATTCCCACAGGTTTTGCCAGATATCCTTGTCTTCCCGCCGGCGCACCAGCGTGCAGTCGCCCGATTTGAACACGAGGTACAAAAAGAAACGGTCCCTGCGCTGCAGGGTCTTGCTTTTCACCGGCAACACGGCCACCAGTCCGGCCGTACGCGCCACGCATTCGGCGCTGAAAGGGCACCGGCCGCATTTGGGCAGGCGGGGCAGGCAGTGCGTAGCCCCGAAATCCATCATCGCCTGGTTGAAGGCGTCGGGTGCGGCGGGATCGAGCAGGCGCGTGGCCAGGGCAGTAAATTCGCGTTTGCCCGCCGGCGTGTCGATGGGCGTCTCGATGCCGAATATGCGCGACAACACGCGGTACACGTTGCCGTCGACCACGGCGTGCGGCAGCCGGTAGGCGAAGGAAGCAATGGCCGCGGCCGTGTAGTCGCCCACGCCTTTTAGGACGCGAATATCTTCGTAGGTGTCGGGAAAACGCCCGTTCAGGTCGTTTGCAATGTATTTGGCCGTGGCGTGCAGGTTGCGGGCGCGGGAGTAGTAGCCGAGGCCCTCCCACAGTTTGAACAGTTCTTCCTCCGGGGCGTCGGCGAGTTGCCGGACCGTGGGGTATTGCGCCGCGAATTTTTCAAAATAAGGCAAACCCTGCTCCACCCGGGTCTGCTGGAGGATGATCTCCGACAGCCAGATCAGGTAGGGGTCGCGCACGCCTTTCCAGGGCAGGGGCCTGGGGTGCGCTTCGGACCATGCGAGCAGTTTTTCCCGAAAAACGGAGGGCGACACCATCGAATCTCAGCTTTTACCCAGCGATAAAAGGTTGGCAAACAAACGATAAGCGCCCGGCACGCCGGCCGGCAATTCGCGGAAAAACGACAAGCCTGTGTACACGTAATAACCTTTCCCGAATTTGCCCACGAGCAGGGCGCCGTCGGCCGGTTTTTCGCCGGGGTCGTTCATCGAGAGCAGGGCCTGCAGGGAGGGGTCCCATTCGCTCGGGAAATACAGGCCGCGCTCTTGTACCCAACCCTCGAAATCGGCCGCGCCGATGCGGTTGGGCGCCGTCAGGGCGCGGTGACCCGCCTGGAGCAGACGCACCTCCGCGTTTTCGTCGGTGGTGCGCGTACGGGCCAGTTTGAGCGGCACAGGCGCCAGCTGGTCGAGCACCAGATCGAAGTTGTTGTTGTACTGGAGAATGAGCGTGCCGCCGTTGCGCACGTATTCGTAGAGTTTGGGCTGGTGAAATTTCAGGTTTTCCTTCGTGTTGTAGGCCCGAATACCGATCACCACCGCGTCGAAACGGCGAAGATTGTCGGCTTCCATGTCCTTGTCTTCCAGCAAGGTGACCGTGCAGCCCATTTGGCGCAGGGCATTGGGAATATCGTCGCCGGCGCCCATGTAGTAGCCGATGTTTTTAGCCGTCACCTGGAGATCGAGGCTGACCGCCTTCGTGGCATTGTCGAGCAACACGCTTTGCTGCGGAATATGGTCGTACTTGATGGTCACCAGGCGCTGATGCCAGTCGCGGCCGTCGAGTTTGGCCAGAGCCTTGAATTGACCGCTGCGCTCTTTTCCGGCGGGTTGCACGGTAAAATGCAGGATTTGGGTTTCGCCGCGTTTGCCCAGTTTGAACTCGGCGGCGGAGGGCTTGACCGTCCAGCCTTCGGGCGCCTGGAGCGTGAGGGAGCCCGCCACGCTGTCGCGGCCCGCGCGCACTTCCACGCCTACGTGGCGCGGGTGGCTGTTGGGAAAAATGTAGGACGGCTGGTCGAAGGCCGCCGTCACGGGGGGCAATACCTCGAAGGGGCGCCAGACCTCCCCGACAGCGGGTTCATCGATCTTGTAGGCCACCTCGGTTTCGTATTCGAGCGGACGGCCGTCGACGGTGATCGACCAGCGGACCTTCGCAAAACGCGGCGTTTCGGGCAGCCCGCGCAGCTGTTGGTCGTCCACGTGGTACATGCCGATATCGAAAGTTTGCTGCAGCCAGTACGGGGCCGTGATGCCCGCGTCGGCCGGAATGCGCACGGGCGTTTCGAAGACCAGGCCCTTGTTGGGTTCGAGGTTTTTGGCCAGCACCGTGTCGAACAGCAAGGGCCGGATTTGCACGGCCGACAGGACGACCGGGTAATTGGCCCGCGCGATGCATTCGAGGCGGATTTTCACGGTTTCGCCGGGCGTCACGACGGGGGTTGCCGCCGTGGCTTCGAGGTAGATGCCGAGGCAGCCCCTGATCACTTCTTTGATCTCGGCCAGTTTGACCTGTTTCCAGTGTCCGTCGGGCAGGTTTTTGATCATGTCCATGGCACGGAGCAGGTCGGGCACCGAGGCGGCGGGGTTGTCGGGGCGGAAGTTGCGGTCGATCTGCGTCAGCAATTCGCCGATGGGCGCGCCGCCTTCCACGCGGGTCCAGGAGGTGTTGATGCCCTGAAACAGGTCGTTTTCGGCGGGGCGGTCGCCCTGCACGAAATCGAGCCAGTCGAGCGAGCTGCCGCGCGTGCTGAGCATGCCGAAGCCCTGGCAGCGGTGCATGGAGCGGCTTTCGGCGGCGATTTCGTTGTTGCTTTTGCCGAGCAGGGGCAGCCATCCGCCGATATCGACTGAAAACAGGCTGCTTTTATCCATTTTATCAAAAGCCTCCTGACTGCCGAAAAACCACCAGGAGGTGTTGAAAAACTGGCGGCGCGGCTGCCAGGGCTGGGTGTAGCGCAGCTGGTCGGGGTAGGCCGCTGCGTCGCCGGCCATTTTGAACGCCTCCACGCTCAGCATGGCCGAGGCCGTGTGGTGGCCGTGGGTATCGTATTTTTTGTCGTGGTAAAAGCGGTTGATGACCACGTCGGGCTGGGTGAGGCGCATGGTCCAGACCACGTCGGAGAGCACGGCGTCCTTGTCCCAGATGCGGAGGGTTTCGTCGGGGCTTTTGGAAAAGCCGAAGTCGTTGGCGCGGGAGAAGCGCTGTCGGCCGCCGTCGACGGAGCGGGCCATGAGCAGTTCCTGGGTGCGGAGCACGCCCAGCAGTTCGCGGATTTCGGGGCCGATGAGGTTTTGGCCGCCGTCGCCGCGGGTGAGGGAGAGGTAGGTGACGTCGTAAAGTTTTTCGTTGCGCAGGTAGCTGATCATGCGCGTGTTTTCGTCGTCGGGGTGGGCGGCGACGTAGAGCACCGAACCCAGCACGTTGAGTTTTTTGATCGACTGGTGAAGTTCGGCGGCGGTGGGTTTTTTGGGTTGTTGTGCCGTGGCGTGCGGCAGCAGCGGGGGCCAGCAAAGAGCGGTCAGCAGGAGCAGGATGGCAAGCGGAAAGCGGCCAAAAGCAGTAGAAATACGTTTCATAGTGACACCGAAGGGAAGTTGAAGGCGCGAAAGTAGGCACAAAAAACAGGGCAGGAAAGGGAAAGGTTCGTGACCGGCCTTTGTTTCCGGCGGCTGGGCGGGGCATAAAAAAGCACAGATGCCGCGCGGCTGATTTCCGCATGACATCTGTGCCAGTTATCGAGGCTTTCCGGCAGGCCGCAGCCGGCCGAAAGCGGGGAGTACGTATTTATTTCGCGGCGCCGCGCCCGAGCATCCAGCCGACCACGCCGCCCACGAGGCCGCTGATGACGGCATTGGCTGCGAGATCGACAAAAAGGCCGTTGAGGCCGGTCCAGGCGTTCATGCCGGCATACATGTTCATGTCGACGCTCAGCGCCATCAGGGCGCCGATCACAGCGCCGGCCATCATGCCGCCGTTGAAGGTGGTGATAGCAGCCCAGCGGCTGTACAGCCAGGCCAGCAGGAAGGCCCAGGCCAGGCTGCCGACGGCATAGCCCCAGATGATCGGTTCGGCCCGCATGACGGCAGCGCCCTCGGGCGTGAGCATCGAGTTCATGTACGACATGAGGGCCATGCCGTAGATCAGCCAGCCGAGCAGGAAGTGGGCAACCCCGCCCACAAGTGCAGCAAGTAAGGTTTTACTGTTCATAACACATTTTGTTTTGGTGAAAAAATGCAAAACCGTTCTGCGAATGTAGGAAAGTTCAAAATTTTTCTGGTTAATATTTTTTGTTGTGCCGGTGAATATTTTAAAAATTGAAAAGGAGGCAGGTATGGGGAAGGGATTTTTAAACAAATGTTTGGGCAAAATTATATCTTTTGCTTGTGTAGCGGGCTGGATGCTGACCCCTGCCCGTGTTCACCCCACCCCCAACCCCTCCCCCTCCGGGGAGGAGAGCGGATCGAAAGTCAAAAGGCGTAGACAGATGAATCGAAGAGACAACAAAGCAGTATCGGCTCCCCTCCCCGGAGGGGGAGGGGCCGGGGGTGGGGTGAACACGGGCGGAGCGGTTACCCCCCCTCACGGCCGCCCCTTCGTGCTCGTGCCCGCTTCGCCCGGGCACGGCTACTCGGGACTGCCGGACATTCTTTTGCTCACCGATTGGGCCGGAAGGGTCAGCCACCTCCCTGGAAGGACGCCGCCAGGCGGAAACCAAGGTTGCGGCGGCCGAACGCCGGGGGGTTGCCGCTGCGGTACGCCGAGCGGCAGTTCCGCGCAACGTTCCAGTAGCTGCCGCCGCGGATGACGCGGTCGATGCCCTCTTCGGGCCCCTGTGGATCGGCGACTATCTCCTTTTTGTGGCACTGCTCGTAATAATTACGGGAATACCAGTCCTGACACCATTCCCACACATTGCCGCTCATGTCGTACAGGCCCAGTTGATTGGGGCGTTTCAGGCCCACGGGTTTGGTTTCCCCGTGGCTGTTTTCGGCATACCAGCCCACTTCTTTGAGTTTGTTGCTGCCTGCAAATTGAAAATCGTCTTGCCAATATGGCCCACCCTTTGCGGCGTATTCCCACTCCGCCTCCGTAGGCAGGCGAAAGAGAATGCCGGTCATATCTTTTAACATCGGTAAAAATACCGTAGTAACTGATACCCATGACACCCACGACACTGGCCGATCATCGCCTTTGTGAAAAGAGGGATTATCGCCACCCATCACCGCTTTCCAAAGCGCCTGGGTGACAGGGAACTGGCCTAGGTAAAAATCGGACAGGCGGACGCGGTGGGCGGGTTTTTCGTCTTTTTCCGTGCTTTGGTCGTCGCCCATGAGGAATTCTCCGCCGGGAATGAACACCATTGTCCCCAAGCGCTGCTGCTCTTCCGGAAGCGGAAGATGGGGAATTATGAAATTTTCAGACCGGGAGAGAAAGGGATGCACAGGAGGACGTAATTTGAGGAGTTATACACTAATAGATTGGAAGGATGCTGCCAGACGGAAACCACTACCACGATAGACGTACATTGATGGAGAACTGAAACGATAAGCAACTCTACAGTTCCGTACACTATACCATACACTGCCGCCTCTTAGAACCCGTGCTATGCCATCTCGGGGACCTCTTTCATCATAAACCAATCCTTGTTTTCTGCATTCCTCGTAGAAATCACCTGAGTACCAGTCTTGGCACCATTCCCTAATATTCCCCACCATGTCATATAAACCCAGTTGATTGGGCCATTTCAGGCCCACGGGTTTGGTTTCCACGTGACCGTTGTCTACAAACCAACCTACTTCTCTGAGTTTGTCGCTGCCTGCAAACTGAAAACCGTCTTGCCAATATGGCCCGCCCCGCGCTGCGTACTCCCACTCCGCCTCCGTCGGCAAGCGGAAAGAAATGCCGGTCAGATCTTTCAACACCGGCAAAAACTCCCGGGTGATCCTGTCCCACGAGACTTGTTCCACCGGCCGATTATCTCCTTTAAAAAAAGAGGGGTTGTTGCCACCCATCACTGCTTTCCAGAGCCCCTGGGTGACAGGGAACTGGCCGAGGTAAAAATCGGACAGGCGGACGCGGTGGGCGGGTTTTTCACCATTAAATTCGCTTTGGTCGTCGCCCATGAGGAATTCGCCGCCGGGGATATGGACGAGCGAAAACGTGCAGCCATTAGCCGTGAATTGTTTAATATTCGGAATCATGGCCGGGTATTCAGGGTTTCGGCGCGTTGACGAATGGCGTTTTTGATTTCAGCAAAATCATCATCCCGAAGGATAAGGTTTGTTTTACCATTCATGT
>JBGAHL010000009.1:0-159420 GCA_044226205.1 Saprospiraceae bacterium
GGATCCACCTCTTCCCATTCCGAACAGAGTCGTTAAGCCCGCCAGCGCCGATGGTACTGCGGTTGATGCCGCGGGAGAGTAGGTCGATGCCAACTCAAATTACAAGAGCCCTTATCGCTAACCAGCGATAAGGGCTTCTTGTTTGTAGATGTACTTCACGCCGGGAAGATTTTAGCACGAGGTTTATAAGGGTTTATGAAACCCCGGCGCGCTCAAAACCTATAACAACCCTGGCCACGATCATTTTCCACCCGCCGGGTAACTAAACACCGACAACTGAAACTCGAAAAGGTTGGCTGAGAAGATCACTACATTAAGATCACTACATAAGGCAAAAACAAAGTGCCCGGGCCAAGTTTCTATGGCTCGGGCGCTTTGTTGTAAGTAGTTCAGAGATAAAAAATGTGTCGCAAGAAATTATTTATTACTCAAAATCAACCAGCCAAAGCCCCCCAGTCGCCGGGTTTCCCCGCTTTTGACCGTCACGAGCGGCTGCCCCGGGGCGAATACGTCGTGCCATTGACCTTTGATGAAAGGGCTGGTCCAGGTGACGGTAACAGGCAGGCCGGAGAGGTTGAACAGGCAAAGCACCTTGTCGCCTTTTTTCTCCCGGTAAAAAGCATACACGTGCGCATCGTCGGAAGTAGGAATTTTTTGGAGCGTCCCGCCGTGGGGGCCATTCCAGAGGGCGCGATTGCGGTGTTTTAAGTCGGTGAGGGTGCGGAAAAACGTTGCGCGAGACTTGCCCGACCAGTCGATTTCATCCTTGTTGAAAAACAACAGCCGCTTGTCGAGGCTTGCTTCCTGCCCGTTGTAAATCAGGCCCATGCCTTCGATGGTAAAACACAGGGCCGTGAAGCAGTCGGTCCCGGTGCCAAAGAGTTCTTTTTCGGTGCCGTTCCAGGAATTTTCGTCGTGGTTCTGGGTGAAATTCATCTGCCAGCCCCGGGTTCCGAAGTCGTGTTTGACTTTTTCGGTGTGTTCGTAAATGGCCGAAGCGGGTTTGGCGCCCTTGGCCACGTCTTTTATTGTGTGGTGCAAGCCCCAGCCGTAATTCATCTCGAAACAGGCGGCGAAGTGCTCGCGGCCTTTGTCCTCGTTTTCCGAAAGCATAAAAACCGGGCGGATTTTGTCGAGCCGCGGGCGCAGTTCGAGCCAGAAGGAAGTGGGCACGGCGCCGGCCACGTCTTCGCGGAACCCGTCGATGGCGGTGTTTTTAAGCCAGAATTCATGGGCGCGCATCCAGGCTTCGCGGAGTTGCGGGTTGTCGAAGTCGAGTTGCGCCACGTCGGTCCAACCCCATTTGGTGCCGTCGGCGTTGATCGGGTCGGTAATCTTGCCGTCAGGCCCTTTTTCATACCAGTCCGGGTGCTCTTTCATCCATTTGGCATCCCAGCCGGTGTGGTTGGGAACAAAATCGAGAATCACTTTCATGTTCAGCCGGTGCGCTTCGCTGACCAGCCGGTTGAAGTCGTCCATGGTGCCATAGCGCGGATTGACCGCCTCGAAATCAATCGCGGCGTAGTGCGAGCCGAAACATTCGGTGGTCGCGTTGTCGTGGCACTTGCGGTTGGTGGTGGCGAGCGGATAAATGGGCATCAGCCATAAAATGTCAACACCCAGATCGTGGATGCGCGGCAATTCCTTGGTAAAGGCGTTGAACGTGCCTTCTTTGGAAAACTGGCGGATGTTGACCTCGTAGATCACGGCATTTTTGGCCCAGTCGGGTGTATGCAGGGCATTGGTAGCCAAGGGAGTGCCGCCTGAGGGGGGCAGGGCCGAGGATTGTTTGCAGGCTGGCAATAACCCCAGAAAGAAGATAATCAGCAGAAGGTGAAATCGCATAATGAATCAAGATGAACAGTTAGAAGTACGTGGCGCCCGCAAACGCCGCGCGTTTCACATGGCGGCAGAGATTGCAGGGGCCCACAACGGATAAAGATCGTGTTAAGAAAAGGTGATTGAGGAAGCGAAAACCGGAAAAAAAATTTGACGAATCCGAGCGCAGCTTACTTGCCGTTTATGCCAGAAAAATGCCGCTTTCTTGTCAAATGCCGCCAAATTCTTGATCTTGAAAAGGCGGCTAACCCATGTATGGTATTGCCGTCGGACCATTTTGGAAAAAAATTTTTCCTCACATTTTTTTTAAAATAAAAATAAAATCCTCACAAAATGGATCGCTTTTGCAATTAAAAAATAAGAGTTAAAAAACTGATTTTCAGTTTTTTATAAAAATATTTATACTGATTGAAGGTTTATTGATGAGTTCACAAAGGCCAAAAAATGTTATTGGTGGGGGAGGGCCGGTGTTCGACTTTTGTATCGTCTTCAAGGACAAACGGAGTACACAATCTTACTTCACTTTTATTCTAATCCAAATTCACTGCTATGTCTTCGGTTCTTCGGTTATCCACCATTGCATTCTTCGGCTTTTTCGCCCTCACACTTTGCTCCTTCCGCTTTGACGCCTCCCGTATTGAAGGCGGCTGGGTTTGCAACACGAAATCCGGCAACTGGGACGAGTACACTTCCTACCAACTCAATTGCGGCGGCGGCGTGATTTTCAAAGCCGACCACACCGTAGAAAGCACCACCAGCGATGCTATGCTCCCCACGGGTACCCGTTGGCAGGTAGAGGGCAACCAACTGAACCTTTTTGATTCGAAAGGCAACCGTTTCATGAGCTACGAGATCAAACACCTCGATGATACGCAACTGTTGCTGCTGCGCAAGGACGTACTGTACGCCTTCAACCGCGAGAAATAAAGAAGTTTGTAAGAGTTAGTTTTTGAAAAATAAAAGCGCGTCGCTCCGAAGGGGGCGACGCGCTTCTTTTATGGGGTTTATGAAGGTTGATGAGGTTGATAAAGGTTTATAACTTGCTGACATATAAACCTTTATCAATCTAATCAACCCTTATCAACCATAAAAAAACACGCACCTGTAAGCCGGATTCTGTCGCTCCCGGTTGCCCGGGAGGCTCTGCCATTTATCTGACGCCGGTCGTCGCCGGCCGGCGTTTGCGCTGCCTACCCCCCTTGTATCACCCGCGAGCAACAGGCGTTCCGGCCGGATGTCCGGTCGGAAGACAAGGTGTACATGGCATTTCAACCCGCAAGGTTTATCCCTATCCCGGATTGCTTCGGGATACTGTGCGCTCTTACCGCACATTTTCACCCTTACCCCGGCCGAAGCCGTGGCGGTAATTTTCTGTGACCCTTTCTGTACCCGATTCGCATCGGGCCCCACCCGTTAGGTGGTGCGGCGCTCTGCGTTGTCCGGACTTTCCTCCCCGAAAGGCGGCAGAGCGGTGCGTGTTTTTTTATGGTTGATACTGGTTGCGTTTTACAGGGGTTTAAGGGGATTTTTGATAAAAAATGAGTCTTGAGATCGTATTGGCTTAAACTTTGTTCCGCTACTTTTGCCGCACCCCGAAACGCCCGAAAAGGCAAGAATCGGAAACCGGCGAACCTCATTTCAACGCACTTGCTTTTTTGAATCCAGCGCCTCGCTTTTTTACATCATGACGAAACGACTGTTGCTTTTTCTGGCGGTTGAAGCCATATTGCTGGCTGTGGCCTTTCTGGCGGGTAGCTGGCATAAAGATACGCAACGGCCCGAACACTACGCGCTCTCGGTATCGGGGTATCTGGACAAACAGGAGCGGACGGCGCTGGCCTGGGTGCAACAGGAACGTCAATCGCTGGAAAAAACCTTGTCGGTTGGCGCTGCATTATCCGCCGGCGAATTGCGGCAGGCCCTGGCCCAACAGGCCACGACCGATTTCACCATTCTTTTGCTTCGCAACGATTCGCTGGTTTTCTGGTCTAACAATGCCGCTTTGCCCTCTTCGGCCGACCTTGCCTCCCTTGCACAGCAAAAAAAACAACACCAGCTCCTTCATCTGGCCCTCGGCTATTACGCGGTTTATCAAGAACCATTCGGGGCAGCCACTTTGCTCATCCTGACGCCCGTTCGTTACGCGCTCGATGCACCGGGGGCGTCAGAGAAATCCCTGTTTCCGGCCAGCCGATCCATCCCCGCAAGCGTAAAAATCAGCCCCGGCGCCGATGGCGCCTCCGCCCCCGTCGTAATTGGCGGCGAAACCCTTTGCTGGTTAATAGCCGACGAAAATGCAGGCGTACCCACGGCCGACTGGCAATTGTGGCTCAAATTGCTGGCCAGTGCCGCTTTTTTCTTTTTGCTGCTGGGGGCAATTCATCGCGCCGCAGTGACACTTGGCACAAAAACCTCTCCCTGGGCCGGCGCCGGCGCACTTGCTGCGATTGTAGCGGGTTATTGCCTGCTGAATTTTCAATACAATTTTACGGGAACCGCTTTTTGCGGCCTGGCCTTGTTTAGTTCTTCTTGCGGCGCCGAAAATAGGCAGCCCGGGATTGCTCCTGGAGACCTGATCATCTATGCCGTGCTCCTGTTATGGCTGTTCAATTTTATGCGCAGCCAACTCCCCCGCCCGGCTGTGTCAGGATGGCCAGTACCCTTGCGCATGACGGCAGCGTCAGGTCTGTTTTTTCTGGTCATGGCTACCGTGCCGCTTACCGCCGCGCTGTTCCAAACCCTGGTTTTGCGATCCGGGTTGCGAATTGATTTTGATAACCTGCTCAATATCAATGCTCCCGTTGTTGGATTGTTGTTGGGATTGGTTTTGTTGATGGCTGCATTTTTTTGGCTGAACAACCTTCTTGCCAGAACCGTAAGGCTGTTGAACCTGCCCAATCCCCTGCGTTATGGCGCTCTGGGTGTGGCCGGACTTTTAACGCTGCTGCTGTGCATGGTCTGGAGCGGATTGCAACTCAATGCGCTGGCTTTGACCGGTTTTGCCGTATTGTACGCCGTGGTGCTGGATGCGTTTGTCGACTCCGAGGAAGCCGGGTTTAGCTGGCTGGTGTTTTGGCTGTTTCTTAACTCATTGTTTGCCAGTCAGTTGTTGTATCAATATAACAGCAGGCAGGATGAAGAACAAAGGAAAAATTATGCCCTTGCCCTGTCCGACGACCGGGATGCCCAAAGTGCGGAACCACTGCTTGTCGACGCCTGCCGCTCCTTTGTCAATGACGCGCAACTACCTTATTTGCTGAAACCGTGGCCGTTCAAACCGGATGCCGATTCGTTGCGCAACTATTTGAATAACAAAGTATTCGAGTACACATACCTTTTCCAGCACTACCGGTTGCGGGTTTTTGCCTTCGACAAGGAAGCTCAGCCGCTCTTGTTGGGTCAGGCGCAAAGCAAGGCCTTCGTTGTGACGGATAACTGGGATCGGGCAACGCCGCTCGACGCCGCGGCCGGCGAGTTGCGCTTCAAAGAGAACGAGGAAGGAACGGGGCGTTATATTTTCCATTTGCGGGCCAACCGCATGGGCGACCCCAATCACCCCGCCGATATTTATTGCTTTTTTGACCACGAATACCCCAAAAACACACGGGTTTACTCCGCTCTGTTTTTTACCCAACCGTATAAAAAGCTCGACCGCCTGGGCGATTACGACTTTTCCATCTGGAAAAACAATCGCCTGATTGTGGAAAAAGGACCGAGAAACCCCACTTTGGCTACGCTCCAGATCGACAAGGGGCAATCGCTCGAATTGGCTTCTCAAAACCCGGCCCGCGTAGACGCGGTGCAAGCCAGCGCCGATGGCCATACGATCGTGAGCGTAGGCCGGCGAACCGGCGGCTGGCTCCGGCCTGTGTATCTGTTTGCCATGCTGTTCGCGTTCGCGTCCTTTATGCTGTTTACACTGGCCATCCTGAATTCACGGCTCAAGTTGCTGCCGGGCTACCTGCAATTCATGCTCAGTGTGCGGGGCTCGCTGGCCAAACGGATTCATTACTGGAACGTCGCCCTGATCGTGGGAGCATTCCTTGTGATCGGCTGGCTGAGTTATCGGCAGTTCAACCATTCCTCCAAACAAACCGAACTGGTCGGTCTTGATTACCGCTCGGCCGCCATCGTGACGCATTTGCGCGCCGAACTGGGCGACCTGAACGCCGGCTCCGACAGTTTGCGAAAAGCTTTGCCCGCCACACTGGCGCCTTTCGCCAACAGCTTGTCGATCGATGCCAACCTGTATGCCCCCAACGGCGACATGTCGTTTACGACGCGTGAAGACCTGCGGCAACTGGGTATTTTACCCGCAAAAATGAGCCCCCAGGCCTTGCTGACGCTGACTAATACACGACAGGGAGAAGCCCTGGTAGAGGAGAAAACCGCTGGTTTTCAATATGATACAAAATATCTGCCTGTTCTTAATAATCAAAACCAGTTGCTGGCCTACCTCGGGGTGCCTTATGATTTTAACAGCCGTCAAATCGGCTCGGAGGTGTCGGAATTCGTGGGTATGCTGGCCAGTTTGTACGTCTTTTTGCTCCTGGTCGCAGCCGCGGCCACGTATTTCCTGGCCAATTCGATCATTCGGCCGGTGAAAATGATTGGCGAAAAGATCCACCAACTCCAGCTGGAAGACAAAAACGAACAACTGGTTTACGCCGGCGACAGTCAGGATGAATTGAGCGACCTGATCCGCGAATACAACCGAATGGTGGACAAACTCGAGGATTCGAAAGCCCAACTCATTCGTTTTGAACGGGAAGGCGCCTGGCGCGAAATGGCCCGGCAGGTGGCGCACGACATCAAAAACCCGCTGACGACGATGAAACTTTCCATGCAGCAACTGGAGCGTGTTTCATCCGACCCGACGCAGGCAGCCGCTTATTTGAAAAAAGCCATCACCCGCCTCATCGAACAAATCGATTCGCTGGCGCAAATCGCTTCCGAGTTCTCCATGTTTGCCAATCTCGATATCCGGGAAAAGCACGACATGGTGCTCAACGAAGTCGTGGAAAGCGTGTACGACCTGTTCAGCGAACAAAAAGAACTGACGCACGATCTGGATCTGCCCGCCGAGCGCATGCACATTCTCGGGGCCAAAAATCACCTGCTTCGGGTGTTTAATAACCTGGTTATCAATGCCATGCAAGCCATTCCTTCCGACCGGAAAGGGCACATCATCGTATCCATGCGGCGCGAAGGAAGCAAAGCGATCGTCCGGATCAGCGATAACGGGGGCGGTATTCCACCTGAAATCCGCAACCGGGTGTTCGAGCCTAATTTTACTACTAAAACATCGGGCAGCGGCCTGGGGCTCGCTATTTGCCGCAAAATCATTGAAGCGCTCGATGGCACCATACGGTTTGAAACCCGGGAGAACGAAGGCACCGACTTCTTTGTCGAACTGCCTGTGACGTCGGTGGAAGCCGTGTAAATCCGTTTTTATGGATAGGCCACGGCGATCATGCCGCTGCCTGTCATCGGGATGCTTCCTCCATCATTGTTGAACAGCCGACACTTAAAATTAAAGGCAAAGCGATTGGTTTTTTCCCCGTTCTCGTTTGGGTCATAGGGCTGCGAATCCGTGATCTGGATGTACGAGTCCGTCGGCTGGGTATTGGCATCCGAACGCCACACCGTGCCTGTCTCGGGTTGAATCCAGGTGATGGCTACTGTACCCAGTTGCAAGGGATTGCTGTCGAAAAAATCCTGTCGGTTCACGTACACAAGTGCAGCCGTGTTGTAGCCGCTCCCCGCAGTGTAATTCAGCACGGAAGATGTTGCGGTGCAGCCAGTTGGATTGGTTACCGTCACCGATTTGATGCTGAGCAGGTCGGTAGAATCGACGGTGAGAACCGAATCGATGGCATTAGGCGAATTCCAGGTGTAAATGTAGTCGTCAGCGGGTGGCGTGACGTGCGCGATCAATTTGTAATTGTTGATAATCGCCGAATCGGGCACTGCACTGATGATAACCTGCGGGCAGGGTGGAGCGGAAGTATTGAAACGATACTGAAAATGGCTGTAACTGCTGAATCCGCTCTCTGTCAGGTAACTGAGATTGATATCGACAGGCGCCACCGTGTCCGAAAAATCATAAGTAAGCTCCGGTCCAAACCCTTGAACATCCACGTTGGGCGCTTGTGAAATCGCCCAATTGTAATCATTGTTCGGGTCGGGGTTATCCAAGGAAAAGGTCAGTTTTGATTTGAAAAAGTTGACAGAATCTGCGTTCGGGCGGCGGAAATATTCGTACCCGAAATAACCGGATTGTACAATGCCCGAATCATTTGGCGAAGGGATGATATCGCCGGTGGCGTAGTTGCGTATTTCGAAAATGAAGGAGCCATTGCAAGTGGCATCGGGGCAGCTGGCGTCGGCAAAGGCGCCCCGCATGGTGATTACATCCTGATCGTCGCGATCGAAAGAGGTGAACAGGTATTTTCCATCCACTCCTGCCGTCAACGAATAGCCGTCGCCATCGATATCAAAACTGACATCGAAGACCGGGGTTTCCGTGATGTCGTGCGGTATTTCGGCTTTACGACAGGCCCCCAGGGCCAGCATAAAGAGGAGGACTATGAAGGCTTGTTTCATGGTAAAATTTGAATTGACAAGGTTAAAAAAGTGTCAGGCGCAATCCTGCATCGACCCAAAGGGTCTGACGCGGCGGGGTGTATTCATCGCTTTGCCTGCGAAAATCACCGCCCAGATAATAGATGCGAACGCCGAGGTTGAGCCTGCGGGTAAGGGCATACTGCCCGCCTGCGTAGACGGCAACGTAGTTGTTGTAAAACGGCGCTTTATCCAGTTTTACAAATTCACGGGTGGTTTTGCGGGCGCTCAGAGAGGACTCGCTGGTCGTTGTTTTGCGGCCTTGGACGACGAGCAGATGACCGGGCGCGATACCGGCTTCGGCGGTCCAGGGCAACTGACGCCAAAGCACCCCGACGGGTATTTCCAGCCAGTGTGTTGCCGTGGATTCAAGACTGTATTGGGTCAGGTCATAGCCGAAACTATAGCGCAACTGACTGCTGTTCTGCGGGTCCCATTGCTGGGCAAAAGCGCCCATCGTCCGCATGCGCCACATCGGCGCGGCCTGGATAGCCCACGAATTGCCAATCCGCCACGACACACTGACGCCCGCGCCCGCGCCCCAACGCTGGGTGGATGCGGCCGGGGCATAACCCGAACCGAATGCCAGGGCCGCAACATGCAATTTCCGGTTTGCAGCGGGCTTGTCCTCCGTTTGCGCTACCGGACCCGGCGGGACTGCCGGCGTAACAACGTTGGGCAGGCGCGGCGGAACGGGTTGCAGGTAGCGGAGCAAGGTGGGCAACACATCCAGATTAGCCACCGTCCGGGCCGTCGGAAGCCCTGCGCCTGACGACACAGGCTGTTCGTTTTCGACAGCCTTTCCATCCGTGCCTGAGGCCGGCCGGGTGGTTTCAGCGGCCGTCGTTTGAACGGCTGCATCGGAACCCTGGCTGGAACGGTCGGGTTTTTCTGCATCGACACCGGCAGTGCCCGAGCGATGCTCCTGCTGACCGGGAGGCAGGCCGGTTTTGAACTTGTTGGCGCCATCGGCCTTGCCGTGCTGGCGGTTATCGGCGTTGTTACGGCCACTTTTGGGTTGTGTTGTGGCAGCCGTGGGTGTTTCCCCGGCTTTGCCGGACTGGCCGGAAGACGACGAGGTTTGTTGTTGAGTGGAAAAAGACGGGTTGTTTTCCCGGGTTGAAAGATTTGTTTGGGTGTTGAGGGTATCCTTTGCCGGGTTCGTATTGCCCGTATTGTTGGAATTGTGATGGACGAGGGTTTGGTTTGCCGTGGCGCCAGGCGTCTCTGACGAGGCCAGTGTATTGCCGGCATTGGGCCGGAGCCAGGTGTACCAGGCGCCGACAGTCAATGCGAGGAGCAGAAAGCCGCTGCTTAGCCACCAGAAGAACCGGCGCCTGCGTTTGCGTTGCTCCTGTGCGACGATCAGGGACTCGGCCTGGAGCCAGTATTCTTCCCTGAACTCGAAGCGCTGGCCACCGTCGGCGGCATCGTCGAGCATTTTCTTTTTCATAAAATCGTCGATGTTTTCCATGACTCCTCTTATCGGCTAAACAATTGTTTGTCAGTACTTTGATTCAATCAATTCGAGCCTTATCCAGCTTTGCAACTGTTTTCGGGCCGCATTGACGTGCCATTTCGAGGTCCCTTCGCTCATGCCGAGGGCAGTACTGATCTCGGCATGGGTGAACCCGTCGAGGGCAAAAAGGTTGAATACTTGCCGCGTAACGGGCGGCAGCCGGTGCAACAGGTTTTCAAGTTGCTGGAAATCGAACCGTTTGTCGGCTTCGTTCCAGTCGACGGGCTCCTCGGCCCGCTCTCGTTCGATATTTTCGGTAAAAACCGTCGCGTCGCGCCATTTTTTCTCCCGCCTGAATTCATCGATCAGGGTATTGATCATGATCCTGCGAATCCATGCTTCAAAGGGGACTTCCGCCTGGTAACGACCGAGATGGTTCAGGATTTTCAGATAGCCGCCATTTAAAGACGCCACCGCCTCTTGCTCGTCGCGTTTGTATCGCATGCAGACCGACATGAGCACGGGGAAACAGAGCCTGTACAGGTCGTACTGGGCTTTGCGGTCGCCGTGCTGAGCGGCCTGGAGCAAGTCGGCGGTGACGTTCATACAATTGGTTGAAGGTTTTTAAAACCTTGTTTTTCAGTCAGATGTGTTTTGCTGGCAATAATACTATTGCTTCGAAATTTTGCTCATGTACATCTTTTGACCCGTATAAAGGGTCAGAATGTACATGCCATCGGGCAGCGAATGTACGTCAACCTGGGCTTGCGAACCGCTTACAGCCATGCGAAGCACTTCCTGGCCTTGCATGCTGCTGACGCGCAGCGTGCCGGCTTGCGCGCCGGGATTATCGACCGTCAAAGTTTCATGTGCCGGGTTGGGGCGGACGTCGAGCGTGCCGACCTCGATCGCGGCCGAGGTGCTGCTCGCATTGAGGCCGTCGACCGTGAAGTTGATCTCGCCGGCATTGGGCTGATCGGGGCTGATCTCGACGATCTGGTGCAGGGGAGCGATGCCCGGAATGTCGATCGATACGCGGTAGGTACCCCATGCGATGTTGTCGAAACTGAATGTGCCGTCGGCCAGGGTTTTGGTGGCTGCTACCGGCGTATCGTCCAGGCGGCGGAGAATAACCTGCACACCGGCCATCGGATCACCTTCGCTGCGGGCCGCATCGCCGGAGGCCGTAAAGTTGGCGCCTTCACTGACCAGACCGCCGATAAAGCCGGGGCCGCCAGGGTTTTGTCCTTCGATCAGGTGGATCGAAATCGAGGCCCCGTAGGTCAGCGGAGTAAACACGAGCGGGTCGGCTTCGTCCCAAAACAGGTGCTGGATGTTGTAAGTCGGCAGAAATTCGTCGTAGTGCGGGGTGCCTGGCATCAGGGCTGCCTTGACCAGGTATTCGCCGGGAGGGACATCTTCGAAAGTAGCATATCCGTACCCGTTGGTGGTGAAAAAGGTATCGATCGCTGTCAGCGTTCCGCCTTGTGCAGTATCGTATTCGATGAGGTACACCTCCGCGTACACGCCGTTGAGCGAGTCTGGGATATGCACGTACACATTGAGGTAATTGCCGAGGTCCGGAATATCGAGGCAGGTTGAGGATTGACAACCATAAATATTGGTGGTAGAAACACAGTACAAGCCCGGCTCGGTGACTTGAATAGCGGAACTGGTCTCCCCGGTGCTCCAGAGATAGGCGCTGACCGGATGGTTGGACCAGGCAACGAGATCGGCCGTGCTGCTGTTGGGCCAGTTTAACAGGATATAACTATAGCAGGAGGTATCGCCGTACGTATAGCAATCGGAGGCCTGACAGCCATTTGCGTAGGTAATGGTAACACAATAGTTGCCCGGGGCGTCAATGATGATGGAAGAAGTCGTCGCGCCCGTACTCCATTGGTAAGTAGCCGGCTGGCCATCGCTCAGGGCATTCAATTGAACCGTGCTGTCCGGCCAGAACCAGGTTTCTACTTCGGCGTAGCAACTGTCGTTATCTGGAAATTCAGGGATTGTAACGCATTCCGAATCGGTGCAACCGTTTTCATTGGTCACCGTGACACAGTATGTGCCACCGGACGTGACAAGGATGTCGCTGGTGGTCGCGCCATTGCTCCATAAATACGTACGATCGAGGTAGCCGGGGCCGCTGTAAGATGAAATGTAGGCGTGCTGATCGTCGATCCAGTACCACCACGCGGTGGTCCAGCACTGATCGGGCAATGAATAACAATAACTGGACGTGCAACCGCCTTCGTCGGTCGTGGTCACGCAGTAGTTGCCGGGGCCGGCAACCTGGATCGACATGGTCGTTTCGCCGGTGCTCCATTGATAGCTTGTCACAGGGTACTGGGAGGAGTCGATGGCGGTGAGGGTCGTGAGGCCATTCGACCAGTCGGTCGGCCAAATGAAGGTTTGGCAATTCGGGTTTTGGGCTTGCAGACCCAGGTGTAAGAAAAAGCCGAGTAGGAGGAGAAAGATTTTTTTCATGATTTTGCTTGCTATGTAGTAGTAGTTGGTGTTGAAAAAGGTGTGTTTGCAAACTTTAACCATATCACGCACCTTGCTTCAAAGGGGTTGGGTAACCATGAAAAAAAAATTATTTTTTCTTTCCCCGTAAGCTCAGCCCCTTGGTAAAATGACAAAGCGCGCAGGGTTGTACAACCGCTGCGCGCTTTGAATAGGGACGGATTTTTTACCAAAACCCGCCTATTGTTTGACAATTTTCATGGTTTGGGAGAAGTTTTCACCCTTCACCTGCAACAGATAAACACCCGACGCCAGTCCGGACAAATCGAACAATTGGCTGCTTGCTCCCGCCGGCAGACGACCTTCAAAGCCGCGCACTTCCCGGCCGAGCAAGTCGAAGAGGGCAAAATCGAGGCGTTGTTCCCGGGTCAGTTCGACCGCTATGTTGAGAGTGCCCGTCGTCGGGTTGGGCGCCGCTTGCACCTGGATCAACTCGCTGTCGGGAACTTGCGTCCCTACGGCCACCTGGTGCGGCGGCAGGCTGATCTGATCTACCCAGCAGCGGTCCGAGCCGGCTACGCCCACGTCGTCCTTTTCATACACCCAGCGCAACAGATGGCTGCCGGTGCCGACCGGGAACGAAACTTCCTGCCAGGCGTTTTCACCGCTCCATTCACCCACTTTTTCATCGTCGATATAGAAGCGCAGGAAATCGTAGTCCTGTTCGGTGCTCGTCTTGCGGGCAAACGAAACCATGCCGTCGGCCGTTACGTCGAGCGAAAGGAACATTTCGGATTTTTGGTTGTGGCTAATGCTGCCCGAGCGGGCGCAGGACGTGCCTTCGTAGGGGCTGGCGGTGGAAATCGTCCAGGGTTTGTTGCCTCCCATTTGCCACGGGAAGCTCAGGAAGTTGCCCGAGCCAAAGGTCTCAATGATCGCATTGATGACAAAAGGTCCGAACGACTTGGATGCATCGTAGTTGCCCGCCACGACCTGATAGTCGAAAGCAGCCGGCACAACCTGCGGCGCATCGGGCGACACAGCGACGGTAAAGACGGCATTCGCCTGACCGTTCACTGCGGTCAAAGTGCCCAGCGTAGCCGGGCCGCTCAGGGTCAGCCAGGGCGATCCCGTGGTCAGGATACCCAACGCTTGCGGGCTCTGACTTTTGCCGCTATTCAGGTTGTTGATCGTGATTTGGGCCGTTTCGCCACTTTCGAGGCGGCCGTTGCCGTTGCCGCCCTGGCTGTCGTTGATGGTGAAACTGCCAACGGCCAGTTTCGGGGCCTGCAGTTTGACCGGGATCAGAATGTCGAAAGTTTCGGTCGTGTTGTATTCGATATGCAGGTTGAAATTGACGGTATGGCCGTCTTCCACGTCGTCGTTGACGGTGAAGCTAAACGCGGCCGGGATCTGGATGGAGGTGCTGTCGTCGATGTCGCCGAAGTTTTCAAGAGCGTCGATCAGCACGATATTGTCGTCGGTGCTGCTGAGGGTGGCGCTGGTAGCCGAAGCCATGCCAATGCCGACATTGGCCAGGGTCACGTCCATATTGACCGTTTCGCCGTAATCAGCCTGCTGGTTGTTGTTGCCCGTCAGGTCGTTGAGCGCCACGGCTTCGTTGACTACGAAGGGAATGCCGGCAACCACCACATTGATCGTGCCCTGATAGGGAATGTAGTTGAACTGGCTTACGGTGACGGTCATTTCGCCAACGTTGTTGAGCGCGGGGAATTCGAGGGTAGCCACCCCGTTTTCCACGATACCGACGGCCATCGTCTGGTCTTGCCAGAAAAGGCTGACGAGTGCGCCTTCCACGTCGCTGAAAATATTCAGGCTGGAACTGCCCAGGAAAGTGGAAGGCTGATGCGTAGCCACGAGGGTTTGCGGCAGCCGGGTGCGCGGCACGGTGGTGGGGTCGAGGAACGGATTCCAGACGTCGGCCATATCGATGCCGCCCTGGCCGTATGCCGCGATCATGAGGGCGTTGCCAAAGGTCGCCATGGCGCCGAGATTGGGTTTGAGGGCGATGCCGTCGGCATCGACGAGGTACTGATTCATCCCATCCTGGCCTTCCATGGGCGGCGCCCAGCTTTGGAAATCGGAGGAGAAAAGCCCCCCGATGGCGCCCCAAACCTCGCCGGTGGCGGGGTTGCCGGCGCGCTGAACGGCTTCGCCGAGGCAGTCGCCGCCATTGTTGTTGGTGAAATTGCCGGCGCAGCAAGCCACGGCAATAATGATCGGGTAGCGATGTTCGTTGCGCAGGGCTGCCACGGCGTCGGTGTTGAAATTGCCGCTGACCAGGCCTTGTTCCCAGCCGTGGCCGGTGTAATTGTAAAGGCTTACGCCCCGGTTATTCATCAAATTGACCAGTTGGGTATTCACCGGGTTGCCATTTTGATCGGCCGATTCATCGCCGGGGGTGGGGGAGATATTGCCATGGTTGCCGTCGTAGAACTCCCAGTATTTTTCAAAACCGTCGGCGAGATGAGCGGTTTTCCACTCGTTGCCTTGTTCGTAGTCGGCCTGGTTGTCGTCGCCGATGCCTTGCCCTTCGTTGGAAGCGGAGGCCATGCCCGTGGCGCACCAGTTGGCGGCTTCGTCGACGAGCGGATTTTTTTCGTACTCCAGATTGCGGTTCACCATAATCTGGACCTGCTCGACGGTGACGGCGTTGAAGCGACCGACAAATATTTCAGGGAAATGGTCGTCGCCGGCCTGGTAGCCCAGGCAGTTGTCGCAGGAATACGGGCTGCCGGGCCGCACGAGCGGTTCGAGCGCCGTTTCGTCGCCTACCAGCAACAAATAGGTGATGCCGTTGGCGGCGTAATAGTCGGAAACGAACGAATAAATGCCGTCTGGCGCCAAAGAAGGGATTTCAGATGCGGCCACCACGGTGGTATGAATGCCCGATTGGCGTTTCCACGCCACGTAGGGTTCGAGGGCCGGAATAAATTCGTCTTTCGCAATGACGAGCATTTTTTCAGGCTCCAGCGCCGCGGTCAGTCCGCGGTTTTGCGACACAAGTTTGTCGTCGTAATTCAAAAAGGTCTTTGCGTACAATTGCTGGAAACTCCGGCTTGCACCCGGCCGGCTGTTGCTGGCCAGTTCGTTGACGCCGTTTTCATTGGCACGAAAAACCCGCACCACCATATCGTGATACACCCGCAGGGTTTTGCTGACCGGGTTGTACTGCACGGGATAAACCCACAGGGCCTGGCCGCGTACATCGCGAAAAATGAAGGGGTCGCCATTCATTTCAGCAAGCGTACCGGGGAAAAATTCATTTTCCTGATAAAGCGGTGCGTAGGTGTAGGGCACATCGGCCGGATTGACGGTCCGCAAGAGGTTGCCTTTTGACGGTGCAACATTCACATTGGCAATGTCTTCGTACTCGCCACCGATAATTTCAACAGACATGCCGCCGCTGGCCGGCAAGACAAGGGCCGTGGCAAATTTGGGTACGTCAGGCGCGCCTGCCCGAAGCAACGGCGTTCCTTCTGCCATGCTCACCACGACTGCCGGACCTTCGGGCGTCGTGACAAGGGTCTGGTTAACACCCGAAAGCGTGAGGTGAATGACGGTTTCTTCGCCCGTGTTGGACAAAACCTGGACGCGGGTTTCGCTCTGAACCTGTGCGATCAGGGCCGTAACCGAAAAGCAGTAGAGGAGAAACGTAATTAAATTCTTCATTTTGTTTGTGTTGTGCGAAAGAATTTATCAGTAGCGTTTGTAGTTGTGGCAAACGAAATTAGTGCCGGATCACCAGCGGAACGGTTTTTCGGGCGGTTTGTACGTAGTAAAATCCGGCGGGGCAGGCATCCACCGGCCAGGCTACCCGTGTGTTGGCGGGAAGTATTTCGTTTCTAAAAACTTCGCCGCCGGCGCTCACCAGGCTGACCGGAAGGGGCTGGCCGGACGGGTTGTCGAGCCAAAGCGTTTGAGCGACCGGGTTGGGGTAAATGGAAAGCCCCGGCGCTGCCGGATCGGCGGCGGCGAGGGCGCCCTGCGTGTGCAGGTTGAAATACACATCCACGAAATTGTCTTCATTGCCGTCCTCCCAAACCCTGAACCACACCCATGCAGCGCCTTCCACGGCGCCGGGCAACACGATGAGTTTTAAATAGGGTTGGGTAGTGCCGGTCACAGGATTCATGATCCCGTTTCCCGGTATTCCGCTGTAACACAGGCCATAATCGCAGAGGTCGGCGTCCCAGCCGTCGGGCATGCTCAATTCCAGTTTGCGCCAGCGGAGCGTAAGTGAATCGCCGCCGGGGTTGTCGAACAGGAGGTAACATTCGTTGGCCTGATCGAGCGCCAATTCCTGCGAATGGACCGGCCCGCCGACCGGCTCGAAGGTTTGAGCCGACATTTTAAAAATGCCTAAAAAAAAGCCGATCAGGGTGAAATAGCGCAAAAGCATACGGGAATTGCGTAAAAAGACCCCCGAAAGTAAGTGTTTCGGCTGGAAGCGGGCAGCAATAGTTCGACAGACTTTTGGAAAGAGCCTGACAAAAAGGGCATTTTTATTGAAGCCAGGCCGTCAGCGCGTCGATCGTCCAGGCAGATTCCACACGAAAACCGCCCGTTGCCGTACGACGCAGGCTACTGAGATAAGCGCCCGTGTCGAGCGACTGACCCAGGTCGTGGGCCAGCGAACGAATATAGGTTCCTTTGCCGCACACCACTTTAAAATCACACTGCACGCCTTCCGCATAGTCTGGATGCAGGTGAATAGGCGCTCCTTTTTTGCTGATGATCTGCGCCGCGGTCGTAATGACCGGAACCGGGCGAAGCGGGCCCGTTTCGAAGACGTCGATGCGGACGGGCCGCGGTTCTATTTCCGTGATTTGGCCGGTGCGGGCGTTTTTGTACACCCTTTTACCGTCAATTTTTATTGCGGAAAATACAGGAGGAATCTGCTGGATTTCACCGGTAAATTGCTGTTGGACAATCTGTTGTATCAAGGCGTCGCTCAAATGCGCGATCGGGAAGCTGCCTTCTACGGGTTTTTCCAGGTCGTAGGAAGCCGTGGTGGCGCCAAAGGTGATCGTGCCCGTGTACTCCTTTTCCAGGGCTTGCAGCGACTCGATTCGTTTGGTGTACTCGCCCGTGCACAACACCAGCAAACCCGTAGCCAGCGGGTCGAGGGTGCCGGCATGACCGATTTTGATTCTTTTGATGCCCAGGCGGCGCGACAAGAGGTAGCGCACCTTGTTGACTACGTCGAAAGAGGTCCAGGCAAGCGGTTTATCCACGAGCAACACGGCGCCTTTGGGGTATTCCGAAGGAAAAACATCTCCGGGAGAGAGCAGGGTCACGGTATTTTATTTGACAGGTAAATGAAAACAGGGCGCAAAGATCAGGATTTGATCAGCGGGTACGCCCGGCTGCTCAAATTTCCCTGCCGCACAACAAGCCGGTAGGCGCCCGCGGGCAGCGCGGCTCCCGGACGGACGAACGTGTCGGCTTCGTTCAGGGCTTGTTCCAGCACGGTTTTGCCCTGGGCATCGATCAGCAGGACCCGCGCATTTCCGGGTTTGAAAGGACCGTCCGAAGCCAGATTTACGTGAAACCCATCGTTGAAACAATTCGGATACACGGCAATATTGCTTTCCTCCAAAGGCTGCGCTACCTGAACGAAACCTGGTTCCAGCGAGATGTTTAAAGTCGTGACCACCCCGCTTTGCAGGAGAACGCCGTCGATGGTCTTTGGCGTGTAGCCGGGTTTTACGGCCAGTACGGAGAAGGTGCCCGCCTGCCCGTTACCCGTTTTGTAAAGTCCGTCGGGCCGGGTGGTGTCGGCATTTAAGGTGTTGATAATAAACACTTTCGCGCCATTGAGCGGCTCGCCGGTTTGCGCGTCGCTCACCAGGCCTTCGAGCCAGGCCGCGTGTTGGTAGCTCGGCTGGTACACAAAAAGGCCCTCGTTTTTGGCGGTGGCGAAGAGGATGCCCGAGGGCAGGTAGGGATCGGCGTCCCACACCAGCGAATTGCCCAGCGAAGCCCAGGCGGTTTCGATCAGGTTGTCGGGCCGGCTGGCATCCACGATGGTGAGTTGCCCGCCGTAGGAAGGATTGATGAGAAAATCGTTGAGCACCCGCACGTTATGGACTTCCTTGTTGGGAAATACGCTGGGGAAATAGGTGTCGAGCAGGGTGATATTGTCCAAATCGCTGACGTCGAAACTGCCGAGCGGGGCATTGCTTTTTTCATCGGTGGTAAACAGGATATGGCTGTTGTCCGACAGCCAGCTGTTGTGGTTGAACGCGCCGGGCGTGGGCGTACTGGTGAGGGGCACAGGCGCGCTTTTGTCCGACACGTCGATGACGGTAAATTGCCCCGCGTAGATTTCGCTGCTCCAGAGCGTATCGCCCCTGATGTAGCCGTCGTGCACGTAAAAATCGGTGTACAGCCCCTTGATTTGCGGGTTCCAGGGATCGCTCAGGTCGGCGATGACGGCGCCGTTGGTGACGGTGCTGCCGCCGAACACGTACAACCAGCCGTCGGTGGCCGCCACGGTATGGCTGCGCTGCACCTGATCCAGGTACACGCCGTCGCCTTTCCAGACTTTCCAGCTCACGGTATCGGGCAGTTCGCGCAGATCGACAATGGTGATTCCGCTGCCAGGAGCCTCGGAGCCTACGTAGGCATAGCCTCCCCAGGTTTTCACCTCCCGCCAGTTGCTGCTGATGCCGGGTATGGCAAAGCGTTGCACCGGCTGGGCGGGGTCGGAAAGATCCACGATGCTGAGCCCTTTGCTGGTGCCCACGAGCGCCCATTCGCCGCCGCTGCTGTCGACATGGTGCCAGCAGCCGGCCAGGGAGGCGGAGTCGTAAGGCAGGTGCCCGAGGAGCAGGAGTTGGGAAAAAAGGAGGAAAGGGGTAAAAAGAAAGACGGACAGGGCAAGTAGTCTGGTCATGCGGCGCCTTGTTTTTGGGGCAATTTAATGGTAAATGTGGCGCCTTTGCCTGGTTCCGAGCGTTTTACAAAAATCTTCCCCTGATGGTATTGCTCGATAATTCTTTTGGAAAGCGAAAGGCCCAGTCCCCAGCCCCGGGTTTTGGTGGAGTACCCGGGTTTGAACACCGTCTTGAAACGGTTGGCCGGAATACCCTTGCCTGTATCGCTGATGTCGACGCAGGCAAATCCGGGTTCTTGATAAACCTGCACGCTGATACGGCCGGTGCCGTCTTCCATGGCGTCGATGGCATTGCGGAGCAGGTTCTCGATCACCCAGTCGAACAGGTGGGAATTGACCCGCACGGGTTGTTCGGGAAAATCCGCGGAATTGGGGAACTCCAATACCACCTTGCGCGGCGTACGGGGCTGCATGTAATCGCGGCATTTTTCCAGTTCGGTGAAAAGATTGACTTTTCTGAGCTCTGGCTTGGCGCCGATTTTTGAAAAACGATCGGCTACGAGTTCGAGGCGGGTCACGTCGTTGCGCAGTTCATCGAGCATTTCCACATTGGTCGGATTGTCCTCGTTGACGGCTTTGAGCGTTTCCACCCACCCGATGATGGCGGTGATCGGGGTGCCCAGCTGGTGGGCGGTTTCTTTGGCCATGCCCAGCCAGACCTGGTTTTCCTCGGCCCTGCGCGCTGCGCTGAATCCCAGGTAGCCAAGTACGACGAACAAGGTGATCAGGCCCAGTTGAACGAAGGGAAACCAGTAAAGCCAGTTGAGCAGATAAGAATGCGAGTAAACCAGGTAGTTGCGGAAATAAGGCGGGGCGGATACTTCGATGGTGTCGGCTCCTGCGGAGACCATTCGGGTCAGTTCTTTCCGGATGATGCTTTTATCGAGCGAGTCGGAGTTGTCGCGCAGGTTGCGGTATTCGATGATGTTCCAGGCGTCGTCGAACAAGACGACCGGGATCGTAGTATTCTGGCGGATGATGAGGTTGTGGAGCGTGATGTCGCAGTTGTACTGCGTGGTATCCAGGTTGGTTTTGGCGATGCTGCGCAGCGATTCGGCAAATTGTTCGGCCTGCTGGTGTTCGCGGTCGGCAAGTTTTTGGGCCAGATAGCGGGTGTATATCAGGGAAACGACAATAATGACCACGCCGCCGATGGCCAGGTACCATTTCCAGTGTGATTTGCGTGCGTAAATGTCTAAAGCCATGCGCTTGCCGGTTTGATCAGCAGGATGCAAAGGAAATAAATGTCGTTCTGTAAAACGAGCGGCGCAGATTTTTCGCACACAAAGATTTGAAAATCAGTGCCCGAAATCGCGCTCCGGGTCCAAAAAGCAATTTTGTTTAACTTTTTTATTTAAAAACTTAAACAAAACCTTGTCAGGCTGGTTTTTTCAACCATCTTTGCCTGACGATGCTGTCTGTATCGCAGCGCCTGATCGATCTTTCAATTTTAATTCATCGCTGCTTTTAAATACGAGCAAACCCTCTTTGTGCCGACATGGCTAAAAAAGTAATTGTGATTGGGGCCGGTTTTTCCGGGTTGTCCGCTGCCTGTAATTTGGCGGCAGAAGGTTTTGACGTAACCATTCTTGAAAAAAACGAACAAACAGGCGGTCGCGCCCGGCAGTATCAGGCGCAGGGTTTCACTTTCGATATGGGGCCGTCGTGGTACTGGATGCCCGATGTTTTCGAGCAGTTTTTTGCACGTTTCGGCCGCAAGGCATCCGATTATTACCAACTCGAACGCCTCAATCCGTCGTACCGCGTCTATTTCGGCCCCGGCGACCACCTGGATGTGCCGGCCGGCATGGCCGAACTGGAAGCCATGTTCGAGCAACTGGAGCCGGGCAGCACGGCTTCGCTGCGCAAATTTCTCCGCGAAGCGGCCTATAAATACCAGGTGGGCATGAACGAATTTGTGCACAAACCCGGTCACGGGCTGCTCGAGTTTGCCGATTGGCGGGTGATCAGCAGTATGTTCAGGATTCAGATGTTCACCTCGCTTTCCAAACACGTAAAAAGCCTGTTCCGCAACGAGCGCCTGATCAAATTGCTGGAATTCCCGGTGCTTTTTCTCGGCGCCACCCCGGAAAAAACACCTGCCTTGTACAGCCTGATGAACTATGCCGATCTGGCTTTGGGCACCTGGTACCCGCAAGGCGGGATGTACAAAATCGTGGAAGCGATGACCCGCCTGGCGGAATCGCTGGGCGTTAAAATCGTGCTGAACACCGAGGTGGCCCATATTCACACTGAAAAAGGGCTGAGCACGGGCGTGGTTGCCAAAAATGGCGCCGTTTACCCGGCCGACGCGGTGGTGGGCTCGGCGGATTACCACCATGTGGAGTCCGATCTGCTCGACCCGCAAGCGCGCAATTACTCGTCCGACTACTGGGATTCCCGCGTGATGGCGCCGTCCTGCCTCATTTTCTACGTGGGCGTCAGCAAACGGCTCAACCGTCTTTTGCACCACAACCTGTTCTTCGATGAAGATTTCGGGCGACACGCCCGGGAAATTTATGAAACGCCCCAATGGCCCGAACGGCCCCTGTTTTACGTCAGCGCGCCCTCCAAAACCGACCCCACGGTGGCTCCCGAGGGTTGTGAAAACCTGTTCATCCTGTTGCCCGTAGCGCCCGGCCTGGACGATACGCCCGCGATTCGCGAACATTACTACAACCTTGTCATGCAGCGTCTTTCCCTTTTGACCGGCGAGCGCATCGGCGAGTCGGTGGTGTATCGCAGGACCTACGCCCACAGCGATTTTGTGCGCGACTACCATGCGTTCAAGGGAAATGCCTACGGCCTGGCCAATACGCTGCGTCAGACGGCTTTTTTAAAGCCCAAGTTGCGCAACAAAAAAATCTCCAATCTCTACTACACCGGCCAGCTGACTGTGCCGGGGCCCGGCGTGCCGCCTGCGATCATCAGCGGACAGGTGGTGGCCAAAGAAATTGCGCATGCCCTGGAAGGTTGAGTATCTCAGGTTTCCGTTTAATACCTTGTCAATCAACTTATTGTCGTCCTTCTTTAACTATTCCAAGCACAGACTATGAATCACTTTGCGCTGTACAACAACACCTGTTTCGAGTGTAGCAGTCTCATCACGCGACGCTACTCGACCTCGTTTTCGCTGGGGATTCGTCTGTTTTCCCGGCGTTTTCGCGCCCCGATTTGCGGCATTTACGGTTTCGTGCGCTTTGCCGACGAGATTGTGGACACTTTCCATGAGTATCCCAAAGCCGAATTGTTCGAACGTTTTCGCCGCGACACCTGGCAGGCCATCGAAGATCGCATCAGCCTCAATCCTGTGCTGAACGCCTACCAGCAGGTGGTGCATCAGTACGGCATCGAGCCCGAACTGACCGAGGCTTTTTTGAAAAGTATGGAAATGGATTTGCATCAAATTGCCTACGACAAAGCAGGCTACGACGAATACATCTACGGCTCCGCCGAAGTGGTCGGACTCATGTGTCTGCGCGTTTTTTGTGAAGGAGACGATGCAAAATACCAGTCGCTCAAAGCTTCTGCCTGCCGTTTGGGCGCTGCTTTCCAGAAAATCAACTTCCTGCGCGACATCCGCAGCGATTACGACGACCGCGGGCGGGTGTATTTCCCGCAGGTGGATTTTCGCGATTTCGACAATCAGCAGAAACGCGAGATCGAGGCCGATATCAAGGAAGATTTTGACGCGGCGCTGGAAGGCATCCGGCGGCTGCCGCGCGGCGCCCGGCTGGGCGTCTATCTGGCGTATAAATACTACACCCAGTTATTCGCCAAGATCAAAAACGCTCCCGCGCAAAAGGTTGCGGAACAGCGTTTCCGGGTGTCCGACAAGCGCAAGATTTATCTGCTGTTCAGCTCGGCGCTCCGGCACAGCCTGAATACCTTGTAAAATCTACCGGACAAACCGGATATCGATGGCCCGGGGTTGCCGCCCCGGCGTCCAGTCATATTCGTTGATCAGTCGAATGGCTTCCTGGTCGCAGCCGTAGCCGAGGCCTTTAAGGATCTGGAATCCGTACGGGGCGCCGTTGTTGTCGACGGCAAACTGTATCCGTACCGTGCCCGAAATATTGTTGTTGCGCGCTTCGGCGGTGAGCCGCGCGTTTTGCCGCAAATACTCGCTGAAATCGTCCCAGCCTTTGGCCGGCTCGGGTTGTGTGTTGGCGCTGTCGAGTTTGCGCACGGCGGCCATGTCTGGCTTGGTGTCGGTATCAAAAGTGTCTCTGGGATTTCCGGTACTGGTTTTTTTGTCTCCGGCCTCACTTTGAGACGCAGGCGAGGTGGCTGGCGCACCGGCCGGGGCCGAGGCCACGGGGGCCGATTTGGCGTTTTCTTCCGCGGGTGTAGCGGCATCTTCGACCGATTCGGCTTTGGACTCGGTGGCCATGACTATTTGATCGCTTGTCGGGGCGGGCATGGAAGGCATTTGTTTGGCAGTGGCGCGGTTGGCAGCCAGGGGCGGATACTCGTTGTCGGCGGGGGTATTTTGGTCAATATCGGCCGTGGATTTTTCGGCATCCGGGGAAGTAGACAGCGGTGTTTCGGCGGTGTTGTCGGGTTTTGCGCCCGCGATGGGCTGATCGGGTTGCGGGCGCCAGGGCGCAAACCACCACACGGCAACAATCAAAAGCGCCAGGGCGGCGGCAGCAGCCAGCCAGGGCGGCATGACAAAGACCCTTCCGTTCGGTTTTGGACCCGACAATTTTTCACGGAGCGCTCCGAGCCGGGCTGCATGGTCTTCTTCCGGCAGCGCCGTCAGCCCTTCCCAGGCCTCACGGCGAAACTCGTCCGCGTCGGTCAGGGCATGCAACTCCTGCTCGTCGTTGCGGGTGAAATCACCCCGCATCCAACGGTCCAGCAGTTCCAGAAAACGTTTGTCGTCCTTGCGGACAGATGGGTTCATTGCAGTGGTCGGGTTAAGAGCATGTTCGGGATTTTCTGCCGGAGGCAAAAACGAGTGCTTTTTTTTGTCAGTTTTGGCGTTTTTGAAGGAGTATAGCCGAAGTTCTGTGACTGAAAAAAGGTAAAAAATGGCGAAAAAAGAACCGTTTTTGACCCGGTGAGAAAATCCCGAACATGCTCTAATGTCGTGCGTTGTAGCGCCGAATCGGCTTACAGTTCAGGACAATCCATGTATTCCTTGTTTTTCGAGGCAAATACGTAGGTTTCGGCGGCCGTTTTGAATATAGGAGCGCACCTTGCCCACTTCTTCTGTGATTAAATCGGATATTTCCTTGTACGATTTTTCTTCATAATAAAACAGGACGACGCTGGTACGTTGTTGCTCCGGCAGTTCGTCGAGGCATTTTTGCACGGGGCCAGGGCCTGCATCGGGTAGCTCGACTTCGAAGCCGGGTTCGACGGCGTCGTAGCGAACCATGTCTTCGGGGGCATGCAAATCGGTGGGCCGGCGCTGGTTTTTGCGCCATTCCATCAGGCAATGATTGCGGGCCAGCACGTACAACCAACCCCGAAAGGATTCGATCCGATGGTCTTTTGCCTTTCGGACCAGTTCTTCGTAGATGGCCATCACGGCGTCCTCGGCTTTTGCAGGTTCCCGCATGATCTTGAGACAAACGCCGTACACCATTGGCATATAGCGTTCGTACAGCATGCCCAAATGCCGCGTATCGCCGCTGGACACGTATTGCTCCAGCAACTGTTCATCACTCCGGTGCTCCGGCGGATTTTGGCGAAATAATTTCAGCATCGGCAAATGCGGGCTAAAAGTCCCGCCAAAAGTATGGCAGGAGGATGCTTTTCAAGGTTGTATTGCACAAAATTCAAGAAGTTTCTTTGGATCAGGGGCAAAGTCGCATGACCGTGATGCTGCCGCTGCCGGGCGTGAGCCAGCGCACCTGAACGGAGGCGCTGCCCTGACCGCTCAGGATTTCGCCGCCGGTCGCCATCCAAAGGTAGGTATTGCCTGGCAGGGGTGGTACGAAATAGGTGTAAACGCCGTCTTCACAAACCGAGTCGCCCCCGCTGATGTCGGGTACGAAAGCGCGGTCAAAAATGTGTTTTTCGAGAAAAATCCGGAGTGCCTGCGCCAAGGTATCGGCAAACTGATGCCGGTTGGCCCAGGTGTCGCGTACGCCGGCGTAATAACATTCGATTTGCACGGCATCGATGGTTCCGCCTTGCGAGGAACCGTGGCGGTAGGTATTGTAGCCGCCGTTGAAATACGGCTCGCCGACCATTGGCGCCGGGGCGGCGGCGCTGGGTACGGAGGGGTAGCCGGCGGCCTGCAGCAAGGTGCCGAGGGCGAAGGAGTCCCGAATCAGGTCGGCGTGGCTGTACTGATGCAGGTTGGTATCGACAAGGTAGCGGATGCTGCTTTCGAGCACGTAGGCGGCCAAATTGAGCGAGTCGTCGGGTTTGCGCAGCTGGGCGCCGCTGAGCAAATAACCCAGTTCGAGGCGCTGGATGGTATGGGCATGGCCGTGCAGATCGATAAAAATTCCCCGGCCGTAGGTGGCTACGACGGCATTTTTGGCCGAATCGATAAATTCGTGGTAGTCGTACCAGGCTTGCGTGGCCAGCGGATTGTCGCAGGCGGCCTCGGACAGGTCGCGGTTGGCGTCGAGTTTGCGGCGGGCCAGCCGATTGATGATCAGATGCGGGTAGCAGCCGAACAGCATCTGGATCGCCGTGTCGAGCTGGCGGCTCAGGGCCTGGGTATTGGCGTCGTTGAGCGTGACGGCGTCGGGGCAGCTGCGGTCGGGGATGGCTGCCGGCGCCTTGTCGCCGCCATGCGGGGCGCTGATGATGATGGGCAGGTTGCCGGCGCGGTATTCGACGTAGTCGTTGGCGCCGAAGTAGGTTTGGCCGGGGGTGAAGGATTGGGCGGAGCAAATGCCGTAACACAAAAAGAGGGCTGCCAAGCCGCGCAGCCTTGCATTGAAAAAATTCATGATTAAAAAATTTCTTTCGGCAAGTCCAAAACTCATTCAAAACACGACGGCGAAGCGCCCGGCAAAGTCGGATCAATTTCCCCGTTACCGTTGTGCTGACTGTTGAACTGGCAGTTGTCCAGTTGTTTTTGTGGAAAACCCTCATCCCCGCAAGGGAAGGCGCAGGCAGACCCTTCAAGGGTTTTTTCCTGCCCGTCGATCAGCCGGACAACGAGGGTGTAGTTGAAACTGCCCTCGTACCGGGAGCCGCCGGAAGTGAAGCCGTTCCAGCCAAAGCCGGGGTCGTTCGGGTAAAAATGTTCAAGCAAAAAGAGCCGGTTCCCTTTTGCGTCCCTGCCTTCGAAGGAAAGGATTTGGTAGATGCCGCCATTGCCGAATACCGTAAAAAAGTCGTTGAGGCCGCTGTTGTCGTACGTCAGGATGTTGGGGACATACAACAGCGCCTCGGTGATCAGGCTATCCGGGTCGGTTGGTCCTTGAGTCAGGGTGAATCGCGCCGACAAGCCGGGGTTTTCACAACAGGCGCAGTATTTATTGTCTTTGCAGGCAAGAAAGGGCAGGAGCAGGAGAACAGGTAGAAAATGGCGCATGTTCTTTTTTCGGGAAAAGGTAAACCAATTTCAGCATCGCGAGCCGGCTGGAAATGGCAGGGGCGCAAAGGGAATTTCCCTTTGCGCCCCGTTGATATCTGTTTTTCGGGCGGTTTACGCCACAATATTCACAATCCTGCCCGGCACCACGATGATCTTTTTCACGGCGCCACCGCCGAGGTTGCGCAGTACAAATTCCTGCGCCAGCACCAGTTGTTCCACTTCGGGAGCGGGCGTGCCGGCGGGAACTTCCACGTTGCCGCGCAGTTTGCCGTTGATCTGAACAGGGTACACCACCGTGTCTTTGACCAGATGCGCCTCGTCGAGCGCCGGCCACTGGGCGGCGCACACCGAATCGCTGTGTCCCAGGCGGTGCCAGAGTTCCTCGGCCACGTGCGGGGCAAAGGGCGCAATCAGGACGACAAGCGGTTCGAGGATAGCGCGTTTGTTGCTTTTCAGGCTTCGCAGTTCGTTGGTGGCGATCATGAAATGGCTCACGCAGGTATTCATCGAGAAACGTTCGATGTCGTCGCTCACCTTTTTGATGGCGTTGTGCAAAATGCGCAGTTCGTCGCGGTTCGGTTCGGCGTCGCTGACCTGAAAGGCGCCGCTTTTTTCGTCAAAAAACAGCCCCCAAAACTTGCGCAGGAAGCCCGAAACGCCCGTGATGCCCTTGGTGTCCCAGGGTTTGGCTACTTCGATGGGGCCCAGAAACATCTCGTACATTCGGAAACAATCGGCGCCGTATTGCTCCACCATGTCGTCGGGATTGACCACATTGAACTTGGATTTGGACATTTTTTCCACCTCCGAACTGCAGGTAAACTGTCCGTCCGCGTTGAGTTTGAAATTGGCGCCGACAAATTGCATAGTCTTGCTCGCCCGCTCGACGTCGAGGGTGTCGTTGTCCACCAGACTGATATCGACGTGCAATTTGGTAAGGCTGTCGGGGCTGTACTTGCCCGTCAGGTCGTGGGAGACGAACAGTTGCTCGGAGCGCGGTTTTTCATCGGCAACGAAATACGGCTCGCGGCTGTTGAGCGCACGGCGGATCTTTTCGGCCGTTGTTTCGGGCACGTTGATGGAGTCGGCCAGTTCTTCGTTGAACAGCACGAGCAGGCGTTTGCCGTCGGCAGCGGCCGCTGCGCGGATGCGTTCGATCTTGTCGATCTGTTTGTACGACACCACTTCGATGACCAGGTCGTTGCTTTCGAAGGCAAAATCGTACTTGTACTCCTCCTCTACGTTGGAAACCGGCACCTGAATCGGGCCGTTTTCGGCAAAGAAAGGTTGCAACACCTTTATCCAGACATATTGCTCGAAAAACTGCTCCTTGGCGCGGAATACGAAACTTGAACGGCCCTGGATCATGCCCTGATTGACCAGTTTGCGTGCGTATTCGCGTTCGGGCACGAGCCCCAGATCGAACAGGAATTGATTCCAGAAACGGCTGTACAGAAGGTGGCCCGTGGCGTGTTCGGAGCCGCCGATGTAAAAATCGACCTGTTTCCAGTAATGAATGGCATCCTTGCCGGCAAATGCCTGCGCGTTTTCAGGGTCCATGTATCGGTAAAAATACCAGGAAGAGCCTGCCCAGCCGGGCATGGTGCTCAGTTCGTACTCGTATTGGCCCCGGTATTTCCAGCCTTCCGCGCGGCCGAGCGGCGGCTCGCCGGTTTCGGTAGGCAGGTATTTGTCCACCTGCGGCAGCAACAGCGGCAGTTCGCTTTCTTCAATAAGGCAGGGCGCCCCGTCTTTCCAGTACACGGGAACGGGTTCGCCCCAGTAGCGCTGGCGGCTGAACACCGCGTTGCGCAATTTGTATTGCACCTTGGCCTGGCCCAGCCCTTTGTCCTGCAACCAGTCGATCAGGCGCGGCATAGCTTCCTGATAAGTCAGCCCATTGATAAAACCCGAGTTGACGTAGCGGCCTTCCTTGGTGGGGTCGGCGGCTTCCTCCAGGTTTTGCTGGGCATCGAGAATGGGTACGATCGGCAGCTTGAAATGCTGCGCAAAATTCCAGTCGCGCTGGTCGCCGCTTGGCACAGCCATCACGGCGCCGGTGCCATACCCGGCCAGCACGTAGTCGGCAATGTACACCGGGATTTTGTCGCCGTTGAACGGATTGACCGCGTATGCGCCGGTAAAAGCGCCGGTCACTTTTTTCGTTTCGGCCATCCGTTCGATATCCGAGCGCGATGCAGCCCAGCGGATATAACCTTCAATTTCAGTGCGTTGTGCATCGGTGGTCAGTTGTGCGACCAGTTCGTGCTCCGGCGCCAGCACCATGAAGGTTGCGCCGAAAATCGTATCGAGACGGGTGGTAAAAACCTCGATCACGGCATCCGGGTGGCCATCCACGGCAAAGCGCACGGAAGCGCCCTGGGAGCGGCCGATCCAGTTGCGTTGTTGTTCCTTGATCGAGTCCGGCCAGTCGATCGTGTCGAGGCCGGCCAGCAGGCGGTCGGCATAGGCGGTGATGCGCATGGCCCATTGTTTCATGCGTTTACGCTCCACGGGGAAGCCGCCGCGCTCGCTGACGCCGTCTTTCACCTCGTCGTTGGACAGTACCGTGCCCAGGGCAGAGCACCAGTTGACGAAGGATTCTTCGGGGAAGGTCAGGCGGTATTTCAGCAGCATATTTTCCCGGGCGACTGCCGGCATGGCCTGCCATTCGGCTGCCGTGAACGCGGGCGTATCTTCATCACAGGCAGCCTGAATGCCGGCGTTGCCGTGTTGTTCGAAATGACGGACCAGATCGCTGACAGGCAGGGCCTTGTCGGCGGATTTGTCGTAATAATGTTCGAACAGCCGCATGAAAATCCACTGTGTCCAGCGGTAGTAGGCGGGGTCGCTGGTGCGCACTTCGCGGCTCCAGTCGAAGGAAAAGCCGATGTTGTCGAGCTGGCGGCGGAAGGTGGCGATGTTCTGATCGGTCGTGATGGCCGGGTGTTGGCCGGTCTGGATGGCGTATTGTTCCGCCGGCAACCCGAAGGAGTCGTAGCCCATCGGGTTGAGGACGTTGTAACCGCGCAGGCGTTTGTATCTGGCCAGAATGTCGGAAGCGATGTATCCCAGCGGGTGTCCGACATGGAGGCCGGCGCCGGAGGGGTAGGGAAACATGTTGAGCAGGTAAAACTTGGGCTTGCTGCTGTCATTCAACACTTTATACACCTGGTTTTCCTGCCACCAGGTACGCCATTTTTGTTCGATGTCTCGCGGGTTGTAGTCCATTGAAAGATGCCGGAAATTGGAAAATTCGTAAAGGAGCAAAGCGCCGCCCCCGTGTTTGTTTTGAAAGGCGGCAAAATTAGGGCTTTTAGTGGAATTTAATTTTATACCCGAGGCAGATGCCTGTCCGGATAAACTTTAAAAGCCCGTTCAAACGTTCCAGAAGCCATGAAAAATTTTGGAGCGTTTTTCCCCGGGCTGTTCCTGGCCTTGATAGCCTGCCACAACCCTCCCGTGTCGCTTCCGGACAAGCTTGTTTCGGAAAGTGAAGAGCACTTTCACAGGTCGGGCGCGTGGGCGCTGGTCAGGATTGATACCCAGTTTTTCCCAAAAGAAGAGCGCGCTTACTGGCACTGGTGGTTCAACGGCCAATCCGTGAACCCGGAGCAATTGCGCCACGAAGTGCCGGTACGGGACGGGTTCGATACGGTTCTGGCGGTGAACAGGCGCACGAGAAGAGACACCCTGCAATTGATTTGCGACCTGCGCACCGACTCGATTTACACCATTTCCTACAACGACTGTTGCAGTGATTTTTACCTTTCTTCTCATACGAAAGAAGGCGCTCGTTCGGGTCAACAGGTTCATTTTCAATTAAAAGGAGTAAAACCCGGACAGCAATGGCTGGGCTGTATCGGCAATACGGCCATCCGCATAGAACCCGACAGCACGAACCTGTTGACTCACGACCTTACGCACAGCCCGATGCAATCGAACCGATATAATTTGTGGGTGACTCCTTATGCCCCTGCTGATCTGGACACAACGCTTTACACCCTGATCGACAGCCGGGACGGCAGCGAACTGGGCGGTTTTACTCCGCAGGACGATTATCGTATCGCAGGGATTAATTTCACCTTCCTGCATGCCGACCGCGTGCGTTTGATTTACGACGTTAAAAAGCGCGCTTATACCCTTGAGAAAATAATGCCCTCCGGCAAATAGCCAGTTCGGCACGCTTTTTTCTAAGAGATGATCATTTTTGATAATTTTTCCCTCTAATCGATCCATGCGAACCTTCGTCGCCTTCCTGCTTTTTTGTTCTCCACTTTTTCTTGCTGCGCAGCAGCCCGCTTTGACGGAGTCCACGGTCGTCGTGCTGCCGGCCAGCGTCGATACGTTTGATTTTGACTTTTGGGGCAATACGTTTTGGGACTACGACCGCAACGTGCAGCAGCTACGTGACCCGCTCCAGAACCGCCTTTTGGCCGTACGCCGCCGTTTTTCCAATGGCAATGTGTCGGACGAATACCTCCGCGTGGAGGACCTCAGCTGGATGTACCTGGCCTACGACAGCATCGAGCCCGGGCGGCTGGTCGCCAGGGGGCTTTTCACGGCGCCGGCCGATTTTTGGGTCGTGGACACCATCCTGACCTTCGATCCGGAGAGCTATGAGGAAGCGCTTTACCTGCGTTATGCCCCGGCGTCGTCGAAGTCCGGTTTCTGGACGGAAGAAGACAGTCTGGGATTTATCTGGACGGGCGAATACGAGGACGGCGAGCGCGTCGGGCTCTGGGAGCGCTCGAATCGCCGCGATCCTCAGTACGATTTGCGCGGCTACATCTACGAAGACGGTGAAATCGACCGCGATACCCTGCTCAACCTGGCATTGGCCACGGATCCCGAGGAGGTCGTGCCCGTGCTTTGCGCGGGAGAAGTGGCCGGACAGGCAGGCGGACTGGTGGAAACCAATACCCAGGGCGGTCTTTGGAAACTGTGCTCGGTGGTGGGTGAAACGCCGACCCGAACGACCTGGGTGCTGGTCAGCCCGGACTATGCCGGCGACCAGACCTGCCTGATGCAGACCTGGGGCTCGTACCTTTTTTTGCCCGACCGCACCCTGATCTGGGGGCTGCCCGACCGACACGGGACCACCCGCGAAGTAGGGCACTGGGAAATCCTGGAGGGCAACCAGATCCTTTTTTCATTGCCCAAACAAGGCGAAAAATGGTTTCGGCTGAAATACCTGCGCGACGGTGAGTTGATCATGGAGGAGCTGAAAAACTGAGCGAAACTGGCAGCAAAGCGGCGTGAAAGAGTATCTTGCAGATATTTCACAGAAAAAATCCTGTTTGGCATGATGCTCCGCTATTTCTTTCCGATTGCCCTTTTTCTCTCCCTGCTCGCTACCGGAATTATGGCACAAACGCCTTCGCCCTGGGCCAGTCCCGGCTTGCGGCTCGGAGCCATGCACTACAATTATTACGACGGAACCAGGAACACCAGTTATCGCTATGTGGGCGACACGGTGCTTTGCGGCGCCGCTTTGCTGCATTATGAAAACATGTATGGCAATCCTGTGTACCTGCGGGTGGATGGCGGCAAATTGTATGTCCGCTACTCGGTTAATTTGTGTTCCGACTGGGATCTGCTGTACAATTTTGACCTGAACGTCGGACAGGGGTTTCAGAACAACTCTTCGCCTGCTTTAAAAGTGGTGGAAAAAGGCCAGATTACGCTCCTGAACGGCCAAACCCGCCGCTGGATGAAGTTGGTGGATGTTTTTAACGGTTATAACATCGAGTGGATCGAAGGCATCGGCGACATCGAACGCGGCTTGATACCTGACTGGGGGGACTTTGAAGGGTATGATATTTTTTCCTGCGCCCGCGATGCCACCGGCGATCTCTGGTTAGCGCAGGGCGCCGAGGGCGCGCTCTGCGATTCGCTCACCTGCCCCTGGCCCAAACCTGCTTTTGTCGTGGCCAACAACGATGGCGCTACCGTCGATTTTATGAACATGAGCCGCGACGGGGTCAATTGGGTCTGGGATTTTGGCGACGGCAGCACTTCCACCGAATGGCAGCCGGAGCACACGTACGCCGCGCCGGGTTGTTACGACGTTTGCCTGAGCCTCTCGTCGGACTGCATGAGCCCGGTGCTCAAGGTTTGCCATCCGGTAGCCATCGATCAGGAACGCCACTGGAAAAAACTGCCTTTCCCGGCATCCGATCAGGGAGGTATCCTGTCGGTGTCCTTCCCACACCCCGATACGGGCTGGGTGCTGCAATCGAAACATATCTGGAAAACCACCGATGGTGGCCAAACCTGGGAGGAACAAAGTTTTCCGCCCAATCCGCCCGGCGTTACGCGCACCTTGCTCAGCCTGCGCATGACTACGCCGCAACTCGGGATCGTCACTGCCGGCAATTACGTGTCCGGACCGGGCACTTCGCCCCTCGAAAGCAGCATCATGGTGACAACCGACGGCGGCGCGAGCTGGCAGGATCGCAATCAGGGCGACCATGCGTTTATCTTCGACGGCGTACTTCGTACGGATGGCCGCGGCTATACCACGCACAGTTTCGGAAGTATCCTGACGACCGACGATTTTGGCGAACACTGGTCAGAAGTACCCTTAGGCAATGCTTTTTGGGTGATGAGCAGGTTGTACTACTGGCAAAATGACACTATCGTCGGCAGCGGCCAGTTGGGGCTTGCGCCTAATTATACGCCGGCAATCATTCGTTCGTTCGACGGGGGCAATACCTGGGAGCAAAACAGTGTCCCCAACTGGACCAGCGGAACGCGGAATGGCTACTTTTTATCCGGCACGGACGGCTGGCTCACGGGCATACCCGGCAGTGTGTTAGCTACCGACGACGCAGGGCAAAGCTGGACGGGCCATGATTATCCCGCCGCCGGAAACGCGACCGACATCGCCTTTGCCGACAGCCAGAACGGCTGGGCCGTAGGCGGCGCGGGCATGGTGGTGCATACCACCGACGGCGGCGCGACCTGGGAGCGGGAAAATTGCGGTTTCGAGGATCTTTTCACAGCGCTGGATGTCGTGGCGCCGGATGCCGCCTGCGCCGGTTCGAGCGCCGGCGAAGTATTTGCGTATTGCACGGGCTCCTGTATGTCGGTGGTCAAAACCCGCTGCAAACCCTTGGCGGAGGGTGGTCTGCTGATCTATCCCAACCCTGCCATTGCGACTTTCAACGTGGAAGTGCCGTGTGCGGGGCGGCTCACCCTGTGCGATCAATTCGGCCGGATCGTGTACGACGCTCCTGTTGTGCAGGGCACGCAAACCGTGGCGATCGATCAGCTTTCGCCGGGTGTCTGGTGGCTCAGGCTGACGATGGAGGACGGCTCCTCCCGCAGCGGAAAGGTGGTGATCCAGCCCTGAGGGTCGGAAAGGAAGACGGTTGGAAATGCTCTGGAAAACTGACTTGCACCGCGCCACACAATAAACGGGTTGGCCGGGCATTATCCTTATCTTTAAGGTCGCAACCAGATTTTTCACCCCAACTTTTTTCCCAATGAAAAGACTACTTTTTTTATCCATCCTGTTTGCCCTCGGCCTCCCGGTTTTTATGGCCGCCCAGCGCACGATCACCGGGAAAGTCACCGATTTTGACAGCAAACACAACCGCCCGCTTGCCGGTGTGGCGGTTTCGGTGGAAGGCGCCGCGGCGATCACCCGTACCGGCGCCGACGGCAGATATACCCTCAATGCGCCGGCCAATGCCAAAGCCCTTTTGTTCAACCTGGGCGGCTATGTCGCCGTCCGCGTCGAACTGACTGCCAGCAATAGTTACGACATTGCCCTGAAACGCAGCGGGCCCGCCCCTCGATCCGAAGAGGAGGAAGATGCCTCGCTGGCCCTCCTGCCCGCCGATACGATCCCGGTCGCCCTGCTCCTGAATACTTACGGGCAGGTGGAACTGACCCAGGTGTTGCAATTCTCCTCTTCGTTGTTCAACAGCAACCGGCAAACCCTCGCCGGGGCAAGCGACCACGTCGATCCGGTACAACTTCGCGGCATGGGCAGCGATCAGGTGCTAGTGCTCGTCAATGGCAAACGCTGGCACCAAAGCGCCCTGGTACACACCGCCCAAACGGCGCAACGCGGCATGAGCCAGGGCTTTGACTGGGGTTCCATTCCTGCCTCGGCAATCGAACGCGTCGAGGTGTCGCGGGATGTGGCGCTTGGTCAGTACGGCTCCGATGCGGTGGCGGGTGTGGTCAATATTGTGTTGAAAAACAAGCCCGGCGCTCTGGATGCGCAGTTGTCGTACGGCCAGCGAATGACCAGTTTTGACCAAAACTACGCGCTGTGGAAATACGGGGAGGTGGACAAACCCGATGTCCGGGCGTCCGACGGTCAAACCATTCATGCCGGCCTGCACTACGGCATCGACCTGGGTGAAAAAGGCCGTCTGGGCATCAGCGGCGAATACCTCAGCCGGGGCGCAACCGAGCGCGCAGGTACATTTACCGGCAAAATCTTCTCTTTCAATGTCGATGATTCACTCATTCTGGCCCAGACTGGCCGCAATAGGGAGGATTTCGCCCCGCATATCGGCGAGGCGCGGATGAGGGGCGGCTCGGCGCTGTTCGATCTGGATTTGAACCTGACCGAGGATTGGCAGCTGTACGCCGTAGGCAGTTTTTCGCAAAAAAACGGCCGTTCGACGGCCGCCTATTATCACCCCGCGACTATTGAATATGAGGCGCAAAATGGAAGCGCTGGTTTCGTATTGCAGACCTATCCCTTTGGTTATTTGCCTGAGATCAATTCCGCCAACCGCAACCTCGGCGCCACCCTCGGCCTGCGCGGGGATGTCGGCGGCTGGGCATTCGACCTGAGCAACACAGCCGGTCAGAACAAACTGGATTTCGACGTCGATCACACGATTAATTATTCCGAATTCATCACGCAAACGCAGTCGCCGCAGACCAGTTTCGATGCAGGAGGGCTGCATTTGTTTCAAAATACAGCTCGAATCGATGTGTCGCGGCAGATGGACAACTCTGTGGGAACGCTTCATGTCGGCGCGGGTCTCGAACACCGGCTCGAACGTTTTGGCATCCGGCAGGGCGAATTGTACGCCTATTCCAACCAGCCCCACCTGAGCTTGCCCACCCTCGGTTCGCAGGGTTTCACCGGCTTCGACGACAGTACGGGCACCCACGGTCGAAGCAGCGTAGGCGCATACCTGGCTGCTGATCAGCAGTTTGGAGAAATGTTTCGCGTGGGCGGCACGGTTCGTTTTGATCGTTACACCGGCGCCGGGAACGCCCTGGGTGGCAAATTAATGTTGCATTATCGCCCCGATCCGGTATTTTCCGTGCATGCCGCGGCAGGGCTGGGCTTCCGCGCACCGTCGGTGCAGCAGCGTTTTTTTAACCAGCCGGCAGAGTTGTATGACTTCAATTTTGATGTCATACCGCCGCCGGGCCGCAGCGGCATTTTTGCCAACAACTCGGCCGCAGCACAGATTTTCGAGGTCGGCGACCTGAAACCCGAAAAATCGCTCGGTTTTTCCGTCGGCATAGACCTGCGCCCGACTGATGAACTGTTGTTCACCCTCGATGCCTGGCAACTTTCCGTCAACGACCGAATGCTCCTGACCTATTATTTCACCCAGGGAATCAACGGGGCGATCGATACGGCCATGATCGCGGCCGGCGCCCGGGAGGTGTCTTTTTGGGACAATCTCATCGATACCCGCTCATTCGGGGTAGAGGCGGGTTTTTTGTTTAAAAAAATGCTCGACCAGCGGCAAACACTTCAAATCGGGTTGAATGCCGCCTGGAACCGCAGCAAAATCAAAACCAGTTCGACTGGCGGCGCGGCCCTCGATCTGCCCGACATCGCCGTGCAAAACAACCTCGCCTATGCGTATTTCAACCTGTCGGACCAAAACCGCATCGAGGACGCCTTGCCGCACCTCAAACTCATTGCCTCGCTGGAATACGACTACCAGGGAATTGGCGGGACGCTTCGGGCCAGCTGGTGGGGCAGTACGCAGTACCTCGACCCCTTCGATTCCCGGGGCGACAACCTGTTCGACGGCGGGCAGGTCGAATTGCTGAACCAGGAATTTGGGGCGAAAACCCTGCTGGACGCCTCGATTTTTTACACTTTCGCGCAAAAAGCAAGGATCACAGTCGGGGTACACAACCTGCTCGATACTTACCCCGATCAGCATGCCCATTCGCTGAATACCGCCGAGGGCCTGATGGTTTACAATACCCAGGCGCAGCAATTCGGGTTTGCCGGGCGGATGCTGTTTGCGAGGGTGAGTTGTGCGTTTTGAAAAAATATTGGTTTGGTTCAAGTTCAAAAGAGCGTTTGCCTAATTCTGGCAAACGCTCTTTTTGTTTAATCTTTATTGTGTTTTGGTGAAACCATGTTAAACAAAACCGGTTCTCTACTGCCGGTTACTTATCACTATTCACCCAACATTTTAAGAACAATGAAACCAATTTTAAGCACACTGCTCCTTTTGATGCTGGCTATTGTCAGCGCGAATGCCCAGTTTGCACGGGTTCAGGTCATTCACAATGCGCCAGACCCAACCGTCGACGTGTATGTCAACGGCACCCTGGCACTGGATGACTTCACCTTCCGTTCGGCAACGCCTTTTTTCGACTTGCCGGCTTTTTTGCCCCTGACGCTCGCGATTGCTCCGGGCAACAGTACCTCGGTGGCCGATGCCCTTGCATCGTTTGATGTAAGTTTCGAGGAGGGGAAAACCTACGCCGTAACAGCTTCTGGTGTTGTGGGCGGCACGCCTGCGTTCACCCTGATCACCGACGCCGCTGCGCAGGAATCTGCCCCGGCCGGTCAGGTCGCACTGAATGTGCTCCACGGTTCGCCCGATGCGCCCCCTGTCGATGTGGTGGTGCGCACGGGTGACAAGATCGTTTCCAGTCTTGCCTACGGTGAGTTTACCCCTTATCTGACGGTGCCTGCGGGCGTTTATTACCTCGATATCAAGCCGGCTGGCAGCGAGGATATCGTGGTTACGTACAAGGCCGACCTCAGCGGGCTTGGCGGACAGGCTATTCGGGTGCTGGCCAGCGGATACCTGGGTAGCGCGCCGTCTTTTGCCTTGATCGCCGTGCTCAACGACGGTACGGTGGTTGAACTTCCTGCCACGCCGGTAGCGCGTGTACAGGTCATTCACAACAGTCCGAACCCCACGGTAGATGTGTATGCCAACGGGGATCTTTTACTCGACAATTTTGCTTTCCGGACGGCTACGCCGTTTGTCTACTTGCCTGCGGGCGTAGATATTACCCTGGGTATCGCGCCGGACAACTCGACTTCCGCCGCCGATGCCATCGCAAACTACACGGTCAATCTGGTGAATGGTAAAACCTACATCGTAACGGCTTCGGGTGTCGTGGGCGGCACGCCGGCCTTCGATCTCGTGATCAACGACAACGCCCGTGAAAAAGCGACACAAACGACTAACGTAGATATTGCCGTTTTGCATGGCTCGCCCGATGCGCCCGCGGTTGATGTGGATGCTGTTTTGGTGGCTGACAATGTAATCACCGACCTTGCGTACGGTGAATTTACCGGCTATTTAAGTCTCCCTCCGGCCCGCTACGATTTTGCCGTTCGCGCTACGGGCAACAGTGCTGTGGTGGCCAGTTTCCGCGCCGATCTGAGCGGACTGGCTGGCCAGTCGGCCTATGTTTTTGCCAGCGGTTTCCTCGATGGCAGCGCCGGACCGGCATTCGGTCTTTACGCCGCGCTGGCCAACGGAACGGTGGTGGCCCTGCCGCTGACTCCGCTTGCACGGGTGCAATTGATCCACAACTCTCCCGACCCCGTAGTGGATGTGTATGCCGGAAATACGCTTCTGGTGAATGATTTTGCTTACCGCACGGCCACGCCTTATATCGACGTACCGGCCGACCGCGATATTGCTGTGGGAATTGCACTGGCAAACAGCACGTCTGCCAATGATGCCATTGCGAGCTTCGATGTCAATTTTGCCGCCGGTCAGACCTACGCGGTGACGGCTTCGGGCATCGTAGGCGACCCGACGACACCCTTCACGCTGATCGCCGACGCCGACGCCCGCGAAGCGGCGCTACTGCCGACGCAGGTGGATTTCAACGTGCTGCACGGCTCGACCGATGCCCCGGCCGTGGATGTGGCCGTGGTAGGGCTGGGCGACGTAGTGACCAACCTGTCGTACGGCGAGTTTACGCCCTATTTGTCGGTGCCGCCGGCATCTTACCTGGTGCAGATCAAGCCCGCCGGCTCGCCCGACGTGCTGGTGACCTACGACGTTAATCTGAGCGGACTGACTGGCGGCGCTGCGCGCGTATTCGCCAGCGGTTTGCTGAATGGAACACCTGGTTTTGGCTTGTTCGCCGCTTTGCCCAATGGTACGGTGGTGGAATTTCCGGTGTACACGCCGCCGGCCAAAGCCCGTTTGCAGGTCATCCACAACAGCCCCAGCGGCACGGTGGATGTGTATGCCAATGGCAACCTTCTGCTCGATAATTTTGCTTACCGCACGGCTACGCCTTTCATCGATGTAGATGCCGAGGTAAATATTACCCTGGCTATCGCCCCTGAAAACAGCACCTCGGCAGCCGATGCTGTGTTCACGGCTGATGTGACTTTTGCAGCCAACACGACCTACGCAGTGACGGCTTCCGGCATCGTGGGCGACCCGACGACGCCTTTCACACTGATCGCCGACGCCGATGCCCGCGAAGCGGCGCTGCTGCCGACGCAGGTGGATTTCAACGTGCTGCACGGCTCGACCGACGCCCCGGCCGTGGATGTGGCCGTGGTGGGTCTGGGCGACGTAGTGACCAACTTGTCGTACGGCGAGTTTACGCCCTACTTGTCGGTGCCGCCGGCTTCGTACCTGGTGCAGATCAAGCCCGCCGGCTCGCCCGACGTGCTGGTGACCTACGACGTTAATCTGAGCGGACTGACTGGCGGCGCTGCGCGCGTATTTGCCAGCGGTTTGCTGAACGGAACACCTGGTTTCGGCTTGTTCGCCGCTTTGCCCAATGGCACCGTGGTGGAATTTCCGGTGTACACACCGCCGTCTTTTGCGCGGGTGCAGTTGATCCACAATTGCCCTTCTGCGCCCCTCGTGGACCTTTACATCAACGGCGAACTGGCCGCTGATGATTTTGCCTTCCGTACGGCTACGCCGTTTGATAATGTGCCGGCCAACACGCCTGTTGTCGTGTCGGTAGCGCCTTCGACCAGTACTTCTGTCAACGACGCAATTGCCAGTTTCAACCTGAATTTTGATGCGGGCAAGACCTACATCGTCACGGCATCGGGACTGATCGGCAGCCCGGTCACGCCTTTTACCCTGATTGTCAATGACAATGCCCGTGAAAGCGCGCTCGATCCCGGTCAGGTGGACGTGGCCGTTCTGCATGGTTCGACCAATGCCCCTGCGGTGGATGTCGATGCAGTTTTTGTGGCAAATAATGTGATTAGTAACCTGGCTTATGGTCAATTTACCGATTACCTCAACCTGCCGCCCGATGTGTACGACCTGGCGGTTCGTGCCTCCGGCAGTCCGGATGTTGCAGCCAGCTTCCGGGCGGATCTGAGCGGCCTGGCCGGCCAATCGGCCTATGTTTTTGCCAGCGGATTTATCAATGGTGTGCCTTCGTTCGGTTTGTATGCCGCTCTGCCCAACGGTACGGTAGTGGCTTTGCCGCTGACGCCGGTCACCCGTGTCCAGATTGTGCACAACTCGCCCAGCCCGACCGTCGATGTTTACGCGGGGAATACCCGCTTGCTCGACGATTTTGCTTTCCGTACGGCCACGCCGTTTGTGACGATCCCGGCTGATCGCAACATCAACATCGGTGTTGCGCCCGACAACAGCGCATCGGCAGCCGATGCAATTGCTGTTTTTCCGGTGAATTTCGAATCGAACAAAAGTTACACGGTATTTGCCAGTGGCGTCGTGGGCAGCACGGAGCGGCCGTTCACCCTGCTGGCGCAGAATGACGCGCAGGAATTCGGCGCGCCGGGCCTCGTGCAGGTCAGCGTACACCACGGCTCGCCCACGCCCGGCCCGATCGTCGTGGATGTGGATGAGCGCCTGCTCGGTAATATTTTGAGCAATTTCGACTACGGAGATTTTTCTCCCTACCTCAGTCTCCCGCCCGACAATTACTATTTTGACATTCGGCCGGCCGGTTCCGAAACCATTCTGGCGACCTACCAGGCTGATTTGACGGGCCTGAGCGGACAGGCGCTGCGGGTATTTGCCAGCGGTATTTTGGGCGGCGCCCCCGGCTTCGGCTTGTTTGCTGTGTTGGCGAATGGTACGGTCGTCGAACTGCCGGCAGTCCAGGTGGCTCGCGTACAGGTGATTCACAACAGCCCTTCGCCGACGGTCGACGTATATGCCAATGACGGTCTGTTGATCGACGATTTCGAATTCCAGACGGCTACGCCTTTCTTTTACGTTCCGGCGGGTGTTCCGCTTAATATTGGAGTAGCGCCTGCGTCCAGCCAGTCGGCAGCCGAGGCGATTGCCAATTTCCCCGTGACCTTTGACAACGGCAAAACCTATGTCGTGATCGCCGGCGGTTTGGTGGGCGGCACGCCCGGGTTCAACCTGTTTGTCAGCGACGCGGGCCGTGAGCGCACCGAAGATCCCAACCTCATGGACCTGATGATTTTCCACGGCTCGCCCGGCGCTCCGAATGTGGATGTGACGCCTGTGGGCGCCGATTTGCCCCTGGTGAGCGATCTCGCATTCGGTGAATTTACGCCCTACGTGAGCCTGGTGCCCGATACGTACCTGCTCGACGTAAGCCCTGCCGGCGCCCCGAACACCATTGTCGGAACCTGGGGCGGCGACTTCTCCGGCCTGGAAGGACTGGTGGGCGTCGTTTTCGCCACGGGTATTCTCAATAGCGATCCCGAGTTTGACCTCCTGCTGGCTTTGCCCGACGGAACCGTAATTCCCTTGCCCTCCTTTGCCCGTGCCCAGGTGATTCACAACTCGCCCCAGCCGGTCGTGGACGTGTATTTCGATGACATCCAGATTCTCGACGATTTCGAGTTCCGTCAGGCCACGCCGTTTGGCTTCCTGCCTGCTCGTGTACCGTTCACGCTTGGCGTGGCTGCTGCCAACAGCACTTCTTCGAGCGATGCTATTTACACCCTGGACGTCGACGGACTTGAAACCGGCAAATCCTACGTCATCATGGCGGCAGGAGTAGTCGGCGGCACCCCGTCCTTTGGTTTGTTTATCAGTGAAAACGGTCGCGACCGCGCCCTGACGGCAGGTACGGTGGATTTGGCGCTGTTCCACGGTTCGCCGGATGCGCCGGAAGTAGATGTGCAGTTGCCGGCCGGTCCTGTTATTTTTGACAACATCGAGTTTGGCGAGTTCAGCAATTACCTGTCTGTGCCGCCGTCCGAATATGTGATTCAGCTGACGCCTTCGAACGACAATGCCACCATCGTAAAATCCTACGTAGCGGATATTGCCGGTCTGACCGGTCAGGCTGCCACGGTGTTCGCCAGCGGCTACCTCAGCGGCGACCCGGGCTTCGAAGTGTGGGTGGCGCTGGCCGATGGCACCACCTTCCCCCTGCCCGAGTTTGTCAATACCAATGAACTGGACGACAAGCTGGCCAGCGTGCAACTTGCCCCCAACCCCGCCTCCGAAGAGACCTGGCTGCGCCTGGCCTTGAACGAGTCCGAGGCCCTTCGTTATCGCTTGTTCGATGCGACCGGGCGACTCGCGCAGGAAGGCGAACTGGGCTCGCTGCCCGCCGGTGAAACCGTGCAACGGCTCGACGTCAGCGCCCTGAGCGCAGGTATGTACTACCTGGAACTGCGTTCGGATGCAGGCGTTCGGTCCGTCAAGCTGGCGATCCAGCGTTAATTGATTGCAACAGTTTGAGTTATATTTGCGAACAGACGCGCCGGGGACTTTCCCGGCGCGTTTTTTCTGCTATTTACCACCCGGACAACTACCTTTGTTCAACAAAAGACAAACAACCATGATACGCTCGCTCATCAAAATCGGCCTCGTGCTGATCGTCGCCATTCTGGTGTACAATCGTTTTTTCGGCACCAGCGCGGAAAAAGAACAGTCCAAGAAAATATTTGGTGAAATGCGCGACGTAGTCGTGTCGGTTGGCCAACTGGTCAAATCGGAGAAAACCAAATTCGACGCCGGCAAGTACGACGGCGCGCTCGAAAAACTCGGCGGCGCTTACCGCGCCATTCGCCAGCAGGCGGAAAACGTGGACGCCAAGGTGCTCAAACGGCTCGACGAACTGGAACGCCGTAAAACAGCGCTGCAAAGCGAACTGGACAGCATCGAACAGATCGATCAACAACTCCAGAGCGCCCCGCCTCCCGCCAAAAAAGGGCTTAAAGCCGATCCCAAAGCGGAACAAACCCTGTCGTCGAAAAACGCCGATCAGGAACGCCGCAAAGCGGAATTGCAACAACAACTGGAACAATTGATCAAGGATTCCGACGACCTGCTGAAGCAGGCTCAGGGCGAGTAAACGTATTTATGGTTCATTTTTCAAGGGAAATCCTTGCCAACGGGCTCCGCGTGCTGGTGCATGAAGATCGAACTACCCCGCTCGTGGCAATTAACGTACTCTACGACGTCGGCTCGCGCGACGAACAGCCCGACAAAACGGGTTTTGCCCACCTTTTCGAACACTTGATGTTTGCAGGAAGCAAACACATCAAGGATTTTGACGATCCCCTGCAGCGCGCGGGCGGCGAAAACAACGCCTACACCACCAACGATTACACCACTTTTTACGAAATACTGCCCAAGGAAAACCTCGAAACCGCCCTCTGGCTCGAAAGCGACCGCATGCTCGCGCTCAACATCGGCAAACGGCCCTTCGAGGTGCAGCGCAAGGTGGTGGTGGAAGAATTCAAGGAAACCTGCCTCAATGAACCCTACGGCGATGCCTGGCACCATCTGTCGGAACTGATGTACCGCGAGCACCCGTACCGCTGGCCCGTGATCGGTCTGACGCCCGAGCACCTCGAAAATGCCACGCTCGACGACGTGCGGGCTTTTTACCACAACTGGTACTGCCCCAACAACGCCGTGCTCAGCATTGCGGGCAATGTGCGCACCGACGAGGTAGTCAAAATGGTGGAAAAGTGGTTTGGCGGCATTCCTGCCGGCCCGGCGCAGCAGCGGAACCTGCCTCCCGAGCCCCCGCAAACCGCCCCGCAGCGCCGCGAATTGCGTGCGCAGGTGCCCGTTCCGGCCGTTTATCTGGCGTTTCGCATGGCCTCGCGCCTCGACCCCGAATTTTACACGGCCGACCTGCTCGCCGACGTGCTGGCCCAGGGCCAGTCCTCGCGACTTTACCGCCGGCTGCTCAAGGAGCAACGCCTGTTTTCAACCATCGATGCCTACGTCACAGGCAATATCGACCCGGGGCTGTTCGTCATTGAAGGCCGCCCTGCCGAGGGTATTTCGCCCGAAACTGCCCTCGAAGCGATCTGGGCGGAGCTGGAATTGCTGCGCCGCGAGGAAATCGATACGCGGGAACTGGTCAAAATTCAGCACCGTTTTGAAAGCACCGTGGTTTTTTCAGAAACCAGCGTGCTCAACAAGGCGCAAAACCTGGGTTTTTATGAAATCCTGAACGGCGCCGAATGGATGAACGAGGAAGTGAATACCTACCTGGCCATCCGGCCGGCAGAACTGCGCCGGACGGCGGAAAAACTGTTTGTCCCCGAAAACTCGGGCACACTCATCTATTTGCCTCGGTAAATCTCAGTCCAGCTGCACGTTTTCCACGATCTCGAGCCCGTAGCCGATAAATCCCGTGCGGGGCTTCGGGTTGTTGGTCAGCAGGCGGATTTTGGAAATACCCAGTTCGCGCAGGATCTGGGCGCCCACGCCGAAGTCTTTTTTCCCGATGTTGGTGTGGAGTTCGAATTTGTCGAGTTCGCCTTCTTCCCTGAGTTGTTTGTACAGTTTGAGTTTGGCCAGCAAATTGGCCTTGTCGCCCTGGCGCAGGTACACGAATGCGCCCTTGCCGGCTTCGTTGATCCGTTGCAGCGAACGGTGGATTTGCGTGCCGTAATCGGCCATCAGGTTGCCCAGGATGCCGCCGGTTTCAGACCAGGAGTGCACGCGCACCGTGACCGGCTCGTCTTCCGTCCAGTCGCCTTTTTTCAACACCAGATGCGTGTCGCCGCTGGAAATATCGGTAAAAGCGATCGCTTCGAATTCGCCGTGAATGGTTTGCATCACCGTTTCCATCTCGCGTTTGATCAGGCGCTCGGTGCGCATGCGGTAGGCGACGAGATCGTCGATGGAAATGATTTTAAGATTGAATTGCCGCGCCACTTCGAGCAGTTGCGGCAATCGGGCCATGGTACCGTCGGGGTTGAGAATTTCGACCAGCACGCCCACGGGCGCCAGTCCGGCCAGGCGCGCCAGATCGACTGCCGCTTCCGTGTGGCCGGTGCGCCGCAACACGCCGCCGGCTTTGGCGCGTAGCGGGAAAATATGCCCCGGACGGGCGTAATCGGTGCATTTTGCGGCCGGGTTGGTCAGGTGGCGAATGCCGGTCGCGCGGTCGTAGGCGCTGATACCCGTGGTGCAGCCTTGACCGATCAGGTCGATGGAAACGGTGAACGCCGTTTCGTGCAAGGCCGTGTTGGCGCTGACCATGAGGGGCAGGTCCAGTTCTTCGGCGCGGCGTTCTTCGAGCGGCGTACAGATCAGGCCCCTGCCGTGCGTAGCCATGAAATTGATGATCTCGGGGGTGACCGTTTCGGCGGCGCAAATAAAATCGCCTTCGTTTTCGCGGTCTTCATCGTCGACGACGATAATTACCCGGCCGGCGCGGAGTTCAGCCAGGGCTTCCTCTATGGTATTCAGTTGCAAAGAGTTGGGCATAACGGGTGCTTCGGTATGGCCGTTGGGGGAAGTGGTGGTGAGCATGGCCTGTTGTTGAATGAAGGCACAAAGCTACCGTTTCCCGCCGTATGTATCAATAGACTTGTTGCAATGCGGCCGATCAAGTCGCATTGCAACAAGTCTAATAGCGCGTGGTGCGTTGCCAGGTATTCTCGCGGATGCCCTTGCGCCATTTGAAAAAACCGGCGATCAGCGCGGCATTCATGGCGAGGAAGTAGGCCAGATTTTTTACTGGTAAAAAAGTAAGCCGCAGTCGCGCCAGCGCCCAGTCGAGCAGCGGCACCCCGACCAGCCCGGCGGTCATGAGCAACCAAAGCAGGCGGTAAAACGGCTGGTAAAACGCGAGAAAAGCGCAGGAAAGCCAGCTGAGCAGGATCAAAAACCCGCCGAACCAGCGCAGCACTTTATGTGAAAAAAAAGCGAAACCCAGCGTGGTTCGCGGAGGCAATACCCAGCGCCGAAACCGGGCCAGGTTCTGAAAACTGCCCGCTGCAATGCGCTTTTTGCGCCGAAACTCGTCGCGCACCTGATGGGTGGCGCCTTCGTAACACACGGCATCCAGGTCGTTGATGGCCTGGAAACCTTTTTCCAAAGCCCTGAAAACCAGCCAGAAATCATCGACGAGCGAATTCGGGGGCACGGGCTCGAACAGGTCCGAACGCAGCGCGTAACACCCGCCGAAGGGCCCGATCATTTGGCCCCAGACGAGGCTTTCGTGGTATTTCAGACGCACTTCTCCGTTGAGGTAGCGGTCTTCGCTGCGGCTGATGCCCTCGCCGCGCAGTCCCACGCTGCGCATGTGCGCATCCACGACGCCGATGGAAGGATTGTGAAAATGCCGGACCAACTGGTACACGGTATCAGGGCGCAACATGACGCTGGCATCCGTCAGCAAAAAAATATGCTCCGGGCCGGCTTTTTGCTGTTCGAGGGCCATAGCCGCCAGTTCATTGATGACCGGCGGTTTGCCGCGCCGCTGCTGAAACGGGAAAAAATGCAGATTAGGCATAGTCGCCTTTGCTGCCTCTGCCAGGGCGTTGGTTGCATCGTCGGAACAATCCGAACCGATGTAGAGGTGCAATTTGCCGGCAGGGTAGTCGAGTTTGCGCAGGCTTTCCAGTTTTTCGCCGATGACTTTTTCCTCGTTGTACACCGACATGAGCACCGTGACCGTCGGAAGTTCAGGGTCGTTGGCGGCAAATACCCGGCTGTTCGGTTTCTTCCCTTTGGCCAGCCATTTCATGAGCAAAGGGAAAAAAACGTAGCTGTGCGCCAGTGCGAGCACACTTCCCCACAACAGGATTTGAGCGAGCCATTGCATGGGGGGCAAAGGTAGGTTCAGGCGCGGCGAATTGGCATCATTCGCCCAACAAAACCTTGCCGGCCAGTCGGCCATCCAGCACGACGACGTACAAACCGCGCGGAAAAGCGCTCGTGGGCAAAGGGTGTTTCGACAGGCCCCGGTCGTATCCCAACGATTGGCGCATGACTTCCCGGCCTTGTGTATCAAACAGTTGCAGGCTTGCCACACCCGCCTCGTCTCTGTACAGCTCGATGTTGAGGCACTCACGGGCTGGGTTGGGAGAAAGGCGGCAAAGAGGATTGGAAGGCTCGTCCCATTGCCAGTCGAGGGGGCATACCCGTTCCCCGGTATCGTACGCTTCGGCGCGCAAACCGCCGGGATCGAGCGAGAGCGCATCCGAAAGTCGGGTGGGCTGCAAGGCTTTTACGCGCAAATGCAGGAGCGGTATGCCTGCCTGGATTCGGGCGTTTGCGCCGGCGGCCGACCAGCTGATCCTGAGTTGCCCGCCGGGCAGCAGGTTTTGATTGTCCGGCGCCCAGGAGGGAAGCGCGTCCGACGACACTTCCAGAAGATCGATCAGAGCAGGATCGAAACGAAAGGCCAGTTGCAGTCCTTCCCAGTCGACGGCGTCGCGGAGGCTGACGGGAATATCGACCGTTTCCCCGGCGGCCAGTTGGCGGTCGGGTGCGAAAAAGGTGACGCTGTTTCCCTGTCGTTCGGCGGGGGGGGCATTGCCGCTGGCGGTGTAGGAGCCGTTGACGTCGCCCATTTTAATGCACTGGAAAGGAAAACAATAACCGTTTACGTCGCTGCCGGTTGAGGGCACGAAGCGCCACGAGGTGCAGTACGTAAACGTGTCGTACACGCCCAGCAGCACCTTGCGCGTCTCCACGATGTCGAAAGTGGTGACCGAGCCCGAGAGGTTGACGTCGGCGGCGGTCGTTTTCCAGCTCGCGTCGAAGGGGGTGATGCCCAGGATGTGTTTCGACATCAGGACGAGGTCGAAGGTGCTGATGCCCGCCTTGTGGTGGTCGTTTTTGTAAGGTGTGATGATGTAAGGCAATTCCGCTTGCAGCGGGACAAAATTCCACAGGTTGTAATCGCCTGCCCAAAACGTCGTGTCCCAGCTCGGTGCCTCCACGTGGTAGCGCACGCTGTCGACCGGCGCGCCCATGGGCGAAGCGGCGCCGCAAACATTGATCGGGCCGGCCGGCACCGCCAGGTGGTCGACCAGTTGCGAGATTTTGCCCATGGTCGCCTGGGGCGAGCTGCCGCGAATATCGAAGAACACTTCGCCGGTATTGGGCGCGATCACGATAAAAGTCGGGGTGCCCAGAAAGGCGCCGTACGTACCCGACTGGAAGGGCGCGATGGCCTGCAAACTGCCCCCGTCGGAACTCACGGCGGGCATGGTGAGGCTTTTATTGATCTTGTACTGGGCCACCTGAGCGTCGTGGTCGCCCGACATGGTGGTGAGCAGCATAAATTCCACCTTGCCCGGGTACATGGATTTTTTTGACGTGTAAAGCGATTGAAAATGAGGGGCGTGCGTGGCGCAGGGCGGGCAGTTGACGAAAAATATTTCGATCACCAGCACCTTGCCCTGGCTGACGTAATCGCCGTAGAGGCTGTGCTGGTTGCCGTCGGAGTCGGTGACGTCGAAATCGGGCGCGGGCAGCGCGAAAAGCCGGCTGCCGAAAAGCAGCAAGGACAGGAGTAAATGTTTTCTCATGAGATCGGAATTTGGACGGCGGGCGCCGTATTTTTCCCGAAAAATACCGTATTTTTTTAAAAAGACGCAAAAAAGCTCGCGCTTTTCCGCTGAACCGCGAGGCCGGGAAAACTGTTTATTTGACTTAAAACTCATTGCCATGCAACATCCTGACTGGAACCCGCTGACGCCCGAAGAAGAACAGGTCATTGCCCACAAAAGCACTGAACGGGCGTTTACCGGCGAATACTGGAACCACAAGGCTGCGGGTTCCTACATCTGCCGGCGCTGCAATGCGCCCCTGTACCGCTCGTCCGATAAGTTCGATTCCGGCTGCGGCTGGCCTTCGTTCGACGATGAAATCCCGGGCGCTGTCGTCCGCAAGCCCGACCATTCTTTCGGCATGAAACGGGTGGAAATCATTTGCGCCAATTGTGGCGGCCATTTGGGCCACGTGTTCGAAGGCGAGCGGATGACGGAAAAAAACGTGAGGCACTGCGTCAATTCCTTGTCCATTCGTTTTGTGCCGGGGCTTTGAGATTGGAGGTTGGCAGAAAATCCTCCCCGCGCTTTGAAACTATTTCTACTTTGGCGCTCTTTTTTCAAAAACTGCCCACCAGATAAATTGTATGGATTATTTCCAGGCTTCACTAGAACTGCACAAACTGCACAAAGGCAAGATCGAAGTTCAACCCAAAGTCCCCGTGGATACCACCGATGACCTCGCCACTGTGTACTCCCCGGGCGTGGCCGCTCCCTGCGAACAGATCGCTGCCAACCCCGATTCGGTGTACGAATACACCATCAAGGCTAATACCGTGGCGGTGGTCAGCGACGGCTCGGCTGTGCTGGGCCTCGGCAACATCGGCGCGCTCGCGGCGATTCCCGTGATGGAAGGCAAGGCCATGTTGTTCAAAAAATTTGCCGGCATCGACGCCTTCCCCATCTGCCTGAACACCCAGGACGCCGACGAAATCGTGCGCACCATCCGCCATATCGCCCCTGTTTTCGGCGGCATCAACCTCGAAGACATCGCCGCCCCGCGCAGCTTCGAAATCGAGGAGCGCTTGCAGGACCTGGGCATCCCGGTCTTTCACGACGACCAGCACGGCACGGCGATCGTGGTGCTGGCCGCCCTGATCAATGCCGCCAAGGTGCTGGGCCGCGACATCAACGACTTTCGAATCGTGATCAATGGCGCTGGCGCGGCCGGCGTGGCCATCGCCAAATTGCTGAAAGGCATCAACCTCGAAAACCCCGCCATCAGCGTCAACGACGTGATTCTTTGCGACCGTAACGGGGTGTTGCACCGCTCGCGCACCGACCTGAATGCGTCCAAGCTGGCTGCCCTGGCTTTCACCAACCGCGACAACCAGAAAGGCGGCCTTCGCGATGCCCTGCGCGGCGCCGACGTGTTTATCGGCGTCAGTTCAGCCAACGTGCTGGAAGCCGACGACATCCGCACCATGGCGCCCGATCCCATCGTGCTGGCCCTTGCCAACCCGATCCCGGAGATCATGCCGGCCGACGCGCTCGCCGGCGGCGCTGCCATCGTGGGCACCGGCCGCAGCGATTTGCCCAACCAGGTCAACAACGTGCTCGGGTTTCCCGGGGTGTTTCGCGGTGCACTCGACGCGCGCGCGCCCCGAATCAACGCTCCGATGAAACTCGCCGCGGCCCTGGCCATCGCCAATTGCGTCGACAAGCCGCGGCATGATTTTATCATCCCTGCCTCGCTCGACCGTCATGTCGCCGAATGTGTGGCAGCGGCGGTGTTCAACGCGGCAAAAGAAAGCGGGTATTGATTCATTGCCGGTTTTGGCCCGGCGGCGGCGGAATGAGCGGCGGCCCGAAATTGATCTCGATGATGCGGAGCCGGTGTTTTTTCCCGAGTTGGAGCTTGCGTTTTTTATTGAGCAAAAAACCGACGCCTGCCGACCCGGCCGAGGCGGCGTACAGTTTGCCGTACTGCACGTCTTTGTCTTTGTAAATAGCGCCTGCCGTGGTCGCCACGGCCAGGCTGGCGCCGAACGTGATGGCGGTGGCGCCCAAAATGCGCCAAATCGGGCGGCGGTGTACCTTGATCGCCACGATGCTGTCCAGTTTTACGGGAAAATTATCGAGCAGAAGCAGGTTTGATTCCGGCAGAATGTCCGTGATCGTGCGTTTGTACCAGTAGTCTTCATCGCCTGCCAGTCTGAAATGCAGCTCGTCGCCGACAAAGAGTTTGGTCGTTTTGACGCGGTTGGCGCGCTCGATGAGCAACATTTTCTGTGCGTAAGGCGAGGCAGAAAACAGGAACAGACAAAAGAGTAAAACGTAACGCATAGCAGTCTTTTTTTATGCCCGACGATCAGAACGCAATCGGGCCGGGTTTCGCCGCCCCGGCCCGATTGAATTATACCCTACACCGCCAGATTTTGAGTTTTATAAACCTCATAAACCCTTATCAACCATTATTATCTTCATACTCAAATCTTCCCGACGTGAAGAATATCTAAAAACCCCACTTATGGCGATCGGCCAGCCGGCCGAGGGCGTTCCAGTCGAGCGTGATGTTCGTCGGTCCGAATACATAGGCGGCTACTTCGTAGGGATTGTAATAAAACTCGACGCCGTCGGCCGTAACCGCGTAATTCTCAGGCATGGGGAGCACTTTGAAATCGTCGAAAAGGATGTCGCCCAGCGTGGGTGCAGGCTGTCCAGGCTCCGTTTTTTCAGCAAGAAATTTTTTTTCCAGCATGGGGCGCAGGGCCACGGTGTCGCGAATGATCTCGTCGAGGCGGATGCGTCGACCGGTTTGCAGGTCATAGGTACCCATTTCGACGTAGTTGCCGGGGTGAGCGCCGCCGGTGTAGATAAACTGGGACATCGACAGGGAGAAATACTGCTTGTTGTTGAGCAGCACCTTGCTTTCCATTTCGTAGAAATAACCCATTTCCGAGTCTTCCATTTCGGCAGTCTGGTCTTTCAGCATAGCCACCGAGTAGGCCATGGCCGTATCGAGGGCGCGCGGGAGGGGCAGGGAGGGGTCGGCATCGGCGGCCAGGTAAACGAAGGCCCGGATCGAGTCATTGATGGCTTTCGTGGCTTTGGCATTGCCGCCCGACAGCACCGGCCAGGCCAGCGACATATCGACGCAGTTGTTTTTACGGACGCATTTTTGCGTCTTGTAACGCTGTGTTTTCACCTTGACCAGGCTGTTGGTCTGGGCATACGACGCAGACAGCCCCACCAGCAGCACGGCCAGCAGGGTAAAAAGAGTTTTTTTCATAAATATTTTTGATAAAAAATTGATTTGTAGTGCCTTAGATCGCTTCCGCGGGTTGGCGCGCCGGCAGGATCGTACGCAGTTTTTCAATCAGGAAATCCACTTCTTCCCGGGTGTTGTAGTGCGAAAAAGAGAAGCGGACGCTTTTGCGGTCGGGGTCGGCGCCGATAGCACTCAACACGTGGCTGCCTTTTTCCGTGCCGCTCGAACAGGCGCTGCCGCCCGATGCGCTGACCCCTGCGATGTCGAGCAGGAGCAGGAGCAATTCGTTTTTGGGCGAAGGCGGGAAAGATACATTGAGCACCGTGCTGAGGCATTCGCCCTCGTGGTCGCCGATGAACTGAATGTCTTCAAAATTGTCGAGCAGTTGCGCTTTCAGGTAGTTGCGCACGTCGAGGATGTGGGCGGTGCGTTCGGGCATTTCCTGGCAGGCCAGTTCGAGGGCTTTGGCAAGGCCCACGATGCCGTACACGTTTTCGGTGCCGCCGCGCATGTTGCGTTCCTGGGCGCCGCCGTCGATAAAAGGTTTGATGGGCGACTCGGCGTTGATGTACAAAAAGCCCACACCTTTCGGGCCGTGAAACTTGTGCGCGGCGCCGGAGAGGAAATTGACCGGAATGTCCTGCACGTTGATGGGCGTATGGCCGACGGTTTGTACCGTGTCGGTGTGCAGGAAAGCGCCATATTGCCGGCAAAGCGCCGACACCCGCCGGATATCGGTCATGGTGCCGATCTCGTTGTTGGCGTGCATGAGCGATACGAGGGTACGGACGTCCGGCTTGCGGGCCAGTTCTGTTTCCAGCATATCCAGGTCAACGCGACCGAGATGATCGACCAGCAGCCAGGTGACTTCCACGTTGTTGTCGCGTTCAACCGCCTCGATGGCATGCAGGCCGCAGTGGTGTTCGGTCGGGGAGCTGATGATACGGCGTACGCCAAGGTCGCGCACGGCGCATTTGATCGCGGTATTGTTGCTCTCCGTGCCGCCCGAGGTAAAAAAGATTTCCGCCGTACTCGCGCCGATGCACTGTGCAACGGTTTTGCGGGCGCTTTCGAGGGCTGCGCGCACGGAGCGCCCTTCGGCATGAATGCTCGAGGGGTTGCCGAACTGCCCCCGCAACACGGGGACCATGGCGTTGATCACTTCTTCGGCGATGGGGGTGGTGGCGGCATTGTCAAAATAAACGCGTTGCATGGTGTGGTGTGGGTAAGAGGCGGGCTGTTACGAAAACGATGCGTACGGATCGTACCGCGATCCGCTGCCGCAAAATTCGCTATTTCACCTTGAATTCAAGCTAAGGTTATTGTATTGCCCTTCAAAAATGCCAGCCCGTTGCACTTTGACGGTAGATATGGGTTAAATCCGGACATTTTCTAAATTTGATAGAAAGATTGGTCGGTTGGTGAAAATGACGCCAGATGTTTTGGAATATTGCCGTTGATTAAAATCAGGTAGGGGAGTGAGCTTGCTCACAGAGGCCTGCAACGGTGCCGCTCTACCTTTCACTTGCCAAAAGTCTCGCCCCACCCCTCATCCGGGTGCAAACACCGTTTTTCATTTTTTAAACATTCTTTCATGAATCTACTGTTACTTTTCCGGAAACGCACGTTTCCGAAGAGCGGCTATATACCCGTGGGTATTTTGCCGCTGGCAGGGCTGCTTGCCATGCTTTGCCTGGCCGTTCCCGGCGCGACTTTTGGGGCCAATTCGTTTAATTCAGATGGCGCTGCGTTCGAAAAACCGGCCGATCGCAAGGTGACGGGCACTGTGGTGTCGGATACCGGCGAACCGCTTATCGGCGTCAGTATCAAGGTAAAAGGCACCACAATCGGCGCTTCAACCGATGAAAAAGGCAATTTTACCCTGGATGCCCCCGAGGGCTCGACCCTGATTTTTTCCTACGTCGGCTACGAAACCCAGGAAGTCGTAATGGGCGCCTCGGCCACCTTGCGCGTGGTGATGGCGCCGGCTGCCAGCCAGATCAACGAAGTGGTCGTGGTGGGTTACGGCACGCAAAAGAAGAAGGAACTGACCGGCTCGGTGTCGGTTTTGTCGTCCAAAGACCTTGAAAACCGCGGAAATACCCAGTTTGGCTATGCCATGACGGGCAAAGCAGCCGGGGTGCAGATCATTCGCTCGTCCGGCCAGCCGCAGTCGGGTTTTTCGGTGCGGGTACGCGGTACGGCGTCGATCACCTCGGGCAGCGATCCTTTGTACGTAGTCGACGGGGTGCCCACTTACAATGTCAGCGAAATCAACCCTGCCGATATCGAAAGCATCAGCGTGCTGAAAGACGCCTCCTCGGCGGCTGTATTCGGCAGCAGCGGCGCCAACGGCGTGGTGCTCATCACGACAAAACGCGGCAGAAACCAGAAACTGCAACTGAATTTCAACGCCTCGGCCACGATGTCGAGCGCCTGGAAAAGGCAGGACGTGCTGAACGCCGACCAGTTCCGCGAACTCGTGACCGAAATGGGCGAATCGACCGACTGGAGCAAGTACACGGCCAATACCAACTGGCAGGACGAGATCTTCCGCAATGCCCTTACGCAGAACTACCAACTGTCGGCTTCCGGCGGCACGGCCAAAACCACGTACTACGTTTCGGGATCGTACCTGGGCCAAAACGGTATCGTGCTCAACAACTCCCTCAACCGGGGTACCGCCAAACTGAATCTCGATCATCAGTTTTCACGTTACCTGAAAGTGGGCACGGCCCTGGCCTACGACAAATGGACGGACGTGGATGTGCCTGAAAATCAGCGCAATGGCGTCATTGCCCGCCTCTACACGGCCATGCCCAACACCGGCATCCGCAATCCGGACAAACCCGAAGAGTATGCGCGCAGCCCGTTTATCAACGACCTGGAAAACCCGGTTTCGACGGTGTACCAGCCTGAGCACAAATTTACCAACAGCCGCATTCACGGCAATGTGTACGCCGAATCGGAAGTGCTTACGGGCCTGAAACTGAAAAGTTTGTTCGGCTACGAAAGTTCGAACGGTTTGTTCACGTCCTTCCAGGATTCGGTTCAGACCCGCTACGGCCAGTCGCTGAAAGGTCTCGCCGCGGAAAACACCTATGACTACACGTACTGGATCACCGAAAACACGGCCAATTACGCGACGAGCATCGACCGGCACAACATCAACCTGCTCGGCGGTTTCATCGCTTCGCGCCAGACCAACGACAACCTGTACAAGTCTTCGCACGATTTCACCAATGCCCCCGACAACAACGTCGAGTCGGGCAACGTGAAAGCCGACCCGTATTCCGACTACGCCCGGCAATCGCACGTGGCTTTTATCGGTCGTGTCAACTACGCGTACGCCGACAAATATTTCCTGACTTCCAACTTCCGCGCCGACGGCTCCGGGCAGTTTTCGCCCGACCACCGCTGGGGCTACTTCCCCTCCTTCTCGGCCGGCTGGCGTATTTCGGGTGAAGATTTTCTCAAAAACTCCAGCACGCTCAGCGAGCTGAAAATCCGCGCCGGCTGGGGTCTCGTGGGCAACGACCGCTCCCGTCCCTATGCCTGGTACGGCCTGGTCGACACGCTTTCGAAATACCTGATCGGCGGCGCTGAACACCCGGCTTTTGTCAATACCACCCTCGAAAACTCCGACCTGCGCTGGGAAAAAACTTCCCAGATCGACGTGGGCCTCGACCTCGGCTTTTTTGATAATCGCCTGACCTTTACGGCTGATTATTACATCAAAAAAACCGAAGACCTGCTTCTGGAAGTGACGCAGCCCACCAGCACGGGCTTTTCCTCCGCGCTTCAAAATGCGGGCAGCCTCGAAAACCGGGGCGTTGAATTTCAGTTGAGTTCGAAAAATGTCGTTCGCGACAATTTCATCTGGTCGACCGATTTCAACATCTCCTTCAACCGCGGCAAAGTGCTCGACATCGTGGGCACGACCCTGCAAACCGGCACCGTCAACCCCGCGGGCACCAGCCTCAACACGGCCATCGTACAGGCCGGCTCGCCGCTGGGTTCTTTCTACGGCAAATACTCGCAAGGCGTCGATCCTGCCACGGGCCACATTATTTTCCTGAAAACCGCCGACGGCGGCGCCGACAGCGTGGGTATCATCGGTAATGCCAATCCGAAATTCGTGTTCGGTTTCGGCAACTCGATCTCCTACAAGAATTTCTCGCTCGACTTCTTCTTCCAGGGCGTACAGGGCAACGATATCCTCAACGCCACCCGCATCCTGTCCGAATCGATGGTGCTGCCCATGAACCAGTCGGCTTCCGTCCTGCGCCGCTGGCGCAACCCGGGCGACATCACCGACATCCCCGGCGTTTCGCCTTCCAACTGGGACAATTCCGCCGTTTCGACCCGCTACGTGGAAGACGGCTCCTACATCCGCCTGAAAGCCCTGACGTTGGGCTACCGCATTCCGACCGACAAACTCGGCAGGATGAAAATCAGCCGCTTCATGGTGTACGTAACGGCAGAAAACCTGCTGACCATTACGGATTACAGCGGTTTCGACCCCGAAGTGAGCGCATTCAGCGCATCGAGCCAGGGCGCAACCAACCAGAACACGGCCCCGGGCGTCGATTTCGGCACCTACCCGCAGTCGCGCGATTTCACTTTCGGCCTGAACATCACCTTCTAATCTCAAACTGAAAATTAAACATGAAAAAATACATCCTTTTACCGGCGGCTGCTTTGCTCTTTGGGGCGGCACTCGTGTTGAACAGCTGCTCGGACTTCCTCGACGACACGCCCAAAACCTCCCTGACGACCGGCAATGCGTACAAAACCGCCGCCGACATGGAAAATGCCCTCGCCGGCTGCTACAACCTTTTTTACGCCTCCGACTACTACCAGTGGGAAAACGTGATGCTCAGCGACGTGCGCTCCGACAACGCGTACCCCGGCGGCGGCAACGAGGAGACGTTTTACGACTACGATCGTTTCATTCTGCCTCCCAGCAACGACCACAACTTTGCCAACTGGCGCGCCTTGTACCGCGGTGTGGCCCGCTGCAACATTCTTTTGGGCAAAATCGACGACATTACCGACCCGGATCTGACCGACGAACGCCGCAACCAGATCATCGGCGAAGCCAGCTTCCTGCGCGCTTTCCACTATTTCCAACTGGTGAAAATGTACGGCGGCGTGCCCCTCGAACTGGAATCCAACACGGCCGACCCGGAAGTGACGCGCAAGCCCAGGGCCTCCGAATCCGACGTGTACACCCAGATCATCAGCGACCTGGAAATCGCGGCCCGAAACCTGCCTGATTCCTATGGCAACGACCCCTCCGTCAACAAAGTGCGCGCCACCAAAGGCGCCGCCAACGCCATGCTGGCCAAGGCCTGGGCGCAGCGCCCCGACCGCGACTACACCCACGTGCTGCACCACTGCGAAGAGGTGATCAACAGCTCGGCCGGTTACACGCTGCTGTCCAGCTACGCCGACCTTTTCGACGGCAACCACGATATGAACTCGGAGGCCATCCTCGAAATCCCTTACGAGGAAGGCAACTGGGCTGCTTCCTGCTGGGGCGTCGAACTGTACCTGGCGCCCGAAGACGGCTGGCAGAAATATTGCGTGCCTTCGAAAGACCTCGTGAATGCCTACGACGCGGCCGGCGACGCCGTGCGTAAAAACGTCAATATCGCGTTCCTGACGACCGACGGCAACGGCGACCCAATCAGCTGGGCCGATGAAAACTGGAACCCCTGCGCCGACCCGAATACGGCTATTCCCTTCAATTACAAGCAACACCACCCGGCCGGCTGGGCCAGTGGCGACGATTTCTACCTGCTTCGCCTTGCCGACATCATTCTGCTCAAAGCCGAGGCGCACAACGAACTGGGCGACGCCGCAGCCGCTGCCGCAGCCCTCAACGAGGTGCGCGCCCGTGTAGGTTTGGCCCCGGTTTCATCGTCATTGTCAAAAGAAGAAATGCGCCTGGCAATCCTCAACGAACGCCGCCTTGAACTGGCTTTCGAAGCCCAGCGCTGGGACGATCTCGTGCGCAGCAATCTCGCTACAACCGTCATGCAGGCGCTCGAAGAATACACCTTCACCTGCGCCGACAACGTGGTAGGCCCTGCGGTCAGGATGGACTATTCCAACTGCAATTCCAATCGCTGGGTCATGCCGATCCCCCAACTGGAGATCGACGCCAACCCGAATCTTGTACAAAATATTGGTTATTAATCCGTGACCCTGGGGGCCGCAAGGCCCCCAACTCCCTTTTTTGCCCAGAAAGGGATCCTCTGTTCATATCCGAAAGTCGCCCCAATACCGACCGCACGTCGGATGTTTGGGGCGACTCTTTTGATTGACCTCAACACGAATTTTGATTCGGGTATGAAGAATGCAATCTGAATTGAGCCTTTCCATTTATGAAGCTTGTACTAAAACTCCTGATGTTGGGGGCCGCACTCCTGCTCCTGACCGACGCCCGGCCTCCGGCCGGTTTTGATGAAAAAAAACTGTTTGTCAACTGGCAACTTTTGGGAAACAGGTACCAGGGCGGCGACAATACCCTGTCCGCTTTTACCCTGACCAACAGGGCGAAAACCGTTTTTCCTGCCTCCGGATGGACCATTTATTTTAATTCCAGCCGTGAAATCGGGGAAGCCCGACCGGGCAGCGGCGTGGTTTTTTCACACGTCAACGGCGACATTTACGCCATGCGGCCCGATGCCTCGTTCCACGCCATACGACCCGGCGAATCGGCGCGGATCGAGTATTTTTCCTACGATGTGCTGATCAATTACACGGCCGTCCCCTCGGGTTTGTACATCGTTTGGGATCAGGAGCCGGGGGCGGGTTATGCGCTTTCCAATTATGTCGTAGAGCCTTTGAAAAATACCATGCCGGACCAGTTTACACCGGAAAAAATTTATCGCCAGAACAGCCAAATTCAGGACCTGCCGCCCGGGCAGATTCCTGAAATTTTCCCTACACCGCTGGTTTACAATGAGTTGAAAGGTTCTTTTCATCTGGATAAAAATGTCAGCATCCAAAGCGACAGCGCTTTTCGCGCGGAAGCCGAATACCTGTCGGCCGAACTCGGGCGCCTGTTCGGAAACCCCGTGCCCGTGCGCTACGACCAGGGCCCTGCCCGCATCGTGTTGCAAAAAAAGGCGATGAAAACCGAGGCTTACGAACTGCTCGTGCAGCCCGGACGAGTTGAAATTTCGGCGGCTACGGGCGCGGGTATTTTCTACGGCATCCAGTCGCTGTGGTCGCTGGCGCCACCCGACATCTGGCGCACGACTGCCGCTGGCGGGTTCGATCTGCCGGCCGTGTCCGTGCAGGACGAGCCGCGATTCGCCTATCGAAGCCTGATGATCGACGTGGCCCGCAATTTCAAACCACAACAGGAGTTCCTCAGGATACTCGACCTGATGGCTTTGTACAAAATGAACGTGCTGCACCTGCATTTCAGCGACGACGAAGGCTGGCGTATCGAAATGCCGGGCTTGCCCGAACTGACCGAGCTGGGCGCCAAACGCGGTCACAGCGCCGACGGCCGCGGGATGCTGTCGCCCTCCTATGGCGCCGGCCCGACGCCCGGACGCTCCCTGGGCAGCGGCTACTATTCGCGCAAGGAATTCATCGACATCCTGCGTTACGCTCGAGTTCGGCACATCGAAGTGATTCCCGAAGTGGAAGCGCCTGGGCATAGCCGTGCGGCCATCAAATCCATGCAGGCCCGTTACGAGCGCCTGATGCGGCAGGGCGACCGCGCCGGCGCGGAGGAATACCTGCTGAGCGACCCCGACGACCGTTCGACATACAGCTCCGCACAACTCTGGACCGACAATGTGATGTGCGTGGCTTTGCCCTCCGTGTACCGTTTTGCCGAAAAAGTCACCGACGAACTGATCTCCATGTACCGCGAAGCCGACGCCCCGCTCAGGACCATCCATTTCGGTGGCGACGAGGTGCCTTCCGGCGCCTGGGCCGGCTCGCCGCTTTGTCAGACATTGATCGATAAAGACCCTACGGTGCAGAATGTCAACGACTTGTGGTATTATTTTTATGGCCGGATCAATGCCATGCTGCAATCCAAAGGACTGTTCCTCTCGGCCTGGGAGGAGGCCGGCATGCGCAAAACCACCCTCGATGGCCAGCCCGCCATGATCGTCAACAGCCGCATGGCCGACGACAATATTCAGCTGCACGTGTGGAACAACGTGACCGGCTGGGGCTCCGAAGACCTGCCTTACCGCCTGGCCAACGCGGGTTACAAAGTGGTACTTTCTCCCGTGAGCAACAACTACCTCGACCTGGCATATTTCAAACATCCCGATGAGCCGGGCTACTACTGGGGCGGGTTTCAGGACCTCGACAAGCCTTTTTACTTCATCCCTTTTGATTATTATAAAAATGCCTCGGAAGACCCCGACGGCAATCCCGTAGATCCCTCCGTTTTTAACTGCAAAGAGCGACTGACGGAATTTGGGAAATCCAATATCGTCGGTATTCAGGGGCTGCTTTGGGCCGAAAACCTGCGCTCCGTCGATCAAATGGAGTACCTCCTCTTGCCCAAAATGCTGGGCGTGGCCGAGCGCGCCTGGGCAAAAGATCCCGCCTGGGCGCAGGCCGCCGACAAGGCCGAATACGACAGGGAGTATGCCCGGGCTTGGTCGGTTTTCGTGCAACAGGTCGGTCGCCGCGAACTGCCACGGCTGGATTATTTTGCGGGCGGATTTGCCTACCGCATCCCCTGGCCGGGCGCCGTGGTGGAAAACGGGCAGGTAAAGGCGAATATTCAGTTGCCTGGGCTGGCGCTGCGCTACACCACCGACGGCTCCGAACCCTCGCCGAACAGCCCGCTGTACACCGGCTCGATTGCCGCCAAAGGAATCCTTAAAATAAAAGCCTTCGACACCCGCGGCCGGGGCAGCCTGACGACCACCATCGACAATCCGTAATCATCATGACAAAAGTTACCCTCACGCAACGCCTCGCCTCGCTGGATGCCCTGCGCGGCTTCGACATGCTCTGGATCATGGGCGCCGACGAACTGGCGCACGAACTGGCCAAGGTCTGGAACAACGGTTTTTTCAACGGCCTGGCAGCCCAGATGGACCACGCACAATGGAACGGTTTTACGGCCTACGACCTGATCTTTCCGCTGTTTTTGTTCATTGCGGGCGTCGCGACGCCCTACTCGGTAGGCCGCGAACTGGAAAAAGGCACGCCGCGAAAACAATTGCTGCTCCGCGTCGTCAAACGCGGCCTGATCCTGGTGCTGCTCGGCATCATTTACAACAACGGTCTGGCCCTCAATCCGATCGATAAAATACGTTTCCCCAGCGTGCTGGGGCGCATCGGCACGGCCTATATGATGGCCAATATCATCTATTTGTATGCGGGAAAAAGAGGGCAAACGCTATGGTGCGGCGGTCTGCTGCTGCTTTACTGGCTCATCATGGCGTTCAACGCGGCGCCGGGTTTTCCGGCCGGCGATATGAGTATGGAGGGCAATTTCGCCTCCTACATCGACCGGCTGCTGCTGCCCGGCAGCCTGTACCTCGAGATTCACGACCCCGAAGGTTTGTTCTCCACCATTCCGGCCATCAGCACGGGTTTGCTGGGCATCCTGACCGGGCAATTTTTAAAAGAAAACCAGATGGCGCCCGAACGCAAAGCCTTGTACTTGTTTGGCGCAGGACTGGCGCTCGTGGCGCTTGCGCAAGTCTGGAACCTCGTGTTTCCGATCAATAAAAACCTCTGGACCAGTTCGTTCACGCTCCAGACCGGCGGTTGCAGCCTGCTCCTGCTTTCGGCGTTTTACTACATCATGGATGTGCGGGGCTACCAAAAATGGGCCTTCTTTTTCCGCATTATCGGGCTCAATTCCATCCTGATCTACATGTCGGTCGTGTTCATCGACTGGGGTTTTACGGCCAAAGCCCTCCTGGGCTGGGCGGGTCAGTTGTCGGGCCCGGTTTACGAGCCTGTCTTGTTTATTCTCAGCATCATGGCAGTCAAATGGGTCTTTTTGTACTGGCTGTACAAAAAGCAGGTTTTTCTGCGGGTTTGACCAACTTGCACCTTCGAGTTTTTTATAAAAAAACGTAACTGGTTAGATTAACGTGGAGATATTGAGTGAACCTTTGCCTGCTTCTGATACCCCACCCCCAGCCCCTCCCCCTCCGGGGAGGGGAGTAGATCGCAAGTTGTTGCTTATCAGACAATTTGACTGAAAAGATACTAAGATGGATCGGCTCCCCTCTCCGGAGGGGGAGGGGCTGGGGGTGGGGTGTCAGAAGCGGCAGTGCCCTCATGGCCCTGACCTAACCAGTTACAAAAAAACAACCATGTATTTTCGATTTAGCCTCCTCTTGCCCCTTCTTTTTGCCGCCAGCTCACTGGCTGCCCAATTGCGCCTGCCAACCATTTTTTCCGATGGAATGGTGTTACAGCAACAAAAACCGCTTCGGGTTTGGGGCTGGGCTGCACCCAATCAGGGGGTTTGGGTAAAATTCAAGGGGAAAAAATATCCGACCCATGCCGACGCTACGGGCCAGTGGTCGCTGTTTATGGCGCCTGCAACGGCGGGCCACGCCGGCGATCTGCTGGTGCAATCGGGCGGTCAAACGATCACCCTGCACGACGTGCTCGTCGGCGAGGTCTGGGTGTGCAGCGGTCAAAGCAACATGGAATGGACCATGGGCATGCTGGGCGAAACCTACCGTTCGGAAATCGATACCGTTCGGAATCCCGACATTCGTTTCGTCACGCTGAGCAAAGCCATTGCCAACCATCCGCTCGACGATGCCGAACTGGACCACCCCTGGGCGCCCGTCGATTCGCACACTTTGGCTTCCTGCTCGGCAGTGGCCTACTGGTACGGCCGCGCCCTGCAATACCGCCTGCACGTGCCCGTCGGCCTCATCGTCACCAGTTGGGGTGGCACACCGGCGCAGCCCTGGGTGAGTTACGAGGGGTTGTACGATTTCCCCGAAATGACCAGCCGTTTTGACAAAAAGATCAAGCCCCTCGACCTCGATCATGCGGACGACCTGTTCAATGGCATGAAGGGACGTTTTCAACAACGCATCCGCGACCAGGGGGCTTTGCTGGCCAATTCGGTGAAGCCCGATTTTGACGACAGCGGCTGGGAAGACCAGAACCTGCCTGGCGAATGGGAAGAGCAGGGCTACCCGAACCTGAACGGGTTCGCCATTTACCGCCTCGCTTTTTACCTCGACGAATCGTTTGCAGCCCAGCCGGCCACCCTGCGCCTTCCGCCCGTCGATGACATGGATTCCACGTACGTCAACGGCGTTTTTCTCGGCAGTATTTATCAATGGGACGCCTTGCGCGAATACGCCGTGCCGGAAGGTGTGCTGAAGGCCGGGCGCAACGTGCTGGTTATCAAAGTGCAGGACGATGGCGGCGGCGGCGGGCTGATGGCGCGGGAAGAGGTGTTCAACCTGGCGGTCGGCGGCACAATCATTCCGCTGGCAGGCAAGGCGAAGTTCAAAATCGTCACGGTGCTCGACGACCTGACGGGCGGCTACGGCGCCATCGAACACCAGCCGTCCATGCTGTTCAATGCCATGATCGCGCCGCTGTTGCCCTACGCCATTCGGGGCGCGATCTGGTACCAGGGCGAAAGCAACGCGGACAATGCGCGGCAATACCAACGGCTTTTCCCCGCGATGATCAAGGACTGGCGGGCCCGCTGGGGGCAAGGCGATTTTCCTTTCCTTTTTGTCCAGCTGTCCTCCTTCGGCCCCGTGGTACAGGAGCCCTCGGAAAGCGACTGGGCGGAATTGCGCGAAGCGCAAATGCAGACCCTGAGCCTGCCCAATACGGCCATGGCCGTGACGATCGACATCGGCAACCCCGACGACATTCACCCGCACCAGAAAAAGGAAGTCGGCGAACGACTGGCCGCTGCCGCCCTGCGGATGGTGTACGCTGATGGCAATAAAGTTTGTGCTGGTCCGAGCCTGAAAACCTGCCGTTTTCAGGGTAACAAGGCAATTCTCGACTTCGACAACACGGGCAGCGGCCTGATGGTAAAAGGCCCAAAACTGAACGGATTCTGCGCGGCAGGCCCGGATGGCCAATTCCATCGCGCTGATGCGCGGCTTGTCGGCAACCGCGTGGAAATCGCCAGCCCGGCCGTACCTGCCCCCGTCGCGGTGCGGTATGCCTGGGCCGACAGCCCCGTGGAAGCCAATTTATTCAACCGCGAAGGCTTCCCTGCCTTGCCGTTCCGAACCGACGGTCTGCCTGCCCACAACCCCGTGGTGGCGCATCGCGGCGCCTGGAAAAAGAAAGGGCTGCCGGAAAACTCCATCGCTTCCCTCCGGGCGGCCATTGCACTGGGCTGCGCGGGGTCGGAGTTCGATGTGCGGATGACGGCCGACGATTCGCTGATCATCAACCACGATCCAAAATACCATGATCTGCCCATCGAAACCACCCGTTTTGCCGATCTGAGGGCTTTCCCGCTGGCAAACGGCGAAAAACTGCCCACCCTGCGCAACTACCTGCTGGCTGGCATGAACGGCAACACGGAGACCCTGCTCATTTGTGAAATAAAACCTTCGGAAATCAGTAAAGATCGCGGCCGGGAGGTCGCGGCCCGGGTCGTACGGCTCGTGGACGATCTGAATGCCTGGCACATGGTGGTCTTCATCAGTTTCGACTACGATATTTTGAAAAAAATAAGGGAAATGAACCCCGAGGCTGCCACACAATACCTCGAAGGCGATCACGCGCCTGCAGACTTGCTGCACGATGGCATCAGTGGCGCCGATTTTCACCTTTCCGTGTATCAGGAGCACCCCGACTGGATCGATCACCGGCTTTTGCTCAACGCCTGGACGGTGAACGAGGCGGCCGATATGAACTGGCTGCTCGATCGCGGGTTCGATTTTATCACGACCAACGAACCTGAACTGCTGCTCGATGTGTGCCGCGCGAGGGCTGCAGCGGTCAAAAAATAAACCTTTCACCGCAAAGGCGCGGAGGCGCTAAGGTTTCGCGAATTTCTTGGCGTCTCCGCGTCTTTGCGGTGAAAAAAAATAGATAAGGAGTTCAAATGGTAAGATTTTACGGCGTCGATCAGCCGCGCAAATCCTGAATGTCGCTGATGATCTTGCGGGCCAGATTTTGGGCGATCACCTCCGAATTGCTCTCCGAATACACCCGGATAATAGGCTCCGTATTCGAAGGACGGAGATGCACCCAGCCGCTTTCGAAGTCGATTTTCAGGCCGTCTTCGGTATTGATCTGTTCGTTGCGGTATTTTTCCTTCAAGGCGGCGAACACTTTTTCAAGGTCGATATCCGGCGTGCGATCGATTTTTGTTTTCGCCATTTTGTAGTCCGGATAGGTGTTGCGCAGGGTGGAAATTTGTTTGCCCGACAGGGCCAAATGGCTGAGAAACAGGGCGATACCCACGAGCGCGTCGCGGCCGTAGTGCAGTTCGGGCAGGATAACGCCGCCGTTGCCTTCGCCACCGATGGCAGCGCCGACGGCCTTCATTTTTTCCACCACATTCACCTCGCCTACCGCTGCCGCGTAATACTGGCCGCCGTAGCGGGCCGTCACGTCGCGCAGGGCGCGGGTGCTGGAAAGGTTGGAAACGGTGTTGCCGCCGCCCCGTTTCGACAAAACATAGTCGGCCACGGCGACGAGCGTGTATTCTTCGCCGAAGAGTTCGCCATCGTTGCAAACGAACACCAGGCGGTCCACGTCGGGATCGACGGCGATGCCCATCTGCGCTTTTTGCATTTTGACCTCGGTACAGAGCTGGCCGAGGTGTTCTTTCAGGGGCTCGGGGTTGTGGGCAAACTGCCCGGTGATTTCGCCGTTGAGCAGGATCACCTGGCAACCCAGGGCCTCAAGCAGGGGCGGCACGGCGAGGGCGCCGGTGGAATTGACGGCGTCCACTACGATCTTGTAATTTTTTTCTCTTACGGCCGGGGCATCCACCAGCGAGAGGGCCATGATTTGTTCGATATGGCGCTGAATATAGCTGTCGTCTTTGCGGTAGGCGCCCAGTTGATCCACGTTGGCATAGCTGATATTGCCGCCAGACACCCGTGCCAGCACATCGGCGCCGTCGGCAGCGCTGATGAATTCGCCGCGCTGGTTGAGCAGTTTGAGCGCGTTCCATTCCCTCGGGTTGTGGCTGGCGGTCAGGATGATACCGCCGCCTGCGCCTTCGGCCGGCACGGCCAGTTCGACGGTAGGCGTAGTGCTCAGCCCGAGGTCGATGACGTCGATACCCGTTGCCCGAAGGGTATTGATAACCAGTCCGCTAACGATATCGCCCGACACGCGGCCGTCTCGTCCGACGACGATGAGGGCTTTGCCGGAGGTTTCGAGCACCCATTGCCCGAAGGCGGCCGTGCATTCTACAATGTCTTGTGGGGTGAGGTTGTCACCTGCGCGGCCGCCGATGGTGCCGCGAAAACCGGAGATAGATTTGATCAGTGGCATATTTTTCTGGGTGGCAAAGGTATGAACTTTCCTTTTCGCAGGCATCGGCCGAGCGTTAAGATGGCTGTACCTTGGCCACATGTTTTGGACGACGATCCGGCAAAAATTGATCCAGCCCTACCCGCTACACGATGCGCAGCGTTGGGGCGGCCAAATGGCCCTGCTGAGCGGGCTCTTCGTGATGTTGTTTTTGTACTTTCTCCAGCCTTTCGGCGTCAGGGTAGAGGAGGGGCAACGGCTCATGTGGTTGAAGGTGTCTGCTGAATTTGGCCTGGTCACAGCCGCTGTGACCTTGTTATGGGGGCAGATCGACCGGGCTTTTCCAAGGATATTTCAGGAAGAAAAATGGCAGGTCTGGAAAGAAATTCTCCTGACCCTGTGCTTTGTAGGCATGATCGCCACCGCCAATATGTTTTACGCTGCATGGCGTTTCGAACAGGAATTGAGTTGGCGGGCCTTTTTTTCCTGGCAATTCGCGACCTGGTCGGTCGGCGTTTTTCCCACCGTGATCGGCGTGATGCTCAAACAGATCAAACTCGTGCGTCATTACGCCGCCGAAGCGGCGGAAATGACCCGCACGCTGCATCCGCCAGCCGTACATTCGGCCGAACCCTTGCTCGAATTTACGGGTGAAAACCAGGGCGAACTTTTGAAAATACGCCCCGACGACCTGCTTTTTCTGGAAGCGGCCGACAATTACGTGCAGTTTTGTTTTGAAGAAAACGGGGCGCTCAAACAACGTTTGCTGCGCGGCACCTTGCGGCGTTTTGAAGAAATACTGGGCGCTTACCCGCGATTTTATCGCTGCCACCGCACATACATCGTCAACCTCGACCGGGTGGAGCGCATCAGCGGCAATGCCCAGGGCTACAAGTTGCATTTGCGCGGCGCCGGGCAGCCGGTGCCTGTTTCCCGCTCGCTCAACGAGGAGATTCGCACCCGCCTCGATGTTTGAACGGGTTTGCCATTCGCCCCGGGGCTTTGTCGTTTGCCCCTGATCTTTGTCATTCACCCCGCTTTTTTACCAAATAACCCTCTTTTGAGCGCCGTTTTGGGTGCGCAGGTTCCTTTGTGCTGCATTTTCAATTCCGCGGCAAGCGCTGCGACAAACGATTTTGAAACAATGGAACAACTTTTTGGAAAAATCTCGCTGATCATCCACATCATAGCCGGCGTCAGTACGCTGATCGCCGGGCCGGTCGCCATTTTTTACAATTTTAAAGACCGCCGAAAGCATCGTCTTGCGGGCAAAATCTTTTTTTACGCCATGCTGGTGGTCTGCGTCAGTGCCTGGATGGGGTACGTCAAACGCCCCGATCAGCCCTTTTTTCAGTTTTTACTCGGGGTGGCCATGATCGTGCTGGCCTCGGTGTTGCGCGGGGTGCGGGCCATGCTGTTTATGAAAAACCTGCGCAAGCCGGGAGGCTTCGACATTGCTTACACGGTATTGCTCGGCTTGACGGGAATGTGGCTGTTCAGTCGCTCTTTGTGGCATTTCGAGCATGGCACGATGATCGCCATGCCCATCCTTTTCGGGGTGTTCGGGGTGATGGCCTTGTCCGATACCGTTAAGAACAGCCGACTTTTTCTGATGAAACAGGCGGTGAGCGGCCTCGACTGGTACCGGCTGCACGTGGGTTCCATGTTGGGCGCTTTCACGGCCTCTACCACGGCTTTTACCGTCAATGCCGCTACTTTTTTGCCCTGGTATCTGCAATGGTTCGGCCCCATGTTGGCCATTGTTCCGCTGCAAATTTACTTTGGCAGAAAGTTGCGCCGCCGTCCCGACACGGCGATTCCTGTCGCCTGAATTTTTGCGGAAACAATAGGGGCAGGTCGACTGTTTAAAGGATGTTGCCGAAAAACGGCTATTTTTGCCCCCGAGAAAAGGCAGTCTTTCAAAGGCTGCCTTTTTTACAACAGTCCACAATGCTCAAACGACAAGCGGAAGCCCGCATTCCCACGCATTTCGGTCCTTTCACGATGATAGCCTACGCCGCGTCCGCTCAGGAGCGTATGCCGCACATTGCTTTCGTCGCCGACGGGTTCAATCCTTCCGGCCCTGTGCCGGTGCGCATCCATTCGGAATGTATGACCGGCGATGTGTTCGGGTCGCGCCGCTGCGATTGCGGGGAGCAGTTGCACGGCGCCATGCAAATTGCCGCCGAACGCGGCGGGGTAGTCATTTATCTGCGGCAGGAAGGACGTGGTATTGGCTTGATTAACAAGCTCAAAGCCTACAACCTGCAAGACACCGGCCTCAATACCGCTGAGGCCAACACCCACCTGGGATTCGACGTCGATGCGCGGCAGTACGAGTGCGCCGTTGCAATTTTGCAGGACCTGGGGATTCATTCCGTCGAGCTGATCACCAACAATCCCGACAAGGTTGAGGCCTTGCGGCGCTCGCCCGTAGCCGTGGCCGCCCGGATTCCGCTCGTGGTGGAACCGCAGGCGGAAAACATCAATTATCTACAAACCAAACAGGATCTGATGGGGCACCTGCTGGGCTTGTAAGCTCAGTGAGGCAGTTTTTTGCGCAGCACCCCGTAGAGGTAGGTGCCGGTCATGGCCGCTATCAGATACACCACAAAAACGGTGACGCCGCTGCCCAGCAGGATGAACATGGGCGCCGGGCAAGCGCCGGCCAGTGCCCAGCCCAGCCCGAAAATAAAGCCGCCGATCAGGTAGCGCGGTACGCTCATGGCCTTGTCCTTGATCGTGATTTCCTGGCCTTCCACGTTGTGAATGTGGCGCCGTTTGACAATTTGCACGATCAGAATACCCGCGATCACGGCCGAGCCGATGATGCCGTACATGTGGAAGGACTGGAAGCGGAACATTTCATAGATGCGAAACCACGACACGGCTTCGCTTTTGTATAAGGTCATCCCCAGCAGAATACCAACGAGGATATAACGAGACATTCTCATGACTGTCAGGCTTTTGCGTTAGAAAATAAGGGGGAAAACGACGTAGGTCATAAACAACCCGCCGAGAAAGAAGCCGATGACGGCAATCAGGGACGGCAATTGCAGGGCCGACAGCCCGCTGATGGCGTGACCCGAAGTGCAACCGCCTGCGTAGCGGGCGCCGAATCCAACCAGAATGCCACCCCCCGCGATCACCAGCAAGCTTTGCCAGGTAAAAATCGATTCCCAGGAAATAAAGGCAGGGACCAGCGGGACATGTCCTTGTTCGACGGAAATGCCGATTTGCCGCAAACTTTCCACCGTGGCGTCTGAAATATGGGCCAGATTGCCCTCCGGGCCGACCAGGTAGTGAGAAGCCAGGTAGCCGCCAAATACCGCGCCCAGCGCGACCAGCAGGTTCCATTCGCCGGACTGCCAGTTGATTTTGAAAAATTCGTTCATTTCATCTGCGCCATCGGCGGCACACATGAGCCGGAAGTTGTCGGAAATGCCGAATTCGTGACCAAACCAGAGCAAAATAAACATGATCATCGCCAGAATCGGGCCGGCGACATACCAGGGCCAGGGTTGGCTGATCCAGTTGAGAAAATCGATCAAAAATTGAGGTGCCATGATCTTGTAAAGAAGGCTTGTTGAAAGATGCGGCTAAGATAGGATGGCTCAAAGTCGATAAAATGTGATGATAATCACAATTGAATCTGACTTTAGTACAACTTCGCAGGCTAAATGTGCCGCTAGCTTTGTAGCGCAGTAAAGATTTGAAAAAACACTGCCTGTCATGAAACACCAGATTCTCATCGTCGGAGGCGGCAACGCCGGCTTGTCCACCGCTTCCAAGCTCCTGCTCAAAAACAGCAAACTCGATATCGGCATCATCGAGCCTTCCGATAAACACTACTACCAGCCGGCCTGGACGCTCGTCGGAGGCGGCGCCTATAATATTGAAGACACGATCCGCAACGAGGCCGATTTCATTCCCAGGGGCGCCACCTGGATCAAGGATGCCGTGGCGACTTTCCAGCCCGAACAAAACACCGTGACCACACGCAAAGGCGATGTAATCGCTTATGATTACCTGATCGTTTGTCCGGGTATCCAGTTGAACTGGGACAAGGTGGAAGGTCTGGCTGAAACCCTGGGCAAAAACGGCGTGTGCAGCAACTATTCCGTGCGCACCGCTCCCTACACCTATGAATGTTTGCAAAGCCTGAACGATGGCCAAACCGCCATTTTCACCGCCCCGGGCACGGCCGTCAAATGCGGCGGCGCTCCGCAAAAAATCATGTATCTGGCCGGCGACTACCTGCGCCGCAATGGTAAAACAGACAAGGTCAAGGTCGAATTTTGCACCGCGGGTGGCGTGATTTTCGGCATTGAAAAATATGCAAAAACCCTTAGTAAGGTGGCCAATCGATACAAAATCGACCTGCATTTCAAACACGATCTGGTCAAAGTCGACGGCCCCGGCCATACGGCAACCTTCAAGGTGACGGCGCCCGACGGCACGGTCAGCGAAGAAACGCGGCACTTCGACATGTTGCACGTGACGCCGCCGCAAAGCGCCCCCGATTTTATCCGCCACAGCCCGCTGGCCAACGAGGCTGGCTGGGTGGATGTGGAAAAATTCACGCTGCGCCACAACAAATATCCCAACGTGTTCGCTCTCGGCGATGCCGCCGGCACGCCCAACTCCAAAACCGGCGCTGCCGTGCGCAAACAGGCGCCCGTGCTGGTCGCCAACCTGCTGGCCGTAATGGCCGGTGCAACGCCCGAAGCCCGCTACACGGGGTACAGTTCCTGCCCGATCGTGACGGGATACGGCAAACTGATGCTCGCTGAATTCGACTACGACAACAAGCCGACGGAAACCTTCCCCTTCGACCAGTCGAAAGAACGCTGGACGATGTGGATTTTGAAGCGTTACATGCTGCCGTGGCTGTACTGGCACCAGATTTTGCAAGGGAAAATGTAGCAGCCGGTAGCCGCCCTCCAACCGGCCTCGACACGGAAGCGATGATCCGCATCCCTGATGCGGAATGATAAAGGAAGCCATCTCAAAAATGCTGAACAGGCAAAACTTTTGGGGTGGCTTCCGGTTTTTACGCCGACGAGGGTAAAATTGTCGATATTGCCCCACAACACGCCGGTCCGGAAGCCGGCGTTACTTTCAACACGTGAATAAGGATACACAGGATTTACAAGCGGCAATAAAAGCCAATATGTGGGATGATCGCTGGAAAAACGGCCAGACCGGCTGGGATTTGCGGACCGCTTCGCCGCCGATTTGCGCGTATTGTTTGCAGATCCCGGAGCAGGCACGATCGACGTTGCGGGTGCTGATTCCCGGCTGCGGCAACGGCTACGAAGCCCGCTTTCTGCTCGAACACGGGTTTGGCCACGTCACCCTGCTCGACATCGCTCCGACAGCCGTGGAAATGATGCAAAAACGTTTCGAAGCAGAGTTGGGCGGTGACTGGGCCGGTCGCCTTCAACTGGTTTGCGGCGACTTTTTTGAACAGGAGGGGCAGTACGACCTCATCCTCGAACAAACGTTTTTTTGTGCCATCGAGCCCGTGCTGCGCCCGGCTTATGTGTTGAAAATGAAAGATTTGCTTGCGCCCGGCGGTCGACTGGCCGGGGTGCTGTTCGATCGCGATTTCGAGGGCGGGCCGCCTTTCGGCGGTGGCAGGGGCGAGTATGAAACCTTGTTTGCGCCGCATTTTACAATTAAAACCCTTGCCCCCTGCTACAATTCAGTGGGGCCGAGGGCCGGAACGGAAGTTTTTGTGATTTTGGAAAAGAAGTGAAAGGCGCAAACAGATTTAAAAAAAATCATGAATTTTGCCCTGTCGGTTCAATAGCCGCTTCCTTCCTAATCTTCTCCGCTTTCCGGTTTTTTCCCGCCATAGTCTCGCACACCTTAACGCATTGTTAATCGCGCAATCGGGTAAAAGAAAGCCCGTGCGCCTCCGTTTCATTGGCCGGACAAAACCAACCGACCCTTCCACCATGGTAAAACGCCCTTACTCGTCCCGGCGCAGCGCCGCCATTTTCACCTTTTTTGCTTTCCTTTTCCTGCCTGTTCTGGCATTTTCCCAAACCGTTGAAGACTGTGACAATGGCCTCGACGACGATGGCGACGGTTTGATCGACTGCTTCGACCCGGATTGCACCTGCCAGGGCAACTGTGCCGACTTTTATTACACCACCTGCAACGCCGACTGCTCCTACCTGCCGCCCTGCAACCAGATCACCCTCGGGGTGCAATGGACGGCGCAGGTCGAAACCGGCACTTACTCGCCCATGGTTGCCGGCGATATGGATGGCGACGGGGTGCCCGAAATCGTGACCTACCACGTCGAAAACAGCGAAATCTACATTGTCGACGGCGCGACTGGTGCGACCAAGGCGAGCATCATCAGCCCGACCGTGTTGCCCGGCGGCACGGCGCCCGCCATGGCCGATCTCGACAACGACGGCTTCGGCGAGTTTATCCTGATCGGCAACGATCGGTTTATCCGCTGTTATTCGCACACTGGCGCGTTGAAATGGACCAGCCCGGGCATTGTCGGGTACGACCAGCGCTACCGTTTTGCCGTGCCCAACATTGCAGATTTCGACCACGACGGCAATCCCGAGATCAACATCGGCAACCAAGTGTTCAGCGGACAGAACGGCGCCTTGCTGGCCGAGGGCGGCCCGTCCGTGTCGGCCGGCGAACACCCGGCCCGCGTTGCCAACGGATTTTCCTTTTGCTCGCCCGTCGCAATCGATGCATTGCCCGACAACTTTTGCCCCGACTGCGACGGCCTTGAAATCGTGGCCGGCAACCAGGTGCTGTCGGTCGACCTCGTGGCCGGCACGGTGACGCCCCGCGTGACGGCGGCAGCGCCGTTTACCGACGGATTTACAAGTGTGGCCGACTTCGATGGCGACGGCGACCTGGACGCTATTGTGCAGGGAAAAAGAGGACTGCAGAACTATGTTTATTGCTGGGATATTCAGACCCCGACGATTCTGCGCCAGTTTCAGCTGCTCAACAACTGGGTGGAAGGCGCTTCGCGGGTCAACATCGCCGACCTGAACGGCGACGGCAAACTGGAACTCAGTTTTGTCGGCTACCCGCGCCTTTACGCGCTGCGCAACGATTTTTCGGTCATGTGGATACGCCAGACCAACGACCTGTCGTCCATCACCTGCTCCAGTGTGTTTGATTTTTGCGGCGATGGCTCTGCCGACGTGATCTACCGCGGGATGACCTTCCTGCAAGTGCTCGAAGGCGCCACCGGGCAAATCAAATACCAGGACGATTGCGCTTCCGAAACCCACATCGAAAACCCGCTGGTGCTCGATGTTGACGCCGACGGACAGACGGAAATCGTGATCCAGTGCGGCGGCCCCACCTACGGCATGGGTTTGCCGCCTTATTCGGGCACGATCGTGGCGTACGAGGCCGTGGGCTCGCCGGGCATCGCTTCGCGAAGAGTGTGGAACCAGCACGCCTATTTCAACACCAACATCAACGACGACCTGAGCGTGCCGGTGTACCAGCAAAACCCGCACATCATTGGCGACAGCCTGCGGATGAACTCGTTTCTGAACCAGTATTTCAACCCGACTTTCCCCTCGCCCGATGGGGTGCTCAGTTTCCAGAACGTGGTGTGTGTAGGCGATTCGCTCGACGTCACCCTTTCGCTGTGCAACACGGGCGATAATGTGCTGCCGCCCCAGACCCCGATCTCCGTTTATACGGCCAATCCACAGGTCACCGCTGCCCCCTGGGTCGGCGCTGCCCCGCTGGGATTTGATTTGCAAAAAGACAGTTGCCGGACCTTTACCATCCGGATACCCAGGATCGCCAATGATTCGGTATTTCTGGTGCTGAACGACGACCACTCCCAGGCGCCGCCTTACAACCTGGCGGCCGATTTTCCGGTCACGGCCGTCGGCGAATGCAAGTTTACCAACAACATCGTCGCCTTTGCCTACGCCTACAACCCGACCGCGCTGGACTTGGGTCCCGACACCCTGATCTGCGACAACGCGACCCTGGCGCTCGATGCCTCGGGGCAGGATTATGTAAGCTGGCAATGGCAGGACGGCTCGAACGGCACGAGTTTTACGGCCCCCGATGCTGGCACTTTTGCCGTGGCCATCACCGACATCTGTGGCATTGTTCAGACCGATACCATCGTGGTCGGCATCGACAGCAACACGGTGGTGCAGATCGGTCCCGACCGCGTGATTTGTCAGGGCGAAACGGTGGCTTTGGCTGAAAACGGATTTGATTTTTACAGCTGGACGCCCGCGAATGCCGTGGATTGTCCGAGCTGTCCGAATGTGAATGCGGCATTGCCCAGTTCGGGCACAATTGCCCTTCATGCCAGTTTTGCCAACGGCTGCCAAAGTTTTGACACCTTGTATCTGGCTGTCAATGACACCTTTAACTATGCCATCGATACGACGGTTTGCTACGGCCGGACGGTCAACTGGAACGGCATCGACATCGCGCCCGACTCGGTGCGGACTTTTTTCCTGCAAACCCTGCAAGGCTGCGACTCCACGGTGACGGTGCGGGTGCACGGCACCACGGTCGGGACTTTCCAGATACAGGTGGACACGGCGGTTTGCCTCGGCGAAACGCTGCCCTACAACGGCTTCAACCTGCTGCCGGGCGACCAAAAGACCTTTTACCTGTCGGCCATCACCGGCTGCGATTCCACGGTGATGGTGACGGTGATGCCAAAAGATACCTTTGCCACGGCGCAAAGCCTGACCATTTGCAACGGCGAGTCGGTGCCGATTTTCGGTCAGCCGCAGTCGAGCAGCGGGGTGTACAAGATGACGTTTGCCGCCATCAACGGCTGCGACTCCACGCATACCGTCAACCTCAACGTGCTGCCCGCGCTGTTCCTCGCACTGGACGAAACGCCGACCTGCGGCGGCCAGACCGAGGGCGTCGTGACGGCTACCGGCAACGGCGGCACGCCGCCTTACATCTATGCCTGGAACCTGCCCGGCCAAACCGGCCCGAGCATCGACAACCTGCCCGCGGGCACTTACTCCGTGACGCTGACCGATGCCTCCGATTGCACGAAGACCGCCAGCGCGCAGGTGGTCGCCTATCCGCCCATCGAATTTGAAGTGACAACCGACTCGGTGCGTTGCTACGGCGAAAGCAATGGCGCTATCCTCATCACCAGCGCCGACAGCACCTTGCTATACGCCCTGGGCGACGGCGGTTTCAGCGCGGCGACCGACTACCAGAACCTGGCTTCCGGCCCCTACGATTTGCAGGTGCAGGACGTGTACGGATGCCTGAAAGACAGCACCGTCACCGTGCCCGGGCCGCCCGAATTGCTCGTGCAACTGCCCGGCGATACGACCATCGTGTTGGGTGAAGAAATTCTGATCGAGGTTTTTACCAATAGCACCGACTCGCTGGCCCTCGCCTGGAATACCACGGAATACCTGAGCTGCGCCGACTGCCTCACGCCGCTCGCCTCGCCGCTGTCCACGGTGCGGTACAGCCTCGTGGCCACCGATGCCAACGGCTGCAAGGCCGCTGATGAAATGTTGCTGGAAGTGCGTCGGGTGATCGACGTGTTTTTTCCGAATGCAATCGCGCCCACAGCGCCCACCGATTTTAATGCACGCTTCGAGCCCAGTTTCGGGCCGGCAGTCGAAAGAGTCACATCACTGCGGATTTTCGACCGCTGGGGCACGCTGATCCACGAGGCCAAAAATGCCGCTCCCGGTGATTTCAGTCTCATTTGGGACGGCCGTTACGACGGCAAAGTCGTGATGCCCGGCGTGTATATCTGGGTCATCGAACTGGAACTGGTGGACGGTGCGAAGGAAAAATTCAGGGGCGATGTGACAGTGGTAAGGTAAACGTTTCACCGGCCTGTTTGATCAATACAAAGCGCGCCCGGGCCAGCTCCCGGGCGCGCTTTGTATTTGGCGCCGCCACATTTTCCCACCGCCCTGCCGCGTTTCGGCGCCTGTTCCCACAAATTCCCCCGCTTGCGGGTTTCGTCGGGTTTTACTCCTCCATTTTTTCCTTTTTAGCGGTTTTTGAGGGTTGAAATTTACCCTGACAAGCAGGTTTTTTATGCTGATTCTGCTGCAATACTGCTGTTGGGTCAAATTTGGGGCGTTATAAGATTTTTTATAAAAAATTGAAAATCAATATTTTAATAAACTGGATTAAAAAAAATTATTTACAAAACACGGCAAAAGTGTCGTTTTGTGGGAAAATGTGGAAAAACCGAGTACATTTGTGGCAATCAAAATAGGGTAGGGCTATCCATACCCTGTGAAGACGATAAACAGCATGAATCTGATAGGCGAATACCCGGTATCGGTGGATAATAAGGGCCGGCTCAGGCTCCCCACCGCCCTGCTGCGACAACTCGGCGAGAAGCCCGAGGGCAGCGAGGGGTATTCGTTTGTGATCAACCGCGGTTTTGAAAAGTGCCTGACGCTTTATCCGAAAACCGTGTGGGACGAGATCACGACCCGCCTCAGCCGCCTCAACCGTTTCAACGACCGCAACCGGATGTTCGTCCGCTCTTTTTATCTCGGGGCTTACCCCCTGGATACCGACAGCGCCGACCGCATTTTGCTGCAAAAACCGCTTATGGACTATGCGGGTCTGAGCGACGAGGCCATCCTCGTTTCCATGGAAGACCGCATCGAAATCTGGGCGCCGGAGGTGTACCAGTCCATGCTCAACATCAATCCCAACGACTTTGCCGACCTGGCCAATCAGGTGATGGGCGGCGATGTCGGCGATAACGAAGAGTGATGAGTGAAGAATGAAGAGTGAAGAATGAAGAGTGAAGAATGTCACAATCGACAAACTCAATATTCATCATTTAAAACGAACAGCCTAACTGGAACATAATCCCCATACCGATTGCCCCAAAACTCATCAATCATCAATCTTCATTCTTCAATCATCAATCTTCATTCTTCAATCAAAAATGTACCATGATCCCGTCTTGTTGTCCGAATCGCTCGAAGCCCTGCAACTCCGTCCCGGCGGGGTGTACGTGGATGCGACGTTCGGCGGTGGCGGGCACTCGCGGGCTATTTTGACCCGGCTGGGCGACAAAGGTCGCCTTTACGCTTTTGACCAGGACGACGATGCCGCTGCCAACGCCCAACAGGCGCCGTTTGCCGGAAATGACTGCTTCGTGTTCGTAGCAGCCAATTTTCGGTACCTGAAACGGCACCTGCGCGCGGAAGGCCAGATCCCGGGCACGGTCGACGGAATCCTCGCCGATCTCGGCGTGAGCAGTTACCAGATCGACACGCCCGAGCGCGGATTCAGCTACCGCTTCGACGCGGCGCTCGACATGCGGATGAACCCGCAGGACGAACGCGGCGCGGCCGACATTCTCAATACGTATGCTGCAAGCGAATTGCAGCGGGTTTTGAGCGATTTCGGCGAAGTGCGCAACGCCCGCACCCTGGCGCAGGCCATCGTACAGCAACGCGAAAAAAAAGCATTTCGCACCACCGGCGAACTCGTGGCCCTCTGCGAGTCGCTGGCCATGGGCGAACGCTGGCGCTACCTCTCGCAGGTTTTTCAGGCCTTGCGCATGGAAGTGAACGACGAGGTCGGCGCCCTCCGCGATTTCCTGATCGAATCGCTCGACATGCTTGCTCCCGGCGGCCGACTGGCCGTCATCACATACCACTCCATCGAGGATCGCCTGGTGAAGAATTTTTTCAAAACCGGCGACCCCGAGGGCATTGTTCAAAAAGATTTCTACGGCAACATCGCCCGGCCGTGGAACATCATTACGAAAAAGGCGATCGAACCCATGGACGAAGAAATTCAACGCAATTCCCGCGCCCGAAGCGCCAAACTGCGCGTCGGAGAAAAAGCGCGGGGCAAGCCCGACGAATGATCCGTCCATGACCCGCTAACAAGATGAAACTGTTCAATTTACTAGTCGCCCTCCCTCCCGTTGCTGCCAGCAACCCGCGCCCCGCGCCCGGCTCGTCCGGCAGCGCTACGGCCAGCAGCCGCCCGGCTGGATTCGCGTACCGGTGTCTTGAACGCCCGACTACTGTACGCCATGGCCAATAAACTCCTCGGTTATCTCAACATCAGCCAACACACCACCCAACTGGTGTTCGGGAACTTCACGTTCGTGCTGTTTCTGGGCTTCCTGGCTATCGTGTACATCGCCAACGCACACTTCTCGGAAACGGGCGTGCGGCGCATTCAGCAATTGCAAAAAGAGATCAAGGAACTCAAATGGGAGTACACCTCTATTAAAAGCGAAACCATGTATAAATCCCTTCAGTCGCAGATGGACGCCAGCCTCGAATCGTCCGGCCTCAGCCTCGACCCGGAGGGCCCGAAAATTATTGAAAACGACTAACCCCGGTTGACCCGCTATTTTTTAAACCATCTCTAATCCTCTATTACCCCCTTAAACCAGACTTAATTGTCCAATACCCATGCTGAATATTAAAAACGAAGTCCTGCTCAACCTCTACGTGGTGGCGTTCCTGACGCTGGTCGCAGGCTTTTTGATATTCGGCCGTTTGTACCAGTTGTCGGTGGTGGATGCGCCCAAATGGCAGGCCAAGGCCGACAGCTTGTACCTCAAGTTCGTGGATGTGTACGCCGATCGCGGCAACATACTGGCTACGGACGGTTCCATGCTGGCTACCTCGGTGCCTTATTTCGATGTGCATTTCGATGCCAAGGCCGAAGGCCTGACCAACGAGGTGTTCAATGAAGGGATCGACAGCCTGGCTTTCCTGCTGTCCACCTACGTCGATCAGCATTTCACGCCGGGCGCCTACAAATTGTGGCTCGACTCCCTGCGCAACATTTATCCCGACAACACCAGGGGCATCCGTTACGTACCCATCGCGACCGATGTTTCCTATCCCAAAATGTTGCAAATCAAGAACTTCCCGATTTTCAGGCTGGGCCGGAATAAGGGCGGGCTGATCATCGAGCAACGACCCAAACGCGACCGCCCGTTCAAGATCATGGCCCAGCGCACGATCGGCTACGTCCGCGAGGGCGCTCTGCCCGTGGGGCTCGAAGGCGCGTTCGACAAAGTGCTCGGTGGCTCCCAGGGCAAACAACTTATGCTCAGGGTGCCCGGCGATATGTACATCCCGGTCAATGACCTGGCAGAAATAGAACCGCGGGCGGGCGACGATCTGGTGACCACCATCGACATCAATATTCAGGATGCTGCCGAGTCGGCGCTGCTCAATGCCTGCGAAACCCACGACGCCAACCACGGCTGTGCCATCGTGATGGAAGTCAAAACCGGGGCCGTCAGGGCCATCGCCAATGTCGGCCGTACGCCCGAAGGCTGGTGGGAAACCTTCAACTACGCCGTTGGGGAGCGGGTGGAGCCGGGTTCCATGTTCAAACTGGCTTCATTCATGGCCATGCTTGAAGATGGTTACATCGAAGATTTTGATCAAAAAATACCGGTTTACAAGGGCAAATTGAAGTTTTACGACGAAGAACTGCTCGATGCCGTACCGCACGGGCTGGATTCCATGACCATCAAGGAGGTGTTCGCTCAGTCGTCGAACGTCGGCACGGCATCCCTCGTACAGAAATATTACGGCGACTCCCGCAAGGCGGCGGCATTTGTCAAAAGGCTCGAAAGTTTCGGCCTCGACCAGCCCACCGAAATCGAAGTGGGCGGCGAGGAAAAACCCTATCTCAAACACCCCGGCGACCCGAAAAGCGAATGGTCGGGCACGACTTTGCCCTGGATGAGCATTGGCTACGAGTTGCTGCTGTCGCCCATGCAGTTGCTGCAGTTCTACAACGCCGTGGCCAACGACGGCCGGATGATGCGGCCTTACTTGGTCGAGCGCATCGAACGATATGGCAAACCCGTGAAGGAATTTCAGCCTTACGTGGTGCGCCGAAGCATCGCCAGCAAAGGCACTATTCGCAAGGCGCACGAATTGCTCGAGGCGGTCGTGCAGTTTGGTACGGCTAAAAACATACGGCCTGCCGACTACACCATCGCCGGCAAAACTGGTACGGCGCAGTTGAACTACCACAAGTTCAAGGCCGATGCCGGTATTCGCCACCAGGCAGGTTTTTGCGGTTATTTCCCGGCCGACAATCCCGTGTACTCCTGCATCGTGGTCATCAGCGAACCCCAGCGCGCCGGCTATCACGGCGCCGAGGTAGCCGCGCCCGTCTTCAGGGCTATTGCCGACCGCTGTTTTGCCATGAAACCCGAGCTGCACGCCCCGATCCAGCCCAAAAACAAACTGGCCACCGCCGATTTGCCAAGTCTGGATGCCGGTCAGAAAAAGGATGTCAAAGCCGCACTGGAATGGCTCAACATGCCCTGGTACGAATCGGACAAACTACCCGACTGGGTATCGCTGTCTGCCCGCAATGACTCCCTCATCATCCGTACCCGGCTGGTGAACGACAAAACGGTGCCTTCGGTCGTGGGCATGGGCCTCAAAGACGCCATTTACCTGCTCGAAAACCGCGGCTGTCGGGTGAAAGTGCAGGGCGTCGGCAAAGTCGCCCGGCAAAGCCTGGCGCCCGGCACCCGCGCGAACAACTCTACCTGCGTACTCTACCTCGAATAAACCACCTATGCCTGTAACGCTCATTGACATACTTTCCAGCATAGAAATTCTGGATCGAACGGGCCCCGACCCGGGCCGGGTTGCCATCGAAGCGATCCGCTTCGACAGCCGTCTGGTGCAAGCGGGCGACCTGTTTGTCGCGGTGCGCGGCGCGGGCGCCGACGGGCATGGTTTTATCGAAAAAGCCCTTGAAAAAGGGGCGGTAGCCATTGTCTGCGAGCAAATGCCGGCTGATATGCCACCGCAAACGACCGTTATTCGCGTCGCCGACAGCGCCGAAACGCTCGGCCGGATGGCTGCCAATTATTTCGGACGGCCGTCGGAGCAAATCCAGCTGGTGGGCGTCACCGGCACCAACGGTAAAACGACGGTCACGACCCTGTTGTGGCAATGTTTTACCCGCCTGGGCTACCGTTGCGGACTGATCGGCACGGTTGAAAACCGGGTTGGCGACGAGATCGTGCCCAGCACGCACACCACGCCCGATGCCCTCAGCCTGCAAGCGCTGTTGCGGCAAATGGTCGATGCCGGCTGCCAATACGTGTTCATCGAAACCAGCAGCCATGCCATTCACCAGCGGCGTATCGCCGGCGCGCGTTTTGCCGGGGCGGTTTTTACCAATTTGACCCACGACCACCTCGACTACCACGGCAGCTTCGCGGCTTACCGCGATGCCAAAAAACTGCTGTTCGACGGCTTGGCGCCCGAGGCATTTGCCCTGACCAATGCCGATGACCGCAATGGCAAATTCATGCTCCAGAACACCCGGGCAAGGGTTTTTACCTACGGTTTGAAAACGCCGTCCTCCTTCAAGGCCAAAATCATAGAAAACGCCCTGAACGGACTGCATTTGCGCCTCGACGACGAAGATTTTCACGCCAGAATGATCGGCGAATTCAATGCCTACAACCTGCTCGCCGTGTACGGTGTGGCGCGTTTGCTGGGCATGGACAAAGAGGCGACCCTGACCGCGCTCAGCGATCTGCGCGGCGCCGAAGGCCGTTTCGACTACGTCGTACATCCTTCCAAAGCCGGCTGCATCGGTATCGTGGACTACGCCCACACGCCGGACGCCGTCGAAAAGGTGCTCGAGACCATCCAGAAACTCAAAAAACGCGGCGCCAAAGTCATCACGGTACTCGGATGCGGCGGCGATCGCGACAAAACCAAACGGCCGCTGATGGCCCAGGTGGCCGCCCGCCTCAGCGACCAGGCCATCCTGACCAGCGACAACCCGCGCACCGAAGACCCCCAGGCCATCCTGCGCGACATGGAAGCCGGCCTGAGCCCCGAAGACCAACAAAAAACACTGACCATAGAAAACCGCGAACAAGCGATTAAAACTGCCGAACGCCTTGCCGGACCGGGCGATATCATCCTCGTCGCCGGCAAGGGGCATGAAAAATACCAGGACATCAACGGCGTCAAACATCCTTTTGACGACCGGGCTATGCTGGAAAAAATGATGATTGGAAAGGTTGATGAGGGTTGATGAGGTTTATGAGGTTGATAAAAGGAGGGTGGATGTATTCTTTTTACTCAAAATTTTATCAACCCTATCAAGCTCATAAACCATAAATCAACCCTCATAAACCTTATCAACTTTATCAACCTCATAAACCCTCATCAACCTGAAAAACAAAGACATAATAGTGGAGGGACTATTATTTTGAACAGCCGGTTGCAGGGGCGATGCAAGATTGCCCCGCAGCCAATTTTAACACCGAAACGACCTGAATGAATCAATCAAACAATCAATCGAGCCAATCGATACATGTTTTACCATCTGTTTGAATATCTGCATCGCGCTTACAATGTACCGGGAGCCGGACTGTTCCAGTTCATCTCTTTCCGGGCAGGCGTAGCCATGATTTTGTCGCTGCTGATCTCCATTGTGATCGGAAAGCGCATCATCAACTGGCTGCGCAAGGCGCAGATCGGGGAAACGGTTCGCGACCTGGGTTTGCAGGGCGAGCAATCCAAGGCCGGTACGCCGACCATGGGCGGCAGCATCATTATTGCCGCTACCGTGATTCCCTGCCTGCTGATGGCCCGGCTCGACAATATCTACACGCTGCTGATGCTGTTTGCCACCATCTGGATGACAACCATCGGATTTATAGACGATTACATCAAGGTTTTCAAAAAAGACAAAAAGGGACTGAAGGGTATTTTCAAGATCATGGGCCAGGTGGGTCTGGGCCTGATCGTGGGACTGACCATGTTGTGGAACGAGGAAATCGTCGTGCGCCTGACGCCCGCCGAAGCCGATCAGTATGGCTACCGCGTGGTCAAAACCGTGTTTGTGGAGAACAAAACCACGGGCGTACACGAGGAATATGCCCACGTAAAAGCGCCCATCACCAACGTACCTTTTTTCAAAAACAACGAACTCGACTACTCGCGTATCCTCTGGTTTCTCGGCGACAATGCGGCCGACCTGGTCTGGATCGTGTTTGTCATCATGACCATCATCGTCATCACGGCCGTGTCGAACGGCGCCAACCTGACCGACGGCCTCGACGGTCTGGCGACGGGCACCTCGGCAGTCGTCATAGCGGCGCTGGGCATCCTGGCCTATGTGAGCGGCAACGCTGTGGCAGCCGATTTTTTGAAAATCCTGTACATCCCGTACAGCAGCGAGCTGGTGGTTTTTTCTGCCTGTTTGCTCGGCGGCTGCCTGGGTTTCCTGTGGTACAACGCCTATCCGGCCAAGGTTTTTATGGGCGATACGGGCAGTTTGCCCCTTGGCGGCATGATCGCCGCCATGGCTATTCTGCTGCGCAAGGAATTGCTCATCCCGGTGTTGTGCGGCGTGTTTCTGGTAGAAAACCTGTCGGTGATCATGCAGGTCTGGTACTTCAAATACACCAAGAAAAAATATGGCGAAGGGCGCCGGATTTTTATGATGGCGCCATTGCACCACCATTTTCAGAAAAAAGGCTACCACGAAGTTACCATCGTGATCCGTTTTTGGATCGTTCAGATCCTGTTGGCGGTCTTGACTGTGATAACACTTAAAATTCGTTGAAAATCAATTTTTTATAATAAAAATGAAAAAGAAACAAATCGTCATACTCGGCGCCGGTGAATCCGGAACAGGCGCGGCCATCCTGGCCCGGCAGCTGGGGCATGCCGTGTTTGTTTCGGATAAAAGCCCGATCAAGGCCGAATTCAAGCAACAGCTCGACGAGGCTGGCATCGAGTGGGAAGAAGGGCAGCACACCATGGACCGCGTGCTGGCTGCCGACGAGGTGGTGAAAAGCCCCGGCATCCCGGAGAACATCGACCTGATGCGCCGTATTCGCGCAAAAGGCATCCCGGTCATCGGCGAAATCGAACTGGGTTACCGCCACGCGGGGCCCTGCACCATCGTGGCGATTACCGGCTCCAACGGCAAAACCACCACGACCAATCTTGTATTTCATTTGCTCAAAATGGCCGGCCTCGACGTGCGCATGGCCGGCAACGTGGGCAAGTCCTTCGCCGAGATCGTGGCCGAAGACATCCAGACCGGGCGTCACCGCGACAAACAGCGAATTTTTGTGCTGGAAGTGAGCAGTTTTCAACTCGACGACATCGCCACCTTCAGGCCCGACATCGCTATTTTGCTCAACATCACCCCCGACCACCTCGACCGATACGGCTACGAGATGGCCAATTATATCCGCTCCAAGTTCCGCATTGCCATGCACCAGCGTCGTGGCAACCTGTTCATTACCAATGCGAACGACCCCAACATCGGCAATTTCCTGAAAGAAAACCCCGATCACGTGCGCTGCCGGATGCAGAAAGTACGTCGTTCCGACTTCAAAAACGGCTACGTCCACATCGGCCGCAACATGGCGTTCGATCTGGCCAGCACCACCCTGAAAGGACCGCACAATGGCTTCAACGCCGCCTGCGCCATCAGGGTCGCGCTGCGCCTGGGCGTCCGTCAGGGCGAAATTCTGGAAGGGCTGGCCACCTTCAGCCCGCCAGCGCACCGCCTTGAAAAAGTAGCGGAAACCAACGGCGTGCTGTGGATCAACGACAGCAAAGCGACCAACGTGGACTCGGTCTTTTACGCCTTGAAAGCCATGGACCGGCCGACCGTCTGGATCGTGGGTGGGCAAGACAAAGGCAATGATTACGCTCCCTTGCTGCCGCTGGTGCGCAAGCAGGTGAAAGCCATCGTCTGTCTCGGGGTGGACAATTCAAAGATTCTGGCGGCTTTTTCCGGTTTGAAAAAGCCGATGGTAGAGGCGCGTTCGGCCGTCGAGGCGGTACAGGCTGCCGACCGGCTGGCCGACGAAGGCGAGGCCGTGTTGCTCAGCCCGGCATGCGCCAGTTTCGACCTTTTTAAAAACTACGAGGACCGGGGCGAGCAGTTCAAATCTGCCGTGCTGGCCTTAACCGAATCATAATTTTTAATCCAGTCTCAACTGAAATCAACAACCGACGATGTCACTTGGCAACCGCATAGCAGCAGAATTAAGAGGTGATCGTACCATCTGGATGATCATTGCCGTGCTGAGTCTGTTCAGCATCCTGGCGGTGTACAGCGCCACGGGGTCGCTGGCGTGGTCGCGCGGGGGCAATACGACCTATTACCTCATCACTCACCTGGTGCGGATGGGCTTCGGATTGATGCTGATTTATGTTTGTCACCTGTTGCATTACCGTCGTTATCAGCAGTTTGCACCCTGGTTGCTCATGGCTACCGTGCCCCTGTTGTTCCTGACGCTGCTTATCGGCGCCAACATCAACTCGGCCAGCCGCTGGCTGACCTTGCCGGGCCTCGACATCACTTTCCAGACCTCCGACCTGGCCAAAATCGCGCTCATCACTTACGTGGCCAAAATGCTGACGGCCAAGCAGGAATACATCAAAAGCCTGAAAGAAGCCTTCATGCCCATCATCATCCCCGTGTTGGTGATTTGCGGCCTGATCGCGCCGGCCAACCTTTCCACGGCGGTGGTGCTGTTTTTTACCTGCATCGTGCTGATGTTCATCGGGCGGGTCAACTGGAAGTACATTCTGCTGCTGGGCCTGCTCGGGCTGGTGGTGTTTGCCTTCCTGATCGTGTTGTGGAAGTTTTTCCCGACGGCCGTGCGGGTCGATACCTGGGTGTCGCGGGTGAGCGATTTTTTAAATGCCGAAGACGGCGGTTACCAGGTGCGGGAGGCCAAAATTGCCATCGCACGGGGTGGCTGGTTCGGGGTAGGGCCCGGCAATTCGATTGCCCGCAACTTCCTGCCCTATGCTTACGCCGACTTTATCTATGCCATTATTTGCGAAGAATACGGCCTCGTCGGGGGCGGTATTGTGTTGGGTTTGTACCTCCTGCTCTTTTTCCGGACGGTGGTGCTGGCGACCAAAAGCCCCAAGGCTTTCGGCACCTTCCTGGCACTGGGGCTCAGTTTGAGCCTGACCGTTCAGGCTTTGGCCAATATTGCGGTAGCCGTCAACCTGGTCCCGGTGACCGGCCTCACGCTGCCGCTTATATCGATGGGCGGAACCAGTATGGTATTCACCAGTATTTCCCTCGGGATGATCCTTTCCGTGAGCAAGTTTATCGAAACCTACGACGAAACGGCATCCTGAATAATCCTTTCACCTGAAAAACCCGAACAGTCTATCAACGCAACAAACTGACATGACAGATACCACGCAACAACCAAGAATTCTGCTCACCGGTGGCGGCACCGGCGGACACGTGTTCCCGGCCATTGCTATCGCCGATGCTCTTCGGCGCATGCATCCGGGGGCGGAATTTCTTTTTGTGGGCGCCAACGGCCGCATGGAAATGGAGCGCGTGCCACAGGCCGGGTATCGTATCGAAGGGCTGAATATTGCAGGTTTTCAGCGTGGGTTTTCGCTGCGAAGCCTGGGCAAAAACCTTTCGTTCCCTTTCAAACTGCTGGGCAGCTCGCGCAAGGCCAAACGTATCGTCCGCGATTTCCGGCCCGATGTCGTGATCGGGACGGGCGGGTACGCTTCGGGGCCGGTCATGCGCGCGGCGCAAAGTCTGGGCATCCCGACCCTGATTCAGGAGCAAAACTCCTACCCGGGCGTCACCAACCGGCTGCTCGCCAAACGCGCCGGCGCCGTTTGTGTCGCCTACGACGGCATGGAGCAATGGTTTCCTGCCGACAAACTGGTATTCACAGGCAATCCCGTCCGGCAGGATATCGTCGATCTCAACGGCAAACACGAGGAAGGGCTGGCACATTTTGGCCTGCAAAAAGGCGTCAAAACCATTCTGATTACCGGCGGCTCGCTTGGTGCGCGTACGCTCAACGAGGCGATGGCCGAAGCCACCGGCTTGCTGGCCGACAGCCCGGTACAGGTGCTTTGGCAATGCGGCCGTTTTTATATCGGGCAATTTGAAAACAGCGATACCGCCCAATTGCCCAACGTGCACATTCTGCCTTTCATCGACCGCGTCGATTTGGCTTACGCCGCTTCCGATGTGATTATCGCACGCGCCGGCGCGCTGACTATCAGCGAATTGTGCCTGGTCGGCAAACCATCGATCCTGATTCCTTCGCCCAACGTGGCCGAAGATCACCAGACCAAAAACGCCTTGTCCCTCGTGGAAAAAGGCGCTGCACGACTGGTACGCGACGTGGACGCTATTGAAAAAATGATTCCCGAAGCCCTGCTCGTTCTGCAAAATGAAGCCCTGGCATTCAACCTGAGCGAGAGTATTCGGCCGCTCGGGCGTCCCAATGCCGCGGAAACCATAGCCCAGGAAGCTTTGAAATTGATCAAAAAACAAGCTGCACAACCTGAATCTGTATGAAAAACGCACTCCCCGTTCTGGCGCTGTTGCTGGCTTTTGTCTTGCCGGCCTGCCAAAAAGCCAACGATAAAAACCCCATGCTGCTTGGCCACTGGACCGGCAAGGAGTGGCTGATTTTCGACAAGCCGTCCGGTCAGGATGCCAGTCAGGTCAGTTTCAATTTTGATGAAAACGGAACCTATCAGGCCAGTTTCGGCGACCAGAAACAACAAGGCTCCTGGCGTACCGACGGCGACAAATTGTACACCACGGAAACCGGTAAAAAAGAAATCATGGTCAAACTGATCACTGCCGACGGTAGCACGCTCAAATTCGAGATGAACCGCGGCGGGCAACAGGAAACCCTGGAATTGACCAAAACAGAACAATAAGCGACGCAAGAACGGATAACATGACTTTCGATCACCTTCAACGGCTCTACTTTATCGGCATCGGCGGCATCGGCATGTCGGCGCTGGCCCGGTTTTTCCACGGACGTGGCAAAGCCGTGTCGGGCTACGACCGCACCGAAACCGCCCTGACCCGCGCGCTGGTGAACGAAGGCATCCCGGTTCATTACGACGACGATCCCGCCGCCATACCTGCCGGCGTCGATCTGCTGGTGTGGACGCCCGCCGTTCCCGCCGACCATCAGGAGCTTAGCTGGTTCCGCCAGAGCGGCATCCCGATGATGAAACGCGCCCAGGTACTCGGGCTGATCAGTCGTAACCTGCGCACTGTGGCTGTGGCCGGTACGCACGGCAAAACGACCACCAGCACGATGGTTGCGCATTTGTTGCGCAGCGGCGGCATCGATGCCACGGCGTTTTTGGGCGGCATTTCGCTCAATCTGGGCAACAATTTCGTGGAAGGCCAGTCAGACTGGGTGGTGGCGGAAGCCGACGAATACGATCGCAGTTTTCACCACCTGTACCCCGAGATTGCTATTCTCAATTCGATCGATCCCGATCACCTCGACATCTACGGCACCCCCGAGGCCGTGGTGGAAGCTTATGAACAATTCGCCCGGCAAATCAAACCGGGCGGCGCCCTGATCTGTCGCCACGGGCTTCCGCTGGATGCCCTGACCGATGAATTGCGCGCCTCCGGCCGAAATGTGTACACTTTCGGTATCGAAGAAGGCGATTTCCAGGCAAGGAATCTGAGGGTGGAAGAGGGGAGGATGGTGTTTGAGTTTGGGGCGGATTTTGCCAAAGACTTGTATAAAATAAATGCCGCTACCTCCGGAAGTCCCTCCCCCTCTTTTAACCCCACCCCCAACCCCTCCCCCTCCGGGGAGGGGAGCGGCCATGAGATCAGATCGGCTCCCCTCCCCGGAGGGGAGGGGTTGGGGGTGGGGTTGAAAGAGGAGTCGGGGTAAATAAAGCAGATGAATTGCATTCGGACATTACTGCCGCGACAACCCTCACCCTCCGCTACCCTGGCCGGCACAACATCCTCAATGCCACGGCTGCTTCGGCCGCGGCGCTGTTGGCGGGTGTGAGCCTTTCGGACTTGCCGGCGGCGCTCGACAGTTTCGCGGGGGTGCATCGCCGCTTCGAATACATCGTACGGCGCCCGGAGCTGGTGTATGTGGACGATTACGCCCACCATCCGGCCGAGCTGGAAGCCACGATCGCCGCGGCGCGCATGTTGTTTCCGGGGAAACGGATTACGGGCGTGTTTCAGCCGCACCTGTTCACCCGTACCCGCGACTTTGCCGACGGCTTCGCCCGGGCGCTCGACGGTCTCGACGAATGTCTGCTGCTGCCGATTTATCCCGCTCGTGAGGAATCGATTCCGGGCGTCACTTCGGGAACTATTCTGGATAAAATGACCTTAGGACACAAGGCTCTTGTGGAGAAAAAAGACTTGCTGAATGTCTTGAAAGACAAAGACTTGCAGGTGCTTTTGACCATGGGAGCCGGCGATATCGACCAATTGGTTGAACCGATAAAAACCTTGTTCACCGACTGACCAATGGCCATACAATTGCCCACATTCCGCGCGCCGAAGCTGCGCTACGACCGTATCTACTGGATACTCTTCCTGATCATTGTCGGGGTGATACTCCTGTCGGCCGTGGCGCGCAAGAAGCACAGCTTTGCCGATACGGTGGAGGTGGAAGTAGTGCCTTTGGGCAAGGGGGACAAACTCATCAGCGAAGGCGATGTGCGCAATGCTTTGCTCCGCTCGTTCGGCAACACGCTCGAAGGCACCAATCTGGGCAACCTCGAAGTGGAGCGTATGGAACGCGTGATGGAAGAAGACCCCTTTGTCGCCGACGCCGACACCTGGGTGGACCAAAACAACATCCTGCACGTACGGATCAAACAACGGGAACCGCTGATCCGGGTGCTCGACAACAATGGCGGCAATTACTACCTCGATAAAAAGGGGGTGAAAATGCCGCCTTCCAAAAACTTCACCGCCCGCGTACTGGTGGCCACGGGCAATTTGCCGCCCTACACGGCAGATTTTATGGAGAAAAAACGCCACCCCCTGAAAGACCTCTACAACCTGACCAATACCCTGCAAAACGATGATTTTTTCGCCAATTTCATCCAGCAGATCCACTACAACAACGCCGGCGAGTTTGTACTCGTACCTCTCATCGGCGACCAGAAAATCATCCTCGGGAGCACACGCCACCTGGAGGACAAATTGAACCGCCTGAAAATCTTTTACCAAAAAGCCATGCCGGCAACGGGGTGGCGCGAATACGAAACAATCAATTTGAAGTACAACGGGCAGATAGTTTGTAAACGATAGGTAAGCTCTTTGTTTTAAAAAAATAATTTGTTTAAAAATTTGAAGCTAAAAGCTTTAAAAAATACCTTTGTCGGCGGGAAATAGTTTCTGCCTGCCGGCAGAGAAAAAGTCAGAAAGAACTGAAACTCAAACCACTAAACTTAGGACAACTATGACCGAATTAGTCCATCAATCCCACGATGTGGTCGTAGCCCTGGACATTGGCACGACGAAAGTGTGTTGTCTGGCCGGCAGAAAAAACACCCATGGCAAACTCGAAATTATCGGCATCGGTAAGGTCGAAAGCGTCGGTGTGCTGCGCGGCGTAGTCAGCAACATCGAAAAAACGGTGAACGCCATTCGCGAGGCAGTCGAGATTGCTGAGCGGCAGGCTCGAATGAAATTCGACACCGTTCATGTCGGCATTGCCGGGCAACACATCAAAAGCCTGCAACACCGCGGTCTGCTGACCCGTGAAAGCGACCACACGGAAATCGCCCGTCGAGACATCGACCGGATCGTCAACGACATGTACAAACTCGTACTGCCGCCCGGCGACAAGATTATCCACGTGTTCCCGCAGGAATTCACTGTCGACAATGAACAAGGCATCACCGATCCGATCGGGATGTGCGGAGTGCGGCTCGAAGCCAATTTCCACATCATCACCGGCCAGATCACGGCCATCAACAACCTCTACCGCTGTGTCGAAAAAGCAGGCCTGCGCGTAGCCGAGCTCACGCTCGAGCCGCTCGCCAGCGCCGATGCCGTGTTGTCGGAAGAAGAAAAACAGGCTGGCGTCGCCCTCGTCGATATCGGCGGCGGCACCACCGACATCACGATCTTCCACGAAGGGCTCATCCGCCATACGGCTGTGATTCCCTTCGGCGGCAACGTGATCACGGCCGACATCAAGGAAGGCTGCACGGTGATGCAACCCCAGGCGGAAAAACTCAAGGTCCGCTTCGGATCGGCACTGTCCGACGAGGTGTTCGACAACCGTATCATCACCATCCCCGGCCTCAAAGGCCGTGAGCACAAGGAAATCAGCGAGAAAAACCTCGCCCGCATCATCCAGGCGCGTATGGAAGAAATCTTCGACTACGTGCTTTGGGAGGTTCGCCGTTCGGGCTACGAGCGCCGTTTGATCGGCGGTATCGTGCTCACTGGCGGCGGATCGCTGCTGGCGCATGCCGACAAACTCGCCGAACTCCACACCGGCATGTCGTGCCGCATCGGCGTCCCGGTGGAAAACCTCGCACACGGCTACCACGAGAGCGTCAGCAGCCCGATTTTCAGCACGGGCATCGGCTTGTTGCTCAAAGGCATGCAGGAAGTTGAAGCCGGCAAAACACCGCCAGCAGAGGCTCCCGAGGTGAAAAAGGAAAAAGAACCGTCCAACGTTTCGGAAGAAAAATCGGCCACCTGGCTCGAAAACATTTTCCAGAAAACCAAGGAATGGTTCGAGGCCGAGCCGGACGTCGATTTTGACAAAAAAATCGGCGCCAAATGAGCACCCGACTTATGTACGCATTCATTGCGGGACTGTTTCTGATGTTTGTCGGATACAGCTTGCAGTCAGGCGGACGGCAAGAAAACTCGGTGATCAGTTACGCCGGACTGGCCGTGCTGCTGCTCGGATGCGTACTGGTAGTCGTCAGTTTGATCATGCAGTTTCGGCGCGGCCGGAATGATTGATACACAGTGAATTACAGCAGGAACCTCTTTATTTTCATTAAAAAAACTTTTGGCTATGCTTTTCGATTTGCCGAAGGACGAGCCTTCAATCATAAAAATTATCGGTGTAGGCGGCGGCGGCTCCAACGCAGTTTCCTACATGTACAAACAAGGTATCGTGGGCGTTGACTACGCCATTTGCAATACCGATTCCCAGGCCATGCACCTCAGCCCGGTGGGTACCAAAATTCCCCTGGGCGCCAGCCTCACCGAAGGCCGCGGCGCTGGCTCCAAGCCCGACGTAGGCAAGCGCGCCTGCATGGAAAGCCTCGAGGAAATCAAACGTTTCCTCGAAGACGGCACCAAAATGGTGTTCATCACCGCCGGCATGGGCGGTGGTACAGGCACCGGCGCGGCGCCCATCATCGCCAAGACTGCCCGAGAAATGGGTATTCTGACCGTCGGTATCGTCACCTTGCCCTTCACTTTTGAAGGTCGTATTCGTGTATCGAACGGCTACGAAGGCGTGGAGGAACTGCGCAAAAACGTGGACTGCCTCGTGGCTATTTCCAACGACAAACTGCGCCAGATCCACGGCAACCTGACGATGTCGCAGGCGTTTGCACAGGCCGACAATATCCTCTGCACGGCCGCCAAAGGCATCGCGGAGATCATCACCGTGCCCGGCTATGTCAACGTCGATTTTGAAGACGTCAACACCGTCATGCGCGAGTCGGGGGTAGCCATCATGGGTACTGCCGCCGTTGAAGGCGACAACCGCGCACGCCGCGCGGTCGACGAAGCGCTCAACTCGCCGCTGCTCGAAGACAGCAACATCCACGGCGCTAAAAACATCCTGGTCAACATCACCTCCGGGATGCGCGAAGCCACGATGGACGAAATTTTCGAGATCACCGAGTTCATTCAGGAAGAAGCCGGCAACGGCACCAACCTGATCTGGGGCAACTGCTACGACGAGCGCCTCGGCGAAAAACTCGCGGTCACCATCATTGCCACGGGCTTCGAAGCCACGGAAAAACGCGCGCCGATCATTGCGTCGAACAACCGCCAGGAGCCGAAGAACGATCGCCATGTGGTGCACCTCGACGACCTCGATGCCGCCGCTTCAAAAAAGCACCAGCCTTCTCTTTCTGACATCACCGCCGACAACAGCAGCGCGTACAGCCCGGTGGAAGAGAAGGCCGCCAGTAAACTCGAATTCGAGTTCGATAATATCCGGGAAACAGTGGACAAATTCCGCCGCACACAAGGGAACAATGCCGATCTCTTCGTGCGCCGCGAAGAAGCAGACCTGTCGCCCGAAGAACGCCGCAAACGCATGGAAGAGGCACAGCGCCGCCGCGAGGAAGTGCGCAACCGCCAACTCAATGTGGTGAAACTCAATTCGCCGCAGACGATCATCGAGCTCGAGAACCAGCCGGCCTACCTGCGCCGCAATATTCGCCTCGACGACGTGCCCGATTCCCAGGAAAACGGTATGTCCGACTGGACAATTTCACTGGAAGACGAACAGGAACCCGAAATCCGCTTCGGCGGCAACTCGTTCCTGCACGATAATGTGGATTGAGGGTTTTTTTAGGGTTGATAAGGTTTATAAGGTTGATAAAAGGGTTATTTCTTTATTCAATTCTATAAACTTTTATCAACCTTATCAACCTTATCAACCTTATCAACCTTATCAACCTTATCAACCTTATCAACCCATATGAACCCCTTCTAACAGCTAATTCGGTTTTTCGCATACAACTGCGGCACGGCGGGTGGGACGCCGGGCCGCTTTTTTGTCTTGCTATGGCCGCCGAGGCTGGTTATTCCTTATACTGGTAATTTTTGAACGACAGGCTATCCAGTTCAAAGGCTTTCGATTGTGCATTAAAATCGTAATTGATGGAACAATCGAACTGATGTACGAAGCCGTTTGAAAATGTGACGAAAAGGAACTCGGCATTTTCCCGCGTGACCCAGCCCATCAGGTTAATATAAACCAGGGATTTATCCGCCTGCACCATAGACTGGCCGGCCTCGGGCGTTACGAGTCGGATATGTGTGCCCGCTATCGTTGCGGGCAGGTTGATGTCGGGAAAATCATCCGGCTGTCCGTACACGTGTTTGCCAAAAACCAGCGTATCGAAGTTGAGGCGATAACCCTTTTTTGCCGCACGGATATAATCTTCGATAGCAGTGGTATATATTTTTTCAAGTTCCTCTTTTGACATTTCGGAGGCTGCGGCATTACTGCTTTGACTGGCCAATGTTGCACTGCCAGCACCGGCATCTTGCCGGCTTGTCTGGTTCGAACAGCCGTTCATGAACCAGGGCAAAGTAAAAAGAAGAATAAGGAGTGTGTTGAATTGAATCTTCATTGGAATAAGTGTTTGGTTAACAATAGCTTATTTAGAGGCACGCTTGTAAATCTGTACTACTTCTTTGTTTTCATACTCAGGCCTTTTTGCGATAATTTGAATAGTAGATGCGTCGATTATTTTCAATACGCCTGAATAATAGCCGTAAGGCGTACACAACATTATCTTTATTTTATTTCTATTGTAGATTGTTTCCGATATTTTGAAATAATCAGGATCGCTACGGAGAGCGGTTTTTATTTCATAGGTTTCGGGATCGAAGGCACGATTAAATTTCCCAATCGTGTAAAACGCCCCCTGCTCTGATGTACAATAATTGGACGCTATGTTGTGGGTGTCGATTCCGAATAGACAGGGTTCGTTGTCGCTCATGGTCTCGCAGTTGCCATTCAGGCATATTTGATACAAGGTCCAATCGTCGCTGTTTAAAAACAGCAACAGGTCTTCTTTCTCCAATGAGTAAGCAATGCCTCCTTTGCCTGGTGAACAACTTGCCAACGTCATTAATAATCCTGCGAGAATAAATTTTTCCATTCTTCTTATTTCTACCGGTTTGCAGCCCGGCAAGGAAATGCTCAACATGCTCTTAACAAAAAGCCGATAACCCCTGAACATGGGAGCCGTTCAGCACAATACATTCATTCCGCACTTTGGGAAATTTTTAACAGCAGGGAGGGCTATAGGTGACCTCCCGAATCGTGTTTTCAATTCACTGATTTTGAAAAAAAGGCCGATGGTAGTACGTACAGATAGAAGTTTCGCAGCAAGAAAAGGTGAGCAGTCTTGAATAACCCAATGAAGTCTAAATTCAAGAAGGTAAGGCGCTAAAAATCAGCATATTAAGTGAAGTCGCCTCAGGGAAATCAAAGATGCAGCCTGAACCATTCGATGGCCAGATTACTTGCCTCCTGCAATTTTTCCATATATGGCGAAAAGTGATGCCCCTCGATGTAAGCAAGTTTTTTAGGCTCAGCGGATTTGTCGAAAGCGTCAAGAATTAATTGCTCTGGTATCAGTTCGTCGTTCTTCGCAATGATAAACAGTTTGGGTTTGGTGCCTATTTGTTGCACGTAATATCCAGGTTCATATTCCAGTTGCATTTCCAGGCTTTTGAGCGTAACCAGGTTCTCGTACGTCGGTGCATATTGCTGAAAACTCTGGATGAACTCCCAGGCAAATGGACTTGAAATTGCTGAAAACTGCGCACTGTTATTCGTTGCAACCGGAATTTTGGCAGGCTCGCCCCCGTTTATGCGTACCAGCCTGTCTGCCTGAAACTGCTGATAGAGAAAAGACTTTACCTCGGGAGGCATATTGTGGATATAATAGGAGCCGCTTATAAAGGGCGTCATGCTTACAACACATTTTACCCTTGGATCAATTGCGCTTGTTACGAGGGCATGGCCCCCTGAATAACTTCCGCCCCAAACGCCAATTCTATCCGGGTCTACACTCGGGAGTGTTTGTAAAAAGGAAATGCCGTCCCGATAGGCCTGTATTTGCTGCCAGGGATCAGCTTCTCCGCGCAGGGTTCCGCCACTTTCTCCAAAATTCGGGTAATCAAAAAGCAGAACCGCAAAGCCGGCTTTTGCAAAGTTGGAGGCGTAAAACTGGTAATTGCATTCTTTGGTACCCGAAAAACCGGGCGCCATTACAATGGCGGGCAGTTTGTTGTTCGTTGTAGCCTTTGGGGTAAAAAACCAGCCTTTTACCAACAGCCCTCCTGAAAAGAAGCTGATGTTCATTTTGCTTGTTTCGGTAGTGTCAATACTTTGGGTATAAACAGCGCTGCTGTGGTACCATAGTAAAGCGATGGCGATAATAATGCGAAAGGGTTGTGTTTTCATGTTGATGGTTTGATTAGTTATTCAAGGGGGGGACTGAAAAATATGCTGTTCTCATTTATGGGCCGGACGGCATCTGGTGCATACATGTTCACTTAACGCTGATTGTGAGGTATCAATCTTGACACAACGTTACGCTTCCCGAATTTGCGACGCTTAGGAAGCATTTTCGGGAAGCGATTGTTGGCAGCATAATATTCTCCTTTAAAAGCCATACTTTATGATCAACATCAATTCCGTCAAATCTGCTGAAGCATTAGATAACTCGAAAGGTTGCAACAATGATCCTCAACTTTGGAATTCAGGTTCATCTCCCTCTGGATCATATAATTCAAACGCTAACATCAATGGCACATCTTTCGTCGCTTGCGCATCGTGTGTGATTTCGATTTTGCAAATGCTCGGATCGCTTGTGTCCCACGAAATGGTTGAAAACTGTCCACTTTTGTCGGTAATACTTACAATCTTGATATGAAAAGCATTGGCAAAATACGGAAAATGTACTCTTGTAAGTACAATTACAATCTTGTTCGTTGGTACAGCAGGTTGCGAAAGTTGGTAAAATTCGGATGGGAATTCCGGTTTGAGACTGAGCAATTTGTTCAACGAAACCATTTTGCCCAACAGTCCATCCTTTATATTGGTTTTAAACAAACCTCCATCATACTTCGCCCGATAGCTGATATGGAAAACCACATCGGCGATGGTCGAATAATCAAAACTCCTGAACTTATCCGGCAATTTCAGCTCCCATTCGCTATCCACCGCTCCCGCACCCTCAAAGGGTAGGTAGCGCTCATCGCGGAAGTTTAGATCAAACTGGCCGCCGTCATTTTGCGCATTGCTGGTGGCTACCATATCGCTGCCCTTGTAAGGGAAAACCGCGGCTGCCACTGAAGGATTCGATGGTTCTTTGCGCAAACTGCCCTTAAGCATGGTCAAGGTTGCCGCCACATTGGTATAAGGCCCTGCGATGCAGGGTATGGTAATTTGCACCGATACGATACGACGGCGGTAGTAACCCTGATATTGCAAATCAAATGCCCATTCGGGGATTTTGAAGGTACAAGTACCGGTGTTTTGCAGGTCAAGCAATTGCTTCGGATCGAGCATCGCCAAAGAGAACGACTGTCGGATTTCCATTTGACGCACGTTCCAATCCATGTATTTGGTTTCGAGTTTTTGCAATTCTATGGTTAGCTGTTCGCCCGAGAGCAGCCCCACGCGGGAGGCATCCCAAAATGTACCGCCGGAAATATCGAAGTACAGATCATCTCCCGTTTCGAAACGGTAGGCCGCTTCGGCCTGTTTGGCCATGTTGCTGGCAAGGTTGTAGGCCATTCGGTGCAGCTTTTGCAGTCGGCCCGACATGAATTTGTATAGGTCAAGGTTGCTGAATTTGTTTTTGTAAAAATCATGCAGCTCCTGCGCCTGCTCGATCTGCTTCTCGTGGATTTCCAGGTCCTTTTGGGCCATGGCAAGGCGGATGGTAGCGGCGATGATGCCTTGTTGCGCTTGTTTGAGCTCCTGCTCGGCGGTTTTTAGATCGAATTTCCAGCCTTGGGCGCGGCGCTGGAAGGAGGCTTCGAGGCCGGCGGAGGAGGAAACAATACTCGCAATGGTTGAAAGTGACCTTATTAGTAATGCCATATTTTTACTCCCCCTCTCTAATTGCTCGCCACCATAAGTCATAGCGGTGAAAGCCCCCGGGTTGGGGAATAACGAAACAATAGATGCAATTAGATTGTATACAGGTTCAACTGCGCTTAATGTTGAAGAAGTATGCAGTGCTACCTGCTGTGTCCTCTCCCAGCCATTCAAATTTTCCTCGATCCATTCCCGGTATTGGTCAATTCTGTTCACCACATTCGCCATGCCTTCCACCGAGGCTTGCAAATTCGCCTTGGCTTCCTCGATGGCTTTCTTTTTTATTTCCCGGGTCAGTTTCAGGATGTTTTGTTCCTGCGTGGAGCGCAGCAGCGTAAGTTGTTCGCCGTCTTTCTTTTCTAAGGCACTTAGCAGCGCGCCGCCAAAACTTTGCACCGTGCCGGCGTAGGCCCGCGCTTTTTCCAAAAGATAGGTAAACCGGTAGGCGGGCAACTGGCCATATAAACTGTTCAACACATCTTCCACACTCAGGCCAGCTGCGAAGGCCGCCACCAACAAAGCCGGGTCGATGGGCGGCTGGAATAGCGCCAGACTGCGTTTCACGCCGTCGATGTTCATGCAATTCCGCAGTTTGAACAGCCTGTCTTCCACGCGGTCCCAGTAAGCGAGCATGTTTTCGTTGTGGGGTATGCAGAATACGTTTTGTCTGGTGAGTTGCAGGCCGAGGTTGGCAGCATAAGAAGGTTTCAATGCCGATGTTTGAATGATGTAGGGCCGGGTAGGACCCCGCCTTTGCGAGCTTGCATTGTACGTATCGTTGGCAAGGTCTTCATAGCCCGTCAGGCCGCTGCCGAGTATGGGGTCCGGCGTTTCAGGCACGGCCGGCAGGGACACGGTAATGACCCAGTTTTCTACATTGTACAGAAATGGCGGCAGGGAATTGCTGCTCAGTTTGGCATACGTGGTTTTGGGGTCTGGGCATCCGCAGTTGCGGGTTTCAATGGCCGATTTGCAGGGGCCTGTTACCTGCGGCCGCTTGCCGAGTATGTTGTTGGCCAATTGGTACAACATCATCGCTTCGGTATTCGACTCCCAGGTATCGCGGCGGAACAGCGAATCGCCCCAGTCGAGCAGATTGTCCACATACTTCATCACGATGTTTTTCATGTAGGCCGTCTTGCGCAGGCGCGCAATGGCGTGCGGGTTGAAGGGGTTGTTCTCGTAGGCATCCAGTTCGGCTCTATTGGTCAGACTCTCGATGAGTTTGTCGAGCGTATGGTTGCGGAACTCCAGGAACCGCCAATATCGGTCGCCGGGTATCGTTGGTTCGTAGGGCGCCGTGGGATCGAATATTTTCCGGAACCAGTAATCGGCCTCCTTGTATTTGCCTTCTGCATTGAGGCGGTCGGCTATCAGGTACGGGATGTGGAAAAAGAGTTCGCGAAAGTAGAGGCCGTGGGCGCCGGAGAAGTCGAGATGTTGAGTTTCGATGAAAGGCGGAGCCAATTTATCCGAATCAGGAAATGATAGTCGATGCTCCTTTTCTTTTATTAATTCTTGAGTGTTCAAATTTAAAAAATCCGACAAGCCCTCATTCGATAGCCGGACGCTTAAATCATCTACTACGGTTGTGGTTAACATGATGGTTTCGCGGCGACCTTCGACTGGAGTATATATTTGAATTCCTTTTACAGTTTCATTACTATTTGTTTGCCGAAGAATAAACTGGTGTGCATTGTTTTTGAAAACATAATCACCCGGATTGTTAAAAATAACACGAAGTTCTCTATCTCTAACCTTAGTTGAACATCCTTCAATTAAAATAAAGCCAGGAATCTTTTGGGACAACGGGAATGCTTCAACATGAGCGGCTTTAGATGAAGCAATGGCTAATGACAAACCATGTTCCACTACATTGTTCGAAGTATAATTAAAAATGCTCAAGGCTTTATTTGTAGGAATTTCAGGAGTTAGATAAGAATTGTAGTCAGATACATTATTCAAAATCGATATGGAATTTTTAATATAAAGGTTTTGCGCCTCATTAAACTTTAAATAGTCCACGCTTAGCAAATCCAGTGTATTATCATACTGAGGAAATATTCTATAACGAGTATTACTTGATTCAAATTTCCTCAAATTGATGGGGTCATTGTCGCCAATACTTCCTCCCTGAATTGGGTCACAAAATCCCTTCACCTTCTGCGGCTGTAACCACTTCCTGTTTTCGGTCAGATATGAATAATTTAATGTGATGGTATGGGCGAATTCTTCAAATATGGAACCCCCACCTTCAAATTTATTCTTCTCCATCGTCACCACGCTCACCCAGAACAGGTAGAGTTTCCCCTTGAATTTGATTGGCGAAACGTAGGGCGCGTTGATGGCCAGCTCCACCTTTTCCCAGGGTGTCCATTGTTTGGCGCGCACGTTGTGGTCGTCTTTGGGCAGCACCCGCATTTTTCGGTAATAATACTGGTAGGGGTCGGTGCTGGTCCGGCCGAAAATATGGTAGGTATCAATTTTTTCTCCGGGTTCAAAACATGCTCCGGCGATAATCAGCTGCCCCTGTTCCGCAAAACCTTTCAAGTACTGTACATAGGCCGCTTCGGCCGCTTCGAGGGTTATTTTCTGCTGCGACAGTTCCTCTTCCAGCGCCTTGAACAGGGGGGATTTGTCGTCGCGCAGCTCGGGCTCTATCCAGTTCTCCGGATAAAGGAACACTTTGCGGTTGGCTTCCCACACGCGGTAATTTTTGCGCCATTCCCACTGCATGCGCAGGCTCCGCTGTTCTTCTTCAGTTTTGCCGAGGGTGGCTCGCAGGGACTTGAAGGTATGGGTCGGGTCCGCTTTCATTTTTTCCAGGCCCATGAGCACATTGTGTACGTACAGTTGCAGGCTGAGGGTGGCGGCGAGGATGCGCGACACACGGGCGCAGCCGCTCATTTCCACATCGACGAGGAAATAAGCGTACAGATCGCCGGTGTCGCGGAAATTGTTTTGGTGGTCCATAGCCAGTAAAAAAGCGCACAACACATCGCGGCGCTGCTCCTGAATGCGGTTTTCATACGGCTCCCAGGTTTTTTCGTAGTCGGCCTCCCTGCTGAACCGCGCTTTGAAAGCCGTACGCAGGGCCGTTTCGTATGTCAGGGCATCGGCATAGGTATTCATGCGCAGGGCATTCAGCGCCACAGCGTCGTAGGTGCCCAGGTCGAGGCTTAGTTGTATCAGGTCTTCGTACTGGCGCAACAACTCGGGCGCCGACTGGCTGGCTGACACTACCTTGGCAAGCGCAAGCACCCGGTTGACTTCCGTGTCCAGCAAGCCTGCCAGGGTTTGGGTTTGCTGGCTGACCCACTTGGTTTTATCCAGCGCAAGCAGTTTGCGGAAAGCGGCGAGGCCGGAGGCGCCGGCGCGTTTTTTAAAACGGACATAGGTGAAAAAACGCCTCATGTCCTCCGGGGTTGCCATTTTTTCCAAAGCATCCTGTCCGGTTCCCTGTATAAATTCCGTGGAAGAGCCAAACAAGGCCAGGTCGTCGGCATCGAAGGCCATTTTTTCGAAAAACAGCATCAGGCGTTCCATTACGGGCATGAAGGCCAGGAATTCAGTAAGCACAAAGCCCGATTCTTTTCGGCCGATATTGGACTGGGCTTCTATCCAAACCTTATCGAAATTTTTATACCAGACAGCCACATGTTCTATCATGTTTTTATCCAGGTTGAACAGCAGGCCGAGGTGTTCGTGAAAAGCTGCTTGGATGAGCACCATTTTTTCCATGGCGGGCGCTGGTTCGAACAAACGCTTGTCGGCGGTAAAAGCCTTGGTCCATATGAGCGCCTTGTCTTTGGCGGTCTTATCCCGTTCGGTGTCTCCCTTGTATTTGAACTTCAGGGCGGAAGACTCCTCGCCCCGCACGATAAACCGAATTTCCGAAAGGGAAAGAGGTCCTTCCTTTACGATATTTTGCACATCCATCCACCGGATTATGCGACCGGCGTTGATGGTAAACAGCGGCATTTGCGCCCATTCGAGCAAATACCCGAATTCTTCAAGCGAAACGCCAAGCAAGGCGGAGAGCCGCACGATCCGGTACGCTGCCGATACATTGGGGATGGTTTGGGCTGCAGCACCGAACAGGGCGGTATAGGTTTGCCCAAATGCTTTTTCGGTTGTTCCGAGTCCTTTGAGTTGGTCGGGCCATTTCCGGAAATCCGTGAATTCGGTAGCCACCGGAGAAGCTGCCTTTTGGGGCATATTAGCTGCGTCGAACATCCTGGCGAGCATGCCCGGCACGGCTGTTTCCACCGAACTGTTCAACAGGGCATTGTGTATGCTGCGGGTGTGCAGTGACTCATTCGGAATTTCGCTGTGCAGTGCGAGCGCTTCCTCTACCGAGAGGTCGAATCGCCGCTGAATCTCCCGTATGCGGGCAATGCGTTCGAGGTTGGCTACGCCCAAAACGCCCGAGTTCGTTACGGCGGGGTCGCCTGATTGTTTGACTACCAGATCCAGCTCGAGCAGGGTCCAGGGCAGGTGGCGCTGCAGGCGCAGCAGACGGTGGATGTAGTCGAGCACGACGGCATCATCCAGGCCTGTGAGCCATTCTTTTACCTCCTTCGTCTCTTCATTATCTTTACTGTTCCACCTCAACGTCTTTGTTACATTGTTCAGGCTGCACTCCGTCGAAGCCAGGTACACGGCATCGGCCCGGCTCAGTCCGGTAGCGCGCAGGAATACGTCGGCCGGGCACTCCTTCAGGTCAAAGCCTGGGTCGAGCAGGATATCCACATCCAAATCAGGTTTACGATCATCGGGAAACCCGAAACGCAGTTTGCGCAGGTCTTCCATGTTGGTATCGGGGGTGGAAATAAATAGCCATTCTTCCGCCGATATACCCAGGTAAGCCTGCTCCATACGGAATTGTGCGGCAACGCGCAGGGCGCGCAAAATGTCGGCGTAATCCGTTTTAAAATATTCCAGCAGGATACGGCTCTCCTCAAAAGGCCGGTTGTACGCCAGGCGGAAGGAGTTTTTCCAGGTATTGGCAGCCTGAACACTCAACAGAAAACCCGAGCCGGCATCGCCGCCTGCAGGTACACGGGCAAACTGTGCCCAGACATCGATACCGGCAGGCGGCTGGTTCAGAATATGGCCCATCACTTCGGCGATGTACCGCTCCTGTATTTCATTGACAATCTGCAGGTAAGGCACCACGGCATTGGTATTTTCACAGCTCAGCTCGAGGTGTCGCAAATCGGGGCGGCGATGTTGCAGGGTGATATTGTTGGCAGGGGACTGCCCATAGCCATCTTCTTCAAATGTCACATTGCCTTCCACAAATTTCATCAAATCCACGAAGTAGGCAGCCGGACCAAATATGGATTTGCAGTGTTCGCATTCGCAATAATCCTGAGCCCCGAACATATCGCTGTAACCGTCGATATCCTGCAACTGGTTGACTAATTCGGGCGGATAATTGCCCACGGAAAAACCTATGGCCGGCGCGGCGACGATTTCCTGCAAACCGATGCTGGCAAGCGTGATGGTTTGCATCTGGTTTTGCGCCTGCTGGAATACCGCATTGGCCGACAGCGCGTCGGCGAGTGTATCCGTGAGCGCAGCAGCGCCGTGCTGAATGATGGCTGCCGCCGAATCCAGGCCATTGCTGAGCAGGGTTTCCTGCACGGCGTAGTCGGGCGACAACATGCTCACCCGTTGCATGGCCATGAATTGTTTGCGCACATTGGCCTGTTGCGCTTCGTCGATACCGGTATAGTTGAATGCGGGAGCGCCGTTTTCGTCTTTTTTGAACAAATTGGATTTGAGCAAGTCAAAGCCCGGATTATTGGCGAGGAATTGCCGCATGTCGTCCTGGCGTTTTTTCAATTGCTCGGCTGTGCTGCCTTCGAAATACCTGTATGTTTTTACTAATTGTTCCTTGTCCAAGGGCGTCCACACCTTGCGCTCAAGAAAAAAACGCGAAGGGAAGTTGCGCTGCGCCACTTGCACCAGCTGCGCCGCATACGTTTCGGGCGATTCGCCGTAGGGTGTCAGGTTGCCCGCTTCTTTTATTTTTTTGAGGTAGTACGCCTCATCGAATGCCGCCACCTGGCTGATTTCGGGCACATCGGGCAGTATTTTGGCCACCAGGGTCGGAAGTTTTCCGCTGAGGCGCGACAGGGCGAAGCCGCGCTGGAGCAGGGCTTTTTGAGTGTCGTTCATTTGAGCGGCTGCGGCTGCGGCGTCCCAGTCTTGCTGACTGGCGCGTTCCCAGTCCCAGCCCCGGTCGAGCAGCACATCTGCGTATTCCTTGTTTTGAGAGGCGATGGCATACACCAGGGTGGTAGTGGTCAGTACCTGTGTTTCTTCAAAAAAATAGGGGTTTTTGCTCAGAGGCTGATCGAGGTGCAACACTTCCTGTACGCTGCGTTCGTCGGCAGGGGGCGGCGGCGTGCCGTCTTCGGAAGAGCGGGTAGTGGGCACGTAGCGGGTAATGGCAGCTCCGAGCGTAAGGTTTTTCACCTGGGTATAATCGAAGACAATATTCGGATCGGCGTTCTGCCGCGTGGCCGGCGGCAGCGATTGCAGCACCACCTCTTTGAGCGCGGCGTTGAGTTTGCCCGCCACGAAGGCGCTTTTGTCCGAGGCCAGGATCTCGTCGGGCCGCAGGCGCAGGTCGGCGTATGTTATCGGCAACACCTCTGCACGGCTTTTTTTGATGGTAAGCGTCACATTCATAGAGGCGGCGCTTACCGTGTAGGTGGGCGTACCGGCATCGCCGCCGTACAGGCGCCTGCTGCCCGCAAACACCTCTACGGTGGCCAACTGCGGATTTTTTTTATCCGTTACATCCGGTATTTCAATAGCGATGGTACAACGCCCTTCGGCATCGGTGCGGGCTTCGCCTTTCTGTGCGGCGCTGAAAAAGACCCTGACGATGAGGTTGGGGCGCGGGGTGTTTTTGGCGTTTTGCAAGGTCAGGGTTAGGGAAAAGGTGGCCATGGTTTGTTTATTTTTTGATTTTTTGTTTGTCAATTAGTTTTGGTGTGCTGAGCATTTCTATCCTGTGGGGTCTACCCGTTTATGTATGTTTTGTCGGGTTGGAACCCGATGGATGCGAGGCGCGAGTTTGGAAACTCGCGCCAACGGGCGTGATTATTGGGTTTTTATTTTGGTTGTTTTGGGGTTTTGGAAACTCGCGCCAGCGGCCGTTTTTTATTTTTACAACCTCGCGCCAGTAGGGGTTACTGACAAAACCCTACAACAAATTCATATTGCTTTGTCGCAGAATTGTATTTTGTCAAAGCAGAAAAATTATTACTCCCAAACTTTGCATATTTTTCAAGTTCACTCATTTCATAACCAGAAATTTTTGCAAACTGTTCTTTTGATAGTAGTTCTTCATATCGGTATTCACTTAATACCTTTCCTTCACCAAGACTATTTCGAAACCATTGCTTATTATTGGTCCTTATTGCAGCTTCAAGGCCAATATAATCGAATTCTTTCCACTCATTAATAATGCTATCTATTGTCATGCCTATTCCTATTGATACAAATAGTACAATCCCAATTGTTGGTATTGCTGGCACACCTGCTGTGGTTAAAACCGTGGTTGTAGCAATTTCTGAAATTGCTGATGCTGTGGAAGAAAACACACCTATTCTATTACCTTTTTTAGTTTCAAGGGCGATTCCTGTTATATCAGCTATTGGACCGCTTAACTCTCCAATGACCTTTTTAACTTCTTGCTTTGACGCTAAATTAAAGTTAACGTTTTCTCTCAATTGGGCTCCCATTTGGTCAACTCTTTTAGTACTAAAAGTTACCCTTTCACCATTAACTAATTTGGTTCCCCCTTTATTAGCCCAGTTCCCATTAAGTTTTTTATAATTACTATAATAAGGATAGCCATATTCATCTAGCATTTTTCCTAAACTAATGTCCGTGCTTACTTGAGCCTCTGCAAAATTAATATATTTTTTGTGTTGAATATCAAAATATGATTCAACTGCATACGGCGGGACCTCTCCCAAAGTTGTATTAATTAAGTTACTATAGCTAGGTAAAATTTGATTTGAATTTTTAGATTGTTGAGTTTTTTGCTGAGGTAAATTTTGATTTGACTTGTTATTGCCTAAATTTTTAGTATCAGTTTTACTCTTTGTCGCAGTCTTGGCAAATCTTCCTGCACTTTTTAGTGAACCTGTTGTTTGCAACCCATTAGTATCTATTAATATTATTGGATTCCCTCCCCCATACCCATACACATTCACCCCATCCACCAACCCCGCCGGATCCGCACTGCACCACCTTCCCAGCCAGGGCAAATAATACCGCGCCGCGTGGTACTCCAATCCCGTTTCTTCATCTCGCTCCATACCGGTGTAGCGGTACCGCTTGGCTGCTGACAAAATCTTTGCGTTGCGAGCCTGATAGGCTGTGGTGCCGTAGGGGTGGTACTCTTCGTAGGAGATCACCTGCGCCGCGGCGTCGAGTTCCAGGGCTGCCGAGCCGAGGTGGTTGTGCAACTGGTAGCGCACCAGGTGTTTTTCGGTGCCGTCGTCTACGTCATTGCGGGTTTCCACCATCACGAAGCGGTGGCCTTCGTCGAGCAGGCTCATGCTGATGCGTTCGAGGCCCGCGTCGGGGCTGCTGTGCTTTTTGTAAACTTCGTAGCCTGCGATGTAAATGCGCTCCTCTTTTTTGGTCGGGGTGTTGCCCGCAGCGGCGAAGTTCTCCGTGATTTTTCGGATGCGTTGGCCTTGCGCGTCGTATTGGTAATAGGTGGTCTCGGCGGTGCCAGAAGTGACCCGCTGCCGCACCGTTTTTACAATTTCCTCTTTGAAATTCCAGCCGATTTCCTCCAAATGCGGCATCGTAGTCATGTGCCCATGCTGCGCGTGGTGCGTGTAAGCATAAGTGTTCGCGCCAATCTGGGTATCAAGCAAGCGGTTGTTGGCAGAGGCATAGTTGTAGTCGCGTGTCCAGTTGTTGCCCGTGGCTTGGTGGCGCATTTGGCGGATATTGCCTACCGCGTCGTATTGGTAGTGTTGGGTGTAGTTGCGGATGGCCATCGCGTCGCCCGCGTTGTGCGGCATCATAAAGGCCGCGTCGTTCCAGTTGTCCTTGCCGTTGAAATTAAGCGGAGCGTTGTTCTCGCGCCCGGTGGCTTCCACCAATCGGTAGAGGGCATCGTAGGTGTAGGTCGAGTCGCCCGTCACCATTGCGTTGTTGAAAAACACGGTGGGCACGGCCCGGTCTTCCAAGTGGGTGATGTTGCCCACCGGATCGTAAGTGTAACACAGGTCTTGCAGCAGGTCGCCGTTTTGCCGGCGGCTTTCGATGCGGTTCAGGCGGAAGGTTTGGGCATCGTAAAAGAACTTGGAAATGACGTCATTGCCGTATTTGATGCGCTTACGTTGCCCTTTTTCGTTGTAATCAATGTCTTTGAGGTAGAGGGCCACGGGCTTGCCGGGGTGCTGCACCGATTCGGCATTGAGTAGGCCACCTTCATTGTACGAAGGGAAAATGATGCTTCCATCGGGCGCGATTTGTTTAGAAATGCGGCCCAAAGCGTCTGTTTCGGTGATGAACGTGAAGGTTTGGGGCTCCAAATCCGTCAGGGTATTGGCGGCTGTCCAGTTCGCCGTTTCCTTGTATTTTGCAAAAAGCCGCCGCCGCGTTTCGGTCGGGTTGCCTTTGAAATCGTATTCGGACATTTCCATCAGACCGCCCGTGTCGTAGTGGCGGATGACTTGCCCGCGCAGGTTTTTGGCCTCCGGCGTGGGTTCTGATTCGCCATATTCTATTTTTTCAAAAACATGGTTTAACGGGGCATCGCCATCGCCGCCCAACACCACGCTTTCGAGCGGGCGGTGCAGCGTGTCGTAGCGGTATTGGAACTCGTGGTTACGTTCGTCCCAGGTGCGCAGGGGCTTGCCGAGCGCGTTGGTCAGCAGCCAGCGTTGGCCCGCGTCCATGCTGTTTTGATACACCAATTGGCCGAGCATGTCGTATTTGTAGGCTATCACGGTGTTTTGGCGGGCATCCACGACGCGGCGCAGGTTGCCTTCGGGGTCCAAAATGGCGTGGGTGTGGTAAAACTCGTCTGCGTTCATGGCAATGTCGCGGTTATGCTCCACTGACAAAACGGGCCTGCCCAGCGTGTCGAAATGCTGCACATTGGGCGTTCCGGCGTGTTTGGCGGCTTTTTGGGCGGCGGTTTTTTCTTTGGCCGGGTCTTTTCCGGCGGCCAAGAGTTCGGCATCAATCAGGTTATTGATGCGGTCGTCGTACCATTTTGAGTCTAAAACTGTGTCGTTTTGGTCAAAAACCAATTGTTTCCACGACATGAACTCCACTTTTGTAAACGTCCCGTCCGGCATGACCGTGCGTACCAAACGCCCGGGCGCGTCGTAGTACAGTACCGGGGTCACGCCCGATTCCACCAATTCCTTGAAGTCCTCGTAGTGGTGGGTCACCGAAAAATAGGGTTCGTACTGTTTTACGGCGTTACCCTTGTTGTTCAGGATGGTGCGACCGTTGCCGATCCAGCGCAGGTTGGGGGCGGTATTCACCTCGCTCACAGTGTAAGCATCGTCAACACCGAGCACAACCTGCTTGGCCATGCCTGGTTCAGCCTGCACCTTTTTCATGGCCACCGCGCCAAGGCCGTTGGAGTATTCAAAACTCAGTTGTACGGGCGCGTTGGCGTTTTTCTGAAAATGTTCTTCCCGCATAATAGACGCGACCACGACGGGTTTGCCCGTGGTCATAAATGCCTCAAAATCATACACAAAGCGGGCGGTGGCGTGACCGAGCAGGTTTTTCCCTCGCGTCGTGAGCGTCGCGGAATCGGGCGCGTTGAAAAAATCGGTCACAGCCGTGCGTTCGGCGGCATCGCTGTGTTCGGTGAGGCCCGTCAAATCGTCCGCCTCCACACCTTTCCCAAATACGGCGAGGGCTTTCACGAGGCCCAATTCGTCGCTCAGCACTTCCGTCAAATTGTCGTTCGGGTCGAGCATCCGCTGGGGCGAGAGCGTTCGGTAATTGAATCTGTCCACCTGGGCGGTGTTGCCGAGCGCATCAGTCGTGCTTTTGATGGACAACAGATAGGGCAATATATACTCCACCCGCGTCACCGAGCCAAACGGATCGGTGTAGGAAACGGGCAGGTAAAAGCGGTTTTGTGCGTCTGTGACGGTTTCGCCGGATTGCAAAAACTGCGTGGTGCCGGAGCGCACCCACCAGTTCAGGTCGCCTTCGCTGTGGGCGAATTTGCCCTCTGTTTCGAGGTCAGGCAGCGGTTTTCCGGCAAAAATATCGGTCAACAGTTCGGGGGTGTAGGCTAATTGGTAATTTTCAAACGGCAAACCGAGCGATTCCAATTGTCCCAATGCCAAAGCACCCGTCAGATCGTTTTTGTAAAACGTGCTGCGGACGTGTTCGATCAGGCGTTTTTGGGCATTTGTGCCGACGAGTGCTTTGTCAATTTCATGGTAAAACGCTTCGTCAGTGGTCGGTTTGGTCAAAATATCCTCAAAATCGGCGGGTTTGTAATATGCGTTGCCAGTTTTCGCTACCCCTTTCAATTCCCAGGTTTTCACCTCCGAAGGCAGGCGCAAACGGTAATCGTCGTGGCTGTCCACGTCGTTGGTAAATGTATTTTCCGTAAAAATCACCACTGTTTTGGCCTGCGCTTCTTGTGTTTCCGTCGGCAGACCGGCATCTGGTGTTTGGCGCGGATAAACCACTGCTGCGGATTCCAGCACATTGCCGTATTTGTCTAATTTGAGGTTCAGGTTGTGCGCAATGCGCGGGTCGGCAGGGTCTCGCTCGTAGTTGTAGGTAATGGCCTCGCTTTCTTTCACCACAAAAACAGCATGTCTGTTTTGACCCTGGGGCTGCAACATTTCGACGATGCAATTGTGCGTCGTCGCCGAGTAGGGCATGAGGGTTTTTGCGGTTTGCGCGGGTGTAGCGCCCGTTGCGGGCGCGTCGTCGGCAAAAACCTCCGTGCGCAAGGCCATGCTTTTGCAGGCGCGGTAGGCTTGTTGGCGTTCTTCGGGACTTATTTTTGCTAAAAATCCGACCGGGAAATAATCAGCGGCCACAATGCGGGCATCGGGCAGGGCCACTTCGGGGTGCGCAGCCACTGGAAATCCCGCTTTCTTGCGCTCCTCGTACCAGTATTCGTGTTCAAATTGACCCAAAATCTTTTTGTGCCGCAGGTAAGCCCCCGTGTGAAACCAGTTTTTGCTGCGCATGGGGGCTTGGTGCAGTTCGGCATTCACCACGTTACTCGCCCCATCTTTCGCCCAATGCTCAAAATCCTCTGTATCGCGCTGCTCCACCCGCCCGAAGCCCCGGAACTCGCGCTCTACATGGTCGTAATAGCCGTGGTGATAGTCGTAAGTGCTGGTGAAAACATGACCTGAAACCAAATCCCGCGTGGTCGTGCGGGCGATGCAATGCACGGGAAAGTGCAATTTTGTCACCCAAGGCCGCCCGGCGGCTTTGTCGGCAAGGTAAAAACGGGTGGAAGGCGCGTATTCCATCGCAACCGCTTTGCCCAAATTGTTTTTGTAACCGACCATGAGGTGCGGTTTTTTACTGCCCATCAGGTCAATGTAGCGCAGGGGCGAATGGGCATCTTTTGTCAGCGGGCTGGACCAAACGATGCAGGCCACGCCGGTACCCAGTAAATCGGTGACACTGACTTTGGCCAAGTTGTGGATTTCGGGGAAAGCGGGGATTTCAAAAGGTGTTTCCGCAAAGCGGTTGCCACTTAAATTCAGCCAGCAGGTGAATTTGTTTTTGCCCAAATAAATAATATCTGTCGTGCCGGAGCCATCAATGTCCGCCAATTCCAAAAAGGCGGGATTGAAGGTATCAGGGTGGTCGAAAACGGGCGCATTGCCCATGTCTACTTTCGCGCCAAAGCGGCCGTAACCGAGATTGGGCCAGTAGCACACTTCACCGTTTCTGATGCGCACCAGATCGGTAAGGCCATCGCCGGACATATCGGCGAGGAAAATGGTCTGTTTGGGGTCGGAAAACACAATCGCGGGGCCGCTTTCTTCGTCCGTTGGCCGAACGGTGCGCCGGGCGGGGGCAAAACCCTTGCGGCCCGACGATTCGTACCAGGTGAAAACATGATCGTCACTCAGCAGCAGGTCGGGTCGGCCATCGCCGTTAAGGTCGAGCATCCGGGCGAAGGCATCGCCCAAGTTGCGGTTGGGCATTTTTTCGAAGGTGCGGAATGGCTGCCATTCGTCATCATCGGTGAGTTCAAAATAGCCCTTCATGTCGCCGCTCGTCATGGATAGTTGTTTGCCGCCGTCGCCGTCAAGGTCGGCCAATTGCAACGTGCCACCACCCAATCCGGCAAAATTAGGTTTAGGCGACACCAATTTGGCGGGCGCGAAACGGCCTTCGCCCAAATTATGCTTGTAGTACCAGCCACTCGCTTGTTCTGTCAGTATACCCGCCAAACCTTCATTGAAAAGGTCCGTAAATTGATATTGCTGCTCATCCAACCCGACAGGCGCGTGAACTAAATTTTCGGGCGCGATGGACTTGCTGTCCGTGTTCCACTCATGTTTTTGGTATTCAAATTCCTGCGGGGGCAGGCTTTTTTTGGTATAAGTGCCGTCAGCCAATTTGAGGTAACCAACCGAAGTGATTTTTTTCAAAAAAGTAAAACCCTGCTCAACCGAAGTGTCGTAGTCGAAATCCAAAGATTTGACCAAAGCCGAGCCGCCCGGCAGTTCCGAAAAATGGTGGAACAGCAGCACTCGGCGACAAAGGCGTGTGCTGCGTATTTCAAAACCGGATTTGTAGTCTGAAAATGCATCGGAGCGAAAAGTCCAAGTGTTGTCTGCCGTAAAAGGCGGGTTCAAATCGTATTCGCCGTAGTCCAGCACCGTTTGGAACATAAAATCCGGAAGGGCCGGAAAGGGGTCGTTTAGGTGGCGAAACGGCGTTTTGTTCCCATAAAACACTTGCGACAGATAAAGATTGGTATAGGTGATTTGGCCGTTTTTTCTCCGGTTGCGGTGGTGCAACAGGGCTGGGTCGAAACCTGCATCGTCCTCCTTTTTATATAAGTATCGGGTAGCATTGCCTTTGTCATCGAACACCATTTCGGGCAACCACTCAAACACCCGGCGTGGGTCGGCGGGGTCGTTGAGGCGCGTGTCTGCTGTCCAACCAAAAAGTGTAGTCGTATTTTCTTTGGTGATGACGCGCCAACGCAGGGTGCCACTGGCTTTTTCCTGCCAGCGCTCTATCCTTGCAAACAGCCCTTCGATACGCGGTCGGTAAAAACGGATAGTCCATAGGCCATCAGGCGAGTCTTTTTCGTGAAAAACATAATCGCCGTTGGGTTTTTGGGTAAAAAAGCCATTGCCCGTCCGTTCAAATTCCGGCACCAAATCCTCTGCTTCCGAGAACAGGAACACATCGCTTTCAAATCCGTCCTGATATTCGGGCAATTTTTTGTCGGTTTTGCGGCGGATGGAGGGCAGACCGAGGTTCCAACCGAGGCCGAAAATACCATTGCCGCCGCCGGAATTGTAAGAAAGGTTGAGTTGAGGAACGGCGCCCCGTGCCGGCGATACAGGCAAAGGGATAGAAAAGGCCGCTGTGCCGTTGACAGCATTGACGGAGAATTTTTCGTCAATGCCTTTCATCGCGCCGCCGCCTTTGGGCAGGTTGATGGTCGGGACTTCGATGGCGTTGGATTTGGACTTTCCGCCGTCGGTTTTTAGAAAACTTGAGCTGGTACTCTTACCATCTGAGGGCTTATTCATGTTTTTTCTTTGGATGTGTGGGAAGTAGGGGCATTGTTAATCTTTCATGTGTTTTAACTTTAATATTATGGATGTGTTACTTTTTTTACTGCCAACACAGATTGTGAAAATAATCCCCCTCATGCCGCCGCCCGCCAATCCTCCCGCACCACACAGCTCCACAGAAGGCCCGGCTCCGAAGGTAAAAAATTGCCGCCCCGGTGCGTCACGGTGCACCAAGGAACAAAAAACCGAAAAAACAGGCTTTGGGTCCGTTCGATCAGCCCTGCAACGTCGAGGATGGACACGGCTCGCCACAGGTTATAGGCCAGGAACACCATACTGTATTCCGCGCCGACTTTTTCCTTGCCTTTCACCAGCGTATAATAGAAGCCCCAACTTCGTTTGATCGTGCCGAAAGGGTGTTCTACTATGGCTTGCCTTCGTTTGTATTTATCGCGACTGTTCAACACGCACAGGCAGCGGGTCTCCGTGGTATCTACGACGCGCACGAGATTGTCTGGAGCGATCATTTCGTCCAACGGGGGAGCGAAAAGGCCGAATTGTTGGCGATTTTGTCCGGAACGGTGGGTCATGTCGTTTTCCTTGGTTAGGCCGGCGGGAGGCAATGGGTCAAATATAGCTGGTTTGGAGGATGGGTGATGGGGTGAAGGTGATTATTTTCGCAATCTGACGTGAGCATGGGCTATGTGGTCGCGCTTAGTCGGCTATGTGAGACCATGCATTGTTAATGATATATTCTCATATCAAATCATGCTTTTATCTTTTGCATATTTTAAAAATTCAAATGTATCAGCCATGGTTAGGAGGTTGGAATATTTCAAAAATAATGATTTAGCAAATCCATCTAAACCAGGGAAAAGTGAAGCTCTCGTGATATTCATTTTTTCCAAGTCACGCATCGCTTTTTTTCGTTCTGTTACCGGAATTGTAACCTTCATAATGATTCTTTCTATAATATCGCCTAAAAAACCAACTTGCTCTAAAAGTGTCACATATGGATTGCCTTGACATACAAAAATTGATTGTTGCAAATGGTATCTTTGATTAAAGTTACAGGGTTCAACAGGAAAAATACAATTGATTTCATCCTGTTTTGATTTAACAAATACTTGTTCAAATGTATAATCGTCATAAGCATAGTGACTGCTCGATGTTTTATTTATCTTGTCTTTTAAATAATATTTCGCCTTTTGATAGAGCCCATTTTTGTCAATTACCCAAATTGCGACTTTATCAACACTAATATTAGCTTGTTCAAATGCAAAGTAAGCAGCAATATATGGCGACTTACTAAAATCTAACAACCTTGATGGAGCGCCAAAATGTTGAATCATCGAATACCATTCTAATAACGTTGTTGGGAGTTGCTCATCTTCTAAATAAAACTTGGCACCTCTTTTGAAATCCTCAATCAACTGATCCTCAAATTCTGGAAAGTCTTCAGCTATTTTAGATCTCTCAAGAGAGGTTTTCAAATCCCATTCAGCGTTAGATTGTCCTCTGAAAATCCATTCTAACATGGACTTTTCCGCTAATTCCTTGAACTCAGCCCAATTTTGAAGAGGTATTTCTTTATAATGTGTCATTTTTTCTACTTATCATTAACTACCAGTTACCCGCAACAAACGACTAACCTCACCCCGCATTGCGTGATAAGTGCCGGATGAGCACTTATCACGCAATGCATAATTCTTTTAGTCGTTCATTGCGTTTATGCCCGCTATCCCCGATGGCTCTGGCTCGCCGGCATGTTGCCGACAAAAATGTGCCTATTTCCCGGCAATAGCAATACTCGTATATGATTTTTGTCGAATAGTGCTACAAGGCCAATCTATCTCCCCATCGCCATTTTTCCCTCCCACGGCATCACCCTTTCCAACTGCCCCGCCAGGCGATACAACACATCTTCTTCGCCCTGCCGCCCGGTGAACATCACCCCGATGGGCAGGTTTTCTTCCTCCGTCCAGCCCGCAGGCACCGACATGGAAGGCTGGCCGGTGATGTTGGCGAAGGCTGTCCAGGGCATGTAGTGGTAGATCTTGTCGGCCAACTGGTTGATCGTGGATCGGATGGCCTTGCCCAGTCCCAGGGCGTTGACGACGGCCATGAGCGCCTGCTCCGAAGCGCTGGCTTTGAGCGAACCCACGCGGATGGGGCGCAGACCCAGGGTGGGCGTCAGCAGCAGGTCGTATTGCTCGTAGAACCCCGCGATTCGATGGGTGATCTCCGCCCAGCGCTGGCGGGCGAAAGCGAACTCCGCAGCGTTGTAGGAGCGGCCCAGCAGGTTGAAGGCGTAGGTCTGGGCTTCCACGTCGGAGGGGCGCACCTTGCGACCCAGGTGGCGGCTCATGACGTCCAGTTCGGCGGCCAGTTCGGCAGCCACGATGACCAGGAACACCTCTGTGAGGTCTTCGCGACGGTAAGGCAGCGCGCATTCTTCCACCAGGTGTCCTTCGGCGCGCAGCACCTCGACCGTGCGTTGCAGGGCCGCCAGACAGGCCGGATCGACGTTCATGCCGAGCGTGTGGGCGGCCGTGTAGCCGATGCGCAGTCGGCCGGGCGGGGTGCTTACTTCTTCGAGGTAGGGACGTTTCGGGGGCGCGATATGGTAGGGATCGCCGGGGGCCGAGCCTTGTATGGCGTCGAGATAGGCTGCCGAATCGCGTACGCTGCGGCTGAGGCAGTTTTCCACGGCCGCGCCGTTCCAGAGCTCGCCGGTGAAAGGCGCCCAGGAAACGCGCCCGCGGGTGGGTTTCAGGCCGAACAGTCCGCAACAGGAGGCTGGTATGCGGATGCTGCCGCCGCCGTCGTTGCCGGTGGCCAGCGGCACGATACCGGCCGCCACGGCCGCGCCCGATCCACCGCTCGATCCGCCGGAACTATGCGCAGTATTCCACGGATTGCGGGCGGGACCGAAGCGCTCTGGCTCGACGAAAGGGGTGATGCCGAATTCGGAAGTGTTGGTTTTGCCAAAAATAACCAGCCCCGCCGCTTTCATTTTTTGCACGGCAAAACTGTCGGCTTTCGAAATGTAGCCGTCGAAACCCCGGCTGCCGGTGTTCATCGGCGAGCCGGCGACTTCCATGCCCAGGTCTTTAACCAAAAACGGTACGCCTGAAAATGGCGCGTCGCGGGGCGCCGTGCGTGCGGCTTCCCTGCCGTGATCGTACAGTTTGTGAACGATGGCGTTGATCGCAGGATTGACCTCCTCGGCCCGGCGAATAGCGACGTCGAGCAGTTCTTCGGGAGTGACGTCGCCTTTTCGGACCAGTTCAGCCAGTCCAAAAGCGTCGTAGCGGCGGTATTCTTCGAATGTGAGCATAAATTGGATATTTGCAATGCCAGCCCCTCCGCCTCCATACAACCAACCCTATAAGGGTTCAGAACCCTTATAGGGTTGGTTGTATGGAGGCGGGGATACCTGATGTTCTAATGTTTCGCGCGACGATAGAAATATTCCCTGCCCGGCTGCATCAGGGGATGCCCGCCGTGTAGCCCCTCGGCATCGACACGGAGTTCGAGTTGCGTGACGGCCACCTCCATAATGGTGGGCGATATGGTAAATTCGAAATAACGGTCGCCCTGCTGGCTGACTTCGGCCGCAAAAGGCTCATTCGGCCACAATCGATGCAGGAGATAGATTTTATGCAGGGGCTTGTTCGACTCAAAATAAATCGTCCCTTCGGAATTGCTTTCAGCCCGGAGTATTTCACCGTCTTCCGTTTCGATCTGACACATGACATAGCCCAGAATATCCCGGTTGGGGTCGGTAATCTGGATCACGGTGCCTGTCGAATCGCCGGGGGCGCTTTTTTGCAATAAAAAATCGGGCGAAGGCTTTGGCGGACTGTTGAGCATCAGGTGGTCGCCTTCCAGCGTCCAGGCGCCCTTGCCAAAACGGTCGACCGCGCCGTAAATGAAGAAAAAATCGAAACTGTGGTCGTCGTTGATTCGAAAGCCGGAGGCCATGTCCTGGACGCCCTGGAGATAGTATTCGCCGCTTGGCATAGACAAGGTGTTTTGGGCATTGCCGGGCAATGCCATGATGACAAAAACGAGTACACCGGAAAGCCGGTGAGACAAGGGATTCATTCTTCTTCGAGTGAAATTGCCTGGGTAGGGCAGCGGGGGATGACCTCTTCAATCAAAGGCAGCTGCGCTTCGGAGGGGTATTCCTGTAGGATGTACAAAAAGCCATCGTCCCGAATCTCAAATATCTGCGGGGCGAGGTCCGTGCAAATGCCGTTTGATTCGCAGGCGTCGAAATTGACCACGATCTTGTAAGCCATGTCGGTGAGTTTTTTCAGACAATAGTATGCTTTTAGAAGCAATCGGGCGAGAATTCTTCATTTTCCCCTTGCCCGAATGAGCCTGCCGAACTGGTGGTTGTTTTTTTTTTGACAGAATGAACAGGTTGGGTGTTTTTTTGACAGGATGAACAGTTTGTCTGTGTTTGACAGGATGAACAGGATTTTCAGGTTGGAGACAGAACCCGTTTCAATTTTAATCATCGGGTTTTACGAAAAAAGTTGTTTGTACCTGCAAAACAAATCCGGTCAATCCTGTCCATAAAAATTGCCTACCCCGCCACTAAATCCTGTCTATCCTGTCCATAAAAAAAACGCCCTGCATTCCGAAGAAGCAGGGCGCCAGGGATACAGATTTTAGCCGATTACATATTGGCGATGATCTCGTCGCCGAATTCGGAACATTTCAGTTTGGTGGCGCCTTTCATGAGGCGTTCGAAGTCGTAGGTCACGCGTTTTTTGCGGATGGATTTTTCAATGCCTTTGACGATGAGTTTGGCGGCTTTGGTCCAGCCCATGTATTCGAACATCATGACGCCCGAGAGGATGACCGAGGAGGGGTTCACCACGTCTTTGCCGGCGTATTTGGGGGCCGTGCCGTGGGTGGCTTCGAAAATGGCGTGGCCGGTCAGGTAGTTGATGTTGGCGCCCGGGGCGATGCCGATACCGCCGACCTGTGCGGCGAGTGCGTCGGAGAGGTAGTCGCCGTTGAGGTTGAGGGTGGCGATCACGTCGAAGTCTTCGGGGCGGGTGAGCACCTGTTGCAGGGTGATGTCGGCGATGGCGTCTTTAATGATGAGGCCGGCGCCCGGCTTGCCGTCGGGGATTTTGCACCAGGGGCCGCCGTCGATTTCCACGGCGCCGAACTCGTCTTTGGCGAGCTGGTAGCCCCAGTCGCGGAAGCCGCCCTCGGTGAACTTCATGATATTGCCCTTGTGGACAATGGTGACGCTTTTGCGTTTGTTTTTGATGGCGTGCTCGATAGCCGAACGGATCAGGCGCTGGGAGCCCATTTTGCTCACGGGCTTGATGCCGATGCCAACTTCCACGGTTTGTTTGCCGGCCTGTTTGGTCAGTTTGGCAAAATCGTTGGTTTTTTCAGCGGTGCCGAAACGCACTTTGCCAAAACCCTTGGGGTCGAACTCGGCGAGGAAATCGAGGACTTTTTGTGCCTCCGGCGTGCCGGCTGCGTATTCGATACCGGCGTAAATGTCTTCCGTGTTTTCGCGGAAGATCACCATGTCGACCAGTCCGGGTTGTTTGACCGGGCTGGGCACGCCTTTGAACCAGCGCACCGGGCGCAGGCAGACGTACAGGTCGAGCATCTGACGCAGCGCCACGTTGAGCGAACGGATACCGCCGCCTACGGGCGTAGTGAGCGGGCCTTTGATGGCGACTTTGTATTCATCAATCACTTTCAGGGTTTCGTCGGGCAGCCAGCTGCCGGTTTTGTTGTAGGCTTTTTCGCCGGCCAGCACTTCCTGCCAAACGATTTTTTTCTTTCCGCCGTAGGCTTTTTCCACAGCGGCGTCGAGTACGCGCACGGATGCTGCCCAGATATCGGGGCCCGTGCCGTCGCCTTCAATAAAAGGGATAATAGGATTGTCTGGGACTTTCAGTTTGCCCCGTGAAATGGTGATTGCTGAACCAGTCATGGTAAAATTGGATGAAGGTGGATAATAGTGGGTGGAGGTTTTCCGGCGCCGCTTTGCGGAAACGCAAAATTAGAAAGGGCAAAGGAGAACTTCGGAGGGTACGCGACAAGAAATGCGACTTTTTAACGAAAAAAAGCAACCAAAAACTCAATTCCCGAGTTGAGCGCTCAGATACTCGAGTACTTGACGGGTCGCGCCCTTGCTTTCGGCCATGTAAGCGCGGACCGTTTCGGAGGCTTTACGCCAGGCATCCGGGTCGGAAAGGCCGCGCAACGCCCCGGCCAGACTCTCCCGATCCTGCACGACAAAAGCGCCGCCGCGACCGACCAGCTGGCGCGCTTCTTCAAACTTGCCGTATTTCGGGCCGAAAATCACCGGCAGGCCCCAGGCTGCCGGCTCCAGCGTATTGTGAATGCCGCGTCCGAAACCGCCGCCGATGTACGCCAATTGGCCATAGCGGTACAGCGTGTTGAGCATCCCGATGTTGTCGATGACGAGGTGGCGGGCGGTTTCCACGTTTTTTTCAGCGGCTTGCGAATAACGAACGACCGCCGCGGGCGAGAGCAAGGCTTCGAGCCGGTCAATCTGTTCTTTCGAAGGCTCGTGCGGCGCCCAGACGATTTTAAAATCCTGAAAATCAGGCTGATTCATTACTTCCGCCAAAATGGCCTCGTCAGCGGGCCAACTGCTGCCGACAACCAGCACGCGTGTTGCCGAGCCCGCAAAACGTTCAAGCACGGGGTTTTCCGGCGCAGATTCGGCGATGCGCAGCACGCGGTCGACCCTCGTATCGCCGGCTACAGTGACGGCTTCATGCAGACCAATGCCTTGCAGCAGCCGGGCGGATTCACTGTTTTGGACAAAAATGTGGGAGAAACAGCGCAGCATTTGCCGCCAAAAACCGCCGTACCATTGAAAAAAAGGCTGCCCGGCCCTGAAAATAGCCGAGATGAGCACGACGGGCGTCCGCCTTTTTTTCAAGGCATGCAGGTAGTTGGACCAAAATTCATACTTGACAAAAACGGCGGCATCGGGCTGAATCAGGTCGAGAAAATCCCGCGCATTGCGCCGGGTATCGAGCGGCAAATAGCACACGAAATCGACCTCCGGGTAGTTTTTCCGAATCTCGTAGCCCGAAGGGGAGAAAAAACTGAGCACGATCTGCCAGTCCGGAAATTGCGCCCTGAACTGTTCGATCAGCGGGCGGCCCTGCTCGAATTCGCCGAGCGAAGCGGCATGCACCCACAGCACCCGGCCCTGTTTTTTAAAGCGACCAGAATAAACGGCGCGCCAGTCGCGGCGGCCCTCCACCCATTTGCGGGCTTTGGGCACAAAAAAAGCTGCCAGACGCATGCCCGTTCCCAAGAGGCGGATGATCAATTCGTACAACATTTATCGAACGATATCGACTTTGCCCAAAGGCTCAATAATAGATTTTTTCGGGCGCCACGAAGTAGAACGGCAGCGTCCAGGTGGCGCGCAGACCGAAACGCAGGTCGAGGCGTTTGCCGTCGAGGCGGCGCATGTCGTTGAAATCCCAGTCACGGCGGGTTTCCGTGAATCCCTGATTGAATTCGAAGCCGATCATCCAGTTGGCACGGCGGTTGGCCGCCAGATGCTGCCAGCCGATAAACTGGTTGAACGCAGGCCCTGCACAGCGGCGGTCGTAGCCTTTCAGGTAGTCGCCGGTCAGTTGGGTGACGGTGCGGGTGTCGTCCTGCACGCGAATATGGTGTTGCAGCCAGCCGGCGCCCAGGGTCAGGCGAATACCCGAGCGACTGTTGTTTTTATTTTTAAAAGCAAACAAATGCCCAGCCGTGCCGCCGAAATAAATGCCGCGTTCGCGCAGGGAGACGGAAGCGATTGTGCGGTCGTTGCCGATGATATCGCCTTCGGGTGTGCGGAGGATGGCCAGGGGGTCTTCCTTGATGTCCTGCCCGAACAGCATTTGCGTTTCGAGGCCCAGCGCCCAGTTGCTGCCGGTGATCCATTCCAGTCCGCCGCCGATGGCGCCGTTGTTGCCGAAGCGGTCGGCCAGGTCGCCGCCGGGCATTTGGAAGCCTCCCGTAAGGTGCAGCAGAATCGCGTTACCTTTGTTGCGCGGTTCTTCGGCGGGCGGGTGCTCGCGGAAACGCTGGGCTTTCGCAGCGGTCAGTCCCAGGAGAAATAAAGCAGTACAACTCACTAATCTTCTGATAGTCATGGCATTCATTGATAAGGAAAAAAAGGCAGTTTCTGTAAGCGGTGGCAAAAATACGCCCTTCCGGCCCCTGACGCCCGCTTTGCAGGCGAAAATGCGGGAGATTGTTCGTGAACCCTACTTCCTGACGGATGAATCCGCCCGTCGGGAACACGGACACGACGAAACGGAAGACCTGCTTTTCCTGCCCGAGGCAGTCGCTTTGCCGGCCGATACCGCCGAGGTGAGCGCCTTGCTCCGCCTTTGCCATGCAGAACGAATTCCGGTCACCATTCGCGGCGGCGGATCGGGCCTGGCCGGCGGCGCCTTGCCCGTAGCAGGCGGACTGGTGATTTCCATGAAACGCTTCGACCGGATCATTCAGATCGATGAGCGCAATTTTCAGGTGATGGTGGAGCCGGGCGTAATCACTGAAGTGTTGCAGAATACCTTGAAAGACAAGGGTTTGTTTTACCCGCCGGACCCGTCGAGCCGCGGCCTGAGTTTTATCGGGGGCAATGTGAGCACCAATGCCGGGGGCCCCAAGGCCGTGAAATACGGCGTGGTGAAGGATCACGTGCTCAACCTGGAAGTCGTATTGCCCAACGGCGATGTGATCTGGACCGGCGCCAACACCCTCAAAAATTCGACCGGCTACAACCTTACACAGCTTATTGTAGGCAGTGAAGGCACGCTCGGGGTGGTGACCAAAATCGTCCTCAAACTCCAGCCGCACCCCACCCAAACCTTGCTCATGCTGGTACCTTTTCGCTCTGCCGAAAGCGCCTGTGCAGCTGTGGCCGCTATTTTTCAGGCGGGCGTGACGCCTTCGGGGCTGGAATTCATGGAGCGCAATGCCATCGACTGGGCAGTGCGCTACGTGGGCGAAACCCCCGTGCCGATTGCCGATACCGATGCCGCGCACCTGCTGATCGAGGTGGATGGTTTCCACATGGACAGCCTCATGGCCGATTGTGCCACGATCACCGGGGTGCTGGAACAGTTCGACTGCGGGGAAATCTTTTTTGCGGACAACGATGCGCAAAAAACGGCTTTGTGGAAGCTGCGCCGCAACGTGGCGCATGCTGTGAAAAAAAATTCCGTGTACAAGGAGGAAGACACGGTCGTGCCGCGCGCGGAACTTCCCGCCTTGCTCAGAACGGTGAAAGCGGTCGGCGAGCGCTACGGGTTCGAATCGGTGTGCTACGGCCATGCCGGCGACGGCAACCTGCACGTCAATATCCTTCGCGGCACGCTCGACGAGCGGTCCTGGAAAGAAGAGGTCCCAAGGGGCATCCGGGAAATTTTCCGTTTTGTCAAAAGCGTGGGCGGCACGATCTCCGGCGAGCATGGTGTGGGACTGGTGCAGCGGCCCTATCTCGATCTGGTTTTTTCCAAAACCGAACTGCGCCTGATGCGCCAAATCAAGAAGGCATTCGATCCGCGCGGCATCCTGAATCCGGGCAAGGTGCTCGCCTGAACCCCGTCGCTGTTTGTGCTTTCACAACCGTTCGGCCGGCTGGCAGGACGGCGTTTTTAGCCTGAAAAAACGGCGACCCCGCAATCGAATTAAATTTTTTGAAAAAACCCGGATGCTAAGTTGTGTATTGTCATTTGGGTTTTTAGCCAGTTTTTCAAAATAATATCCTGCGTTTAGTGCAAAACGGTGGGTTGGGAAACCGACTGTGTCCGCATTTCCCGACACAGAAATACGGACCGATGCGCTGCGTTACCCTGCCTGCTGATGACAATCAATAATCTCCCTAATTAGCGTCAGCAATCCCGCGAAAATTGCGCAGATACCTTTGGTCAACAAAAAAAGGTACACATGAAACGCGGATTACTGCTCTTCGTCATGACGGCTTTCGTAGCCTTCCAAATTCAGGCACAAAGCCAGTATAATTTAAGTTCCTTCTGGATGGTCATCAAAGGAACTTCCAACCTCCACGACTGGGAATCCAAGGTTACGCAAGTGCACGGCTACGGCCAGCTCGTTGCTGAACCCAACAATCTCAAAGCCATCAACTCGCTGTTTGTAGAAATTCCGGTGCGTGGCATCAAAAGCCCCAAAGGTTCCGTCATGGACGGCAAAACCTACGATGCGCTGAAAGCCGGTACCTATCCCCAGATCACGTACAAACTCACCAAGATCACGGCGCTGAACAATAAAGGCGGCGGCAACTTCGCGGTCGGCGCACTGGGCGACCTCACAATGGCCGGAGTAACCAGGCAGATAGACCTCTGGGTAACGGTCAAAGTGGACAACTACGGCACCATCGTGATCTCCGGCTCCAAAAGCCTCAAAATGACGGATTTCAAAATCAGTCCTCCCACCGCCTTGCTCGGTACGCTGACAACTGGCGACGACGTGGAGATTGCTTTCTCCGTCACGCTTGGCAAACAATAAAATTACCCCCTGACTATAAAAATCAACAACATTGTTCAACCAACAATTAAATTGTATGAAGAAGTATTTTGTCCTGTTTACGTTCCTCCTGATGCTTGCTCAGGTAGCCATGGCCCAACAACCGGAAATCCAATACTTCCGTCCCTGGGACCAAAAAGGGATCAATGTATTTGAACCCTCCAAATCCGCCGACCAACCGGAATTTACCGGTGTAAAAGTTCGCGTAGGCGGTGCTTTCACCCAAAACTACCAATACCTCACTCATGAAAACGCTGCCAAGTTTGTGGCGGCAACCAACGGCGCCAACAAAAACCTGCTTTACGGCGTCATCAAAGATCCGGGCGCAGATACGCTCTCCACGACGCTGAAAGGCTTCAACCTGGCCCAGGCCAACCTCAACTTCGACGTGCAACTGGGCGACGGTATCCGGGTTTCGCTGGAAAACTACATGTCTGCCCGCCACCACAACGAATTCTGGGTAAAAGGCGGTTACATCCAGATCGACAAACTGCCGATGTTTGGCAGCCCCGAATGGTACACCAAGTACGTCCGCGTGAAAATCGGTCACTTCCAGCAGAACTTCGGCGACATGCAGTTCCGTCGCTCCGATGGCGGTAACACGATCTACAACCCCTTCGTTGAAAACTACATCCTCGATGCTTTCACGACGGATATCGGCGGCGAAGCTTACATTTTCCCGATCGACGGCCTCATGGGCATGGTTGGTATGTCCTCCGGTCTGATCAAAGGCAACATCGACAACTACTCGGTCAATCCTTCGGTCGGCAACGTGGAACCCACGGAACGCAAACCGTCGATCTTCCTGAAACTGGCCTACGACAAGTACATCAATCCTGACTTCCGCGTACGCTTGTCCGCTTCGTTCTGCAACAACCCGAGCAGCGCAGGTAACCAGCTGTACTCCGCCGACCGCACCGGTTCGCAATACTTCATGGTCATGGAACCGGGCATCAGCGCCACAGGCGTAGCCAGCACTTACGCAGCCAACAAAGACTCCGGCCGTTTCAACCCGAGCGTAGGCAACAAAGTGCAAGCCGTCATGATCAACCCCTTCGTGAAATTCCACGGTCTTGAATTCTTCGGTTCCTACGAAACGGTTAAAGGCCGCACCAATGCCGAACGCGACGGCGCTGAACGCGAATTCACGCAACTGGCCGGCGAACTGGTGTACCGCACCCTCCCGCGCGAACAACTCTATGTCGGCGCCCGCTACATCACCACGACGGGCCGCCCGTTTGGCCAGGCCTTCACGCAGGACATCACGATCAGCCGCACGGCTTTCGTAGCCGGCTGGTTCCCGACTGAAAACCTGCTGCTGAAAGGTGAATACGTGCTGCAAGACTACACCGATTTCCCGGACACCGACTACCGCTACAAAGGCCACTTCCAGGGCTTTATGCTCGAAGCCGTGGTTGGTTTCTAAACCCTCTCCGCAAAGGATTCCTTGAACATTCTCATCGCTAATCCTCGGAAATCCCATAGTCTGGCAGCAGGCTATGGGATTTTTTTAAGGCGACCATACGTTTTCACCGCAAAGGGTTCGCAAATTTCTTAGCGTCTTTGCGTCTTTGCGTCTTTGCGGTGAAAACGGCGCGTTGATAGACGATATTTTCACACAACTTCTCATCCCAATCAAAACGACATGTTGAATACGCTCTCCATCTTCAAAACCCTGCTGATGATCATCTGCGGGATGGCTTTGTGCGGCGCGAGCGGACGTTTCAGCACCGCCACCGGCGTTCTTTTTAAGAAAAAATACACGATTGAACGCGGCAGCAAAATGTATCTCTACGGAACGACCAATGTGAACAACTTTACCTGCCATTGCGAAGACCAGTTCGGCACCCGCTCGATCGAGCTGGAAAACAACGGGTGGAAGGCCAATTACAGGGAGGCTACGCTCGACCTTTCCATCAACGGCCTCAATTGTCGCAACCGCAAGATCGAAAATGACCTGCGTAAAGCCTTAAATGCAGATCAGTACCCGAATATCCGGATCAAACTGCTCGAAACCATCCAGAACCCGGATTGCCTCGACGGAAAGTGCCCTGGCTGGTTCGATATTTATGCCAAAATGAACCTGACCATTACGGGCGTCACACGCACCCGCGATATCCATGCCCGGGCTCAACTTCTGGCGCCGAAAAAACTGCAACTGACAGGGCAACAGACCCTCTACATGACCGATTTCGGTATTACGCCCCCCGAAGCCATGCTGGGCATGATCAAGGTGAACGACCAGATCGATTTTCACTTCGATCTGATCGTGACCACGGACTAGGCCTGATCCAGTGGCGTTAGCGGGCGAGTCCCGTTCCGCTTGTTGGTTGCAGGCATAAAAAAAGGGCTGGATTTGCAGGAGGCAAATCCAGCCCTTGGTCATTGTACCTTGTTTCAAGGATTCATTTTGGCGTAGATCAAACCCGCCACAACGGCTTGCAACAGACCGTACACCAGCCAGCTGATCACGAGTGTAGCCGAAACTGACATGGCGCTGAACACGATCCACATGGCCGGCAACGTGGCCACAAGGGCGTAAACGATACCCATTTCCAGCCCGCGAACAAAAAACGACCCGTGAAAGAGGCTTTTGAAGCGCTCCCAGAACCAGGCCAGTGCGAAACCGATCACGAAGGGGTGCAGGAAATAGAGGTAGGTTTTGCCGCCTTCCAGGTCAAATACCGGGTTGTAATATTCCTCGGCAATGGAGGGTACCAGTTTGACCATCAGGAGTGGGCCTACATAGCTGAGGGCAAGAAGAACTACGCCTGCAACAAGGCCCGGAACAAAGAATTTTTTCATAGTGGAAACGGTTTGAAAATAAAACAATAGCGCTGCCTTTCGACAGCCGGACCGGGCAGTTGTTCTGGCGCTAAGATATTCAAATTCAATTTGACAGGCATCTTGCAGCCAAAATTCCGCCGCGAGGCAAAAGATTTAAAAACAACGACCGGCAGATTCATCCCTGGCTGAATGTAAAACCCCGAAACGAAGGCCTGTCACCTGTTTCACAACCTCTTACACTCGACAAATATCCACTCGATAAACCCTGAAAACCTATGCCCTGAAACAATGCCTTTCGTGAGCGCAATCAATACACAGCCTAATGCAAATCATTTCAAAAAACGCATTTTGCCCCGCACATTTAGGGTGTAATCGGTTCGATTACATCCATCGGTTAACTTTAAAAAGGAGGTTATTATGGCACTCATTAAATGGTCGCCGGAAAATGGCCTGTTCCCCGCCTTCCCCGGTTGGATCGATGATTTTTTCACCGATGACTGGGTAAAACCGACAGTGAAAGGCATTTCTGTTCCGGCTGTAAACGTCACTGAAAGCGACGAGGCGTTCAAGGTCAGCGTAGCTGCCCCCGGCTTCAAAAAAGATGATTTTACAATTGAAGTAAAGGAAGGACGGCTTGTGATCTCGGGCGAAATGCGCAGGGACGAAGAAGAAAAGAATGAAAAATTCACGCGCCGTGAATTTGCCTACACGTCATTCAACCGCTCCTTTACCTTGCCCGACAATGTCGACAGCAACGATATCAGCGCCAAATATGCCGATGGTATCCTGCTGCTCACCGTGCCGAAACTCAAAAAAGAAGCCAAGCCTCAACAACAAATTCAGGTGCAATGAATGCTGGATGATGAATCCTGAGCCAATTCGTCATGCATCATACTTTTCCCAGGTTGATTGTTGCCCGAAGCCACCAGCTGCGGCCGGGGCTGAGGGGTTGAGCACTGTTGCTGCCGCCGGTATGATTGCCGGCGGCAGTGCCCGTTATAAGGGCAGACTGCGCATCGAGCAGGTTGCGCGCACCGGCTTGCAGCGTGATGCGTTTGTGCCAGAACGACTTGCCAATCGATGCGTCCAGTTGCGTGAAGCCCGATGTAACGCGCTGACGTGCAACCACTTGTCCATTTTCCATCTCGGGGTAATACCGTACGAAACGGTCGGTGGTGCGCCCCCAGATACCGGCGTTCCAGCCCGAAGAATGTTCCCATTGCAACGAGGCGGCCCATTCCTGGGTGTAGGTGAATTGCGGTGTTTCCGGCAATTCGGACTGCACGGGGTTGAAATGACCGATCCTGCTGGTGGACACATCGAGGCGCAATCCGCGCCATTGGGCCGAGCTGCGAAGCGTGGCGCCGTGGGTTCGGTATCGTTCGATGTTGAAATAGGAATAACGCAGCGTTGTCGTGTCGCCCTGTGCGGGTTGTATGCTGCCATCCGGCAAGCTCACAAACTCGTACAGTTCAATTTTGTCCTGCAACCAGTTGGCGAAACCACAAATCTGGGCCTCGACGTGTACAGCGCCCAGGTTCATGCCCGACCAGCTCAGCTGGGCTTGCGTATTGTCGGACGTTTCGGCGCGCAAATCGGGGTTGCCAACGATGTAGTGGTTGGCATCCACAAAGTAGAAAAACAGTTCTTTCAGATCGGGGCTGCGGAAGCCGCGGGCATAACTGGCGCGGAGGTTGAACGATTTGCCTATTTGCTGGCGCAGGTGAAAAGAGGGCACCACGGCCCCATCGTAGCGACTGTTCCAACTGCCCCGCAGGCCGGCTTCGAGGGTCAGGCCGCCGTTGGTGCGATAGCGAAGGCTGGTCAGCACAGCGAGGTCGAGCATTTCGCTGCGACCGGCTACCTGGCTCAGCGAATCGCGGATGCGCTGACCTATGCCTGTGTCATGACGGCCGTCGAAACCCGCCATCCATTGCCAGCGGCGCTGTTCGTTGCGGGTGGCCAGCACCGAGCGGAACATCCAGCTGGCAAACCGCGTCGTATCCTGCTCGCCGGCTACCGGCGTGGTCTGCGCGCTTTCGAGGTCGGTGCGCAGGGCTTCTTTTTCCCTGTGGAAAAAATTGACCCCCAGGGTGTTGTTCCAGTACAGCGATTTACCAACCGAGCCTTCGTGCAATAAGGCAAGATCGCTGCGGCGGGTGTAGTAAAAATCGTCGAATGCGTAAGGCTTGTATTGCGGCCGGCGCACGGCGCCGAGGTTGTCGATATGTTCTTCAAAGAACGAACCTTTGAGCCGGATCACCTGATCTGCCCCGGCGTCGAAGCGGATGGATGCGTCGGCATAATGTTGCTTTTTGGGATTCCAGAGTTGGTCGCGACTGCTTGCGCTCGTGTCGAAACCGGCAAAATAGTCGTAGCCACCGCTGGCGAGCAACAACACCCGCGGCGCGATCCGCCAGCCTGCGCTCGCGCCGATGCTGCGTTCGCCCAGGGTTTCGTACTGGCTGTTCAGGCTGAGGCGCCAGCGTTCGAGCTGGGAGCGGCGGCTGATCAGGTTTACGACCCCCGCCAGCGCGTCGGTGCCGTAGTACACGGAAGTGGGGCCCTCGATCAGTTCCACCCGTTCGATATTGGCCAGGCTGATCTGTCCCAGATCGATATTGCCATCCTGCCGCCCGATGACCGGCACGCCGTCGATCAGGATTTTGACATTTTGCCCCGACATGCCCTGCACCGACAGGCTGCTGCCCAGGATCATGTCCTGCCCGATACCGAGATTGAGCTCGTGGCGAAGCAATTGTTCCAGGTTGTTTGCGCCGAGCCGTTCGATCCGGTCGCGCCGAAGAATACGCACGGGGTGGGTGGCGTTGCATACGTCGGTGGGCGCAAACTGGGCCGTCACGACGACCTCCCGCAAGCCGCTGTCGGGCAGCGAGTCAATATTTTGTGCCACAAGCGGCAGCGCAAAAACCAGGGAAAAAAGCGCGGGAAAAGCAGACAAATGCCTCATGATCGTTCAGAAAAGGGTAGAGAATTGGCTTGCACTCCGGCCGGGCGTTTTATACAGGGCCCGGCCGGAATGCCGATAACAGACAAAATTTCAGGGAATGGGGTCACACTGCGCGAACCGTATTTTTCAGTTCGGCGCGCAGACGAAGGGCTTTATTGGCCGACCGTGATGGTTCTGGAAAACTGGCCGCCAGCCGTCGCAACGTTCAGCACATAGGCGCCGCTCGACAGGCCCGGCAGGTCGATTTCCGCCACGTTCAGACCGTTTTGGGTGCGCATGGCGCCACTCCACACGAGTTGGCCATCGGCGCCGAGCAGCCGCATGACGGCCGTACCTGCATTTTCACTGCTGAACGAAAGGGTCAGATGGTCGGCCACGGGGTTGGGATACACCAGCGCGGCCGTGATGCCGTTCGGCAGGTCGCTTGTGGCGCTCAATTGGCCCAGAAAAGTGCGTTCCATCGTGCCGGCCCCCGTGCTCACGCCTTCAAAATCAATGAAGACGATTTTGTACAGCTTGTTGTTTTTCGTTTTGACAAAATAGGCAAGATTAGGGGTCGTGATCCAGCCGCCCTGTTGCAGGTTGAACGATTTCCAGTCGTGACCGATCCGGTCGATATCCGTGGAGAAGGAATCAATATAATCTTGATAATCAACGGTTGCGGGGTCGATGCCTGCTGCCCGGGCTACTTGTACGCCATCGCCGGCCAGAATGCCGGTGACGTTGTATTGAATGATATTGCCCTGGCCGTCGCTCAGTGCGTCTATGTAGCGGCAAAAGACGAGATCCCAGTTGAGCGGCGTCACGACGTTGCTGCCGTTGGCGCCGAGGCTGAAATAAATAAGCGGACTGCCATTGTTGAAATTGGTATTGACGGTGTACTCGGCCGCGGCGCTGTTGTCGGGGTTGGCTACGCGGAATTTGTAGCTGGTGCCGTTGTATTCGTCAAAAATGATCTTTTTGTGGTCGCCGTTGCGCAATTTGATGAGGAACACACGGCTGCCCAGGACCTTGAACTGCGCAGGGTTGTACACTCCCCAGCCGAAGTCCAGCGGGTCGGCAAGGTCGCGCGGGGTATTGAAAGCGCCTTCGGCCCAGGTTGTTTCCGGGTTGTACAGTTTTTCAGTGTAGAGACCCGGGTCGAGCACCTCGGAAAAGTCGCTGGTGAGCGCGTCGTACACTTCCAGTGCAGGGCTGGTCTGGCCATTGCTGCTGATCGTGCTTTCATTGATAAAAATACCCGCCGTCTGTACGCTCAGGTTGGAAAAGGCGATGTCCCAAGCGTCGTAGGCCACCTGTTGGGAGCTGCCGTTGGACAGTCGAAAATAACCGGACTGGGCGTAGCCCGATCCGGCTGAAATCTGGTCGAAGGTCGTTTGGGAGTAGAGCGAAACGCTCAGGAAAAGCAGGGAGAGTAGCGAGGAGGATAGTTTCATGATTTTGTTTTGTTGATGACACAAAAGTAAATGTCGAAAAAACAGCAAAAACCTGCCTAAACAACTACTTGCAGACAAATGACATTGGGGAGACATCCCCATGACAAAACCCGCCTTTTGAGGTAAACGGCCCGTAAAAATCCAGCTGGCCGCTCTTGTTCAACATTCAATCAGACCCACGGAAATCTGCACGGCCAGGCCACCGTCCGACGTTTCCTTGTACTTGTGGCTCATGTCGTCGGCGGTTTCTTTCATGGTTTTGATCACGGCGTCGAGGCTCACCTTGGCTTTCGAAGGGTCGCTTTCCAGTGCAATCTGACTGGCGGTGATGGCCTTGATGGCGCCCATGGTGTTGCGTTCGATGCAAGGCACTTGCACCAGTCCGCCGATAGGGTCGCAGGTCATGCCCAGGTGGTGTTCCATCGCGATTTCGGCGGCCATCATACATTGACCGGGCGAGCCGCCGAGGCATTCAGTCAGGGCGCCGGCCGCCATGGCGGAGGAGACGCCGATTTCGGCCTGGCAGCCGCCCATTGCTGCCGAAATAGTCGCGCCTTTTTTAAACAAACTGCCCAACTCGCCTGCCGTGAGCAGGAAACGAAGGATATCGTCGTCGCTCGCATTTTCGCTAAAACAAACATGGTAAAGCAACACGGCCGGAATGACGCCCGCCGCCCCGTTGGTGGGGGCCGTTACGACCCGGCTGAATGCCGCATTTTCTTCGTTGACGGCCAGGGCGAAGCAGCTGACCCATTTGAGGATTTGCTGAAACGACCAGCGGCCGGCTTTGATGCGGGCAATCCATTCGTCGGCATTGGCCGAAGGTGTGTCGCCGAGCAGTTTGATGTTCAGATCGTGTGCGCGCCGTACTACTTCGAGTCCGCCGGGCAACACCCCGTCGGTGTGCGCGCCGATGTAGGCGCATTGTTTCATGACTTCCCAGATAGCCAGGAGTTCGCTTCGAATCTGATCGGGTTGGCGCCAGGTAAGTTCGTTGGCCCAGACGACCTCGGAGATGGGGCGCGCGTCGCCCTGGCACCAGCGTTCGAGGTCTTCGCCCCGGTCGATTGGATGCGGCAACTGGATGGGGCTGACCAGATCTTCTTCACCTTCTTTCACCACAAAACCGCCGCCGACGGAGTAGTAGGTCTGGCTTTCACCGGTGTCGTCGCGGTAAAAAGCGCGAAAAGTGAGCCCGTTGGCGTGGTAGGGCAAGCTGGTTTCGTAGTGAAACTGGATATGTCGGTCGGGGTCGAAGTCGATCGGAGTTTGACCGCCGAGGCGCAGTTGCTTCGACGTGCGGATGTGTTCGAGGGTGGGTTGCACCTGATCGACGGGGATGCTCACCGGGTCGTCGCCGTTGAGGCCGAGGATGACGGCGAGGTCGGTGCCGTGGCCCTTTCCGGTTTTGGCGAGGGAGCCGTAAAGTTCGACCTGCACTTCGGCCAGATCGCCGAGCCGGCCATTTTCCGCGATTTCGCGGACGAAGCGCTGGGCGGCGCGCCAGGGGCCCATCGTGTGCGAGCTTGAAGGGCCGATTCCGATTTTGAAAATATCGAAGACACTGATTCTTTCCATGATGACAGGGTAGGGTAGAACGGACAGGAGAAATTAAAATCCAGGGGCCGTCGATCAAACGATCAATCGGTCGGCGTCTTTGACGCGAAGGCTGGTTTTGCCTTTGGGGACCATGGCGAGGCCTTCCTTGCTCAGGTATTCAGCCTGCAAAGGGCCGCTGCCGGGCAGTTTGGGGTTGAGCGAGCCATCGTCCTTGACCAGTCGCCACCAGGGTGTCGGGTCGTTCCGGCCGGCGTTACGGTCTTCCTCCGACGTCTCCGCGGCGATACGGGCAAAGATGCCGGTAGTGAGCGGGCAGGCGAAGTCGGCGTCGAAATCGGCGGCCAGTTGCTCGCGCAGGCGGCCAATGGTGATCAGTCGGCCGGGCGGCACCTGGCGGAGTTTTTCATCGACGAGCAACGCGTTGGCGATCAACATTTTGTAGCCGCCGTACCGCTCCGCCCATTCTTCGGGCGCTTCTTCTACGCGGGGCGGCTCGTGCTTTTCCAGCTTCCTGCGCCAGTAGCCGGGCGCTTTTTTATCTGCGAATTTGGACATAGGGCTGCGTTTTTGGTCGGGCAAATTTCGGGTGCGCCCGGGCGGCAATTCAAATTTTGGAGCAAAAATCTGGCAACGCTGACACGGCAGATTTTTCAAAAGGGAAAACTTTAAACCTTTGACAAATGTTTGGGTTCCGTTAATCAAGTCAAATATAAATCAAAGGTGACCTTACCTGCTTTTTTTACCGCCAAGACGCCAAGACGCAAAGAAATTCGCGAACCCTTTGCGTCTCAGCGTCTTAACGGTGAAAATCCGCAAAGAAATTCGCGAACCCTTTGCGTCTTTGCGTCTTAGCGGTGAAAAATCCACAAGTAGAGTCAGCTCAATCAATCATGAGTCAACACCACGTCACTACCCGCTGGGCCGGCAAAATGGCTTTCGACAGCGCCATTGGTCAACACGTTGTACGAGTCGATACCAAGCCCGAGGCCGGCGACGACACGGGGCCCGGCCCCAAATCGCTGCTGCTGGTGGCGCTAACGGGCTGTACGGGTATCGATCTGGCTGCCCTGCTGCCCAAAATGCGGGTCGAATTCGATACTTTGGAAATCGAAGCCACGGCCCCGCTTACGGAAGAGCACCCCAGGGTGTACACCGAAATCAAACTCGTGTACCGCATCAGCGGCAAAAATGTCAGCGAGGAAAAAGTGCGGCGTGCCATCGAGCTTTCCCAGGACAAATATTGCGGCGTGACGACCATGTTGAAAGCCCATTGCCCCATCACTTGGTCGCTGGAAGTGATTCGGAGCAAGGATTGAAAATCAGGTAAGTTCTAAGTAAATTCTAATCAAATTATAAACCGGCTCTAAGGTCTCCTGTCGAGCCTTCCCGGTTCTTTGCAGGCAGTTTTATGTAAGAATAACACTGTCTGTCTCGTATGAATCTTAGTTCTACTCTGTCGCGTCTTTTGTTGATCGTCCTGCTGGCCAATTTCGTTCGCCCGGGCGTATCCAATGCCCAAAGCCTTTCTGACGGCATTTTTATGAATAAAAAATTCCTGTGTGTCGGGGCTTTTTACACCCACGATGCCTGGGACGAATACTGGGAAGGCACGCTCCTGCGCTCCAACGGCAACATCGGCACCCTGACTACCCAGAATGTGATGCTCGGCCTCAACTACGGCATCCTCGACCGGCTCAACGTCATGGTGATGGCGCCCTACGTCTGGACGGAAGCCAGCGCCGGCACCCTCGCCCCCCAAAAGGGCATTCAGGATCTTACCCTCGGCCTGAAATACAACATTGTCGCATTCGACGCCATTGGCGGACGCCTATCGCTTCAGGCTGCTGCCGGCGGTTCGGTACCCCTCACCAACTACGTGGCCGACTACCAGCCCCTCGCTATTGGTTTGCGCAGCAAAACCCTGTTTGGTCGCGGTATCGTGCATTACGCAGCCGAAAATCACCTGACCTTCCTGCTGTCGGGGGCTTATACCCTTCGCAGCAATATCAAGATCGACCGCCAGTCGTACTACACCACGGAGCAGATTTACTCCAACGAGGTAGAAATGCCCAATGCGGCACAATTGGCTTTTCGGGGCGGCTACTATTCCTATCGCTGGGGCGCCGAACTGCTCGCCGAGCAAAACATGACGCTCGGCGGCTTTGACATCCGCCGGCAAGACATGCCTTTCCCCTCCAATAACATGGATGCTACGCGTGTGGGTTTTGTGGGCTTCTACCGCTTCCCCTTCCTCGGCGACCTTCAGTTGCTGGGCCAGGTCAACCAGACAGTTGCCGGCCGGAACATGGGCAAATCGCTCAGCTGGACGGTGGGTCTGACCAAATTCCTCGATTTCAACAAAAAAGGTTAAGTTTCTGTGAAAGCTCAGTGCCGGGAGGGATGCGCCCGTTCCCGCCCGGCCCCTTTCTCTTTCACAATTTGAAAAGAAAATATAAATAATTGATTTTCAATTTTATAAAAATGAAAAAGATCATTCTTTTCGCCATATTACTTGTTGTCTCCCTGTTTTTATTCAACTCTTGCGACAAAGAAGTGACCGGTTCGTTTGTCGATCTTCAGCCGCTCGCACCGGCCAGCCAGGATTTGAATGCCGGCTCGTGGAAACCGGTCGTGATTGCCACCGCCGAAGATGTGCCCGTCGCCGCTCCTTCCGAGACCAGTTCGTCAGAATATCAGGCCGAACTCGCCGCAACCAAACAGGCACTGGCCGGACTTACCGAAGAGCAGAAGGAAATCATCCGTTACTGGAGTGCAGGCAGTGTGCTGCGCTGGAACGAAATCATGCGTTACCTGGTGGCCAAGCACAACCTCGCCCCGGCGCCCAAAGACGATGGCAGCTACCCTGTGCCGGATGCGAACAATCCTTTTTCGTACCCTGAATTTCCGTTTGCCAACCCGCCTTATGCCGCCCGCGCCTATGCTTACGTGAGCGTTGCGCAGTACGATGCACTGGTAGCAGCCTGGCATTACAAAACGACTTACAACCGCCCTGCGCCGTACCAGGTGGATGCCAGCATTCAGCCTTACCATGTGGTGACCAACGACCTGCCTTCCTATCCGCTGGAAGATGCCGTGGTCGCCGGCGCGGCTTACACCATGTTGCGCGCCCTGTTTCCTGCCGATACGACTTTTATCAATGAGAAGGTCAACGAGGCTGCCTGGTACAAACAATGGGCCGGTGCAGCCGTCGCTTCCGACGTGACGGCCGGTCTCGCGCTCGGCAAATCCATCGCTTCCAAAACGCTGACACGCGCCAAAAGCGACGGCATGAAAAACGCCATCGGCAGCCTGGCCATCCAGGACAGCCTCGCGCGGCGGGTTGAAAACCTCGGTGAAGTTGCCTGGGTGAGCCAGGACGTGCCGAAACGCCTCGGTATGTTGTGCATGTTCGGCGCCGTCAAGCCCTGGTTGTTCAATGCCGCTGATATCGAAACCCTGCGCCCGGCTTTGCCGCCCTCTACCGGTTCGGCTGCTTTTCAGGAGCAAGTGGCAGCAGTAAAAAGAGAGGCCGATCCGACCGACCGCGACAAGATGCGCATCGTTCATTTCTGGGCCGACGGCACGGGCACTTACACGCCCCCCGGCCACTGGAATGCCTTTGCTTTCGAAGAAATCTACAACGCCGGTCAGAGCGACGTGCGGGCTGCCCGCAACTTTGCCCTGCTGAATATGGCCATGATGGATGCTGCAATTATTTGCTGGGAAACCAAATACCACTACATGGTTCCGCGCCCGACTCAGATGGATCCCGAGATCAAAACCCTGACAGGTTTACCCAATTTCCCGGCCTACACCTCCGGGCACTCCACCTTCTCGGCTACGGGCGCCACGGTTTTGGGACACTTGTTCCCCGCCAAGGCTTCCACTTTCGATGCCTGGGCCAATGAAGCCTCGCTTTCGCGCCTCTACGGTGGTATTCACTACCCGATGGACTGCGAAGTTGGTCTTCAAAGCGGGCGGGCAATCGGTGGTTTGGCCGTGCAACGCGCCTTGACCGACGGCGCCGAATAAACCAGTAGCTCCAAAAAAACAAACCGCTTTACAGGCAGTTTCGCCGCGATTTCGCAGGCATTGCAACTGTTTGTAAAGCGGTTTTTTATTGCCGGTTTTAATAGACTCGTTGCGCGGCGACGCAAATATTATTTATCCATTTTCACCGCCAAGGCGCGAAGCCGCGAAGGGTTCGCTAATTTCTTCGCGCCTTGGCGGTGAAAATGTGCCATAAACACAGTACCTATTGGTTGGCGCTGCTTTTGATGCGGGCGTTTTCTTTCTCCGCGCCGATGACCCTTTCGCGCCTTTCCCGCCCGCTTTTTCCGAAATTCCAGGTCAAACCCAAATTAATTTGACGGCTTTCCCAGTTGTTGCGGAAGCGGGTGTGCACCGACCCGAAATCTGCCTGCTGTGTCCAGCGCTGGCTGTCGAACAGGTCCCAACAGGCGAGGCGGACCGTCATGCGGTCGTGCAGCATTTTCTTTTTAACCGAAATATTGGCGCTCCAGATGCCGCGATTGGTAAACATGCCGTCGCGGGTAGGGAATTGGGCCCAGCCCGACACCGACAAACGGATACTGCGCGGCAAACTGAAACTGTGGTTGATCCAGCACCCGCCGCCCCAACTGCTTTCGTTCAGCAACCCTTCGGGTAGCTCGGCTTTGAAGTTGCTGTGCCAGACGCCAACCCACAACTCGCCTTCCCACCAGGCCGCGATCGGCAAAGGAGTGTTGAGGTTCAGACTCCACTGGCGCTGCCGGGCAAGATTGGCCGGCTGGGTAATGGTCTGGCTGCTTTCCTGAACCGCGATCGAACTGACGACGTCCGTGAGGCTGGAATACCCCAGGGTCAGGCTGGCGGCATTTTTGTAGGTGTAGCCGAGTTCTCCGTTCCAGGAAAACGCGGCTCGCAGGGAAGGATTGCCGCGTTCGGCGCTGTACAGGTCAGTTTGCCAAATGAAGGGGTTGAGGTCCTGATAAGCCGGCCGGTCGATCCGACGATTGAGGTTTAGGTTGAACTGATGGTTTTCGGCAGCCGTGAATTGCAGGTAGGCGGTAGGGAAAACGGCCAGATAGCTGGTATCCATCCCTTTTTCCGCGCCGTTTTCGAGGTAAGTACCGCGGCCGACAATATGCGTATGCTCCGCGCGCAGCCCGATTTGCCAGCGCCAGCGGCCTTGCTGGCTCCCGAGGCTGGCATAGGTAGCGAGGATATTTTCTTTTAAAGAAAAACGGTTGTTTGCCTGTGCGGTCGGTCCGTAGCCAACCCCTGATGAAAGTTGTTGCGTCAAGTCGGACCAGGTGTTTTTCAACCCTGTTTCGAGCCGGTAAACGGAAGACAGGTTTTTTGACAAATCGGTTTTTACGGACCAAACCCCGATGTCGCCGGAACTGGACGTTTTCAATCGGTTGAGGGTTGAGCCGTAGAAGTCGAGCGTATTTTCAGCGTGCTGGCGGAATGAAATTCGATCCAGATCGATGGTCCACTCCGTTCCGAGCGTATCGGCGTAGCGATAGTTCAGGTTGTAGTTCAGGCGCTGGTTTTGTTCGGGAGCGCGCCTGGTAGAGAGCAGGCTGCTGTCCTGAAAAGGTAGCCCGGTCTCAAAGAAATTCGTTTGACTTGTTGCGCGGGTGCTGTTGTCGTAGTCGGAGCCGATGAGCAGTGCGCCCACGCTGTTTTTTTCGTCGAGGTTCCAGTCGATCCCCGTTTTCCAGAATTGGGAAACCCACAACGAAGTGGCGAGGTTGGACTGTCGCAGGTTGAGGCCTGCACTTTGCCGTTCTACCTGTTGTTCAACCAGTTGTGCGGCATCATTGAGCGTATATTGGGCAAAAACGTTGACGGCTCCGGGCCGGTAGTTCAGGTTGGCGCCGGCCTGGGCGCGGTGGTGGAGCGACTGGCTGTAAGAGCCGTTGACGCTTCCGTTCCAACCGGCATTGCCCCGCCGTTTCAAACGTATATTGATGATGCCGCCCACACCTTCCGCGTCGTATTTGCTCGAAGGCTGCGTGATCAGTTCAATAGCGGCGATGTTCTCGGCCGGGATGGAGCGCAGCAGGTTGGCCAGCTCGGTTCCCGACAGTTGCGTCGGCCTGCCGTCGATCATGACCAGCGTGCCATTTTTTCCATTCAACAAAATCGCGTCCTGCGGGGTGATCACCACCCCTGGCGAGCGTTGCAGCAGATCGTAGCCGTTGCCCTCGGAGGCCAGCGCCGTGCCTTCGATATTCACCACGGTTTTGTCAACCCGGCGTTCGATCAACGGCTTTCGGGCGGAAACGGTCGCTTCGGCAAGGCCGACCGAAGCAGCGGCCAGCCGGATGGGGGCAAGTTGCCAGTCGCCCGGCTCCGCGAGTTCGATGACGCGTAAGTCGTCCTGAAACCCGATCAGCCCGGTCTGGAGGTAGTATTTGCCGGCGTCGATTTGCGGAAAAACAAATGAGCCGTCTGCGGCGGTGTTAGTTCCGGCGAGAAAAACGCTGTCGGGCCAGCTCCGCAAGCGCAGGGTGGCGAATGCTGCCGGCGCTCCCGAAGGCTCGGCCACCGTGCCGCTGAGGGTTTGGGAGAAAAGCGACACCTGAAAAAAGCAGAGTAAAAAGAAAATAACGCGATGCATGACCTGGGTGGTTTTACCGTGAAGAATGGGGCAAAACTCAGCCTGCCGGCGATCGTGCATGCTGCAACGGATAATTTGAGCCGTCTCAAATTATGTTTTGAGGCCAATACGGCCGAATCAGGCGGAAGGCGGCTCTTTTCTCGTACCTGAAAACTCGCTTGGCGCCATGCCGGTCGCCTTTTTAAAGGCCCGGTTGAACGTGGCTTTTGAATTAAAACCGCATTCAAACGCCACGCCCAGCAGCGACAGGTGGGCAGCCGATGGGTCCTGCATTTTTCGCTTTACGGCTTCCACCCGGTAGGCATTGACAAAATCGTTGAAATTTTTGTCGAAACCCGCATTGATCAGGTACGACAACTGGGCGGCATTCTGGCCGGTCAGCGAGGCGAGTTCGGAAAGCGTGAGGTCGGGATTGAGCCAGGGCTGTTTTTCGGTCATGAAAGCCGAGAGTTTGTCGCGCCGCTGCGTCAGTTCTTCGGGCGGGAAAACGGGTTTGCTGACAACCGCTTTTTCACTACTGGCATAACCCACGGCGGCCTCCCGTCGTTCGATGGCTTCGAAAGGAACCAGGACTTTTTGCGCAAAGGCCCAGCCCGTTACGCTGATGTAGTAAAGTAAGATCGCTCGCGTGAGTTCAAGCCAGTACCAGCCTGTGTACCAGAGATTTATCCAAAAATTGAGCAGCGTAAAAATCAGGCTGATGACATAGTAGGCCGCGAAAACATAAAGGAAATTGCGCAGCCAGTCGAGCAGCAATTTGCTCGTATTGGAGTACTCCGCATCGAGCAGTTTGCGGTAAATGAAGTACCTGCGGAGCGCCAGGAACAGGTAGGCGCCGAGGGTCGTGGTCATGATAAATTCTTCGACATAACCCATCCAGACCCTTCCGACGATGTCTTTTTGCTCGACAGGGAGCAACCAGAGGTAAAAACTCACCGCGTAGTAAAGCGCCGGCAGGAAAAAGTGGGCCCACCAGGCGGGTTTCCAGCGAAACTGGTGATCGGTGACCGACACGACGTACAGCCAGATCAGCGGTCCGAAAAGAAACCCGTTGCCGAAAGGAAAATAGGTCAGGTCCCAGCCTTGTTGCGCCGCGTAGTCGTACACGCCCATAAACCCGATAAAATAGGACACGAGCGACATGACCAGCGCCAGCAGGAGCCCGGCCAGCACAAAATCGCGCGGTTGGCGCCGTTTGAAACCGCGATGCAGCAGCAGTCCGGCGATCACAAGCCCCTGGACCATCGCCAGCAGCAACAGGATGGAGCGAAGATTGATGGCGAAATTCATGTCCTTATTTGCGGCCGAAGTCAGCCGGAATTTCTCCCCAGGCCGAGGTCTCCCATTTCAGGATCGGGTTGGTGACTTTATTCACGGCCAGCCATTTTTCGGCCCGGTCGATCAGTTCGAACACCTTGTCGTTGCGGCCCGTGCGTTCCAGTTTGGTGCGGCATTTTTTGGCTTTGACCCACAGCTGGGCGTTGCGGGAGTCGGAGTAAATTGGCATTTGCGGCTTGCCTTCCTTTTGCAGCAGGGCCAGCGCATGCACGATCGCCAGAAATTCGCCGATGTTGTTGGTGCCGTCGTCGAGCGGGCCTACGCGAAACAATTCCTGGCCGCTGGCGGTGTACACGCCCCGGTATTCCATCCTGCCGGGATTGCCGCTGCAGGCGGCATCAACCGAGAGGCTGTCGCGCAGGATGCTGGCCGAAGAAGGCGGAGGCGATTTTTTCGCCGCGGTTTTGTTGACGTGGGCCCAGTAGTTGCCTTTGAACGCCTGATCGGCCTCCGCCTTCGAGGGGAAGCTTTTATACTTTGCCGCCGGGAAGCCATCTACCTGTTTTTTGGCCTCCGCCCAGTCGGCGTACACGCCCGGCTGATGGCCTTCCCAAACGACATAGAATTTTTTTGACATGAACGTAAAGTGGACAGGTTGCGGGCTCAGAGTTTCAACATATCAAAACTGTAGTACAGCGACACCCCGCGCAGGCCCACGCGGCCGTTGTAAAATGCGGGATCGCCGTCGCCGCGCGTGGTGTACAGGTTGTCGAGGTTGGAAAAGCCCAGGTTGGCGCGCAATCCGAGGCGGCCGCCGATGTCTTTTTTGCCAAAATTCAGTTTGTACTGAAAGCCTGCGAGCACGCCGATATCCGTCTTTTTGAAGTCGTTATTGGCTTTGAACAGTTTGTTGTCCTTGTCGGTTGGCAATACCGTGCCGTTGGTGCTCGTGAAGAGCAGGCGGCCGAGGTAGGGCCCCACGATAAACGACAGTTTGCCGTCGCGTTTCAGGGTGATTTCCGGCACGGCCGCCAGGACCAGCCAGGTTTGGCCGTAGGTGACGTCGCGCTGGTACTCGGTGAAGGCCGTGTCGATGACCACGAATCCTGCCTGTGCGTGCGAGTATTTTCCGATAAAACCCAGTTCCAGGTTCATGGAAACGAAGCCGCCGCGGCCGCGGAAGGAAAACTGGGTGCCCAGTTCCCAGCCCGGTCGGGGGCTGTATTCGGGCGCTTTTTGCGCGTTGCTGAGGTTAAAATTGCCGGTGGCGTGCTGGGTAAACAGGTTGCCGCCCAGGCGCAGGCGAAATTCCATGCCGGCCGGGGTGAATTCCCGTTCAAAGATGTACTCCTGCTTGGTATCGCGGCTGCCGCGTTTGCCTTCGGTCGTGACCTGAAGTTCGCGGTTGCCCAGCAGCAGGTAGCGGATCTTCTGGGGATCGTCGTGTTCGGGATTTTCAAATAAATACCCGTCGTAATCGGCCACGGTGAGGTGGTAGGTCACGGGCTGGTTCTGGTTTTGGCCGCGTACGATGACGATATAAAAGATGTTGGTATCGCGGCGTTCGAGGCGCATGGTTTCGAGCGTGATGGTGTCGCCGTTTTCGGGTTTGATGCGCAAACCGCGCCCGATGAGGGTGCTGTCGTTGTCGATACGCCAGACTTCGAGGCGGTCGCCGCGGTCGGTCGGCATAAACCAGGTGCCGTCGAGGCCGCGCAATTCGCGGAAAACGGCTTTGGGATGGTCGATTTGGGCAAGGAGGAACGCCGGCGAGAGGAAACAGGCGAACAGGAGGAATTGGCGAATGTTCATGGTGAATTAATTTGTGGCAAAAAAACGAAGAAGCCGATGAAACTGTACATTTGATCGCTGATTCCTCATTTTTCGTTTTTCAACCAAACCGATTATTCCAGATGAAAACAGGCCAGTTTCTTGACTTTTATGTGCCTTTTATTGAAAATAACGAGAGCGTATCGCCCGACGATCAGGCCATACTTTTTCTCGATAAAGCGGCCGACCTGATCCAGGCCGGCGCGCCGGGCGTGGGCCTTACGTATTCTGCCAATTACGGCCAGACCCGCACGATCCAGCAAACCTATTTTTCCGGCGGCTGGAATACGCATACCAGCGGCGCCAATCAGGCCATGGTCATGGTGAGCCTCGAACTCCTGCTGGGCAGTAAATACCCGGCTTTGCAAGGCAAACTGCACATCCTTCCGATCACCACGATGAATGCCTATGTACAAGTCGTCGCTCCCTGGAACGACGATATTCACCTCGGCATCGTCACGACCGACCTGGACCGAATCGAAAACTACCTGAAAAGCGGCTGGACGGTCCTGGGCTGGCAAAACCAGGTTTCCGTCAACAATCCGAAACATCCGTATGCCGTGGGCGGCGGCGTTGCGCAAGGCCTGCCGGCCGCGGTTTCCGACAAGATTCAACAAACGCTGATCGCCCTGTCCACGACATACAAATAACCTTGTCCAAATGAGTACCACCGTAAATCTCTCCCCCCAGCCGAAATCTGTTGTGATTCATAATCAGCCTTATACGCTCGTCGCATTTTATTACCCGGGTTATGACACCCCTTGGGACAAGGTGTACTGCGCCCAGTTTCTGACTAACTTTTACCTCTGTTCGATCGACCTGACCATCGACGGCATTACCGGCCATTTTCACTGCGCCGAGGCGGCTTTTCAGGCGACCAAATGGTGGCACAACCCGGCCGACCGCCAGGCTTTTGAAAACGCCCAAACCGGCAAGGATGCTTTTATTACCAAAAAAGGGCTGCCCGATCCGGACCCTACCTATGCAGGCCTGGGTCAGTTGGGCGCCATGAAGGCGGTTCTTGAGCAAAAATTCAGCGACCCCGATTTGCAAAAGGGCCTGCTGCAAACGGGCGACGCCTATCTGCTGGAGCACAGGGAATACCAGCACGGACCGCATAGCGGCGACACATTCTGGAGTGATGCCAGCGACGGGTCGGGGGGCAATCACCTGGGGCGCACGCTCATGGAATTGCGCGCCGCGCTGGGCGGTTCGCCGGCCCCGGCCGGGCAATACAGCGTCGCCGATTTCAGCCGGCAGGTGTAGGCGCCTTGAGGCGAAACGGGGCGTCTGACCATTTGCTTCGTAACTTTCGCCGAAGAAGCCGATCTCGCATTATGCAAAAACACCTACTCTTTCTTGCGATTTTGTTGTTTTTCAAGGGATTATCTGCCCAAAACATTCAAATCGATTATTCCTCGCCGGCATCATTTTTTGTGTGCGATACGGCAAGTTTTTCCGTCACACTCACCAATAACGGGCCCGTTCCGGCCGGCCCGCTGACCACAACCCTGAACTTCCCCAACGGGGTGACCTACGTGCAGGGGTCCGTGTCGGGCGCCACGTACGGCGGCATCGCAGGCGGCGCGCCGTTTTTTGTCAATGCCGTGTTGGCTCCAGGCGCCAGTGTTACGTTCAGCCTGAAAGCAAGGGCTTCATGCGATCTGGTGCAGGACATCAATGCCGGACAGCAATTTACCAATACGATAATGACGGAATTGCCGGGTGGCAACAATCAGGTCACCACCGAGCCCTATCCCGTCGAGACGCCCCTTCTGCTGATCGTGAGCAGCACCAATGCCAACACTTTCGCTCAGCTGGGCCAACAGGTCATTCGAAGTTTTACGATCAGGAATACGCGCCTGGGGGCACTGGGCAATTTTGTATTCGAAGACGACTACCCTGACGGCGGCTTTTCTGTGAGTACCGATGTGGGCACGGTTTTGCAAAATATCCCCGGCTTGTTGTCCATCCTGCTCGGCCCGGCCGATTTTCAGCAAATTGGCGACGGCGACGGCCTGTTCGAACTCAATGAAGAGATCACGATCACCGAAACGCTGCTGGTGACCGATTGCGGCATCGACGTCAATCAAAGCATATCGACCCTGCGCGCCGAATGGAGTTGCAGCGGGGAAGTTTGCCAGTTCAACACCAGCACGGCTACGCTCAATCTGCTGCCGGCCACGGGGAAGCCCAAACTGGAGTTCGAGGGCGTGGTCAACGTTCAGGAAGACCTTTGCGGCCAGCTGCCGACGCGGCAACACGCGCGCATCACCAATACCGGCGACCAGCCGGCCATCGGCGCCTGGTTTTGCCTGTTCATGCTTGAAGGCGACGGCGGGCCGGATATTCCCTGGGCTGGTATCGATTCCACAACGATCGGCCTCGACAGCGCAGGCGTCTGGACAGCGGTCCATCCGTACAGCGCCTTGCCGATCAGCTTGTTCGATTGCCCCGATCAGGGGCCCTTTTTTACAAATGTCTGTTTTAAAATTCCGTGGCTGGCGCCCGGCGCTTCGGTAGTGGTGGGTTTCGATTTGTATGCCTGTTCGACCGAATGCCCGAGCGATTTCCCCGGCTGGCAAATTGATTTCTGGCTGCCCAAAAACTGCCCGCTCGGTCAGGTCGAACATGGCTACGGCATCGGCCCCGCGCCCTACGTCATCGACGTGCTGAACGACCCCGAATGGCAGATTTGCGTCAAGGAACCCCTGCACGACGACCAGGAGTATTCGATGCTGTACAGCCTGAGTTCACTGTTGCTTTCTGATTCGCAAGGCGTGGTGCGGATCAATTTCAGGCTGCCCTGCGGCATGAGCATGGGCAGTCAGCCGTTCACTTTGAACGGCGTATCGCCCGTGGCGGTTGGCGCCTATCCCGATGCGGATACCACGGTCCAATGGTTTGAATTTCCGATCCCTTTTCCGCAATCCTATGCGATCGGTCAGTTCAGCATCCGCTGGGACTGCGATCAGGTTTGCCCTGATCTTGAAGCCGAATGCCTGCATTTTTTCGACGCGCCCGGCAGTTGCGAACACCCTTGCGACGCAGATCCCGACTCTTTGCCGCGCACCAGGCTGAACATCGTTTCGGAGTTTTTGCTCCATCCGCAGGTGGCTCCCGGCTGCGGCATCAAACAATGTGTGGATTACAATTTCGTGTACGATTGTTCCGGCGATTCCTGCCTGACGCCCATCGATGGCTGGGTGGAGCATCAGTCGTCCATCCGGCGGACCAGTTTCGGCTTGCCCGACAACGACGGCGACCGCATGCCCGACCCGGGCGGGGCCCTGGATTTTTCCAAAATAAAACTCAACCGCTTCATGCCGGGCGATACGGCGGAAACGCTTTTGCAGGGCGTGGTGCATGGCAGTCAGCCGGGGCTCAGTTTTGAAAACGGCTTGCTCCGCATGTATTTTGATGCGTACGAATCGGACGTCGAGATCGACACCGGCACGTTTTCCACCCCCTGTGGCAACGGCAACCTGGTCGTACCCTTGCTGGCGCAATTGCACCTGCGCGATGCCGAAACGGGGCAGGCCTATGATTGCATCCTCGGGGTGCCAGAACTCAAATGTGTTGACCAGCAGATTGTTACGATCAATATCAACAGCCTGCTTTGCGCGGATACGATCGAAAATATTTCGGGCATGAGCTGGACCTGGGACATTTCTCCGGCGGCGCTGGCAGCAGCCGGATGCGCAGTGCCGGCCAATTTGGTATTTACGGAGGGCGACAGTATCAACTTGCGGGTAATCAGTTACTTCGCGCACCCTTTGCCCACCGAGTTGCACCTCAATATGCGCGCCGGCACTTTTGTCAATGTGTTCAACGGCTATCAGCCGGTCACGGGCAATTATGAAGCGCCGCCCCAGGATTTTTCCTGTTCCTGTCCGTACACCCTGATTCAGTACACCTCTCTGCATGCCTATCTCAACCGATCCAAATTTTACCTGCCGCCCTGCGAACCTTCCGAGTCGCCCATGCAGCAGGATTTTGAGGTGCGCATGTCGTTCGGCGATTTTTTCCCCTACGAATACCGGCCGGTCGTGCGGGCGCGCCAGCTGGACGACTTCGTAACCGCTTCGATCTCCCTGGCCAACACTTTTCTCGACAGCCTGCAGTTGCAGGACGGCCCCGTGATTTTGCAGGATGCGCCGCTGGGCAGCAGTGTGAGCAACAGTTTGTATTCCACGCCGCTGACGACCCTGCCCGAGCCAGATGAAGGTTTTACCCTTCATTTTAACCAAACCTGGACGGCCCCCTGCAACCTCAATGTGCCCCAGGGACTTGCCGTCGGCCTGCTGTTCGATTGGTTGCCGCCCCTGCCGTTTGCCGGCGAGGGGGTCGTGGATACCTTTTTCACCATTGATCCGGTGAAAGACGACACCTTCGGCTTTATACCTATCCGGCCTTCCCTGACAGCGTTTTCTGCGCTGCCCAACCTGACCGGCACGGGCAATATGGCCAGCTGGGATATTACTTTGGTACAAAACGGCGCACCCGTCGAGGCGCCATGGGCGTGGTTTTTCCCGCAGTCTTTAAGTGGCTTGCTGACTGATTTTCAATTGTTTGAAATGCCTGCCCAGACCCCTGTGCCGGAAGTTAACGGCATTTTCCAAGTCGGCGACATCCCGGCGGGCGCGGCCAGGCAATACCGCCTGAAAGCGCGCAACAACAGTTGTGACCAGGAGGTCCTGATTCTTTACTACGGCTGGAATTGCGACACCCTGACCGTGCCCAACGAATTTGCCTGCCAGCGCAAAAACATCGTGCTGAAAGTGCAGGCGCAGCCCGCCGAACTCGAAATCAACGTGACTACGCCCGGCAACTCCGCCGCGCTTTGCGATACCAGCGACTACCACGTGGCGGAGGTTTTCAATGCCTTGTACGGCGCGGCGTATGCTCCCCGGCTGAGCGTGCAGTTGCCGCCGGGACTGGCCTTGCTGCCGGGCAGTTGCCAGATGGCGTTCCCCAGCGGCTCGGCCTGGGTCAATGTGCCCGATCCACAAATCCAGCCCGGCGGCTGGCTGGGCTGGGAACTTGCCAATCTCAACACGAACCTGGCGCAGCAGGGGCTTGCGGGCTTCCCGTTTGCGCCTTTGCACTCGGCAAGTTTGCGGTTCAGGACCCTCTCCAGTTGCGGTTTTATTTCGGGTAATAAAATATTGTACCGAACCTGGGCAGAACAAACCTGTGGCGATACCACCAACCTGCTGGTCAAACCCGGCAGCGCAATTTTGCTCGACGGTGTTGCGCCGCCGTACAATGCCAGTCTGGGGCTCGTGATCGCAGCGCCGCCGCCGCACCCCTGCGGCGAGCCGCTGCCGGTTCAGTTGTTGTTCAATGCCGACGGCCCGACCGGGCAGAACGACAGTTTGTACGTCCAACTGCCTCCGGGCGCCGCTTATATTACGGGGTCGTACCAGCCCGGTCCGAACGCCCCGGCTTCTCCGCCTTTTGTTCAAATGATTGATGATCAACAGGTTTTGATCTGGAATTTGCCGCCTGGAACACCAGCCGGCATTTCGGCGAGTTTGAATTTTGCGGTGCAAACCGCCGGCTTGAACGTCTGCAAGGCCGACACCCTGCGCGCCTGGTCGACCCAGTGGCAAACGGCAGTTTGCGTGGCCGACGGGTCGGTTTGCGGGTTCAGTTCTTCTACAGGCGAAACCACTTTTACCTTCGACATCGATCACCCGACTTTCAACCTCACAGCTTTTTCAGTGCATCTGGAGAACAACGTGCCGATGTATGCGCTCAGCTTGACCAATACCGGCGCCTTCGATGTTGACCAGCCTTTTTTACTCCACTTTTTCCGCGACAAAGACGGCAACGGCGCCCTGTCGGCTGCCGATACCCTGCTGACAACTGCGACCAACCCGACCAGCCTGCCCGCCGGACAAACCGTCACGCTGCCTGGCCCGCTCTCGCTCGATCTGGCGGATTTGTGCAAGTTGATCGTTGTGCTCGATGTGCAGACGCTTTGTCTTTGCGACACCCTGAGCCGCGCGCTCGATTCCCTGGCGATCGATCTGATGCCGCTGTCGGTTTGTTCGGGCGAAGAGGTCACGCTCGGTTCGGCGACCCTGCCCGGACATCAGTATGCATGGTCGCCCTCCGACGGGCTCTCTTGTGCCGACTGTGCCGATCCTTTGTTTCAGGGCGTGTACAATCCTGGAAATCAGTCGATTGTCTTGAATTATCAGTTGACGGAAAGCAGCGGGGCTTGCGTCGCGTCAGGTACGCAGTCGGTTACGCTTTTCCCCATGCTGGTCTTGTTCAATCCCGACACGGCGATTTGCGCCGGCCAATCCGTTTTGTTGCAGGCTTCGCCCGTTTGGTCGTACTTCTGGACGGGGCCGGGCATCCTCGACCCCACTGCCGCTACGCAACTCGTGACGCCCTCGGAAACCGGTGTGTACAGCGTCGATTTGATCGATGTCAATAATTGTATGGCTACGGATATAGTGGTCATCACGGTCTGGCCATTGCCCGATTTTGCCTTTGCGCAGGACACGCTCGGGGTTTGTGGCAGCCAACAACTTATGCTCGACGGCCCCGACGGCCCCGGCTTGCTCTACGACTGGTCGCCGGCCAACGCGGTGAGCGACCCCGAGCTTGCCGACCCGCTGTTTGTAGGTCAGCAAAGCACGACCCTGGTGCTCACGGTGCGCACCGAGACGGGGCAATGCCCTGCAAGCGATTCCTTGTTTGTCGGGTTTTCCGACAACCCGGTCATCGACTTGTCGGCCACCTCGCTCGCCAATTGTGTGGGCGATACGGCACTGGTGAGTGTGTCCGGCGCCGAATATTATGTGTGGACACCCCAAACCGGGGTGAATTGTACGGCTGGCGATTGCGCCGAGGTGCTGCTGACGCCCGGTGTGACGACCCAATACACCGTTATTGGTTTTAATAATTTTGGTTGCCGCGACACGGCCCAACTGACGGTTACGGTGCCGGGGGCTGTTCAACATACTGCCGAAACCCTCGTGACTTGCGCAGGCGAGCCGGTGCCGGTGTTTGATTTGGTGACCGATGCGGCAGGGGAGTATTGCAGGAGTTTTACTTCGATAAATGGTTGTGATTCTGTGCATTGCATTACCCTGATTACCAACGACACCCTGTATGCCGAATTGCTCAGAACCCTTTGTCCGGGAGGCGTCGTCACGGAAGGCGGCATCGCTTACACGCAACCCGGGCGGTATTGTCAAACCTACCTTACGGCGGAGGGTTGCGATTCCACTTTGTGTATCGTGATCGATGCTGTGCCTGCGCCTGCGCTCGATACGTTTGTCCGTATCGTAATAGGGCCGGGGCAAACGCCCGTATTGACCCTTCCCGGCGGATTTGCCGCGTATCACTGGTCGCCCGCCGACAACCTGTCGTGCAGCGACTGTGCAGCCCCTGTGTTTACGCCGCCCGTGCCGGCGCCCGATAGCGTGAGTTATGCGGTCACCGTGACCAATGCAGCCGGTTGTACCAGTGTGGTGAGCTACCGCGTACGTATGCTGCCGCCTTGCGACCCGGACAATGTGCGGATGCCCAACGCTTTTTCGCCGGACGGCGACGGGGTGAACGAAGTTTTCCGGCCGGTAGCGCAGGAAGGACTGGAAGTCATTCTCGGGCTGGAAATCTACAACCGCTGGGGACAAAAAGTGTACGCCGGAAGCGGTCCCGATGCGGGATGGGACGGGCGTATCGGTGGCAAGGACGCGGCTGTGGATGCCTATATTTACATTCTGGAAGTGGCTTGCGATGGAGAAAAGGGCAAACGAACAGGGGAGGTGAATTTGTTGCGGTAGGCGACCTGCGCCGTCGAATCATATCGGCTTCTGATCTGTATCATCGTGTTTTTTTAAACAAGGGGGCTTTTTTGTAGTGTCAAACTGGCATGCGGAAAAGCCCCCTTGCTTTTGTCGGCAGTTGGCCTGATGTCGGGGATTTTTCAATGCCGGGTGGGCGGCTACCCGAATGCTGTCATGCGAAGCGGGAGTCGAAGTTGCCCATCATGTTGAATCCTAAACGCTCATGCTCAACAACCAACTTCCGTCATGCAACCGTTAATGAACAATTTCCGCTTTTTGATGCTGGCGTCAGTCTCATTGCTTATTGCACTGATTGCCGGATCATGCAGTTCCAGCGCAAAGCTGACAACTGAACCCTCTGTCGGACAGACCTTTGACAATGTCCGGTTTTATTTGCTGGATGAAAATCAGCCCGATCAGATCGCCTGGCGTTTCGATCAGGTGGTGCTGGGGCGCAATGAAATGACCGGGACGATCACGCGCATGTCCGCCGTCGATGCGCACGAGGTAATTAATTTGCACCCCGACCGGATTGAAAAGAACAGGAAAGAAGAATATGTGCTCTTTTTCCTCAACGGCAATTTTGCCCAAGGCCTGAATGAATCGGCCCATATCACGCTTCCGTTCAGCCGTGTCAATCGGAGCGTGGTGTATAAATACAACCGCCAGAACATTATTGCCCCCTATCTCACCGGGTTTACGACGCCTGTGGGTTTCGTAATTCTTACGGCTTCGACCGGCGCCGGCCCCGTTATTTACACCGAAGAAGGCGACAATCTCAACCCGCAGGGACAGGTTTACGTAGGCGCCATGCAACCCGGGATGGAGCGCTCCGACTGGCTCCCGCTCGAACCCCTGCTCGCAGTAAAAGGCGCGTACAACCTCAGGTTTGTCAATGAATCGCAGGAGAACAACCACACCGATCTGGTCGAGCTGCTGGCAGTGGACCACCCGGAAGGCAGCCGTGTTTTGTTCGACAAATACGGTCGTGCGCACACCCTGCTCTATCCAGAAAGCCCGGTGCGGGCAACCGATCTGCAGGGCCGCAACGTATTCCCGCTGATCAGCCAGGAGGATGAAAAATGCTACACAGGCGATCAGATGAACACCCACCCGCGGGCAACCGACGGCATCGTGCTGACGTTCCGCCGCCCGGAAAACCTGCGCGCCGCCAGCCTCGTGCTGAGGGCCAAAAATTCCAACTGGCTCGATCCCATGATGAGTGTGATGCGCGACAACGGAGGCGAAGCCAATCTGAATAATCAGGCTGCCAATCCGAATCTGCCGCTCACCGTATGGCTGGAAACTGCTCCCGACCGCTGGGAAAAAGTCGATTTCTTCCACCTGGCCGGCGCCAACAGCATGCGCTGCGATGTATTGCCCCTCGATTTGAGCCGTGTCCGCGGTGATGAATTCAGGGTAAAACTCACGACAGGTTTCCTGTTCTGGGAAATCGACTACGTCGCACTCGATGCCGCCAGCCCCATGCCGGTACAGCAAAAAGTGTTGCCGATGACCGCCGCCATTGACCAAAACGGTCACGACCTGCGCATGGTCCTGCAAAGCAACGACGGCACCTATTACGAACAAACCGCCCCTGGCGACGAAGTCAGGATCAGTTTTACGGCCCCCGCCGAATATCCCGCCGACGGCATGGAACGCAGTTTCTTCCTGCACACGCGGGGCCATTACACGGCCGCCCCGGCACAGGCAAGCGGCGAACCCGCACTGCGCAGGTTCCGGCAGTTTGCACAGACCCGGGCTTTGCCCAAATACTCCCGCGAGCAGTTGGAGAAATGGATGAAAGAAGACATGCTTTGGAAAGAAGAAGCGGAATAAAGCCGCTTCCGGACTTGCTTCGGGACACAAACAAGGCGTAAACAAGTAGTGTTGCTTGGCGCAAGGCGGCCCTTGAAAAGGCTGTCTTGCGCCTTTTGATTTGTCCGGGAATGGCTTTCAGGGGCAAATTCGACCGGAACTGGCCGGATGACCAAATTTTGACACAATTTGCGACCTTGCCCGTGCAACCCTGATCCCGGTTATTTGTCATTACAGACGATCAAATCACAGAATGGACGCTATCCAAATGCACCGCGAACTGGTCGAACGCTGCAGAGAAGGCCGCCGCGACGCACAATTTGAACTCTACCGCTTGTATTCGAGAGCGATGTACAACACCGCCCTTCGTATGCTGCAAAACCCGCACGACGCCGAAGACGTGCTGCAAAGCATTTTTGTCGAGGTGTTTACCAAACTGGATTCATTCCGGCACGAAAGCAGCGTCGGGGCCTGGATGAAGCGGATTACAGTGAACAAATGCATCAATTTTCTGAAAAGCCGCCGCCTGGCTTTTTCCGAACTCAGTGCCGGCGCCGACAGAATTGATGACCACGACCCCGAACCCGAAACACCCTTTACCGTCGACCGTATCAACCGGGCGATCAACGAGTTGCCCGATGGATATCGGGTGGTGTTCAGCCTTTACGCCGTGGAAGGGTATGACCATGAAGAAATTGCCCAGATTCTCGGCATTACCGAAGCGACCTCAAAATCGCAGTACAGCCGGGCCAAAGCCAAACTTCGGGATATGCTCCAAAGCTGATTTGACCCTTTTTTCAACCCTGAACCTCCCACAATACACACACAATGAACGATAAACTGCGGGATTTTATCCGGAACAACCGGGACGCGTTCGATACGGCACAGCCCGGTAACGATAGCTGGCAGCGCATCACGCGCACCCTCGATCGTCTGCAAGATGCTTCGGGCGCCGAACGCTGGGTGTTGCAGCACCGCGAAGCCCTCGATACCGCCGAGCCCCCGGCTACTCTTTGGAACCGCATCGAGCAACAACTCGACGCCCCATCGGACAATCTGGAAAGCTTTATCCGTCAAAATCGGGATGCTTTCGATACGGCTACCCCCGACCTGAGGGTTTGGGCAGCCGTGGAAAAAAGCACCCCCGCGCAAGGACTGCGCGTCGGCTGGAGCCGCCACCTGATGCGCGCCGCCGCCGCGATTGCCCTGCTGATCGTCGGCGCAGGCCTCGGCCTCTGGTACGCCGGCCAGCAAAACACGCAAAACAATGGCATGACCCTCGGCCAGGTGTCGGTCGAATACGCCGAACTGGAACATTATTACCAGCGCGACATTGCTGCCAAACAACAACAGCTGGTGGCGTACACCGGTAACAACTCCGACGTGGAACTTGATCTTCAGCAACTCGACGGCGTCATGCACGAGTTGCAGCAGGAACTGGCCAACGTGCCCCCGGGCAACCGGGAACAGGTGGTGCGTGCCATGATCGAAAATTACAAGGCGAAAGCCGCCATTCTCGAGCGCGTGCTCGACCGCCTGCAAACCCCGAACACACTTCCGAAAACGAAAATCAACAGCAATAAAAATGATGAAACAGAATCTATTTGAACTGCCCGCGCTGCAAAGGTGGCGGCCGGTCCTGCTCCTCGGCTTTTGGATGCTGGGCATTGCCGCCGCATACGCCGGTGAGCCGCTGCGCGAATTTACCCGCACGATCAACCGCGATTTCAGCATCACACCTAACGGACTTTCCGCCTTTTACAACCAGTATGGCAAAGTAAATGTCAATACCTGGGCCAACAACACGGTCAAAATCGACATCACGATTATCGTGAATGCCAACGACCAGCGTGGCGCCGACCGCACGTTCGATCGCATCAACGTCAATTTCACCAACACTCCCGATTATGTAAAAGCCGAAACCATGATCGACAAGGGCAGCGGCTGGTGGGGCCCCGATTTTGGCAACTCCTGTCAGGATTTCAAGATCAATTACGACGTCTGGATCCCGATCGGCAATTCGCTCGACCTCAAAAACAAGTATGGCAACTCTTACGTCGGCAACCTCAACGGCAAACTCATCGCCGAGATCAAATACGGCGACCTGCGAACCGAAACCCTGGGCGCCGATGCCGACCTGAACATCAACTACGGCAAGGCTACCCTTGCCAAAGTGAACAATATCAACGGGCAAGTGGGCTACGGCGGCATCTCCGTCGGTCAATGCGCCGACGTTCAGCTGGATTCGAAGTATTCCGAACTGAACATCGATCAGGCCAATAACCTGCGCCTGACCTCCCGCTACGACGATATCGCGATGGGCAACGTCGGCGAACTCCGCCTGCAAACCAAGTATGCCGATGTGCGGATTCAAAATGCCCAGTCGGCCTTTGTAACCGCCCAGTACACCGATTTGTCGGTGCGCAACCTGAGCATCCAGGTCGATGTGGACATGACCTACGGCGGCTTGAAAATCGATGCGCTGGGGCGCAATTTCCAGGCGGTCAACATCACGGGTAAATACACCGACACCCAAATTTTCGTGGAACGGGGCGCGGCTTTCCGCTTCGATGCGGAAGGGCAATACACCGACGTTTCCTGTCCCTCCGGCGCCAAAATGCTGCGCCAGAACGAATCGCCCGGTAAAACCTCGGTCCAGGGCTATGTCGGCGACGCCAATGCGCGGGGGCTTGTCAAAGCCCGCCTCAACTACGGCGATTTCGTACTGCGGTAGTTTTCGGGCAAGCGGCCTGTTATACGCCGGGCGTTTCTGCAAAAGCGGAAACGCCCGGCGCTTTTTTTGCCCGTTTCGCAAATTTTTTTGCCCTGAATACCAACCGCCGCCGGCTTTGATCTGTCTAGGGGAATAGAAAACAATTGGCTATGTCTATGCAAAAACTACTTCTCCTGCCGGCCCTTCTGCCGCTCTGTTCTGCTGTTGCCCAACCTACCCTGCTCAACTCGGTTTTTCCCGGTGCAGGCGCCCAAATGAGTATCACCATTGCCGACACGACCGGCGTTCAGCCGGGCAATGCCGGCCCCGATCAAACCTGGGACTTTTCAGGTTTGCAAGCCCTGAGTATGCTGAGTCCGATCACCTTCAAACCTGCCGCCCAAACGCCCTTTGCCGGTGATTTTCCTTTCGCCAACCTCTGCGGCGTGCAGCCCATCGATCTGGACAGCTTTTACTTTTATTACCGGAAAGAATCCAGCGTGTTGTCGGTGATCGGTACGGTCGAATACGGCCTGCCTTTGCAGTATTCCGACCCGGAAACCGCGCTGCAAACGCCGCTGAACTTCGGCGAAAGTTTCAGCGACGAATTTTATCGCTACAATTCCATGCCCGACAACCAGTTGCAGGGCATGGGTCAAAAAACGACGACCTACGACGCATTCGGCACCCTGATCACGCCCGCAGGCACGCTTCAACACGCCATTCGCCTGAAAACGGTTGCGTCCTATCGCGACACGACCTGGCTATTTGCCGGCTATTCGGTCAATGAACACACGGATATTCAATACGACTGGTATGTGAACGACCGCCCTGCGCCTCAACTGACGATTGCCACCAGTACGGGCTCGACTACTTTTTTCTATTCCGGCATTCCGCCCATGACGATGCCTAACCCGCCGTCCAAATCGGTGCGCTACGTCAGCGCCCAGACGACCAGCGCCGACGAGCCGATGGACGGTGCGTTTGTCGCATCGAGCTGTGCGTTGTATCCCAACCCTGCGGCAACAACCCTGCGGTTTGAATTTTTCGGAATGACGACCGGAACCAGCCTGCAATGCCTGCTGCTGGATGCAAAAGGCGCCGTGTTGCAAAAGCAGACGCTGGTGTCCGATTTTGGACCGAATTCCACCACGTTTAATGTCGGCGACCTGCCTTCCGGCCCCTATTTTTTGTACCTGACCGATGGCCGTTTGACGCGCACATTGGCCTGGCAAAAATTTTAAGAAAAGGGTAACATTTTACATAAGTGCCTGTATTGCAGATGTTCGCAATGCAGGCACTTGCTTTTTTTCATGTCCGTAACGAGAAGGTTGCAACATGCTGAAATTAGCCTGTGTCAAAACCTGCAACCGATCGACAGCCGGTCGCGTCCGCGCATTTTGTCACACAACCAACACTAAATAAGCATGAAAAACAATCTCCTGGCCATTGCCTTTCTGACTCTCCTGACCGGCGGCGCTCTGACCGCCCAACCTACTTTGCTGCCCAATGTTTTCCCTGCCGTCGGTGACGTGGTCACCCAGACCGACGCCGATACCGAGGGTGTCGAACCCGGCCCCGCCGGAGCGAACATGGTGTGGGATTTCACCGGCATTACGCCCCTGCCCGTGGAGACTCCCGTCCAGTCCACCGTCGTGCCTGCTGCCAATACGCCGCACGCCAACCTTTTCCCCGAAGCCAACCTCGCCGTGGAGGCTGCTACGGACAACGGCAATTTCTACCTCTACCTGAAAGTGGAAGGCGACAAGGTGTCCACCCTGGGTTCGGCTGCTGCGGGTGTCTTTTTTGAATTCAGCGATCCACAGATCAATATTCAGGCTCCGCTGGAATATCATGGCGCTTTCAACGATGCCTACTCCAGCACGGTGACCATTCCCGGCACGGGCACTTTTCACAATCGTTCGATAAAAGCCGTTGAGTACGACGCCTACGGCACGCTTAAAATGCCCGACGCGACCTACAACAACGCGATCCGCCTGAAAACCGTGGAAATCAGCATCGACAGCGTAGACTTCGACGGCGGCTATTCGATCACGGTGCTGAACAATACCACTTACGAGTGGTACGTACCCAATCGCCCTGGGCCGCAGGTGTCGGTCACCTATTCCGGCGGGAATTCCAAAACCGTCACCCCCGGTTTTCCGCCGTTTGAGCAGGAAATTCCCGTGACCAAATCGATCAACTATGTCACCGCTTTGACGACCGGCGTGGAGGAAACGCCCGAACAACAACTGGGCCTGGACCTGCTCAATTTCGGCCCCAACCCGGCGGTCGACAACCTGACCCTGCGTTTCGATGGCGAAAAACTCGCCGAAGAACTTCAGTTGTCGGTGTTCGACACCCAGGGCCGCCTGCTGCAATCGCAGCTCATCCGCACTGCCGAAGGCAACAATCAACTGACGCTTTCCGTGAGCGACTTGCCGTCGGGACAGTACTTCCTGAGCCTGAGCAATGGCAAGGCTGTAAAGACCCTCCCTTGGGTAAAAGCCTGAAAAACAGGCAGGTCGAAACCTGACTACGTCTGGAAACTGTTAAAATAAAAGGCTGTTTTGGCCGGCTCTTTCAGGGCAGGCCAAAACAGCCTTTTTTTGCGTCCATGAAAATACGTGTGCCCATGGAAATGTTTTTTTTGCGCCGAAACTGGTTGCCGGCGCTTTTGCTGGCGAGCGGATTGTCTGGTTTTGTCTTGCATAAAACCGCCATGCCGCGCCGAATCGAATCGGCTTCGCATAGACTGAGTCTCGATGGTGGCCCGAATGTGCCGGTGTACTATTTTCCGGGAGAAACCAAACGGCACCTGATGATCGTGAGCGGCATTCATGGTTCGGAAGCCGCGGGGGTGGAGGTGGTTGAGCAGTTTTTACAACGTTTGCAAAAAGAAGGCGCCCCCAAGCCTTATTTCTCCATCATCGTCGTACCGGTTTTATTTTCCGAAAATCTCGCTTCCCGGCTTCGCGCCACACCCGGCCAGCCCGACCCCAACCGTCAGATGCCGACGGTTGGAAAAGACCACCGTTTCGACCCTCGCGACGGCTGCTATCTCGACGCGCACGAGCGCTGCATGGAGCCGGAGGTCATTTTTTTGCTCAATTTGATCAATCACTACAAGCCGGAACGCATCGCCAGCATACATGGCCACCGAAATACCGACACCAGTCCTTCCGGCTTGCTGGAAATGATGTCGGGCGGCGGACCCAGCATCACGACCGACCCGCGGCCGGGTTTTGAGAAAAAAGACGATGCGCTCGCGCTGGCAATGGCCATGTACGCCGATTCGCTGGGGGTGCGTTTGCCCGCCAATTTTTTGCGCACCTCGCGCCAGACCACACGCTATCCCAACGACACCGCGATCAAAGAGTCCGACGGCGTCAGTCTGGGGCAATGGGGCTCGCGCCCGACGCCCTCGCGGCAGGCCATCAATGTCGTGACGGTGGAAACTTTCGGCTACGAAAACAGCGGCAACGGTCGCGATCCCTGGCGCTGGAAAGAACTGGACAGCCTCGCCAAAACCCTTTTCGAGGTATTTCTAAAACCCTGATGCTTAGAGCATGTTGAGCTTTTCCTTGCCGGGCTGCAAACGGAAAATTTTATTTTCTGCTGCGTTAAATTTCTCGCCGGATCGCCCGCATCCGACTGTGAAATTTGCCTTGCCGAAAATAAAATTTTCCCGTTTTCGCCTCAGCAGGAAAAACTCAACATGCTCTCAGGCTCCGGGCAAAGGTTTTTGCGGAAATTTTTTAAAAATCCGGCGCACAGCCTCGTAAATGCGTGGCTCTGCCTGTTCGGGCGTCATGTTTTCCAGTACGCCGGTAGCGGCGCCCCGCCAGACCTGTTCACCCGTCTTTGCGTCGATCATGTCTACGATCAGGGTGCCTTCGCGGTATTGCACCGGCCGCACGCGGTTGCAATGGCCGTACAGCCGCCAGTTTTCCTCGTCGCACCACCAGTCGCGGACGTAGAGCACTTCATTTTTTATCACAACGTGGTAATGCAGCATGAGGTCGGGATTGTCCTGACAAAGGTGCATGCCATAGCGGCCCAGTTGTTGTTCGACGGCGCCGCGTACGTCGTCTTCCGTGGTTTTGTTCAGCCATTCGGGGCCGCTGTTGCCCCGCGCCACGACGGGGTTGTCGAGCCAGTCAAAAGTGCTGTACTGGTACAAATTGACGCCGGGTTCTTCTTCCGAATAGACCCTGACGGCCGGCGCGCAGCCCTGTGCAAGCAGGAGCGCAGCGATGATGGACAGGAAAGGAAGTACGTTTTTCATAACTTAAAATGTTTCGTAGTGCAAGTTGTCCCCTCAGGGCCGCTTGCAAAAATGACAGCGCTCAGTTGCCGGAATGAGTTTATAAACCGCTGGAAACGGTCGGGAAAGCGTCCGATTTTACTCGTAATGCACCTGATCGATTTCAAGTTCGAACCAGCTGAAATTCCCGCCTTCCAGTTGCCAGCTGACGGTCGATCGGGTCGGGATGCGACGCCCTTCGAAGTTTTTGTAACTGGCCGGATCGTTTTCAATATGCCATTTTTCGAGTGTTGCGCCGCCTTTTCGGTCGTAGTAGCGCAAGGCATCGAAGCCGCGCAGTTCGCCGGCGGCTGAGAAATGGAAGGTGCCCGTCACGCTTTGCTCCTCGCTTTTCAGGGTTGCGCTGGCCGTCAGGGAGTCGACCGGCGACCAGTGGATGTAGGGTTCCAAGGCGGCATCGGGAAACCAGCAGATCTCGGCGAGGTAGCGCAGCAGGGTGCCCTGATCGGTTTGCGGCCCGCGAGCATCGGCTACGGGGTACAGGGAGAGCGCCTTGATGAGCATGTGTCCGTGCCCGTTTTGCAGTTGGTCGCGGCCAGCGAGGCGGATGAAAGGTGCGGCTTCGACATCGGCGATCCAGTAAAAGCCCGGCGGGTCGGTGCGGAAGTATTGTTCGGCAGTTACGGGCATCCAGGCGCCGTCGGGTGTGGTACGCATACGGCCGGTTTGCACGAGGTGGACGGCAGTTGTCAAGGGTTTGCCCACCGTCCCGCTTTGGCGAAGCCAGTTTTGAACAATAGGCGGCAGGGCAGCCAGTTGGGTATCGGCAACTACCTGTCGGGCAGTCGCAACTGGGGGGCGGAAAGCCGCCAGTT
>JBGAHL010000053.1:0-17958 GCA_044226205.1 Saprospiraceae bacterium
CCCTTGGGGAGGGGAGCCGATCCGAGCTCATGGCCGCTCCCCTCCCCAAGGGGGGAGGGGTTGGGGGTAGGGTAAAAAGCGGGAGAGGAGTTGGGCCCATCAAGGGGCGAGGCGCCAGGATCGGAATTAGCAGAAAGGTCATTCAAAGAAACATCGCCACTAAACTCCCCCCCTTCCACCCGCCACATTTTACCCTCCTTCGCCAACCCCAGATTTCCCAGAAAATCCATGCGCTGCTGTTCCAGCGCCCCGTCCCGTTGCACCTGACGGAGCACGACTTCTTCACTGCCGTCGTCGGCAAAATCCACGTTGGTATGTTGCTCGCGGCGGTCGCCGTGAGCAAACTCGACGCCGGGATAGACAAATACGGGTTTGAGGTACCAGGCGTTTTCCAGCACGTTTTCGGTGGGAACGAGGCGGGTTGCACGGAGCGCACGGGTGCTGAGCAGCGCAAAACCCTCGGCTTCGATGCGGGTCCGGCCGGCATTTTTGGCCACGAATTGCCGGAAATACACCCGCGCCTTGTCGGGCGGGATATGCACCACGTCCTTCGTTCGGAAGGGCTTGACCATATTGCCGTTGATGCCGGGCGCCCTGAACAGCACGTAATCGATCAGCAGCCAGGCCGGGTCGGTGTTGGTGAGCGGAAAAACATCGCGGCCGCGGATGGGCCATTTTTCGTCTTCAGTGCCCAGTTGGAAGCGGTATTCGACGCCTTCGGCGGTTTTGGTAAAGGAAATATGCGGCACCAACTCGTCGGCGGCAAAAGTGACCTGAACGTTTTTGGCCAGTGTTTTTCGCTCCAGATCGAGCGTGAGCGGCAGCCGATGTTCGGCGAGCAGGCCAAAAAGGGCGTCGAGTTTTTCATTGATAAATTTCTCGACAAAAGGTTTGGTCGCCGGCTCGATGAGCAACTGAGCCAGTGGCGTAGGCGACTTCGCCTTGGGCGGCTTGTAACGCGCCTCGATCTGTTTAGGCACGAGAGCGTCCACCAGATCGAACAAACTGCGCAACAAGGGCGTCAGCTCGATGCCCAGCGGCGCCAGCGTTGCCGGCGTAGCCCGCTGGAGGGCATAAGTAAGTTCGCCCCCGGCGCCGGTCTGAACCAGGAACACCGAGGGCAAATACAACGATTCGTTGAAGGGGTAGAGGTTAAAAACGACTTGGGCCGACATGGGGCCGCGAAGGTAGAAGATTCGGCCCTGTTCAGCTTTTCAGGCGGTTAAAAATCAAATCCCGCACGTAATTGCGCAGCGGTTCGGCGCCCATGTCGTAGTTGGACATGACGACGAGCACGTAGCCTTTTTCCTCAAAAATATCCAGATGACTATTCAGGCCCGGAAAGCCGCCACCGTGCCCGACCACCAGCCCCGCAGGACCGTTTTCCACTTCGAAGCCAAAACCGTAATTGCCTTCCGAATGCCCCTGCCACATTTGATCGAGGCTTTTTTTCGACACCAGTTTGCCGGTCTGCATCGCCCGTGCGTAGCGGTGCAAATCGCGCACGTTCGAGTAGCCGCCGCCCGCGGGCCCGCCGCGCATGACGTGCATGAACACATTGTTTTTCCAGCCGCCGCCCGGGCCCGGCAAATATCCTTCGGCCAGATTGTCCTGCGGCTGGTCGAGTGCGTAACAATCCGTGCTTTTCATGCCGGCGGGTTGGTAAATATTCTGTCGGATGTAGTCGAAGTAATTCATCCCCGAGGCTTTTTCCACCACTACGCCGAGCAGCAGCATGCCCGTGTTGCTGTACTGAAACCGGCTGCCCGGCTCGAATGCCAGGGTGTCGCCCTGCACCAGCTTTTTGTAATCGTCTACCTCGCGGAACAATTCACGCGAGCTGTTGACATAGGTTTCATTAAAATAGCTGCCCAGCCCCGACGTGTGCGTCAACAAATGCTGCACCGTCACCCGATCGGTGATGCTTTTGGGCAGCCAGCTCTCGTCCACGAAGCGGCTTATGGGGTCGTCGAGGCGCAATTTGCCCTTTTCCGCCAGTTGCATGACCGCCGTCGCGGTAAACATCTTGTTCATCGAACCCAGGTTGAATTTGGTGTCGATGTTGTTGTTTGCATGGTACGATTTGCTGGCTTCCCCGCAGGCATATTCAAACAGGACACGGTCGCCTTTGGCGAGCAAAATGGCTCCTGAAAAAGCGTCGCGTCGGCAAAGCTGATCGAGTTTTTCACGAAGGTTTTTTACCAATTCATCTTCGCTCAACGGCGCCCCTTGTTCGCCCTGGGGCGGACGGGCGGGTGTAAAATTCAGATTATCAATCTTTTGTTCGGGGCCCTCGAAGCTCATCACGAAACCGTGCCAGCCTCCGAAAAGCCGGTCGCGCCCGATCACGACGAACTGGTCGCGGGGCGGCGTGTATTGACGGATGCTGTAAAAATCGACGCCGCCCGTCATACGGAAAGTGTTTTGAAACGCGCCGACATGTTCTTCCATCGGGGCAAAATCGCGGAAATGCGCGGCGGTCTGGGTGTTGACAAACTGCCCGATACGCGCCGGGTCGTTGCTGTTGATGGCTTCAAAAAGCGCTTTAATGCGCTCGCCCCGAATACCGGTCGGCATCTGCCGGTCGTCGCTGTACGCGCCGGGGGTCTGAGCGGTGGAGAGGAAGGAAAAAAGGAGCAACATGGCTCCCGTGAAAAGGGTGCGTAAGGATGTCATAGCCTGCTGAATATTAGTTGTTTGAAAAAATGGAACGGCCTGAAATTGTCCTTTTTCAACCATGCACGCCGGCTTTTTCGGCCAACAGGTTCCTCTTTTACCGCAAAAAACCGTCTGCATGGACCTGAAACCGGAGGTTTCACACACGTTCGTCTCCCACCCGAACCGGGTGAAAGATGGGTTGACAAGACCGTCAGACGGCCCCGACAGTCAACAGGTTGCAGCGTGTACGAAGTTTTTCGTAGAAAAAAATTTCGCGTTCACCGACATCAAATTGTTTTAATGCAAACGCTCCATTTTACCGTTCACTTCTTTTACGGCGTAAGGTTCGCGCAAGCCACGGGCGCGCAGCTCGTCCTGAGCGATCAGCGTCTCGCGGGCATCGCGGAACCCGCTGATCAGCACCAGGGTCATGCCATTGGCCAGCGGCCGCATTTCGATGGCGCCCAGGTCGCGATAAGGCTCGGGATTGAATCTGGACGGGTCGGACAAAGCCGCGATCCGGATGTGGTAACTCACGCCTTTACTGACCGGCTGCGGCGGTGCGGCGACCGTTTTGGGAGCCGCCTGCGTGGGGGCCGTATGCTGCACGGGCGCAATCAGCACCGGCGCCTGATAGGCGGCAGGCGGTGCGGCCGGCGGTTCTGTCGCGGAAAATGATTGCAAGACCGGGTCGTCGGCTGTTTTTTCGGTGACGACAGTCGCCTCCGAAAAACCCATGCCGATCGCTCTGGCGCGGACGCTCTCGGCCTGTTCATAAGCGGGCCAAAGGCCTATTCGCAGATGCGTAGCGCCATTTTCCACTTTGGCATACGGGCGGCCCAGTTCGTTCAAAGCACTGATGTCGTGGAGCAAACGGGGTTGCCCTGCCCCGAAAGTACCGATCTGAACCGCGTAGCGCAGGTCCGAAACGGTCATGGCCGTCAAATCCCCTTTGGCCGTGGTGCCGGGCGGCGCGGCGGGTGTGCGCGCTGCAATCAGGCGGACTTGCTGGGGCGCGGGCAGGCTCGGAGGCGCCGGGGCGGCATCGTACTGAACCGGCGCAGGCTGTGCGGCGTATGTAGTCGGCGTCAGGTTGGTGGCCAGGGTTTGCTGTTCGGTCCATGCTCTCCCTCCGCCGTAGCGCTCCGTGTTTCGCCAAAGCAGGTTGTCGCTCACTCCGGGTTCCTCGGTGGCGAACACGCCCGGATAACGGTCGATGATGCGATCTACGACCAGCTGGGCGTCTTCGCGGGAGGCATAAATACCCATGCGCAGTTTAAATCGCGTTCCGTCGGGCTTGGCATAGAGATTACCATAGTCGGCCAGGTCGGCATAGCGGTTGGCTTCTTTGGTAAAATCGGAAGGTCCCGACGACAATTGAATACAAAAGCCGTTGTTGCGGCCTTCCTGCCAGGGTTCAATTTTAACACGTGGCGGAACGCCGCCGGGGTGCCGGCTCAGCCAGTTTAAAAATTCGGAGTCGCCGCGGCTCAGGTTCGCATTGGGCAAAACCGCTCCGCTGAGCGGCTCGCGGCCGGTCTCGTAGATGTATCGGCTATCGTTGTAGCCCTGATACGCGTAGGTAATGGTGTATTCGTTGCGCGGATTGAGGCGCAGGGCGTACTGACCGCGCTGATCGGTCGTCGTCATGTTGAAATGGGCGCCCGTATTGCTCCGCGCATGCACGGTAACTCCTGCCATGGGCCGCCCGCTTAACGCGTCGTACACGATGCCGTTGAACAATGCGGAACGGTCGGTGCCGACGGTTATATTGATGCGATTTTGCCCCGATTTTACCGAAACAACACTTTCCGAGAAGCCCGGCTTGGTGACTTTGGCATAACAATCGGCGCCCTCCGGCAGGGTGAAGCGGGCCATGCCAGTGCCGTCGGTGGACAACACACCGAGCCCGCAACCCGTCAGGTCGACCGAGGCGCCCTGCACGGGTTTACTGAATCCGTCGTGCAGGACAAGTTCAAATGACTCTTGTGCGGTGAACATGGCAGGGGCTATCGCGGCTGCCAGAAAGGAAATCGCAAAACGAAGGGCGGATGACATAGTTGGATTCATTTTGATGAGTAAATATAGGGGAAATGAAGCTTTTAAAAATTTATTGCCCTTCGATGCCTCATTGACCCTTATGGTCAAATACCCGTTTGCAGATTTTCACCGCAAAGACGCGGAGACGCAAAGGGTTCGCGAATTTCTTTGCGTCTTCGTGCCTTTGCGGTGAAAACGGGTATAAAAAGCCGGGATACACATTCGGCATGCGTACCCCGGCCCGGGTTCTTTATTCGTCAAAAAAATTTACCTGATCAGGATCAGCCGCTCCACAAACCAGCGGGTGCCTACCCGGGCGCTCACCAGATAGGCGCCGGCGGGTTGTTGGCTCAGATCGAGTTGTTCCACTGCCCTTGGAGTTGAAAAATCTTCCTGCAACAGCAGCCGGCCATCGATCGTGTACACACTAAGAGCGTCCAGCCCGCCCGTATTCAGTACTTCGGCAAAAACCAGTCCTGTACTGGCATTCGGATAAAGCCTGAACAAGGGCGCAAGAGGCAAGCCCGCTTGTTCAACTCCCGTGAGGCAACTATCGACGACTGTTGCCGAAGCCGTGCTGGTGCAACCGTTTGGTCCCGTGGCAATAACCACGTAAGTACCCGGTTCGGTCACAACTACTTCTGCCTGTCCGGTCGGAAAATCTCCGCCGAGCCAACTGAGTACGGCGCCCGAAGTACTGCTGGTAGCAACAATTGTAACAAAAGGCTGCGCACAGGTCAGGATACCCCCCGTGGCGCTTACCGTCGGTGCGTTAAAATCGGTACTGACCGTGGCCGTGGCGGTTGCGGTGCAGCCGTTGTCTGCTGTGAACGTGAGGAAATATTCACCCGGCAACGGAGCCAACGGACTGGCTTCCCCGGAAGTAAAATTGTTCGGTCCCGACCATGCGTAGGCGTCTGCCGGCAGGTTGCTCATAGCCATCAGCAGGACCGGCATCAGGGTGCAGTCGAATGCGCCGCCTGTGGCGGTAAGCTGCGGGATTTCGGGGGCCGCCACGACGAGGATATTGATCGAACTTTCACAACTGTTGTTGGTAAAAGCACTGACTTTATACCAGCCCGGTGTGGTCACCACGGGGTCCTGCTCGATTGAACTGAACCCGTCAGGGCCCGTCCAGTGATAATTGACGCCCGGCGTATTCGAGCTGGCATCGAGCAGCAACAACGAATCGCCGCATGCCGGTGAAATCTGCACGACGTTCAGGTCCGGCAGATCGAGGTTGCCATACACTTCTACCGAGGCCATTGCGGTACATCCGTTTATCGGGTTGGTAACCGTCAGGTTGTAAGAGCCCGGGATAGTCACAACGGGGGCTGGCAGGGCAGAAGTGAAACCGCCGGGGCCCACCCAATTATAAGTTACCAGGGAAAGATCACAATAGCCAAAAACATTAGCCTCGTTGTCGGGGTCGCAATTGATCGTATCAGCCGCGACGCTGACGATGGGCTCCTGCAAATCAGCTTCTACAACGACCTCGGTTGATGCCTGACAGCCGTTGAAACCTGTTGCCGTCAGGAAATAAATACCGGGAAGCGTCACTACCGGGTCGGGATCGAGGGAATGAAATCCGCCGGGGCCTGCCCAAACCAGCGATTCGACCGGTACATCCGTCGTGCTATTCAATAACACGGTAGGAGAAAGGCAACTGATAATTTCCTCGCTGATAGCGGTTATCTCCGGCGCCTCTTGGTCGGCGCTGACATCGGCAAAAGCAATCGCGCTGCACCCGTTGGGCGCCGTAGCGACAACCGTGTACTGGCCCGGCGTCGATACGTTGGGATCGGGAAGGGCTTGTCCGGCGGGATCGAACAGGGTGAATGTCAGGTTGGGATCACCGGAAAAATATTCGATCAATACACTGGGCTGGGTGCAGGTCAGCACACCGCCGCTGGCAGTCACGGAGGGTAAGCCCTGGTCAGCATCGACGGTAGCCTCATCGGTATCTGAACAACCGTTGGGCGATGTCGCCAGCAAGGTGTAAGTGCCGGGTGTGTTGACGGTTATGTCGGCGCCAACGGCGGTAAATCCATCCGGACCGGTCCAACTGAGCGATGCCTGCGGATCGGACACTTCGCCATGCAGGGTGACCAATGGTGAAGAACAACTCAAGGTGCCGCCGCTGGTTGTTACAACGGGTACGACCTGATCGGAAACGACGGTAGCCACATCGGTGTCGGAGCAGCCATTGGGCAAGGTCGCCAGCAGGGTGTAAGTGCCGGGGGCGTTCACCGTTATGTCGGCGCCAGCGGCAGTAAACCCATCCGGGCCGGTCCAACTGAGCGATGCCTGCGGGTCGGACACCTCGCCATACAAGGTGATTGACGGCGAAGAACAGCTCAGGGCGCCGCCGCTGGTTGTCACAACGGGTATGGCCTGATCGGAAACGACGGTAGCCACATCGGTGTCGGAGCAGCCATTGGGCAAGGTCGCCAGCAAGATGTAATTACCTGGTGCAGTTACCGTTACATCGGAGCCGGAGGCAGTAAATCCATTCGGACCGGTCCAACTGAGCGATGCCTGCGGATCGGATACTTCGCCATGCAGGGTGATCGAAGGCGAGGTGCAGGTGAGGGTACCGCCGCTGGTAGTCACGGCAATTACGCTCTGTTCGGAAACGACGGTAGCGACATCGGTATCCGTGCAGCCGTTGGGCAACAGGGCCAGCAAGGTGTAAGAACCTGGCGTATTTACGGTGATATCGGCGCCGAAAGCGGTGAATCCATTCGGACCGGTCCAGCTGAGCAAAGCCTGCGGATCGGACGCACTGCCATACAAGGTGATTGAAGGTGAAGAACAGGTCAGGGTGCCGCCTTGTGCAATGGCTGTCACCGAAGTAAAGTCTTGGTCAATGGATACCAGGTCGGATTTTGTACATACGACACCACCCGACGACTGGGTACAGGTAAGCGTGTAGGTCCCGGGCTGTGTGACCGTGAGGGAATTCCCGGCGCCAACAATTTGACCCGAGCCATTAGTCCAGGTTTTGGTCCCTGCACTTGGAGCAGAATTAAGGGTAATGGATGGTTGATAACAATTCAGGGTTCCGCCGCCGATTATTTCAGCAACAGGATTGAGCATCTGCACATTGAAGTTGATTACACTGTCGCAGCCCAGGTACGACGACGCGTAAGCGCTGTAACTACCCGGAATGCAATAATCCTCGCCAGCTATCTCCACACATTCTCCGGCACACAACCTGATCGTACCCAGGTTGGTTATGATCGGAGGTTTTACAAATATCTTTTGCTTCACTATGCTGTCGCAGCCTTGATCAGTGGTATAAGTAGTCATATACACCCCGGATGACAAAGCCAGGTCTCCCCAGGGCAATTCATAAGGCAAAAGCTCCGGGCAGATGGTGACCTCGGGGAGGATGGTCGGTGGAATTTGCTCCACCTCTACAAATATGCAGGCAGGCGGCCCGGGTGGAGCGAAATAATAGACGGGCCGCATACACACAAACCCGCTTGCAGTGCCCATATTGACGACAACAAATTGACCGGCAGGCTTGTAAATCAGGGTTGGCGGCGTACTTCCGTTAACCGTAGCGCCCGGAGGGGCTGTCCACATATACGCCGTGGCCAGGGAGGGCCCCAGATTCAGGGCTGTGTATATGGCCGTCCCGTTCGGGCAAACAAGCGTGTCTCCAAAAACCTCCACGGGAGGCGACTGCGGATGCGTCGAACTGTCGCAAACACTGCCCGTTACCTGAAACGTAAAGTCGCAAACATCGCCCGCGTAGCCGTCCACGACTAGATAGTATACCTCGCCCGGGTTCAAAGTATTGAGCGTGATACTGACCGGCGTATTTCCGCCGCCCTCGAAACCGCCATTGCAGGCGATCACGTTGCCGTTAAAACAATCGTCTAACACGCCGATCTGAATACCGTCGCCGTTGGCGCAATTGCTGGGGGTTGCGGTGATCGTTCCCGGGCCGGTTCCGCCGACAAAAGCAAACCACTGGTCATTTTCAATCGTGCCGCACCAGCCCGGCGGCGTGTTGCCGGGGCTATATCCCCCTGTGTTATATACAACATTGGGCGGCAGATAAGGCATCACGCAGGCATCGAAGCAATCATCAGCGGGAACGATTTCATCATATGGAGGATAGCAGGCGGGGGGGACCAGCTCTACAAAATCACAATTATCATACACCACAACGCTTGTCGCGGCCGTGCAGCCATAAGCGCCGGTAACGACCAGGAGATAATTCCCCTTGAGGTAATTCTGCGCAACCCTTTCCTCTGAACTGAACCCGCCGGGGCCCGTCCAATGGTAACTCAGCGCGCTGGGGTCCAGGGCGCCAGTAAGCGTAGTGAAGGGGTTGTCGCATGTGAGATTGGTGGCGGTTGCCTGCGCAACTACCTGAACCGTGTCACAGGGGTTTTGAGCAGACAAAGCAATGGCAAGCAGGGCGAACAGCCCCGCCGGGAGAATAGTTTTCCAGCGCATAACAGAAGTGGATTTTAAGGAGAGATACCCCCGACCGCTTGCACGATGCCTGTCTGGATTAATTTTTCTTGTCCAGGCTTACAAGGCCGTGCTGAATGGCATACACGACGAGGCCGGCGGCATTGCGGCAGCCGAGCTTGCTCAGCAAATTGTTGCGGTGCCCTTCGGCCGTACGGGTGCTGATAAAAAGTTTTTCCCCGATCTCCTGGGTCGTGTATTCTTCACAAATGAGTTGCAACACCTCGCGCTCCCGGGCCGTGAGCGTGATAGCAGGATCGGGCAAAGGCGCGGGCGCCGATTTGCCCATCATACTTTCCCGAATGACCTCCATGACCATCGCATTGTAATAAAAACCCCGGTCGCGCACCTGGCGAATGGTTTCCACCACCTCGTCGGGGTGAGCATTTTTGCCCAGATAACTCGCCGCCCCTATTTCTATCATATTGAGAATAAAAGCTTTGCTGACATGTGACGACAGCACTACGATGTGAATGGACGGGAATTGCTCCCGAATGATTTTGGCCGCTTCGATGCCGCCCATGACCGGCATTTTCAGGTCGAGCAACAAGACGTCGGGAGGGTCGGGCACGGAGCGGATTTTGTCGAGCAGGTCTTCGCCGTTTTCGGCTTCGAGCAGCACCTGAATATCCGGATAGTCCTGTAAAATCAGACGCATGCCCCGGCGGAACAGGGCTTCGTCGTCGGCAATGGCGAGGGAGATGATCTGGTTGTCCATGTGGCGCGTATTTTCGGGTTAAAACAAGGTTTTAAAAATATGATATTACACTGCCAGTTTTTGAGCACGACGAAGTTTCATAATCCCCCATAAACCTTATAAACTATATAAACCTTATAAACCTTATACATTAAAACTCGACGCTTGCCTCGAAGCCCTGCCCCGGCGCGGTGCGGATATGCCAGGCGCCGCCGATGGTTTTGGCTCTGCTTTCCAGGTTTTTCATGCCCAGTCCGCGGCTTTTGATTTTATCGGGATCGAAGCCCTGTCCGTCGTCGCGATAGCTCAATTGTTTACCCCGGTTCGTTTTGCCGAGTTTGATAAAAATATGGTCGGCCTGCGCGTATTTGAGGGTGTTGTTGCAGAGTTCCTGCACGATTCGGAAAAGGTGCAGTTCGGTATCGGCGCCGCCCAGGTCGCTGCGTTCGAGGTCGATATCGAGTTGAACTTCGAGGGCGCCTGTTTTGCGGATACTTTCGCAAAGTTCCTGCAAGGCTTCCAGCAGGCCGAAATCCTCGAGGGTGGGCGGGAGCAATTCATGGGATATTCGCCGGGTGGTATCGAGTGTCGTGGCGATCAGGCCGTCAATTTCTTCGCACATAGCCCCGTACTGGTCATTGGCGGCATCGGTGCGGCGCAGGCGGTGGAAGGTGAGGTGAAGTACGCCGAGTTTGGAACCGATGTCGTCGTGCAGGTTGCTGGCAATACGTTTGCGTTCTTCTTCCTGGGTAGCGAGGTTGTGTCTGACGAGTTCTTCCTGATGTCGAAGTTCGGCGGCCTGTGCCTGCATGCGTTGCAAGAGCATACGGCGTTGTGCGCGGCCGGTGTAGGCTACCACCACCAGCGCCAGGGCAATCATGATGAGGATGCCCGCGCCGACGAAGAAGAAGATTTCGGAGGCTTGAAAACCACTTTCCATAAGGCAATGAGGATAATCAATTGAAAAACCAGCAACAGAATCTTGTTCACGTACCACAAGCGTCTGAACACCTCTCTCGCTTCACTTTCAAAGCTGCTGGCCATAAAAATGAACAAACTGCCACAGTAATAAATCAGGATGGCAGCATTGATCTGACGCAGCACCCGGGTCAGGTCAGGGTCATTGTCTTCCTGTTCCGGGATACGAAATGCATAGTCAAACGCGTATAAAATGATCAATACCTGGGCCAGTGTTTTGGCATAGGAATTAAACTCGAAAATACCCTGAAGAAAGATCGTGTTGAGGACTACCAGCGTCAGCACCGCCCCGACAATCCAGTTGAAATATTGTTTAAAACCGGAACTGTCGTCCAGGATTTGCCGGTAAAACAGGGAAAGCAACAAGACCTCACCAAATGTATAAACATGCAACAAGGGCAGGTTCTGGTGGAAAGCGACGGCTGCCAGCCTCGACCCTATTTCGATGGCAAAACTGAAAAAAAGGTAAACCATCAGGGCCTTCAAAGACTGCGGCAGCCGCCGCCAGTAACGCACCCCCAAAATGCAGGAAAACAGCAGACACAACAGGGGGATTGTCGAAATACGGTAGAATTGATCCAACAGGGTAAGTTGCATGCACCAAAGCTACGACTAATCGGCAAATCCTGTCACCTCGCAGGGCGGGCAGGGCTCCGAAAAATCGTAATACCTCAATTTACCCGTGCGGTCTTCCGCCTGGAAGATCAGGGTCAGCTGCGTACGCCCGAGGCTGTCGTTCTGCAGGGAGAGCATGGCGTAGAGATGCGTGGCGCTTGGCGGCAAAATGCTGGCGAGGGACATGATGTCGGCTTTCGGCACCTCGAAACCCAGGGGCACCTTGGCCGCGGCCGAGGGGTTGCCGCCTTTGGCCAGCGCATCCTGAATCGAGGGGCGCAGGGTGTCCCAGCGGGAGATGGCCGTTACGGCTGCCGCAGAGTCGATTTCCCCGTTGGCGGGCGTTTCGACTTTCGACAAATCGGCCGGCGGAGCAGCCGGCGGCTTGGGCGCCTGCTGCGAACACGCCACAATGAAAGTGAAAAGTAAAACGGAAAGGGTGAGGCTGAACAGTTGTCTCATGTCAAATTTTTGGTCAATAAAGAGAAGGATTTGATTCGACGATAAATGTAAATCCTTCTTTCTAAGTGATTTAAAAAATACGCCTCATTTTAAATGAATCGGGTGGATTAACGCCCGGGCCTTCCGTGGGAACTACGGAGGGCATACCCGTAAAAACACCTGTTTTTCAAATCCCGTGTAATTGCGCTTACACAGGCGCGCTCTGTCGGCGCACCTTTGCCTTATCAAACAAGCAACAACACACGGACTTTCTCAGCCCTCAACCTCCTTTTATCCCCTGATTCCGAACAGTAAACTGCCCTCTTCATTTTAAACGATCATCCCCCAACCCCATTTAACCTGATAAAATCGCACAAAAGGGCCATTTGGCTCCTGTTTGATAAAAAACGCCCGAACACTGCGACATTAGGATTCAGCCACAAACCAACTGAAGATCTTGTTTGGCCACTACCTAGTCTCCCCGCAACTCGGGCTGAATAATGGCGTAGTGTAGCCGGCGCAATGGAGACGACCTTGCGCCGGTTTTTTTCTGTAGCGCCGACCTCCTGGTCGGCGCACGATCGTCCACGAAAAAGCCCAAAAAGGCATTGCCTCCAATCAGAATTCGGCCGTACATCCAGACAGCCTTCCAATCGTGGTAACGCTTCCGATCGTGCGCCGACCTGTAGCGCCGACCTCCTGGTCGGCGCACGATCGTCCACAAAAACATCAAAAAGGCATTGCTCGCCATCTAAATCCGGCCCGGTATTCAGACGGAATGCCGATCGTGGGCCGACCTGTAGGTCGGCGCTACAGGTCGGCGCTACAGTCGGCGCTACAGCGCGGCGCGCAGTTGCTCCGCAAACTCGGCAACCGCCACAGCGCCCTGATCACCTTCGCCTTGCTTGCGCACGCTGACCGTACCGGCTTCCTGTTCCTTTTCGCCCACGATGAGCAGGAACGGGATCCGCTTCAACTCGTTGTCGCGAATCTTGCGGCCGATGGTTTCGTTGCGGTCGTCGACAAAGCCGCGCAGGTCCTGCATTTCCAGTTGCTGCTTCACCTGCATGGCGTATTCGATGTATTTGTCGGACACGGGCAGGATGGCAAACTGCTCGGGCGTGAGCCACAAGGGGAATTTACCGGCACAGTGCTCGGTCAATACGGCGATGAAACGTTCCATGGAGCCGAAGGGCGCGCGGTGGATCATCACCGGGCGGTGTTCCTGGTTGTCGGCGCCCACGTAAGTGAGGTTGAAACGCTCCGGCAGGTTGTAGTCAACCTGGATGGTGCCCAGCTGCCAGGAGCGGCCGAGCGCATCCTTGACCATAAAATCGAGTTTCGGGCCGTAGAAAGCAGCTTCACCCAGCTCGGTCACGGTATTGAGGCCTACTTCCGCCGCGGCGTCGATGATGGCTTGTTCGGCTTTTTGCCAGTTTTCCTCCGAACCGATGTATTTCTGCTTGTTCTCCGGATCGCGGAGGCTGATCTGGGCCGTGTATTTTTCAAAACCTAGTTTTCTCAACACATACTGCGTGAGTTCGAGTACGCCGAGGAATTCCTCCTTGATCTGGTCTTCGGTGCAGAACAGGTGCGCATCGTCCTGCGTGAAGCAACGCACGCGGGTCAGGCCGTGAAGCTCGCCCGACTGCTCGTAGCGGTACACCGTGCCGAACTCGGCGATGCGCACCGGCAATTCGCGGTAGGAGCGCGGTTTGTAGCCGAAAATCTCGCAGTGGTGCGGGCAGTTCATGGGTTTGAGCAAAAACTCTTCGCCATCGTCGGGGGTGAGGATGGGCTGGAAAGAGTCTTTGCCGTATTTCTCCCAGTGGCCGGAGGTGACGTACAGTTTTTTGGAACCAATATGCGGCGTGATGACGGCCTGGTAGCCGCGGCGCAGTTGTTCTTTTTTCAAAAAATCCTCGAGCCGCTGGCGCAGGGCCGTGCCTTTGGGCAGCCAGATCGGAAGTCCCTGACCCACTTTTTCCGAAAACATAAAAAGTTCGAGTTCCTGGCCGAGCTTGCGGTGGTCGCGTTTTTTGGCCTCTTCGAGCAGGACGAGGTAGTCGTCCAGTTCTTTTTGCTTCGGGAAGGTTATGCCGTAGATCCGCGTCAGCTGTTTGCGTTTTTCATCGCCGCGCCAGTAGGCGCCGGCGAGGTTGAGCAATTTGACGGCTTTGATCGGCTCGGTCGTGGGGATATGCGGCCCGCGGCAGAGGTCGACGAAATTGCCTTGCTGGTAAAACGTGATCTGTCCGTCTTCGAGGCCGTCGATGAGTTCGAGTTTGTATTCATCGCCTTTGTCGTTGAAATACTTGATCGCATCGGCCTTGGAGACTTCGCGGCGCTGATATTCGCTTTTGTTGCGGGCCAGTTCGAGCATTTTTTGCTCGATGAGGGGCAGGTCGGCGGCGGTCAGGGGACGGTCGCCCGTATCCACGTCGTAGTAAAAACCGTTGTCGATGGGCGGACCGATCCCGAATTTGATACCCGGGAACAGCGCTTCGAGGGCTTCGGCCAGCAAGTGGGCGGAGGAGTGCCAGAAGGTCGATTTGCCTTCCTTGTCGTCCCATTTGTAAAAAAGGATGCTGGCATCTTCGTTGATCGGGCGGAGCAGGTCGCGCACTTCGCCGTTGACGCCGGCGGCCAGCACGTTGCGGGCGAGGCCTTCGCTGATGGATTTGGCCACGTCGAGCGCCGTGGTTCCGGCGGCATACTCACGAACGTTGCCGTCGGGGAAAGTGATTTTGATCATGATAAAAAACTGGTTTAGCCCACCCAGACGAAAGGCGGGTGCCCGCGCGCCATACGAACGGCGGGGGCGGTTTGTGAAAAGAAGACGCAAAATTAGTGGAAAATGCCGTGACGGTATCGCTTGTGTAAAAAACTGGCCAATTGCCTGGTTCCGCCGGGCAAAAGCCCGGAATTGACTCGAAGCGACATTTTCATCCTTTCATAATCAAATGGCCCGGCCTAATTTTAGGCCTGACATACCTTCAACGCAACTTATTCAAAATTGATTCCCATGAAAAACAACTGGCTTTTTCTACTGCTCCTGTTCTTTTGCAACGATCTGTACACCCAAAACCTCGCCTATAATTTCCCCGGCGATCTGGACGGAACTCCCCTTGGTTTCACCCGAAAAAATGACGGACACTTTCTTCTGGCAGGCATGACCGGCGGAGAAGATGTCAGGCTGTTTGACAAACTTTCGCAATTCAGCAAAGGATACCTGCTGGACTGGGATGCGAATTCCGGAGACTGGCAACTGCTGGATCATCTTCAGATCAATGGCGATGTGGCCCTGCACGATGTGATGGAACTCGCCAATGGCAACCTGGTGGTCGCCGGCTGGGACCGGGACTGCGGGGTGAATTTGTCGCGGATATTTATCAAATGTTACGACCCGAGCGGCAACCCGCTTTGGACGAGCTACGTCGACTCCACCTATTCCCAGGCGCCCAATGCAGAAACCTATCCGGAGATCATGCGCCTGGAGCAAAAAAACGGCATAGAAAATGATACCATCGTCCTGTTTCATCAAGGTGATCTGAGTTCAGGGCTGCTCATCGTGGATGCCAATTCCGGTCAGTTGATCAACCAATGGGAAGCCTATGGTTTCGACATGGCAATCAATCCGGTCGATGGCACAATCGTCGTGTTCTATCGCAAAGGGGTAAAGCGCTACGACCCCGTGAGCGGAGGAGTACAGCAGATTATTTTCTCTACTTTGGGTAGTTGGCAATCGTTCGATCATGGCATGATCGATGCTTCAGGGACTATTTGGGAAATGGCATACGGATTAGTGGGCAAAATTCCCTTGACAGGAAGTCCCAATGTCACAGGCTATAGTTTTTCGCCGGTCCTGTGTATCCCTCATGGCAATGGCTCTGCCGTGCTATGCAATGAGTCTGGCGTAGGCCATATAGTCCGTTTTTTTGACAACAATTTTCAGCCGATAGGGGTCGTCGACCTGCCCGATTTGACCGGGTTTAATATTCTGGAAATGAAGGTTACGCAATTCGATATTACACTGGTCGGCTTCGAAGCCCGCGGTGCTTACACCGCTGGCAATTACAACAACCAGGCAAGCAGTCATCTCCTCATCCGGAATTTCGATGCCAACGGCAACCCGCCCAATGAAGACAGCCTGGATGTTTCCCTCTCTATGACTGTCCTGAATCCGCCTGTTTTCACACCCGATTCGTTACCTGTCTTCGACTTCGTTTGGAAAATCGATAGCGGCCAATACCTGTTGACCCTTCAGAACAATAGCCCGGTGGTTGTGAACAGCGTGAACCTGCTTGCCAACAAGCTCGGCTATCTCGAATTTGAAGACTGGTGTAATAATAAAAAGCATTTCAGCATGCGCCTCGAAAACCTCAACCTGGCGCCCGGGGAAGAAATGAGCTTCCTGATCGACACCTTGAAAGTTTATGCCTCGGGTTATCCCGTGAAAATGTGCTTCTGGGTATCGGCGCCCAACGACCGGCTCGATTTCAACCGCAGCAACGACTATGCCTGTGAAGAATTATGGCCCACCGTTTCAACCGGCGAACCCGGCAGTCCGGACAGTCGGATTGGCGTAATCCCCAATCCTGCTACCGACCAAATCCGCATCGTGTTGCCCCGGGCATACGCGGCTCCGACCCGCTGCCGCCTGTATAATACGGCAGGGCAACTGCTGCTCGACCGGGAAATTCCGGCCGGATCAGTCGAATGGTATGAAAACATCGGCGATGCACCGCCCGGAATTTACCAGGTCGAAGCGGCCGGCAACTTTGGTCGTTTTGTCAAACTTTGACCCCCTGTCGCCAACAACAAGGCAGGTGGTTTGTTGAGGATGATTCAACCAACCGCTTGCCTTGTCATGAAACCTGAATTCGAGCCCCTTCCCCTCGTCAACAACACCAACCTTCGCCAGTTCGAACTGGTCGTGGAGGGCCACAAAGCCAAAATCGAGTACGAACTGCAACGCGACCGCATGTCGCTGCTGCACACCGAAGTGCCGCCCGAACTGGGTGGCCGCGGCGTGGGCGAAGCCATTGTGGAAAAAACCCTGCACTACCTCGAAGACAACAAAATGAAACTCGTGCCCTGGTGCCCGTATGTGAAAGCCTACCTGAAAAAACACCCGGAATGGAAGCGCATTCTGGCCCTGGGGATCAATATCTGAACGGTTTATTCGAGCCGAAAGGTGATTGGCAGGACATATTTCGCCCGGACGGGCGCCTCGTCGATGCGGCCGGGCTCCCAACGCGGCATTCGATTCACCACCCGCAGCGCTTCCTGATCGAGGACGGGCGCAACGGATTTTTCCAAAGCGATGTTGGTCAATTCTCCGTCCTTCTCCACCACGAAACTGACCAGTACCGTCCCCTGAATATTATGCTCCCTGGCCTGTTCCGGGTATCTTAGCAAGGTCCTCAAATACAAGCTCAGCGCTCCCAGACCTCCCGGAAAAAGAGGCGCTTGCTGATCCCCTTCGAAGAGCGGGTCGTCTTCGTACACTTCCGTTTTGGGCGTACCGTCTTCGTTAAAAAAAGCGGCCCGAACCAGGGTATCCTGATCCCAGGTAATCGCGGATTTCAACTGCCCGTTTTCATAAAAAACCTTTTGAACGCATTGTTTTTTGCCCTCTTTGTAGGGGATCTCGTGGCTGAGCTGTTGTTTTTTGTTCCAGAAACTGCTCCTCCCGTTGCATTCGTTTTTTCTGAAATTGGAATATTTAACGGCAGAAATGACCTTGCCGCTGGCATAGTAACTGAGCACCGTGCAGCGATTGGTATCGGCAGGATCAAAGAGCCGGATTTCAAAGAAAAAAGCGCTATCACGGTGGCGCGTGGCTTCATAGGCCTTGTCAAAATACAGGGTGTCCTGAGCGCCGAGTTGGAAAGCGAAGCATAGCGCAGTGATGGCAGCTATGTCGCGAAGCATATTTTTTGATTGAAATAGCATATCAATTTGTAAAAACTTAGGCAGGGGCAGCGCCCCGAAAGATTTGTAGCAAATGGTGGAGACAACAGGTACGGAGGGGC